>DASUNP010000001.1:0-1220 GCA_036277095.1 Blastocatellia bacterium
TGATCTGGACCCCAATAAGAGGCACAGCAGAAATGAGAGTTCTCCGGTAAACTAACCGACAGGAGAACTCAGAATGCGGAAATCGAAATTCACAGAAGAACAAATAATCAACCTGCTCAAGAGCGTTGAGGCTGGCCAGAAGGTCGCCGATGTCTGCCGCTCTAACGGCATCAGCGAACAGACCTATCATAGGTGGAAGGCTAAGTACGGCGGCCTCGATGTCAATGAGGCTCGCCGCCTCAAGCACCTGGAAGATGAGAACCGACGCCTAAAGCAGATCGTCGCTGACCTCACACTCGATAATCGCGTGCTGAAGGATGTCGTATCAAAAAAGTGGTAGAGCCTGCCACACGTCGCCAGGCGGCTCAGTATGCCCAACAGACATACGAGCTGTCACAGCGGCGAGCGGGCAGGCTCTTAGGCATAGGCAACTCTAGCCTGCGCTACCGGTCGAGGCGGGCTGATGACTCCGATGTCCGGGTGAGGCTTCGTGCCCTGGCGGCCGAGCGGCCGCGCTTCGGATACCGCAGGCTGGGCGTGATGCTTGAGCGTGAGGGCGTGAGAGTGAACCATAAACGCCTGCACAGGCTTTATAGGCAAGAGGGGCTTGTGCTTAGAAGAAAGCGGCGGCAGCGATCTTCGACCGCCACTAGAGCGCCTCTTGTTTCCCCGAGGCGAGCCGGCGAGAGATACTCTATGGACTTTATGAGCGACAGCCTGGCCACAGGGCGGGGTTTTAGAACATTGAACATCGTAGACGACTACACGAGAGAATGTCTGGCGATAGAAGTAGACATGTCACTACCAGGTGAGCGTGTGACGAGGGTGTTAGATCGGCTTGTGGAGGGCGGGCGCAAGCCTGAGGTGATAGTGCTGGATAACGGGCCGGAGTTCGCTGGCCGTCTGCTCGACACTTGGGCCGTGCGCAACAAAGTGCAGCTGAGGTTTATCGATCCCGGCAAGCCGATACAGAATGCTTACATCGAGAGCTTTAATGCGAGATTGAGAGATGAATGCCTCAACCAAAATTGGTTCGTCAGCCTTGAAGAAGCGCGAGCAGTGATAGAAGATTGGCGCGAAGATTATAACCGGAAGCGCCCGCACAGCAGTTTGGATAATCAGACGCCAGAGGAGTTTGCTACAAGGTGTGCTCTGATCCGGGAGGCAAAGAAGCGGCTTGAACTCTCATTATGATTGCACCTCAGTTCGGGGCTGGACCA
>DASUNP010000002.1:0-27522 GCA_036277095.1 Blastocatellia bacterium
GTGCTGAGTGCTGAGTCCTGAGTGCTGAGTAAAAACACGAGCACGTCGTTTCCGGTCCGCCTCAGCACTCAGGACTCAGCACTCAGCACTCCTGCATTCCGAAGCGCGCCCGCCAGGTCAGCCGATGCACGGTCGATCATCTGGTCGGCTTTCTCTGAGCTGGTGGCTGACGCCGACAGCATTACTCGAAACGTCACGTCGGAGCCGAAGTGGCTGGCTCGCGATTTTATGTAAACATCGGGGTTGGCGGCCGCGACCTGGCGGAGCGCGGGCGCAAGCTGTGATTCGTCATTGCATTCTACGGTCACTTCCCGCTCGCGATAACTGCCGCGACCGAATATCTCGCCGAGCAACCCTTGAAGCGGCCCCTCAACGATGGCTTTCAGCTCGGCGGGCACGCCCGGAAGCGAAACGATGCGGGCGGCCTTTACTTCCATCACAACGGCGGGCGCGGCCCCGACTGAGTTCTCGATTGCGCGGGCGCCTTCGGGCAGGCGAGCCATCTTCAATCTCTCGTCCGTCATTCTCGGCGAAGCGACGTAGCCGGCTGACGCGAGCTCCGAGTATTTGCGCTCGACGAACCCGCGCGCGGCCTCGTCGAGCGCAAGCTGGCGCCCGAGGGCGGCCGCTACGGCGGCCAGCGTTAAATCGTCGTCCGTAGGCCCAAGCCCTCCGCAGGTGAATATCAGGTCGGCCCTTCTATTCATTGAAGCCTTCAGCTCTTCGGCTATCGAGTTGACCTCATCGCGCACTATGGTTATGTGGCAGACGCGCCCGCCCATGCCTCGGACCACGCGGCACAGGTAATTCGAGTTCGTGTCTTGCACAAGTCCGAGCAAGATTTCATTGCCTACGGCGATGATCTCGACATTAACCACGGGCGAATTATAACAGGAATGAATTCTGATATGCTGGCATCTTTTGGGCCGTCTGAAGACTCAAATCTTTGGTAGGGCCGGACGCCGCCGTCCTGGTTCGTGCGACGACGTCCACTTTAGCCCTACCGCCTCTTAAAACTGCACCTGTTCGGGAGGAACCGTAAATAATGAAAAGAAAGAGCGTTTTTCTGAGCATTTCCATTACCTTGCTGGCATTGGCGCTTACAGGCTGCCCTGAGCGCAAGCGCATAGGCGATATAAACTCGGACCCGGGGCGTTATTTTGACAAGGAAGTTACAGTAGTCGGGCGCGTGACTCGTTCTTACGGGGCGCTCGGAACCGGAGTGTTTGAGATCGATGATGGCACGGGCCGCATGTGGGTTTTAAGCGAGAAGTATGGCGTTCCTTCAAAGGACGCTCACGTCGGTGTCACGGGGCGAGTCTATAACGGCGTCTCCTGGGATGGTCGCAACTACGGGCTGGGCATGCGCGAAACAAAACGCCACGATCGCAAGAACAGATAATGGCCGATGATGCGCTTCGCGCGCGGCAGTTTCTGGTTTCTGGTTTCTAGTTATAGATCACAACTAGAAACCAGAAACCAAGAACTAGAAACTAAGCGTCAGCGCCATTGAGGCCGTAACTCCTGCGGCTTGCGCCCTGCGGCAAAGAGCTTGATTAGAACGAAGCCCGCGATGAAGCCTCCGATGTGCGCGGCGTAAGCTACACCACCTTCTTGCGACCCGCTTCCCAGCACTCCCAGGCCGTTAATCAACTGGAAGACAAACCACATCCCTATTGCGACAAGCGCCGGGACGTGCGTCAGGAAGTTGAACATTATCACCCGCACCTGCCGCTTGGGGAAAAGCAGAAGATAGCCACCCAGCACGCCGGAGATTGCGCCCGAAGCTCCCAGACTCGGGATCAGCTGGTTGCCGCCGAAGGCCACGGTCGTGAAGACATGCGCCAGCGAAGCGATCAACCCGCAGACAAGATAGAAGATGAGATACCTCAACCTCCCCAGGACGTGCTCCAGGTTGTCTCCGAATATCCATAAAAAGAGCATGTTGCCGAACAGGTGCATGAGACCGCCGTGCATGAACATCGATGTCAACAGCGTGATGTAGACGGATATCGGCGTGGGCTTCAGGCCGGGCGCGCGAAAACTGTCGCCGCTCACCGGGTCTTCAATAGTGCGGTCGGCCGTTACGGCGTCCTGACCTGTGACTATCTCTTGCGGCACGGTCGAAAAAGCGTAGGTGAATTGATCGTTCGATCCTAATCCTTGCAGAAAGACAAAGACCAGAATGTTTGCTGCGATTAGCACATAATTGACTATCGGTGTGGTCGTGCGATCGGAATTATCGTCGCCTATCGGAAATAACATCGCAGTAGCTCCTTCTCAGAAAGACCACAAGCGTTGAGCCGCGCCGCGAAGCTCTCGGCTAAAGACTGGCAACTGCATTTATCGTTCCGCAGCCGCTGTTTGAGACCGATACTGTTATTTGTAGATAATACCGATATTTGCCTCTACTGACTTTTCGGCAGAGGATCGCCGGACAGAATTATTCTGATACAGTCGCCCGAGGTGACGCGCCATCAAGCCGCTTTCGCGCGTTGCGGCTTTAGCAGCTCGTAACCTTCCGAGCGCGCGACGTAGGTCGCCGCGGTGATGTCCCCCGTGACATTGAGAGTCGTCCGGCACATATCGAGTATGCGGTCGACACCGAGAATAATTGCTATGAGCGCGGGGTTGACGCCGATAGTTGCCAGCACTATCACTATGAACGGGATAGACCCTGACGGCACGCCCGCCGTCCCTATGCCGCCCAGTATTGCAAGGTAGGCGACCACAACCTGCTGGCCTAACGTGAGGTCTACTCCGGCCAGCTGCGCCAGGAACAGCACCGTGACGCCTTCGTAAAGCGCAGTCCCGTTTTGATTGGCCGTCGCGCCTACGGTCAAGACGAAGCTGTTTATCTCGCGAGGCACGCCGAGGTTCTCTTCCGTGACGCGCAGCGCGGTGGGCAGGGTCGCGTTTGACGAGGAGGTGGAGAAGGCCGTCAGCATCACTGTCTTGATGCGGCGGAAAAACTCTACGGGCGATATGCGCGAGAGCAGATAGATCGAAACCGAGTAGACGCCAAACATGTGCAGGGCTAACCCCAAGAGCACCGTAGCGACAAACCATGCGAGCGCGCCCAGCAAATCCAATCCGAACCGCGCCGTGTTGTTGAACAGCAGGCAGGCGACGGCGAAGGGCGCAAACTTCATTATGATGTCGATGACTTTCGCGGAGATCTCGTAGAGCGATTCGAGCACGCGAATAAAAGGCGCAGTCGTCTGCGGCGAGATCAGCGTGATGGCTATGCCGAGTATGAGCGCAAAAAACATGAGGTGGAGCATATTCGGCGTGCCTGCAGAAGTCGCGGTGCTAGGATTGGCGGGGACCCCTGCGATGGCCGCGAGCGGGTTTGACGGCACTATCGTCTCGACGACCTGCATCATCGCCGATTTATTGCTGGCAGTCTTAGTCGTGTCCTCGACCGTCTTCGTCGCATCCTTGCCATATCGCTCTTGAAGCGCGGCGGCGGTCGCCGGATCGATCCTCTCGCCGGGCCGTATCGTGTTGGCAAGCCCCAGGCCTATCACTACAGAGATGGCCGAAATAATGATCGTGTAGCCGAACGCTTTAAGCCCTACGCGGCCAAGCTTCCGTACGTCGCCGATGCCCGCCACTCCGACGACCAGCGACGAGAAGACGAGCGGCACGACAATCATCAACAGCAGCCTGAGAAAGAGAGCGCCCACGGGGTCCGTAATATTGTTGATGACCCAGGCGACGCGAGGATTATCCCCGCCTGCAAGGGCGTTGACCGTCACACCCGCGACCACGCCCGCGACGAGCCCTATCAATATTCGCGTGTGCAGAGGCATCCCCTTCGGGCGGTCAGGGGTTTGATCCTTGAGGTCTGTCGTAGCCTCGCGCTCGTAGGCGTCTCGCGCAAGCTCGGAATCAGCCACACTTCGCTCTTTGTCTTTGTCGGCCATCTTCGATCTCTCTTACGTCAAGAATGGATTTAGTGCGTTGGAAGGTTATGGGTTTTGACGGCTCAAGTCAAACCAGACACAGAAGTCCTGAGTGCTGAGTGCTGAGTAATTATCTTTCACTCAGGACTCAACACTCAGGACTCGGAAGGATTATGACAATCGGCTAGAGCTCTGACTTTTCGCCCGCTGTGGCGGTGCGGCTGAATCGGTCGTCCGCTTGATCGTCGTTTGTAGTGGTTTCGGGCTCGAATATCTGCTGCATGCGCTCTCGCGACTCTTCGTGCCCTGTCGCGTCCGGCTGATCGCCCCTCTGACTCTCCGCAAACCCCAGGAACTCGCTCGCCCGCTCGCCCTGCTCTCCCTGAGCTATTTCGAGCACTCTCGCCCATTCGACGCGGGCGGTCTTGCGCTTGCCCTTCAAGCGAAAACCCACGCCCGTCTCTTCGACTGTGACTATAAAGGTATTACCATCGATCTCTACTTCTCGGTTTATGGGCCTGGAAAACTTCATGTGACAACCCTCCCTGCTGAATAGTTCGAACACTCCACGGCGGGTCCAATAAAAGCTAAAGAAAATTCTAAGCGCCGCAGGCGGCCTTTGTCCACCGCTCGCGCGGAAGAAGAATAAAAGCTAGGCGAGCAGGCTCTTTATCATCGGGAGGAAATCTTTGAAGACCAGGGGCTTCCTGGCGCAGGCCGACGCGCCCGCCGCGATGGCGTTTTTCATCGTAGCCGCGCCGTAGGCCGTGATCGCCAGTATAGGCATCTGGGCCATCTCCTTTTTGAGGCGGATCTTGCGCGTAAGCTCGATGCCGTTCAATCGCGGCATGCTTATGTCGGTTATTATGAGGTCGGGTTTCTCTTCGCGAGCCACCGCAAGCGCGCACTCTCCGTCGGCTGCGGTGATAACTTCATACCCTTCGGTCTTTAAGATCAGTGACAGGATGTAGCGAGTGTCAAAGTCGTCCTCGACAACTAAAATCTTTTTCGCCATGCCGGTTACCCTTTTGTCGAGATAGGGCCTGAAGTTTAACACCCACGCCACAAAAAAGAAATGGTATTCGCTTGAAACATAACTCGCGTCCCGCGCGTACATCGAGGCAAGCCAAATCCTGGCCAAGATAAGCCTGATTATTGCGCTGACCCGTGAACAGTCGCGCTAAAACGCTCATTAAGAGGAAATAGAAGATGAAATTTCGCAAGACCTTCACTTACCTGACGCTCGCAATGGCCGTGTTGCTGTCGGCAGCCTTCACAGCTTACGGATCAGACAACACGAACGGAAAGAAAATAACTTTTACTACCAAATCGAAAGAAGCTAGAGAGTATGTCGCCGAGATCGTGCGCAGCATCGAAAGCTTCCGGTTTGGAAACGAGTGGCTGCCGCTGGCTCAAAAGGCCGTGGCTGCGGACCCCGAATTCGCGTTCGCGCATTACCTGGTCGCCACAGCGACCCCTCCGCCCAACGCAAAGCCGCACGCAGACAAAGCCGTAGAGCTTTCTAAGAAGGCCTCGGACGCCGAGCGCCGCTACATCGAGGCGGTGCTGCTCACCCGTGCGCAAAAACACGACGAGGCGATAGCGATCTTCACAGACCTCGCCAAGCAATACCCGGAAGAGCGCATGGTGCAGATGATGCTCGGCCAGGTCAACATGGCAAAAAACAACCCCGACCAGGCGAAGGTGCATTTCGAGAATGCGCGCAAGCTCGACGGCTCGACGCCCAGGGTCTACACCTTCATCGGGAATATTCACCTGCTCAAGGGCGAATACAGCAAGGCCCGCGAGTATTTCAAGACTTCGCTCTCGAAGAAACTGCCGGGCACGGCGCCGGGCGGCCCCGCCTACGGTCTCGCTTTTGCCCACCTCTACGAGGGCGACCTCGCGGGAGCCCTAAAGACCCTGGAGGGTTACCAGGCCGAATACGCAAGCACTCCCGGGGCTAAAGACTTCCCGCCCGTCTTCGTCTGGAACTCCATAGGCCGATTGCTGCTTGAAAACGGCCGCGCCGCAGAATCGATCAAGGCTTACGAGGCGGGCTACGCCACGGTGCCCTCAAGCAATCTCCCCGAGCAGGAGAAGAAGGTTTGGCTAGGCCGCCTGCACCACGGCAAGGGCCGCGCGCTTGCGAAGATGGGCAAGCACGAGGAGGCATGGAAGGAAGCCGAGCTGATAAAGAAGATGATCGATGAAGGCGGCGAGCAAGGGCAGCAGTTCATGCCCGCTTACCACTACATCGCAGGATACCTGAAGCTTGAGAGCGGCGATTACGCAAAGGCCGTCGAGCACCTCAAGCAATCAGACTTGAACGACCCGTTCCACAAACTGCTCCTCGCGCGCGCTTACGAAAAGAGCGGCGACGAGGCCAACGCGCAAAAGCTCTACAAAGAGATAATCGCCTTCCCGTTCAATTCGATGGAGAGGGCGCTCTCCTACCCGGAGGCCAAAAAGAAGGTAAAGGCTTAAGCGACGAGCGAGCCATTTTGCGTGTGCACGAGTTAGGGCGACCCGGTCGGGTCGCCCTTCTTTTTTCCGAGCAACCATATCTCGAAAAATGCGCTCTAAGGCTACGCGCGGCCGCATCGTTTTTGGTATTCTCACCGAAAGCTGGACAATCTCTCTGCGCGAGGATAACAAAATGGCGGACGTAGCTATCACACCGATCGGCAAGCAACGATTCAGGCAAGCAGAGTTTTACCTCTTCACTATACTCGCTTTCGTAGGCAAGTCATTGCTGCTGGTCCAACTGCCTTATCGCCCCTGGTACATCAACACGCTTTACACTGTTCTGCTATTGGTCTTCTTATACGGATATTACAGGTTCAGACAGGGAATACATCTTCCGCCCTTTGTTCTTTTCTGTCTCGCAGCGGCGGTGGCCACGGACGTTTTAGGAAATCTCTTCCAACTCTATGGAGACCAGCCCTGGATCGGCCCCGTATACTTTGATGAGTTTTCACACTTCGTCGGCTCAGGCTTTTCGCTCGTGCCCGCCTTCTGGCTGTTGAGGGCGATGATGAAGCGCATGGGGTTGAAGCTCCCACTAGACACGGCGGCCTTCTTCGCCGTGACGATAACCTTCAGCCTATGCGCTTACTATGAGATTTTGGAGTTATGGGACGAGAAATTCTTCACCGCTCCGAACTGGCGACTTCACAGCCCGCAAGACTCGCCCAACGACCTGCAATGGGATTTGGCCGGAATAGTAACTGCCGCGATCGTAACCACCCTGGTATTCAAGCTCAGGGATAAATACGCGGAAGGTCGAAGCGAAGAGGCTTAACGACTCTTCGCTTCACTCGCGGACAATCCTGTCAAATGTAACCGTGTCTATAAACCGTCTTCTCGTAGGGTCAAAAGCAACTTGCCTGACGGGTATTTTGCCGACACAGGTTTTGGCTTTCTCTGACAAGTACTCCCAGGATTGCTCGATCTCTTCCTTTGAAAGATCAGGGAGAATATACACATCATACTCACTCGGGAAGTCGTCAAGCTCATCGTCAAAGAGTCGCCAAAACAGGTACTGTGCGTTTTCGTAGGTGGCGATGAAAGCAAGCGGGAAATCATAAAAGCCACTGTAGATTATTTTCGTCTCAGGCATAATCTACCCTCTCGATAGCGGTTCTTTCCATCGTTTACTTCTTCTTTTTTTCCTTCGACCTCCCACGAATTCGCTGAACCTCTGCCACAGGGTTCTTAATAGGCCCCTCAAAGGGATTTTCCTTGCCCAAAGTTATATTTACATGCCTAAAGTTAAGCGGTCCATGTCGGTAAACATATTCAGGTGAATAAACTACAGTCCCTCCATCTGCCCGAATTTTACCAGCCGTGGTAAAACTAACCTTGCCGTGCGGAACTCCCTTAGACGCGTCGTACACAGTCAGACCAAAAGCGCCCGAGAACTTTTCCCCTTCTAATGGCGGCTCATTTGTGGCGCCTCCACGAACTATAATAGCCTTATCTGGAATCCTTATTGCCGAAAAATCGCTGCCTACGACTGGAGCATCATCGGCAGACCCAAAATTAATGTTCCCCTCATAAGCTAGCTCAGCCCCAAAAATTAAAGCTATCGCGGCAATCTCGGGCGTTATGGCGACAGTGAGCGCCTCGGCAGCAATAGGTATAAGTGGCCCGGCGGGGAGGTGCAGCGTTTGTGGCTCCTGGTCGTCCTTTTTCTTTTTATTTTTCTGCGGGTCCGGGTCTGACGGGTCATGGCCGTCTCGGTCTACGTACCGTAACGGGTTGCTGTAGCAGTATTGATACTTGTTAAGCGATTGCGGGTTGCTGACGTCGGAATAGAATGTTGGGTTAGCCGATGCCTTCTCGGCGAAGTGGTACAACTCTTCAGGCCCGCCTGTAAACTCATCGGGGCTTATGAACCTGCCCTGCGCGGATGAGAAATACCTCGCCCCGAAATAGTCCAGCCCTGACTCGTTGTCTCTTTCCTCCGAGGTGAACTTCTGCCTGACCCCGTCCGCCTGGCCGTAGCCAGCCCCAGGGTCTCGCCCTCCTACTCCTGCTCCTATCTCCTCGCCGAACGGCAGGTAGTCGTGACGCGCTTTCACCGTCGCGTCAGGCTTCGTTACTACGCGAGTACTCCCAAGATGATCACTGGTCAAATAGGTCGTACCGCCGCCTCCTTGCGGCGGCTGCACAACCCCGCTCTGGTACTCGGCTATGAGTTGCCCTCCCGCGTTATAGACGAGTGTCGTAGTTGTGCCAGCCACAACCTTCTTTACCCTGCGTCCTTCGCCGTCATACGCGTAGCCTGCCGAGCCGGCTCCGCTTGTCAGGCTGGTCATTCGGTTTTCTGAATCGTACCCGTAAGTCTCATTTATCGAGTTGCGCACCTGAGTAAACTGATTGCCGCTGATGTCATAGGTGTACCCGTTCATCGATATCCGATTTGTGGCGGCGTTATAGTGCTGAAGGACTCTCGGCGTCAGCGTCGGATCGACTGTGTAGCCTATTGACTGCGACACCCAGCGGTTGCCGTAACGGTCGTAATCATAGGTTTGCGACCATCCCGCTTCGCTCGCGCTCGTCAATCGGTTCAGCCCGTCGTACCCGTAGGTCTGGTTGAACGTAGTCGCCCCCGTGCGTATAGCCTGCGTCCGCAGGTTGCCGTTGTTGTTATTCGTGCCATACGTGTAGTCAAGCCCGAGTATCAGCGCATTGCCCGCCACCTTGCGCAACTCTATCTGCTCGGTTTGCAGCCGCGAGTTGTAGATTGTGCTCTCCCGCGTCGCGTTGTTGCCCAGCGTCATCCCAGTTACCGCCCCATGCGCGGCGTAGCTGAACTGCGAGGCGTAGGTCTTGTCGAACAGCCCTGACACGTGACGGCTGACGCTGGCTTCCCTTCCGGCGCTGTCGTAACTCGTGCGGTACTCCTTGCCCGACGGGTAGACCTGGCTCGTAAGATTGCCCGCAAGGTCGTACCCATAGCTCATCGTGTAAGTATTAGCCGCGTCTGAGGTCGTGATCTGTCGGCTCGAAGTCACACGCCCCATCGCGTCATAGCCGTCGTAGTAATACCCGTCAGTGCTCCCTTGCTTGACGGAAGATGTCGGCCGCCCTTTCCCGTTCGTTACGCTGTCGTAGGTGTAAACCCAGGTGTTGCCCGTGCTCAGCGTCTTTGTCTTCACACGGTTCAACCCGTCGTAGGTGAAGCCCACACTTGTCACGTTCGGGTTGCTTCTTAAAGTGAGGTTCGACGCGTCGTCGTAAGAGTAGACTGTCGCGACCATCTGACCCGACGAGTTGACTTGCTCGGGATTCTTTGCCGTTCGTAGCCTGGACAAGGTGTCGTAGGTAAACTCCCGCACTTGACTGCCCTGGTTGACCCTGGTCAGATTTCCCAGAGCGTCGTACGTGTAAGAGGTTTCGTAATTCAAGCCGAGCGGGTCTTCGTACACTTTCACCAGCCGCCCCAGCCCATCCACAACGCTCTTTCTCTTCTTGCTGTCCTGGTCAGTCACCGTCGTTTCGTTAGCAAGGAAGCTGGAAGTCACACGTCCGTTCCAGCTCGTCGAAGTCGCCGATGGTCTGGTCGCCCCGCTGAAGGTCGCCACCTCGACGACTCTGCCCATGTCGTCGCTGGTCGCGCGCGTCCATCCGTCGGTCGTCGCCGGGGTGCTGCGGCGCGGATTACTCGTGTAGGTTATGCGCCCCATCTGCTCGTAGACAGTCTCTGACGTAATGCTGTAGCTGACGCCGTCCTCGCTGGTTTCGCTCAGGACAGGCCGCCCCAGTTGATCGACTCTGGCCCGCGTTCTAAGCTTCGCGTCCCCTTCCGCATTCAAGTCCGACCACACTTCTACCTGGCGCAGGCTGTCGAAATACTTTGTGACAACCTTGCGGCGCTGAGTAGAAGTAACCCCTCCGACATTGACCGTAACAAATGGACCGGTCACAAGCCCCGGCCTGCCATACGGGTCGATGCCGGCGAGTCGTGGATTGAAGTAATCGGTAGTGGTCGTCTTCTGGTTGGGGTCAGTCTGGCTCGTAACAAGCCCTGTGTGGTAATCGTAAGTTACAAGTGTGGTGTGCTCGTCGCCCGCGACCTGATTGTTCGGATCAACAACAACCCTCGTCGGCTGCGCCAGCGTCTGGTCTTCATAGAAGAATTGCGTTATGTTGCCTCGCGGGTCGGTCGTAGAAGTCCTGTTCCCTTTCGAGTCGTAAGTGTGATTGATCTCTACCCAGACTCCACCGTTGTCACGCCGCTCTTTCGTCACGTTGCCTTTCGTCGGCACTGTGACGAAGTTCAGCCCATCGTAATGAAATCTTGTAGTCGCCAACACACTCGCGCTGTTACTTACAATCGATTCTTTAGGCGCGCTCAGGATGTACGGCGTTGGGAGCGAGAGAGGGTTTCCGGAGACACGCTTGGAGTAAACATTAGTCGACGCAGCGCCGTCGGCCTGGTTGTGATAGCTGTTCGTAGCTACACGCAGCAGGTTGTTCTGCTGCACTTCGGGAGGCACCTGCGTCGGCAGGTTCACGTTATTCGGATCTCGGTAAGGGTTTATTAAAGCCGGATCAAACCAGTCATAACATCTCTCTTCGATAACATTGCCGTTGTAGTCGTGCAGGAAGGTCTTGGCCGACATCTTCAGGGGGTTGCCGGCTGCGTCGTGCAACGTAGTATATTCGGCATCGACCACGGCGTTGAATACAGACTTCTGCGCCGTGCCGGGTTGAAGGTCGCTGCCGCCGTTGAAAAGCAGCCTCCTCCAGTGCCTCTCAACAGTGACGTGCGGCTGCAGGTTGAGGTGGCGAATAGTCTTGTAGACTAATCCCCCAAGTCCGCCCGGGCCGCCGTAGATCGGTGCAAACGCCGGGTCGGTCGTGTAAGCAAACTCGCTCACCCTCATCCCATCAGGCCCGACCACGGTCGCCTGCGGCGAGCCGGGCGAGTAAGTCCAGGTATCAATCACTGCGTCGTGCGTGATCGTCTTGGAGATGATCCTGTCCCTGGGCGCCTCGTTGGCGGTAAAGAGATGGTGGTCGCCGTCGAGGAAGTAAGTGTAGTCGACGCGCGCCCCCGACGGCATTCTCATTACGCTTAGCGTCCCCCAGCCGGGCGATGTCGCGGGCACCTGAAACTGTTGGCCGGGCGAGTCGCAGTCTGTAAATACCACGCCGGGAATCAGCATCGCCGTGTCAGAGCTGTAATCGAAAGAGAACTCCCTCTCGACGCCCGCCTCCGTCTGCGGCAGTATGATCCGCTCTATCACCCCCATCGTCGCGTCATATTGATCTATCTGTTCGCAGACCTGGTTATTAGAATTATGATCGGAATTGTTATAGGTCTGTCCCCTGACAAACGTGTCGGCCCATACGACTGTCGTCTGAACGAGCGAGCCTGTCACGGTCTGGTATTCGATATGTTCGTTTGGGCTGCCGAAAGTAATCTTGTGTCTGATCTCTCTTACCGTGGAGGTCGCCTCTTCGTCTTGATAATGTGTAATGAGGCTTCCCAGACCAGTATCTTCGGTGAATATCTTTATGCTATTACCGTTTGTGTCTTCGATGCGCTGAAAGCTGGCGGTCTGGATTATGCGCGTGCCGTCGGGCAGGTAGACTTCCCATTTCGTGCTGCTGCTGCTCGGATGGACCTTCGCCCAGATATAGCTGCCGTCCGACGTGTAGTACCTTATCGCGGCGGGCGGGTTTAACTTATCAGGCGTCTCCCGGTAATAGCTCCATAGGAAAGGACGAAAGCTCTGGAGGTAAGGCGTGTAGTCTATAGGTGTCAACTCGTGAGTAGCTCCGTCAGGGGCCAGGAGCTGAACCTTGAACCAGCTCGACGGAGGGTTCTGGATGAAGAAATTATAATCCGTGTCGGTGGTTTCAGGCCCGAGCCAGCCGAAATCATATGAGGTGAAGGGTCGAAATACGATCGCGTATGCGCCGCCTATCTTCCAGCCGCCTTCCGACGACGGCTGTATCGTATCCTTCACATAACGTGTGGGGGGAATCGTCTTCAGCTCGATCTCACTCCTATAGACATCCGTGATCTTGCTGTTGTAGGTGGCGTTGATGGAAAAGGAGATCTTGCCGCCGGCCACCGGCGGAAGCGAGGCCAGAGGTATCGACAGGTTAAGGTTGCCGTTGACGAGGTTGACGCTTTCGATATCGGAGACCGCGTAGGACCCGTTCGGCCTGACTCCGCGGTCGGGCCTGGCGGCGTTTTGCGCAACCGCGAGCGCCTGAAGGCCGAGGATGATCGCTGCAATCAGGTATAACCGCAGATAAGTTCTTAGCTTTAATGAACCGGCCGTTGATGTCATGACTGTCTTCTCCTGTTAAGCATCTGAGCTTGCTGTAGTCGATCTGCTTTGCGAAGAGTTGCGGCGATTACTTACTGGCGCGGATCGTGAGTCGCGCCGCCGATATTAAGCTCCATGACAATTTGATCGTTCCGCCGCCAGATGATGCGCGAGGGCAGCTTCTCGCCATTTCGATCTGTCCACCCCGAAAGCTCTGCCACGACCGCCTGGCCGTCTTCCATCGAGATCACCTTCTCAAGCAGCCCAGTAGCGGTGCTCAAGTAATAGAGCCTCGATTTGCTCAAAGTCCCGTTGCCGCCGGGTGAATCCGGCTCGTTTATGAGAGTCACGTCCCAGACAGGCCCGGAATAATCCTCTATGTCGGCTGCTCCCTTTGGGACGACATTTCTAGCCACTGTGCGGTAGCTGGCGGCCCTCAGTTGAGCGAGCACGAACTGGTCGGGGCTGTCTAAGGCGAGTCTCTCAATAATCAGCCTCTCGCTTTTGGAAGCAATCGCGCTGCCCGCCCTTGGCCCGTCGGTAACGTTCCAGGTGAGCGTCGAGGCGCCGCCGCCGAGTATGATCTCTACTCGCTCACCGCCCATCTCATGCGTCCTGACGATGTTGATCGCCTGGCGCTTTCCGTCTACGTCAAGCGTGCCGGCCAGCGTCGCTCGCTCTTTACCCTCGTCGAGAAAGCGTTGCCCGAGCGCCCGACGCAGCTTATCGGCTTCGGGCTGCTGCGCCAGTTTGCTTCGCTGGCGACGCAATACGGTTGAGATGTTCTGTTCGAATAAAGACCCCTGCGACAATACACCCGGAGCGGTGTGATTCGCCGCGCCACGGTTATAGGCTCGCACGGCGAAAATAGTCGCCGCGCATAACAATACCGAGCCAGCCGTGAGGACCGTTAAGAACGGTCTCTTATGGCGTAGGAGTTCCTCAAGCCTGACGATCTTTGATACGGGTTTAATAAAGCGCTTCATTGCCTGCCTCCCTTCAAAACGACTCCAGGAAATGATCGAGTACGGCGAGAGGTTCGCCTCGATATTTGTGTAGCTTCCGGCCTTTGCCATTTGCCCGGTATAGGCTTATCGGCGCCGTATCCGAACTGGATGCTTCTGTCTTTCCCTTCTTCCCAGGCGTTGCTGCCGTTGGTGTCCAGATACCAGTAGCCTGCCCCTCCCGCGTTTCGGAAGACTCCTATCTTCGACGGCCCTCCGCCGTCCCATTCGCCCGCGACAGGTATATCTCCCTGCTGCCCGAACCAGTCGACCCTGTCGCCGCCTTGCGCGCCATCCCAGCTCCCGTTCCCGTTGTAATCCAGATACCAGTTTCCGTCTCTAAAGACTCCAAGCTTAAACTTCCCTGAACCGTTCCAATCCCCGACCACAGGAAGGTCAGTCCCCAGGCCGAACTGGTATGCCCTGTCGCCTTGATCCCAGGCGCGACTACCGTTGAGATCGAGATACCACCAGCCCTCGCCGTCGACCTTGCGGTATATCCCTATCTCGTAAGCGCCGTTGCCGTCCCAATCACCCGCGACGGGTATGTCTCCAGGTATGCCGAACTGGCTCTGGCCGTCCACGCCTTCGTCCCAAACACCATTCCCATTCAGGTCGAGGAAGAAGTAGGCCGTCGTGTCGACAACGCGGAAGGCCCCGATCTCGAAGTCAGCCGAGCCTACCCAGTTGCCTACCACTGGGAGATCGCCCGCGCCGAAGAAATGTTCTCTATCGGCGGAAGGCTTATCCCAGCGGTTATTGCCAGTGTCCAGATAGTACGCGCCGCTTCGATACATCCCTACCATCGAAGGCAACCCTCCAGACGGGGCGTTCCCGCTCACGGGCTCTTCGACGGCTATAAGTCTGCCTCCCGCATACACGTACTCTTTCGTCAACTGATTGCCTGATGGGGGCGGAGGGGCAGAGTCGATGTTTGCCGTCGTATTAGAGGCGCTCGATTGCAAACCGCCATTATCCGTAACGGTCAAAGTCACGGTGTAAGTGCCGGGAGCCGTGTAGACGTGAGCCGGCGAGACGCCCGTTCCCGTCGTGTTGTCCCCGAAGCTCCAGTTGTAGCTGACTATCTGGCCGTCCGGGTCAAACGACCCGTTTCCGTTGAATACCACCGCAGTGCCTACCACGCCGTTGTACGGGCCCCCGGCGTTCGCAGTCGGCGGCTGGTTAGAGGATGAAGCAGTGCCCCAGACCTGCAGCTCCGCGATTGAGAGAAAGTTTGTCCCGCGCAATTGCACTCGCATGTAGCGCCCCGTGCGGTTGATTCTGTATGACGTGGGGTTCCCTTGAACGTAAGTCAGGAAGTAGTTCGACACCCCCGGCTGGCCCAGCGTAGTCTTAAGGTCCGAGGGCAGCGGAGAGTCCGAAACCGAGACGTAGAAATAGCTCGTGCGGTCGGCGCAGCAATCGGTGCGGTTCCACAGCCGTATGGTGTTGATCGTCTGTACATTGCCTAAATCGACCTGCCACCAGGCTTGAAAGTTCCAGTCCGTACAAGTTATAGAGCCATCGGTGAAGACTCCGCTCGTGTTCCCGTCGACGGCAAGGTTTGGCGGCCCGTTGAAAGCCGTGCTCGATTGAGTCGCGGGCCTGTTCAACGCGAGATTCGTCCCCGCAGGCACGGGCGCGGCAGGCTGAGTGCCCAGCACCTGCACCTCTGCCAGCGATAGCGCAACGCCCGTGGCGTTAGACAACTGGACGCGGATGTAACGGCCCATTCGATTCACATTGATAGCAGTCAAGATGCCGACCGGACCCGCAGGGCGATAAGTATCGACTCCGGGCTGTGCCTGTATCCCTGAAATTGTGTTTGACGTGAAGGGGTTGTCAGACACAAACAGGTAAAAGTTATTCAGCCTTTCGCCGCAGCAATCGGTGCGGTTCCACAGCCGCACGCTGTTGATCGATTGAGAGCTGCCTAAATCGACCTGCCACCAGGGTTGTAGCTCAGGGTTCGTGTGCGTCACAGAGTCGCCTGCAAAGTAATCGCCATAGACAATCCCGTCCGTGGCGCGGTCGGCGGTGCCGGGGTTCGGGTTAGCGATGTTCGCGTTGCTCGATTGCGTGGCCGGACGGCCAAGCGCGAGGTTCGTCCCCGAGGGCGGCGTGGGCGCGGTCGTGGGGTCAAAAAATATCCCGCTCACCACGGCGTTCCACCCCGACAGGTTCGTGAGAACTATCTTTATGTTTCCCGTAACCCTCCATACCAGATACTTGCCGTTGCGGAAGTCTGTGACGGTCTGCGTGTCGAGCAGCGCGTCGTTAACCGCATTGCGGACATCTATCCTCTGCTGTCGCAGACCCGTGTCGTCCCAGTCCAGGCAGTAGAGCGCCAGATGGTGCGGCTGCCCGTCGGTCAGGTTTACGTTGATCGTGAAGCTCGTCACCGCATACATGGTCGCCGCTATTCGGTCATTAGTGCTGGCGATCTTCTGAAGTGCGCGAAATTCGTAAGTCGACGCGGCCCAGGTGTGCAGCGCGTGGCCATTGACGCTAACCTGCGCATAAGCCGGGTAGCTGACCGGAGAATCGCCGGCAATGTTAAAACCGTCAGCCCCGTAGGTGTTCCTCCAATTCCCCTGAGTAGCCGCGTCCGTCCTGATGAAGGACGCGCTAGTCCCGCCGCCGCCGCTGTTGACTGTGACTGAGATCTGGTGAGAGCTGGTCGCGCCCTGGTTGTCGGTCGCCGTGGCCCTGATGGTGTGCGTCCCGGCGGAGACGCCGTTCCAACTAACCGTATAAGGCGGCCCGGTCGACATGCCTATAAAAGCACCGTCGCCAAAGAAATCGACTCTGGTAACGGACCCGTCGCTGTCGGAGGCCGTGGCCGTGATGGCGATGTTGGCGGGGGCGTTGAATGCGGCCCCGTTAGCAGGAGAGGTGATAGTGACAAGCGGCGGCTGGTTAGGCGGCGGAGGGCCATCGTTGATCGTGACCTGCGCGGTCGAGGCGATCGATTGCAGGCCGAGGTTGTCCGTCACCACGAGCGAGGCTGTGTAATTGCCCGCGTTCGCGTAGGCGTGCGTCGGCATCACCCCCGTGCCGGTAGCGGTGTCTCCGAAGTTCCAGTTGTAGCTGACTATCTGGCCGTCCGGGTCGAACGACCCCGAGCCGTTGAACTGCACAGGCACGCCCCTCGTGCCCGTGTACGGACCTCCGGCGTTCGCCGTAGGATGCTGGTTAGAGATGGGGACATCCGTAGAGAATGACGCGCCGTTTTGTAATTCGCCGTGATTGTTGTTGCCCGAAGAGTCATTCGCGGTCTGACCGTCGAACTTCCATAACCCTCTCGTAACCCCAGAGGTCGCCGTCAGGTGAGCTTGAGGGTTGAACTGTATATTGGCTGGGTAGAGGGCCTGCGCCGATACTCTGACTTCGTCTATCTTTCCATCGAAATGATCATTACCGTCGCTCGATCTTCCGATCCTCAAGTTGGCGGTGCCGGCGGCGGGCGGCGTGGGGGCCGACTTCGGCGTCCCGTCGGGCTGCCCGTTTACAAACAGCCATAGCTGTCCGCCTGAATATACGCCCGCAACGTGATACCACGTATTGACTCCTATGGCCGTAGATCCCGTAATCGAAGTTTGTGACACGTTGTTCGTGTAGACGACCATCCTCAGTTTGTTCGATCCCCCGGCGTTCACCAGCCGCAACTGGTAGCCGCCGTCGTTGCCGCTCTGGGCGTTGTCGTTGTAGCGCGAGACTATGCTTTGACCTGTGTTACCGGAGGCCGTCTTGATCCAGGCTTCCACAGTCAGCGCGCCCGTGATGTTGAGGCTTGCGCTCGAAAGGACGCTGACCCGCTGGTTGGCTGCCCTTATCAAAGAGAGAGAATGGCCCGACGATTGCGGGGCCAGCCCGGCAGTCAAAGCAGGCTCGACCGCAGCGCTCTCGCTCGCGTGCGCTCTCGCCGAAGACGATACAGTTCGAAATGAAGGCAGCAGCCCCGCCGCAAACAGCGCACCGCACATTGATAAGCAAATCGACAGAGCGAACAGGCGCGATTCGATGCGGCGACGTTTCTTCATGGGTGTGCCTCCTTGCCAATTAAGTGAGATTGATCGAGCGAGCTTTCGCCCGGCGCTCGACAGTTTTTCATTTTTGATTTACAACTAAGGACAATGTAAAAGTACGGGCCATATTGCCATCAGGGAAAAATCTTTGCGAAAAATCTGTTAAGCGAAGTTCTTTTTTGAGGAGGTGACATGATGCGACGAGAAGAGAACGTCTGCTTTTATTTTGTGCGCACGTCATCGCTGTTTGTAGCAGTCTCTCTTGCCGCCTGCCTGACGGTGATCGCGGCGAGACAATCCGCCGACGAAGCTGATCTCCGCCTGCTCGTCGAAAGATTCTTTGACGCCTATCAGAAAAAAAATATCGAAGCCGTGATGTCTATGTGGGATGAGAAATCCCCCAACTTCGCCGCCGGCAAAAAGAGTTTCCAGCAGACCTTCCTCGCCAACGACAAGATCGAGTTGAAGAACCTCCTCGTTCGGGAATTGGTGGTCGACAAAGAGAAGGCGACCCTACGCGTCGCGGTCGATCTCCAGGCCATCGACAGCAAGACCGGCAAGCCCGCAATCGATACCGGGAAGATTCATTCGACGCTCCGTTTTATAAAAGGCGGCGGCGCATGGAAAGTGTGGCAGTATCAGCCGACCGAGCATGAGCTGGCCGAGGCGCTCGCGCAGGCCAAAACAGATCAAGACCGCGAAGCGCTTCTTGCAAGTAAGCCCGAGTTAATGACAGGCAGGCTGCACGACCATCTGCTCAGTCTGGGCAGGAGTTCGCTTAACGAAACCGATGATGCTCGAACGGCGCTTATACTCACACTAGCCTTAAGGACTGCCGAGCGCCTTGGCGACAAAGTGCGTATCGCCAACTCCCTGCGCGTCTTCGGGAACCTGTACTGGTATCAGGACGATTACAAAAAGGCGCTTGAGTATTACTCCAAGAGCCTTCAGTATGCCGAGGAATCGGGGGACCAGGAGGCCATTTCCAACTCGTTAAACAACGTCGCCATAATATATTCATCGAGGGGCGACTACGGGCGGGCGGTCGAATACCTCAAAAGGAGTTTGAGCATCGCTGAAGCGCGCGGCGACAACCTGCTGGTCGCGCGGGCGCTTAATAACATCGCGGTTGACACTTTAGATCAGCATTACTACGCTTCGGCGATGGACTCTTTCGACAGGGCCTTCAAGGTCGCGAGTAAAGGGGGTTACAAAGGCGAAACCGCCCGCGCGCTCATCGGGATGGGGTCCATTTATGGCGCGCAGGGCAATTACATCAAAGCCTTGCAGATATATCAGCAAGCGCTAAAGTTCGTTAACGAGAATAACGACCTTGCGAGGACGGTCAATGTGATGATTAACACCGCGGGGATTCACACCGCCCAGGGCAATACGAGCCAGGCGCTGGAAAGCCTGCAAAAGGCCCTGGAGCTTTCCCGCAAAATGGCGTCGAAGTTATGGACTACAATCGCGCTCAATAGTATCGGGATCGTCCATCACCGCCGAGGCAACTACGACGAAGGGTTGAAGTATTTTCAGGATGGGCTAAAGCTCGCACAAGAGATCGAACATAAGAACGAAATATCGAGGTCGCTGACCGGCATCGCCGACATCAACTACGCGCGCGCAAATTACAATGAGGCGCTCGATCATTATCGTAAAGCCCTGAAGCTCGTCCAGGAGATCGGCTTTAAAATAAATATCTTTCGGGCTCTCTACCACATCGCCAAAGTCCACTACGCGCAAAACGACTACGCAAAGGCTATAGAGCTTGCCGACCAGGCTGCCGCCATTGCCGCTGAAGGAGGCAACCTGGAGCACCTTTGGGAGACGCAAACAATCGCCGGCAAAGCTCACCGCGCTCTGAACCATAAGGACCAGGCTCAGAAGGAGTTCGCCGAGGCGATTACAGCGGTCGAGAAGCTGCGCAGTTACACGGCGGGCGACGACCAGCAACGGCGGTTCTTCGAAGGCAGGATCTCGCCCTACCGTGAGATGATCGCCCTGCTAGTCGAGCGGAATGACGCCGCCGGGGCTTTCGCGCACGCCGAGCGCGCAAAAGGTCGCGCCTTGCTCGACATTCTTCAAAGCGGGAAGGTGAATGTCACGAAAGCGATGACTTCTGATGAACAACTCCTGGAGCAACAACTCGAAGTCGAACTCGCGTCGCTCAACATCCAGATACAACGCGAAAGCCAGCGGCGGGAGCCGGACCGCGCTCAACTCGCCGGCCTCCGCGACATGCTCGAAAAGGCGCGCCTCAAGTTCGAGTCGTTTCAAAGCGGCCTTTATGTCTCTCACCCCGAATTGAACGCCCAGCGCGCGCAGATGCAGCCACTGTCTGTCGAGCAGGCTGGCAATCTCATCCCGGACGCCAATACTGCGCTGCTGGAATTTGTGGTCACGCAGGAAAAGACTTATCTCTTCGTGGTAAGTAGAGAGCAGACGCGACAGCCGGGCCGCGCAGACGCCGGGCCAGTGCTGAGCGTTCATACGCTCGATGTTAAGCGAGACGTTCTAGCCGAGCGCGTCAATCGCTTCCGCCGCAGACTTGCCAATATCGATTATGGTTATAAAGAGGACGCAAGGCAACTACACGAAATGCTGCTTGGCCCGGCGCGGCGGCAGTTGCGTGGCAGGACCAGGCTCGTCATAGTGCCCGACAGCGCGCTGTGGGAGTTGCCTTTTCAGGCGCTGCTGTCGGCTGATAGTCGCCACTTGATAGAAGACTACGCCGTCTCTTATGCGCCGTCGCTGACAGTGCTTCGGGAAATGATGAGGTCGCGCGCAAAGCGACCGGCGCGAGCGAGCAGCTCTTCGACGCTGCTGGCCCTGGGCGATCCCGCGATTGGAAAGGAGACCGCTGAAAGCGTCACCTCAGTCTTCCTAGACGAAAAACTCGGTCGGCTGCCGGAAACAGAACGCCAGGTAAAGACCTTGGGGAAGCTGTATGGAGCGGCGCGAAGCAAAATCTACGTCGGCGCGGACGCGCGTGAAGACCGCATAAAGACGGAAGCGAACGACTATCAAATTGTCCACATTGCGGCGCACGGCGTGCTCAATGATAAAAGCCCTATGTATTCGCACGTCGTGTTGAGTCAGCCTCAGGACGACGAGAGCCAGGACGGGCTGCTGGAGGCCTGGGAGATTATAAAGCTCGATTTGAAGGCCGACCTCGTCGTCCTATCCGCGTGCGAGACTGCTCGCGGGAGGATCGGGGACGGCGAAGGCATGATAGGACTGACCTGGGCCCTGTTTGTGGCGGGCGCGCCGAGCGCGGTAGTAAGCCAGTGGAAGGTAGAGTCGGGCAGCACGACCGAATTGATGTTAGAGTTCCACCGCAATCTGAGGTCGCAAAAAAGCAAAGCCGAAGCGCTGCGCCGGGCCGCGTTGAGCCTGTTGAAGACAGACCGCTATCTGCATCCATTCTACTGGGCGGGGTTCGTTTTGATGGGGGACGGCAGGTGATCAAAAGAATCCGGATCCACCGCAGAGACGCAGAGGACGCAAAGTTTACGCAGAGAAAAGATATTCTGCTCTGCGTAATCTCCGTGTTCTCTGCGTCTCTGCGGTGAGTCTTATTGCACGCCATAGAACTAATCTGAAACGGTTCTAGTTCTGATCAATATCGCCTTTTCGCCCTGAGCCTATCGAGCAACCGACGGGCTATGCGCGATTGAGGGTTGGCCTGAGCCAGAAGCTCAAACTCGCGCTCTGCATCGTCGAGCAGACCTGCCTGCGCATAGAGCACGCCCAGCACCAGCCTCGAACCGCCATGCGCCCGGCGCGCGCGCTCAAGCTCGGCTGACTTCGCGGCTTCCAGGACTTTGAACTTTGCAGCGGGCGCGTCGGCGCGCGGCAGCTTGATCTCTTCGCCATCTTTGACGGCCCTCACCTGCCAGTTATAAACGGCGCCGCGTTTGAGCGGGCGCGGCACAGTCCACTCGGTCGATTGTAACGGCGGGCTTGAGGCCACCTCATTCAACCGCGAATCGTAGACGCCTACGACGTAGCTGGTCGCGCCGTCCAGGGCGCTCCACTTCAATGCCGGCTGGTCGCTGTCGATTACGGTCCCGAGCGGCGCAAGCAGAGCGAATGATCCGTATGCATCATTACTCCCCATAAGTACTTGCCGGCGGCCTATGAGATCAGCGACCGAGTCGGGAACCCGCGCCTCTCCAGCCTCCAGTGCCGTCTTCACCAATCGCTCGTAAGCGGGCGAAAGCGGGGCAAGCCCCGTAAGCTCGCCCCGCTCGTTTAGCCCCACCACACTATCTGCGTCCTTAAGCGATATGGCTTCGCCCGGGGCCAGCCCGCCGGGTTGCCTGTCGGGGCGAGCACCTTCGTAAGCACTCAATTCTTGTCGAAGCTCGTCGTTCTCCTTTTGAAGCTCGCCCATCTGCGACTCGATCTGCTCGATGGTCGAACTCTGCGTTTGAATCTTTCCTTCGGCCTCGGCGATCTTTGATTCAAGCTCCGCGACGCGCTTTTGCTGCCACAGCAACCCGAGCCAGACCAGGAGCAGGATCATTGCGGCGGCGGCCGCGACCTGAAACATCAGGGCGAAGCGAGGCCGCCGAAGCAAGAAGAGTCTCTTTGAATCAGGCGCAGCCGAGCGGGCAGGCCCGAATGAATCTTTGAGAGAGCGCAGATCATTCACGTCTACTTCGCACTGGCGACAGGATTGAATGTGAGACTCAACGGCATTGCTCTCTCTCTCGCCCAGCTCGCCGTCGACGTAAGCGGCCACGCACTCGTAAGAGAGGTGATAATCTTCCGGCGGCTCGACGCCGTCTATGCCCTCTCGCGCCAGGTTATAGGCCGCCTCCAGGTGCTCGTCCGCGCCGAAGCGCGCGTAGCATAGATCGCACGATGACAGGTGCTCGTTTGCAGAGAGCAGCTCCACGGGCGACATCATTCGCGACCTGTAGCGCGCAATATCCTGGTCTTTAAGATGCTCCGACAATATGAACTCCGTTATCTCCTTAATTACGTAAAATGTAAACTCGCGCGCGATATTGCAGCGCGCCCGCTGCTTAATCTAAAGCCGTCATCATGCTTCTACGGTTTTCATCCTCCTTGACAAGCGGCGGCGCGCGGCCTGGCGCAAGTTGATGACTTGCTGCCGTGTGATGCGCAGCCGGCTTGCTATCGTGGCGTCATCGAGCGGCAAGTCATTCCAAACCTCGGCGAACTCTACTGCCGTCATGCCGAGCGCTTCAGCTATCTCTTTTATAGTGGCGACGCGTACATGCGCAAGCAGAGTCACCATGTCGCGCCCCTGCTCGTCTTTGAGGTTGAGTAAGAGCGCGTGCCGCTGTTCGAGGGGCAGCCGGCATATCTCAGCCCAGAGCCGCTGCAAATACCCGCACTGCTCGATCCTTGTGACGATGCTCTGGCGCAAGCTCGGGCCTGCCGGCTGAGACTCAAGAGCATGTTGGCCGACTTCGGCGGCTTGCGGCTCTGTGATCTTCAAAACGTTTGCGAGCAGATTCACCAGCTCATTCAATTCGACGGGGCCGCCCGCGAGATCGAATACTGTTTCCAACAAGAGCGCGGGGCTGTCTGAATGCGATCGTTCCTGCATCCGAGCGTTATCGCATAACTGTTCGAGCCGCTGAGGGGCGCAAGCGGGCCTCTTTTCTTCGCGCCATCGCGCGCGGCCAGCGAGCCATCTGCCTTCCTGATTCTCCCAGAGCGCAAACCCTTTTTTGTGCGTGAGCGTGTAACGAATCTTGCTCTTGAGGCGGCTCCGCTCGGGATATATCTGCCGCAAGTAATCGTGACAGGCGTTATAAGCTGCGACCGCCACGTAGCCTCGAAAATTGCCAAAGACCCGGCTGTCGGGGTTTGTTCTGAAGCGCCGCAGTTGTTTTACAAGCTGGAGAATGACTTCGCTTGTGATGTCATCCGCGTCGAAGCCGTCGCGGAGTCTGGTCGCAAATCCCCCGTCGACGCGCAGCTTCGACTTGACGATCTGGCGGACGAGCGGGCGGGCGTGCTCGTTGATGAGTTGTTCGAGCAACCTGTCTGACTCTTCGTCGGTCGAGGCGCGCAAGTATGACAGCAGCAGATCGTCGACGTTTTGAGTTATGAGTTGCCCTTCCATAGACCTCTGAGAGAAAGGGGGGCCGTTTTGCGTTCGCGATTTTCTATTCTCAGGCTCGTAATGAAAGTTATCAAAAAAAATAGGGGCGGAGCAATCCTTCGGGATCGCTCCGCCCGGTTAGCATGTCAGCAACCGCGGGTTAGATGTCGAAATACATCGAGAACTCTATCGGGTGCGGACGCATGCGCACGGGGTTGATCTCGTGGCTGCGTTTGTAATCTATCCACCGCTCGATCAGCGCCTCGCTGAAAACATCGTTCGGGAGAAGGAAGTCGTGGTCCTCTTCGAGCGCGCGCAAAGACTCTTCAAGCGAGCCTGGCATCGAAGGCACGTTCTTCAACTCCTCGGGCGACAGATCGTAAATGTCTTTGTCGAGCGGAGAGCCGGGGTCTATGCGGTTTTGAATGCCGTCAAGACCGGCCATCAGCATCGCGGCAAAAGCCAGGTAAGGATTGCACGACGGGTCGGGCGGTCGGAACTCCAACCGCTTCGCCTTCGGGTTGGTCGAGAACATCGGGATGCGGACCGCCGCCGAGCGGTTGCGCGCCGAGTAAGCCAGGTTTACGGGCGCTTCAAACCCGGGGACGAGCCGTTTGTAACTGTTCGTCGTCGGCGCCGCGAATGCCGCTATCGCCCGCGCGTGTTTCAGCAGCCCGCCGATGTAGTGCAGCGCCATTTCCGACAGCCCCGCGTAACCGTCGCCGGCAAAAAGCGGCTGCCCAGATTTCCAGATCGACTGGTGACAGTGCATGCCGTTGCCGTTGTCGCCGTAGATGGGCTTGGGCATAAAGGTCGCCGCCTTGCCCGCGCGCATCGCGGCATTCTTGACCGTGTACTTGAAGACCATCAGGTTGTCTGCGGTCGTCATCAGCCGGTTATACTTGAAATCGATCTCACACTGCCCGCCCGTAGCCACTTCGTGGTGGTGGCACTCGACCGATATCCCCGCTTGCCTGAGAAGAATAGCTATCTCTGAACGCAGGTCAGAAATCGTGTCCAGTGGCGGGAGCGGCACGTAGCCCTCCTTGGGCCGTATGTGATAGCCGTGGCCGTTCGAGCCCCCTCGCTCGGAAGATGTGTTCCACGGCCCTTCGACCGAATCTACGGCGTAGCCTGACGTGTGGCCTTCGTTGTGAAAAGAGACTTTATCGAATATGAAGAACTCTGCTTCGGGACCAAAGTAAGCCGTATCGCCAATGCCAGTGAATCTCAAGTAATTCTCGGCCCGCTCGGCCACTGCGCGCGGGTCGACCCAGTAGCCGTCGCGGCTTATGGGGTCAAAGACGCTCGAAATCAAACAGAGCGTCGCGGGCTTCATAAACGGGTCTATCCAATACCTGGAAGAGTCCGGGATCAAGAGCATGTCCGATTCGTTGATAGAAGCCCACCCTCTCAGGCTCGACGCGTCGAACCCGATGCCGTTTTCAAAAGCATCCACGCCGAACTCCTCTATGGGGATCGTGAGGTGGTGCCACTGGCCGAGCAGGTCCGTAAATCGCACGTTTACAAATCTGGCTCCCTGCTCGGCAGCGAATTTCAGTGCCGCTTCTGCGCTCATATGATTGTTCCTTTCTGTTCGCCGGAGGTTTTTAATGTCGGTTTACCTACATGTTTTAACCTGACAACTTGGATTTGTAAAATCTATTCTTTTTATGCTACCTATAAAAACTGTCTATACCGGCAGGAAAGTGATCGAGATGGAATTATGGCAACTCGAAGTATTCATGGCCGTGGCCGGGGAGCGCAGCTTCTCGCGCGCGGGCGCCCGTCTTGGTAGAACACAACCTGCGATAAGCTCTGCCATAAAGCTGCTGGAAGACGAGCTAGGCGAGCGGCTCTTTGACCGTCTGGGGAAAGCCGTGAAGCTCACGGCCGCCGGCGAGCTGCTGGTCGATTACGCCCGCAGACTTCTTCGATTGCGAGACGAGGCGATGCTTGCCGTGGCGGAATTGCGCGGGCTCTCGCGCGGCACGCTCTCGCTGGGCGCAAACGAAACGACCTGTCTTTATCTGCTCCCCGAAGTGCTCGCCTCTTTCAAGCAGGCGTATCCGCAGGTGCAGGTCGATATAAACCGCGCCATCTCGCGCGCCATAACGAAGAAGGTCCTCGACGGCTCACTCGATTTCGGGATCGTGACAATGCCGGTTTCGGACGCGAGGCTTGAAGCGATAATGATTCATCAGGATGAGCTGGCTTTAATAGTTGGCCCCGCGCACCGCCTGGCCCGTCGCCGCTCGGTCCAGATGAAGGAGCTTGAAGATGAGCCTTTCATACTCCACAGGGTTGGGACCACTACGCGCGAGCGATTGGTCAACCACTTCATCGAAGGCGGGGTGACGATCAAGGTAACGATGGAGCTTGAATCAATAGAAACCATAAAGCGTTTCGTCTCCATCGGGATGGGAATCTCTATCGTGCCCAGGTTGTGCATAGCGAAAGAGATCAAGGAAGGCTCATTGATGGCGGTCGCGATTCGCGACGCCAGGTTCCACCGCCGGCTCGGATTGGTCTACAACAAAGGCCGGTATCTATCGCAAGCCGCAAAGGCATTTCTCACCCTGGTGGCCGGGGCAGAGTGCTGAGTGCTGAGTGCTGAGTGAGAAAACAGAAACAGTCTGCTTATGTTTTACTCAGCACTCAGCACTCAGCACTCAGCACTTTTTTGGTAACCATTTCAAATAAGGTGTAGAGGAACAGGAGCGGGGTCTTTGTCTGTAGCTGGCCAGGCTTTACAGCAAACTACCCAACTCGATTCTATCTCCTTGCTCATACATCCACCCTCTCATCTGCGCAAACCCTTTTATGTGCTCCGCCACTTTGAACCCTCTCATCAGCTTTGACCTTATCTTCAGGCACAGCCCTATGGCTGCCTCCGTCTGATTGTTGGTCGTCTGCCAAACACGGCCCCACTTCTCATATATCTCCCTGGCCAACGCTTTGAGCTTACTTCCTGGGCTTGCTCGCTTCCCCTTTGCTGGCCGCTTCACCCTCCTTTGGCGCAGGTATATCTGACGGGCTAGCTGTTGGCCCTCGTCCGGCGGTTGCTTGAGCAACTCTTCTAATGCTTCTAAATCCTTCTTCATCCTCTCAGAGCCGACCTGCTCTTTTAATTCCTTTATTCTGCGCAGCTTCGCTCGTTTGAAATGAGCTGTGCAAAGCAAATGGCGTGATGGCGCGATTGCCTGATTATAGCTTTGATGCTCATCACTGACCCACAGCTCTATGCCGTAGCGGGCTTGGATGTCTTTGATCAATGCCGCCACAGCTTGCGCGTCATCTTCATCAAGCAGTTCTACTTCCAGTAATTGCCCGTCCGAGAAATCTACTACAAAGACAAGACTCTCGCGATGAGCGTTGTGAGGCTGCGCCAGGCGCTGGTAAGTGGCATCTATGCCGGCGACTCGTACTTTTCTGTGGCCACGCTTGTGGAGGTGTTTGACTGTTTGCATTGACTCAACTATGTCACGATACACGCTTGTGTCACTCTCAGCAGCACCGAGCGAAGTCATGACAGTCGAGACAGCCTCAAAGCTCAAACCCAGAGCATAGAAGAGAATGTTTAAAGCACGTATGCGCTGAGAGCGTTGGAAGTGAGCTTTTAGTCCATCAGGCTGGCAGGTCCAGGTTCGATTACAGATGGAGCAGCGCAGGCGTAGTTTAGAAACCTCGCCAATGCGA
>DASUNP010000003.1:0-1110 GCA_036277095.1 Blastocatellia bacterium
GTGCGCTGGGAAAGGTGTTGGTTTTCAGTGGGTTCGAGTCCCACCCGGCAACTGGTCGCTCCAGCCGGAAGCAATCGGAGCGGCGGTGGAGGTGACAAAACCGTCGGAGCCTTCGATGGAAAGGATCGCTTTAGGCGATCCCGTGAGCAAGCAGGCCGTAACGCGAGTGAACGCCGAGCAGGCCTCGAAAAGCATAATGTGGATGCCGACCCGCCCGCATAACGGGGAAGGCCGCTGCTGTGGGATTCTGGAGAGCGATAACCCCCACAGGTCCACCGGGGTAGTGGCGACGGCATGTTTGCGAGAGGAAACCAACGCAACCCAGGAAACCTCGTGTGGTGGCGGCGTGAGACCGCCAACCGGACGCCCGTGAGGGACAGGCCGGGCCGTGCGAGGTGGCGGAGAGGCCCGTAGTAGCGTCGAGACCGAGTAACGTCGGTGGAGCGAAGGGGCCTCAGTTCAAGGACAACGCAGGACACAACAAGGGGCCGGGCGATTGGCGAAAGCCTACCACCCGAACTCGCCCAGGCGTTGTCGATGGCGTTGCACGCGACCGCGAAGAAAGACTCGCTATCCCGAGGCTTTCGTGTGCCTAAGCGTGAAATCACGCGGTGATAGTCATCCTTGTCCGGGAGCCGGATGCGGTAAATCCGCCTGTCCGGTTCGACGAGCGGGGAGTGGAAACGGAGCATGGCAGACGGATATTGCGCCACGCACGGGGAAACCCTGAAACGGAAGTAAGCCGTAGCCTTCGCCACCGCGCCACTCCTCGACTCTACCTCCGTTGCGCAGTGAGTAATTCTGAATTCGCAGGCCCAACCAGGCCGTTCGCCCTCGTGGACGAGTTGGAGGCGCGAATCTTGGCGGGCCAGCCTAATGACGCGATCGCGTCACGATTGCCACTGTCGGCCTGCCAAGTCGAAGCCTTCGAGCAACTGCTGTTCGCTGTACGTAGCAAGCTGACCGCACCGAGCTACCTCCGGAACGCGATCGATCGCGAGGCCCGTACGCCACTCGGCGCGTTTTGGAACGAGCTGGGATATTTCCGGGGTCCGCTTGTCTTGAACACGTTCCTTGACGCCTTTCATCAGCTCCCAGCTGGCATCCAGC
>DASUNP010000004.1:0-275572 GCA_036277095.1 Blastocatellia bacterium
GTTGACTTATTCTTCCGAAGAGAACGAAGAAGTGTTAGAGCGACTGAAGAATCTCGGATACATCGGATAATAATCCCTGAACAGAAATGAGCAAAGTTGTAGAGATAGAGGAAGCGGGCGCGGCCCAACAGCCTCAAGTCAGAAAGAGAACATGGCTTGACGGGCGCATCCTGTTTCTCGCAACGATGCTCGGGGCGGCGGTTGTTTATTATCAATTCGACCTGTGGAAACAACCGATCCGTGGCGACCGCGCCAACTGGGAGTACATGGCGCAAATCATCTCGCGCGGGGGAATCCCTTATCGGGACGCCGTCAATATCAAAGGTCCGCTATCTGCCTACATCGGCGCCGCTGCGATCGTCGTAACACGCCCGTTCGGTTTGCGCGACATCCACGCGGTTCGCGCGACCTATTTTCTGCTCGCGGTCCTTACGGTCGGTTTTACTGTGCTGGTCGCGTTTGAGTACTTCAAGAGTTATCGCGTGGCTCTGCTCGCCGCGCTCGTCATGGTTTCGTTCAACGCTTTTGCGATCACCAACAGCGCGGGCATACAGGCTAAGACGCCGATGATACTCTTTGGCATGGTGACGCTCTGGCTGATACAGAAAGATCGTCCGCTGCTTGCGGGACTCTTCGCGATGCTATCGGCTTTGAGCTGGCAGCCGGGACTGCTCTTTCTAGGAGCCGCAGGCCTGGGCTTTTCGCGCTACCTTACGAACTGGCGCGACATGAAAGTTGCCAGGCTCCTTGCGGGCGCGGCCATTCCGCTCGCATTGTTGCTAGTCCATTTCTGGATTTCCGGCGCCTTGAAGGATTTCTATCTCTGGACGGTTCATTACAACCTGACCGTCTATGCGCCGCGCGAATCGCGCCCTGCCTCGGATTTCTTTGAGTACATCGCGCACATGGTCACAGAGCAGTACAAAGCGGACCGCTTCTTTTTTTATGTAGCTGCGGTCGGGTTGGTGCTGACAATCGCGCAGCAGATTTATCTCGCGGCGAAAGCGGGCAAGAACCAGTTTCTCGATCAGGCGCGGTTCCACGCCGTGCTGATAGCGCCGCTGGTATACTTTGTTTTCTGCATGATTAACGTCCAGGGAGATGCGGATTTCTTACCCTTCCTTCCTTTCGTCGCGATCTTTGCAGCCGTTGCTTTAGTGACCGCGATCGACCGTGCGGCTGAGCTCTTGCGCCGCGTGCGCAAGAGTTCAGATGACCGGGTCATCCGGGCCGCAGGCCTTTCAGCCGTCTGCCTCATCATCATCTTCTTTAATGTCGCCGACGCTTTCTCATTCGACAGGAGGCCGCCTACGCTTGATGACCAGGAAGCCGATGTCCGGGAGATCCTCGCGCACCTCGAACCCGGAGATAAAATATTCGTGCACGGGTCGGTCGAGATACTCGTCATTTCGGGGATGACCAACGCCAGCAAATACTTTTTTATGGACAGGGGCAAAGACCTGTACCTCGCCAACGTTGAGCCGGGCGGATTCGAGGGCTGGTTCGAGCGGCTGAAGGCCGAGCGACCGAAAGTAGTCGCGCTCAGCCGTTTTCAGGTGGTCGAGCACAAAAAGGATTTTTATGATTGGGTTGATTCTGAATACGAACAGCATAAAGGAAAAGCCATCTCGTATTACTTGAGAAAGGGCCAGTGATAGAGCAGCTAAAGCAAAAACTGAAAGAGATCGTGCGAAGGCCAATCGAAGCCCTCCTGAAGGTCTATCTTTCCAGCTCAACGCCCGAAAGGTTTTCACCCGGCGAGGTCCGGCGCATACTAGTCTTTGCTTACCACGGTCTTGGCAATTTTATTATGTACACTCCCGCGCTCAAGCTGCTCAGGGAGCGTTACCCGAATGCCAGAATCGATTTGCAGGTTGGCAACAACACCGGCTGCGAAGACGTGCTTGCCGGGGCGGGCCTATTCGACAACATATATAACACTCCTTACAGGGCGGGAGTCTCACAGTGGGTGAGGCGGGCATTAGAGATTCGCAGGACCGGCTACGACCTGACCATGAACGAGTTTCACAGCCACTCCTGGAAGCTGGCGCTGCTGGTAGTGGCGAGTGGCGCTCGCCATCGCGCGGGACACGTCACCAGCCCCGGCTGGTCGAAGCAGTTCTCTCGCTTCAGCTTCATCTTTAACCTGCCAGTCGTGATGCGCGAGCACGAGCACGAGGTTGAGCGGTATATCGATTTAATCGTCGCAGTCGGCGCAAGGAGAATCGAGCTTTCCGAGGCGAAGACTTTCATGCACCTCACGGAAGAGGACCGCGCTTTTGCGCGCGACTTCTTCGACCAGGATGGGCCGCCCGGTATAAAGCCCATCATCGGAATACAACCTGGGACTTCGCTCTCCATGCGCTGGAAGCAATGGCCGCTCGACCGCTACCGCGCGCTGATTGAGCAGATCACCGTTGAACGCCCGGATGCGGCTGTTGTCCTTTTCGGCTCTCCGAGTGAGAAGGCGATGATCGACGATCTGAAGAAAGGGTTAGGCCCTGCCGTTCGTGTCGCCGCAGGAAAGACGAGCGTCAAACAGGTCGCCGCCTTGATAGAACGGTGCGACATGCTAATCTGTAACGACAGCGGATTGATGCACGCAGCGGTTGCGGTCGGCACTCCTGTCATCGCGATATACGGGCCGACAGACATTAGGAGGACGGCGCCTCTGGGCGACGCCCACACGGTCATTCGACGCGACCTTGAATGCAGCCCGTGCTTTAAGCTTGAAGGAGAAGAACAGGTACACATTTGCCCGCACCACGATTGCCTTATGACGATACCAGCGGAAGAAGTCTTTCAAATTGTCAGAGCCCGAAGCTCTAAAACGGTTCTTATGCTTCTCGCCTGCATTCTCGCGCTCGCGCCGGGGCTGGTCGGGTGCAAAACGTCAGGCAAAGCGGCAGAGCGCAAGCCCGCCCTGACTCAGTGCATGGACGAGCTTAACGAAGTCCCTGTGATGGCCGCCGTGCTTAAATCTCGGAACCGTGAGCGCGAGATGCCCGCTCGCCCGCTTGAGGGGATGGAGATCGCCCTGACCATAAACGGCATGGTGCGCAGCCAGGGAGAGCCTGAGAAGGGTGAGGATAACTGGTGCGAGGCCGAGAACAGCCCTGAGAACTTCGAGAAGCTGGTCAGCGCGCTAAAGCAGAACGATATGCCCCCGGTGGTCGCTTTTGTGGCGGGCCATCAGCTTGACCAGGCGCTTGCAGCAACCTGGAGTAAGAGCGGGAACATACTTGGCAACATGACTTACAGCCGCAAGAAGGCGAGGAAAAGGGCTGCGCAAGATTTTATCGAAGACATCGCCCGAAATGATCGCCTGCTGGCCGTGTATGGCCCGGCCAGAGGCAGGCACAATTATTTCCGCTTCCCGTATTTGAAGCCGAACCGCGACCCGCAGACGCGCGAGCAAGTCAGGGCATACCTAAAGAAGCAAAACTACCTGGAGGTATCAGCGACAATTGATTGCCAGGACAATCGGTTCTCGCAGCTTTCTTGCGCCGCCGCCGCTCGCGGAGATCAGACTTGCGTCAACCTTATCAAAGCTCACTTCAAGACGCTGTTGCTCGACAAGACGCTCAAGGCGCGGAGGGCCGCAAAGAAGATGGCTGACCGCGAGGTGAAGCACATCCTGGTGATCGGGGCCACGCAGTTCACCTGCGACAACCTCTCTGAAATAATCGCCTGGTATCGCGGCCTTGGAGCTCGCTTCATCACTCTTGAGGAAGCGATGCGCGATCCGTTTCACACGATGACGGACGAGAAAGGCAGGCTTGCGGGTCGCACGATCATCGGCAAGGTAAAGCGACAGCAGCTTTCACAGGCTGATTAGTGCTGAGAGGGTGTCTTAAAAGTCTAAGCCCTAGTAAGACGACTCAGCATTAACCTAATCATTGCCAAGCGAACCATCGTCTCGCTCGTCTCGGGCAGCCTCTCATAGTCCTTGCTCAATCGCCTTTGACGTCCCAGCCAGCCAAACGTCCGCTCTACTACCCACCTTCTTTCCAACACTGTGAACCCCTTGTTTCCTTCCGCCCGCCTTACCAATTCCAGCTTTACTGGCCGCTCTGGCCTCAATCGCCCTATCCACTCTTGCAACGGCGCGCTATTGTAGCCTATATCCGCCCAGATCAAACTCAGCCGCTCAAACCCTTGCTTCAACTTCTCTAGCACCAATCTAGCCCCCAACCGGTCCTGTGTGTTTGCTGCGTGCACAACGACTACCAACAACATCCCCAAAGCATCGACAAGGATGTGCCGCTTGCGCCCTTTAACGAACTTCCCGCCATCAAATCCTCGCTCAGGCCCGCCCGATTCAGTTGACTTCACGCTTTGAGAATCAAGGATTGCTGCCGAAGGCTCCGCGTTACGGCCTTCAAGCAGGCGGACCTGTCGTCGTAGATGATCGTTAATACGCTCCCAGGTGCCGTCTAGCCGAAACTTCCGCAAGTAGTTATAGACGCTCTTCCAATTGGGGTAATCCCTCGGTAGCAAACGCCAAGCTATCCCACCTCGAACGACATAGAATATAGCGTTTAAGACTTTGCGCATATTCAGCTTGCGAGGCCGACCGCCAGGCTTGGCAGGCGGTATAAGGTTCTTGATAGTATTCCATTCTTGGTCAGAGAGGTCAGTAGGGTAGAGTTGGTTGCTCATACCTCATAGCTTACCTCGCTGGCCAAGAACTTTTAAGACACCCTCTGAGTGCTGAGTGAAAGATAAAGAGCGTTTTACTATAGCGGATTGCGATTGAATGTATCTGTAGGGGCAGGGCTTGTCCCTGCCCGGATTGGCCGAAGGCCAATGATGTCATCGCCCTTCGGGCGATCCGGGCAACCACAAGGGTTGCCCCTACAGTATTCACTCATTCGCAAATTGCTATAATAGAGGTTTTTACTCAGCACTCAGCACTCAGCACTCAGGACTTCCCAAGGATGCGGGCGGCGTCTACGACTATCAGCCTTTCCGTCTCGAATACCGCGCATTCTCTCATCACGCTTGATAGAGCAGAGGTCGCCAGATCATTGCGCTCGGCAAGCTCGGGCAAGAACTGTTGAACCAGGCGGTTTCTCTTCGCGTAACCCGGCTCGAATGCCTTTTTGTCAACCACTATGAAGTCAACCCCGTGCTTTTCGATGAAGCGCTTAACCTCGTTCAGGTCCCGTGTGTATTGCGCGTTAATGAGATCGACTCCCCGCTCGCGCAACTGGTAATAGTATCTGAGGTGATAAGGCAGAGCGTATTCCCGCGCTACGAGAACAGTCCTTGCTGAGAATGAAGGTATGTTGTCCGCTTCATCGTCAAGCGACGCGATCACGGCGTCTTTAGGCTGCGCGGCGAAGAAATCATAGAATGCGGCTTCCTTGCCGACCCTGAACCTTCTTTGAGGGATGTCCGGCAACGAGATCGAGCCAATCACGAGCATCAAGATAAGTGCCGCGATTACCGTCATGCCGATAATCGCTCTCAGATGAATTCGGTCTTCTCTGCCGCGAGTCGCCCAGCGAATAACTATGTCGAGGATTGTAACGAGCGAGATGGCCGCGACTATGCAGAGAACTATTCGAAATGTGTGCTGCGTGTAGCGACTCGGCAGGTAGAGCCTGAACAACACGGCGTGCGCTGCAACAAAAAGAAAGATCGATGAAATCATTACATGCGCCAATATCGATAGCTTTCCGGCCTTCGCTAAGATCGGCAGGCGCGATTTGAAGAGAAAGAGAACAGGGAAGAGAACTGCTGTCCACAATAACTCCGGGATATGACCGGGCAAGAGCCCGCTGTAGATGCCTCTGGTCAGGTAAAAGAGATAATCATCGCGAAAAAAACTGACCCTGCCGCCCGTCTGAAACTCAGCCATCTGCCGCGCCTGGCTCGCCGTTATCACTTCGCCCAAGCCCGAAGACTTTGATGCGTAAAATGCAAGCACGATTACGATCGCTGCAAGCCCCGAAGCGCAAAGCCAGAGAGTGAATCTGTCCCGAGTAATCACGGGCCGCTTGCCTTTCCACGCGATCAGCCCGAGCGCAAGCATTCCGGCGGAGACAAATGCTATCGATGGATAAAAGAGAGCCTGGAGAGTCAAAGCCACAAGGCAGGGGATGAACTTGCGGCGCGCGAGGTAATAGAGGAACGCCAGAAAGAGTGGATAGAGGAATGCTCTTGCCGTTGCCGAAACAATATCGTCTCTGCTCCATAGAGCTTGATTCAGCAGCAGGCTGGAGAGAAAAGCCGCAAACGGGACGGGCAGTACCTGCAAAGTGAACCCGAAGCAGTATGCGGTTGTGATCAATCCCAGCAGGATAGGCAATATCTTGCTCAAGCGGATCGGGTCAATTCCTGCGGCGGCCCCGATTCGGTACAAAGTAGTGTAACCACTCGGCGCGACGGTTTGATAATAATTCGCGATAAGGTCGTCCGGGAAAAGCTCGGGGTCCGTGAATCGCTGCATCCAGAATACGTGCTGGCGCGCGTCGTCCTGGATGATGTACTTCTCTTCGAACGCGCCGTCCATGCCGCGCAGGCCGAACAGGAGCGCGCAAACAAGGCTCAACGAAAACCAGAGTAGCGACACCGCGCTGGTCGCGCGGTCGTGCGGTCTGACCAATAACCTTGTCAAACGGTCATTCAGCATCAGCAGGGAATTAGCCTACTCGATTGGATCGAATGAGACAATAGGAGCATCAGTAGCGATGCTTCACTATTCCGCTATCTTCAGATAACATTTATTCAAATGCGGTATCGAAGGATTGCACAGGTGATGGGCAGGGCGTTGAGGTTGAAATGCCCTGCTTGCGGCGTCTGCCCGCTCTTCAAGTCGTTCTTCGGCATGTATGAGCGGTGCGAGTGCTGCGGCCTGCTGTTTTTGAGAGAGCAGGGATATTTCATTGGGTCGATCTACGTCAACATAATGTTGACCGAAGGCTTGATAGCCTTAGTTTTTCTGATTTGCATCGTCGTGCTCTCTGCTACTGACGCGATGCTCTACGCTCTGCTTTTCACGCTCGCCGTTACGCTGCCGTTCGTCTTCAACCGCCACGCGCGCGCCATCTGGCTCAGCTTCGATTATCTGGTCGACCCGCCGAAGGACGCGGGCGGCGTTCCCACGGCTTGATGGGTCCATCAACATCAAACTATCGCTTTGCCTCAAGCGCCAACTTCTTATATAATTCTGCTCACTTCAGGCCCGAACTGTAGGGGAAAAGGCAGGGAATTAAAATCACACCCGATTTAACAAGTTGGGTTTAATCTGTTTACTGGCCCCTGGGTGATTACTTTAGAACGGAGTGTGAACTATGAAATCAAGCCACAGTCCTGCGCGCCATTCCGCGTGGTTGCGTTATTCGGTCTTATCAGCAGTAGCCGCTTTAGTCCTCATCGAATTGATGGCCGCGAACTCTCTGTTGATGACGAGCGCATCGTCAAAGGTTTCTGTGGGCACGCCCGGTCAGACGCCCCTCGCAGGAGAAAGCTGCTCGAATGCCACTGTAATAAATCCCGCGTCGCTTCCCTTCACGGAAGATACGACAGGGGCCGGAGCCGGGAACGATATTGATCCCGGTCTTGGTGGATGCGCGCCGGGGGCCGGGCCGGACGTGGTCTATTCATTCACGCCTTCGGCCACTGGCACCTACACGGTCGGCGTGACGCCGACGGGGCCGGGGTTTGATTTGAGCCTTTATATAGTCACAGACTGCTCGAACCCTGCGGGGACATGCGTAGGCGGCGCGAATGTCCGAGGCATAGGCAAGGGCGAACAATTGTCTTTGAATTTGAATGCGGGCACTCAGTATTTCATAGTCGTCGATACGCCGACGGCAAACGCCACTTCGGGCTCCTTCCACTTCACTCTGCGCAGTGGCACGCCGGCCAACGACAACTGCGCGACCGCGACGGTGATCGAAGCAAACAGGCTTCCTTTTTCTACATCGGGGACTACTTTCGGCGCTTCGAATGACTTCAACCCGGGTACGCCGTGCCTTCGCTCTAACCAGTCGGCGACAGGGCGCGACGTGGTCTACCAGTTCACTTCAGCCGACTCGCAGAATTATGATCTGACGGTCACGCCGATCGGTAATTATGACGTGACGGTTTACATCGTGACGAGTTGCCCCGGCCTCGGCGGGTGCACGAGCGCTGACGTAGGCGGCGATGGCGAGACCGAAACTCTTCGGCGGAACCTGACGGCAGGCACGACCTACTTCATTATCGTTGACGGGTTTCAGGCCGACGCGGGCGACTTCACCCTCTCTTTAGTCCCGACCATACCGCTCGCGCCTCCCGCGCCGAGCGATCTGGTCGCGACCGTGGTCAATGCCAACCGCGTGGATCTGACCTGGAGAGACAATTCAAATAATGAGCTTGGGTTCCGAGTCCTGCGCAGCCTCGACAACATCAACTACACGGAGATCGCGACGCTTGCGCCCAACACGACATCCTTCAGCGATACTACGGTTACCGCGAACACGACATTTTTCTATAGAGTCGTGGCGTTCAACAACTTCGGAAACTCCGAGCCGTCGAACACTGTAGGCGTCACAACGCCGAACCCTCCGCCTCCGCAGAACCCTGTCATTGGCGTGTCGCCGGAGACGGTCGACTTTGGCACCGTCAACATTACTCAGAGCGCGACCAGGACCGTTACGATCACGAATGCGGGCGCTTTGCCGCTTATCATAACGGCGATCAATGGTCCTGCGGGGCCGTTCTCTATAGACAACAGGCCGCAGCTCCCTGTCACGATCCCGCCGGGCCAGTCGATTCAGATTACTGTCCGGTTTACGCCGACCTCTACGCTGGCCGTGCAGGGCAACTTCACGATTACCAGCAACGACCCCACACGTCCCATCGTCACAGTAACGCTCCAGGGGCAGGGGGCAGCCGCGCCCGTTCCCGACCTCCAGGTCAGCAGGACGCTGGTGGAATTCCCTACAGGGGCCGGGAATACGACTTTTGTGATCACGAATGAGGGCAATGCCGATCTGCTCATAGCGGGTCTATTCTTCCCGGCTGCGCCTTTTTCTTTAAGCGGACTGCCCGGAGCGCCGATCACTCTCGAACCGGAAGAGAGCATCACCGTGACCGTCACCTTTGCGCCGACGACACAGGGCGTCTTCAGCAGCCAGCTTTCCATTATTAGCAATGACCCTGACGTGCAGGTGTTAGCCGTCAGGTTCCGAGGCACTGAAACTGCTCCTAGCCCGCGTATTGTCGGGCTTGAGTTCAGGAAGAAGGCGCTCAGATTCACGGCCCCGAACTCCAACGTAGTCGCGGGCGCGGTCCTGATAGTCGACAACACAGAGACCTTCCAGCTTACGCGGAACGGCGATTTCTGGGTCGTTGCGAAGAATGCGCGCTCGACGCCGGGCAATCGTCGCGTGCGCGACATTTTCAGGCCGGGGCAATCTCACACCGTAGTGGTTCGCAATCCGGACGGGAGAGTCTCTCAGCCCGTCACCCTGTCTCGCTAACAAAAAAGGCGCGCGGCCTTATCATTGGCCGCGCGCCTTTCTCAACTACTTACCGGCTAAAAACTGATTTACCTGAGAGCCTGCGTTATGCGCTCGGAGGCCGCTTCAAGCATGGCGTCTTCGCGGGCAAAGCATAACCTCATGTAAACATCGCGTTCCGGCTCATCCATAAAAGCGCTTCCGGGGACCCCCGCGACTCCGGCCTCTCGTATCAAGAATTCGTTAAGCTCGGTCGCATCATTGAACTGGTCCGGTATTTTCGTCCAAATGTAAAAAGTGGATCTCGAATCGTAGACATCGAATCCCGAGCGCTCGAGAGCAGATTTCAATATCTCACGCTTGCGGCCGAAATCTATTCGAAGCTGTTCATAGTAATCGGGGTCGGCCAGCAGCACGCGAGAGAGCGCATACTGTAGCGGGGTTGGGGTGCAGACGTAATAAATATTTCCGAGTCCCGCGAGCTTGCCGACCAGTTCTCCCGGCCCGTAGAGGTATCCGAGCCGCCACCCTGACACCGCCCACGATTTCGAAAAAGAGCTGACGGTGATCGTGCGCTCGAACGCGCCCGGAATTGAGGCGGTCGCAATGTGGTCCGAAGCGGTCAGCGTGAAATGCTCGTATACCTCGTCGGAAACTATCATGAGGTCAAACTCTACGGCGCAACGGACTATGGCCTGCAACTCATCGCGCGTAAAGACGCGGCCCGTCGGGTTTGCGGGCGAGCTGACGATGATGGCTTTCAACGGGTACTGCGCTCGCGCTTTCCCTTCGCGGCAGACGCGGCGAAGCTCTTCGACATCCAGCTCAAGGTTCTCGCCGCGGAGTTTAACCACATCCGTTCGCGCGTCGCAGGTTTCGAGCGTGCGTTTGTGATATGGATAATAAGGCTCAAAAACGATGGCCGAGGCATTTCGAAGATAGGTGTGTGCGGTAATAATCAGGCCGCCGGTAGCCCCAGGCGTAATAATCAGTTCGAGAGGTTTTCGATCCGGGTCTACTGTGACTCCGTTATGGAGCCGTATCTTCGCGGCGACCACGCGACGAAGTTCATCGACGCCTTCAAAGAAGCTGTAGCTGTTCATGCCTCCGGCGACAACTTCATTGAGCGCGCGAGCGAGCTCAGGGTGCAGCGCAACTTCGTTCTGACCTTGCACGAGGTTGCCGCTCGGGGGGACCGTCCGGGCTATTGCCCGGATGTCGGGTTGAGCACGTTTTGTCTTTTGCAATATCTTTCCTCCTAAAACTGTTCACGCTATGGATTACTACCTCGCGTCGCGGCGAACACTAGATGGTAAAGGCGCATCTCGGCCCTGTCAAGCAGGCCACAATCGACTACGGCGGCCTCGCGTGACAATTTTTATAATTGACATTCGATGCGGTACAAAATAGAATGCGGACCGACATAATCCTTTATCTTTCATTAGCAGTAATAGCAGCAAGGCCCTTAGTTTTACAGATACCGAATCCAGGGTGTCCCTTACCTTCGCGATAGTTCCTGCCCGCGATGATGAAGGACGGGTACAAGAATTCTAAAGCTCTGATGTAGTCGGGAGGCGAGTAGCCTGCGGGAGGCCCCGCTTCAAACAACGGCTAACGCCCATTTGTCCGTTGTAAACCTGCGATTGAAAGACCAGTGGAGGAAAGCAATGAGAAAGTTCACCTCACTTTTGAATCCTGCATTCTTTAGCTCACGTTTATACATTGCGCTTATCGTGGTTGCCCTTTTGTCTGTCGCAACCCAGAAGGCGTTCATGCAGAAATCCTCCCCCCCCGGCGAAGCTCCACCCGTTGCGGCCCTCGAAAAGGCGGCAGATACATTGCCGTCAAGGCCGGGCCACGGCAAAGGTGAGCAGCCTCCCGCAGGTAAGCAGGACCCGATGAGTCCGGATGCCGTCACCAACACGGCCAACTATGCTTTCGCGACGGCCACAGACGGCTCGTTGACGGACATGAGCAGCGGCACGACCCAATTGCTTGCGGCGAACATCGATGACACGGCGTCCGCCCTCACCAATATCGGGTTCGATTTTTATTTTCAGGCAGCCAGGTTCACACAATTTTCCATCAACGACAACGGCGTGCTGCGACTCGGCGCGACGGCCCAGACAAGCACTCCTTATAAACCACTGGCTCAAACCAATATCCCGATCATCACTGCTTACGGCGCAGACCAGCGGACGCATGCCGGAGACGGCAAGGTGCATTTCAAATTGACCGGCTCGGCTCCGAACCGCGTGCTGGTGATTGAATGGCTCAACATGCAGTCGAATTTCAACACGGGCGGGACGGCTGACCTGACGTATCAAGTCAGGCTCAATGAGTCGACAGGCGTTATCGAATTCGTTTACGGCAGCATGACGATGAGCACGCTTGGCGCTGCCGATACCAATTCACGGGACCCGCACATCGGCTTTTCTTCAACCAACACTGCCGGAAACGTCGGGTCGGTGACTGCCGCGCAGAGCGGCACGCCCGCGCCTACCTTCAACGGAGCGTCGAACGATCCGGTGGAAAATCTTTATACAGCGGGGGCAATCACTGTGCTCTCTTCGGCGATGGATGGGGTGAGAAGAAGGTTCACCTTCACACCGCCGACGCCGACCGCTCCAACAGCCTTGAACTTCACAGGCGTCACGCAACTCGCAATGACGCTCAATTGGACTGATTCGCCGGACGAAACTATTTATGGTGTGTATCGCTCAACAGATGGAATCAATTTCAGCTTCGACGGGACGGCGGCGCAGAATGCGACTTCTTACAACGCCACATCGCTGAATCCCGGCACGAACTATTTCTGGCGGGTCTTCGCCATCTCAGAGGGCGCGTTGAGCACGGCGCTTTCCGGCAGCCAGATGACCAACCCTGCGGGGAATATCAATTCGACAGCAACAGGCGGAAACTGGAGCGCGCCAGCCACGTGGGTCGGCGGCGTAGTCCCTGGCGCGGGTGATAATGCCACGATCGTTACCGGCGCGACCGTTACGATTGATTCAAGCAACTGTTTGAGTCTCACAATTCAAACCGGAGCCATACTGGAATACGAACCGACGACGGCAAGAACTTTGACTGTCGGACAAAACGTCACCGTTAATAACGGCGGCATAGTCCGATCCGCGGCGACAGGAACGCAGACAGGGCATGTTCTTTCAATCGGCGGGGACCTGACCAACAGCGGCACGATCGATTTCAGCACGAACGGGAACACCGCAGGCGCGGGCATTACCTTTACAGGCGCTACCAACGCCGCCTTTACGCTTAATGGCGGAAGCACAACTGACTTCAAGCAGACGGCAGGCGTCACGCTCAATAAAGGAACGAACAACACTCCGGTGTTGACCTTCAATCCCGGCGGAACGCTCACCGTGTTGGGAGCCAATGCGGTTGGATTCCTTACAATCACCACAGGCACATTCAAAATGGGCGGCACTAACGCGTTCAGCAACCCGCTGTTCAGTGTAGCGGCTTACACCATTCCTGCGGCGGGCGGCTTGTGGATGGACAATCCGAATGCAACGGTCGTGGGATTGAACGGCTCGCCGACCGTCACCGGGATGTTCAGAATGTCGCAAGGCACATACAACATCGGGACAGCGACCGGCAATTCGATGGGCTTCGCTGCCGGGGCCAATATCATGGTCGAGGGAGGCGCAATAAACTCCACGGGCCGATTCGGCGTGGCAGCTTCAGGCAACGCCATCACATATAATCAAACAGCCGGTACGATCACTGTTTGCACGATTGGCAATGCCTCAACTACGCTTGGTAGCTTCGACCTGGGGACGGGCGTCGGAACGACTAACATCACCGGCGGGACTATCATTGTTCAGCTAGCCAGCACGGCAGCCTCAGGGCCGCGCGATTTCCGTAACCAGTCAGGTCTGACCGGCACTACCACGGTCACGGGCGGCACTGTGCAGTTGGGTAATGCTGCTTCAGGCACTGCCAAGGCATTTAGCATTGCCGGCGTTTTCCCTGATCTGGTTATCACGAATACCTCTGCCAACCATTCGGCGACATTCCTTGCGCCCGCCGTCTTTAACAACGTCACGCGCAACATAACCATTAACACCGGGAACACTTTGAGTATCGGCAACAATGTCTTCCTGATGAACGGGACTACCTTGACCAATAACGGGACCCTGACCGCGAACGGGGCGAGTTCAAACTTTGTCTGGTTCCTTACGACTGCGCCTCAGACGTATACGGGCACCGGCGTGGTAACTGCCCCAGTCACCAATTTCGCAATACAGGCGGATCAAGGATTAACCATTGACCCGTCAGTCTCCAACATCGTCGTCACTGCCATCAGATTATTCAGCGGCAGTCTCACCAACTCCAACAAGATCACGCTCGGCAACGGCGGCGCGACCACGGGCACTGTTCAGATCGGCAATACGACCACGCCGACGGCAGCCGGAAACTTTGACGTGCCCTTCACCTTCAACCTCGGGACCGGCGGACAAGTCATGTCTTACTTGAGGACGACTGCGGCAAGGACGACAGGCCCGGAGATCAATCCCACTCGCATACTCACCAGCATGACCTATGATGATAACGACGCCACTCACAGTCTTACGATTGCGGGCGGCGACCTGACTCTTTCCGCCACAGCCACTGCGCTGACGATGACCAATGGAAGGATTATTACCAACACGAATAATTTGATCCTTTCGTCCGGCACGGCCACAGTGACTCGGACCAACGGTTACGTCGACGGGAATTTCAGGAAGACATATGCGGCGGCTGCCAATAAAAACTTCGAGGTAGGAACTGCCAACGGATTCTCTCCCGTTGCGGTCAACGTGACGGCAGGGACATTCCCGGCGACCTTTACGGCTAAGGCCGTGCAAGGACCGCAGCCGAATATCTTGTCGCCCACGCACGCGCTGCAAAGATATTGGACCTTGACCGAGGGCGGCGACGTAACCGCAGACCTGACGTTCACCTACCTCGACCCAACAGACATACCTGGGACGGCGAACGAGAGCCTGTTTGTCATCTTTAAGTTTGACGGCACGTTCACTATGCCGGGCGGCACGGTCAATACTGGCGCGAACACGGCTACGATAACGGGCGTGACTTCATTCTCAGACTGGACGCTGGCTGAGCCTGGTGCGCCGACCGACGTACATCTGCTTTCGTTTACGGCAGACAGATTTGACAATCAGACAAACAGCCCCAATGGAGGAATCCTGCTTCGGTGGCAGACCGGGTTCGAGGTGGCTAATCTCGGATTCAATATCTACCGCGACGAAGGCGGCAAGCGAACACTTGTCAATCCGGGCCTCGTCGCCGGGTCGGCCCTATTCGTCGGAGCCGGGACGGCTCTTGGCGCGGGGCGCTCTTATGCTTGGGTTGACAACCTTGCACAAGGCGACGGAGGGCAATACTGGCTTGAAGAGGTAGATGTCAGCGGAACGAGCAGATGGCACGGCCCTGTTTTCGCGAGCACCTCGGGCGGTGGCAAATCGCTTTCCCTTTCTAATCTACGGCAGTCGCCGTTGATAAGCGATCTAGGCAAGGGCGGCGCTTACGAAAGCCGGTCCGCGCCCGTCGAGCGCAAAGCAAAGATCGGAGAGTTCACGGCTGCGCTAGCTTCGCAACAGGGCAGCCTCGCTTCACAATCTGCGATCAAGCTGTCTGTGCGCCAGGAAGGCTGGTATAGAGTAACGCAACCGGAGCTTGTTGCGGCAGGGCTCGATCCGGGAACCGATGCTCGATTATTGCAGCTATTCGTCGACGGCCAGGAGCAGGCCATCAACGTCGCGGGGGCCGTTGACGCAGAGTTCGGCCCCGGGGCTGCGATAGAGTTTTATGGCGTGGGGCTTGATACGCCTTCTACCGATACTCGCACTTACTGGCTCGCTGCCGGAACAACACCCGGTAAACGAATACAGCAAGTAAAGGAGAAGGGATTGCCCGCAGCAGCCGCCAGCTTCCCTTACGCGGTCGAGCGCAAAGACAAGCTCATCTACTTCGCATCACTCAGGAACGGCGATAAAGAGAATTTCTTTGGGCAGGTCGTCACTTCAAATCCCGTCGACCAATCGCTCACAGTGTCGCGGCTGGATCAGGCGGGAGGGCAGGCACAGCTCGAAGTTCGGCTACAAGGCGTGACTACAGCGCCGCATCTGGTCCGCGTGCAGCTTAATGGATCGAATGTCGGTTTTGTCTCCTTCAACGGACAGGCGGAGGGAACGGGCAGATTCAATGTCGCCCCCTCGCTCTTAAGAGATGGGGAGAACCTGATAGCGCTAACTTCGCAAGGAGCCTTAAACGACATCAGTCTGGTAAGCTCTGTCCGCATTACATACCCGCGCAGTTATTCGGCGGACAACAACGCGCTGAGGCTTATCGCGCAGGGCAATAGGGCGCTGACGATAAGCGGCTTCACAGCCGGTCAGATTAGAGTTGTAGACGTGAGCGAGGCTTCCGCCGTACAAGAATTGATCGGACAGGTCAATCAAGACAAAGGCGACTACAGCATTACGGTTACGCCAACGGGGGCCGGAGAGCGGCAGCTTCTGGCATTCGTCGATGAAGGCAGAAGGCCAACGCGCGTCGAACGTGATTTGCCTTCAAGCTGGCGACAGACGGCGAACGGCGCGGACCTGGTCATACTGACTCGGCGCGATCTGATGGCCGCGCTCGAACCGCTTAAATCTTTACGCCAGAGCCAGGGGCTAAAGGTCTCGATCGCAGCTATTGACGACGTCTTTGACGAATTCAGCTTCGGTCAAAAGAGCCCTCAAGCCGTGAAAGACTTCCTTTCGTACGCCACAACCAGTTGGAAGGTGGCTCCCCGCTACGGGTTATTTGCGGGAGACGCAAGCCTCGACCCGAGGAATTACCTCGGGCAGGGAGACTTCGACCTTGTGCCGACGAGGTTGATAGACACGGCTTACATGGAGACGGGTAGCGACGACTCGCAGGCTGACTTTAACAACGATGGGCTGGCAGATATGGCGATTGGCCGACTGCCCATCCGCTCAAGCGGTGATGCAGCCGCGATTATCTCAAAGATATTAGCTTACGAAAGGTCGTCAGATACTGAAGGCGTGCTGCTGGTTTCCGACATCGGTGATACATACGATTTTGAAGACGCAAGCACGCGGCTGCGCGCCTTGATACCTCCCGACGTCAGGGTTGAAAGAATAGACAGGGGCCGCATGGATGCAGCAGAGGCAAAGGCCATGCTGCTTGAGATTCTGAATCGCGGACCGAAGGTAGTCAATTACACAGGTCATGGATCGGTCGATTTATGGCGCGGCAATCTCTTGACCGCAGCAGATGTCCTTGAGCTGAACAACGAGCAGAATCTGCCGCTGTTTATCACGATGACATGTTTGAATGGTTACCATCTTGATCCGACGCTCGATAGCCTCGCTGAAGTGTTGCTTAAGGCGGAACGTGGCGGAGCAGTGGCGGTCTGGGCCTCGTCCGGCATGACGCTGCCTGACGGCCAGGCTTTGATGAATCAGGAGATGTACAGGAATATCTTCGCCGGACGTTCAACTACTCTGGGAGAAGCGACGGCGAAAGCTAAAGCGGCAGTAGGCGATCTGGACGTGCGCCGGACCTGGATACTGTTTGGCGATCCGTCGGGCAGGATCAAGTAGCGTTACGCATAGCCTTTTGGTTTTCCACAGAGGCGCGGAGCACACAGTTTTTGTCTCTCTGTGGCTCCGCGCCTCTGTGGCTTGTATCTTTTTTGTTGCGAGACTAGATGACGCTTGCACATCGAGCAGAGAAGTTATATTCTAAGTACATCGCAAAAACAGGTTGTGGAGGTCCCAAACTAAAGCCCTGATGGGTTTGGGATAAGTCTAGGTAGAGTTGTTTCAAAGGGGTTTTAATAGAGTCTATGCGCGAAAAAAAGACTACTCTCATCTCCAGACGACAAGCAATCATCTCCCTGGCATCAATCACTGCGGGGACGTTAGTCAAACCAACATCAATCTTTTGCTCCGGGCCTGTAAAAGACAAGTTCACGTTCGCCGTCATAGGCGACTGGGGCACGGGCGACGACGATCAGTACGGATTGGGCAAAAGGATGTTCGATACCTACAAAGAGTCGGCCTTCGAATTCATCCTTACGACTGGCGACAATATCTATCAGAACGGGAGCGGCCGCCATTTCGCAAAGAAATTCGAGCAGCCGTTTGCCGGCCTGATAAAAGAGCAAGTTCCTTTCTACGCCACGCTGGGCAATCATGATGTGGAGGAAGGGCGGCAGGATCAGACCTCATACCCGTTCTTCAACATGAACGGCAATAATTACTACACGGTCAGCAAGGGTAACGGGCTGGTCGATTTCTTCATGCTCGACACCACGGATTTCGGTCTAACGCAGGCGAACTGGCTTGAGAACGCGCTTCGCGCCTCGAAAGCAAAATGGAAGATCGCAGCCTATCACCACCCACTCTATTCGTCCGGGAAGAAGCACGGGTCGGATGAAAAGCTAATCAAACAACTTGAGCCGATGTTCATGCGCTACGGCGTTAAAGTGACCTTCGCCGGCCACGACCACATCTACCAGCGCGTCACGCTACAGCAAGGCATACAGCATTTTGTCACTGGCGCCGGCGGGAAGACGCGCCGAGGCGGGGTCGATCTCAAGTGCCATTACAGGGCCGCGAGCTACGACGAGGACAACCACTTCATGCTGATGGAGCTTGACGAAAAAGAGATTACTTTTAAGGCTATTTGCGAGACGGGCAAAGTAGTAGATAGCGGGAAGATCAAGCAAGAATCCTAGCTCATCGCGCAATCGCGCGTTTAGATCCGCGCCAACCGGCTAATTGATCGCTTGTGACGAGATGTGCGCCCGCGCGCGCCATCTCGTCAAGCGCCTTTTCCCCATCATCCGGCGCCACGTTGACCGCTCTCACGGCGTCAGTCACGACATAGACCTCATACCCGTGTTTGACGGCGTCCAACACGGTCGCCTTCACGCAATAATCGGTCGCAAGCCCTACGACATATACTCGCTTGATGCTATGGCTCTTGAGCGCTTCGTCTAGCGTGCGCCCCTCATCGTCCGTGCCTTCAAACTCTGAATAAGCATCTTTGTCAGGGGACGAAGCCTTGCGGAAGTAATAGCTGATCCTCTCACGATTGAGCGCGGGGTGAAGCTCTGCGCCCTGTGTACCCTGAACGCAATGCGGGGGCCAGGGGCCGCCCCGCTCTTTGAACGATATGTGATCGGCGGGGTGCCAATCTTGCGTAGAGATGACCAGCTGAAACATCGGCATCAGGCGGTTGACTACATCGACGATGCGGTCGCCTTCATCGACGGCCAGCGCGCCGCCGGGACAAAAATCATTCTGAATGTCGACCAGGACCAGCGCGTCGAGTTGACTGTTTGTCTTCATGCTTATCACCTCCCTAGCGTCTCATGAAACCGGAAACCGTGTTAAACCGTCTCTTTTTTATGGACGCCCCAACGTTATTTTCTTCTCCAAATCCTCTTTTCTCTTCAACAGCTCTTCGCTGATCCGCACGCCGTAACGCGCACTTGAGTCTAACAAGAGCAACTCGTCGGGCAAACGCTTCAGCTCGTCGGAAGCGCGCGCGCGGGCCTGATTGAGCCGCGCGCACCGGGTTTCTTTTGAACTGACATTGCTTATATTTTGGCCGCCTTTCATTACAAGTTCAAGTAAGGGTCGCCAACCGGCCTTGCCAGTCCCGTCAGATTGCGGGGCCGGTTCGTCGCTGAGCGCAACCAGGTCTTCAAGATATCTGCCAGCTTCGTCCGTAGCCCTCCAGACCTGCTTCGGGCCGGGATAAGTCGCCTTCTCTGGGCTCAGCTTCATCCTCAAGCTTATCTCGCCCCCTTCTTCAAGTGCGACCAGCTTGTAGACTCCGCTGAGCGCAGGCGAATCATAAGAAGTCGCGAGCTGTGTGCCGACGCCAAATGCGTCTATGCTGGCTCCGCGAGAAATCAATTCTTCGATCCTGTATTCATCGAGGTCCCCGCTAGCGAATATCTTCGTCCCCGTCTTCCCGCCCTTGTCGAGTATCGCGCGAGCGCGTTTGCTCAACTCCAAGAGATCACCGCTGTCGAGTCTGATGGCCGGGATCTGTGAGCCGGAATCAGCAGCCAGCCGCTCGACTGCTGCGAGCGTGTCGTAGGTGTCTACGAGAATAGTTGCCGTCTTCGGGAAAACCTTTAAGAATGCGCGGAAGGCGTCGTCTTCGGCGTCAAACATCATGACGAACGAGTGCGCGAGTGTTCCGAACGTAGGCACGCCGAACAGGTGTCCCGCTTCGACATTCGACGTGCCCTCGCACCCGCCGATATACGCGGCGCGCGCAGCCATCAGCCCCGCTTCCGAGCCGTGCGCGCGGCGCGTCCCGAACTCGATAACTGAGCGCCCGCGAGCTGCGGTCACTGCGCGCGCGGCCTTGCTGGCGATCAGCGTCTGGAAGTTTATCGTCGCGAGCAAGAATGTCTCGACTACCTGCGCTTCGATCACGGGGGCTCTGACGCGCAGGACTGGCTCCATTTGAAAAAGAGCAGTGCCTTCGGGCATGGCCCACACGTCGCCCGTAAATCGAAACTCGCTCAGGTAGTCGAAGAACTCGGGACTGACATTTGCAAATGAATCATGCTCGCGAAGGTAAACGATCTCGTCGCTCGTGAATCTTAACCTTTGAAGGTAATCGAGCGCTTGCTCAAGCCCCGCAGCAATCAGGTAGGAGCGGCGCGGCGGGAGCTGCCGGACGAACAGCTCGAAGATAGCCTGGTCGCGCAGGCCATTATCAAAATAGGCAGCCGCCATCGTCAATTCGTAAAGGTCCGTGGCAAGTCCTATAGATCGCTCAATCATAAGCAGAGGTCAAGACTATATGGCGTGATGGCTTGAGCGTCAACGCCTTGAATTCCTCAATATAGGCCGGATAGAATCGCTATCCTCAACATCAAATCCTATTTTACATAAGCGCTGAGTGAAAAACATTCCTATGAAATCAAAGCCGAGCCAAGCCAGCGACAGGCGATCAGAATCGCGCGTCCGTGTGCGTTACGCCGAAACGGACCAAATGGGCGTAGCCTACTACGCCAACTACCTCGTCTGGTTCGAAGTAGGCCGCAGCCAGTACTGCAACGATTGTGGCTTCTCTTACCGAGAAATGGAGCGAGAGACGGGGCTGTTCCTGATAGTCGCCGAGGCTCATTGCCGTTACCGCACGCCCGCCCGCTACGAAGACGATTTAATCATTCACACGCGAGTCACAGAATTCACTCGCCGCACGATTCGCTTCGGTTACGAGATAGCGCGCGCCGACGGAGCATCTGTCGCAATAGGCGAAACTCTACACGTGCTGATAAACTCGAATGGGCGCGCATCGAGCTTCCCTGAAAAATATCTCCTACTGCTCGGCGGAGAGAATGGACCGGCTGATTTATCACAACGATAGGATCATAGAGGTCGGCGAGGCGCGGATCGAACCTCAATCAGCCGGCTTGCTCTATGGCTGGGGTGTATTCACTACGATGCGAATCTATAGCGGCGCGGCCTTTGCCCTTGACCGGCACTGGGAAAGGCTGCTGCGCCACGCGGAAAAGGCCAGGATCAATACGGCCCTCGATCTCGACACGGTCAGGCATGCAGTCAATGAGCTTATCGGGGCTAACGCGGTGGAGCACGGGAGGGCGAGGATCACGCTGCTCAAAGGTGAAGCCGGCGCGTGGCGGTCGGAGGCAGCGCGCGAATCTGAGCTTTTGATATTCACTTCGTCTGAACCACCCCGTGCCGCGCGCGACCTCATGCTAACGATCTCACCTTTTCGACTTCACTCGTCAGGCCCGCTTTCGGGCGTCAAGCAGACTTCGCTAATCGAGCACTTGCTAGCGCTGGAAGAGGCGCGCTCCCGACAATTCAGCGAAGCCGTTTTGATAAACGAGCGCGGCGAGATGGTCTCGGCCACGGCTGGTAATATCTTTTGGGTTGAAGGCGACGAGCTATACACCCCGTCGCTCGCCACCGGTTGCATCGCGGGAATCACGCGCGGGTTCGTTTACGATCTGGCCCGACGAATGGGGCTGCACCTGGTTGAAGGCGCCTTTCCGGTCCAGCGACTGCTCGACGCCAACGAGGTCTTCATCACCTCGACCGCGCGCGAGATTGCCCCCGTTGTGAGCTTTGACATCAAGGAGTACAATCAGAAGCAAGCGCGGCTGACGAGCTTGCTGGCGCGGGAATTTCAAAAGCTCGTTCGCAATGCTAGAATCAAGTCCTGAGTGTTAAACCGGAAAGAGTCCCTTGATGCTTTTACTCAGCACTCAGGACTCAGCACTCATACTAAGAGAAGCGATGAAGACTTGCCCAAAGTGTGGAGTTGAAAACATACAGACAGCCGCTTCCTGTTATAGGTGCGCCGCGCCGCTCGAAGGGCCCGATGATCTCTTGGGAGTGCGCGCGGACACGCCCTTTGCCGATAGACTCCCGCCGACTGTGATCATTTCGGGCCAGGAACCCGAACATCAGCACGGGCCTTCGTCCGATTACGGGGGCCACATCATCTGTCCCAATTGCGAGGTCGGGAACGAGCCGGACTGGCTCTTCTGCCAGGAATGCGGACTACGCTTGCCCAGGCCGCAGGCCGCCCATGTCGATCCGCCGCGACGGCGCGCAGATGTCGCGCCAATTCAAGAGCCGCCCGCGACGATCGTCGCCCCGCCAGTCCCTGAGCAAGTTCGCCCTGACCTCAACAGAATTGCTTTGCAACAGAGGCCGCCTGAACTATTTGAAACAAGGTCGTCGGACCATCTTGATGATATTGATGCGGTTCCTCCTCGCCGCGTCAGTCGCGAGGTCGAAACAAACACGCCGCCCGAAACTAGCTTCCCTCCGGCAGATTCAGCGCCTAAGTCAGAGCGCAAGCGCATGACTACGACCATAATCTGCTCAACCTGCGGCACGATACAGTCGGGTGAGGGGTTTTTCTGCACTTCCTGCGGATCGAAATTGTCATCCGTTGCGATGAGGCGCATTAAAGAACGCCAGGCTGAAAAACCTGCCGCCCCGAACCTGAAGCTCATAACCGAAGGCGGGGAGGTGGGAAATTCTTACGCCCTGGACCGCGAGAAAACGACTATTGGCAGATCGCGCGCGGACATTTCTTTCCCTCACGACGGATTCATGTCAGGGCTTCACGCTCGCATAATTGAGCGCGACGGGCGTTACTATCTGGTAGATGAAAATAGCCGCAACGGGACGTTTATTCGAATACAGGAAGAGATAGAGCTAAAGCCCGGAGACATGCTCATAGTAGGAAAGCAGGTTTTTAAATTCGAGAAGCGATGAATTAAGACTTTTGCCCGCCTATTGAAGCCGCTTCGCTTTAACATTATACGAAACAGTTATGATCGCGTTCCCGCGCAGAAACTGGGTCCAGATTCTGTAACTGCCGGGTCGCGGAAACAGCGCCTCGAAGGTAACCGACGGGCCGCCGCGCAACTGTGCGCGCTCAACATCAGCCGGCACAGTCTCGACGGGGTGAGAATGGACGTAGTCAGATTGGTCTTCGCTCAGAATGAGAGTGTGGCCCCAGGCCGACAGGTAAGGAGCCAGGTCGCGGACAGCCTCGCCCGTCTTTGCGTCCGTAAGATTGTACTTGAGCGTGACGGGACGCCCCGCAATTATCTCCGCAGGCTCAAGCTGCAATTCGACTTTGATCGAATTAACCGCGCCCGATGGCAGTTGGGCTAAATCGACGCCAAGCTTTTCCGCGTTCTCCGGCGCGACCTTTAATATCTCGCCGACCTTTGTCAGCGTCGCGTCGGGCGCGAGACGCGCGGAAGCGCCTAGCAGATCGGGCGTGTAGCCTGCTGTATTCAGGTTGCGTTGAATCACCTGCGGGACGCCTTCGAGCGGATAGACATCGCAGTAGACTTTGTAGTTGCCCGGGTTGGGCAGCACGGTTTCGATCACGAAGCTGCCGTCAGGCTGGACTGCGGGATGTATGTGCTGGAACTGTTTCATGTCCTGGCTGATGATAAACAGGTGAAATAACTTGTCGTGCATGACTTGAAACTGTTTCACCTGCTGGCCCGTGCGAGGATCAGTTAGAAGAAACTGGAGTCGAACCTTCTCGCCCGCTTTAGGCTGCGCGGGCGCGCTCTCCATTCGCAGGCCGAACTCTTCGCTGATGGCAGGGTTGGCCGCGACAAGCGGCATATCGCACTTGGGGCATTTGCCGGGCGCGGCCGTGCGTATCTCAAGATGCATCGGGCAGGTATAAGCCTCGGCCTTCTCTTCCTCAGCTTTGTTCTTCTTGCGAGCTTCCTCGACTACGAGCTTCATCTGACACTTCGGGCAGAGTCCAGCAGTTGAAGATTGAACCTCGGGGTGCATAGGGCAGATGTAAACAACCGTCTCCTGGTATGCCGTTGCATTCGAGAATGTAACATTCGTGACCAGTGGGAGAGTTAGCAGAATTAATAAAAACGCGCGCGGCATAATCAACTCCAGCTTCAATTATAAAGGAAAAGTAGAGACAAGGAAGGGGTCAGAGCCTAAGGATGAAAACATTTGAGCGGTTGCCCTCCGATTCGATTACCTGAATTATGTTGTCGCCCGTCTTGAGTCCCAGCTTACTGGCCTTGCTCTTGAGCTTGATCGATGTGTCTGAGAAGGCGCTTATTCGGCTGCTCTGGTCAACATCGTTTATCAAGACCTTCGGTGCGCTGCCAAACCTGTTCCCCGTGATGGAGAGTTTCTTTTTGCCGTCGAATGATGCGGAGCTTATCGAGGGCCTGTCATCTTCCGACCTGATCTCGAAAGCGCCGCGACCATACGTCGCCACCTGAATCAGCCCGCTCGCCTGGGCTGCGAATCCGGTTATCACAACGGGCGGCATCCCGCTGTTGAATGATTGCCAGCTCGCACCGCCATTCCTGGTCCGAAAGACGCCGATGTCGCTCCCCGCGTAAATCTTGTCGGCGTCAAACGGATCGATGAGCAGAGCGTTGACGGGAATATCGGGCAGCCCCGCGCTCGCGTCAGCCCAGTTCGCGCCCGCGTCCGTAGTCTTAAACACATGGCTTGATTTAAAACCCGAAACAGAGAGGAATGCTCTGGCGGGGTCGTTTGGGTCTACTGCAATGCTTGTGATAAAGCGGTCAGGCAGACCTCGCGTGATGTCGCTCCAGGTCGCGCCCCCGTCCGTCGTTAGCATCGCACGCCCTTGCGCGGAGCCCGTGTAGATGACATCAGTGTTCGAACGGCTGACACCGATGGCGGATAAAACGTCTGCTCCCTTTTCACTTATGCCTTTCGTCAGGTCGGTGTCACCTGCCGGTGCAAACCACGACCCGCCCAGGTTCGTGCTCAGGAACAGCCGGTATGTTCCTATGTAAAGCGTCGAGTCTACGCCGTTGCCTACGAAGGGCGGGTAAAAACCTATGCGCGGGTTGTCGCCGAACTCCCCGAAATAATCTGTGAATGAGATCTGCCTGTCGTAAGACCTGCCGTTGTCGTTAAAGCGGAAGAGGTTCCCCCTGTAATAGTTTGTAAAGACCTGGCTCGGGTTTTCAGGGTTGATGACGCAACGCCCGCCATCGCCCGGAGCGAATTCGAACCAGAGGTTCGAGCCTGCGAGCCGCATCTGAGTCCCGTTATCCTGTGTGCCGCCATAGGTGATTCGCGGGTCCGTCGGATGGAGCGCTATGCCTACGAACTGCGTGAGCGAGAGAGAGGCGTTCAGCGAGTGAAACGTAGCTCCACGGTCGGTCGATTTTGAGAGGCCGCCGTCGTTGCCTATGTAAATATCGTTCTGGCTCGCCGGAGACAACGCGAAAGCATGCTGGTCCGGGTGCGTCGTCGCAATCGCCGGGGTGTAGAGATAGACATTTCCCGGGCCTATGGAAAAACTCCTGGTCAGGTTGGTCCAACTGTCGCCGCCGTTTGTGCTCCGGTAAACGTCGCGCGAGCCGAGGTAGAGCGTGTCGGCGTTGCGCGGGTCGGCATAGATATATGTGTTGTAGCCGATCTGCGCAGTGTCAAAGGCCGTGCTCCGGTCCGTCCAGTTCTCTCCGTTATCAGTGCTGACTGCGACGCGGACCGAAAGGCCGTTGTTCCAGATTCCTCCCGTGAAAACATAAATGGCTTGCGGGCGAGCGGGCGTGACGGCGACTTTTACATCCCGCCTGAACCCTGTGTCGTATAAGACTGGAAGCACGTTCGTCCAGGTGTTGCCGCCGTCAGTTGAGCGGTGCAGCCCCGGCGTAGCCGTATTCTCTATCTGTTCATTGCGGGGGATCGTGCCGACGAAAAGCGTTTGCCGGTTGGCGGGGCTTATGGCGATGTCGCGCGCCGCGCCCGTGAGCGTTCGCGTCCAGCTCACGCCGCCGTCTGTCGATAGATAAAACCCGCTTGAGAGAACCTTCTCTTCTGAAACTTTTAGGTACTGGGCGACATAGACCCTGTCAGCGTTCTCGGGATCGACCTCTATCCTGGCTACAGCGCCCGGGGAGGGAAGCGTATTATTACTTACCTTGGCCCAGGTCCTCCCGCCGTTCGTGGATTTCAAGACCCCGCTCCCGAGATACCCCAGTTTCGTATCGCCCATCCCGGCGTAGACGACAGAAGGACTGCTCGGAGCGAAGGCGATCGACCCGACTGCCAGGTCGACCTGCGAGTCGGTCACGGGCGCGAAGCTCGCCCCGCCATTAGTCGATTGCCATATCCCTCCCGTAGAGCTGCCTGCGAGAACGATTTGAGAATTTACGGGCGAAACGGCCACTGCGTTGACCCTGCCTGACGTGACGCCCCAGTTGGTGTAGCCGGGCTGAGTGGGCGATGGGCCGATCGATTGCCACGTGTTGTTAGCTGTCGTGGTGATCGATTGTGACTGGATGCCGCGACGCGAGATTGATTGCCACGCCGCCTCGCGCGCGTCCGCGGGCAGGTCGCCCGACGGGTAAGCACGTTGAGAGAAGAACCAATCGCTGCGACCTTCGGGGTCTTCGGTCGTGTTAAGATCGGGGACCTCTTGCTGAATCGGCAAGAGCGCGGGCGGACGATTGACTTTAGGCTTTGAGACGAACAGTAACAGTGGGCCTGTGACCGCGCACAAACAGATGAACAGTATCGCTGCCCGCCACGCCCGAGAACTAAGAGTCTTCGTTTTGCTCATGCTCATCTTCCGCTATTACTTGGCGGCTTCGACTTTCGCCGCTTCCGCGACGCCTGATTTCTCAGCAGATTCTCTCATCCATCGCTGCAATTTTTCCATGTCTTTTGTGACGGTTCGCGATCCCGCGAAAAGCACCAGCGTCAACAACGCGCCGAGCACCGGGATGGCGTACATCGCCGAGCGCAGCCCCTGCGCGCGAAACATGGCGATCTCTTGCGCAGTCATCAGCTCAAGTGCTTGGCCCCCGGAAGCCTGCGCGAAGAAATAATCGCTCAGAAAACCTGTCCCGAGCGGGCCGAGCGACGCGCCCAGCACATACATCGCGAAGAAGTAAAGCGCCATCGCCGTGCCGCGCAGTGATGGCTCGATCACGTCTTGTATCGTCGAATAGACCGTGGAGTAATAAGCGTACATGACCGCGACGCCTAATCCCATCAACACTCCGAAACCGAATATATCCCCGGGCGGACGGCCGAGCGCGAAATAATTCAAAGGCACTGATATGAGAATCGCTATTGCGCCGACCAGCAGCCTCCCGTTAGCGCGCTTCTTCATGATCGCGTCGCCAATGATGCCGCCGAGCAGTAATCCGGGTATGCCCGATAGCCCGTTGACAAACATGGCGACGAAGCCTGCTTGCCGAGTAGCTTCGCCAATCGCGAGATCGGCGTAATGATAACGTGTTAGGAACGGCGAGAGAAATGAGCCAATGGCATACATGTTAAAATTGTGCAGAGCGCCCGACAGTATTAGCCACCACATTGTCGGGATCGAAAGCACCAGCTTGTAAGGTGAGCCTTCGCGCTTGAGCGCGCCAATATTGTGGACTTCGGTGGCCCCGCGTTTCGGCTCGCGGACGAACAGGACCGCGAGAGTGCAAATAAGGCCGGGGATGCCTGCTACAAAAAATGCGGCTTGCCATCCGTATGAGTGCGCTACGGTCCCGCTCACTGCATAGCTCAGAGCTATCCCAATCGGAAGCCCCATCATGAAAATCGCGAGCGCTTTTGCGCGCTTGCTTGCGGGAAACAGATCGCCGATCAAAGAGCTGGATGCAGGCGCGCAGGCGGCCTCGCCCACGCCTACGCCTAAACGCAGCGCGAAAAGCTGCGCATAGTTCCTGGCAAGCCCTGATGCCGCCGTAAGCAAGCTCCACACGAATACGCCCGCCGCCAGAATCCTCGTGCGCACGGTCCTATCTGTGAGCCGTCCGAGCGGCACGCCTACAACCGCGTAGAGGAGTGTGAAAGCAGTCCCGAGAAGACCCATCTGGCTGTCAGTCAAGCCCCACTCTCTTCGAATAGGCTCGGCTATCGCACCGAGTATTTGACGATCAAAGAAGTTCATCGTATTGATCGCAAACAACACGGCCAGCGCGTAGTAAGCCATAGCTCGATCTTTCATTCTTTCACCTCGTAGAACGGGTTTTTCTCAACGCATCTCATCTGACCTGCTTCCGCTTTTCTTGCTCTTCAATCTGCTTCAGCTCCTCGCCCAGCCTGATGATCTCAGCAATCTTCTCGTGCCCGACTTGCAAGTTCGTCGGGTGGACAATCTCGCTTATTAATCGCCGAATCTCTTTGCGCCTGCTGGCAACTTCATCCGAAGGCTTGCGGCCCGCCTCTTCGATAGCTCGCGTGATCTTTCGAGATTCGTCCGCGACCGCGAGCATCTTCTGAAAATCAGTTGGAAGCTCGGGCAAGTATTCAAGCCCGTGACAGCCCGCGCAGTAATAGCCGAAGCTGAAGTTGGTCGATTGCGCCCCCACCAGGTGAGCGCCGTGACAACCCGAGCAATCGACCCGCGCGACGCCGCGCCGCTCGGGGAAATGGCGGCTCGTCTTGAACGCCGCGAGCTGCGCGCGATGGCACGAGCCGCACATCGCGAGCGTATCGTTGCTCGATGGCTTGCCGACAAAACGCCCGCCGTGCGCGGCCTGTTTCTCCGTCGCAAAAGGATCGCCGCCGTGACATCTGTTGCAAGTGATCCCCGACCGCGCGTGCGTGCTGCGCGCAAAAAGACTGACTGTCTGATCGCCGTTCTTCTGATGACACGCGCTACAATTGTCACCTTGCTGCGGCCCGCCGCCCGATGGTTCGAAGGCTAATCTCGCCTCCGCGCGCCCCACAGCGGTCCAGGCTGCGAAAGCAGTGATTGCAAAGAGCGCGACTATTGTCTGGATTCTTCTCCTTATCATTTGCCTTGAAAGTTAGGCTTGCGCTTTTCGAGAAAGGCTTTCACGCCTTCGACGAAATCGTCGGAATGAAAACATGCCTGCTGGTTGACGGCCTCAAATTCTAGCGCGGTCGCGAGGTCCGAAGTCTCCCCGACGCTCAGGCCCTCCTTGATCTTCGCAAGAGCGATCCCGGGCGCGGCGGCGAGTCGGGCAGCTAACTGATCGACGACCGAATCCAGCTCTTCCACAGCAACGACGCGATTCACCAATCCGAGGGCGAGCGCGTCTTGCGCGCTTATCAAATCGCCCGTCGCCATCAGCTCGAACGCCTTGGCGTAACCGACTATGCGCGGCAGAAAGTAGGTTGAGCCGCCGTCAGGCATCAAGCCTATCTTGACGAAGACCTGGCCGAATTTTGCCTGCTCAGAGGCGATCAGCATATCGCACGCCAGCGCGTAGTTGCAGCCGACGCCGACGGCCGGTCCGTGTACGCGGGCGATGATAGGCTTTGCCAGCCGCCGCATCGCGACGATCGTCGGGTTCGTGCGCGAGCGCAAAGCGGCGGTCACGTCAAAGCTCTTGATGTCCTGTTCGCTCGTCGCCTGAAGGTCCGCGCCCGCGCAAAAGGCGTCGCCCGCGCCCGTAAGGATCAACACACGACTCTCGTCTTCGGCGGACCGCTGAATCTCTTCGTGAAGCAGCACGGTCGTTTCGGTATCGACGGAGTTGCGCCGTTCAGGTCGGTTGATCGTTATGCGCTTTATTCCGTTTTCGAGAGTCACCAGGAGCTTATCACTCGGGGCCATCCTTTATTCCTTTCGCGGTTGAGATTTGAGATTGCGAGTGGCGTCAATTCTCTTACAAAGCAGAAAGTTTTGCAACGAGGCGCGCGAGTGTGATAATGAAGAATCCTACATTCTCAATTCCACCAAGGAGCGCGCGCCATGAAAAAAGCCCTTCTCGTTGTCATCGCCATTTCGCTGTTCGTGCCGTTCGGGGCACAGTCTTACACGGGCAAAATTGCAAACGATGAGCCGACAATCTACAGGGATGAGTACGGCATACCGCACGTTTTCGCCCGCACGCTAGAGTCGGCGGCTTTCGCAGTAGGCTACGCTCAGGCCGAAGACCGCCTGGAAGAGCTGCTCAAGAATTACCGCAAGGCGACGGGCACGATGTCCGAAGTATTTGGCCCGGACCACTACCGCAACGACTACATCCAGCGCATCTGGAGGCACGAAGAGGTCAGCCGCGAAAAGTATTCTCAGATCAACCCCAAATTGCGCGCCGCCATCGAGTCCTACCAGGAAGGCATTAAGCTGTTTATGAAAGAGCACCCCGAGCAGGTGCCCGCCTGGGCGCAGGAGATTCATCCCTGGCACGTCGTCGCGCTCTCTCGGTACATCATATTCGGCTGGCCGATGGGTGAGGCAGCGGGCGACCTACAACGCGGAGGCATTCAGCCCGATCCGGTCAGTTATCGCGGGTCAAACCAGATGTTGATAGCCCCTAACCGCACGGCCATGCGCGCTCCCATCGCCGTCATCGATCCGCACCTGAGTTGGTACGGAGAGTTCCGCTTTTATCAGGTGAGGATCTACGCGGGAGATTTCAACGTCGCGGGGGCTTCGATCCTGGGGGTCCCGTTCCCGAGCCTCGGCCACAGCCGCTATGCGTCCATCGCGATGACGACGGGCGGCCCCGACACTTCGGATGTTTACGAAGAAGAGATCAATCCTGATAACCCGCGCCAGTATCGTTACGACGGCCAGTGGCGCGATATGATCGTTCGCAAACAGCGGATAGGGGTGAAGAGCAGCGACAAAGTTGACTGGCGCGAGGTCGAGATTGATTACACTCATCACGGCCCTGTCGTTGCCCGCAAAGGCGCGAAGGCTTACGCCATGTCGATTCCTTACGCTGAAGAAGTGGGGCTAACGGATCAGGTTTACGAGATGATGATGTCGCGCAATCTCGAAGAAGTTAAGCGCGCGATGCAGCGACTTCAGTTGATGGCGCAGAACGTGATGATCGGCACGGTTCAGGGAGATATTTTTTATGTCCGCAACGGTCGCGTTCCGATTAGGGCCAAAGGCGTCGACCCTACCCGCCCGGTGCCGGGCAATACGTCCAAGACCGAATGGCAGGGGATTCATCCGTTTTCGGACCTTGTGCAGATCACGAACCCGGCTACGGGTTACATGCACAACTGCAATGTCACGCCGTTCGCCATGATGAAAGAGAGCCCGCTGACGCCCGAAAGATACTCACAGTATCCATACATCTACAACGCCACGCGCGAAGCGCCGCGCCACCAGCGCGGCGAGATGATGACCGAGCTGCTCGACGCCGCAACGAAGGTTACGGTTGACCAGGCAATCGACATTACTTTCAGCCCGCAGGTCTATCATGCGGAACTCTGGCAAGCCCGTTTGAAACAGGCATGGGAGAAGGCGCCTGAGACGGCGAAGACTGCCGACGCAAGCCAGGTCTACGACTTGATCCAGAAATGGAACCGCCGAAGCGACGCGGAATCTGAAGGCGCGCTCGCGTTCTATGCGTTCAAAAAGGGACTGGGCGGGGACCAGGCAAAAGCGGTCGACCCTCCTGCAAACATTACCGACGAGCAATTGGTAAGCGGTGTAACAAAGGCCGCCGAGTGGCTCAAGTCGAATTTCGAGACTGTGAGAGCGCCTTATGGCAGGTACTTCCGCGTAGGCCGCGAGGGCGGCTCGAAGACATGGCCCGTCGGGGGCGGCTCGCTCGGTGGCGGCGCGAACAATGTCGCGATGGCGACTCCGCGAGCGATCTCCTTCGCGGCTGTAGGCAAAGAGATGCTAGGTCGCGGCGGTCAGACTATGCCGACGATAGTCATCCTTTCAAACCCGCCGAAATCCTATCAGGTGATACCGCTCGGCAACAGCGATCACAAAGCGAGCGGCCATTGGGACGATCAGGCCGAAAAACTCTTCAGCAAGAGCAAAGCCGCGTCTACCTATTTCCTTGACCGCGCCGAGCTGATGAAGCATGTGACGGCCAAGAAAGTCCTCAAGCGCGCCGGGAGCGCACAGGCGGGAAGGTAGCAGGGGCCAGGGGTCGGGGGTCAGGGATTTGTAATTTCAGATTTCAAATTTGATATTTCAAATTCTCTTCTTCCTGACCCCTGCCCCCTGACCCCCGATCCCCGTGTTATAATCTGGGTCTGATGGCGAACTTCACTATACTCGAACCGATGTCGACAGGGGACGTGATCGACCGCACGGTGCGGCTATACCGCCGCAACTTTACCCCGATGGTCGCCATAGTCGCTATCCCATCTTTGATCGGGTACGCCACCTCCATGATGTTCTGGTTCGGCTACATGAAGATGCTGCCGGACCTGGACTCTCCACCACCCGCGACTCCCGAATTCGACGGCGCTGCGATGATAATGCTCGGCTTAGGGACGATCGGATACCCGGTCTGGTTCTTTGCAATGGTGATTACTGTCGCAGCTCTTTCGCGCGTGGTCGGCGATCACATCATGCTGGGCGAGCCGGTTACTTTCAAGAAATGTTTTTCTGCCGTCCGCCGTAGACTCGGCGACATTACATTAATGGGACTGCTCTCCCTGGCGTTGATGATGGGATTGAGCATGGCCCTTTATATCGTCCTGATTCTCATCGTACTGGTCGCGGCGCTCATCATTGGAGCGACGGGCGGGCTGGGGCTTCCGCCCTGGATGGTGACAGTCGTTATCGTAATCACCGTTTTGATAGCCGTAGCGGCTGGAATCTATATCCTGTTGCACGTCGTGGCGCGCGTGGTCTTCCTGCCGCAGGTTGTGATGATCGAAGGTCAGTCGGTCGGGTCAGCGTTGAGCCGGGCTATGAGCCTCGGGGGCGGGAACTGGTATCGCGTAGGCGGGATAATGCTGTTCACATACTTTGTTTCACTATCTCTGCTGGCAGCCTTCACGATTCCATTCATCATCGCACTCCAGTACTTCGGGTTGCTGTCGGCGGATTACTTCTTCAGCCCGGGCTGGAACGTGATTTATGGAGCATTCAATCAGATCTCAAATCTGCTGGTGCTGCCGATCTGGATAGTCTCGTTCACGCTCCTCTATTTTGACAGCCGCGTCCGTAAGGAAGCCTACGACCTGGAGTTGCTGGCGCGCGAGGTCTCTCCCGGTTTTTACTGGCGGCCTGTCGCGCGGCCTCCCGTCTTCGGCTACTACCCGCAGTACTACCCGCAGCCCGGTTATGCTTACCCTCGACCTTTCGTGCAGACCAGCCCGCTCGGACTGGCCGGGTATATGCCTCCGCCCGCGCCTCGTCCTGTGATACAGCCACAGCAAACAGGCCCGCCGCGCGAATCCTTTACGCATGACACCGTTACGCAAGCTCAGCAGCCGGGCTATCAAGCCATAGCGCCTGCCCTCGATTCGACCCCGCAGGCCGATGTGCAGGCATCAGGTCAGCAGGAGGCCGTGGCGCCGAGCGGAGCGCAGGGCGGCCAAGCGACTGTTGACCGCGCATCTTCGTTGTGCTGGAATTGTGGCGCCGCGCTCCAACCCAGCGCGCAGTTCTGTATTCAATGCGGCAAGAGAGTGGCCGAGAGTTGATCGATGCGTAAGATTATTCCGGCTTCGATAATTATTCTTTTTCTGGTGGTCGACGCCATTGGCGCCGCTGACCTCTCCGACTATGCCAATCGCGTCTCGCTTGCTGAGCGTGAAGTAGCCTCGCTGATCGAGAGTCGTGAGAATGAAGCCGACCGCATTGAGAACATTGCAAAGCTGCTTCCGATCTCGGAACAAGTAGAGGTGGGGGGCCAGTCCACCACTGTCGATAACGGCTGGCTCCACATTCTTGTCGAAACATCTCGCCACGCCTCAAACCCCGAGGAGCGCGAGAAAAAGCTCAGCGAGGCGTCGGGCCGGCTCCGCGCCCTGCGCGAGCACCTGGAGCACTTTCAGGCTCAACCGCAGACAGCCGATAGCGCCGCTAATGTGCGGGAGAAGATTCGCGAGATTCGCAGCCGGGCCGAGTTCATGACGAAGGGCGAAGACCCTATCACAAAGTTTATAAAAAAAGTCAGAACCGAAGTCCTTCGTTTTCTTGAAAAGATATGGAACGCAGTCACTAGCGTGCTGTTCGGGGGCAACTCGGGCACGAGCTGGGTCTTCAGAGTGCTCGTCATGGCAGGGGTCGTCGCGGCGGTCGTTCTCGCGATCAGAACGATTAAACGCAAGAGGCGCGCGCCCAAGAAACGAGAAAAGAAGCGGACCGTTCTAGGCGAAGAGATAGAGGCGGGGACCTCATCGAGCGACCTGGCCGAGGCGGCGCTTGCAGCGGCGAAGGCCGGCGATTTCCGCGGAGCAGTCCGCAAACTTTATATCTCGCTGCTTTACGAGCTGTCGGAGCGCAACCTGATAGAGCTTGAGCCGAACACTACGAACCACGAATACCTGGCAAAAGTCTCGCGGTTTCAGCCGCTGGTCGCACCCATGCGTTATCTCACAGACAGATTCGACTATTTTTGGTATGGGATGTTCCCCTCTTCCGCAGAAGATTTTTCTACGTTTCATGCACGCTACAACGAAGCTATGGACCGCGTGCGGAACATCAAAGAGCAATCTGCTGAAGCATAATCTTCGGTTCTAACTCAGACAGCCATAACTAAGGTCATTCCCGGCTGTTGTTCTCCCTTATCTGCCGCGCTTGCTGTTCGGCTTCTGCGGCTTCGTTAATTCGGTTCGTCGCGCGCAATAGAAGAGCTAAATTCTCAAGCGTCTCAGCTATTGCGGGGTGTCCAGGGCGCAGAGCGGATTGCCGTATTAACAAAGACCTTCTAAGCATTTGCTCGGCTTCAGCGTATTTCGCCTGTCTAAAGTAAAGCAGTCCCATGCTCTCAAGAGTCGCGGCAACGGCGGGGCTGTCAGGCCCGAGCTTCTCCGCTCTTATATCGAGCGCCTCCTTAAAATGAGTTTCTGCCTCGGCGTACCTCCCTGTGTCGCGGTAACACTCGGCCAGGCCGTTTAAGGAAGAAGCTATGGCCTGGTGTTTCTGCTCAAAGGATTTCCTTCTTATATCGAGCGCGCGCTTGAAAAGCGGCATCGCCTCTTTGCAGTCGCCAAGCTTGCTGTAAGTGTAGGCGAGATTATTGACGGGGACGGCCACACTAGGATGATCTTCCCTGTAGAAATCCTCCATAGTAAGTAAAGCCTCCTTGTGCAGCGGCAGCGCGTCGGCATGTTTTCCTTGCTCATTGAAGAGACTTCCCATATTACTTTCTACCTGGGCGAAACGGTAATCTGTTTGCCCATATTCGCGGCCTTGAATGTCGAGCACCCGCAATAGGAGTGGCTGCGCGGCGCGGTATCTCCCATCAGCCGAATAGACATCGGCCAGGTTTCCCAGGACTTTAGACACGGCTACATGTTCTGGCCCAAGCGCGGCCTCAAGAATCGCCAACGCTTCTCTGTATAGCCTCTCAGCCTCATCATATCTTCCCCGCATGAAACTGACCCCAGCCAGATATGAAAGGTCGATACCAACCTCCTGGTGTGTTTTTCCGAGGCTGCTCTCATGAATAGCCAGTGCGCGCTTAAAGTTCTCTTCGGCCTCGTCATACCTGGCTTGCAACTGGTAAAACTCTCCCAAGCCGATCAAGCTAGGAGTTACTTCTTTGCTCCACGGGTCGAAGGCCCTCTCAAGATGTTCGATAGCGCGTTTGTAAAGCGATTCGACCTCGGAGTACTTGCCATCATCGTAATAGGCCAACGCAAGTTTATTGCGAACATCAGCTAAAAAGCGATGTTCCGGCTCCAGAATTTTTTCTAAGACTTCCTCTGCCTTTTTGTATTCTTCTGCGGCCTGGGTATATTCGCCGTATCGATAATGGAGGCCGCCCAGACCCATCCGCGCTATTCCCTCGCTTTCCCGGTCGCCTTTTTCTTGATATGAAAGGATGGCTTCGTCAAATCTGGTTTTACTACCCTCGAAATCGTTACTCTTGAACAACACATCGTTAAATGCGCCGGCTCCGCGTTTCAATGATGCTTCTGCGGCCATTCTGTTGTCTCGCTCTTGTGTCGCCTTCTGCTCTGCCGTTCGCTTCGCGGTCTCAGCATTTCTAATTCGTTGTTGCACATACAGGAGTAGCAGCAGCGCCAGCAAACCTGTCACCAGGATGGCCGCGACTGCTATTACTCTTCTCAACCGAATCCTTGCTATGGCCTTTTCCTGTTCTGCCGCTCGCCTGGCCGCCTCAGCCTTTTCCGCCTCCTGAACGTACTCGCGGATAGGCTTCGCAAGAACATCATGAAAAATCTCGTAGCGCGTAGCGGCCCCGCTCTTGTGAGGCGTGACCGCATTCAGTATGCGCGCTTCAACCCTAGAGAGTTTCTCAAGCACTTCCTCGAGCTTCTTCTCGTCAACATTCACGTACCTGACCAGGTCGGGGGCTGAATAGGCGTACTTCGCTTCTGAGGGCGAGACGAGATGTGAAAAGGCTCGCCGAGCTATCTCCCGCTCTTCCGGCGTCAAGTCGTTCATAGCACTTATGAGATGTTTGCTTACTATGCCCTCTGCATTGCCCAGGCGCTCTAATGTTTCCCGTCTTATAATCGCCGAGTTTGAAAGCATCTCCTCCTTCCACAAGCGCATCATCACAAGCTGTAGAAAGGGAGCTTTGATCTCTGTGGCCTCGACGTTGGCAGCGGCCTTCTCTAAGCGATTTTCGCCCTCAAGCTCCCTCAGCTCGCTCAGTATTACATCCACCAGCCCCGGTTCTATGCTTATGCGTTTTCTGCCCGCAGCAAATAAATGATTGTATTTCTCTACAGGCTTTTGAATGGCTTCGCGCGCGGCGTCCATGTCCAGATGGTCTATGCGCAGCGAGTGCTGGAAGATGTTGGGAATATCTTTCTTGAATCGTTCGAGCTTCTCGTAGCAGTCGCTTCGGATGGAGATCAGGAAACTGACCATCGCAAAGCGAGGGTTCATCAATCGAATAAACTCAGCCGCGAATGTGCCGTCGCCGCCCTCTTGCCCGTTATTGAGGAAGTACTCTTCGAATTGATCGAGGATAATCAGCAGCTCGCCGCCGACGCGGTCCGCCCACATCTCCAACGTCTCAGCCAGCGGAAGCGATTGTGAGACAGGCTCGAACGGCATGCCGAAGAAAGCTTTCTTAACCGCCCCCTCGACAGCCCGCTTTAGCTCGGCGACCGGGTCACCTTTCCAGCTCCTGAAGACCAGGGCGGCGAGCCCCGGCTTGCCAGTCGCGTCAAGGTTTTCTCTGGCGAGCCATCGCAAGTCATGACTGACGCCTGCACTCAGGACCGAACTCTTGCCGACGCCGCTCTCCCCGCGCAATAGCGTCAGCCGCCGGGCCAGCAGGTTATCCGTTATGGCTTTTCTTTCTTTCTCGCGACCAAAGAAAAAGAGCGCCTGCTCTTCTGAGTAAGGAGCCAGTCCCAGGTAAGGTTTTATCGTAATGCCTTCTGCGCTCATCAATCATCTCCGGAGCGCGGTAATGACTGTAACGCTTTGCTCAGCCTGTCAACATATTTCTCCAGGTCCATATCGATAATCTCCACCCCGTGGTTCCTCCACATGGCGGTGTCTATACGATCGGGGGCGCGTTGGATGGCCCACGATTTAAGAGAAAGCTTCCGCGCCACTTCAATCTGTCTGAGTATGGCGCGCAGATTCCAATCGCGCAGCTTATAGCCGAGGAATAAGAAGTGGCTCTCCTTGATCTTCTTTATCAGGTCCACGGGGAAGAGAGTCGTTAAAGCTGTGTGGGTCAAATAATCGATGTAATCATCCTCGGTGATGACATAGCTGTCCTGATCGGCCATCTCATGCACCGCGCCGTGAATCTTGAGAATGACTGAGCGGCGGTCGGGTGATATATCCTGATACCCGATCTCTCCCTCTATATGCTGGACCGTGCCGTCGGAATTCTTGCGGCATAATTTCCCGAAGTGTTTGTCTAAATTCTTAGACTCATAGTAGATCAGGTCGAACTTGATCCCCGCCCTATCGAAAGCCCTTTCCATCAGATTATCGTAGTTGGTTGTCAACACGAGCTGATTGAAGGGAGCGTACCCTTTCTCGCTCAGGATGCAAGGTATCTCTGCCAGCAGCGTGTGTAAGGGCGTCGGCTGATAAGGGAGGGCGAAGACCGAATGAAGTTTCTGGTACAAAGGAGTCTCTCCCATCTCAAGACAGATGAATTGCGAGGCCCGAAGCAGGTCGCCTTTGGACTCTTGCGGCATGAGTGGATAAAGCTGCTTGATCAGGTAGGAGGTGAGCTGACTGCTGTCAGGCAGATAATCTCTCCTGGCCGGATCCCAGTCCGTATTCTCCGGGCGACCACACAGGCTTGCGCCTGCGCCCAGGAACGGTATCACCAATCCTTCTTTTATACGATGAGCCATCATGCTGAAGTGCTCACCTAAGTTGCCGTCGTCCGGGGCGGATGGTGTCGACTTCAAAACTGATGGACTGTGGGGGGCTGCTTCATCCCTGGCGAAAAGCCTTCCATTCATCACACGCGTGTAGAGGACCGGGGCGCTTGATTGCAGAAGCCCCGCTCCGGCGCTCACTGCGTTACGCCCCTCGGCCATCGCCGCATCTACGGGGCGGCCTGCCGCCAGCGTGGCGTAGAACGCGGCTGCGAACGCGCGACCAGCCTCAGGGGTCATCTCAAGCTGAGTCGTTATGGCGGATGAAACCCTCCGCTCCAACAGACTTCGCGCTGACGCGCCAAAGAGATTGAGGGGACCGGCTTCGGAATGGTTTCGGCCAATCAGCACCGCGAGTCGCAACGGCTGGTGATTATAAAGCTCACATCCCAGATGCCCTGCGGTGATAAGATCGGAATTCCCGCTATCGGCATCAATCATCAAAGCTGGTTCTTCGCTATCATCATCAAATTTCACTCGGCCTATGAAGTGGAAGGCGTGGATGCCGTCCTCCATCGGGCTTCGTTCCAATCGGAGCTTGAGGGCTGAGAGAGTCGCAGGCTGTAGCCGCTCAAGCGTTACCAACCCCCGGCTGCGCTGGCTGCTCAACGACGCGTTGAGCAGATTCCACTCCGTTTCCGCGTCCGGCGAAGAGCCCTCGTTCGGTATCATCACAAGGACGCGCAGCGCCGGTTTGATCGCAAGCGGCAGGATCTCTCTGGAGATGTGATTATTGTAATAGCGCATCAGAAGATAGTCAGGTGAGGCGAAAAGATAACTTTCATGCTCCATGTCATAAAGGTATTCCCACGGCAGGTCTATCACTTCATCGCATCCCATAAGCCGTACGCGCAAACCGCAATCCGATTCGGCGGCTTGAGCGATGCAGTCGCGCAGATTACTCAGCGATTCTTTATCAAAGACAGATTTGAATAGCTCAACGCCGAAGTCCCTTGCCGTCTGCACCTCGACAGATCTTGAAGCCCGCGCGTTCGGCCCCGGCTTGCGGATACGGGCCAGCTTTGCGTTTAGTTCCTGGTCTGAAACCGGAAGTTGAAAAAAGGTGGTAGACTTGCCCGACGGGCAATCGAGTTCGGCCTTGTAAACCTCATCATGGCGACTGATCTTCAGGGTGAGATTCAGATACTCTGGACCGGACACAATGGCCTCCTTAACCCTCTCCTGATGGTACTCGTGCTGTCGTATAATTCCTGACGCGGCTCAAGGGATTTCCGGCGGTGGCTGCTGCATTATTTGTCCATCATCAAACGGGTCCCATATAATAATTATGCCCCCGGCGATGGCCCCGCCGATCAAAGTCCTTTGCAACAAGCTCAGGCCTCCATGAACAGTTATCCTCCACTCCCGCCAAATGCCTAATCTAGGGGCCGTTACCCTGAGCGTGCCGGTCCCGGAAATGCTGCTGGCTTCGAAATTCGAAGAGGCTATCCCTCGTTGATCGGTTTCCTTCTGGGGCGGATTCATGGCTCCAATAACAGCGGTCGGATTATCCAGGGTGATCTGGAATTCCAAGAGTTCATTTGCTATTGGCTCGAAATCCTGTTGTGCCGCGCCCGGGCCAGGCGTAAATGCGACTGTTCGCGTGGGCCGCTTTCCGGTGAGGCGCACGGTGATAGGTTCGAGCTGACGCTTTCTCTTCCTTATCTCCCTGTTGCCGAGGTCTGTCATTCTGCCGCTGCGATCGATCGAGACTCGCTGAAGGATGTACTCAGGCTGGCGCGTCGAGACGGCCCATACTGCTCCGCTCACAGCATCGACAACCGGCTGGCCTTCGCGGATCGTCAGGCGAAAGCTCGCGCCGCTTGACGACGAGAAGGCCGACCCCCAAGCCTCGACGTAGGCCGAGGAGTTCGGTTCGAGTTGCGCCGTCAGGTCGCCTTTGACCAGCCAGGCGATCAGCACGCGGCGCACAGTATTGTGGTTCGCCATCTCGTATGCTATGGCGAGCCTCGCTTTGCCGGAGTTCCTGAGAGTAATCCGCCCTATCGAATCCAGGCTTACGCGGACGCTGGAATTGGCCGGTGCTTCGATCATATCGCCCGCCCATATCATCTGCTCGCCCTCGGTCCGCCGCCCGTTGATTGTGGCTGCGCCAAATGAATGGAGCTTGCCGATGGGGCTAAACGATTCCGTCACACGAAGCCGAATAATCGGGTCATTTCTCGCGTCATCTGCCCGCGAGCTTGCGGCGTTGAAGCAAATGATCAGAGCCGCGATCAGAGACAGCCGAGATAGATAGAATAAACGATTGACCATCAGCGCACCTCCGTGCGGTCAAAAGCGAGTCTGAGGCTTGGCAACGAGATGGTCGTGACGCGATTCTTATTGAGCGACAGGGATTGCGCAACTGTCCGCCGCGAACATCTTGAGGCTGACTCAGTATCGTCTTTCGGGGCCGCGCCCTCGAATACCTTCACCGCAACGCTGCATACTTTTGAAAGAACTTTCCCGTTTGTGAACCTTTGCCTCACTTCATAACTCTGTCCGACAACTACTTTTACCTTTCTCAACCTGATCGCTTCTTGCAGGCTGATGGAAGGGTTATTTACCGGAAGCGCGTTGCCATTTTTATCAAGGAAGGTAAATTCTACCTTGTCCGCATTCAGGTCCGAGTCGTAAACAAAGAAGCTTACCGTGGCGTCGTTCCCGGAATGTTCAAATTGAGCTTGCGCGGTTTCTGCGTTGCCCGCGTTATCTATGAACCTGACGCGACCATCGACCGTTGCATTAATGGTAACTGAATCTGTGCGCACGCCGTTGAGATTTAGAAAGACCTTGGATCTGAAATTGTTGGGCAAGACATTACTCGCCGAAAGCCTGTCTTTGGAGCGGGCCGGAGCAGGGATTTCAGGGTGGAAAAAGACTCGGAATCTTCGGGCATTATTAATGCCGCGATGAATCAGAATCGGTTCGCTCTCGCGGTTGAAAGCCTTTTCCTGTTCCTGAGCATCAATGATTGAAACAGTAAAGAACTTGCTATCATCAAGGTTTCCGCCGTTCGTAGGAAGCGTTCTGTTAGTTACCTCGCGCGTTATCGAAGCGAACCCTACACTCAGAGGCTGGCAACCTGTGTTTTCGACAGTGAATGTCCGAGAATTCGTCATGCTTATCAAGGCCTCATCGGGGGCGACGACGGGTTCGAATTCCAGGACATCATTGCCGCCCTCAAGAGTTATCTTGGCCGCAGCAAGCCCGCAGACAACAAGGTTGTTTAACTCCGACGTGTTTGCCGATATTCCGTCTGGAATTGCATCCGTAGCCGTAACGACGTAGAAGCCTGTCGAGGAGGGAGGCACTCCTGTGGCGCTGAACGCGCCGTTGCCGTCAGTAAGCGCTGTGGTCAGGGGTCTCACCGCATCAGCAACCGGATCGTCCGATGATGGGTCGAGCCTCACGACTTCAAATATCTCAACCTCCCCGTTGGGCGCAGCCGTCCCCGTGATAGTCGCGCTGTCGCCGATTTGCGCCACTACAACATTCTCTGGAAAGTTGAGCAATCTGTTAGGCCCCTCATCAAGATCGCCCGGGTCATTTGCTGTCGGACCATCGCCTCCCAGATCGATCAAAGTCCGGCTCCCGGAAATCGTGTTCGAAGAGATCCTGTTACCGAAGTTATTACTGCCATCCGAATCCGGGCTCGGGTCGAGAATAAGCACGCCTGCTTCTTTGTTATCTTCGAGCCTGTTCTGCTCAATGCGATTGCCGCCGACTTTGTCGAAAGGGCAGACCGGATCAACTGCGATGCCAGCCATCTCGAAGTTGATTATTCTTAAGCGGAGCACGCTAACCCGAGTTGATCGAATCAATATCCCGTACCTGTGCGCCTCGCCTTTGGTTGTGTCGGTCATGCTCCCGTCAATAGTCACGGAATCCAGACAATCCTCGCCGCTACATCCATCAATTTTTATGTCAGGCGCGGTCAACGCGGGCAATGGCTCTTCGGGCTTGATGATCTTGACGTTTTTATCGAATGTTATGGTCGCAGGCCCGTCGTTACAATTAGCTTGCTCTATGGCCTGCCTTAGCGATCTTGCACCGTCTATAACCGGCGCGTTGGGAGGCGTATCAGCATCTGTTGTCACTTTGAAGTCGCGGGTAAACGCTACGCGAATGAAGTTAGCAAACTCTGTGACCTGATCGGCACAGTCCGCGAAGCTCTCCTGATTCGGTGCGTTGCAGTTGTCCGGTTTGATCGTTAACACTCTGCCTGGAAGGTCGTCAGGAGGCTTCGGGAATACTATGTTGGCAATCTCTCCTTCATTATTCTCCTCAGCATCGGCGCCCAGGAGAATAATATCGAGTCTGGCAATGATGCCCTCAGTCTTTGAAGCCTTCTCCACACCATTTGCAACCTCGGCTGATTCTTTAAGGTCGGTAAGTCCACCGTCTGTAGACGCTATGAAGATTCTACGTCGGGCGGGATTAATCGCATCGGGAGTAACCGGCTTATTCAATTCTTTGTCTGCTAACAGCAGGGCTTTGCCGAAGAACGACCCTTGAGATAAACCGAATACAGGACAAAAGCTAGTCGGCGGTTCGGGGCAAAAACCACCTGGCGGCGCAACGCACTTATTGCATTCAACGCGTCTTGCAACCGCCTCTGCATCTTCGGCTGAGTTGATCTCAGTCTTTTCAACCAGGATGGTCGGCTCATCGGCAAAAGCTACAACCGCAACCGCAACCGAGCCATTCTGAGGAATCAAATCCGGATCGCGCAGAGCCGTGGCAATCGCCTGGAGTTGAACGTCGTATGTCTGGCCGCGCTTTGAGATATCAAGGCTCCCGGACCGATCAATTATGAAAGCCAGATCGACTTTAACAGCACAGCCGGACTTCTTCTCACCCGGGCATGGCTGGTCCGCGCTACGCGTGGCGGGCGCAGCTATCATTGCCAGTGCAAGCAGAGCCATTATCGTCATATTTCTCGCGCGGCGCGCCGCGCAATGAGTTAAACGGTCTTTTGCAATCTCAGAGAAGACTGAGAAGCGAAGCTTTTCAGATAGACTAGCCATAGCCAGTGACCTCCTTGCGGAGTGCGTTTATGATTTGGAAGGCCCACGGGAATAGATTGCCAGTTTATGAACCTTTTAGGATCAGTCGCTTAGTGTAAGTTATGACACCCTCACTATCAATCGACGCGAAGTATTGCCAAAACATTGCAAAAGTCGTTTCTGCGGAAATGAGCTGGCAGGGTGAAGCCTTGCGTAGAGGGCGGGACGGGGCTTCGCTTGACACTCGCAAATAGTAGATGATAAACTTCTTAGTGCTTGGGGGTGCCAGGTTTCGACGGGGGTATTCCGAAGCGAGAGATGCATACCGCGGCCCATGCACCGCGTTATCAAGTGTGGAAAACATAATCGCGAAAAGCGACTTTGCTTTAGCCGCTTAATGCGGCTACGTCTCCCCCTCCATCGCCTGTGTGAAGGGAGTGGGGCGTCACTTTAGCAGGCTGCCCTGCGTTATCCGTGCTCAGGGGTAACGCGGGAAAGCAAATCTGGGCTAGCCTTCCGTGGTGCTTCGTTGCTTCCACTGTCACGGCGGGCGAAACAAATAGGAAGCAACTAAGTATGTAGATTCTGTCGCCGACGGCTCTCGGACGAGAGTTCAATTCTCTCCACCTCCATTGTGTATTGTGACAAAAAGAGAAATATGGTTACGCGGGCGAACGTCGTGCTGATTGACAGGGCAGACGGTTCGCCCGTCGCTTTTTGTGCCGCGCAGGCAAGCCGATCCTCGATCTGAATGTTTTAGGCTCAAGAAAAGAGCGAATGATGAATGACTCCGGCAAGACGGAATTAGCAGCTATTAAACTGGCCGAGCTCTCTCGCGAGATTGGCGACCTTGAGAATGGCCGAATTGCGCTGTTGCGCCGCTTAGACCATGTTCGGACGCGGCTCTTGACGGCGGGCCACCGCACAGCCGCTATGCGCGCATCCGTTGATCTGTTGTGCGAGCATATCACGAACGTCGCCTCCGCGATTGCAGAGCTGCGGGCGCTTGAAGAAGAGATGCGCGAGCTTGGTGAAGGGCTCGAAGGCGTAGGCAAGGAGGCGTCCGCTCTGTTGTTTGAATCCGACGGGCTGCAAGACACTATAGACGAAGCGGACGAGGAACTGGACAAGCTCTCTGCCATCCTCATCGAAGGCAAGATCAAGCACCCGCGCGGACACTGATTCGATTTAGGATTTTGGATTTTGGATTGAGGAACAAGCGCTAATGATCTACTAGATTGGTTAAAGCCCTATGCCAAATAATCCAAAATCCAAAATCGAAAATCCTAACTCGGAGTGGCCTATCGGGGTGTTCGATTCAGGAGTGGGCGGGTTGACTGTCTTTCGAGCCCTAGAGCGACGACTTCCGAACGAGAGCCTGATATACCTTGGCGACACGGCCCGGATTCCTTACGGCACTCGCTCACCGGCTACCGTGCAGCGCTACGCGCTGGAAGACGCCGCTTTCATTCAATCGAAAAACGTCAAAGCGATTGTGATCGCCTGTAACACGGCATCGGCGCTTGCGGCCGACCTGCTCAGCCGCGAATGCTCTGTCCCCGTAGTAGGCGTTATCAAGCCGGGCGCGCGGCGCGCGGTCGCGCTGACGCAAAGCGGTTATGTCGGCGTCATCGCCACCGAAGCGACCGTGGCCAGCGGCGCTTACGAACGGGCGATGCTCGATGAGCGAGCCGGGCTTGAGATAATCTCGCGCGCCTGTCCGTTGTTTGTCCCGCTCGCCGAAGAAGGGTGGCTCGATCACCCGGTCACGCGAAAAGTCGCCGAAGAGTACTTAGCAGAGCTTTGCGCGAGTCGTGTCGACACGCTCGTCTTAGGGTGTACTCACTATCCGATACTGCGCCCCGTGATCGAAGCGGTCATGGGCAGCAAGGCATACGTAGATTCGGGAGAGGCGGTGGCAGACGAGATCGCCTCGCTTCTAGAAGAGCGCGGACTGCGGCGCACAACCGATGAGCCGCCTAGCGAACAGTTCTATGTCACAGACTCCGCGATCCGTTTTCGTCGGGTTGCGGAGCTTTTTCTTGGCCGCCCTCTTGAGTCGGTCGAAACGGTAGAGCTTGGACCAGTATGAGCTATAAAAGAACAGGTGGTCGCGGTTACGATCAACTCAGGCAGGTCAGATTGACTCCCGGCTACACGAGGTACGCCGAGGGCTCCGTGTTGATAGAGATAGGTGAGACGAGGGTCCTTTGCACGGCCTCGATAGATGACCGTGTCCCCCCGTTTCTGCGCGGGCAGGGGAAAGGCTGGGTCACAGCAGAATACTCGATGCTGCCGCGCGCCACCGAGACTCGCACGCCGCGCGAGACCGGGCGAAATCTTGTCTCCGGCCGCACGCAGGAGATACAGCGATTGATCGGCCGCTCGCTTCGCGCAGTAGTCGAAATGAACCGGCTGGGCGAGCGGACGGTCTACTTGGATTGCGATGTGATCCAGGCGGATGGCGGTACGCGAACGGCTTCGATCACAGGATCGTTTGTCGCTTTGATGCTCGCCCTCAGAAAGCTCTACGATAACGGCAAGATCGCGGCCCCGCTCCCGGTCAGAGACTACGTCGCGGCCGTGTCGGTCGGGATCATAAACGGCGAGCCGCTCCTGGACCTGGACTACGGGGAGGATTCGCGCGCGGAAGTCGATATGAACATCGTCCGCACGGGCTCAGGACATTTCATCGAGATACAGGGGACCGCCGAGTCAAAGCCATTCACTCAGGCGCAGATGGAGCAGATGACGGCGCTTGCCACTCAAGGCATAGACCAGCTTCTTGACGAGCAACGAGCGCTGCTTGGCCTGCTGCGTTAAGTCCTGAGTGCTGAGTCCTGAGTATTTGTCCGACACTCAGCACTCAGCACTATTCCGATATACCCCGCTTGAGAGTTTATGGTAGACTTTTTTAGGCATTGATTCTGGCCCGCGCGTTAGACACATTGTGTTGGACCGGCAGTGGAGGAAGCATGAAGCACAAATGTCTATTCATTTTCACCGCAATCCTGATCTCTGTTGGCGCGCTAACAGCAAAGGCGCAAACGGATAAAGAGTTTCTCGACCCGGCAGGCAAATTCAAGCTCACCTTAACGGGAGACTGGCGGGCAGTCTCTTACAGCGATGCCGTGGGGCGTCAGAAGACCGAATTCGTTTACAGGGACCGCAGCGAAGGGTTGCTCAAGATAACGAAAGAGAGCCTGTCGGCCAGCTCGCTCGGCGACATGGTTCAACAGGAAGAAGAGAGTCTCAGGATATACAGGTCAGGCTATGAGCGGGCGGCTAGAGAGACTTTCGGTGGGGGCGGCCTTGCGGGGATGCGGCTTTCGTTTTACACCAACGAAGGCTCACGCCAACTTGCCAGCACTTATTACTTCCTGAAAGAGGGGAATTCCGTCTGGGTGCTCCGCTTCACCGGCAAGCGCGGCTCGCTCGATTCAAACCGCAACATCACGGATCAAATCGCACGGAGCTTTTCTCCAATGTGAAACAGGGATCAGGGGTCGGGGTTCAGGGAATTTGAGATTTCAAATTCTCTTTTCCCTGAACCCCGACCCCTGATCCCTGAACCCTGCTCTTGCGCCAATGCCTCGCCAGGTTATAAATTCAATGCGAATGTTTTGAGCAACCCGGCTTATCAAAATTTGCGTTGAAAGGAAACCATCCATCATGAAGGTCTACGAAACTAAACAGATCAGAAACGTTGGCATTGTAGGTCATGGCGACGCGGGCAAGACATCGCTCGTTTCGGCGATGCTGTTTGACGCGGGCGCCACACAAAGACTTGGTCGCGTGGACGAAGGCACGACCGTTACGGATTTTGATGAAGACGAAATAAATAGAAAGATCACTATTCATAGCTCGCTCGCGCATTGCGAGTGGAACGGGACTAAAATCAATATTATCGACACGCCCGGTTACGCGGCGTTTATTCTAGACTGCAAGGCCGCGCTGCGCGCTTGCGATTCGGCCCTCGTCGTAGTCGATTCTGTGAACGGCGTTGAGGTGCAGACAGAGAAGGGGTGGAGCTACGCCGAAGAGTTCGCCATACCTAGATTGATCGTCATTAACAAGATGGATCGCGAGCGGGCTGATTTCGATCAAGTGGTCAGCCAGATTAACGAGACTTTTGGCCGCGAGGCTGTGCCTTTCCAACTGCCTATAGGGAGCGAGCGCAACTTTCAGGGAGTCATCGACCTGATACACATGCGCGCTTACACTTACGAGGGAGACGGGAGCGGGAAGCCCACCGAGGGCGAAGTCCCTGCGGATTTGAAGGACGCAGCTCAAGCCGCTCGCGAGAAGATAATTGACGTTGTGGCGGAAGCCTCCGAAGAGCTGATGGAAAAGTATTTCGCCGAAGGCACTCTGAGCGACGAGGACTTGATACCCGGCATCAAGACAGCCGTCTGCGAGCGGAGGCTGTTCCCGATCTTCGTCGCCTCGGGTATGCAGAACATAGGCATCCAGCCGCTGCTTAGCGAGATCGTTGAACTGGCGCCCGCTCCCGATGACCTCGGCCCCATGAAAGGCCGCGCGAGCGCCGACAGCGAAGAGGTGATCGAGCGGGAGGTGAAAGACATAGCGCCTTTCTCGGCCCTCGTATTCAAGACTATCGCAGACCCGTTCGCCGGTCGCATCACGATCTTCAAGATTTTTTCAGGGATGGTAAAATCTGACGCCTCCGTTTACAACATCACAAAGAGCACGCAGGAGCGGCTCGGCCCGCTTCACGTCTTGCAGGGGAAGAATCTTGAAAAAGTTGCGGAGGCCCATGCGGGCGATATCATTGCCGTTACTAAACTGAAAGAGAGTACGACTGGCGACACCTTCGCCGACAAGGCGCACCCAATTGTTTACGAGCCTGTCCATTTCCCGACCCCTGCGATCGCTTTCGCCATCGAGCCGAAATCGAGGAACGACGAGGACAAGCTTTCACAGGCCATACACAAGATGCTCGAAGAAGACCTCGCGCTCCATTTCGACCGTGACCCTCAGACCAAAGAGTTCTTGCTTTCCGGTTCAGGGCAGACTCACATCGAAGTGGCCGTCACGAAACTCAAGAAGCGGTATGGCGTCGAGGTAGAGCTTCACCCGCCCAAGGTGGCTTATCTCGAAACCTTCAAAGGCCGCATCGAGGTCGTCGGGCGACACAAGAAGCAGACGGGCGGTCGCGGCCAATTCGGCGAGGCCACTTGCGTCTTCGAAGGGCTGCCTCGCGGCGGCGGGTTCGAGTTCGTCGATAAGATCTTCGGCGGCGCGATACCTCAGCAGTGGCGGCCGGCTGTGCAGAAGGGAATCAAAGACGCAGCCTCGCGCGGGGCGATAGCGGGCTACCCGATGGTCGATTTCAAGGTCGAGTTGATTGACGGCAAATTTCACGCGGTAGACTCTGACGACCTCTCGTTCCAGATGGCCGGGCGCAAAGCGTTCCGAACGGCGATAGAGCGGGTGAAGGCAGTGCTGCTCGAACCCGTGATGAACGTCGAGATAACCGCACCACAAGAGGTTTCAGGCGACGTGCTGGGCGACATCAATTCTCGCCGAGGCCGAGTCCAGGGCATGGACACGAAAGGCAACCAGACGGTCGTTAAGGCCCAGGTCCCGCTCTCGGAGATGTTGTCTTACCAGTCTACGCTGAACTCGATCTCCGGCGCGCGCGGGTCTTACACGATGGAGCTGGATCATTACGACGAAGTGCCCGCGCAGATAGCGCAAAAGATTATCCAGAAAGCTCAAGAAGAAGGTCGTATACGACCGACCGAAGAAGAGTAATGTTGCGTCTTGAGTGCTGAGTGCTGAGTGCTGAGTAAAAACTTTTATTCGCGCACTCTCCTTTTCTTTCACTCAGGACTCAGCACTCAGCACTCAGCACTTTCTTATGTCAGTCTTACTGATCTTTGTAGACGGAGTGGGAATCGGCACGCGCGGCCCACATAATCCGCTTGATGGGCTTGAAGCCGAGTTTTTCGCGCACTTCAAAGATGAGGAGCCGCGACTACCTTTCGACGGCAAAATAGCAGTGACCGACGCGCGCCTCGGCGTCGACGGGCTCCCGCAAAGCGCCACCGGCCAGGCTGCGATTCTGACGGGCGTGAATGCCGCTTCGCTGATCGGGCGTCACCTTCATGGCTACCCCTCGCCGCGACTCAAACAGGCGCTGTCGGAGAGATCGATTTATAAACAACTTCTCGATAACGGGCGATCAGTCACGTTTGCCAATGCGTATACGCCGAGGTACTTTGACACCCGCCCGCGTTTCGTCTCAGCGACGACCGTCGCAGCCGAGAGCGCAGGGGTCAGATTACGCACCCTCGAAGACCTCGATAGAGGCGAGGCCGTCTTTCATGACTTCACTAATTATTCGCTCATCGGAATGGGACACTCAATCAGGAGCCGAACGCCAGAAGAGGCCGGAAAGCATCTCGCCTGCCTTGCCGCCGCGCATGACTTTACTCTCTACGAGCATTTCATGACGGACCGTCTTGGCCATCTCCAGAATCGAGACTGGTCCCGCGCGCATGTGGCTTTGCTCAACCGCTTTGTTAAAGCTGTGCTCCAGTCATGCGATCTCAAAAAGCAGACGGTCGTCATCACTAGCGATCACGGCAATATTGAGGATCTTTCATCGCGCAGCCATACGCTAAACCCTGTCGCCACGCTTGTGTTCGGCGCGGCGACAGGGTCGATTACATCAAAGGTTCGGTCGCTCGTCGACATCACCCCTGCGATCGTCGAAGCGATTACGGGTGTCAGATCAGCATAGCGACACTTAGCAGCGGCAAATACGCTTTATCTAGAAGACGGGCTAAACAAGACCGACAATGATGTAAACCACACCTTATAGCGCCGCCAATCATCTGCTCGCGAGCATTGGACAGACCACACCCTGCAAGTGAAAGCGCTCGACGCCCACTCGCTGTAGCAATCTGCTTCAGGCAGTTGCGCAGGGGCGACTCTGAGCCTCGGCGACGGATCGCGGCAGAGTCGTGTTTGGCCGACAAGTCGGTTGAGTCGTCAAAGGCCGGTCAAGGTAACCTCACTTGATCCTATGGCACGCCTGCTGGCGGAGGATCTGCGGGATTGGGCCTCCAACAATACTTCGACTTATGGCGCAGCGCAGTATCGTAGTAGCTTGTTATGGTCGAGTCGTCAGCCAGCAACTTTACCTCGAATTGCCTTGCTGTACTACTGCCCAACGGGCTTTCCCACAATATTTTTCCGTCATCTCTCATGATGCGCAATGTTTCGTCCTGGCCTAGCTCATACTCTACCATCACATCATGCGCTATTGCTCTGGTCGGCTTGTCATTCCCTGTAGGACCGCCGCCGCCTATTCCATATTCCATGAACGTGCGGGTCCTGAGGTCGGTCGTATCGAATTCGCCAGAGTAAAAGCGAAACGTGCAATCAAACTGTGATCGATCGACGTCCGGTACGTCTGGCCCATATAGCTCCCTCAATCGCAAGAGCTCCTTGCCAAAAGACGGCGACAGCGTCACACCAGTCTTAACGCCGTTGCCGGCCTCCAGGTGCTGCACATGAAATATGTGCTTACCCCTCTCAAACTTGGTGTCTGGTGGAGGCAAAATCTGAGTGCCATCTTCATACACAGTGATGTCGGTTGCTTTGCTGGTCTCAAAATACCCGACATCGAGCGGTTGGTCATCACTTCTGGCAAGCAGGAATAACCCGGAGTCAATAATGATCCTCACACGTGTTGACATTTCATCTCCTTTCTTCGATTGTGTCAGTCAGCCCTTGGTCAGGCTTGTTTTGGAAAGGCTTGGCGGAAACCTGTCTAGGGCAAATCGTACTGCTGCAAGCTAAAAGCAAATCTCAAATGGGTTTATCCGGAGGGGCAACGCTTCTGTTTCTCCGGTCCCTCCAAAGCGGGTCCGGGAAGGGTCAATTAGCACCCTCGCCCCTACAGATATATGCAATTGAAAACCGGTTGGGCGTGAAAGTCAACTTCACTTTCTATCATGAGAGAATTAATTGTTTGCACCAATCACCATGAAAGACCCCCAATAGTATGGATGCTGGTAATATCCGGTTCGCGCCATCCGAACCTGCGCGGCGCGGAGCGCATCCCCAGACTTGAGTTGTGATCGCTTCCGATGGTTATGAAACTCGATCATAAGCTGCGACGTCACTTCTGAATCGACGGGCCAGAGGCTCGCGGCGACCGTCGGCGCACCCGCTGCCAAAAACGGTCGCACCAGGCTCACCATGCCTTCGCCTCTGTAGTAGCGGCCCAGGCCGCTCTGGCAAGCAGACAAGACAACCAGCCTTGTCCGAGGTAGCTTGATATCGTACACCTCGTCAAGATGCAGCAGCCCATCATTAGGGTCGCCGATGAACGACTCCCGAGCTGTGCCGCCACGAATCGACCTTAAGGGCGATTGCCCTGATGGGGTTTCGGCGCGGGCCTCCCCGCCGTCAGCACCCGCTTGCGGCGCGGGCTGGCCATCGCTTGAGCGGGCCAGAACTAGCGCGGCAAGCCACGGGGAATCCTCTTTGACCAGGCAATGCAGCGCCAGATGCGCGACTTCGCACTGCTTGAGCGACGCTCGCACGTTGGGCTCCGTGGCCTGCGCGCCGTTGAGGACTATCGAATCCGATGTGTAGAAACTCGCGGAGCCTGTTGCTTCTGTCTCGGCGTCAGAAAGAGACTTCAGATCCTTGAATGTAGCCTCATCGAATGCCGGGTTGCCGATTGCAAGCATGCTTTCCGGTTTGTCGAGCAGTTTAGCTTTGATCTCTTCTATGCAGCGTATGAGCACCGAAGCCGAAGGCGCATGAGTCAGGACATGGGTTTCGGCAAGGTAATTCCCCGACCCGTCAATAAGTGTGGCAAGCGGCAGACGATGAAGGGCCTTGTCCGGTACTACGCAGATGTAGGGATAGCCCTTCAGGCGGTCGGAGATTGGACCGAATAGCAGACGGTAAAGCTCTTTAGCCTTCTCATTGATCTCATTGATCTCTTTTTTCAGTTTTATATCATCCACATAGTCGTGGACCAGGCTGTCGAGCCTGTCTGTGCCAGCAGGCGACACCGCAACCTCAAACCCGCCGCGAGTGATCAAAAACATGTAGGTGGCATTGTTTGTGACGGAGTATTCCAGCAGCACCATGTCGGGCGGAAGCTTGGTCTGTACCTGTGCGAGCGTGAGCGGCCTTACGGACCTGCGCTGGTCTGAGCCCGCCCCCCCGCCTGTGGGGGACAGTTCATCAAGAAGCGCGCGCGCGCGCGAGCGTTCAGACGCTTCAAACGCGTCGGGCCACAGGTCTGGGCGCTTGCTGCTATGCGAGATCAACTCGTCGAACACGCCCTGGCTGGCGGCCAGGAAACTGCCTCGCTGATAACGGTCCTCTATGTCTGCGCGATAATTCTCAATGAGCGCCGCCGCACGCTTGAGACTTGCTCGCGCCTCAACAGTCTGGCCCGCCGCGGCGTACGCTCCAGCGCGTCCGCGAAGGACTTTTATTTTAGGGAGTATCTTCCCTTCGTCCAGCGCGGCCAGGGCTTCGGCTCTCTTGAACAAGTCGAGTGCGCCTGCGACATCACCAGTCTGCGCCGCCACCTCGCCGGCGTTTGTTAGCACGGAAGCCTCAGCCGCCTCATGCGGGCGACCGCGAGGGACCCCTGCGAGGTATTCATAGGCGCGCCTCAAGGCTGCTTCGGCCTCTTCTTTATGGCCGAGGCGTGCATGCTCTGCGGCGGCAAACGAAGAGAACTCGGCACCGTATACATTGTTCTTCGCCTGGTCGGCGAAGACGAGCGCTTGCTCGGCATAACGCAGCGCCAGGTCCGGCTTATTACGTATGCTGTATACTTCGGCCAACAGAGAGTAATTCGAAGCAAGGTTTACAAATCTATCGGGGTGCGCCTCGTGCTCCAGGTAGAGGCCCGTCGATTCGCGCAGGCTCCCTAACGCGGTGTCCAGGTCGCCGATGTTCCAGTAAGAATAGCTCGCGTACTGCAAGGTTTTCGCTTGCATCTCGGGTGCGTCCGGGCAGATCTCCGTAACCTTTCGGGAGTACTTTACAGCGAGTGAGTCCTGACCAAGCATTGAGTGGTCAATGGCGAGCTGCGACAGCATCCTGCCATGCAAGTAAGGTCTGCTGGAAACCTCTGAACGCGAGAGCGCCGCTGCCAAAACATCTCGGCTGTCCGTATACCGCTTGCCGAGGTAATAACACTGAGCGGTGAACGAATCCGAAAGTAGCTCAAAAGTATAATTTCCGCTCTCTCGAAATTTTTTGCTCAGCGGCTCGACGATACTTTGCGCGGCGCCCGTGTTGCGGGCCCCATACTCCCATAAAGCCTCAACAAACTTTCCGACCAGCCCGAGCTGGATCGCACGCGCATCATTCGGGAGCTTGTTCAGGAAATCTGCTAAATCGGCTATCTCCCGGTCCGATCTACCTTTTGCCAATACATTGCCTATCAATTCGAGCTTTGACATTGCGCGCTCGGAGCCGGCTTGATCGCCCCCGACTGCCGCCTGCAAATACTCCTTCGTCAGATCGACCAGGGCATGCCTCCTGATCGATTCAAAGCTCTCTTTAGTAATGCTCCTTGCCACATCTGTCTGGCCTTCAGCCATCGCCTTGTCGAAGGCGTCCACTATTTTTTTGTTAGCATTCTCAGGCGTGAATGGCCTGGAGATTGCCTCCAGTCTTTGCTCTATATCTTTTGCCCAGCCCGGGTCACGCTCGGCCTTAACTAGTGGTTGTAACTCATCTCGCGCAACGTCCCTAAGCTGGAGCTTCTGGTAACTTATCGCGCGGTTGAATAACGCTTCGGGCATCGTGGGATTCATTTCGAGCGCGCGGTTAAACTCATCAAGCGCATCTTCCATCCTGCCTTGCTCAAAGAGGCAAGCCCCCCAATCATTATGTACCTCGGCGCTCGCGCCTTGGTCCGCCGCAAGCGGACGGAGCACATCTATCGCCTCGGCAACGTCTCGCCGCGCCAGCAGCATCCTCGCGTGAGCGTGTCTTGTCTCGGCATCGTAAGACTTCTCACTAAGTAGATACTTTTCGGCTTTCTCTAGCTTGGTTGTGTCGATATTCGCTTCTTTGTCTGGACCCGGTTCGTATACACCTGCAAGGAACCCGCCTGACAGTCTCGGCTCTATCAACCGCGTCTTGCTGAATGCCTCAACCACCGCCTCGGTAACGAGCTCGGCTGTCGGCTTTCTCTGCCAGTACCAGAATCCCAGCGCAGCGGCGGTGATGATTAATATCGCTATGAAATAAAGAAAGTTCTTTCGCCGAATACCCAAAGTTGTTCGCTCCATATTTACGGATTCGTAATTTACAGATTCGGAACTTTTTTTTGTTGCACTCATACCGGCAATCTCGATGCCGGAACTTATACCACAACTCTTTTCCCAGCCAAACCAAATTGCATCCTTTCTTCCAAACAAATCTATGGTCCTATCAAGGAGCAGCATCCGGCAGACCAGCCACAGGTTGACATTCGGCGCGGCTGTGAATTACGGTTTTCATTCGATGAAACCAAGAGGAATAGCGACCACCATGTCAAAAACGAATTACAGACCTCTCACTGTCTTCTTGCTCCTGACCTTACTGCTTTTTCCCGTTGCGAACGCAGCAGCACGCGTACAGAGGCAACCGGCAGGGCGCAATCAACCGCCGGCTCAGGCCGCAGGCGCCCAGCCCAAATTAGTTGTCGTCATCGTTGTCGACCAATTTCGTTATGACTTTCTTGAGCGATACGCTGACCTCTATGGCAAGAACGGCTTCAAGCGGTTGATAGACCGAGGCGCTCTGTTCACGAACGCCAATTATAATTATGTGCCGACCTACACTGCGCCGGGCCACGCCGCTGTCTTCACCGGCTCGGTCCCCGCGCAAAACGGCATAGTCGGCAATCTATGGTTTGACCGCGACGCCAACCGAACACGAGTGATGGTTTCAGACATGAATTCGCGCCTTGTGACGGACGCGGGAGTGGTCGGCGAACCCGGCGTCGCCAGCCCGCGCGTCTTGATCGGGACGACGATAGGCGATCAGATTCGCCTATCGAACAACCTTCAGTCGAAGGTCATAGCCCTGTCGCAAAAGGATCGCAGCGCAGTGCTGCCCGGCGGGCAACGCCCCAACGGGGCCTTCTGGTACAACTCCGCTACAGGCACATTCGTGACGAGCGACTACTACTCGAAAGAGCTGCCGGCGTGGGTAAAGCGGTATAACGCGTCTGACGAGAACCCTAAGAAATACTTCCGCGCGAAGTGGGAGCGCGCCTTAAGCCCCGACGCTTATAAACGCGCCCAGGTCGATAATCTCGCGGTGCAGCGGTCTGCGCTCGGCAACAAGTTTCCGTACGTCCTGACAGGGGGAGAAGAGCAGCCGGGCGCGAAGTTCTATTCTGCTTTCGAGTTCACGCCCTTCGCGCTCGATTTCGTCGCCAACTTTGCTAAAGCTGCGATGGAAGCCGAATCGTTGGGGGCGGACCAGTATCCCGACCTTCTATCGATCAGCTTTTCGACCCCCGACCTGATAGGCCACTCCTTCGGCCCCGACAGCCAGGAGGTGCTCGACACTTTTGTGCGGCTCGACCGCGTGATTGCCGACCTGCTCGATTACATAGATCGCCGCGTAGGACTCGCCAACACCTTGATCGCGATGACAGGAGATCATGGCGTTTGTCCCGTCCCCGAGTACATATCTTCGATCGGAATGGATGCCGCTCGCATAGAGGGCAGGCCGCTGGTCGAAGCCGTGAATAAGGCTCTGGCAGCCCGTTTCGGGGAAGAGAAGTGGGTCGTAGGTTTCGTCAACGACCAGTTTTACTTTGACAGAAAGCTGATGGCCGACAAGCGCGTTATCGCCTCTGAGATGGAGCGCGTCGCCGGGGAGGCTGCGGTCACAGTGCCCGGCATAGTCGGCTATTACACTCGAACGCAGATAGTCGAAGGGCGAATGCAGGATGGCCCCATCGCCCGTCGAGTCGTGAACGGATTCCACCGCGTCAGGTCTGGCGACGTGTGGATCATCACAAAGCCTTTCGCTTTTGTTACCGAGGGAAATCTGGCGACGACGCACGGCTCGCCTTACAACTATGACACTCATGTTCCGGTCCTGTTCTTTGGTCAGGGCGTGCGCCCGGGCCGTTACCACGTAGAGTGCACGCCTTCTGATCTCGCCCCGACGCTCGCAGCCCTGCTCGGGGTCGAGATGCCTTCAAATCGCACGGGCCGCGTCCTTTATGAAGCGATTGAACAACGCAAGTAATGAGATCGGGTGGAATTCTAAGGAGCAAACAGGCATGAAGTACAACGAAGCATCGATAAGAGTCGTTCGCCGTCCATTCATATCCTCTGTAATCGCGCTCGCACTAATAACATCGGTCAACGCGGGGTCATCGATAACCACTTTCGCATCTACTCGTTCGGCCCGGGAGGGCAGTCAATCGAAAAGACCCCCCAGGAAGAATCCGCCCGCAGAGAGCGCAACGCAGGCGCTATCGCCGCGCGACATTTTAGACAGGGTCCGGGCCTCGACATCGCAGAAAGAGCGGATCGACCTGCTCGAAAAGTTTCTGCAATCGAGCAAAGGTTCCGATGTCGAGACTGAGGCGCGCGAGATGTTGATGCGCGAATATGCGCTCAGGGGCGAGCAGAACTTGAGAGAGGGCAGCCCGCAGCTTGCGATGCAGGATTTCAAGAGCGTCTTTCGGCTCGCGCCGGCCACGATAACGGATAATATATTTGGCCAGTACATCTTCCCGCTGCCGATGGCGATGAACGCGTTCGGCTATCGCACCGAATCGGTCCAGCTAATGAAATCGTTCGAGAGTCGCTTTAGCGCGGAGCCTAATAGGCTTGTTCAGATTGGGTTCTTCTACGTTCAGATAGAAGCCCCGCTTGAGGCCGTGCGCGTCCTTGAGCAGACCGTCCAGCTCGCGCCCGAAGACCACCGCGCGCACAACAGTCTCGGCACAGCTTACTTGATAAACCTGCGGCTCGAAGATGCTGCGGCGGAGTTTGAGCGCGCGCTCCAGCTCAACCCCCGCGACGAGTACGCCAACTTGAACCTCGCGCAGGTTTCGCGCGCGCGCGGGGATCACCAGCGGGCTGTCACCTATTATCGCAAACACATAGAGATTAAACCGGACGACTCGGAAGCGCGCGGCGGATTGGCAATCTCGTTGTTGGCGCTAGGGCGCGAAGAAGAGGCTGAGCGTGAGATCAAGCAGGCGATGGATGTTGGGCGGGGAGATTACCGCCTACTGACACAGTTGGCCTACTTCTACGCGGCCAAGAAAAAGACCGCCATTGCGCGCCCGCTCATCGAGCGCGCGGCTCGCATCGATCCTCGCTACGCGTGGGCGCACATCACGAAGGCTAACATCGATCTGCTTGAGAGCAGGTATGGCGACGCGCTGACTACTCTAATATCGGCGCAAACGCTCGGGGCATTTCCGACGTTGCAGTTCGAGCTGGTGAAAGCGTTGATGGCCGTCGACGGTTACGATCAGGCGATTGACATAATGAACAAAGCCTTCCGGCTCACGCCCGAAGGAGAGTTTGAGACTTTGCTGGGGGGGGCGGAAAAAGCGAGGTCGCTGAGACTGGATTTGCTCTTGGAGCGAGAGCGTCAGGCGGCGCTCTTTCTGAACGAGCAACCAACGACAGGCATGCAGTATCGCCTGGCCGAAGCTCTCGCTCGGATAGACTATTTCGTCAAGGTGGCGAAAGCGGCGCGCAAGCCCGGCGACGGCTCGGCGGGTCGCAGGCGCTCGCGGCCCGCTCCGAAGAGTACCGCAAGCGTGTCTGAGGGCGACGAGCTGAAGAAGGCGACGCGCCCGCGCCGCGCGCCCGCGACAGGGCAAGCGGGCTCTTTGAGTGGCCCGCTCACGGCGGGCGCGGATGATAATCTGCCGGGGGTCGCAGAGCTGCTCAAAGCCGTTACTACCTTCACAACTCTCGACGACGGGCGCCAGCCTTTCCGAATGATCTGGGCCGCGCGCAAGCTGGCCGATAACGGGATCGCGCTCGATGCGGCGGAGCAACTAGCACGCCGCGCAATCGCGGTGGCCGACCGCGCGACCGAGCCCGAGGGCTACATGCGTGACGCGCCCTTGCTTGATCGTGAGGGCCGCCGCGCGGTCTTTCTCGGACGAGCGCAGGACGTGCTCGGGTGGACTCTGCTAAAGAAAGGCGACTCTAAAGGCGCGGTTGAGAATCTGCAAAAATCCGTGCAGGTATACCCCGCCAGCCAGGAACGCCAATCTGCCGTGTGGCATCTGGCCGTCGCCACGCATGAATCGGGCGATGAGCGGCGCGCGCTCGATCTCTACATTGCCAGCTATGAGCCGGACGCTCCGACCTCGACAGAGCGCCGCTCACAGATCGAATCGCTTTACAAGAAGCTGAACGGCTCACTAACGGGACTTGCCGAAAAGCTCAAAGCGCGATAACAGAAGTCCTGAGTGCTGAGTGCTGAGTGCTGAGTGAAAGAAAAAGGGCAGCGCTCCGGTAAGTGTTTTTACTCAGGACTCAGCACTTAAAATGGACGGGTCGCTGATAATAGACAAGCCCGAAGGCATAACCTCGCACACAGTAGTCGCGCGAGTCCGGCGCATTGCGGGCACGCGAAGAGTCGGACACGCCGGCACGCTCGATCCTTTCGCGACAGGAGTGTTGGTAGTGTGCGTAGGGCGCGGCACACGGCTTTCACAATTCCTGGTCGGCTTAGATAAAGAGTACGTCGCAACGATCCGTCTGGGCTTTGCCACCGACACTCAAGACCTCACAGGGAAACAGATCACGCCTCTCAAATCATCATATGATCGTAGCCTCGAAGATGTGCGTTCTGTGTTGGACCAGTTTCGAGGTCCACAGGCGCAGACGCCGCCGATGTATTCGGCCAAGAAGGTTGCGGGCGAAAGACTTTACCGCGCTGCCCGCGCTGGCCGTGAAGTCGAACGACAGCCGGTCCCGATCAACGTCTATTCGATTGACCTGATCGACGAGAGTGCGAACGCGCTTATTGTGAATCAGGACGGGACTCGGGATTTCGCTGTGCGAGTGAGGTGTTCATCTGGGACTTACATCAGGACGCTTGCGCACGACATAGGAGAAAGACTCGGCGCAGGCGGCCACCTCGCGGCTTTGAGAAGAGTTGCGGTGGGCCATTTTCATATCTCGCGAGCAATCGGATTAGAAGAGTTGGAGCAGAGCGGAAGCCGGGTGGTTGCGAGCATTCTCATAGGGATGGCTGAGACCGTTATTCATCTGCCAACTGTTGAGCTTGACTCCGACGCGGTCAAGGCGGTGACAAACGGAAGGGAGATAGAGTTATTATCCGAGATGACGGCTACGCCTGGCAGTCCCGTGCGATTATTGAGCCAGGCGAGGCAGCTTGTTGCGATCGGCGATTACGATATTGCGCGCCGCGTGATTAAGCCACGGGTCGTCGTTCACCCTTGAGTCGCTTTGCGGCGCGTCGGATGGATAAATGATTGCGCTGAAAGCTACTTTGAGTTGTTCGAGGCGGTTTAAAGGGGTTGCTTGCACACTGTGATATAATGCTTTCAGTTTGGGGTGAATGATTGTTTGATAATTGATTTCGAGCTAGTTTGACAAGATGTTTCGCTTTCGGTGATCGAGGTTGAGCGTGCATCCAGTCGAGCCATGAGCAGCCGGATATTACCTCCGACTGTGCGCCCGCGAGGGCGTAGACTGAGTGTCGTCCTAACTCTCGCAGTAAAGAGTGGTGAGGCCGTCAAAAGTTCCAGCGCTTTGCAGGAGTAAACTGGGACCTGACCCTATCGCCCTTAGAGTGGTCAGCACACGGCAGGGAATCGGAGGTAACAGATGGAAGAAAATAAGGTAAATATAAGCGACCTCCTCGAGACGCATCGCCGCGACCGCGAGCGCCTGGCCTGGGAGGGTACATTCCGCGACTATTTCGAACTGGTCCTACAGAACCCGAACATATCCAAGCTTTCGCACGCGCGCATCTGCGACATGGTGCTGGCCGTTGGCGTCGACAAGATCAACGAAGGCTCGCGCGACGAGATCACCCGGTTTAACTTCTTCAGCGACGAGCTGTACGGAATAGAAGGTCCCATCTCAAAGATCGTCGAGTATTTCAAATCCGCAGGCCAGCGTCTTGAGGTCAGAAAGCGAATACTGCTTTTGATGGGGCCTGTAGGCGGCGGCAAATCTACGATCGTTACGATGCTCAAGCGCGGGCTTGAGAAATGGTCGCGAACAGACAACGGGGCGGTCTACGCGATTAAAGATTGTCCCATGCATGAAGAGCCGCTCCACCTGATCCCGCCTGAGCTGCGCGCCGAGATCGAGCGCCATTACGGCATGTACATAGAGGGCGAGCTTTGCCCGCAATGCCGCTATAACCTTGAGCACGTCTACCACGGCCGCCACGAAGACGTTCTGGTTCACCGCATAGTCTTTTCCGAAAAGGACAGGATAGGCATAGGGACGTTTGCGCCTTCGGATCCGAAATCGCAGGACATCACAGAGTTGACCGGCTCGATCGATCTGTCGACGATAGGCGAAGTCGGGGTCGAGAGCGACCCGCGAGCCTACCGCTTCGACGGCGAGCTGAACATTGCCAACCGGGGCTTGATGGAGTTCGTTGAAATGCTGAAGGTCGACGAGAAGTTTCTCTACAGCCTGTTGACCTTGAGCCAGGAGCAGAATATCAAGACCGGGCGTTTCGCGATGATCTATGCGGACGAGGCAATCATATCTCACACGAACGAGAACGAGTACAGCGCGTTTGTGGCTAACAGAAAGAGCGAAGCGCTCCAGGACCGCATCATCATGATAAAGGTCCCTTACAACCTGAAGGTCTCGCAGGAGGAGCGAATATACGACAAGCTGCTCAAGCAGTCCGAGGCGTTGCGCAACATTCACATCGCGCCCAACACGCTAAGGATAGCGGCGATGTTCGCCGTGATGACGCGGCTCGAAGAGCCTAAGAAGGCAAACATTGACATAGTCAAAAAGATGAAGCTTTACGACGGCGAAGATGTCGAAGGGTTCAAGACGAAGGACGTGCGCGAGCTTCAGGAAGACACCGTGCGGGAAGGCATGGACGGTATCAGCCCGCGCTACATCATAAACCGCCTTTCCGGGGCACTGGTGCGCGACAACATAACCTGCATCAACCCAATCGACGCGCTGCGCGCGATCAAGGACGGGTTCGAGCAGCACACCGGAATATCTACGGACCAGCGCGACCGGTATCTTAACCTGATCGCCTCGACACGCAGGGAGTTCGACGACATAGCCAAAAACGAAGTGCAGCGCGCCTTCGTCTACTCGTTCGAAGAGATGGCGAAAGGCATTTGCGACAACTACCTTGATAACGTCGAGGCGTACTGCAACAAGGAGAAGCTCAAGGACCCGATTACGGAAGAGGAGCTTGAGCCCGACGAGAAGCTTATGCGCTCGATCGAAGAGCAGATCGGCATCAGCGAGAACGCGAAGAACACTTTTCGCCAGGAGATACTTATCAGGATTTCGAGCCACGCCCGCAAAGGCAAGCCCTTCGAGTACCGCTCTCACGAGCGGCTGAAAGAGGCCATCGAGAAGAAGATTTTCTCGGACCTCAAGGACGTGGTCAAAATCACGACTTCGGTCAAGACGCCCGACGCAGATCAGCTCCGCCGCATCAACGAGGTGATCGACCGCCTGGTGACGCAGCACGGGTACTGCACGGCCTGCGCCAATGAATTGCTCACTTATGTCGGCACGCTGCTTTCGCGCTGAGAGAGCGGGCGGGCCACTCAACCTGCTAACAAGCACGCCCGCACGCCCGACGGGGAGGTGCGGGCCGATTTTTAGAATAGCTCAATTTTAGGATTGCATATGTCGGTCCAACGAAATGACTGGTCGCTACAACGAAAAGGGCAGATAGATCAGGAGCGGCACAAAGAGCGCGTGCGCGAGGCGATAAAGAAGAACCTCGGCTCTATCGTGTCGAACGAATCGATCATACTGTCGGACGGCAAGCGCGTCGTCAAAGTGCCCATACGGTCTTTGGACGAATACAAGTTCCGCTTCGATTATCGTAAGAAAAAACACGTTGGCACGGGCGACGGCAACACTCAAGTCGGCGACGTGATCGCGCGCGAGGGGCAGCCAGGCCAGGGGCCTGGGCAGGGACCGGGCGCGGGCGACCACCCGGGCCAGGAGTATTACGAGGCGGAGGTCGACATTGACGAGATCGCTAAACTGATCTTCGAAGACTTGCACCTGCCTTATCTCGAAGACAAGGCGAAACAGGCCGTGCAGTCAAAGACAACGAAGTTCACAGAGATTCGCCGCTCAGGCATTCTTGCCAACCTCGACAAGCGCCGCTCGATTATGGAGAACATCAAGCGGCAGGCCCGCGAGACTGGCAACGCGCAGATGGGCCGCTTCAAAAAAGAGGACCTCCGATACAAGACCTGGGAAGAGCAGGTCAAGTATGAGTCGAATGCTGTCGTCATAAGCATGATGGACGTTTCAGGCTCGATGGGCGAGTTCAAGAAGTATATCGCCCGCTCTTTTTATTTCTGGATGGTGCGATTCCTGAAGACGAAATACGATCAGGTGAAGATCGTTTTCATCTCTCACCACACCGAAGCGAAAGAGGTCACGGAAGAACAGTTCTTCACGCAGGGCGAATCTGGCGGCACTGTCGTTTCATCCGCCTATCGACTGGCGCTGGACGTAATCGCGGAGCGGTTTCCTCCGAAGGATTGGAACATCTATCCGTTTCATTTTTCGGACGGCGATAACTACTACTCCGACAACGACGAGGCCGTCCGCCTTGCCGACGAGCTGATTTCGACTTGCAATCTGTTCGGGTACGGCGAGATCGGCGAAGAGGGCGCGGCGAGCTACCGCCGCTCTTCGGGCGCGTTGCTTTCGATCTTCAAAGACCGGCTCAAGGAGCAGGACCGCTTTGTCGGCGTCCGCATAGACGACAAAGAAGACGTTTATCCCGCGTTGAAAGAGTTTTTCGGAAAGCGAGGCGAAAAAGCCTAATCAAGTCCTGAGTGCTGAGTGCTGAGTTAACTGCTCTCACTCAGGACTCAGGACTCAGGACTCGATATGATCGACAGGGAAGTCAAAGAGCTTGACCAGGCCATAGAGCAGATCTGGGACATTGCTACGAACAAGTTCGGCCTCGACCCTTTCCCTGTCCGGTTCGAGATCGTTCCGGCCTCTGTGATGTATGAAGTCGGCTCTTACGCGTTGCCGGGGCGCTACTCTCACTGGACGTTCGGCAAGGCTTATCATCGAATGAAGATGATGTACGATTTCGGGCTGTCTAAGATCTACGAGGTCGTCATCAACTCTAACCCCTCGTATGCTTTCTTACTCGAAACGAATTCGCCCATCCAGAACAAGATGGTCATAGCCCACGTCCTGGGCCACGTAGACTTTTTCAAGAACAACGCTTACTTCTCGCGGACCAACCGCCGAATGGTCGACGAAGCGGCGATGCACGCCCGGCGCATGGCCGATTACGAGTTCAAGCACGGCCGCAAGGTGGTCGAAGAGCTGCTTGACGCTGTGCTGTCGATTGAAGAGCACATCGATCCTAATTTCTTTATCAAGCGGGAAGCGCGCGACCGGAAGCGAGAAGAAGAGGCAAACCGCCGCCGGCGCGAGGGGCGTTATGACGACCTCTTCTCGGAGGACGAGCTTGACGCTGAAGGCTCAAGCGCGAGAGCGGAGGACGAAGACCACAAGCGTAAACCCAGCCTTGAGGCACCCGAAAAAGACCTGGTCTACTTCTTGATGAAGAACTCGCCGGTGCTCGAAGACTGGCAGCGCGACATTATTGCGATGCTGCACGATGAGATGGAATACTTCGTTCCGCAGATGCAGACGAAGATAATGAACGAAGGTTTTGCCTCCATAATGCATTCCAGGATAATGCGCGAGATGAACCTCTCGACGAGCGACCACCTCGAGTTTGCGGAGCTGCACGCGGGAGTCGTCTCGCCTCATAAAGGTCAGCTCAATCCTTATTACCTCGGCTACAAGATTTTTGAAAATATCGAGAAGCGATGGGACAACCCGACTAAGGAAGAGCAGGAGATGTTCGGTCGGAGCGGCAGCCAGGGCTGGGAGAAGGTGATGGAGGTTCGCGAGCTTGAGAACGATATTTCATTCTTGCGCAACTACCTGACCGAAGAGCTTTGCGAAGAGCTCGACCTGTTCGTCTACCAGCTTGTAGACGAGGAAGAGTGGACGGTCAGTGAGAAGAACTGGCAGAAGGTCCGCGATCAGCTTGTAGCAAACATGACGAATTTCGGCTTCCCTTACATCGAAGTCACTGACGGCGATTACGACGGCAACCGTGAGCTTTATATGATGCATCGGTACGAAGGCGTCGAGCTTGATATGAAGTACGCGCGCAAGACGCTTGAGTATGTTCACAAGCTCTGGGGCAGGGAAGTGCATCTGGAAACGGTCGTGGATGAAGAGCCTCTCGTCATGCACTACGACGGTAACGAGCATGACGAAGATTAAACCTCCTCGGTTAAGCATAACGGTTGGGAATAAAAAAAATTGGCAAAGAATTCCAGATAGTGCGTTCAATCAATAGCGGAGGCTCTCAAGCCAGAGCACGGGCTGGAGCGTTAGCGATTAGTTCTTGAGAAGCCTCCGCCGCATAACAATAAGATTCAGGATGTGAAAATGAGATTCTTTCGTGCCTTGATGCTGGTAGTGTTTCTATCCGGCGTCGCCTATGGGCAGGGGGTAATAATCCCCGACTGCCGCCCCTGTCCTCCAAGACCGATCCCACGCCCACACCCGATCCCGCGTGCGCTCAAGGTAAAATCAGTAAAGATAACGACAAAGATCGATGCACAAGTGGCGACGACTAAGGTCGAGCAGGTCTTTGAGAACGACACGCCGTATCGCCTGGAGGGTTCGTACTTCTTCCCGATACCTGAGAGCGCATCGATCACGGATTTCGCGATCTTTGACGGCGACAAGCGAATGGCCGCCGAAGTGATGGAGCGGACAAAAGCTCGTCAGATTTATAACGAGATCGTCAGGAAAATGATAGACCCCGGGCTGCTTGAGTACGCCGGGAAGGACCTGTTCCAGGCGAACGTATTTCCTATCGAGCCGCGAACGACGAGGAAGATAGAGCTTTCATACACTCAGGTCTTAAAGAATGAAGCGGGCACGGTGTCGTATCGTTATGAGCTAGGATCAGGCCGGAGAATCCTTTCCCAGCCCATCGGCCAGATCGCCGCGAGTGTAGAGATAGTTTCGCCCGTAGATTTGAAGTCGATCTTTTCGCCTTCGCATAAGATTTCCGTAAACCGCCACGGCGAGCGCAGGGCCACGCTCAGCCTTGAGGGGACGGGCGAAGAGGCTCAGAAAGATTTTCAGCTCTATTACAGCCTTTCGGAAAAAGAGTTCGGACTCTCGCTGCTCACGCACCGCGAGCCGGGCAAAGACGGTTATTTCCTGTTGCTGATCTCGCCGAAGGTGAACGTCAGCGAACAGGAGCGCGCCGCGAAAGACGTTGTATTCATCTTTGACACGTCAGGCTCGATGAGCGGGGAGAAGATCGAAAAGGCGAAGGCCGCGCTTCGCTTCGGCGTCGACGCGCTTTCGGCGCGCGACCGTTTCAACATCATCTCGTTTTCCGGCGAAGAGCATCTGATGAAAGCCTCACTGGTCGAAGCATCACGGCAGGCGAAACAGGATGCGCTCGCTTTCATCGAACGGATTCGAGCCGAAGGCGGGACCAACATAAATGATTCGCTAGTCGCGGGACTGAAACAGTTCGAGCAGAGCGAGCGGCCGCAGATGGTTGTCTTCTTGACCGACGGTCTTCCCACTGTAGGCTCTACTGACATCAAAGAGATCCTTAAGAACGTCGCCAACGCGAACCGCGCCAAAGTCAGAATCTTTTCCTTCGGCGTCGGGTATGACGTGAATACGAATTTGCTCGACAAGCTCTCGGCGGACAACCAGGGTGTAAGCGATTACATCGCGCCGGGCGAAGACCTCGAAGTCAAGGTGTCAAACTTCTTCGCGAAGGTGAACTATCCCGTGCTGTCGGACCTCAGCCTCGACCTCGGGGGAGTGGAAACCGATCTCCAATACCCGCGCGTCTTGCCCGATCTGTTCAAAGGCTCTCAGCTCACAATCGTCGGGCGCTACAAGAATAACTTGAACAGAGCGACCGTCAAGTTGACAGGCAAGATGGGACCCCGTTCGGAGACGTTCAGCTTCGCCGGTCATAGCTTTCCGTCTGAAGAGAAAGAGAATCAGTTCTTACCCCGTTTGTGGGCCACGCGGCGCGTAGGGTATTTGCTCGAACAGATCAGGCTCAACGGCGAGAACCGCGAGCTGGTCGACGAGATAGTGAGCCTTGGCACGCGGTTCGGCATCGTGACTCCATACACTTCGTTCCTGGTCACGGAGGACATGAAGGATCTAGCGCGGTTCGGGGCTAGGGGCGGACAGTTTGACAGTAGGATGAGAGCAATGCGCCCGGAAGCGGCTGCCCGCAACGCGCCTGCAAGCGGCGAGATGGCGGTCCTGCGAAGCCAGGAAGAGCGAAAGATAAAAGAGGCAGAGCGAGACGACAGCATCACAGACCTGCTGTCGACCGTGCGAGTGGTCGGCAGCAAGACCTTCCTTATGAAAGACGGGGTCTGGGTTGATACTGAATATAAAGCCGACACGCGCTTGCCAAAAACTGACGTTACGTTCGGCAGCGAAGAGTTCTTCAAGCTTGTTGCGGATAAGCCGGAGCTTGCGGAATTCTTTGCGCTAGGCAAGAAAGTCATCGTCGTACTGGACGGGAAGGTCTATCAATCGTCGTGAAGGCCGGCGGTCGCTTGACCTGACCGCCGCCCGAATCTATCCTACCTGCTAAAACAGATACTCGTTGTGTTCGCACGGGTGGCTCGGAGACAACCCGGCTGGTCGGATAGATATGAGAATAGTCATTGCCTCATTCCTGCTCCTGGCTTTAGTGCCTCGTGTTAGCGGCTCGGACAGAACGTACCGCGAGGCGGCGCTCGACGCGGCGCGGTGGATAAGGTCGAGCGCAATCAAGACGGATCATGGAATAGGCTGGCCCTCTGACCCTCGCGACCCGAAAACACTCAACACGTCTCTTTACAGTGGAACCGCTGGAGTAATCCTCTTCTTCATTGAAGCCTATCGCTCGACCGGCGACAAGAGATTCTTGGCCGACGCACAGGCGGGCGCGGATCACCTTCTTGCGTCAGTTGCTAACGAGAAAGATGTCGGTCTGTACACTGGGCTTGCAGGGATCGGCTTTGTTCTGCAAGAAACATTTAAAGCAGGCGGCGACGAGCGCTACAGGAGAGGCGCGCGGCAGTGCGCAGAGTTGATACGAGACCGCGCGATCAAGAAAGGCGACGGCTTAGAGTGGCATGACATAACCGATATAATAAGCGGGAGTGCGGGAATCGGGCTTTTCATGTTGTATGCCGCGAGAGAATTGAAAGAGCCTGCGTTCCGTGAAATCGCTTCACAGGCCGCGCATAGGCTCATCGAGCTGGCTAAGCCGGAAGCCGGCGGTTTAAAGTGGGCGATGTCGCCACGGTTCCCCCGCCTGATGCCTAATTTCTCTCACGGCACGGCGGGCATCGCATATTTCCTCGCGACCGTTTATTCAGAGACGAAAGACCCGAAGCTGCTCGAAGCCGCGCTGGCCGGAGCCGCGTATTTGCAAGCGGTGGCGAAGACAGAAGGCGATGTCTGTATGATCTTTCACAACGAGCCAGACGGTAAGGAGCTTTACTATCTGGGTTGGTGTCATGGGCCGGTTGGGACTGCGCGACTGTTTTACCGGCTGTACCGGGTCACCAATGATCGCAAGTGGTTAGGGCTCGTAAAAAAAGCGGCTAGAGCAATAATTGAAAGCGGCATACCTGAAAAGCAGACCGCAGGCTTCTGGAACAACGTGAGCCAGTGTTGCGGCTCGGCGGGTGTAGCCGAGTTCTTCTTGAGTCTCCACCAGATCATCCCTGATCGTGCCTATCTTGATTACTCGAAGCGGGTAACTTCAAACCTTCTGTCAAGGGCGACACGCGACGGCAAAGGGGCAAGCTGGGTCCAGGCAGAGCACAGGGTCAGGCCCGAGCTGCTGGTGGCGCAAACCGGGTATATGCAGGGCGCAGCCGGAATCGGCATGTGGCTCCTGCGTCTGGATGGCTTCGAGCGGAAGAAGAAAGCCGCGATTATGTTCCCCGATTCTCCATTCTAATCATCCGCCGGGTAAACGCCGAGCTTGATTACTCCCGGCTCAACTCGCTAGACTCTTCAATTGATGGGAAAGGTTTCAGCCGAGTTCGCCATAATAGGAGCAGGCCCCGCAGGCTCGCACCTCGCCTCACGCCTTGCATCAAGCGGGCGAGACTGTTTGATGTTTGACCCGAAAGGGGCCTGGGAGAAGCCCTGCGGTGGCGGCGTTCCGACTCGGGCCATTCGCGAATTCGCTTTCTTACTCGAAAACTCAAATTATCCTCACAAGCTTATCGACCGCATTACGATGATCTCGCCCGTCGGCCGTAAGGTTTCGCTCAAGCTCGACCGCCCGTTCGCCATCTATTCGCGCAAGGTTCTAAACGGCCTGGTGCTCGATCGCGCGCTTGAAGCCGGGGCCGAGTTTGTGCGCGCGGGGGTGACAGGTTTCGAGCGCGTAAGCGGCGGGTGGTCGATTACGACAAGCGATGGGCGCGAGTGGCGCGCAAGATTCCTCATAGGCGCTGACGGCGCCGCGAGCCATACGCGGCGGCGGCTGCTCGGTATTTTCCCCGTCCGCGATCTCGCGCTGGCCTTCGGTTATAACGTGGCTATTGACGATTCTGAAGCTGAGAGCAAGCCTTCTAATGGCGGGTCAAACGGATCGACAGACACGGTCGTCGTCCGCTTCCCAGCGAATTTTACTGGCTACCTCTGGGCTTTCCCCAGGCCCGGTGTCATGAATTTCGGCGTCGCTTCAAAGCTTGGCGAGCGCACATCAGATGAGTTACGAGCTTTGCTTTCGAGCTTCATCCAAGACTTCTACGGGGGTCACATGCCTGACCCGGGCAGAGTCATTTTTTTTGGAGCAAAGATTCCGACTCTCGATCTGGCTAGCTGGAAAGATTTGCGGGCGGCAGGCGACGGATGGGCGCTCGTCGGAGACGCGGCAGGTTTCTGTGACCCGATCACTGGCGAGGGAATCTTTTACGCCTTCAAATCCGCAGACCTGCTTGCAGACGCATTGCTCGCGGGTGAGCAATGCGAATCACTCGATGGCAATTATGATCGCTCGACAGCGCTATACGAACAGTTGTGGCGCGACAGCTTCGGGAAAGAGCTTGAACACGCTTCCTACAGGCTGCCGCAGTTTTACCACGGCCATTTCTTCGGGCACGCCTTTACCGACGCGGTGGTCCGGCTGGCAAGGCATCACAGGGGTGTTCGCACGGTCCTCGTAAATGCCCTGATAGGCGAGCAAAGCTATGTCACGCTCAAAAGAGATTTGCTGCGCCGCGCATACCAGGTCTTTTAATACTTTTGCCACAGAGACACGGAGTCACAGAGGTTCTAAATTATTATTTCTCTGTGACTCTGTGTCTCTGTGGCATGTCTGAACTATCTGGTAAACTCGATCTTCAACTTGCAAACTGAAAGGTAAACGACAGCTTTGAGGGCAAAAGGCCGGTCCCCGTTAGCCATCATCTTCGTCACAGTCTTCATCGATCTTGTCGGCTTTGGCATAGTCATCCCCGTCCTCCCGTTATACGCCTCGCAAGAGGGCGCAAGCGAAACGGTCATAGGCGTGCTGCTCGGAATCTTTTCAGGGATGCAATTCATCTTCGCGCCTATCCTGGGTAAGCTTTCCGACAGAGTTGGCCGCAGGCCAGTGCTGCTCGTTAGCCTCATTGGCACGGCAATCGGATTCTTGATAATGGGGCTCGCGCCGTCATTGCCGGGCGTTTCCATCCTTGGGCTCTCGCCTGTGCTCTGCTGGCTCTTTCTCGGGCGGATCATAGACGGAGTGAGCGGCGGCAACATCTCTACTGCGATGGCCTACATCGCAGATGTCACGCCGCCCGACAAGCGGTCTAAAGGGATGGGACTGATCGGAGCGGCGTTCGGGCTAGGTTTTATATTCGGCCCCGCGATAGGCGGACTGCTAAGTCACGTTTCGCTCTCCGCGCCATTCTATTTCGCCGCCGCGCTGGCGACGGCAAACGCGGTCGCGCTCTACTTCCTGTTGCCGGAGAGTCTCTCTGCTGAAAACCGCAACGAAGCGAGACGGCGAGGATCGATTGCTAAAGTCTTTCAAGAATCTGGGAACTGGCAACTGGCTGCCGTGATGGCTACATATTTTTTTGCGACAGTGTCATTCGCATTGTTGACGGCCATCTACGCACTTTTCACAAGCAAGAATGAGCGATTCGGATTTGACGCGACGCATAACGGTTATGTCTTCGCTTATCTGGGGCTGATCGGCGCTGTGATCCAGGGAGGGCTGCTCGGTAGACTCCTGAAGATGTTTAGCGATAAGACGCTCGCCGTCACGGGAATACTGCTCATGGCGTTGAGCATGTTTGCAATGCCGCTGAGCGAGAGCGTGCTGATGCTGCTGGTCGCCAGCACGGGCATAGCTGTAGGCAACAGCCTGGTCACTCCTACGCTCAACGGCATGGCGAGCAAGAGCGTAAACGCCGCGTGGCAGGGGAGGGTGCTGGGCGTTCTGCAATCGGCGGCAAGCCTCGCTCGCATCATCGGGCCTGTGCTTGGCGGCTACCTGTTGGGCCGCGATGCGGCGAGGGATATAAACTATGGCAGGACGCCTTTCTGGACGGGAGGCGCAATCATGCTCTTGGCGCTCGCCGTAGCTTTGGCGTTGCAACCGGGCGCTATGCGCGCAGAAGAAGAATCTGTCAGGCTCGAAGGCCGGGGATAGATCATGTACGAGATCAATGTCTGGATACACATTTTGATGGCTGCGATCTGGGTGGGCGGGCTGATCTACACTGCCGCGATAGCCGTCCCTTTCGCAGTGAGCCGTGAGGCCGAAGAACGCCAGCGCATTCTTCGCGGCCTGGGCCGCCGGTTCCGGCGCATAGGCTGGGCGGCGATCATAGTACTAATCATTACAGGGCTCGGGAATCTTCTGCTGCGCCCCTCGCCCGTTCGCCTCTATCAGCTGGTGAACGGCGAAGCCTTCGATCCGCAGAAGGTCTATGAGCCAATAGCCACGTGGCTGCCGTGGAAACTGATCTTGATTGCCGTGATGATTGCGTTGATGCTCTATCACGACATCACGAGCACGAGCGCCGCGCGGCAGCACGAAGGGGATGCGGAAAGCGCGCCCGGCAATCGCGGCGGGTCTATGGCCGCAGCCCTCGCGACTCTGCTGGCGATTGCAATTCTTTACGTCTCGGTCCGCCTGGTTCGCGGCTAGCCGTTCGCATTCTTTTTCGTCTGACGCTGGCGAACCGCCTCGAATAAGACGACGCCTACGGCCACAGAGACGTTTAGCGAGTTAATCTTCCCGAGCATAGGTATCGAGACGACGGCGTCGCATCGCTCGCGCACGAGGCGGTGGAGCCCGTGGCCTTCGCTGCCAAAGACAAGCGCGACCGGGCCTGAATAATCGAACTGCGTATAACCCATCTCGGATGAGCCTTCGACCCCGACGACCCAGACGTTCAATCTCTTAAGCTGCTCGATAAATGAAGCGAGATTCGTGACGCGGGCTACGGGCAGGTATTCGACAGCCCCAGCGGAGGTCTTCACAACCGTCTCTGTGATATGAGCGGCGCGTCGCTCAGGAATGATCACGGCGCTTGCGCCCGCGCACTCCGCAGTCCGAATGATAGCCCCGAGGTTGTGAGGGTCCTCTACGCCGTCTAAGAGAATAAAGATCGTCGTCGCCGAGATGGCCGAAAGTAGCTCTCCCTCGTCGGCGTAGCTCGCCGCCGCGACGATTGCCAGCACGCCTTGATGGTTGGCGTTGCCGCTCAAGCGGTTCAAAGCGGCGCGCGGCTCCCGCCGCAGCGGAACGCCCGCCCTTCGCGCCGCAGCGATTAACTCCGTGAGCCTTTCGTGCCGTGCGCCCTCAGCGATAATCACGCGCTCGATGCGGCGGCTCCCTGCCCGCAACGACTCAAGGACCGGTAGAAGACCATAAATCTGCGACATATCTCTCTTTTAATACAACGCGGTTACAAACTCAACGCTTGAGCATTCTCGCAAGCGGCGGATAGAATAATAATCAAGGCGATGGTGCGCGGAGCGGTCAATGGAACCAAACATAAAGCTCGGTAAGCTGTTCAGCATTGAGATAGGCATCAACTACTCCTGGTTCATAATTCTCTTCTTAATCACCTTCTTTTTCTGGAACACCTTTCACAGCCAGCAACCTGAATGGCCCGCTTCCTGGCATATACTCACCGCGATAGTGACGAGCTTTCTATTCTTCTCATCATTTTCATCAAGACTCGCGCAGAGTTCAACTACTAATCTCTTTAAGAATCAACCCTCTCGGACATCCTCCTGGTGCAGTATTCATTCGACATGTGTCGGATGCGGTTTGCGGGCGAGTTGACAACTCTTACTCGACTATCGCGTGATTTCCGAGCTTTTTCGCGCTTTGATGAGTGGCACGAATCTCGCACTACATGCGTATGGAAACAATCGCCGATTCATCTGGAGGATAGTAGTTGTCATCATACAATCTTGTTAGAGAGCGTATTCAGACCTGGCAGATCGTAGTCTGTGCGACCGTCTCAGCCTACCTCGCCCTCGGCGTCGCGACGAAAAGCATACGCGGCTATCACTGGTTGATGCTTCTGGCGATACCGGCTGCGTTATGGGCCTGGCGGATCGGGAGACAATTCTTCATCGATTGGGCGCCGCTATTTGCATTCTGGATGGTCTACGACAGGCTCAGGCTGATCCAGCCTCATCTGCTGGACCGGGTCGCGGTAAAGACGCCTTACCTGCTTGAGCAGTGGGCGTTCGGTTGGATGGCGGGCGGCGAGGTGCCTGCTCACGCTGCGCGCGCGTGGCTGGCCGCTCATAGCGAGATGCCTGTCTGGGCAGCGGCGTCGTGGGCGGCTCAATTGATCTATCTTTCACACGTCGCCATCCTCCCACTGCTCTTCTTGCCCTGGTGGTGGAAAGGTAGGCGAGACGATGCTTATCGCAAGCGTTTTACGATCCACATGCGCGGCTTTTTTGCTCTGCACCTGCTGGGAATCTGCATATACCTTTTGTTGCCGGTAGCGCCCCCCTGGTGGGTGGGGCTTTATGGGATGGCTCAGCCGTCAGCCGAATTGCTAGCCCAAACTAAAATGTCCGCCGCGATGGATGGGGTAATAGTCCAAAACTTGATCCAGAACGCTTCGCACTGGTTTGCCGCCGTTCCGTCGTTGCACGGAGCATACCCTGTTTTGCTCTTGTTGCTTTCGATCAAAGACCGCAGCCGCTTCATAATCGGCTTGCTTTCCGTCTATGCAGCCGCGATGTGGGTCACGACCGTCATCTTGAACCAGCACTACATTGTGGATCTGTTTGCAGGCGCAGTTATAGCCGTCATCGCATGGTGGTTTGCTCGAAACGGATTGCCTTTCTTCAAGGGCAGGACGGGGAGAGACGAACAAACAGAAGCTCTGCTCTGCTCCTCAGCAGGGAATTAGGCGGCAAGCTTGCAGGGACGCTCTTTACGCCCGTTGATAGTCTCGACCAGCGCCTTTAATGACTCGATTGCGGCGCGCGTGGCCCGTAAAACCTCGCCGTTGTGATTGCCTTCGTACAGGACCGCAAGGGCTTCGAGGTACTCAATCTCGGTAGTTAACCTTTGTATCGTTGTCTTCATAATCAGTATATTAGAAGCCAAGAATAGAATTTAAGATGCCTTTAAGGATGGTCAAATCCACAATTGAAGGCGAGACGCTCAACGCATATTCCCTGTTCCCTCGCAACGAGCGTGTGCGTTTTGAATATGTCAGGATGCGCTAAACCAACGACATTATCTCCTAATTCGCCAATATCGAGTTGGCCCCTAGAAAGTAGATACTCAAGAAAGCGGTAAACTGCTTGTTCAACATCATGTGGGGGCGCCTCTTCCACGTTTATGCCGGTCGGCCTCACATCGGTTTGTCCATGATCTTCCAAGGGCATTCGCACAAAGAGTTGGTGGTGTCCCAATCCCAGCAAATTACCATTGACCGGCACAAGCGGCAGTTCTTCTGTTTCAATTGCCGCATGACCGTTTGCAATTGATGCGAGATGTCTTACGCCCCCAGCCGATTGAACCGACAGAATCCCGCGACGCACGAACGCGCTTGAGACGACTGAAACGAGCCGTTCCCTAATGGCGCTCGGTGTAGCCTCACTACCTGCATGCCCGACCAGGTGAGCCGCTACCTGTGAGAAGTATGCGGTGGTAACCGGGGCGGTCCTGACAGCCGCCACAAGAAGATGCGCCGCAATAAAGGTTGCCTCCTGGAGGGCGCGCTCATGCGGTTGCGATGAAATGACCTGAACTATCCCGGAGAGCATTTCCAGAAAAGCCCCTGTGAATACACGGCAAAAGTTATGCGGCTCCGAGGTCAGCACTGTGTAAGGGCCTGTCCTGGGGCGCGAGCTAGGCGGTTGGTAATCAAAAGAATTCGCGGCGTTACGCAAATAGTGAGGCGACCATGACATCCCGTATCGCTGGTTTAGCAGCCATCCGAGTGACTCCCCGATGCGAGATAGCCGCGAGTCCCGGTTGAGGCGACCATCCGTTTCGGCTAGCACCGCCGTTCGCACTTGCGGTACCTGTAATGCACAGAGAAGGGCCGAGACATCTCCGAATGCCTCATGGAAAGCTGCCTGCTCGTAAGCCGCAACGCCGTAGATTTCATGCCGAATCGTATCGAGGATCGCATGTCCCAACTCGTGGCAGACTAAGTCAGGGCTCTCGCTTGTGAAGATAGTTCGGCCAGCTCCCGACTCATGGTAGAACTCAAGTCCGCTCTGCCGTAGATATGCGCTTCCAAAGTTCTGGCTTATATCCAGCGCGACGGGAAGCTGTGGGCCTGTCCGCCACGTCACCCCCGAAGGCAGTATGCGGTCCCAGAAATCAATGCCGCGAGAAAGGGCCGCAGCCGCAGCCCAGTAGCGAAACTCAGCAGTCCCGACAGCATATTCTCTAGGCGGTGGGGCCGGGTCTAGAATCCGTATTGGCAACCGACCCGCCGCCAGGTTCGACACGGTAACAAGGATCGGTGAATACCCGGATAAGGGGTCGTCCGCCCAGGTCAGGACCGGGGGCGTGACTGCCCCCAGTCCTTCATCGGCAACAACTGTCGTATTCACAGGCTCTATGCTTGCTCGCGTCTTTTTGCTTCTATTCGTTGAGCGGACCTTTTCTGACATTCAATCGCCCTCCTTCCCATTACTTGTTCTTGTCAAGATTGAAGGTGAGTGAGAACTGTATCTGACGACCTGGATCGGCAGCAGTGATAATGCCAAACTTACCAGCCGTGGCCCTCGTGAAAGGCACGCCGGGCTGAATCTGGATATTTGAGCTGTCCGTCGGAAGCGCGTTTGGTAGCGGAACCGTAGGGTTATTGAAGTTCGCCCGGTTGAACACGTTTATGAATTCAACTTTGAACTCGGGTGATATGCCATACGTCTTCTCCGGATCAAAAAGCCGCCTTGCAAGCGAAAAGTCGACCTGAAAACTTCCTGGCCCTCGAAGCGCGCCGCGTCTGAGATTGCCGAACTCACCGGGTTTTGGAATGGCAAATGCGGCAGGGTTCAACAGCTCGATCCCATCGCGGAGGTAGGGATTCACGCCGGGCAGCAGGTCCGGCACTCGCGCCGCGCCCGTCGCGCCACCGCCGGGCGTATTGATTACCGCTCGACGACCTGCCGCGGGTTGCGAGAAGACATTCCCGCTTGCATCTACGTACACAACGTCGGGCCTGTCAATTCGGATGATGAGCGGGAGGCCGCTACGAGCGCTAATCGCAGACGCAAGCGTCCAGCCCCAGAGCAGACCCAATGGGCCGCGCTTAAGCTTCTCAGGAGCTAAGTAAATGGCTCCCTGGAAAGTAAAGCTGTGGCGCGCGTCGCTGGCGTTGTACCCATAGTCTGAGTCAAAGTTCGAAGGGTCGCTCGCCAGCGTGCCGCTCACGTCCCCAACATTCCGGCTGAGCGCGTACTGTATATCGAGCTTCTTCAGCAGTAGACCGGTTCGCAGGCTAGTCTCCTTTGTCGTCTTTGCCGAGAGTGTCATCGCGTTATAGGCGCTACGCCCCCGGCTCGTGCGATAGAAGAATTCGCCGAACGGCTTGAAAACATCCTCACCGCGGACCACGTCCAATTGTCTTATGACGAGTGCGGCCGCGTTCGAATCAGAATTGGTTTCTACGCGAACTATGGGGTTCCCGATATTCGCGAGCGGAAGGTTTCTCCCAACATTGCCTGAGTATCCAATTCTAAACTCATACGTATCCTTGAGTGTGCGCGCTAGTGACGCTTGCCACTTGTAGACGCGCTCAGGTGTTGTGAAGTCATCGGCAAAGGTCAGCGGCTGGAACTGCCTTGCCAGCGGGTTGTCTATAAACTCTTGCATGACATCGCGCGGGTCGGTAGGGAATACACCTCCGTTGCTGCCTGTGCTGAAGCGGTCGCTTTCAATGGGCAAGAGCAAGTCTCCTATTCTAGGCACGCCTAAATAGATTCCGACATTTCCTCGCAGAGTCGTGTTCTCGAAGAAACCACTTTTAGCAGGCAGCGCATACTCCACTCCGAAACGCGGCTGGAGGCCGTTCTTTCTCGCCCTGTAAAACGGCGTTCCTTTAGGAAGAAACTCGCCCGTCTGAGGGTCAATAACCATTGCTCGGTCATTTTGCTCGCGCACCGAGCCGAAGTAATCATAGCGAAGGCCGTATGTGAGAGTGAGTCTCGGACCCGTTTCTGGCTGTGCAGCCGAGTCATAGAATTTAGAGGCCACCTGCAAGTAGCCCATATAATACTCTTGACGCGCCCGGCGAAGTCCCTGGCCATTCCCAAACGGGCTCGGCCCACTCAAATCCGAAAGAAAAGTGACGGCGCTCGGATGGCCCTCGCGCAATGCCGCCACGTCTGGAAAGCTGTAGGTCAGCCCACCTAGCCGATCAAAGTTGAGGCGGATGAATCGAGTCTCGACTCCGTAGGAAAGTTTATGGTTCTTATCCTTAACGTTACGAGAACCGTCATAGCCAATGATGAAAGAAATCGGATTCAGGTCGTAGCCGCGCCCTATCCCTTTAGTCAACCCGCCGAGTGTCGCTATCGGGACCGTTTGAGAACCATCAGGCAAGCCCGTGACCTTGACTGACCCGCTGAGGGTAATCAGTGATTGTGTAAGGCTCAGGCCGAGCGACGGCTCAACGATCGTGTGGATTTGCCCACGTGTCTGGTTCAGCCCAAGCCTAAGACTGTGGTCGTAGGCTCCCCTGGACATCTTCATCTTGGCGAGACCGTTGACGAATAAGAGCTCTTGCCGCTGGGCGCGGCCCGTGACGCTCTCTGGGATCGTCGCTTCCCCGACCTGGCGCGTGAAACGAAAGGTGAAGGTATCACCTTTCTTATCGACTTCTTGAGATGAGGTAATGCTTGCGGCCCCATTGGCATCAGCAAACGGCGTTATGTCTACCCTGAGATCAAAAGCGTTCGACTCGCTTTCGTTACGCACGCGCCGCCGCGCAATCAAGAAATCCGAGTTCAACGATAATCCGTCCAGCACTGTTGTGCCGTCTGGGAGATAGCCGTTCAGGACCGGCCCGAGTAGCCCGTCCCCGCATCGGCACAGAGCATCTACCGGCACAGCCTCGTAGATGTTACGCTCAGTTCTTCCGCGTATCCCTTCATAAGCTAGGAACACTTTCGCCTTTTCCGGCAGGACCGTCCCTCCAAACGCGCCCCCAAACAAAGTTCGCCTGATCGCGTTATCGCCATCGTAATCAAAGAAATTCCTTGCGTTGAATGCTACGTTGTTCGGTATATAGTAAAGCTTGAGACTTGGTAATACCGACCCACTCTGCGTCACCGAATCCTTCACAAACCCTGTTCCCGGGCCATAGATTGGGTCGAACGCGCCGGATAGTATTGCACCACCCGAGATCGACGTCACACTCTGTTTTTGGATGCTCTCAAATATACCGAGCGACGGATCGCCTGACGGGAGTTCCACCATTGGCGTGGCGTCCACGCCATCTATCTTAAAGGTTTGCTGCTCCTTCCCTTTGCCGTCGATGATGATCTTGCCTAACGCCGTCGGCCCAACAGATATGGCGCCGGGGACTATCTGAAGCAGCGGCGTTATATCTCTATTAGGATTTGGGATCTCCAGAAGCTCGTCTTGTCGCGCGGAGGTAACCTGTTGCGGCGTACTTGATGTCACCTTCGATGGCGGCGGCGGTATTAACGCAGCTAAGAGGCCTAACTGTAGTCCAAACGAAACATACTTGCTGCTTCCAAAGGCAACTTCGACGTCTATAGATTGCTCACGATTCTCAGGCAGGTCTTTATGTTTCGCGACTACGGTGTATGTATCCGGCGCGAGGTTATCGAAAACAGCAACCCCGGTCTCTGTTGTGACAGCAGTGCGGGTCTGTCCTGTTTTCTTGTTTGTAACCACGACTACCGCATCACGGATTCCTTGTTGCGGGCCAGTCGTGGCAGTCGTAGCCCTGTAGACACGGACGGTTATACTTGCTGTATCCGTTTGCCAGAGAATCCTGGCCGACACGGGCGGGACGGATAAGGCGGATATCACGGCCCACAAAAGCATAACTTGGCAAAAGCGGGATGATAATCTGGTTTTCATAAGCCCCTCTTTTCAAACTGAAGATTTGAATCGGCCTTGCTCATTCACTGTTGAGCGTTTGCGCGGCACCGGGCGTCCGGCTTGGTTCTATTGTGTAAGCGGGTTTCTGGCGAGTCTTGAGGGTCCAGCGGTGGCCTCTTGTTGCTCGCTCATGTTCTTTAGCTGCTTCGTTGGCAGCATCTCGGCTGTCAAGCCAGGCGGTCAATGCGTACTCCTGGCCTCCGTGTTCTCGGGTCTCAGTACAGACTGCCATATACTGTTCGCTAAAAGCGGCTACATCCTCGGCCTTCGTCAAAGCACAAGGTAGAAGCACCAATGCGGTTACGAGTGTAATCATTGTTTTTCTCATCATGGTATATCTCCTCTCAAGTGGGTATTTCCTTTCCGCTGTGTTGAACGGCTTTCACTGAAGTTGACCAGCTAATCTGGTGAGCTTCGTTAGCATGCCTTTCCAGTTCCTATTACTAATTTGACTCCCGTGCTCCATCATGTATGGCGAGAACTGCTTCCCATTATTGTCATCGACTCTGATTTTTCTTGTAGACCGTTGGAGAAGAGTGTAAATTCCTATGTGTAATCTGACGAACATTAATTCAGCCCGATCTCTAAAAACCGGAACAGGTATTATGGACAAATCGTCGGATAACGAGGTTACGCAGTTCCTTATAGCCTGGCGCAACGGAGATGAAACCGCATTCGACACTCTTATACCCGTGGTGTACAAAGAACTGCACCAGTTAGCCAAGTATTACCTGAGCAAAGAGCGCCCGGATCACACCCTTCAGGCTTCGGCCTTAGTAAACGAGGCTTATCTCAGATTGATCGATTACAAGAAAGTTCAATGGGAGAATCGTGTCCACTTTTTCGCGGTTGCCGGACGAGCAATGCGACGAGTCCTAATAGATCATGCCCGCAGCCGGAAATATGCGAAGCGAGGGGGCGCGATGCGTAAGGTGTCTCTAGACGAGGCGGCGATGCTATCCGAAGATCGTGCCGCCGATTTAATCGCGCTCGACGATGCGCTCACTGAACTTTTCGCGGTCGCTCCAAGGAAAGTCCGGGTGGTGGAACTAATGTACTTCGTCGGACTCACCATCGAGCAGACGGCCGAAGTACTTGGAGTCTCCACGACCACTGTCAGTCGAGAATGGAAATCAGCTAAGACCTGGCTACACCGCGCAATCAGTAGGAGTGAAAGCCATGGATCCGGAGCGTTGGCAACAACTCGATAAACTGCTCCAATCTGCACTTGATCTTCAGCCTGACCAGAGGGCCGCTTTTCTCGATCAAGCCTGCCTTGGTGATAGCGATCTCCGAGTAGAGATGGAATCTCTACTCGCCTCTTACGAGCGAGCAGAAAACTTTATTGAAACACCTGTATTCGAAGGCATAACCCAATATGCCTCGAATTCCCAACACGCAACGGAGACAGGACAGTTCATCGGACCCTACAAGATTCTCTCTCTACTGGGCGCAGGCGGGATGGGTGAGGTATACCTGGCTGAAGACACGCGCCTCCAGCGTAAGATAGCCATCAAGTTATTGTTATCTGCGACATTGATTGACGCCCGCGCTAAGAAACGATTCATCAATGAGGCAAAAGCAGTTGCAAAGCTCGATCATCCGAATATATGCGCCATACACGAAGTGGGCGTGGAGGACGGGCGCGATTATATTGTTATGCAGTATGTTGAAGGCGAAACACTTGCCTCCAGAATTGCGAATAAGCCTCTGGAATTGAATGAAACGATTGATGTGGTAAAGCAGGTCGCGGAAGCACTCGCCGAGGCGCATGCGCATAATTTACTTCACAGAGATATAAAACCGCAAAATGTAATAATCACCCCACGAGGGCAGGTAAAAGTTCTGGATTTTGGGTTGGCGAAAGAGATCTCAACAACAAGCTCGTTCGAGGGCGAAAAGCGAACGCAAAGCCTGGTTACAGAGCCTGGAATCATTGTCGGCACGGCGCCATACATGTCCCCTGAGCAGGCAAAGGGCAAAAGCCTTGATGCCCGCAGCGACCTTTTTTCGCTTGGCTTAGTGTTCTACGAGTGCCTAAGCGGCGGACCGGCTTTCTGCGGCGCAACGCCGATGGAGATATTCGAGCAGATAATTAAGCACGACTTGCCTCCGCCCTCTCAGCTGAATCCACTCGTGCCGTCCAAGATTGATCAGCTCGTACTGAAAGCAATTGCCAAAGACCCTGGACTGCGCTACCAGACAGCAACAGAGTTTATAGACGACCTTAACGCAGCCAGTGCCGGACTGGATAGTCGTTACGACCTCTTCAGCAGGCTAATGGGCTCAGGCAAAAGGATGGCCCTGACTTTGTCCGCTACGTCGCGACGTCACCGCATCTTAATCAGTTGCCTCCTATTTATAATTGCCGCGGCGCTCTTCTCAAGGTTCGTTATCTGGCCCCCGAGCCCCCGTCCGCTCGATCCTTCGCCGAAGGCGATGCGGTTATATGAACAAGGCACAAACGCCGTGCGCGACGGCACCTACTTTAAAGCGAGCAAGGTGCTCCAACTCGCGATCGGTGTTGATGAGGGATACGCGCTCGCGCATGCGCGGCTGGCTGAAGCTTGGGCAGAGCTGGATTACAGCGACAAGGCGAATTCGGAGATAGCACTGGCATGGTCATTCTTGCCCTATCGCTCGCAGCTATCAACGTTGGATACGCTTTACCTTGAAGCAATCACGAAAACTGTTACGCGCAACTATGCGAACGCTATCGAGAGTTACCACAAGATTGCCCAACAAGTCCCAGAGGCAGAAAAGCCTTACGCGCATTTGGATTTGGGACGGGCTTATGAAAAGAACGAAGAGATAGAAAAAGCGATTGCGGAATACGAGGAAGCCGTAAGGCTCGATAATCAGTACCCGGCCGCCTTACTGCGATTGGGCATACTCTATGGCCGCCAGCGAGATAGGAAAACAGCTCTGGAGATCTTTGATAATGCGGACAGATTCTATCAGGCTACGGATAATATCGAAGGCAGGATAGAAGTACTTTACCAGCGAGGGGCTTTTCTTTTCGGAATAGGCGAAGCAATACCGGCAGGGGGCCAGTTACAAAAGGCTCTCGCTATTATACGGACGACTACAGACAATCGATACCAAGAGATCAAAACTTTATTGCAGTTAGGCAGAATATCACTTTTTCAAGGCAACACGGCCCAGGCCAAGGACCTTTCGAAAGAAGCTATAGATCAGGCGCAAAGGTATCACCTGGAAAACCTCGCCACGGAAGGCTTGATAGACCTCGGCATTACATTTTACAACAGACGCGAATACGACGAGGCCGAGAATTATTTGAAAAAAGCGCTTGAATTTGCGCAACGATACAATGGGCAGCGCAATCAAGCCTTAGCGCGGCTGGCGCTCGGGAAGCTATACATACAGCGGGAGGTCAATTTTGACGAGGCTTTGGACAACATAGAGCGAGCGCAGGACTTCTTCCAGAGCGGAGGATATGAAAAGGAGGTTGCGGATGCCTCGCTGCAACGGGGCCTCGCCAAATTTCATAAGAAGGATTATGAGGGCGCACTTAAGGAGTTTTATGAGCAACTAAGGTTAGCCGAGAGTACGGGCGACCGTGCTAAGGTTGCAGCTTCGCAAGAACTCATCGGCAAAGTGCATTCAGATCAAGAGGCATATAAAGAAGCGTATAATCATTTCAATGCTGCATATGAAATCCATCAATCACAAGACAAACTGTTAAATGTCGGGTATAGCTTGCTGGACCGCGCAGATATGTTGTGGCATCTTGGCCGCTATGACGAGGCCCTTCGAGACTTAGCCCAAGTTCCGGGTATCGCAAACCGCCTCGATAGTAATTACAAAGAGGTATTGACAGCTAGAACCCATCTGGTCAGGGCTCAATTGGCGCTCAGCCGCCTTCGCTTTGCGGAAGCCATTAAGGAAACCAGAAAGTGTATGAAACTAGCCGGTGCTCGGATGGGACGAACCGCTGCTGAATCTACATATACCCTCGCATTAGCGCAGTCTCTATCAGGCGCAAAGCAAGCAGGAAAAATGACCGCAGAGAAAGCCAGAGAAATGGCAGAGAAGAATGCTGATTCCAAGTTGCTCTCAAACGCGCTGCTTGTGCTCTCGATTGCCTCACTTGAGAGAGGTGACGCGCAAAGCGCATTGAAGTCTGCATTGCAGGCGGAAGGGCGGTTCGCGCAGGCTGACCAACTTGAATCCGATTGGCGCGCATTGCTCATTTTGGGGCGCGCAAGCCTGCTAGCCAGCAACATCTCGATGGCTCGCGATTATCTTATACGCGCCGAAACTCTATTTTCCGGGCTACAGCAAAGATGGGGCGCTGATGATTTCAAGGGATACCTTGAGAGACCGGATATTCAACTTTGCCAAAAGCAACTTCAAGCGGCTTTGGAAAAAGTAAAATAATTATTGCCGAATGATAAGATTCAGATGCAATTCCCGCCTTCTTAGATGAGAGCAAAGTAATATCCGGCAAAAGGGGAGGAAGAGAAAATGAGCAGTAACGGTGAACCCGAGCGTCCCGAACGGCACGAAGGATGTGAAGCAAATCGCGTGCATGCCAGAGGCATTAGTATAACAGAACATATCCCCCCGGTCGGCATCACCGGAGGCTCTCTCCAAATAGAAGTCAAGGACGAGTTGTTCCGACAGCAAGGAACAGCTTCTCGCCCTCACAATCGTGTAGCAACAAATATTGGAGACCATGAGCAGTATTTAGCTATTTTTCGAGTGTGGGTAATTACTGAAGTAGTAAGACAAATTGGACAAGCGTTCCCAGCAAGATTTACGGATTACTTTTACCTTCTTCCTCGCCATCTCAATGCCCAGCTTCGGCTCTGGTTGCAGAGGCTCAACCCTGATGAGCCTCTCAACACGAATCGTGAGCCGGATGTCATTATCAGGGGAGGTTTTGAGATAAGCGGACCTCGACAGACATTATCAATTGAGATTGACCAGGATCTCGAACTGAGGCCTCGCCACAGCCCAACCCGTCCGAAAAAATATACGCGCGGGGTGCCTGATAGAGAATTCCGCATCGGCAAGTGGGCGATTACTGACCCTGTCGGAAATGTAATACAGGACCAACATGGCAATAACATGGAAGCTCAAGGAGATGACAATTATATATTTCAAGTAGCCTTCTATGACATCCACCCCTAAGAGGAAATAGAAATGAAAAGACACTCTAACTCGAAGCAGAAACAGACCAGGCGGGATTTTACCAAGTCGGTAGCGGCCACGCTCGCATGCTCCCCGATAGTGGCATTTGCGGATACGAAATGTAAAAAGGAAAGAAAGTACGTCACTACCGGAATGCCGCAAAAGCTTTGTGGGTGTGATTATGTCCCTCACCTTGAAAGGACTGAACATATCCCACCAGTGGGTGTTTCAGGCGGTTCATTGCAAATAAACATTAAGCATATTCTCACACCTAAAGAGGGGAGCGCAGAGCATCCGTACAAATACGTCATAGAGAAGCAGAACCTACCACGCGCGGAGCAGTACGGAAGCATCGCAATGATCTGGGTGATTACGGAGGTTCTGAGGGGGAATAAAGGCTCTTTTTATGACTACTATTATACTTTCCCCAAGGCATACAATGCTCAACTCAGGCTGTGGTTGCAGGATATACTCAAAGATGATGGAAGCGAGATGCAGAGGCTTCCTAACACCCCTCATGTTGTTATTAAAGGAGGGGCTGTGGTCGATGGTCAGAAGAGTCTCTCAATTGAGATTGATCAGCCAATCAATGCTAAGGCCTCAAATAGCCCAATGCGGCCCCGCAAGTACAAACATAAAGGTCATGCAAAGGAGTTTCGTATCGGCAAATGGGATATTGTAGACGGCAATGGAAGGCCCTCTGGTTTTAGCGAAACCGGTCTCGATGATTATAAGTTTATGATTCTTTTTTATGAGCCTTAGCTCAGATAGTTTGCTTCTGCTAGACCTCCCAACTCAAGAACACTCTGAAATAAATTGCTGTTGAAACGTTGTTTCGTTTGTGATACAGTCAGGATTGGAAGGAGATAACAGCAATGGCTAGTTTCAATAAGATTATGATTGTAGGCTACTTAGGCCGCGACCCGGAGCTTCGTTATACACCTCAAGGGACGCCGGTTTGCGATTTTTCAATAGCGACTTCCGAGCGCCGCAAGGACAAATCGGGCGACTTGCAGGAAGTCACGACCTGGTTTCGCGTGAGCCTTTTTGGGCGGCAGGCAGAGCTTGCGAGCCAGTACCTGACAAAGGGGCGGCAAGTATACGTCGAGGGGCAGCTTTCACAGCGCGAATGGACGGATAAAGATGGTGGGACGCGGACTACGCTTGAGGTCCGAGGGACCGACGTGCAATTCCTCTCGCCCGCGCCTGAAAGCGAGCAGCCTCAACCCCAGCCCGCCCGTGCAGCGAGCGCGAAGGCTGCGGTCGGTAACGGGGAGCCAAAGAGACAGCAGAGTTCCCGCGCGAAGCAGACTAAATTCGAAGAGGATGAGATTCCGTTTTAGCGGGTTGAATCTGGAGCGCGGCGACAACTCGCCGCGCTCCAAAGGAATTGGTCGCATTCGATCAATTGTGTTTCACACTACGGTTGCTTCTCCGAGGCCCGAGTTAACGCTGAATCGCTCAAAAGCGAATGGGGATATATCATCCGCTACCGCATCGCCACTAATGATCTCGGCGAGGATGCGCCCTGCCGCAGGCGAATGCTGAAATCCGTGGCCGCTGAAACCATTTATCATATAAAAACCATTAACCTCATTTGAAGCGCCTATGATCGGCATCGCATCGGGCGATAGCTCATAGAGCCCTGCCCACGCGTGAGCTATCCCCGCTTCGGCAAGACGAGGTAACCGCTGGATTGCTACTCGCGTGACCTCTTCGAGAAACTCCCAGCTCACTGTCGTATCAAAACCGGGTCGCTCATTCGGGTCCCCCATGCCGAACAGGATTCCAGCCCCTTCGCGGTGAAAGTAAAACGTAGTCTCAAAGTCTATAACCATGATTCGGTTTGCGGGCGCTGCGCCGGGCGGAACGGGCTCGCTGATGAAGATGTGCCGCCGGTAGGGGAGCACGGGTATTTCGAGGCCGACCATTTCGCCGATCTGCTTTGCGTGCGGGCCTGCGGCGTTGACAACTGCGCCTGTCGAAATAGTCCCGCGAGTCGTTTCAACCGCTGTCACGCGGTCGCTTTCCTTTCGGATGGCCGTTACTTCGGTCTCCCGAACAATCTCTACGCCCAGCGCCTGTGCGGCTTTGGCAAAGCCCATTGTCACCCCGTTAGGATCGGCAATGCCGTCGCGCGCGCAAAATGTAGCGCCGATCACGCCTTCAACGTTTAACCCGGGCGCGAGCATCTGCGCCTCGTCGGGAGTGATCAAATCGACCTCCACTCCCAGCCCGCGTTGCATTTCGACGTTTCGCGCGAAGGCGTTCAGGTTCGCTTCATCGCCTAGAAGAAAGAGGTAGCCATCCTGGTGAAAGTCTATCTCCTGTCCGACTTCTTCCTTAAACCGCTCGAACAGGTGTATCGATTCGATGGAGAGCTTCACATTGGCTTCGGTTGAAAACTGGTGACGGACTCCGCCCGCGTTGCGGCCGGTCGAACCCATCCCGAGCATCGGCTCTCGCTCGACCAGGACCAGATCCGTGATGCCTTTTCTGGCCAGGTGGTAGGCAACGCTCGCGCCCATGCACCCGCCGCCAATAATGACAACGTCGGCACGCCTCTTCATCGTGATAGAAAATCTATCACTACTTTGCGGCTCGTTGCACTATGATCTTGCCGGCCATGTCCTTGCCGCCCTTTGCGCCGTGAAGTCCGCAATGGTAAGCATACGTGCCGGGTTTGGTGAATTTGAACTCAAAGCGCCCGCCGGCGGTCAGCACGTCCGATTTAAAAGCGTCGGTGTCGGATTCAACCGTGTGGCGACCGGCTTCATTTACCCATTCGACGGTTGTTCCGGCCTTAATCGTCAGAGATTTCGGCTCGAATTGGAAATTGCTGATCTTAACTGTGACTTTGTTTGCTGCTGCGACGGCTTGTCCTCTACGGGCGGCTGCCGATTTTCTAACCCCCGGTCGGGCCTCACAAATGGCCGTTAAACAGATTACTGCTACTACTGTCATCAGAACGTTTCTTGCACCTTTGCGCATAGATTTTCTCCTTTAGTTTGAGGCAGGCATTACGCGAATGATGCCCGCCATGTCCTTGCCCCCCATTTCGCCGTGATACCCACAAAAATACGGGAAGTCACCTTGCTTGTCGAACTTGAACTCATACTTCCCGCCCTTAAGAAGCTCCGGCGATTTGAATGAGCCATCGTCCGCCTCTACGGTGTGTCGCCCGATTTCGTCAACCCACTCGACGGTCGTTCCTTCCGTAACGGTCAGCTCTTTAGGCTCGAACAGGAAATTGGTTATCTTCACCGTTACCCTGTTCGGCACTGCGGCAGCCGGTTCGACCGCAACCGCTTGCTCGGCGCGTGCGCTCGGTTCCGGCGCGACGTACCAGATGTAGTAAGTGCCGACGCCCAGCAAGATGACTATCCACCACAACCACAGCGCCGTCCGCATCCAGGGTTTGTACCGCTTGAACCGCAGCCCTTTAGGCAGAATCTTTGTCGCGGCAACGAGCACTATGTAAAGGCCGAGCAACTCTGCCGCCGTCCCCAGTATCGTGTGGATGGTCGCCACGGCGTAATAGCTATCACCAAGTTTAGCCGGTATCTGCGGCTCTACCTGTTTATGAAACGAGGGGGCCATTATTAGAGCAATCATCACCAGGTTCAAAAGCACTACGGCAGTCTGGCAGTACTTATGCTCTTTGAATCGCTTCCGGCGAGCCAGCCGCATCCCGTAAAGTAACGCAACTCCCATCGCTACCTGCACCAGAAGATTTAGGTCGGCCAAAAACGTGGCGTTTGTTCCTAAAAAGCCTTTGCTCATCCGCGCTCCTCTCGATTTTAATAGGCAATGAAACCTGAGCCTGGATAAGGAACTGCGCTCCAAACCTTTATTACGCCACTTTATTGAAATCGGATTCTGCAGGGCGATTAGTTTCTGCAACAAATCAAAGCTGAACCGAAGCGCCTACCCCGAGCGCCAACGCTTTCTTGTATGCGAGCCGGGCTGTTACCAGGTCTTCGATCGCGACCCCAGTCGATTTGAAGATCGTAATCTCTTCGGGTGAAATGCGCCCTGGAACCTTACCGGCCACTAGCTCTGCGAGCGTCCCTTTGATGTGAGAAGGATCAATACCTCCTTCGGCAATGGGTATGAGTAGATCGCCCGCCTCTTGTCCAGCGGCCTCTTCTGCATCTACGAAGACGCGGGCGCGGCGGATTGCTTCCGAGTCAAGCTCGCGAGCAGCAGGCGTAAACGCCCCCACGGCATTGACGTGAGTCCCCGGCTGAATCAACGCGCCGTCAAAGAGTGGCGCGGGCGAGCTAGTGCAGGTGCAAATCAAATTAGCTTTTGAGGCGGCATGCTCGGGCGGGACTACATCGCAAGAAATGTTGTAGAGCGATGTCACGCTCTCTCGAAGGGCTGCGGCTTTTGTCTCATTTCGCGAAGCGATCATTATCATCACAACTTCTGCGACCTCAAGCATGGCCTCGATATGGAATCGCGCTTGAACGCCTGCTCCGAAAACGCCCAGGCGCTTCTTCTCACCGGACGCGAGCAGCCGTGTAGCGAGAGCCGATGTCGCGGCTGTGCGTATAGCAGTAATGAACCGGCCTTCCATAAGCGCGAGCGGCGCTCCCGTCTCACCGTCGATCAACAGGTAAACCGCCTGGACCGAGTCCAGGTTTCGCGCAGAATTGTTTTCAAAGACCGTCACTGTTTTTGTGCCGACCACAGTTTCGCCGTCGAGCCTGGCGCGGGAAGGCATATCAAGCAGCACGCCGCGCGATTCGGGAATCTCAAGATGCAATCGCGTAGGCACGGCAGCGTCACCGCGAGCGAGCGCTCGAAAGCCCCCTTCGACCGCCTCGATCACGTCAGCCATCTTTAGCACTTGACGAAGCTCTTTTTCCGCGAGGATCAGCATTTTTTCTTTTAATTGCCACAGAGGCACAGAGACGCAGAGTTTCTTTTTTTATCTCTGCGTCTCTGTGCCTCTGTGGCTGATTCAAGCGATCACGCTTAGTCGAGGTATTTGATGAAAATCAACTCGTTATGCTTCTCGTTATAGATCAGCTCGTCGACAGCTTGAGATGCCAGCATGATGCCGAAGCCTCCCGGCCTTAGTCCCTTCTGCTGTCTGACTTCCATATGATAAAAGGGTTTGTCCTCGGGGTTCGCGACCGCAGCGTGCTCTATCGCCTTGAGGTCGAATCCTTCGCCCGGGTCTTTAATCGAATACAACACGGCCCGCTTCAACCTGATGAACTTTACTTCGACCTGCTGCGAGAGATCGCACTTGCCCCCGTGCTCTATGGCGTTGTTGAGCAGCTCGCGAAAGACGGAGCCTATAGCTTCGCGAGTCTCTTGAGGGAGATTAGGCTCGACGCCGGCAAGAAATCTCTGGATCGGATCGACCGCACGCAAATCACAGGGCACGCGAATCTCTATCCAGTCCGGCTTTGCGCTGATGACTTGCAGCCTGCATTCGCTCGGGCGATCTGCCGCCGCCTGGACCGCCGACCGCAGCTCGTCCAGGCCGAAAGGCTTTTCCAACAGATCGCAAGCATGGTTACGAAACACATCTATAATCTTGTCGGGCGTGCTATGGCCCGTCATAACGACTGCGCGCAACTCCGGCTGCATCTCCCGCGCGCGCTCCAGCAGCATTATGCCGTCCATGCCCGGCATCACAACGTCTGTCAGCAAGATGTCGATCGACTCCTTCTTCATCACGTCGAGCGCCGCCGCGCCTTCGCTGACATCTATGACACGGAAGCCCTCTTCCGCGAGGGCTCGTGAATAGAGCTTACGACTGATCTCGTCATCTTCGGCTATTAGTAAGGTCTTTGTCATCTTGATACAACCATCGCCTGCTGGCGAACATAACATGCCGGTCAATAGAGTTTCAACCATTACAATTCATCGGCGCGGTTTTGGCTCATCCGTCAACCAGCTTGCAATTCGTCAAGCGCAGCTAATAATATCGCTCACTGGGCTCATCCGTCATTATCCAAATTCATAGCCTGGGGCCATTGTGGAGACGAGAAAGATCAACGATACTGCCAGAATCAGACCCGGTGAAGAGCTTGACATCGCTTCGCTGGAAAACTTCTTGCGCGAGCACTTGCCCGACTTGATGCCGGGCGAACGGCTCGACTCGACCGCTATCGATGTTGAGCAATTCCCAGGAGGCCATTCGAACCTGACGTACCTGGTTCGCCTGGGCGGGCACGAGTTTGTTTTGCGGCGACCGCCTTTCGGCCCAGTGGCGCCTACGGCTCACGACATGCCGCGCGAATACAGGCTGCTGGTCGCAATCAACCCCGTCTACCCGCTCGCGCCCCGGCCCTACCTGCTTTGCGAAGACCTGTCTATCATCGGCGCCCCTTTTTATTTGATGGAGCGCCGCCGCGGGCTGGTAGTCCGCCGCGATGTGCCGGAAGAGATCGGCGACGATCACGCGCTTCGCCGCCGCGTCAGCCGCGCGATGGTCGAAACGCTCGCGGCCTTGCACGCGGTCGATATCTATTCGACGGGGCTCTCGGGGCTCGGGAAGCCCGTAGGATTTGTTACACGGCAAGTGCGTGGTTGGGCGGACCGCTGGGAGCGCTCTAAGACCAGCGAGGTCCCTGAAATCTCCGAGGTCATCAACTGGCTCAAAAAGAGAATGCCCGCCGAGCCCGACCCGGAGGCCGGTCGTCCCGCAACTCTGGTTCACAACGACTTCAAGCTCGACAACGTCATGCTCGACCCGGCCAACCCCGCGCGCGTCGTCGCGGTCCTCGACTGGGAGATGTGTACTGTCGGCGACCCGCTGATAGACTTTGGAATCTTTTTGTGCTACTGGGCTCAAAAAGACGACCCCGAAGCGCGCCGCGAATCTATAAGCCCCGTGACGACGGAGCCGGGTTGGATGACGCGGCAGGAGATAATCGAGTCTTACGCCGAGCTTACAGGCCGCGATCTTTCGGGCATCGCCTTTTATGAAGCGTTCGCGCTTTTCAAAGTTGCGGTCGTGTTGCAGCAGATCTACGTTCGCTTTGTGCGAGGGCAGACGCATGACGAGCGCTTCAGAAATTTCGACAGAAGAGTTGAAGGTCTAGCGCGCGCTGCGCTCGACGTAGCGCAACGCTCAAGAATTTAATTACAAGGAACGAGAAAGGTATTCTATTGAGCCTGATCTATCTTATCCGCCACGCACAGGCGGGCACCCGCGAAAATTACGACGTTCTTTCCGAGCTAGGCCACGAACAGGCAAGACTGGTTGGCGAGTATCTCGTCTCCCAGGAGATTAACCTGACCGCTGTATACTCGGGTAACATGCGCCGGCAGCAGCACACGGCAGAGCTTGCCTGCTCGGCCTACGCGCGCGGCAACCTGCTGCCGCCGGAAATCCTGGTTGATGCTCGGTGGGACGAATTCAGCCTGGGTTCGGTCTACCGCTCCCTGGCCCGCCGCCTGATGGATGAAAGCCCAGAGTTCGCTCAGGACTTTCAGGAGATGCAGGAGGCGTTGCGCCGCGACCCTCATACGACGCGTGGGGCCACGGGCCGCTGTGATGCGGCAGTCATACGCGCATGGGTGGATAATCGTTTCCCGGATTTTGAAGGCGAATTGTGGGGATCATTTCGCGGGAGGATTCAAAACTGTTTTGCCGACCTGCTGGCGAACGACAGCGAACAAACGATAGCCGTATTCACATCGGCGACCCCAATCGCGATCATGGTGGGGGCGGCGCTTGAGCTTTCGGATGATAAACTCCTCTCGATACTCGGAGTCATTTACAACACTAGCGTCAGCATAATCCGCGCGCGCCCCAACGACCTGAGACTCTTTACGTTCAACATGGTCCCCCACCTGAATAACTCTCTTCGCTCATTCAGGTAAAGAAGTCCTGAGTGCTGAGTCCTGAGTGCTGAGTAATTATATTTCACTCAGGACTCAGCACTCAGCACTATTTTGTCGCCGCCTTTGCCTGTCGCTTCCCGGGGCTATAGCTCGACTTGCTGTTCGCCTTGATCTCATTCAACGTGAACCACGCAGGCTTGAACTGCCCCTTCGCATAAAGCTGCGCCTGGTCGAAGTAGTGCGGCGATGCAGGGTCTGCGCTCTGGCCGAAAGCCAGCACGGAGCTTGCGCGGACTTGAGGCCCGAATTCGACTACGCTGACAAAAGAATGGCCCGCGACTCCGTACCTGCGTTTGTTGCCCTTCTCTGGCCGCGTGTAAAAATTAAAGACGATGCCGACAGGCCCGGGCCCTCCCGCGATCGGGAGGCTCGGCTGAGCGTCGCTGAACGCCGCTTCGCCGCTCGTGTGCTGGCGTTGCAGACGGTTGATCTCGCCCCACGCGACCTCCCACTTGCCGAAGTCGCGCTGTAGATCGGCCATCACGTCTTCGAGCAATCGAATCCTCAGATAAGGCTCTTTGCCCATCTGGCCGCGCTGCCGGAACAGCTTTTCAAACCAGAGCGTAAACAGCGTCATAGGTACGGATTCGATCGTGGCGACGCCGTTCCATGCCTTCAACTGGCCGATGGCCGGGGCACTCTTTTCCGCGCGTGCAGCGTCTTCCTGTTTCAGCTTCTCCCACTCTTTTACGATCTCTGGAATCTGAGTCTCCGCTTCGATCACTGTCGTATCGAAGCCCGCGCGCGACCACTCTTCAAACGAGAACTTCTCTTTACCCGCGAGTATCCGCCGCGAGATTCGCGCACGGGCGTTGTCAGTCTCGCGCACCATGTATTCAGGGAAACTCTCTTTCGCAGGATTGCCTTCGCTGGTAGTTGTGAACGGCGTCTGGTTGCAGTTTTGTAAGAAGCCCGTCTTCGGGTTAGTCAATTGCGGAAGCTCTTCGAATTTATGTATGCCCTGCCACTCAGTCTCAGGGTTGCTTCCGTCGACAGGTTTTGTCCAGTCAAACTTCGTCGAGCGGCGAGGCACAGCGCCGTTGTAGATGTAAAAAATATTCCCATCGCGATCCGCATACATGGCGTTGAACATCGGTATTGCCACGCGCGACATCGCGGCCTTGAACTCGGCGAAGTTGCGAGCCTTGCCCATCGCGTACCACGCTTCCAGCATTCCGCCCTCTTCAAGCCCCGACATTCTGAGCGCGATTGGCTTCCCGTCGCGGATTGCTACGATAGGCCCGTGATGTGTCTTACGAAACTTGAAGCTCCGCGTGTCAATGCCTTTATCAGTTTTGATCTTCAACGCTTCGGTCCATTCACTGGCGACGCGATGACCGTCTCCGTAACGGTACGAGAGCGGGTTTTTCGGGTCGTCAAATTTCTCTATGTATGTATCCGTAATGTCAGGATCGTTGACCGTGTGGCTCCAGCCCAGGTATTCGTTATGGCCTATGGTTGGAAACCCCGACCCGAAAAATGACGCACCAGACATGTTCCACCCTTCGCCGCTGTGCAGGTGGCCTTCATACCACTGGCCCGACCCGAATAGCGGCTGGTGCGGGTTGATGAACAGCAGCGCGCGACCGCTCGCGCTTTTCTGCGGCGTCACGGCCCACATGTTGGACCCTATTACTGCCTCCGTCTCGTGCATGGCGTAGAGATCTTCGGTCAGGCTCAATTTCGAGCCTGTCGTCGCCCCGGCGGGAGCGTCCTGATCGCCTTCTCGTATCGCAGTTCGCAATTCTTCGATCCTGATCCCAGTCTTTCCGAAGATGAAAAGTTGGTAGAGACTGAAGCGACCTAACGCCAGCACATTCCACGGCTCAAACTTAGTAATGAGTCGCGGCTTCACTTGAGGGTTGGTTTCGAGGAAGTAATTAAGCCCGTCGGCCACGGCGGCGCATAGCTGTTGAGAGCGCGGGCTGAGTCGCTGATATTCCGCCATCGCCAGCCTCGTTATCCCCAGCGCGCGGTTGAGCAAGTCGCCGTTTAATCCCTTCTCCCCATAAACCTCCGTCGCCCGCCCGAGCGCGCGTATGTAACTGTCTTCGATCTGCCAGAAGTTATCTTCGGCCTGCGCGTATATGTATCCAAAAACGCAGCTCGCGTCGGTCGGCCCATAGACGTGCGGCACGCCGTAAGTATCTCGATAGATCGTCACGGACCGGGCGATTTTTTCAATCTTCGGACTGGCGGCCAGCGCGTCCTGCGGTGGGAGGATTGCCGTTACAAGAGTCGCGATTGAAATGAGCACCAACGTCGCGCGCAGCTTCATGAAAATGCTGCGCGCGTCTTTTGTAACTGGACGGCGAATCTCTTCGACTGAGGGTTGAATTTTTCTTTGGAGCTTGAAAGACATAGCGAATCCTCCCTGCTTGGGTTCGGGCCAATGATCTTCAATGACATTTTCTGGATTTGCGCATTGTACCTTTCGACCAACATCTGCGCAAGTAAGCGAGGCCATTAGATTCCCGTTGCTTTTAACCGGCATTTGATACTAGACTTTTCGCGCAGTCAGAGTGGATAGGCGTAAGTTTCGCTAGCCTTACCAAAAGCTTCACATTGTCTTGGGGATAATCATAGTGCGCGACCAGATCAGCAACCTCAGCCCATTAATGCTCGGCCTCGCTGTCGCCGGGGTGATAATCATCTTAGGCGTAATTGCCACGGCCATCTTTCTCATGCTTCGCTCGCGCTCGCGCAAGCGGGACGACAAATACATGCAGTCGGAGTTTGCGGCGATGGAGCGCGAAGCACAGTTTGCCTCGGCAGCCGAACAGACGGCCTATCAAAAAGAGCCCGATGACTTGATGAGGGCGATCTCTTTACTCTTCCGGGATCAGCTCTCGATGCCGGTCCTGGGCGTTTACGCGGGGCGCGAAGGACAGCTCTCAATTGAGATTGTTTCGACTGAGAGTCGTTCGCCTTTCGACACGATCTCCGACTCTGTAAGCAACGCGGAAGTCCCTGCGGCATTGCCTTCCACCGTTATCCCGCAGGGCCACAGACCGCACATTACAAACCTGAGCTCGGTTGTTGGATCGAATCATCCTGTCGCCTATTCTCATGATCTGAATTCGGAGCAGGGAACTGCGCAATCGCCGGCTGGGGGGGAACCAATGGTTCCGCAATTGGCCGAGCGAGTTGCCGTATTACCCTGGCGTGGGCCTTTTGGGTGGAACGGCATTATCATCACTCGTGCCGACAATGGAGCGGACGAGAATGCGCTATCCAGGTTGAACGAGCCTGTTTCACGGTTGGGTAACAGGCTCGCTGTCGCCTTGCAGTTGAGGAGCGAGAAGGCCGAGCGCGACCGTGTGATGGAACGCTCGCTGCGCACGGCGGGTTTTGCGCAAGCGCTCCTGGCTTCGATGGAATCGCCCGCGCCGTTGTCTTCGATTACCCAAGAAGTGGCAAGCCTGATCGGGGGCGAAAGCGCCGCGCTCTGGCGATTGGAGCAGGGCGGATCGATGGTGCGGATGGTGGCTGCTCACGGCCTGCGTTCGGCGGAGTTTCTCCCTTTGCCGCTAGGGCAGGGTCTTGCAGGGACGGTCGCGCAGTCGTCTGCGCCTCTCTCGATCGAAGACGCGCCCTCGGATCCCCGATGCCTCTTCCCTCGTGAAGCGAAGGAGAGCGGCATCGGCAGCTATCTCGGCGCGCCGCTCGTCGCTGACGGAGAGACTTTAGGAGTCCTCGAAGTCCACACATCTCGCCCGCACTCCTGGTCCGAAGAAGACTCCCTGATTTTACAATCAGCGGCTTCGCTTGTTGCGGAGGTTTTAAAGAGTACAGACGCGCGAGGAAACCGGCTCAAGGTCGAGAGCGCTTACCTGGGTCTGTCGGAAGCGCTTCAGCGGTTGCGCTCGCGCGAAGAAGTGATGGGCGCTGCGGTCGAGGTGCTGGGCCATGCGCTCGGCGTGTCGCGCGCAATAGTGGTCGAGTTCGACGACGAGGGCCGCGCCGCGCCCGTGAATTACGAATACAGGATGCCCACCGCGAAATCGGCTATGGGAGCCACTTTGGACCCGGCGGCCGCCACGCAAGCTCTTGAGGCTGTTGCGACGGGCGAGCCGTTTGAAGCCACTGACGCTCGCGCACAGTCTTTGATGGGCGTCGATCTTGCGAACGACCTCGAAACACTTTCGGAGGTCGCACTTGCTCTGAGGCTGGAGGGCAAGACGCGTGCGCTGATCTTACTTCACCAGTGCGACCGCGCACGCCAGTGGCACCCCGACGAAATCGAGTTCGCGGACCGCGTGAGCAGGCAACTCGCTCTTTCGCTCTCGAACGTCAGGGCGATAGACAGCGCGGCTAAGGGGGCGCATACGGCATCGTCGAGGATAAGCGAGCTTGAGGCTCATCTCTCACAGCTTCAGCAAGCACTGGCTGAAGCTCGCGCCGCCAGACAGGAAGTGCCGCAGCCGCCGGATCAACTGAAAGCCGAGGCGGCGGACGCGCGGGCGGTGGCAGAGACGGCGCGCCGCGCCGAACTGCAGGTGCGCGAAGAATGCGACCGCTTGAGAGAGGACCAGGAGAGGCTCAGGCGCTCATCACAGCAGTTGCTGGAGATCAACCGGCTCAAAAGCGAGTTCATCGTCAACGCCGGCCACGAGTTAGAAGCGTCGCTCCAGACCGTGCTCGGATTTGCCGAACAGATTCAGCAAGGCACGTACGGCCCTTTGACGGCAGAGCAGCACCAGGCGATGCGCGGACTTCACGGCTGGGCGAAGCGCATGCAGAATGACATCGAATGGCTGATCGAGTACGGCTCGACAAGATCGCGGAGGCTTGAGCCGAAGGGCGATAGCTAAAAAAATGGGCGGCCAGTGTGACCGCCCATGCGAGATTTGATTTTGGCATTCCTCCGTGAAAACGGCTCCCCGAGCCTATTTCACGACACCAGCCGTCGCAGGCTCGTGGTTCCACCAGTACATCTTCTCAAGCTTCTTCTGCGCAGGCCAGATTTGATCCATCGTGTCTCCCTCAAACATATCGCCGTTCTTCATCACCCAGCGGATAGAATTCGAGTTGTGAATGTCCACGAGAGGGTTCTTATCCATCACGATCAGGTCTGCGAGCTTGCCCGTCTCTAACGAGCCGACATCATCTTGCAAGCCGATTGCCTCGGCTCCGAAGATGGTCGCGACCATCAAAGCTTCGTGCTGAGTCATGCCGCCCGATTGGAGCGCCCATAACTCCCAATGGCACCCGAGTCCTTGCAACTGGCCGTGCCCGCCGAGGCCCACTCGGCCGCCTGCGCGGATCACTTCGGCAGCGCCTTTAGCGATACTGCTGTGGCCGTACTCTTCGGGCAAGAACCACTGACCGCGTCGCTTGACCATCGTGTCGATCAGCTCGTGCGGAATGAAGCGGCGAAGCTTCGTGTTGCCGTGAACGTCTGTGTTCTGGAAGAAATAGTTTTCTGTCCACGGAGCGCCGTAGGCGACCAGTATCGTCGGCGTGTAGAAGGTCTTTGTCTTCGCGACGTACTGCGCCACGTCCTTGTAGATCGGATGAATGGGCAGCGAATGCTCATGGCCCGAAAACCCGTCGGCCATCTGCGTGAGGTTGAGCTTCATATCGAGCGCGCCCTCGGTCGTGGGCGATATTCCAAATTCTTTACAGGCCATCGCCACCCACTGGCGCACGATGCGGTCCCCGGCCACGTATTGTTTGAGCGTCGTCGTGCGGTAAGCCTCTTTGTATCGCTTGATGAAGTTGCGAGTCGCGTCTTTGTCGTCCAGCCCCGAGCCTGAGAAGACTCCTGGTCCCGTCGAGTAAACGCGCGGGCCTACGATCTCGCCAGTGTCTACAAGGTCTGTATAAGCGAAAACGTCGTTAGTGCTGCTCTGCGGATCGCGGGTCGTGGTGACCCCGTAGGCGAGGTTCGCCAGGTACTGCCAGACCTGCGTCTGGTGCACGCCACGGGGAGCCCACATATGAGCGTGAACGTCCACGATGCCAGGCATAATCGTCTTGCCTGTAACATCGATAACCTTAGCGCCGGCAGGGATCTGCACCTTGCCTTTCGGGCCGACCGCGGCGATGCGATTGTCAGTCACTACAATGTCGCCGCGCTCGATGACCTCGTTGCCCTTCATAGTGATTATCCGCGCTCCGCTCAACACCACACTGCCTTTGGGGCGCGCGCGCGAGGCTTCGACTACTACGTCGATGACTTCGGGCTTTTCGGCAGTGATGTTCTGGCGGTAGAGCTTCGACCCCCAGGCCCACACGACCCATTTGCCGTCGTCGGACCAATCGAGATAATCGCCGCCCTCGCCCGACATCTTCTTGACGGGGACCGAAGAGGGGCCGCCCGTGATGGCGACGTTGACGGTCTCTTTACCCGCTTTAGGAATCGTCACCAGATAATGCTTGTTCTGGAGATTCACAAATGCGCGATTGCCTTCGGGCGACACCATGATGTGATCGGCATTCGGCGGGAAGGGGCCCGGAGCAAGGCCTGTCACTTTCAAGTGCGTCCTTCGGTCGTAGCCGTCCAGTCTCACGGACGTAAGCCCGTTGAAAGTCGTCAGGTAGACTCGTTGCGGGTCTTTTGTGAAGTGCGGATAACGGCCTCCCTGCGTCGAGCCAATGAGCGTCGAATCGCCGCCCGTCGCGGGAATCCATCTGAGGTCCAGCGCCGAGTTAGGCCAGATTCCGGTTATCTCGCCGTGCGTCATGCCCTCTTCGGGTAGAACGTCGTCGTGGTGCTGCCTCAGATCTGAGAAGAGCTGATCTTGTGTCGAACCGGAAACGAAGACAACCTTAGCGCCGTCGGGCGAGTAGACCGGCGTGGAGTAGAACGCACTCTTGCGTGTGAGCCGCTCAGGCTGCGAGCCGCCATCCGAGGCTACGCGGTAGATGTGTCCGCCTTCAGCCGCCCAGGTGACGTAAGCAATGTTACGGCCATCCGGCGACCACGTAGGCATGAACTCCCCTACGGTAGAATCGGTCAACCGCTTCGGCTTGCCCGAAGGCAGGTCCATAACCCAAAGCTTGTTGAGCGAGCTGAATACGAGCCGCTTGCCATCGGGCGAAAGCGCGGGCCAGCGGATCAGCCGCGCGCGCACGCTGGCTCCGTCGTCTACGCGAATCTTCGAATAGACGCGGTCGGCAATTTCGGCTTCGACCTTGGCGGTGAAGGGAATCACAGCGGCCTTGCCGCTTTCGAAATCTACTCGCTGGACCTTCCCGTTGATCGGAACGATCAGCGATTTGCCGTCGGGCATGAACGTATAGCCCGGCATCGTGTCGCGAGTGGCGCGCGACTCTTGATCGTCGCGCGTTACGGGATAGATAAGCCAGCGGTCGTCGCTCGTCTCCAGGTCGCGCACGCGCAAGCCTGTGCCCGTTTCAAAGCGCGTAGCGTAGACGAGTTTCTTCCCGTCGGGCGAGAGGGTCGGCCTCATCGCGCTGCCCATAGCGTTGGTTATCGTGGCCGTCTCGCTCGTCTCGCGATCGAAGCGGACCACTTGCCAGAGCGGGAACTGCGCGTTGTAGTTGAACGGTCCCGTGCGCACGGAGTAATAAATGTAACGCCCGTCGGGAGAGGCGACCGCGCCGAATTTGTTCTGGCGCGGCAGATTGGGCTGCCCCGACCCCGGCGGATTAAGCGGCGGGTCCGGCGGGCCGATCGTGACGCCCGAGCCCCCATCTTTGTGATACATCCACAAAGAGAATGTGCTGATAGCATCACTCGACCTCGACGCGATGATGTATTGCCCGTCGGACGTCCACGACGGAGAGATGAACATCTGGTTGCGGCCCTTTGTTACGGCCTTCGGGTCCGATCCGTCCACGTTGCAGACCCATAAATTCTCAGCGCCGCTTCGGTCGCTTAGGAATGCGATCTTCTTCCCGTCGGGCGAAAACTTTGGCTGGCTTTCAAAAGAGATGCCGCCGATGATCCGCTTCGCCTCGCCGCCGGATACCGGCATCGTGTAGATGTCACCGAGCAGATCAAAGACGATGGTCTGTCCGTCCGGCGTCACGTCGAGCGACATCCATGTGCCTTCGTCCGTGGTGAACTCGATCTTGCTCGTTGCCTTCAGAGGCAATTCCTCTTTCTTCTCTTCCTTTTTATCCTCTTTCTTCTCTTCTTTCTTGTCGTCCTGCGCAAAAGCTGCGAATGGCGCAGAGACAACAAACATCAATAAGAGTGTGAGCAGCACTCGCGCGCGATATCCGAATAACATAATTGTCCTCCTTGGGTGTGAAACCTGAGTGTAAGCCACTGAAACCGGAAGAAAAATATAAACCAAAAAGCCACCCCAAATCTATGCGAAAACCGTTATAATTTAGTTGCGTAAATCGCCGGTCTGTCCGTGGAGTGATTAGCAGGAGGAATACTATGAAACATCTGTCGGGCCGCAACCTGGACCCTGACCCACTACCGAATCCCGATCCTGTTCCTAGCCCCGATCCCGTTCCTCATCCCGACCCTATGCCAAGGCCGGATGACCCGATGCCGGGGCCATCCGACCCCATACCCGGACCTTCATAAGAGAGACGAAACCTGATTCTAATGTTGATGCTTTGTCCAATATGTGCGGGAGAGTTTCAGATGCGCCTGGCGTCGTGTCCGGGGTGCGGCTGCGGCCTGGTCCCCAGCGAGGTTGTCGAGAGCCTTAAACCGGCGCCCGACAAATCAAAGAAAAAGCGCCTCGAATTGGTCGAACTCTGCCGCCCGCGATCCTTTCCGGTGGCAATGCTTGTCAAGCAGACGCTTGAGCAAAACGGGGTTGCTGCCACGGTCCAGGGCGGGCAATCGATTTCGTTGCTGCCGCACCTGGCCTTCGGAGGGGAGCTGCGCGTCTTTGTAGCGCGCGACCAGCTAGACTACGCCCGCGCCTTGTACAAGGCTTATTTTGAAAGCGACGGCGAGATCGATTACTTACCTGAAGAAGACCAGTGATTCTCTACCTGTGGCCGCGCCCCGGCGGTTGTCCCGGCGGGAGCAGAGCGCCTTCCGATTCGCGGCGATCATCCTGGTTCGCGCCGAAGACCTCCTTGAACGCACCCACCGATGACAGAACGGAGCTTGTCTCTACGGGCATGAAGATGACTTTTGAGTTGTGACTCGTAGCCATCTGAGCGAGCGACTCAATATAGCGTTGAACAATCAAATAGTGTGCGGGGTTTCCGTGGCCTTCGGTTATAGACTCAGAAATCTGGCGAATGGCCTGCCCTTCGGCTTCGGCCTGGCGAAGCCGGGCTTGCGCCAGGCCTTCGGCGCGAAGGATGGCCGCTTCCTTCTCGCCCTCCGCGCGCGCAATCGCAGCTTGCTTTTCGCCTTCGGCCCGCGTAATGGCCGCTTGCTTTTCGCCGTCCGCGTTAAGTATCACCGCGCGGCGATTGCGTTCAGCGGTCATCTGTTTTTCCATCGTCACACGGATATCTTCGGGCGGATGGATGTTCCTGATCTCGACGCGAGTGACCTTAACACCCCAGCGATCCGTAGCTTCATCAAGAACCGCGCGGAGTTTATTGTTTATCACATCGCGCGACGTAAATGTGTGATCGAGATCGAGGTCGCCGATAATGGATCGCATAGCTGTTATCGTGAGCTGCATGATCGAGCCCGTAAGGTCCGCAACTTCGTAAACAGATTTGATCGGGTCAGTAATCTGATAATAGAGAACAGAGTCTATGCCGACTGTGACGTTATCGCGCGTGATGACGGGCTGTGGCGGGAAGTCCAACAACTGCTCGCGCAAATCGAGGGTCGAAATGCCCGGTTTGATGCCGCTCCAATACACGGCGCGGGGCTTATCGATAAACGGCACGATGAGGTTAAGCCCGCTTGCAGCCACGTTGTGAAACTTGCCCAGCCGCTCGATAATCATCACCGATGCCTGGCCGACGACTCGGAAGGATTTCAGCACAGCGATAAGGACTACCAGAGCGAGGACGCCGAGAAAGATCATCGACAGGTCTATATCCATAACCTTGACTCTCCTGTGCGCCCGGCAGATTTATTAAAGCCGGGCGAGAACATTATTCCGCAACATCAGATTGCCTCCATGACGGCAGTCGGCTCACGTGGCTGACATAGACTGATGTTCCTTCGACGCGCTCGATGCGGACCTGCTCACCTTCTTTGAGAGGCTCCTCGCCTTCGACGGGGAACGCGCGCCAGGTCGAGCCGAATACGCGAACGGCCCCTTCGTCGAGCGCCCCTTCCGAGGCCGATACGACGACTGCCACGCGGCCGGGCAGCGAATCGACGCCGCTTTTCAGCCCGCCTCCGGGCGAACCGCGCATAAAGACGCGCTCAAAGATAGTCCGGGAAGCAATCGTTAGCGCGACCGATACGCCCAGGAAGATGATGACTTGAAGCGGAAGACCCACCAGCCCCGTCATCGAAAGCAATCCGGCAATCATCGCGCCAACGCCGAACCATAGGAGCACGAAGCCGGGCGTGAATATCTCCGCGACGATAAACAGCACCCCAAGTATCATCCAAATGTACCAGTAATCCGACATAATCTCTCGAAAGGTCGCCTGCCCTTATGACGCAATCAATTAAACGCGCATGACCTTATCACGACTCATTTGAGCTTTGGTCGGAATTATCTTTTCGGCGTGGATAAATTGCAAGCCTGTGGTGAAATAGATGATGGGGAAAACTGCGTTACCCGCTTCTGCGGGTCGCGACGAAACCAAAAGCAACCCCGGCGGCGATCGCTAGAATCAACTCCGTGAGCCCGACCGCCATAGTGACCTTCTCACTCATGGGCACACGCTTAATAATCTCGGCCACGACGAGAAGTGCGCCGCAGGCGACGAGAAGCCATTTCTGCGCCTTTGAAAGGCCCATAAGGTCGATCTATTTTGGAGATTGTCCGACTGCCGTCTGGCCGCCCGCATCCGTCGGCCGCTCAGAGATGCGCGGCCCGCCAGTCGGCGAATAGCGCACAGGAGCAGGACCGCCGAAGAAGGTGATAACTTTCTTCATCGTCTCATCCTGGACGGCGCGGAAAGAGTAAGTAGACCCACCACGATTATAGATGACAAACAGCAGCGGCCCGCGCCCGCGCGTGTAAGCAACCCCTGCCAGCGCGCTCACACTGTTGAGCGTGCCGGTCTTTCCTACGACTGAGCCGCGAAACGCGTCGGTGTAGCGTCTTTGTAGCGTCCCGGCATCGACCCCGGCTACGGGCAACATCTCTTCGATGCCGAAGCCTTTCGTGTCGAGGTAGTGGATCAGCTTTCTGAGAATATGTATCGTCCCGCGCGGCGAGATATAGTTTGACCCTAGCCCGGACGAAGTCACTATGTTCAGCTCCTCGCCCTTGAGGCCGACTTCGGTTCTAAGGAACGCCTGCACGGCCAGCGGCCCGCCGACCAGGTTGCCAATGACGTTCGCCATCCAGTTATTCGAAAAATCGTTCAGGCCCTTTAGCACGCGAACGAGCGGGAGCGAAGTGTGTACGGCCAACAGCTTGAGGTTCGTAGTGTCGACCGCAGAGTTTGTGATCGTCTGCCCCGAAACTTTCAATGATGGAGGGACTGTAGACCAGGGCGCTTGAGATTGACTGTCGGCAGAGCGAGCCTCTGCGGCGCGCATGCTCTGAAAGCGCGCGAAGGCGGATTTCACACCGGCGCTCCAGGTTTCCGGCGTCAGCGTGTTTCGGAAACTCTTGGCCGCCGCCTCGCGAGAGGCTGAGAGGTTGAAGTAGAACTGGCCTAGGACTACGAGATCGCCCTCGACTGCGCGGATGCCGCTCCTGTTCAGCTTGTCGGTTATCAGCAGTGCGTTCTCATAAAAGAAGGCCGGGTCGCCGCTTCCAATGACGTAAAGCGAGCCGTGGAGAGTCCCGGTCGCAGGGTCGAGCACTCCGTCGGTGTAAAGAGTAGTACGGAACCGGAAGTCCGGGCCGAGTTTCGAGATGGCCGCAAGCGAGGTCGCAACTTTAATTACAGAAGCGGGATTGAATGGCCGGTCGGCGTTATGCTCGGCCAGCACTTCGCCGCTCATAGTTGTGACGATAAACCCCTGGTTTTCTGCTTCGAATCCGCGCGCGGCCAGACTGTTTGCGAAGGCAAGAACCAGCGGGTTAATCAGAATCGGGTCCGCGAGCGACTGGTCCCCGGTCTGGGAGTTCGTAGCATCGGCGCTCGGGTTCAATGTCGGGGAGGGTCCGAGGTTGCTCGGACCAGTCGAGCCGTTGGCGGGCGAGAGAGCTGTAGAACCGTAAGCGGTTTCGCCAGTATGCTGGCCCGGCTGGGCCTGCGGGGTAACCCAGGTCTGTGTCAGGAAGTTCTGAATGCCCGTGCGGTGGTATGCAGGCGCGGTCCGCGCGACCTGACGACGCCATTTCGACCTGTGGTTGCGTCCACGCCCGCGAGCCAGGCGTCCCTTCTTACCAGATACGCGGCCACGCCTTGAGGCGCGCGCCACCTGCTTGCGTGATTTTGAACCTTTGCCGCGAGCAACCCTGGAAGAGCTTTTCTTTGTCGCTTTCTTCGAGCTGCGCGCGCTCGTTTTTGCTTTGCGCGATTTCGACGATCGGCCGGCAGGCTCCGCAAAGCTGACAGAGCATGTGAGGCAGAAAATGATAACTAGGGAGACTGCGATCTGCTTTCGGAGCCTGTTTGAGGTCATGCGAACTACCCGTCCTCTCTCTCGAATGCTCGTCAAACGCGCGTCGCTCCCGGCATCGTCTGCATCAGGATGCGTGGAAGCATTCGCCATTGCATAGATTCGTTGGATGAAATTCGGTCCTACAGCGCACTCGTTCTGGTAAAAGGGGCTTTGACAACTTGTCACATTTACCTGCGACGTTAAGATAACACAGGTTTTACAAGCGGTCTACTACTTAATAAATATGCAACAATTTGCCCATCACAATCAATAACTTTCTTTGAGCCCGTCAGCCCAAGTCCGCCCGGTCGGATTCGACAACCGCCGATCGCCATTTGTCATCCAAGAAGACGAACCTCCAATATCCTGTGCCTCGACAGGGTGACAGGCCCTAAAGATCCACCCGCGCCAAACACGTACGTGATAGATCCTGAATATAGCTCGCAATTCCCGGCGCTCTGCTCGACGCGTGGCCTTGTCTGCTCCGGCAAAGGCGATAAGGGCAAGTGGTTGAGTTGTCACATTGCAGGCCGTGACAACTCAACCTGGTTCACATGACTTGCAGTTCTAAACTACCCAAGTGGGGTTACTTGGCTTTCAAAAACAGGTGAATGCCGATCCGAAAGAAGAGTGACACGGGATACCTGTGTCCTGGTCACACCACCTATCAAAATAGCTATAGCTTGTAGACGTGGTATCAGTACCAGCGCACGGGTCTACAGTACGACAAGTGGTGGTTCTCTTGTAATGAAGCAGATAGAGATCGAACAGTCTCTTCTGTTGAAAAACATTGGTAAGGCATTGCGTGCCATACCAGGAGGCTCCGATTAGCTGATTCGCAGAGCTACAGGTTGTTGAGGGGCAAGAATTAGGAGGCGGCGGTGGCGGGCAGGCCTCTAGGCAGAGGCTGCGCTCTTCTAAACAGGGACTGCAAAAGACCGTTGGGCTTCCGCAATAAGCTTCGGCACAGGCTGAATATTGAATATCACATTCCTGCTCGCAGGTAGCCGTTTGCAACTCAATAGCCGACCTTTCTCTTTTATCTTGCGCAAGTCCCAGCACAAGAACTCTTGACTCGACAGGGATAGGGCGAAAACTAAGGTCCTGCTTCAAGTCACGGTTATAGCTCAGCAGTTCGTCGAATGAAAACTCCTTCGCTATCTGGCCGTTTAACATGACAGTAACCTCTACTTGATGCGCCCCTTTCTTTGCCAAACGATACAGCCTCTTCAATTGAGCGGGTTCTTTTGATAGCAGCTCAATCGTCGGACTCAGGCGAGCTTCATCAGGGCTAATGCTGATTTGCTCAACAAGGTATGGCAGCCCATCCACTCGAACTCTGAATTCAAGCTTCTGTGGGCCTTCGACAGAGTCAAGCGCAGGGAGCCGAAAGAAGAGAAGCTTGCTCTTTGCGGCTTGCTCAAGTGGAGTAGAAGCCCTTTGCTGGTCAACCGATCGCTCAGGTTGCGAAGATGCTCTTTGAGTGAACGGACTGGAAATCAGAAAAGCCAATAACAGCACGATCAGGGTGCGTTGCATGGTGGTTTCCTCCTTTTCAGGGACATACTCTTTAAGAGGATGAGCGATAGCAGATACCTCTTCTTCTCAAGCTGTGTAATGTATACGACAAATCATTTATGGGATCAAGCAGAACCAGCAAGGCTGAAGTGGCGGGCAGCACGGCACGGCTCGCGCCGGTTAGAACTGCGCCGGTTCCGTAAGTCTCATTGGTGATAGTTAGGGCTATACAAAATTATTTGAAGGTATCTGTGTAACAAGCCTGATGATGTCAGAATTGTAACACTATTTCTGGAGCTACCACCGCTGATCTTTTTCTTGCCCTGGCTATTCCATTGCGTGTTTCTTGCACGTCTGCACATTCACCAACCTGAAACGTGCGTCAACCCGTGCGCGCGGCGTATGTCCAGGCCAAACTTGAGGACAACCAAGCCATTTCAGGTAACATCCCACAGGTAACAAAACCGTCCTAAACGGGCGGGGAAGGGGAGCGACCAGCGGGCTTAATCTGGTGAAAACAAAATGCGGGCGGATTGTTAAATTTATGATTGATAATCGGTAGGACTTTTCTTATACTGCCGGTATCTCGCGCAACCTCGTGCGGTTGGCCCCAAAACGAGGGGGCGCAAAGACGCCTTCAGGACCAGGTTTAGAAGCAGATCAAAGGCCCGTGCATCAAGCCCCTTTTCACGGAGCCTCGAAAGGAGCCTAGGTTGTAGGGCCTCTAACAATATGCGAAGAGTATATCTATTCGGTGATATCTGTAATGAGCGGGCCGAAAAGTTCATAGCCAATCTGCACGAGCTTTTCGACGAGAACAAAGACCCGATCACTATTTTTATCAACTCCTGCGGGGGCAGCGTGACCGACGCGCTGGCTATCTACGACGTGCTGCAAAGCGCGCCCTGCGACATCTACACAGTCGGGCTGGGAAAAGTCCACTCGGCGGCGGTCACAGTCTTGCTCGCGCCACCGAAGGCGAACCGCTCGACGTATACGAACACGGAATTCATGTCGCACGACGTTAGCTGGAAAAGCGACGGGCCGCGCGCCTTCCTTAAGGACCGCGTAGACCAGCTTGAGCGTACCGTCAACCAGCTGCTGAGCGTCTACACCTGGGACACGAATCTCTCGGAAGCCGACGCGCGTCGCATCTTTTTCTCTGACCAGGCGGATCATTACTTCACGCCCGAAGAGGCGCTCAAGATGGGGTTCGTCTCGCGCATACTGGGCGCGGAGGATGCTCATTCGCGCTCAGCCGTGCGGGCCGACCTTCGGGCGGTCGAGCCTATGGGCGCGGCTCAGGCGGAAGAGATGACGCTGGTAAATTCTTCGAAGGATTCGTAGGTCTGAAGGGTTAAAGATCAGGGATAGAAGACGCCTTTCGGGCGCTTCCATCCCTTTTGACTTTTACAACGCTCCTTGAAAGGCTATTTGCTCGTTGGTGAAGAAGGCGACAACCTGGCCCAAATGAAAGGCCGGCTCCATGTGGCCGTCGAAGACGAAGTTCGCTTCATCGCGCGTGTCGACAAAGCGGACGCCGGCTTCTTTGAAAGTTGCTTCCAGGTGCTCGCGGTATCGTGGATGCACACCTTCGTCATTTATGAAGACGCGGAGGTTCTCGCCGCCTAGCTCTTTGATCTTCTCTTCAAGCGCTGCCTTGTATTGCTCGCCCATATCGTCTTTTATTCCTCTCCAGAAGTAGAATTGGCAATAAGCTGATCGCCGTTTCAACTCTAGTCATCCTCGCAAAAAAGTCAACCTTGGCTGCTACCGAATCTCCAGCCCTCGTTGCGCTTGAACTCTTTCGTGTGCTAACCTTTTTGCCGAATCAAACCGTTGCAATTCTTAGGAAATTTGCGGGACTAAAACCCTGCACCCGGTGGAAGTTTCCTTTTCGTTTTCGGACGCTGGAACCGATGCGACACAAACTCCTGACGCTTCTCTCGCTGATCCTCCTCGCGCCTCTCCCTTCGACGGCGACGGGTGTCGAGGCCGCGAGCGAAGACGCGCCGCTTGTCATCCTACGCGGTCGCATAAAGTGTCCGGCTCCTGCGTGCGACAACGCTTCCGGCAGGATTGAGTTCGCCGCCACGACCGGCCGACTTTACAGTTTCGTCGAAGGCGACGAGCTGGCGCTGATCTTCCAGGACCCGCGAGTCCAAAGCCGCGAGCTTCAGATAACCGCAAGGCTCCACGCGAAAGACCGGCTCGAAATAATCAAAGTTAAATCTGTAGTCAACGGGCGGCTGCACGATCTTTATTACTTCTGCGAAGTTTGCAACATAACCGCGTATGCGCCGGGTCCTTGTCCTTGTTGTCGTAATGAACTTGAGTTTTTTGAAAAGCCCTTGCCCTGAACGAGGGCGGGAAAGATGGAGGCACTAAATGAGTGATGATGAGAAAGTGAAAGAGAAAGGTTCGGGCTTATCTCGACGCACCTTCTTGAAGGCATCGGGCATATCTCTGTCCGTCCCGCTCGTGATGGGCCATCGAGTTGTCAAAGTTGCGGGTGCGCCGGTCAAGGTATTCGGCCCAGGCAAAGTTCCCGTCTCGCTTTTGATAAACGGCAAGAAGTATCAGGCCACGGTTGAGCCTCGCGTGACACTGCTCGAAGCGCTCCGGCACGAGCTTGATCTGACAGGCGCAAAGCGCGTCTGTGATCGAGGGACGTGCGGCGCTTGCACAGTCATAGTAGACGGCAAGCTCGTCTATTCCTGCTCGATGCTTGCCATCGAAGGCGAAGGCAAAGCCATAACGACTGTCGAGGGGTTGATGCAGGGCGACAGGCTCCACCCTCTACAGCAGGCGTTCATCGACAATGACGCCCAGCAGTGCGGCTTCTGCACGCCGGGGTTCGTAGTCGCATGCAAGGCTTTTCTTGATAAGAACCCGAACCCTACGGCGGAGGAGATCAACAAGGGGCTCGGCGGGAATCTCTGCCGGTGCGGGACCTACGTCGGAGTGAGGGCAGCGGTCGCGCAGGCGGCAAAGGGCAGGAGAGGAGGGCGTCGCAATGGCTGATTACAAATGGCCCGAAGCAGAAAAACGCACACATCTCGGCAAGAGCATCTCACGCATCGACGGCGCGGATAAAGTGTCAGGCCGCGCTAAATACACCTACGACATCAACCGGCCCGGCATGCTTTACGGCAAAGTGGTGCGCTCGAAGTACGCTCGCGCCAAGATCGTAAGCATAGATACGAGCGCCGCCGAGAAGATGGCGGGCGTCAAAGCCGTACACGTGATAATCGAGCCCGGCTCGGAAATACGGTGGGCGGGCGAAGAGATAGTCGCGGTCGCGGCTGTGGACGAGCCGACCGCCGAAGACGCCGCGCGCGCTATCAAGATAAAATATGAAAAGCTCGCTCATAACGTAATCGACACGGACCCCAAGGCCGTGGGCGACAATGCCCGCCCGCCCAGCGAGCAGACCGTGGGCGACGCCGACAAGGCTTTCAAGGAAGCGGAAGTCACGGTAGAGGGCTTCTATGGGCTTACTTCGATCACACACTGCTGTCTTGAATCGCACGGCTCGATAACCGAGTGGGAGGGCGACAAGAACCTGCTCGTTCATATATCGACTCAAGCGGTGAGCCAGATAGCCGGTCAGCTGGCGGGGCCGCTTGAGACCCCCGCAGGGAACATTCGCGTAAAGCAGGACCACATCGGCGGCGGGTTCGGGAGCAAGTTCGGGCCTGACCGCTGGGACATCACCGGCGCAAGGCTCTCGAAGAAAGCAGGCGGGAAGCCCGTCAAGATCATGCTTGAGCGCGACGCAGAGCTCATGGTCGCAGGCATGCGACCTCCTGCTTACGCGCGCGTGAAGCTCGGCGCGATGAAAGACGGCAGAGTCGTAGCCTGGGAGTCAGAGTCGTGGTCGAGCGGCGGATTGGGCGGCGGCGGGTCGCCTCCGATCCCTTACGTCTTTGTGGTTCCGAACCAGAAGAGAAAGCACACGGCCATCGCTACGAACGTGGGGAGCGCCAGGGCGTGGCGCGCGCCCGCGCACCCGCAGGCTTGTTTGATAACGATGGGCGCGCTCGAAGACCTGGCCGCAAAACTGAACATGGACCCGTACGACCTCTTCCTGAAGAACATAGACCTGACTGGTGCCCGCGCCGATGTCTATCGCGAAGAGATGAAGATCGCTGCGGACCTGATCGGGTGGAAGGCCAAATGGCACCCGCGCGGCGACAAGAATGCCGGGCCAGTTAAGCGCGGGCTCGGACTTTCGATCCACACCTGGGGCGGCGGCGGCCACGCCAGCGATTGCGACATCACGATTCAGCCCGATGGGTCTGTCGAAGTTAAGATGGGCACGCAAGACCTTGGCGTGGGAACCCGCACGGCGCTGAGGATAGTCGCCGCTGATACATTTGCGATCCCGCTCGATTCAGTGAACGTGTTGATAGGCGATAACCGCTATCCGGCCTCGGGCGGTTCGGGCGGGAGCACGACCATAGGCGGAATCAGCGCTTCGACACGTCGCGGCTCGCTCGACGCGCTCGACGCGCTCTTTGCCAAAGTGGCGCCGTCGCTCGGCGCTCAACCCGCAGACCTCGAAGCATTCCAGGGCACTATCCGCGTCAAGAGCGATCCGAGCAAGAGCGTGACCTGGAAACAGGCTTGCGCGAAGATCGGAGCAACGCCCATCACTGTCCGGGGCAAGAACCCTGGCCCGGGCACGCTAACGAGCAGCGGCGTGGGCGGAGTTCAGATGGCCGATGTCTCTGTCGATGTCGAGACAGGCATAGTCAAGATCAATAAGATAGTCGCCGTCCAGGATTGCGGCCTCGTCGTCAACAAGAAGCTGGCCGAAAGCCAGTGCTACGGCGCGTTGATTATGGGCGTCGCCTACTCTCTTTACGAAGAGAAAGTCATGGATGTGAAGACAGGCCGCATGCTCAACCCCAACATGGAGTTTTACAAGCTGGCGGGGATCGCCGACATCGGCGAGCTTGTCGTTCATATGATGACGGGCAAGGGATATGACGAGCGCGGAGTTATAGGACTTGGCGAGCCCCCTGTGGTCTCGCCCGGAGCCGTGATCTCGAACGCCGTCGCGAACGCCATCGGAGTGCGCGTGCCGACCTTGCCGCTCACGCCTGACCGCGTGCTCGAAGCGCTTGAGAAGAAGGGAGGCACCAACAATGCGAGCATTTGAATACGCCAGCCCTGCTACGAAAGATCAAGCAGTTCAACTGTTGGGCAAAGCCTGGGATGACGCGGCCCCGCTTGCGGGCGGGACCGACCTGCTGGCTTTGATGAAAGACGACATCTTCTCGCCGAAGCGACTGGTCAATATCAAAGAGCTGAAAGAGCTGCGGGGCATCGTCGCGGGTCCGCGACAGCTCCGCATCGGCGCACTGACGACGATCCAGGAGCTTGCCGACCACCCGCAGGTCCGCCAGCGGTATCCTGCAATCGCTCACGCCGCAGAGGAGATTGCCGGACCGCAGATTCGCAACATGGGGACCATTGGCGGCAACCTTTGCCAGCGCCCGCGCTGCTGGTATTACCGTGCGGGCTTCGGCTTGTTGCCGAAAGATGAAGCAGGCGAATCTCTAGTTCCGTCGGGTGATAATCGCTACCACGCGATACTCGGCAACGGCGGCCCGGCTTATTTCGTCAGCCCTTCGAGCCTGGCCCCCGTGCTGATCGCGCTTGGCTCCACGGTTCGCCTTTACGGGCCGGAGGGGAAACGCGATCTCGCGCTCGAAAAGTTTTTCCGCATCCCGCAATCTGACGCCGATCGTGAGCATGACCTGAGATCTAACGAGATCGTCACGGACATAATTGTCCCGGCCGCGACCGGGCTTAAGACGGCGTTTTACGAGATACGTCAGAAAGAGGCTATGGACTGGCCGCTCGCGCTTGCGGCAGTTGCGCTGCGCGTCGAAGCGGGCAAGGTCAGCTCCGCGCGAGTGTTGATGGGCCACGTGGCTCCGATACCCTGGCGGTCTGAAGAAGCCGAGCAGGCGTTGATCGGCAAAGCGATAAGCGAAGAGGCCGCCCAATCAGCCGCCGACGCCGCCGTGTCAAAGGCCACAAGCCTGGGCCGTAACCGATACAAGATTCAGCTCGCGCGTGTAGCTGTCAAGCGCGCGATTCTTCAAGCAGGACGTGGAGGTGTCAGATGATTACAGAAGCCGAACGTTTCAGCACTGACCGCGTAGACCTGTGCCAGTGTTTGCGGTGGAAGGGGATGTTCATACCGGCTGAGCGCGACCTCTCAGTCCAGCCATCTAACGAAGGGCTCTTCTGGTGTCTCTACACGCAGAACTGCATAGGGCCTGACGGCCAGTTGGCCGAGCCGGGCGTTTGCTCTTCATCGGGCAGAGCTTGTTACAACAAAGGCCACGTGTGATAGAATAATTTGAGATCTCAAATCTCAAATTTCAAATTATCCGTGGTTCAGGAGATAAGTAGATGCGTAGGATTCTATTTTTTGCAGCAACCGGGTTGAGCTTGCTTGCTCTATCCATTACAGGCCACGCGCAACAGATTTCCGGTCAGTACGTCGAAACCAGAAGCGCCGACGTTTACACAGGCGCGTGCGTCGCTAACGGAGAAGTCAACCTGGTCGGGGATCAAGCAATTCTCGCCTGGCAGGTTAATCAGGGAAGCTGGCAGGGCGTAGCCTTAAACGGCTTGAGCGTCGTCGGCGTGGTTAAAGCCGCTGCGACGCTTGGCAATCCATACACAGACCCTTACCCGGCTAAAGCGGTCTTGATCGTAGACCAGAAGGCGAGCCCCGAACAGCAGAAGGCGCTTGTGAGCTTTGCTCAGGAGATGGCCGGAGAACTGCTCAAGAACGTCGTCAAGATCGAAGTCGCGCCGATCAGCCTTCAAGTCAGCCACGACAGCGGCCACTACAGCAAGGCGCTGTTGAAGGCAGGCAACCTTGCCGGAATAGAGACGCGCTCGATCACCCCTAAAGATCACCTGTGCGGCAATGAAGAGACTTTCTACCCGCCGCTCGCGGCGATGACTCATGCGATGCCTGCCGTCGCAGAATTGGATCAGTATAACGGGCCGGGACTCGGAGTCTCGTGGACCGTAAACGGCAAGCGCAGCGCATTCGTCGGCAGCTTCGCGCGTTAAAGCTGTCACAAACTGAGAAGGCACAGAGTCACAGAAGGGAATCGCTTTTTGTGGCTCTGTGCCTTTGTAGCACGAGATCAAATCATGGAGTGGTGGATGATTCGCAGGATTGTTCAGGCAACATCTCTTTGCATCCTGTTATCAGTGATAGCCGTTGCCGAAGGCGGCAAGCTTGAAACGATCGGACCCTTCTCGGGCGAAGGCGCATCAGACTCGCTCAAGAACGCTTTGGAACCACAGGGCCAACGGGTCTTGCTTTCAGACGGCAGCGCTCTGTGTGAAATCTGGCTGAGAAAAGCCGTCCCCGCCCGCGCAAAGACCGATGTGGCTGGCGCTGTCTACACCGCTATACAGGATTCGGCCGTCATTGGAGTCATTTCGTTTCCGAAAGGCGGGACCGATTTTCGCGGGCAGGCGATAAAACCCGGAGCTTACGTGCTGCGATACGCGCTCCATCCGGTGGACGGAAATCACATGGGCATCTCGCCCATCCGCGACTTTCTATTGCTCGTGCCGGTCGGCAGCGACCAGAACGTAGACGCGCAGTTCAAGTTCGAGGAGCTGGCAAAGTTGAGCACAAAGGCGAGCGGCACGAATCACCCGGCCCCGCTCAGTCTCGTCTCTGCTGAAGGCAAGAGCGCGTTTCCATCCGTCTTTGAGAACGAGCATGGCCACGTGGGGTTCGCGGCCAAAATGAAGTCCTCTGGCGGAGAGTTGCCGATCGCTTTCATAGTCAAAGGCGTAGCGGAACAGTGATTTGAAATTGCAGATGCGGAATAGAAGATTAAAGCTAGGCGCAATACTCCTGCTGGCGATGCTCGCTCCGTTTGCGGCCTTCGCGGACGGTTCAGGCGATTCGCCTGGCACCGCCGAGTTCAAGACGCCGCTAGGCATCCCGCCCGACGTATGGACATATTTCATTCCGAAAGACAGCCCTCTGACACGTCAAAAGGTCGAGCTTGGCCGCAAGCTGTTTTTCGACACGCGGCTCTCTGCAAACGGAAAGGTGAGCTGCGCGACCTGTCACGATCCGAAGCTTGGGTTCACGGATTCTAAAACGGTCGCCGAAGGCATTGACGGGAGGCGCGGCGCTCGCAACACGCCGACGATCCTCAACGCGATGTTCAACGCGAGCCAGTTCTGGGATGGCCGCGCCGACTCGCTCGACGCTCAGGCCGTGATGCCCCTCGTCAATCCGGATGAGATGGGAAACCAGTCGCTAGACGAAGTCGTCGCGCGACTGAAAAAGATTTCCGAATACTCAACGCAGTTTGAAGCGGTCTTCAATCGCCCGGTAACGATAGAAGACGTTGGGAAAGCGATTGCCTCGTTCGAGCGCACGCTCATTTCAGGGAATTCGGCCTTCGACCGTTACATTGCGGGCGATAGAGCGGCTATGAGCGAATCTGCGTTGAGAGGACTTGGACTCTTTCGCGGAAAAGGGCGTTGCGCCATTTGCCACAACTTCAATATGTCGTTTCCCTTTTTGACCGATCAGAATTACCGCAACACAGGCATCGCAGCAAACAATCCTGCATTTAATGAGCTGACGAAAGCCGCGCTCGACTTGGCCCGTTCTGGAGCGACTCCGGAGCGGCTGGAGGCCCTCGGTAAACAGAGAGGCGCGGCAGACCTGGGCCGTTTTCTGATAACGGGGAACGCGCTCGACATAGGCGCTTTCCGCACTCCGTCGCTCAGGAACGTAGAGTTGACCGCGCCTTACTTCCACGACGGGAGCGTAGCGACTCTGCTCGACGTTGTCCGATATTACGTTCGCGGCGGGAACGAAAGCCCCAGCCGTGATTGGGAAATGCACGCGGTCGCTTTGACAGAAGCAGAGCAGCTAGACCTTGTTGAGTTCCTGAAATCACTGACTGGGGATGAGGCGCGAAAAGCAGCGCGCAGTGTGGAATGAATCGCTGAGGCTAGCTGGCTTTCTCGATCTTATCTATCCGGTCCTGCACGTAACGCATATCGCCGCGAAGCTTTACCATATCGCTGCTCATCACCTCAATGCGGCGTTCCATATCGCGAAACCCTTGACGCACTTCATCGCGCAATTCTGTAACCCCATTCTCAAGCGCGCCTATGCGGGTTTCCAGTCTTGCGCCGAGTTCATTGATGCGCTCAAGCACGGTTTCGATTGAGGGTTTGGTGTCGAGGTCGTCGCTGTTCATGGCTTCAGTCTATTATGAAAATATGGAACTGGCAATGAATTTATTCAGCTCCCAACCGCTTGCGCAAGAGCGGCTCAATTGCGGCGCGCAGCTCTTCATCATCCATCACGTATTCCATCATCGTCCTGAGATAATTAACAGGGTCGCCTATCGTCAGCCATCTGCCATTGACTACGGATTCCGATACAATGCGACCGCCGCGATTGAGGTATTCGTGCATGGCGTCAGTAAGCCAAAGCTCGTTTGATTTGCCGAGGGGAATCTCTTTCAGTATTTGTATGATCTCGTGTGAGAGGAGGAAGCGACCAAATAAAGCAAGATTTGATCTGGCTTCGCTGCGAGACGGTTTTTCGACAAGATCGTCCACTTCTTGAATCTCGCTCCCCTCTTTGATCTGAGCAATGCCGTGGCGCTCGACAATCTCCCACGGAATCTCCTGTGTTCCGGCCACCAGCGCCCCTGTCCGCTCGTGCTTTTCAATAAGCTGACGAGTAAACGGTGATTCAGATTTGACGATATCGTCGCCGTAAGCGTAAATAAAACCCTCGTCCTTGGGTATGTGCGGTTGGGCGACAATGAGTGGCGTGCCGTTGCCATAAGCACCTTGTTGAGGCTCGAAGATCATTTCGACTCCCGCGAGCTTATCAGCAAATTCGTCCATCGCTTCATGTTGCCCGCGCGGCGGAAGATCCGTCATGCTGTATTGGCGGCGCAAGGGCTCTGCATTCCTGCCGGTTATGATGATAATCTTCCTTACGCCAGAGTCGATGAACTCTTCAACGATGAGATGAATAGCGGGCTTGCTCATTATTGGTAGAAGCTCTTTTGGATAACCCAGCGTGACAGGCAACATTCGCGTCCCTGAGCCCGCAGCAGCTATCACACCTGTTTCAACTTTCATCCACGACCCCCGTAATATAGATTAAAGATTGGAGCAGCGTAATTTCGCGAAGAGTAAAGATGATTCGATAAAAGAAAACCGTGGTGAACGATTTCATACGCGACTCAATTCTACGATCACGAGAACCTGTTTGACAATGATGACTGAACAGCTTGCAGACGCGACGAACTTTGATATTTGCTTCATAAGCGAGTAATGTACATGGCAGTAAGGCTCAATCATTTCCATCCTGTCGCCGTCTCGACCAGGGCTGGGGGGCAAAAGCATGAATGATGGTGTAGCACTCGATGTGCTTGCAAAGAACCAGGATTTATTACGCGGCTCATTGGAGACTCTGGATCAAGAGGCCATAGTTAAGGCCTTTCTCTGGCTTAATGGCGAGGGGTCTTTCCCCTATCCATCATCTATCCATTTAGACCTGACACTCAGATGCTCCGCCCGTTGCGCCCATTGCATGCAATGGGCATGGCCTGATCACGCAGAGCTCACGCTTTCCCAGCTCAAACAGCTCTTCGAAGTTTTCAGCTCGTGGGGAGTAAAAACTATAACCTTCGGTGGAGGCAACCCCCTGCTCCACGACCATTTCATTCCAGCGATCAAGATGGCGTGTGAGGCTAAAATGGAAGTGGGCATTATTTCCGAGGGCATGGAAATGTCTAGCGAGCTGGCCAGCGCCATCTGTAAATATGGAAGGTGGATACGTTTCTCCTTAGACGGCCCGACACCTGAGATTCACGATAGCATTCGCAATGCTCCAGGATTGTTTAACCTTGTTTTATCCTGCATTGAATCTCTTCAAGCGGTTCCCAGCCCGTTACTAATCGGCCTTAATTGTGTTGTGCAAAAAAAGAATGTCAGCTCGCTGGCGGGGATGACTGAGCTTGCTGAGCGGATAGGTGTAGATACCCTACTATTCAAGATTCCTCACGGCGACGATCCCAACTCTCGTTTCTTGCCGTCCATAAATGAATGGAGAATGTTTGTTGAATGGATTCACGCAACCGCTGATAAAAAGAGCTCCGTAAGAAACAATTTGAAAGAGCTGTCAGAATTGCTCGCTCCTGTATTTCTCGAAGAGGATGTTGTCGCCGGCAGGCCCGTAAGGGAATTCTACAAGCGAATAAATGCTCGTTGCTTTGCGCCCTTCTTCTTTCTCGTGTGCGATTCGGAAGGCAATGCTTACCCGTGCGATTATCTTCAGGCAGATACTCGCCAGTGGGGCGGTAAGTATGTGAATATTCGCAATGAATTCCGTTTGGGCAATATTCTGGAGGACAGTCAGGGAGTAATCGATAGACTGGCGAGCATGATGCGCGAGCGAGTTCACCGTTTGCCAGGCTGCGGCTATGATGAATGCGGCTGCTGTACGCGCTTCTTCCAATTGAATGCCGCTCTCACAAGTATCGATGATGGGCTGAAGAATCTGGCTGTTGATAGGAAGACTGTCCGCGAGCGGATCGCGCAAGTAAAGAACGAAGGCCCCGGCGCGTCGTTTTTGTAATCCTTAGACGGTTTGAGAACTCTTATGCCTCATGTATTCATTAGCTATTCGCACGACGATGAAGACAAAGCTCGGACCGTGAAGGACTATCTAGCGGATGCCGGGATCAAAGCGTTTATCGATACCTCGAAGCTAAAGGCAGGCGACGAATGGCGCATAGAATTGCAATCCGCTTTGGATAGCGCGTTCGCGGTCATCGTCATCTGTACAAAGGCTTCGATGGCATCGCAAGAAGTTGCGTTTGAGTGGGCTTATGCGATGGGACAAGGCACGATAATTATTCCTTTGATTTACGAGCCTGATACCCGGATTCATTCACGTTTGCAAACGCTTCAGCATCTTCAGTTTTCCGATCCGCGTCAGCGCCCGTGGGGAACGCTAACCAAATTTCTTTCAGACGCGCGCGATAATTATGAGCCGACATCGGCGTTTCTGCGGCAAGCCGGTATTTTCCGAATCGTTTACTCCCGGTCCGATTTGGGCCAGGAATACTCGATTTCAGGCATATTGAATCAGGTTAAAGCGAGCGCTGAATTACTCGTCATCTCGCGCAGCGGAGAGGCTTGGGCTAGAGAGTTTAATCATATGCAAACCGCGCTGAACGAAAAATCTTTGCATATCAGGCTCGCCCTTGTTAACCCTGACATTCCCAGAGAGCAATGGATGATACGGTCAGATTACGCACATTCGGACACTGGATCAACTGTAAGCAAACTGAATCAGATAAAGATTGAGCAAAGCTCTAAAGGCATTCTTCAGGTTTATTATCTGCCGAGCTCTCCATTATTCTCTTTTGTTCATTTCGAGGATCAAGACAGCAACAAATGGGGAATTCTCGAAGCGGGAGCTGGTCTGCCTTTAAACGAACGCACAATTCTGATATTGAAGTCAGGCGATCACGAGGAAGGATTGATCCTGAAAAGAATACACAAAATATATGCCAGTGTGTTGAAAGATTTGAGTCCCGTTATCGATCTTCGCTCATTAGCAGCGGGCTAGGCGCTATATTTTTTTATGGCTGAAAAACGACCTGACCAAAATAATTCCTATGTAGTCGGCAACGCCGTTGACGAAGGTCAGCAAGAAAACCAGAGGGGCTGGTTTGTTGGGCACTTTATCCCCAACGATTGCGGATTAAGGTGTACTCCTGATGTAGAGATCAAATGGGGCATACACCCAGGTAACGAAAAAAAGCCCGCCGCCAGCTCAAATGGAGAGAGCACTACTTTAACTCTCTTGATAAGCGGTCTGTTTCTTATTAGCTTTCCCGAGCTTGGCGCTACTATTACTCTCGAACGCGAGGGTGATTATGTCGTTTCTGCCCCCGGAGTTTTGCACGGTTGGAAAGCTATAAAGGACTCAGTAGTTTTGACAGTCCGCTGGCCCTCCGTAATAAACGACAAGGCAGATGTCAGGGACAAAGAAGCATAGCCTTGTATCATCGTTTCTCGGTCTTCATCATAACGAACCCGTCCAGCGAGTCGTTGTAATAATTCTCTATTCGCTCAAGTATGAAATAACCATGCTTTTCATAAAAGCCCTGCGCGCCTTTGTCATCGACAGGAGTTTCGAGGTAGATGGCCTCCGCTCCACGACCCCATAGCCAGGCTTCGATCTCTGCCAGCAACCGGCTGCCTACGGCCTTCCGCTGGCGATGAGGCACGACATCGATTGTGATTATATGGCCGAGCCTCTCGGCTTCCGATTTGGCAATGACAAAGCCGACGACTTCGCCACGGTCTTCGGCAATCAAAGTCCGGCTTGCTCGATTTCGCAGGTAGAATTGGAGTTCGAGATGGGAGTATGCGATTCCGGGTTCAAAGGCCGCCTGGTCTATCTCGTATAATCTTTCAAAGTCGGCGGGTTTGTACTCGCGAATCTTAACCATACCCCTCTAAGGGCTGCGCAGGTAGGCGTCGTCGCCCTGCTCCCAGTCTGAGCGCGGCGGCGAGAAAACGTCAAGCGCGTCTGTGTCTTCTACTGCTTCGACGTAGTGGGTTGCGAAGGGCGGAATCTGAATGGTCTCGCCCGACCGCACTATGATCTCGTCACCGTCGACTATGAATTTGAGCGCGCCCGTGATGACAGTCGACATCTGTTCGTTCGCGTGGCTGTGGGCTTGAACGAGGCACCCTTTCTTTAGGAAGAACCTTGCCATTGTGACGTTGGTGCTTGAAATATAGCGGCGAGTTAATAGATCTGTGATCTGTTCGCTCTCAATATCGTTCCAGTTGTGAAGCTTCATATCGACCTCCGGACGAACCCTATTTCTACACAGTTAACGCTTCATGCTCAAGAGACGCCATCTCGATAAAAAGTGAATGAACGCGGTTGTCGCTTGTAAGCTCAGGGTGAAAAGTTGCGGCGAGCAAGTTGTTCTGCCTAACAAGAACCGGCTCGCCATTTATCGTTGAAAGCGTTTCGACGCCCGCGCCGATGCGCGTGATTCGCGGAGCGCGGATAAAGACTGCTTCCATCGGCCCATCCCCGAGCGACGTGTCGACCTTTCGGATGAAGCTATCGATCTGCCGCCCGTAAGAATTCCGCTCTACGATGATGTCCATCAGCCCGAGCGACTGTTGCTCGGGGTTATGAACTTCGCTCGCCAGCAGGATCGCGCCCGCGCAAGTGCCGAAGACAGCCTTTCCCGCACGCGCAAATTCCCTGATCGGATCGACCAAATACTCTTCGAGCATGACCTTGAGAATGGTAGTGCTCTCGCCGCCCGGGATAATCAACCCGTCGAGCATTGCGAGTTGCTCGGCGCGGCGGACTTCAACCGGCTCGACGCCCGAGCGAGCAAGCACGCGCGCGTGCGCCGCGAAATCTCCCTGGATTGCGAGAACCCCAACCTTCATGATTTTGGATTTTAGATTTTAGATTTTGGATTGACGGAGTTGGATATAGACTTACGTCAGCAGGTTAAAGCTCTGCAATCCAAAATCCAAAATCCAAAATCCAAAATCGATTTACCAGCCTCTCGTCTGTAGCAATTCGCTTTCGGCCATCTTCGCGACATCAAGCCCACGCATCGCCTCGCCAAGCTCTTCGCTGGCTTCGAGAATCGCTTTCGGGTCACGGAAGTGAGTCGTCGCTTTCACGATAGCCCGCGCGCGAACTGCGGGGTCCGTAGATTTGAAAATGCCTGAGCCGACGAATACCGATTCGGCGCCAAGCTGCATGCAGAGCGCGGCGTCGGCGGGCGTAGCCACGCCGCCCGCTGCAAAGTTAGGCACGGGTAACCGCCCGTCGCGCGCGACCATTCGCACTATCTCGTAGGGAGCGCCGAGATTCTTGGCTTCGGCCATCAACTCTTCCTGCCCGAGAATAGTGAGGCGCTTGATCTCGTTATGAATTCGCCTCAGATGCCGGACCGCTTCGACGATATTACCCGACCCGGCTTCGCCTTTGGTGCGCATCATTGCCGCGCCTTCTCCGATTCGGCGCAAAGCTTCTCCGAGGTTACGCGCCCCGCAGACGAAAGGCACTTTGAAAGCGTGCTTATCGATGTGATGTTCTTCGTCGGCGGGCGTCAGCACTTCGCTTTCATCTATGAAATCTACGCCGAGAGCCTCAAGCACCTGTGCCTCGACCAGGTGGCCTATGCGGACTTTCGCCATGACAGGAATTGTGACTGCGGCCATGATCTCGCGAATCTTTTTCGGCGAGGCCATGCGCGCGACGCCGCCTTCTGCACGGATGTCTGCGGGCACGCGCTCAAGCGCCATCACCGCAACCGCGCCCGCCTCTTCGGCTATCCTTGCCTGCTCGGCGTCGGTCACGTCCATTATCACTCCGCCTTTCAGCATCTCTGCCAGGCCTGTCTTCAAGCGAATTGAATTGTCAGTCATCTCTTTCACTCCTACGACAGAAGAATCTCGCCGCGCCCCGTTATCACAACTCCGCCTCCGACGCGGATCGCGGTTACTTCCTTCGTGCTGGTATCTGTGTCTACTTCGATGTGAAGCAGGCTGGGCCGCTTCATCTCAAATCCTTGCTCGCTGATGATCTTTGTCGTGGCCGATGGCTCCACCATCCCATGCCTGACCATGTAAAAACCGAGAGGCCCGTTAGCCGACCCCGTCGCAGCATCTTCGAGTACTCCTGCCGCTGGCGCGAAGACTCGACAGTGAGCCGCGCTCGTGGGCTCGACGGTTTCGCGAGTGAACACCAGTACTGTCGCGGCTCCCATCTCGCGGCTGATAGCTTCTAACTTATTCGCGTCGACTCTGATTCTCTGCACGGCGTCGAGCGACGCGGCGGAGGCTATCAATACGGTTATGCCGTTGTAGATCGCCTCTGCCGGAAGCTCCGCCAAATCGCCCGTGTCGAGCGAGAGCGCCTGGGCGAGCCTCGCCCTGTCAGAGAAAGTCCCTTTTATCTGAGGCAGGGGCTGCGTCATCGTCGTGTGTCCCGCGCGGTCGCTCTCTGTATTCACGGTTACGCGAATCGGGCCGACTCCTGTTTCAAGCACCACCGTTGTCTCGCCGCCGGTCCACGCCTTCATGCGGTCTGCGACTATGACGTGGCCCGTGCCTACGCAGGGGTGTCCGGCAAAGGGGAGCTCCTCTGCGGGCGTGAATATCCTCACGCGGTAGTCGCCACCCTCTTCAGGCGGTAAAAGGAAAGTGGTTTCGGAATAATTCATCTCGCGCGCAATATTCTGCATCGTTGAAGTGTCAAGCCCCTCCCCGTCGATGAAGACCGCGAGCTGGTTTCCGCCGAAGCGCTGCTCAGTGAAAACATCTGCGATGACAAAGCTTCTGTTCCTCATATCAACCTCTTCTTCAGGATTCTTCCGATCCTGGAAACGCCTTCACGGATCATGTCCGGCGGGCGGTTCGAGAAATTCAACCTGATGAAGTTCTCCTTCGGCTCGCTGGCGAAAAACGGAGCGCCGGGGACGAATGAGACTTTGTCGGCTAACGCCTCCTCGAAAAGGTCCTGCCCGCTTATCGAAGGCGGCAGCTCCACCCACACAAACAACCCGCCTTCCGGCTGTGTCGGGCGACACTCGGCAGGGAACTCCTTCGCGATGGCGTCGAGCATCGTCTCGCACCGCGCGCCATACTCGCGCCTTAGCTCTGCGATATGCCCGTCATAATCGAACTCGGCCAGCAATCGCGCCGCCGCACGCTGTTCGACTGTCGAGGTGTGGAGGTCGGAAGCCTGCTTCACGATGACCATCGCCTGCATTAGCTCAGAAGAACTGACGGCCCACCCCAATCTCATGCCGGGGCTTATCGTCTTTGAGAAGGTGCTGAGATAGATGACCAGCCCATCACGGTCTAAGGCGGCCAGCGGCGGTCGCGCCTCGCCCCTGTAACGAAGCTCGCCATATGGGTCGTCTTCGAGAATGGGGACCTGGTGTCGCCTGGAGAGCTCGATCAGTTGATGCCTGCGAGCGGTGGAGAGCGACGTCCCTTTCGGGTTATGAAACTCGCTTACGATATAGATAAACTTAGGATTAGAATTGCCAAGCGCCATTTCCACCTGATCGACGTTGATCCCTTCGTCGTCGCTGTCGACTGCTATGAACGACGCCTCGTAGCTGGTGAATGTCTGTAGCGCAGCCAGGTAGCAAGGGTTCTCTACAATGACTGTGTCGCCCGGCTCAAGAAAAATCCTGGCGACGAGGTCTATGCCCTGTTGCGACCCGCTCGTCATCAACACGCGGTCCGGGTGCGCGTCGATCCCTTTCTGCTTCATCCGGTTGGAAATCCATTCTCGAAGAGGCCGCCACCCTTCCGTAGTGCTGTATTGCAATGACTCCGGCCCTTCGTCCGCAAAGACCGCCGCGTGAGCCCGCGCCACCGCTTCGACCGGAAAAAGCTCAGGCGCGGGCATACCCCCCGCGAAAGAGATGATGTCGGGTCGCTCGCTCACCTTCAGAATCTCGCGTATAGCAGAAACGTTCATCTTCTTCATGCGGCGCGCAAAACGAAAATTGCGCCGCTCTGTCTTTGCCGTCATAGTTGCCATAATATCTCCTCGCTCGACCGGCTAGACCAGCGCGCGATACCCTTCCGATTTGCGAAGCGCGCGCGGCTGTTTTCTTGTCGTCATCCTTGCCTTGATTACAGCCCCAAGGCGTTTGATTCCTTCTTCGATTAAAGGGGGACTTGCCATCGTGAAACAGAGCCGCATCATATTCATCTTCGGCGCGGTTGAATAGAAATGGCTCCCCGGACTGAAGATCACTCCGTTCTCTGCCGCATGGACTAGAACCTCGTCCGCGTTTAGCATCCCCGGTAGCGTGACCCATACAGCCATGCCGCCGGCGGGACGTGTCCACTTTGCCTCCGCCGGAAAATGCTTCTCAAGCGCCTGGAGCATGGCGTCTCGCTGCTGGCGATAAGCCCTTCTCACGCGCTTGATATGTTTTTGTAAAAGGCCATGCCGCGAGAATTCATAGACCGCCGCCTGTGTAAGCAGGCTCGCATGCAGATCGCAATGCTGCTTTGCCACGTTCAGGTGATCGATGACCTCGCGAGGCGCTACGATCCAGCCTACGCGCAAGCCCGGAAAACCGACTTTTGAAAAACTGCCGATCGAGATCACAACGCCGTGATCGTCGAGCGCTTTAAGGGATGGGAGCGTTGGCCCGTCGTAACGCAGCTCACTGTAAATATCATCTTCGATGATCGGAACGCGGTGCTTTATTGCCAGCCCCAGCAGCCTGTGGCGCGCGAGCATATCCAGAGTCGTTCCGGTAGGGTTTTGATAGGTCGGCACGGTGTAAATAAGCTTGGGCCTGCGACGCGACAAAACGTCTTCGAGCGTATCCAGGTCCATCCCCTTGTCCGTCACGGGCACGCTTATGAACTTTGACCCCGCCCCGCAGAAAATGCTCAACGCACCCGGGTAGGTCGGATTCTCCAAGACCACTTCGTCGCCGGGCCCGACAAAGACCCTCCTCATCAAATCGAGCGACTGCTGGCAACCGTTTGTAATCAGTAATTCGGCAGGCTTCGCGTCAATGCCCGAAGCCGACAGTTGCGAGCTGAGGGATTGCCGGAGCGGCTCGTAGCCGCTGCTCATTCCTAGTTGAAGCAAGTTTCTGCCGTCCCGCCTCAGCACGCGGTCCACGCAGCGTCGAAACTCGTCGAGCGGGAACATCTCCGCCTGCGGGAGCCCCCACGCCAGCGAGATAGTCTCCTTTCGCTGTTGGGCGTGGAGCAGGGGACTGAGCCAGATGTCCCCCGTCTGGTCGGCCAGCAGCGAGTCCCACACGATTGGAGAAGCCACAACCGGAGCGGCCGGCGCGCGACTCTTTGGAACCGCGCTGACAAAAGTGCCACGCCCTACGTGAGAAGTAATCAACCCGTCGGCTTCAAGCTCGGCATAAGCATTGCTCACCGTCGTGCGGTTCACGCCAAGCGTTTCGGCAAGCTCGCGATTGGCAGGCAACCGGTCGCCGACCTTCAACGCGCCGCGCGAGATCATCTCGCGGACCTGCGTGACCACCTGTAGGTAGAGCGGAATGCGGCTTTTTCGGTCGAGCTCAAGAATCATCATCAAAATCCAAAAAAAATTGGTCTACTACTATAGGCCACTTTAGATCATTTCGACAGATTGTAAAGAGACAATATCGAGCCAATTTTTACCAGCCAATTCGCGTTGACGCCAGGCCCGTTTTTTATCAAGCTTAGACAGATGCAGGTTTGGAAGCTGACAATTGAGTATGAAGGCACGCGGTATCGCGGGTGGCAGGAGCAAAAGAATGCCCGCACAATTGCGGGCGAGCTTGGCCGGGCCGCGCGAACAGTTTGCGGCCCTGAGATCGAAATCGGTGGCGCGGGTCGCACCGATGCGGGCGTACACGCGCTCGCTCAGGTGGCGCATCTCAGAACCGACAGGCGGCTGAAAACCGGCGAGCTCGCTCGGCAGCTTAACGACAACCTCCCCGCCGACATAAACGTTTTAAAGGTGGAACAGACCACAAGAGATTTTCACGCGCGGAGGAGCGCCTTAGCCCGTAGCTACCTCTATCAAATCTCGACGAGGCGGACGGCGTTCGCAAAGCAATACGTCTGGTGGGTTAAAGACGGCCTCGATTTTGAAGCCATGCAGAAGGTTTCAGCGTTACTGGTCGGCCGTCACAACTTCGTTAACTTCTCCGAGCCGAGCACCGATGACCGATCGACGATAGTAGTTGTGGATGCCGTAGAATTGGCTCTGGCAGCCGATCTCGTGTTGCTCCGCATTACTGCATCTCACTTTCTGTGGAAGATGGTCCGCCGCATCGTGGGTGCGCTGGTCGAGCTTGGGCGCGGGAACATCTCTCAAACGGTCTTTGCGAATCTGCTTGATCCTGAACGAATGGGACACACGCACACGGATTTCAAAGTCGCGGCGCACACCGCGCCGCCATCGGGCCTGTTTTTGGAACGGGTGATCTATGACAGGTCTGAGCGGCTTGCTCCCATCGCTCCTGCCTTCGAGGTGCGCTCGGTGTTTAATCGACTGCCTGGTCGGAGCGGATCGGAGCATTATCCGGCGCGGCGGCCTTCGCGCGGCTCATACGGTGGCGTATGAACTCTACGATGACAGGCAAGACCGAGATCAGAACGATGACAATTATGACAATCGAGAAATTATTCTTAACGATCGGTATGTTGCCGAAAAAGTACCCCGCGAAGACGCAGATGCCCACCCACAGAATTCCGCCGACTACGTTGTAGGTTATAAAGCGCCAGTAAGTCATGCTGCCGATGCCGGCGACGAACGGAGCGAATGTTCGAATGATCGGGATAAACCTCGCGATGATGATCGTCTTACCGCCATATTTTTCATAAAAGGCGTGTGTACGCTCCAGATATTTTTTGTTTAAGAAACGGACATCATCTTTGTAGAAAACCCTTGGCCCGACGTAATGGCCTAACCAATAGTTGACTGTGTCCCCGATAATTGCGGCCACACTTAAAAGGACGAAAAGCAACCAAACATTCAGCCCCCTGCCAGCCGCAAACGTTCCGGCAGCAAACAGCAACGAATCGCCGGGAAGGAATGGGGTTATCACAAGCCCCGTCTCGGCGAAGATGATCAGAAAAAGAATGAGGTAGGTCCAAAAGCCATAGTTCTTGATAATGTCCTCAAGTTTATCGTCGAGGTGAAGAAAAAAATCGAGTATATCCTTTATTAATTCCATGTCTGGTCAATCATCTTTCGAGAGAATCTATTATGCTTGAAACTCGTGGCCGCGCTAAGAAGGCCATCCGTGCCGCCCGATCAATTTCACAAACTGGCAGAGCCCGTGTTCTTCGACCACTCTCCCCGTCTCTGTCTTGATGACGCGGACGAGCGTCTGGCGTTGAGTGTCTCCGACAGGTATGACCAGGCGGCCGCCCGTCGCGAGCTGCGCGACCAGCGGCTCAGGAATCTCAGGCCCGCCCGCCGCCACAAGTATCCCGTCATACGGCGCATGCTCGCTCCACCCAATGGTGCCGTCAAACCATTTCACTGTCGCGTTATAACAGCCGAGCTTTCGGATGTTCGCCTGCGCTTTGCGCGCCAGGTCCCCGATCCTTTCGATTGCAAATACTCGACCCGCTACGGCCGAAAGCACCGCCGTCTGGTAGCCCGAGCCCGCGCCAATCTCAAGGACCGTTGAGTCTTTGTCGACCTCAAGAAGCTCCGTCATCCGCGCGACCATATAGGGCTGAGAGATTGTCTGCATTTCGCCTATAGGGAGCGCGTGGTCGCCATAGGCCTTCGCGACGAGAGCGTCGGGGACGAACAGGTGTCGCGGCACATCTTCCATAGCGCGCAAGACCCACTCGTCACGTATCCCGCGACTCTTGAGCAATTCGATCATCCGCGCCCGCTGCCCCTGGTAGAGAAGCGATGCGGGGTTTTCATTAAAGATGTGATTCTGTCTCATCGTGGTTGTGTTTCGAAGGCTATATCCCAATCCCTTGATCTTATCTCTTCAAGCATTCGGTAGTCTGTAAGGTCGTTTCTGAGCGGCGTGATCGATACGAGCCCCTGGCGCAGCGCCTCGTAATCCGTGCCTTCCTCCTCGTTCCACGTCAGGGCCTCCTCGCCGATCCAGTAATACTTCCTCTGGCGGGGGTCCGTGCCTTCGATGATCGTCGGCTTGATTATTTTTGTCCCCTGGCGTGTCACACGCACGCCTCGAACGGGGCCGGGCGGCAGGTTGACGTTCAACAGCGTGCCGCGAGGCAGCCCGTTGTCGAGCACTCTGCGAGCAAGGTTGGCGGCGAACTCTGAGGCGTGAGTGAACTCAAAGTCAACGCGCTGCACAAGGCTGACGGCAATGCCGGGAAGCCCGTAAATCGACGCTTCGAGCGCGCCGGCAACTGTCCCGGAATAGCTTACGTCGTCGCCCAGGTTCCCGCCCTTGTTGACGCCCGAAAGCACTATGTCGGGCGGGTTCTCTTTTAGAATTTTGTTCATCGCGAGCGTGACGCAATCCGTTGGCGTCCCGTCGACAGAGTAGTGCGCGTCATCTATCTTTTCGATGCGAAGCGGGCGTGTCAAAGTCAGCGAGTGAGACGCGGCGCTCATTTCGTGAGCGGGGGCGACGACGATCACGTCCCCGAGCGTGCCGAGGGCTTCGGCCAATGCGATGATGCCTGCGGAATGTATGCCGTCGTCGTTTGTTACCAATATTCTCGGCATAAAAAAGAAGGCCCGGGAGAGAGAACAAACGACCGAGGCCCACAATCTGAATCTATTGCAAATGAATAAAGAGATTGAATTTAATCGGGACGACTGGATTTGAACCAGCGACCTCTTCCACCCCAAGGAAGCGCGCTACCAGGCTGCGCCACGTCCCGTTCTGCTAACCAACAATGAGCCGTTTTGCTCAACTTTTGATGCTAGCATTCGAGTTCAGCAATGTCAATAAATCCTCAAGATCGCGCTTGATGACCCTCAGCGCGCGGCGGGCTTGGGGTGTGATGGTCTGCTCCGAGACTGTTTCAATCGGCTCGGAGATAGGGACATCGTCGGCCTCATCCGGCAATGCGGGAAGCTCTGCCGGTGACGAGTCGGGTGCTACATTTTTCCCTCGCGTTGAACTCCCACGCATCTCGTCCATCAGCTTCTTTTTCGCGCCTGCTATCGTGAATTTCTCTTCATACAGGAGGTCGCGTATGCGCAAAACCATCTCGACATCTTTCCGGCGGTAAACGCGCTGGCCCGCCCGATTCTTCTGCGGAGCAAGCATGGGGAATTCCGTCTCCCAGTACCGGAGGACGTGCGGCTGCACCTTTATCAGCTCGCAGACTTCTCCTATCCTGAAGAATAGTTTCTCTGGGATTCTTGACGAGACTTCCATCATACAATCGCGCGCCCTTCGAGCAGGCCATCAGACAGAGCGGATCGAGCGGGAAGGACGGAAGACCAGAGCACGACGGCCGGACAGCAATATCTCTTCGCCCGTCCTGGGGTTTCGGCCTCGCCGTGGTTTACGCCTAACAACCTCGAGCGTGCCGAACCCAACTATATGAACCTCTTCGCCCTGCAGGAGCCTCTCTTTTATCACGTCAAATACCAGATCTACCAGACGCAAAGCTTCTCGATTTGTCAGGTCGCCGTGATTCTCATAAACGATTCGTGCGAGATCGGCCTTGGTCATCGCGTGATTGCCCCATGCCCCAGGTCCGAAGCGCGTGGCCTGACATCCACGGCACACCTCGCAGCTTCTCCAGGCGTTTTTCGCCTGCCTTATGTTATGCGTTTAAATTGGCCGTGTCAATGGATTTGATCTGAAAAACGCCACAATGACAGCGGTTTAGGCGCAGATTGTGAAAGCAATCTGTCAACCCTTCCTAGATGCCGCTCGCTGCAGTCGACTCTTCAAGCGCAGGGCTTGGAAGGCTGGATTCAAACTTGACCGACACGCGAAATATCCCTCGGAACCACCGCGCCTTCCGGTCTGCCGACCATAACTCAAGCTCGGCTCCCGAGTCGCTCTCAAGATGCATTGTCACGGTCGCGCCTTTAATCTCGCACCGCACGTCGCCGACCAGTTGCTGGTGCGAGCGGTCCAGCCCGTCGGCAATCTGTAGAATCGCGGCGAGCTTCAGGACGTTCGCGCGGTGGCTCCGCTCGACGCTCAAAAAGTCTTCGTGCTCGCGACGCATCCGCGCGTCGACGGCTTTTTTCGGCATCGAGCCTCTGTGATACCTGACGACCGCAGCCATGATTGCGATCTCGTTACCATTAAAGCCCGGCATCTCGGAATTCTTTATCAAGTAAAGGCTGTGACGGTGATGGTTGTTAGGCGCGATGTGGTAGCCGATGTCGTGAAGCAGCGAGGCGTATTCGAGCAAGTTGCGTTCCTGGTCGCCCATCCCGTGGAGGTCCTGCGTGTCGTCGAATATTCTGGTCGCCAGCCTCGCCACGTGATGCGAGTGCGTCGCGTCGTAATCGTAACGCCGCGCGACTGACAGAACCGACCTCTTGCGGATGTCGGGAGGCCCGCTCGTATCAATCAAGGGAGCAGAATTGATTCCCGCCTCTATCGCGTGGGGCTCCGCTGCGAGCTTGCGCAGGTGATTGAGTATAACTCCTTCTCTCAACGACCAGTCACAGCTCGTAATCTCTTTCGCGCCCAGCGCCGACATTATTGTTTCAAGCAGCAAGCCCCCGGCTACAACGATGTCTGCGCGATCTTTTTCAATCCCTGGCACGCGCCCACGCTCTCGCAAGGTCATGCTTGAAAGACGCCTGTTAAGGCGCTTGATCTGAGAGAGCGTGACGGTCTGGCTGAACGGCTCGTAGTCGGAATGGTCCTCAATGTGCGCGGCCGCCTCGGCCTGTACAATCGCGCTTACCATGTTGAGGACCGTTCCTGAAGTTCCCATCACAAAATCGAAGCCAAGCCGCTTGATCTCCCACACGACTCGCGTCAAATCGGCACGGATAGTGGCCGTCAAACGATCGCGCTCTTCATGTGAGATGGGATCCGTAGTTATGAACTTCTCTGAGAGGCGGACGGCTCCGAGCCGTATCGACAGCAATAACTCCGGGCCCGCTCCGCTCGTTACGATGAACTCAGTCGACCCGCCGCCGATGTCTATGATTAGCGCGCGGCGACCGTTAAAGTCCGTTACCTCCGAGACTGCTAGCGCGATCAAGCGAGCCTCTTCGACGCCCGGCAGCAGATGAACGTGGAGCCCGACTTCCTGTCGAACAGTCTCTATAAACTCGTCTGCGTTGTGAGATTCGCGAACGGCGGCCGTCGCTGTCGCTATGATCAAATCGACGCGATTTGCTTCCGCCATCTGCTTGAAACGGCGCAGCGTCGTGATCGCGCGCTCGATGGTTTGCTTCGACAGCTTGTGCGCCCGAAGGGTACCGGACCCGAGCCGCACCATCTCTTTTTCTCGGTCGATTATTTCGAGGTGTTGCCCCGGCTCCGCGCGAACTATTACCAGGTGTATCGAATTCGAGCCAATGTCTATTGCAGCAAGCTTCATAATTACTCCGCGAAAGTAAAAAGTATAACTAGACTCTTATGGGTTTCAAAACAATTGCTATTAACCTATTCATCGTCCAGGTGAAAGAGATCGTGAACCAGTTTCACGGCCCGTTCGGCGTCCGTATCGCTTATGGCGCAGCTTATTCTGATATCAGAAGAGGAGATCATCTTGATGTTGATGCCGGCCTGGCCGAGCGCGGAAAACATGCGTGCGGCGATGTCGGGTTGATCCATCAACCCCGCGCCGACTATGCTCAGCTTTGCAACGTCCCTGTCCGCGATTATGCCCTGAGCGCCAATGCGAGCCGATACCTCTTCGAGCACAGCGCGCGCGGTATCAAGGTCGCTCCTTCTTACAGTGAATGTAATGTCATTGACCGATCCGTCTTGATGAAACGCCTGAATAATCATATCGACGCTCACTCGGCGTTCGGCGAGCGCCCCGAAGATATCTCCGGCGACGCCCGGGCGATCAGGGACCTTCAAGATAGCGAGCCGCGCCTGATCTCGGTCGATTGTGACGCCGCCGACGGGGCGATAGATCTCCATCTCCTCCGCTCCTAAAAGAATGGTTCCATCGTGCTCAGGGTTAAAAGTATTCCTGACCCTCACTCTCAAATGATGCTTGCGCGCAAGCTCGACCGCGCGTGGGTGAAGCACCTGCGCGCCAACGCGCGCCATCTCAAGCATCTCTTCGTATGAAATCTCTTTAAGCAAGCGCGCGGTCGAAACAATGTTCGGGTCCGCCGTATAAACCCCGTTGACATCTGTGTAGATGTCGCAAGCATCTGCCCCGATGGCTGCTGCAATTGCGACCGCCGTTGTGTCCGACCCGCCGCGCCCAAGCGTAGTCACGTCGCCGTCCTTCGTAGCGCCTTGAAACCCCGCTGCGACCACTATGAACCCATCCTTCAAATAACCAAGAATGCGGTCAGTTTTTATATCAACGATTCGGGCAGCCGTGTGAACGCTCTCGGTAGTGATCCCGATCTGCGCCCCCGTGAGCGATATGGCGCGCACGCCAAGCTCGCTCAGGGCCATCGCAACGAGAGCAATCGATATCTGCTCTCCGGTCGCAAGCAGCGCGTCAAGCTCGCGGCGGTTCGGCTGAGGACTGGTCTGCCTGGCAATCTTGACAAGATAATCTGTCGTATCGCCCATCGCGGAGACGACAACCACGACGGGCTCGCGAGCGGCGGCGCGGGCCGCAATGCTCGCGACATTCTTTATCCGCGCTATCGATTTGACCGAAGTCCCGCCGAACTTTTGAACGAGCATAATCAGAATCAGAAGTCAGGAGTCAGAAATCAGAATCTTTATTTGCTCCATGTCCTCATTCTGACTTCTGACTACTCAAAGACTCGAAGCACGAGGCCGATGCGCAGTGTCGTCGCCTGAGCTTCGATCTCGCGGATCGCGCGCGCGACGTTGCGCTCGCTGCTGCGATGAGTGAGCAGAATGATGGTCGCGTCCCCCGTGTCGGTCACTCCCCGCTGCACAAGACTGTGAAGGCTTACCTGATGGCTGCCAAGGGCGTGGCCTATATTACCTATCACGCCCGGCGAGTCCTGGGTTTCAAGACGGATATAAAACGCGCTCTCGCCGTCTTCGACAGAACAGACCGGGACTTCGCTCGCATCTATTGTGGGCTGAAAGTAAGGCGCGAAATCAGGCAGCCTGAGCGCGCTGGCGAGGTTTATCAAATCCCCCACGACCGCGCTTGCCGTCGGCATCTGGCCAGCTCCGGGGCCAACGAGCATCACCTGCCCAACGGCGTCACCGCTAATAAAAATTGCGTTGTTTGCTCCCTCGACCGACGCGAGCAAGTGATGCAAAGGGACTAGCATCGGGTGGGCGCGAACGTCTAGACACCCGTCGCCTCTGCGCGCGAGCCCAATCATCTTCACTCTGTAACCGAACTCTTTTGCGGTCTTCATGTCCACGTCGGTCACTGCCGAGATTCCTTGCCTGTAAACCGATTCGGCATCCACGAAACGACCGAAGGCAAGCGAAGCCAGAATGGTTATCTTGTAAGCCACGTCGAAGCCTTCAACGTCGTTGGTCGGGTCCGATTCGGCAAAGCCGAGCTGTTGCGCGCCACTGAGCGCTTCATCGAAGCTTTGGCCGCGCCCTTCCATCTCTGAGAGGATGTAATTAGTCGTACCGTTCAGAATACCCGCTACGCTCGAAATCTTGTTCGCCTCCAGGCCCCGTTGAATAGTCGAGATCAGCGGAATGCCGCCGCCGACCGCAGCCTCGAAGAGGATCGTGACGTTGTGATGATTGGCCCGATCGAAAAGCTCGGAGCCATGCGTCGCTATCAGCTCTTTATTCGCAGTGACAACATGCTTGCCCTGCTCTATGGCGCTTCTAATAACTTCGTAAATAGGCTTGATCCCGCCCGCGACTTCGATAATTATCTCGACCTCCGGGTCTCGGACGATCTCCATTGGGTCTTCGGTCAGGCGAACCGTCGAAAGGTCCACCTTGCGCGCCTTCGTTTTATCGCGCACCGCCACCCACTTGATTCTGAAGCGCGGGTCGTCCGATAAGAGTTTGATTACGCCTGTCCCGACTGTGCCGAGGCCGAGTATGCCTAAAGTAATCTTCGCCATCCGAGCTGTCCTTCGCAGAATTGACACGTCAGAGTAGCTGACTATCGTCCCCAGCGCAACCGCGTTGGCGATGGTGCGCATCTTTGACAATGCGCGCCGCCGCGCCTAGAATGGGCATCTGCTGGATGGCTAAAGGCATGCGAATCTCGAAGGTCTATACGAAGACGGGCGATGGCGGGGAGACTTCGCTCGTCGGCGGCGCGCGCGTGAGCAAGGCCAGCCCGCGCGTAGATGCCTACGGCGATGTCGACGAGCTTAATTCTCTGATCGGACTCGCCCGCTCGCTTGGCGATGACAGTGAGATAGATGAAACGCTGGCCCTGATCCAGAATGATCTTTTTACCGTCGGCGGAGACCTGGCTTCGCCTCTGGGGATCGAAGTCCCTCGCGTGGCCGAGAGCTTCGTCACGACTCTTGAAGAATTATCCGATCGCTTCCTCAAAGAGCTGGAGCCGTTAAAGGAATTTATCCTGCCGGGCGGGTGCGAAGCGGGCGCGACTCTCCACCTTGCGCGAACGGTCGCCCGCCGCGCGGAACGGCGCGTGGTCGCTCTGGCCGAAACGGAAGAAATCAATTCTGAAACGATCGTTTATCTGAACAGGCTCTCGGACCTGCTCTTCATCCTTGCGAGGAGCGTCAACCGCCGCGCGGGCGTGCCGGAAAAAATGACGGATTTCAGCAGGAGGAGCCGTACTAAGTCCTGAGTGCTGAGTGCTGAGTATTATCTTTTACTCAGCACTCAGGACTTTCAAAAGCTATGTCGTGGTTTAAGAAAAAAGAGCGACCGAAGACTACAACCCCTGACGAGGAGAAGACTGTTCGGACCGAAGGGCTGTGGATTAAGTGCCTGGGCTGCGAGCAGATGCTTTTCAAGCGCGAGATCGAAGAGAACCTCAGCGTCTGCCCGAAGTGCGGTCATCACCGTCGCATAAAAGCTCAAGAGCGCCTCGACATGACTTTCGACAACTCGGAGTGGTCCGAGTTTGATCGGGGGCTTGAGTCGAATGACCCGCTCAATTTCGTCGACACGAAGAACTATAAGGCCCGCCTGAAAGATATGCAGAAGAGCACGGGCCTGCGCGACGCGCTGATCACTGCCGAAGGCGTCGTTGGCGACCACCACGCGATTGTGTGCGCTATGGAGCTAGCCTTCGTGGGCGGGTCGCTGGGCAGCGTTGTGGGCGAGAAGATCACTCGCGCCATCGAGCGCGCGATTCAAACCCGATCATCGCTGATTATCTTCTCAGCCTCGGGCGGCGCAAGGATGCAGGAAGGTGCGATCTCGCTCATGCAGATGGCAAAGATCTCTGCCGCGCTCGCACGACTAGACGACGCAGGTCTTCCATTCATCTCTGTGTTGACCGACCCGACAACGGGCGGAGTCACGGCCAGCTATGCGATGCTCGGCGACCTCAACATAGCCGAGCCGGGCGCGCTGATAGGCTTTGCCGGGCCGCGCGTCATTGAACAGACGATCAAGCAGAAGCTGCCCGAAGGTTTTCAACGCGCTGAGTTCTTGCTGGCTCACGGCATGCTCGACGCGGTTGTTGAGAGAAAGAACCTGAGAGAGTTCATCATCAACTCGCTCGAATTCATGAATCAGAATGGGAAGCCGTCCGCGACCAAAAAGGCGTAGAACGGCCGGTAAGAAAATCTTTTAATGTGCCACTCAACAGACTCCCCGTATCTCCTCATTTATAACCAGACGGTTATTAGCATAAGATGGATTATTCCGAATCGATAAGTTATCTATATGGACTCGGACACGAAGTCCTTGCGGCCAAGTACGGTCTGGACAGCACGCGCCTGCTGCTTGAAAAGCTCGACCGCCCCGATCTCTCTTTCCAGTCGGTGATAGTGGCCGGGACCAACGGGAAAGGGTCGGTCGCTGCTATGATCGAATCGATCACAAGGGCATCAGGCATCCGAACGGCGCTATATACATCGCCTCATCTCGTAAGGATCGAAGAGCGCGCGCGCGTAAACGGAGTCAATATCTCTGCCGACGAGTTTGCGCGCCACGCTACGGTGATAAGGCGCGCGGCCCAATCGCTCGTGGAAGAAGGCAGGCTAGAGGCGCTGCCGACATTTTTCGAGCAGATGACGGCGATTGCCCTGTCACATTTCCGAGAAAGCGGCGCGCAACTGGCGGTGCTCGAAGTTGGTTTAGGTGGGCGACTTGACGCGACAAACGTCGTAGACGCTCTATGCTCGGTCGTCACACAAATTGACTTCGACCATCAAAACATTTTGGGAAATACGATTGCAGAGATCGCCGCCGAGAAAGCTGCCATAATCAAACCCGGGGCGCGGGCAGTGATTGGCCGCCAGCGCCATCAGGTGGCCGTCGACGTTTTGATGCGGCAATGTCTTGAGACAAACGTGCTGCCCGTCTTCGCAAACGAGCCGACGGCGGTTTCGATCAGCGATTACGGCAGGACCACTTTCGATTACGAATCGGGGCGGTCGAACTACAGCCGCATAATGGTCGGGCTGCGGGGCCGTCACCAGGCGCAGAACGCCGCCGCCGCTATCGAAGCCGCAGAGCTCTTGTCCGATCTCGGATTCGCCGTCAAGCGCGGGGCAATAATTAAAGGGCTGCGGACGGTCCAGTGGCCCGGGAGGCTTGAGCTGATCGATGATCGCCCTTCGATTCTGCTCGACGGCGCGCATAACCCCGGCGGCGCGCGCGCCTTGCGCGCCTATCTCGAAGAAGTCTGGCACGGCCCTGTGACATTAGTCTTTGGAGCGATGGGCGATAAAGACATCGCAGGCATGGCCGCGGAGCTGTTCCCGGCCGCAAAGACCATTGTCCTGACGAGAGTCAAAGACCGTCGCGCGGCTACAAACACAAGGCTCGGGACTTCGGCGCTCGGCGGGACGCGCAACGTGATCTTCACTGAATCGGTCGGCCAGGCAGTCTCGTGGGCGCGGAGCGTGACGCCGCCCGATGGGTTGATATGCGTCGCGGGCTCGCTTCATCTGGTCGGAGAGGTCAAGCAATGGCTTGAGGACGAAGACGGGCAGCAACCTTCTTAAGAATAAAATTATGGCTTATGAGCTTATAAAAAGAGATTACATCTATCGCGGCAAGATACTCGATCTGTCAAAGAGTCGCTTCGAGTCTGCTACTAAAGGCGAAGTCGAAATCGAGATCGTCCATCACAATGGCGGAGCGGGAGCTTTGCCCGTGTTTGATGACAGAACAATCGCGCTCGTCCGTCAATGGCGCTACCCGTTGGGTCGTTATTCGCTTGAAATCTCTGCCGGCCGCATCGAGCCCGGGCAGACTCCTGAGATGGCTGCGCGCAGGGAGCTTGAAGAAGAGGTAGGGTTGCGCGCTGCGAGCCTTACAAAGCTTTGCGAGTTTATTGTAGCGCCGGGTTATTGCGAAGAGCGAATCTACACATACCTCGCGACGGGGTTGGAAGAGTTCGCCCAAAGTCTCGACGACGACGAAGAGATCGAAGTTGTTCGCCTGCCTTTCGCCGAAGCCCTCGGCTTAGTACGCGCGCGCGAGATCGACGATGCGAAAAGCATAATCACTCTGCTCATGGCTGCGCCGTTGATAGAAAACATGTAGAATGATCTGTCAAGGCGTTCAATCGCCGTAGCCCTGCGCCCGAATCTACCGTCGAGGTTAGTCTGGTGAGCAAGCTCAAGACAACGCTTGTATATCTTTGGGCTCCGCTGGCAAACCTGCTCTGGTATGTCTACACGATCTTGATTGGGACGATCTCTCTAATCCTCTGGCCCTTTGACCGGACAGGACGGATGCAGCATTCGTGCGGGCGGTTGTGGTGTCGCATGATTGCCTGGACGATAGGCGCGCGCCTGAGGGTTTATGGAACGGAATGGCTTTCGCCCGAGGGGCGATACGTCTACATGGCAAACCACGCGAGCCTGATCGATATTCCCGCGCTCTTTGCTTGCTTGCCCTATCAGTTTCACATTCTGGCGAAGAAGGAGCTCTTTTACGTCCCGTTTCTAGGCTGGTATCTCCGTTCTGCGGGACACTTCGCTATCGACCGGAGCGACGCCAGGAGGACCGCGCGCAGCATACGGCGCGTCGTCATGGCATTGCGCAATGGCCGGTCGCTTGCCGTCTTCCCCGAAGGCACGCGCTCATCCGATGGCCGTGTGAGGGAGTTCAAGCCGGGGGCGTTCAAGATCGCCCTGCGCGCAGGGGCCGCGATCGTGCCCGTGACGATTAGAGGCGCGCACGAGCTGCTGCCGAAAGGCTCGCTCGCGCCGCGCCCGGGCAGAGTCGATGTAATAATTGGCGAGCCGATCGAAACAATCTCTTACTCCGAGGCTCAGTTGCCGCAGTTGATCGCAAGGACGCGGAGCGCGATAATCGACAGCCTTCTTGAGCCTGCTTTAAATGAACGAAAAGAGGCAAGCTTGACCGCACAATCTTCAGGCCGCTAAACTGGCATTGCTACTAACGTGCTCGAAGGTAATAGATGTCAGACCAACCGCTGGCCCTAGTAAACGCCGACCATCAAACCGCGCTTGCAAGACCCGACCCTGACAATCCGCAATGGGGGCTCATTGGCGGCGTCTGCATCTGGCTTCTCAGTTTCTCGTTGCCGCAAGTAGTGCCAGTGCCATATCTGCTCATCGCACGCCAGGCCGGGAAGGTTGTTATCCCGACTCCCGAAGACCTGTCGACCGGCAACCTCGACGTAAGGTTTATCATTATTTCTCTTGTTTCGACCCTTATTATCCACATCATCATGCTTGCTGTGTGCTGGGCGGTCGTCACTCAGTTCAGGCGCCTCCCATTCTTCGCCACTCTCGGGTGGCACTGGGCAGGAATGCCTCTCTGGATGAGAATTATGCTGGTGATATGGGTCCTCGGATTAGTCTTTCTAATCAACATCTTTTTGCCGTACATACTGCCCGATACACAGACCACTCCCTTCGCGCACATTCTGCGGTCGTCCAAGGCCGCGAAGTATCTTGTCGTCGGCGTGGCCGTGTTGACTGCCCCATTCGTCGAAGAGCTGGTTTATCGGGGAATGCTTTACTCGGGGCTGCGGAGCCGGCTTCCGGAATCGGTTTCTATCCTGGTAGTGACACTGGTCTTCGCCATAGTCCACATTCAGCAGTACTGGGGGGCATGGTCATCTCTCATAGGGCTGACGACGCTCAGCCTTTCCATGACTGTCATACGAGCAAAGACAAAATCGCTTCTTCCCTGCGTGGTTATTCATCAGGTCAACAACACGATAGCAGGCTTACTCATTCTCGCCGGTGTTGAATGACCGTCACAGCACCCAGAGCGGCCGCGTCGGATAGTAATCTGGCGATTGGCCCGGATTGCGCTTGCTGAATTCGAGGTAGCGGCGGTGCCATTTCCGATAGCGGGCGTCGGATGAACGGATAGCCGCGTGCGGAATCTCCTGGAGGTGGCGCTCAACCTTCCACACGTTGCGGAGTGAGAACCTCCAATCGTAATTGCCCAGGTCGTTGAGGTCCGCGACGCTATACCCTGTTATGCGGCCGGTCTTATCTATGTAGGTATCGAAATAGCTCATCACGAGGTCGCGCACGGTGCGAAAGACGGGTTTGCGACCGTGAAGCCCGATGTCACGGGACCGCGCGACTGAACCGTAACGGTCGCCTTTCCTATAAAGAAATAAAACGTGGTCCAACAAGTCCTGCGACTCGATACTGACCAGCAGCGGGGGATAGCCCCAGTACTCCAGAATGACTGCCGCGACGATCGCCGCCTCCAGACAATGAGCGCGGTTGTTTCTGATGACGCCGCGAAAAGAGAGGAGAGTCCCCCCGCCCTCTTCGCGGTTATAGGGGAGCGAGCTCAAATACCGCTGGACCTGGTAGGGCGTGCGATGACTATCGATGACGCTCAACTCTTTGGGCGTGAAATCTGATTTGGACGGCTTCATCACTCGGGCCTGGTTCCTTTTTCGATCTTGTAAATTATCGCCTCCTGATTATTCGGAATCTCAAAGCTCGCGATCTTTGTGAAGCGCTCAGGCGCAGCCCGCAGAATCTCTTCGACGCGGCGCTCGGCGGGTGCGACGTAGTCTTCCGGCGCGTAGCCCGTGCGGACAAGAAGATAATCGCAAGTATCTATGCGGTCGAGCGCGGATTCGACTACTAGCCAGTCGACGTAGATCAACGGCGGGCCTGCTCGTTCGGGGGCCATCAGGCGCGCGGTCATGCCGATGGTCGACGGATTCATTTGAGGCATGTTTACTACAATCCCCAAAATCGCCTGCCCTGCTTCATCGAATATGCCTATGCCTTTCGTCGGAGGCGAGATAGTCTCTTCAGGGGTCGGCTGGCGACCGCTCGTCTGCCGATTGGCACTCTCAGACCTGTCCCTCATCTTCGCAAGCTCCTGGTCGCGGTGTGCTTTCACAGCCCGGACTATATCCTGGATCTTCCAATCATCAGACAACGGGTGATGGTCGAAGCCATAATAGTTTCTTGCGAATATCCTCCAACTGAAAAGCGGCAGCTCATAAGAGAGTCCATAACCGTCGCGCGGGTATTGCGCATTCATGAAACTTACAACTGACCAAACCACGATAACGGCTGCCAGAGCCGGTTTCAGGGCGCGCTTGAGCTTCGATGCGGGCGACGGCTTTGAGCTTGTAAACCAACTGACCGACAGCAGCGCGACGGCGGGAAGAATAGGCACGGTGTAGCGAGCGTCTTTGTTTGCTACAAAAGTAAAGGCGATCATCCCGCTCAGGACCCAGAGGCTGAGCAACGCGGTCCCCTTGCGACGGCGGACCAGCGAGTAGATAAGTCCGAACAGGAAGAGCGCACCAAAAGGAACCTGCACCTGTGTGCTGAGCAGCGCGTGAACGTAAAACAGGTTCGACCCTATGGTGTAAAGCGGCGCTTCGTTTTCATTGACCGCGCCGACTTGATTCACCTTGTAAATCGCGATGACATCATCCAGATGCGGGACGTACCAGATGCCTGCGATGACTATTGCAACAGCCGCCGCGAGCACCAGATTCAAAATTGCCTTCGCGTCGCGGCTGATTAATACGCGGATCGTTATGTAGAGGGCGGGCAGGAAGAAAAAGAACGGGAACGTCTGCTTGGTCAGCATCCCTAATCCTGTGACTACGCCAAATGCAACAGCGTGGCGGCGGACCTTAAAATCACCTGCGCGGATGAGCAAGGCGAAACTCAACGCGACTATCGCGATCAACGGGTAATCCAGGAATGCATCGTGGACAAGCCACGCGGGGAAGTGGTAACAGACCACGAGCAGAGCTGCCAGAATGCCCGGCCAATAAACTGGTCGCCCGTTGCCGTTTGCACCCTCCAGGCTCTCTTTCGAGTAAAGGAACCTCGCTGTCCAGTAGACGGAGCCTAACAAGATTGCCAGTGAGATAAAGTTCACGCCTATGCCGGCCAGTCGAGACGCGCCGAAGACCAGAAAGACGAGGGCCGTCACGATGTGGACCAGCGGCGCGTAGAAATGCGGCATGGAAAAAAAGTCCTTCGCGAAATCAGCAAACCGGAGGTGCGCCAGACTCTGATAGTAATCATAACCTGCGCTGATGTGGTCGGCGGGGTCCCAGGGCGGGGGCGTCTTGTCCAACTCGGTCCAGATGATGGTAGACAGACTTACACCCAGGAATAGGATCGCGAGCGGCAATACGTGTTTATAAGGTCGTAGTCTGTTTCCAGTCACGGTAGCGGGCAATTATGTGGAATGCTTGCCTGGAAGGTCAAGCAGAGCTTGAATGTCTGAGAGTACAGCTTTGATCCATGCCCGCTTCGTTCGCATACGGCCAGGCTCGCTTTCAGCGCGCTAGAGGCGCGAACTAAACGGGTCAGGCTGGCACAGCGGTTGCGATTATCAACATCAGGAGGGACGAATAGATGTTAGCCGTACTTATACCAATATTGTTCTTCGCGATGCTCACAGTAGTCACTTTAGCGATTAGCTTTTATTGCGTAGACATCGTCTTGAGGTTAATCGGTCGTGGCCTCTTAAGCCAGGTTGCGCCGTCGCCCGAGCCTGTACGCGTCCAAACGGTCCACAGAGCTGCCACCGGGCCTTTGCGGGCGCTTAGAACTTGAAGCCTTCGTCCTCGATTTCCCTTCGGCCCCCCTCCCTTTGACTCGCGCAACTTCTTTATCAATGGCGGCTTAACCTACACTTCCTAGTACCGAAACCATCCGGTAATTCTTCACCGCCACGTTCGGCCACTAAGGAATAAAGGCGCACTTTAGAGACAAAAAACGCTAAATCGATAGGGAGTCTTAACTGGCACGCCTATTGCCACGGCTAGGTCGGAACGAACAAGGGTTTAGGGTAAACGAAAGGGGTGACGGGTAATGCGAAGAGCAAGCGCTATCTTACTAATAATCATCTTCGGTTGCACGGGATTTGCGACCGCAGGGCTTGGCAATAATGTAGAGACGATTGAGTCCATTCAGCCTCACGTCCTTCACTTAAAACTCAAGGCGGATGACCTGAGAACCATCGCTGACAAGCAGGTAGTTACACATCCGCTCTCTTCGAAGAACCCGAAAGTCCTGGCGGGGTTCGGCGTTGCCCTTGCGGACGCGACACCGGGAGCATTTGTTGAATCATATAAATCGCTCGATCAGCTTCACAAGAGCCCTTACGTCATCGAAGCCGGGAAATTCAGCGCAACGCCTAGCCTTGCAGACTTTGCTCGTCTCACGTTTGATGATAAAGAGCTCTATGCGCTATTCAAGGCGAAGCCAGGAAATTCAAACATAAAACTCTCGGACGAGGAGATCACAAGGATTCGCGCCGCGATCGGACAGGCCGCCCGTTTCACGCCTCAAGTCAAAACGCAATTGGCGAGCGAATATAAAAAGCTCCTTGTCGAGCGCGTCAAAGCTTACAGCGCGGGTCGTCCAGCGCTGGGCGTCTTTGCGGACAAGGATAAGCCTGTAGATGCACAAGAGGCATTCGACTCGCTCGCAGACGAACAGAAAGCAGGGGCCGGGCATTGCTCGCACCTCTACTCGCATCTGGAGAGCTACCCCGCCGGAGCCACTGCCGAGTCGGAGTCATTCATTTACTGGGCGAAGCAGAGGTTTGGAGATGCCAAGCCGGTTCTTAGCCTCGTCCACGTTCTGATTCACAACGAAGGCGAGAGAGTATTCATAGCCTCAAAGCAGATCTATTCCAACCATTACACTGAGGCCGCGTTGTCCGTAGCAGAATTGATTCATTTCAAAGACTCGGTTGGGCACTCGCGCACCGTGATCGCTTACACGATTCGCCTCCAGGCAGACATGCTCGGCGGCACGCTGGGATTCATGAAGAAGCGGATGGCCCAGCCTAAACTGCTCGGCACGCTCAAACAGAGCATCAACGGATTGCGGACGAATATGGAAGCTCTGAGCCGCGATTCGAATGCTACGCGAGCGGGATTCTAAGTCGCGGGCTGATTCTTGTGCGACTGAATCGCCTGGCGAAGCGACGATGAGGTGATTGCAAAGTGCGAGGCGTTCCAGATCTGACGGCCATCGCGGACAAGTATCGCTTGAGGGGTTTCGTGGCGAACGCCTAACCGCGAGGCGATTTCATTAGAGATGGGGCGCGCGCTCTGGACCGTTATCAGGTTGTAACTGACCTCGGGGTCGGCCTTTTCCAGATAGGAGATCAACTCGTTATAAGCGCGCAGGCTGATTGGGCAAGTCAGGCTGTGTTTGAACAGAAGCACAGGCCTCCGGCTCGAATCGGCAAGCGCCTTCTCTAGCTCTTTTATTTGCCTGATTTCCCTGATCGTTTTCATCGGTCAAATTCCCCCTGCTTCAATACTATTTACAGCGTGAGTCGTCGGTTTGCAAGCCGTCGGCTAAGAGGGGCTTAAATCCAGGCACAAAAAACTTTTCTGGCGGGCCACGCGCGGAGCCTGAGAAACATCGCAATCCAGGGGAAAAAGCTGGACGGGGTCGAAAAGAGTCGCCGGCCCGCGCCGCTTGCACACCTTACCGGGCGCGGGATGCCTGGATTTCAGTAAACGGAGTATAAGCATGTGCCCTAAAGCCATACGCCAGACGCTTGCCGCAACCCTGATCGCGTTAGCTTTGATATCGATGCTGCCCGCGGATTTTGCTTCCGCGGCGCAAAGCTCTGCCCAGGCTAACCGGCCAAAGCGGGGCAAAAACGGGCAAATAGTGACCGGAAGCGGCTCGCAAAGCGCGCCTGCTCGGAAGACGACGAGCCCGACCGTCGAGCTACCGAGGCAGGAGAGCGAACCCGTCGCGGAGGGCGAAGATCTTCCGCCTGCGGCTCAGACCCAGACTCGGACAAAGGCCCCGCCGCCGGTTTCTAGTTCTTCGCAAAGGACAATGGACAACACGGCGCAGCGCCCGCAGCCGACACAGCAACGCCGCGAGCCGCCACCGTTCGACCGCCCGCCGCTAGACGCAGGGCAGCAGTCTCAACAGACGTCGCAGCCCCGCGTAACTCAACCCCCTGCGAGCCCTCAAACCGCCGATTCGTCTACGCCTACATATCGGTCGTCGCAAGGCGGGAGGCCGCGAGTCGAGCAGAGACGGGATGCAGACCCCGCGCCGTCTAATAACGACAGAGGGCGCGCCACCCCGCCGGACCTGGGCGGTTATGATCAACAGAATCGCAGGGAGAAGGATAAACCCGTGCTTCGCCGCCGGTCGGACCCTCCCGCACGCGCTGAACAGGAGACAGACGATCCGGGTCCAATCGCCTCGTCGAAGTCCGAATCTACGCCGCCCGTTGATGAAAGCGACGAGGTCAGGCTCGACGCGACGCTCGTCAATATCCCTATACTCGTCAGCGACCGCTCCGGGCGCTACATCCCGCAACTGTCTCAGAACGATTTTCTGCTTTACGAAGACGGGACCCAGCAGGAGATAGCTTTTTTCGGCGATGAGCAAGTGCCTTTCAACGTCGCCCTTGTGCTTGACGTCAGCCCGAGCGTCCAGGGGAGCCTTGAAGAGATTCAACGCGCGGCGCTCGAATTCGTGCGCCAGCTTCGCGGCGGCGACCGCGTGATGATCGTCTCCTTTGATAAGGACATACATTATCACACGGACTTTACTAGTAACCGGCGCGAGCTTGAATCAGCAATACGCAATACCGAGACCGGGTCCGGGACAAGCGTGTATGACGCCGTCTATGAAGTCGTCAGCCGTAAGCTTAGCGCAATCGAAGGTCGCAAGGCTTTGATATTGCTTTCCGACGGCGAAGACACGACGAGCAGCCACGCGAGCTATGACGAGGCTGTCAACGTAGTGACAGAGTCGGACGTGCTGGTTTACGGGCTTCGATACGATAGCGGTGGAGGAGGGAATATAAGAATAGACCCCTGGCCTCGAAACCGCATCCCGGATCTCCCGATACCGCTGCCCTGGCCCTGGCCCTTCCCGCGCAGGCGCAGAGGCGGAACCTTTGCAGACCCGAACTCGATGCTGATGAACGCCGCCCCGACTGTTACAGCAGCGGCGCAGGGACGCGGGCGACGTGGCCGCCAGGGCGATTTCATGGAAGACCTGGCTACTGCTGGCGGCGGCCCCGTTTATGACGCGGACAACATCAGCGATTTGAGCCGGCTCGCAGCGCGCGTAGCCGAAGAGTTGCGTCATGTTTATCAAATAAGCTACTACCCTACGAATGCGCTTACAAACGGTGGGTATCGCTCAATAAGAGTCCGTGTGCGAGGGCGTGACGACATAGCCGTTCGTCACCGTCGAGGCTACAACGCTCGCGACGTTGCCACGCGACCTTCGACTTGATCGTCCACCAATCCGAGAAAGAATCTTCAAAGGTCAGCCGCGAGCTGGCCTTTTTTGTCTTATCTGCCTGTAACCCGTTGATTTCTAAGAGATTACCTGAATGGGTTATATGGTTTTTGTTTGACTCTAATTTCGGCCTGGGCCAGAATGCAACTATCCGCCATTCGTTGTCGCCCACAGGCCCAAGGGGCTTTGCAGGCGATGAGATTGTCTTTTCCGGTTTGAATCAGCGGAGGCTAGCATGAAGAACCGAGTCCCCCGACGCCCGAACTTGATCGTTGCATTGATAATTACACTTGCATTGATGGCCTTAGACCTGACACCCGTCGTAAACGCGCAGGCCGCAGCTTCGCGGGTCGAGACCTTTAGTCTCGCTCCTGACGGCCAGGTGAGAGTCGAGAACTTGAGAGGCGCAACGAGCATTGAAGTCTGGAACGAAGACAGCGTACGAGTTGTTGCCGAGCGGAAGACCCCGCCTTCGCTTGCGCTTGAGCCTGCCGACGTGGTTCTGATGAGCGCGCAGAACACTGTCATCATCGAGTGCAGGCAATCGGGTAAACCTGGTCGAATCGACCTGACGGTTTATCTGCCTGCGTACGCACACATTCAATTAACGGGCGGCACCTGGCCCGTAGAAGTCAACGGGCCACTGGCGAGCGCCGTCGTCGAAACGACAGGCGGCAGCATTTCTTATCTATTGCCAAAGAGCGATGACGCGCATGTCGTGATGCGGTCGGCGCGCGGCGTCGTAAAATCTACTGTTGAGCTTGCCGAGATGGAGCGTGTCGGCACGAACAGTCTGCAAGGCAAGCTCGGTGCGGGCACCTCGCCGATCATGCTCAATAGTCGAACCGGCAACATCACTCTTTCTCCCGGCGCAAGCTTTTCAACTATCGCTAAAGCTTCATACGGGCGACCCGCTGCGAGCACGCAGGGCGATCAACAGAGCAGGCAATCGCCTGACCGGGAGGATCAAGGCTACCGAGGCGACTATTCGCGGCAGTATCCATCCGCGCAGCCTTCACGTGACCCCGATCTGATTATTCCCGGATCACCTAAGCCGGGGTATGGCGCCTCTCGCGGGCCAGTCTCTTCGGGCGGTCAGAGGTCGAGCGGCGATTGGACTGACCTCGCCGGGCAGCAGAGGGAGGACGACAACAGCAGCACAAACAAAGGCGGACCGATCTTGCGCCCGAGGGAAGAGAAGATCAATAGCAACAACGGAGCAGGGTTCAGGGTCAGAATAATCCCGGCGGATTCCACGTCCTCGGGAGCGAGGCGACCCAGCAATCCCATCTATGACGATCCAGTTGAAGAGCAATCACGCAAGCCACAACAGGGCGGCAATCGCTCGTCCGGCACATGGTCCGATCAGGCTACATACGATCCTCAAACCGGCTGGTCTGACGCCAAAAAGCCTGCTCGCGTTGAGCTCGCTGAAGAATCTGCAGTCGATAGCTCCAGCTCAAGCAGACGCGGCGACCCGCCGCCTTCGCTCAGGCGAAGCCCGAGCGGAGAACCCACCCCTGAGGCGTCGCAGCCTGCGGCTTCCAGGCCGGAAGACGACGAGATCGTTCTCAACTCTGCTGTGGTCAACCTGAATGTCAGCGTCACCGATAGGTCTGGGCTGGCGCTGGCAAACTTGAAGAAAGAGGATTTCGAAGTCTATGAGAACAACGAGCGACAAGCCGTTGAATTCTTTGCACCCAGCACAACCCCTTTTAACCTTGTGTTGCTGCTTGACCTGTCCGGTTCGATAAAGGACAAGCTCGACGTAGTCAAGGCGGCTGCTTTGCGATTCATAGACGTGATCGGGCCGCAGGACAAGGTCGCCGTCCTCACTTTTACGCACGAGGTGAGGGTCGTGTCGCAATTGACTGCGAACCGCGACATCCTCCGCAAGCGAATTAAAGAGATCGAAAAGCCCGAAGGCGGCACCGCGTTTTATGATGCGATGTGGTGGGCGATGCTCGACACGCTGCGAGGCACTGCGGGGCAGCGAAACGCGATAGTCGTGATGACGGATGGCGTGGACAGCTCGCTCGACCGCTACAACCCGGCGGAGACTCGCGTGACGTTTAATCAACTCGCGCGCAAGCTCGAAGAGTCGGACGTGATAGTCTTCCCGATCTACCTTGATACCGAGTACGAAGAGGTTTTTGTGCGCGGGAACGGATCGTCCGAGAGTTACGCCATGGCGCGGACGCAGCTTGAGAAGATAGCCGAGCTTTCGGGCGGCCAGCATTTCAAGGCCGAGCAGGCGAAGGATCTGTCGGGAGTATACAAGCAAGTTGCCGCCGCATTGCGCACGCTTTACAGCGTCGGTTATTACCCGACTAATTCCGAGCGCGATGGCACATACAGGCGCGTGCGCGTGGGCGTAACACGGCCCAATGCCGCCGTCCGGTCAAGAAAGGGGTATTACGCCAAGTAAGGCTGATTTATGAGAACTGGATTCACCGCAGAGACGCAGAGAACACAGAGTTCACGCAGAGCAGAATTATGTTCTCTCTGCGCCCGCTCTGTGTTCTCTGCGTCTCTGCGGTGAAGAATGACTTTTCCTTCCCGATACTTCTCCTTGCCCTCTACTGAATCGTCCTGCCTTCGCCTTGACGGTTGACCTCTCAAGCGTATAATCAATCGTTTAATCAGGGCTCGCCCCCGCAGACATGAATCAATGAAGGACTTCCGCATACTGCTCCGACATGTCAGACCCTACGCAGGGCTATTTGCGCTCGCCTTTCTGCTGATGACGTTTGTCGGATTATTCGAAGCAGGTCGCACTGCTTTGCTGAAATCGATCATCGATGAGCTGCCCACAGGGCCACAGGCCCCTACTACGGGTCTGGCTTCTTACATAGATTTGCGCAACTACTTGCCCGGGGTGGCAAATATCTTGCCGCTGGTCGCAGCGCTGCTAATTATCTTTACTCTCATCCGAGGGGCCTCTGAGTATCTATCAAACCTGCTGATGTGGCGCATAGGCGTGGCGGCGGTTGTCGACCTGCGACAGCGCCTCTACGACCACATTCTCAAGCAGTCGAGCGAGTTCTTCACCGATCATCCGACAAACACGCTTACTACGCACATCCTTAGCGATGCGGAAAAAGTGCAGGTTTCAGTCTCAACACTGCTCGCCGACTTGCTCAGGGAGAGCCTGACATTCCTCGCGCTTTTCGCGCTTGTCTTCATGCTCAACTGGAAGTTGACCCTGGCGATCCTGATTGTCGGCCCTTTCATCTACCTCGTCACGGTGAAATTCGGCAGGCGACTCAGGCGGCTCGCGCGTTCGACGCAGGAAAATACCGAAGAGGTCCTCGACATTGCGCAGGAGACGATCTCAGGCTATCGAATCGTGACTGCGTTTGGGATGGAAAAATTCGAGCAGCGCCGGTTCCGCAACGCGCTTTTGCGGCTCGCGCACACGCAGGTTCGAGCGGCCCGCGTAGTCTACCTATCGTCGCCGATCCTGGAGTTGGTCGGCGTCATACTCGCTGCCGGCTTTTTGATCTACGCAGAGCGCTTGATCGGTTCGGGCGCTATGACGTTAGGCGATTTCATGGCCTACATCGTGGCGATGCTCCAGATGTATGACCCGCTGAGAAAGATCTCCCGAATCCAGAATTATCTTCAGCAATCATTCGCGGCAATAACGCGCATCTACTCGCTGCTCGACAAGCACACCGAAAAACAAGACCGCGCAGACGCAGTCGAGCTTGCCCCACTAAAGGATAGGCTTGAGATGCGCGGCGTCTCTTTCAAATACCAGGACTCAAACGACTGGGTGCTCAAGGATGTCGAACTCACGGTGCGCAGGGGCGAAGTCGTCGCGCTCGTCGGTCTTTCGGGCGCGGGCAAATCTACGCTGACAAATATCCTGATGCGCTTTTACGATCCGACTCTTGGACAACTGGTCGTAGACGGCATCGACGCGCGCGACGTGACGCTTGCGAGCCTGCGAGCGCAGATCGCGCTCGTCACTCAGGAAGTGATTCTGTTCAACGACACGATCATAAACAACATAGCCTACGGCAGGCCCGACTTTGATCGGGGTAAGATTGAAGCGGCTGCTCGCGCAGCCTACGCGCACGATTTTATAATAGAACGTGGCGGGTACGACGTGGTGATAGGAGAGCGCGGCGTTAAGCTATCGGGCGGCGAGCGACAGCGGTTAGCAATCGCGCGAGCGTTGCTCAAGGACGCGCCGATCCTGATTCTCGACGAAGCTACTTCTGCGCTCGACACTCAATCCGAGCGGCTGGTCCAGCGAGCGCTTGCGAACCTCATGAAGGGCCGCACGACCATAGTCATCGCGCACCGCCTGACTACGATTCACAGCGCAGACAAGATAGTCGTTTTAGATCGCGGGCGCGTGATTGACCAGGGAAGTCATAAGGAGTTGATGTCGCGTGGGGGCATATACCGCGATCTGTACGAGCTTCAATTCTCAGATCAGATCATCGACGTAGACGAAGTGGCAGTGGCAGAAGAAAAACAGTGAGTAGAACATAATGATAAAGAGCATGACAGGGTTCGGGCAGGGGAGCGCGGACGGCGAGAGCTTCAAAGTGCGCGTAGACATACGCTCCGTGAACAATCGCTTTCTGGACGTGCACACGCGGTTGCCGCAGGAGCTTTCCAGCCTCGAAGTGACTCTGAAAAAGCAGGTGCAGGCCGGGCTCAAGCGCGGTCGCATAGACGTAACGGTCGTAATCGAGCAGACCAGACAGGCGACGTTCGAAATTAACCGCCCGCTCGTCTCCGGGTACCTCAAAGCTCTGAGCGAGCTGAAATCGGAGTTCGAGCTTCAGGGCGATCCGTCGCTTGAGCTGGTTGCAAAGCTGCCCGGCGCAATCCAGGTGTCGCAAGACTCCGGGAAGCTCGATGAGGTGTTTGTCGCTGGGGTGATCGCCGCAGTATCGCAGGCGATAGTTACGCTTACGGAGATGCGCGTCACGGAAGGGCAGGGGCTGGCCGGGGAGCTCAAGCAGAGGCTCGACAACATCGAAAACCGGCTGCCCATAATCGAGAGCGAGGCCGCAAGGCTGCCGGGCGTCTACCGCGAGAAGCTCCAGAAGCGGCTCCAGGATCTTGTCGAGGGCGGGCAGATCGATGAGACGCGGCTCGCGCAGGAGGCCGTGATGCTGGCCGACCGCAGCGACATTAGTGAAGAGATCACAAGGCTCAAGAGCCACATATCGCAGATGCGCGACCAGCTTCACGGGGAGGACGAGGTCGGCAAGCGGTTGGATTTTATACTGCAAGAGATGAATCGTGAGGCGAACACGATACTCTCGAAATCGAGCGACCTGTCGATAAGCGATGCCGCCATCGTTATCAAGACCGAAGTGGAGAAGTTGAGAGAGCAGGTTCAGAATGTCGAATGAGGCGCAACCGCGCGGCAATCTGATCGTCGTGTCAGCCCCTTCGGGTGCGGGGAAATCCTCGCTCGTCGGAGAGGCGTTAAAGCGGGTGGACGGCTTGAAGTACTCGATCTCGTACACGACAAGAAAAACTCGCGGCGCAGAGCGCGATGGAGTAGAGTATTATTTTGTCAGCAAAGAGGAATTCCTTGACATGCGCGACCGCGGCGAGTTTTTAGAATCAGCCGAAGTTCACGGCTTCCTCTACGGAACGCAGAGGACGACCGTCGAGCGAATTCTCGGCGAGGGCTCGGACGTGGTTCTCGATCTCGACGTGCAGGGCGCGCGACAAATCTTACAACAGATGCCCGAAGCGGTGACGGTCTTCGTTCTTCCGCCGTCGCGAGAGATCCTGGAATCCCGATTACGCATGAGGAATCTGAATGATCCCGAGGATCTTGAGATAAGATTGAAAAATGCGTCTCGCGAGGTCTTGTCATATTCAAGCTTCAAATACGTTATCGTGAACGACGATTTGGAGCGCGCGACCCGCGAGCTTGAGGCGGTGATAATTGCGGAGCGCCACCTGCTCGGCCGCCAGCGACAGCTCGTCAAACCGATTATAGACTCTTTTGGAGGTGAGGGTTTTTATGCCTGAAAATAAAAATGATTCGGATTGGACTAATGAAATCGATAGCAAGTATCGCCTCGTGCTGCTGGCGGCGAAGCGAAGCAAGCAGTTGCAGAAAGGGGCGAAGCCTCGATTGCAGTCTACCGCAAAGAAGCCGACGCGCATCGCGCTCGAAGAGGTCCAGCACGGGCTTATTCAATATCAACAGATCGTAAAACCGGTGCCGGCGGAAGAAGAATAAGCAGACCGACATGAAGATTGCGCTGGGTGTAACAGGTTGCATAGCCGCTTACAAGGCCGTCGAGGTGTTGCGCGGGCTCCAGAAGCGCGACGTAACGGTCCAGGTCGTTATGACCCGGCACGCGGCCGAGTTCGTAGGCCCGCTCACATTTCAATCTATCTCGGGTCTACCGGTCATCACAGAGATGTTCGCGCCTACGGACGACCCTGAGATAAAACATATCCAGATCGCCCAGTCGATAGATTTGTTGCTCGTCGCTCCGGCGACCGCCAACACGCTCGCGAAATTCGCAAACGGCATAGCGGACGATTTCCTCTCAACCCTTTACATCTCTACGACAGCGCCGGTGCTCGTCGCGCCCGCGATGAACGTAGAGATGTGGGCGCACCCGGCGACGGTCGCGAACGTCGAGCGCCTCAAGTCGCGCGGCGTGCATTTCGTCGACCCGGGCGAAGGGTACCTGGCCTGCCGCACTGTCGGGGCGGGCAGACTTGCCGAGCCGGCTGAGATTGTCGAGCGCGCCTGGCAGATCATCAACCGCGCCCCGGTCGCGACCGGCGATCTCACGGGTGAGCGGGTCCTTATCACGGCGGGCCCGACTTACGAGGCATTAGACCCCGTTCGCGGGTTGACGAACAGATCGTCGGGCAAGATGGGCTATGCGCTGGCGGAGGCGGCCGTCGCGCGCGGCGCGCAAGTTACGCTTGTGACCGGGCCAGTCTCACTTGCCGCTCCGCCGGGCGTTCAGGTGATTCGAGTTCAAGCGGCTGCGGAAATGTACCGAGCCGTTATGGACAATCTGGAACGCTCTACCGTCATCATCATGGCCGCGGCTGTGGCCGATTATCGCCCTGCGCAGGCGGCGGAGCAGAAGATAAAGAAGAACGGCGATAAGCTGCTCTTAGAGCTTGAGCAGACCGAAGATATTCTGGCCGAAGTCGGCAGATCAAAGAGTGCGCAGGTTGTGATCGGGTTTGCTGCCGAAACCGATAACCTCCTGGACAACGCCAGGAGGAAATTGCTTTCGAAGCGCGCGGACCTTATAGTCGCCAACGACGTATCGTCGAAGGACGCGGGCTTTGATGTCGATACTAACCGTATAGCGTTAGTCTCTGAACTGGAAACGGAGGAATTGCCGCTGCTTTCTAAACGCGAGGCCGCAGACCGAATACTCGATTCAGCCCTTCACATAAAAGAGTCACGCGCTTCTGTCATTCCTTAAGATTTTGAGCACAGGCCGTAGAAGAGTCCGGTCGCCAGATTGTGGCGGAATAGCTACCGGCAGGCGGCAGTGGTGTGGCGTTTTTTACCCAAGTTTCATGCGCTCCCTGAGCGCTGCGTCAGAGCTTGACTTGCGCGCCCTGAACTCTTCAACCCACGCCTGGGTCCTTAGAACAAGCTCAGAGGTTGAAGGCTGTTCAGCCTCTTTGCTCGTCTTGTCAACCTGCTGACCCCTTTTGACCAATCTAACCGTCATTGTCTTAAACCTCGTCAAAAAATCTAACGCAATATTCTTGGCAAATAAGATGCCAAAGAGTTCTTTCTATGATTGTGCCCAATTCAAAGGTCAGTCTCAGCATTTTTTCGGCGACGGTGAGAGAAAATCATACGAGAAGGAAGATCGATGTACGCAAACGGAATCCTCCTGGGCCTGTTCAACTTGATTCTCTGAAGGTCGAGGGATACCATAGAAAAAGGAATCCGTTGCAGGGTGCAGGCGAATTCGTAACGGCTAGACGAGAGGCGCCATGAATGTGCAAAGCGCTTTTCGTTGAAAAGCGGCAACACCCCGAGCCCGTAGCCGCATCCAACAGACGACGGAGAGCCGTCGAGGCGCGATGCGCTTTCTAGTCCTTCTGAAAAGCATCCAGCGCTCAGGCAAGCTCCAATTGTCAGTCTTGAGATCTCTTTCGATGTGCCGCGATATGGGTGCCCCCGTAATTCGCCAGGCCCGTTTGAATAGGCCATCTAATACTTTGTGAAGGTACGTAGGCTTTAACGCGATGACCGGCTGGCAAGGATTTTTAGAGTTCATCACACAGCTTCGATTGACCGACCTGGTCGACTTTCTCATCGTCTGGGCGATCATTTACGGCCTGCTGAAGCTCGTGCGCGGCACGCGGGCCGTGCAGATGGCGATCGGGCTGCTGGGCGTTGGACTCCTCTACCAGATTTCGGTCTACTTCGGGCTGGAGACTCTCCAGTTCGTGATGCGCAACACGCTCGTCTACTTCGGATTTGCCATCTTAGTCATCTTTGCGCCTGAGATAAGGTCGGCCTTGATGAGGGTCGGCTCGAACCTGCGCCGCCCCTTGCGCTTCGGGCGCACAAAGCTCGGCGAGGAGGTCTACGACGATATTGTGCTAGCCGCGATGACGCTCGCTTCGCGGCGCATCGGCGGGCTGATAGTCATCGAGCGGACAGTCGGGCTGCAAAATTACATCGATACGGGCGTGACTATGGGCGCGGCGCTCTCTTACGACCTGCTCGTCACGGTATTCGACCCGCACACGCCGCTGCACGACGGGGCGGTCATCATACGCAATTACAAGATCGCCGCCGCCAGTTGCTTTCTGCCGCTCACGTTGAACCCGCGATTGTCGAAAGAACTGGGCACGCGTCACAGGGCCGCGATCGGCGTGACAGAAGACACGGACGCGGTGGCCGTCGTTGTAAGCGAAGAGACAGGAGTCATCTCTTTTGTAGTCAATGGCGAGATCACGCGTTACCTGAACAGCTCAAGGCTGCGAGATCTGATTAAGGAAGCACTCCAGCCGCCGCGCTTGAGCGAAGTCGTGCGCGCGGCAAGGCGGCGCACGCGCAAGGCTGTGGCTCACAGCGACACGACCGCGAGGGAGCGAGTGAGCGAAACCTATATCAAGTGATGACCTGATTATGGACCGATTGCTCTACTATCTGGCCGTGTTAAAGGATTACGCCAGGGATTACTTCCTGGAGAACACCGGGCTGAAGTTCCTCGCGCTCTTGATAACGGCTGTCCTGTGGCTATCGGTCGCGTCCAGGCCCATGAGCCAGTTGATGCTCAGAGACGTGCCTATCGAATTCCCCAACATCCCTGATGGCCTCGCTATAACCATCTCGAAGGATGATCCCCTGACGGGGCGCGTCTATTTGAGCGGCCCGCGCGATCTGTTGGACACGCTGAGGACGGGCGATCTGGTCGTGTACGCTGACTTACAAGGCGTGGAGCCGGGTGTGCGCGTCATCCCGCTCAAGATGGACGAGAGCCGCCTGCCCGGAAGCGTTAAGATGCAGCGGATCGACCCGCAAAGCGTCCGTGTTAAAGTCGAGCCGCTTGTCGAAAAAGAGGTCCGCGTCGCTCCTCGCTTCGAGGGCCGGCCCCCCGAGGGCTTCGAAATCCTGGGAACGACCATCACGCCTTTGACCGTGCGCATAGCGGGAGTCGCAAGCGCCGTCAATGAGATCACAGAGATTTCTACGGAAACCGTCAGCCTTTCGGACAAGACAGAGCCTTTCAGCCGCACGGTCAAGCTCGACCTCGATTCGCCGAACGTCAATCTGAGCAACAAGCGCGACGTTATGTTGACGGTCGTCATAGGCGAGGTGCAAAAGGACCGCATCATAGACCGCGTGCCGGTGACCGTTGTGGGCGCTCCGCACCAACTTCAGCCCTTCCCTCGCTTCGTGAGAGTATCTCTGAGAGGCGGCCGGTCGGTCATTGACTCGATAACCCCCGCAGATATCGCAGTCAGAGTCGAATATCAGGCGGGCACAGTCGACTACACCCCGGTCGTAACGCTCTCCCCTGCCTTTGCGGAACGCATCACAGTCCAATCAGTCGAGCCAAAAACCATCCGGTTGCGATAGAATGGATTCTCAAGCGGGGATAAATCTCAATGTCGAACAAAGAGTCGAAGAAATTTTTCGGGACGGACGGAGTGAGGGGCGTTGCGGGCGAGTTCCCGCTTGATCGGCGTACGGTGAGCTTGATCGGCAAATCGCTGACCGCGAACCTGACGCGCGCTTCAGGCTCAAAGCCGAGAATCATCATAGGCCGCGACACGCGCGAGTCAGGCCCGCAGATCGAGCAATGGCTTGCCGAAGGCGCGTCGGCTGCAGGCGCAGAAGTCGAGTCGGCGGGCGTCATCACGACGCCGGGAGTAGCATTCATAACAAGAAAAGCCGGGTTCGATGCCGGCGTAGTCATCTCTGCATCGCACAACCCTTATCGCGATAACGGGATTAAGATATTCTCACCTTCGGGAAAAAAATTAGATGACAGGACTGAGATCAGCATAGAAAAAGATCTGCAAGCCTGGATAGACGAAGAGTCTGTCGCGTTGAATCAAGGCCGCGTCCCTGCGGATGAGCATGCGGAGTATAAAGAGGATTACATAGGTTACCTTGCAAACGAAGTGGGAAACGGTCTGCGCCTCGATGGCTTGAATGTGGCTATCGATTGTGCGAACGGCGCGGCTTCGGCCATCGCGCCGGAAGTATTCAGGAGGCTTGGGACAGCCGTCACTCTCCTTTCTGCCAGCCCCGACGGGCGGAACATAAACGAGCAGTGCGGGTCGCTGCACATGGAGAACCTTCAAGAGGCCGTGCTGGCTCAAAAGCTCGATCTCGGCATCGCTTTTGACGGAGATGCCGACCGCGCTCTGTTCGTAGACGGGAGCGGGGCGTTGATCGACGGCGATCACGTACTGCTCATTCTGGCAGAGCATATGAAAAGCAAAGGCGCTCTTGCGAAACAGACTGTGGTCGCGACTGTGATGAGCAACATAGGGCTGGAAATAGCGCTGCAGGAGCGCGCCATAGAGCTTGTGCGCGCGCAGGTCGGCGACCGTTACGTTCTTGAAGAGTTGCTGGCGCGCGGCGCTAGCGTCGGGGGAGAACAGTCAGGCCACATCATCTTTCCTTCGATCTCTCTGGCCGGCGACGGAATTATCACCGCAATCGAACTCTTGCGCGCCGTCCGGGAGTCGCGACAGACATTGACTGCGCTCGCATCAAAACTAACAAAGTTTCCCCAGGTGTTAATAAACGTTCGGGTGGCGAGCAAGCCCCCGCTCGAAACGCTCCCCGAGGTGCAGAGTGAAGTCGATCGTATAGAAGAAGCGCTCAAGGGGCGCGGGCGATTGCTCGTCCGGTATTCCGGGACAGAGAACCTTGCCCGAGTGATGATTGAAGGCGAGGACCAGGCTAAGATTGAAGAGCAAGCGCGCGGGCTTGCCGGACTCATTCAGCGAGTGATCGGCTGACGGTGCTGGCTTGACCCGGCGGCGCGGCTGAAATAAGCTACTTGCGTATAGCTCCAGACAGTTTCTTCCGGAGGTTCCTTATGAAAAAAGGCGCATGTGCGATTATTCTGACTCTCCTAATATTGCTCGCGTCCGCCGTGACTGCGCTGCCGCAGGCTGCGCGCGAAGCGACGATTGACACTGAGACTAAAGCGCGGATAGTGCTTCAAACTCAGCTCAACTCTAAACTGAGCGAGCCGGGCGATACGCTCACGGCTGTTCTGTATGAGCCGATCTTTGTGAATGGTCAACTGGTCTTGCCTCGCGGCACGGAGTTTCATGGCCGAGTCACGGAAGCCGTTCCCGCCGGGCGCGGCCAGAAGAACGGCAAGCTCTCGATCATTTTCGAGCGCGTGCTTATGCCCTGGGGCGAAGAGCCTGTCGCCGTCGCTATCACTTCTCTCGATGATTGGGACAACAACGAGAAGATGAAGGCCGACGAGGAGGGCAAAGTCAGCGGCAAGCGCAGCGGAAAACGGACAGCAGAGAACACAAGGACTGGCGGTGAGATCGGTACGGCCGCCGGCATTGGGACCATCCTGGTCGGCGGGAGCCACACAGCCGGGGGCATAGGCATTCTCGGCGGGCTGGCCGGAGGGCTCTTGCTGACGAAGGGCGGCGAGGTCCGCGTCAATCCCGGCGCAATCTTTAGAATCAAGTTCGTCAAACCCCTGACACTGCCTATAATCCAGCAGGCGGGTGCGTCGCCTCGGCCCATACAACAAGAGCCGCCGCCCGAGCCTGTCAAGAAACCTTGACGGGGCCAATTTTGATCGGCCTCCGTTGAATTTGACATAATGAGGTTTCGGGCTGGAGGATTCTTATGAGAATTATTACCCGCCTTCTAGCTCTTTGCTGCGCCGTGATGGCCGCAAATTGTCTACTCGCCCTCACTGGCGCTGCTCAGGATCAGCCTAACCCTAACTTAAGTCCTCCCCCGACTCCCGTGGTGCTAACCTGTGAGCTTAAGCGAAGTCAGGCGGGCGTCTACACTCTGCACCTCACCGGCCATAACCTTATCGAAGGAGCAGCGGTTACTATCGATGAGGTCGCGCCGAAAAAGGTAAAGTTCAAGGGCGCGGCGCCTGGTGACGGGGGGCTCATGAGGTTGGTTGCGAAAGGACGGATCTGCGATTCGTTGCCGGGCATAGTGGTGGTGAGCAATCCTGATGGCCGGTCGGGGATACCGTTTAATTGTAATCAAAGGTGCAGGGGTTGAGAATATGTGGGAGCGGACGAAACGGCTGATTAATTCTTATCTCGATGACCTGATCGAGCGGACGAGCGGGCCGGACCGCGACATACGCCAGATCACGCGCGCCGAGATCGCACGGCTCAACGAGCTTGAGGTACAGGCTCGCGCTTCGATCAAGATGCTTGAGAAGGAATTGGCCGAAGTTGAATTAAAGATGATAGCGCTCTCCGAGCGCCAGCGAATTGCCGCCGAGCGCGGTGACGCCGCAGCGGCAAGCTCGGCATCGAGCGAGCTCGTCTCGCTTTCATCGCACCGCGATTTTCTTAAACAACAGATAACCGAGGCGAACTCGTCCGCCGCGCGCGCGCAGGCGCTCAGGGAACAGCGCCGCGCTATGGGAAACGAACTGGCGAACGAAACCTATCTGACCTCGATGCGAGAAAACATAGCCGGGCTTCAGTCTCCGTTTGACAAGAACGACCCGTCGGCAACGATAGACGAAATGCGCGCCCGGCTATCAAAGTATTCTGAACCGACAGTCGATTCGCGCGTGGCCGAAGCCGACCGCGAGCTTGAGGCTCAGCGAGCGCACTCGCAGGTCGATGAAATGCTCGCCCGCTACAAGCAATCTGTGAACGATCCTCCCGCTGCGTCGCGGGAGGCTGTCTCCCCGCCAGCGCAAACGCAGCCCGCAGCTTCCGCGCCGTCGAACGCTACGCCCGAAGACCAAGAGCCTGAACAGCCGAAATCGCTCGGGCGCAACGAAGGCCCTGTGCGCCCGATTGATTGAATCACAAATTGATTGAATCACAATCGGCTCTCTTCAAGTTCTTGAGTCACTGTTCGAACCGCGAGCGGCAAACGGCATCGAAAAACCGTGCCTGTGTTGTCACTCTTTTCGACCGCGACATCCCCTCCGTGAGCTACGAGAATCTTCTGAACGATTGCAAGCCCAATCCCGTACCCCCGCGATTTCGTCGTGAAGAACGGTATGAAGATTCTATGCAAGTCGGTCGATGAAATGCCTCCGCCCGTGTCGCTGATGCGGATGTTTGCATAGCGCCGGTCAGGCCCCGCGTCAATCGAGCCTGTGATCGAAATGAGCCGGCGCTCCGACTCGTTATCGATGGCTTCCGCCGCGTTGCGGACAAGGTTGGAAATGGCGCTCCTTAGCAATGTCTCGTCGCCCGGAAGGTCAGGGAAGTCGCCTTCGACCTTCAGCTCGATCTGTTTCAGTTTGAGCTGTGGATTTATCTCCTTAGCGCAATCATCGATGATCGAACGCAGGCTGATCTTCGAGAGGCTGAGCGTCTGCGGGCGCGCGAAATTCAAAAAGTCCGTCACCAACCGGGCCAGCATCCTTACTTCGTTGAGTGTTGCGTCGAGCGTCTGCCGCTTCTTGTCCTCCAAGGCTGAAGAGTCGCTCTGCGCGTCGAGCAACTGGACATATCCGTGAATGGTCGCCAGGGAGTTCTTAAACTCGTGAGCAAGCCCCGCTGCCATCTCGCCCAGATTGGCAAGGCTCTCTTGAAGTTTCATTCGCTCGCGAAGCTCAATCACTTCGGTCAAATCAGTCATCATGCAGAGCGCGCCTTCGACGGCCCTGTCCGTGTCCGTGATGGGAGAGATGCTCAGGCCAAGATGACGCACGCGGCCGTCTGCGAGCGTGACGTCGACCTCCTCGCGGCGAAAGGACTTGCCCGACGAAAGGCACTCAGAGAGAAGGTCGATCAATCGCGGCGCGGAGCCGAAGAAGTGCCGATAATCGACCTCAAATGCTTGCAACCCGTCTTCCGCGTCAAAGGTCTGTTGTTCGCCCGCGCGAGCATCCAGCCCGGAGAGAATTCTTCCGGCATGTGGGTTAGCAGTCGTGACGCGCCCCCTGGAATCGATGGCAACCAGCCCGCTCGGAATGTTGGCGATCAAGCGCTCGCTGAATCGCTCGCTTCTTTCGGCTCGCCTGCGCTCAAGCGCATGAAGCTCGGCAAGCTCCCTCTCTTTGGCTTGAAGCTGCTCGACCAGGGCTTGAAAAGTTTCGACCACAAACTCGCTTTCGCTCTTCGCCGACAGCGCGTGGACGGGGCTGCCGCGCGCCGCCTCAACCATGCGGCGGTAAGGCCGTAGCAGCCACCTGACGAAGAGGAATGTGAGGCCGAGGCCGAAAATGAGAGCGACTACGAGGAAGCTGAAAACGTATGAGGCAGCGGGCGACGAAGCGCGCTCGACAGGGCGCGCGATCAGCACGACCCCAAGCCCTATCGTTATGAGCAGGACTCCGATCAACAGGGCTATGAAGAGACGGGCTCTGCTTTCGACCCTCATACGTCTTCAACTCTGCACGGATCAGGCGGGTTGATCGATCACCGCTGCGTACTTATCGATAATAGGCAACACAGTCTCTCTATCTCCGGCTGGCACCAGGAAAATGACACGGTCCACGCCCGCCGTCGCAAGCTCATCTATTGCCGAGCGGTCAGGCATCACGCCGAAGATTGAGACGGAAATCGCTTTCGGGTCGCGGCCCGCCGCTTCGGCCCTGCGTCGCAGGTCTGCGATCTTCTCCGGTATGTTTGGAGAGCGCACGCCGATGGGCATCCACCCGTCACAGAATTCAATCACCCTGTCGAAAGTCGTAGGCCCATCGCCGCCCATCAAGATAGGCGGGTGCGGCTTCTGCGCGGGCTTTGGGTAGGACCATATCTTGTCGAAGTTCACGAACTCCCCGTGATATTCGGCTTCGTCCTTCGTCCAAATCTCTTTCATAGCCAGGATGCGCTCTCTCAAAATGCGCCAACGCTTCTTGAAAGGAGTGCCGTGGTTTTCCATCTCTTCTGCGTTCCACCCGCCGCCGATGCCGAACAGGAAGCGGCCATTCGATAATTGATCCAGGCTCGCAACTTCTTTCGCGGTAGTAATCGGGTCGCGCTCGACGATCAGGCAGATGCCGCTCGCGATCTTGAGTCGCTCGGTCGCCATTGCGGCAGCCGTCAGGGCTACGAACAGATCGTAAGTGTGCCAGTACTCTTTCGGCAGTTCAGGCCCGCCCGGCCAAGGGCTTCGGCGGCTAGCCGGTATGTGCGTGTGCTCGGGGAGCCACAGCGAATCGAAGCCGCGTTGCTCGACCTCGCGGGCGAGCTCATCGGGCCGAATCGCGTAATCGGTCGCAAACATCGTGATGCCGTATAACATTTTCTTCTCCTTCTCTCTCAAAGCTATTCAGCTCTCTTCTTTCTTGAAATGGAGTATGTCAAACAGGTCTCCCTTCCGCTCGTCGGACCAGACGGCCTGGACGCGCATCCCGCACCGGAGCGATTCGACCGGCTCCTCGATCAGGTGCGAGAAGTAAGTGCTCGCGCCGTCCAGAAGTATCAAGCCGTATGTGTAAGGCGGCTCGGTAGGCTGGCCGGGGAAGGGAAGATGAACTGTAGTAAATGTCTCAAGCACACCGTGGTCGCTCACCTCAACCCATTCTGTCGCCTCGACGAAACAGCGCGTGCAGATGCGCGCAGCCGGTACTGTAACCGACAAGCAGCGCGGGCATCGAGTCCCCATCAACCTTTTGTTGTCGCGAGACTCTTGAAAGAATCTTGAGAGAGCCTTTCCGTATGACCAGCGATAAGGAAGACTCACCTGACCCCTCACCTCTTTTAACGGCTGCGTAGTTGTCGCTTCTCTCTCAACGGTCGCATCTGCAAGAGGGACGAACTTGTCGATATCTAGTATGGTCCCTGAACGCTCTTCTTTGAACTTTGCCCGAACACGATCACCGGTTTTTAATCCCTCTTGCGCGAGATGGATCAGTTCGGTGTCTGCGCCGTCAAGTCTGACGAGCGCAAGCGTGTAAGGCGGCGGCAGCGGACTCCAGGGCAACTGGTAATGGACGGCTGAAGCGGCAATGATCTCGCCTTCGCCTGTAAGTTCCACCCACGCATCAAGCGGTTTGAAACATTGACCGCAAACGTCTGTAGGCGGAACAAAGACTTTGTTGCACTCCGCGCATCTCGCGCCGACAATTCGGGCATTATCGCGCAACTCGGCGAGGAAGCGCCCGATCGCAGGCCCAGTTGTCCACTTGTAAGGAATTGTGATGTCGCCGTGTAAAATCATAAACGTATCAGTTCTTGTCTGTGCTCACGATCATCAAAGTGTGAAACTGAATCCCGCCGCCCCACCCGTGCGCGATGGCCGTCCGCGCCCCATCGATCTGATGCTGGCCCGCGCGCCCCATGACCTGCATGGCGGCTTCGGCCTGGCGCATCATCGCCGTCGCGCCGATCGTATTCGTAGACAAAACGCCCCCCGAAGGATTAACTGGTAAGTCCCCAGTCATCTCCGTAGCGCCTGATTCGACGAGTTTTCCTCCCTCGCCACGCTCGCAAAAGAACATCGCTTCGGTCCACAGCATCTCCTGGAATGAGAAAGCCTCGTAAAGCTCTGCCACATCGATCTCGCGTCGCGGATCTGTGATGCCTGTCGTCTTGTAAACTTTCTTCGCAGCTTCCATCAACGCGAGCGGGTCGGCGAAGTTTCGACCGGCATAGTAAACGCCTTCGTTAAAGGTGGCCACCGCTTTTATCCATGCGGGCCGGTCGGCGTACTGTTCAGCCAGGCCCTCGCTCGCAATAACCATCGCGCAAGCGCCGTCGGACGCCGGGCATGAGTCGAGCAGCTTTATCGGCGTCGACAACACCATAGAGTTCATCACCATCTCGACTGAGATGTTGGGAATGTGAAGCTGCGCGTAAGGATTCAAGAGCGCGTTCTTCCGATTCTTGACGGCGACTAGCGCGGCCTGATGCTCGGTCACGCCGTACTTGTGCATGTACTGGCGCGCCTGGAGCGCGACGGCAGACGGCGCTCCGCACGCGAACTGGCGGCCAAGAATCGGGTCGTAAACAGTCGAGAGTCCCAATTGCACAGGGCTTTCTGAAAGCTTGTCACCCGTGACGGCTAGCACTGTGTCAAACATCCCGGCAGCAACGTAGTAAAAAGCGGCGATCCCCGTAGACGCGCCGACAGTCCCGCCCGTGTGAATGCGAATTTGAGGCTTTAAGAAAGCCCCTGAAGCGTCGGCGCACCACTGCTCAGGGTGGTTCACGCCTTCGAATAATTCGGGCGCGCTGCCGAAGACTACAGCGTCAACATCATCGATCGTTATCCCCGCGTCTTCAAGAGCACGAGTTGCGGCTTCGTAGATCAAGCCGGGGAAGCTCACGTCGTCGCGGCGCTCTTTGCACTTTGTCTGACCTGTGCCAACGATGGCTGCTCGTCTCAAGCTCCCCTCCGATCAGGCTGACAACACATAGACGATATTCGATTGCAGGCAGAACCCCGATGTTGCGTGCGCGACTGCATTTCCTCCGCGTTGCGAAATGCGATTGGCCGCTTCAGCAAGACGTATAAGACCTGTGGCAAAGATTGGATTGGCCGAGAGCGCTCCGCCGGATAGGTTTACGGGCAGGCGGCCATCTTCACGAGTCGCGCCGCTTTCGACCAGATGGCCGCCCTGGCCTTTTTCGCAGAAACCCAGAGCTTCGTAGATCATCAGCTCTTGAAACGAGAATGGCTCGTGAATCTCTGCGTAGGCAATCTCACGTTCAATGTCATGGATGTTTGCCATCTTGTAAGCACGCTCTGCGGCCTTGTGTGCCGAGCGTATCTCCGTCAAATCTCTATGGCCCGGATAAAAAGTGTCTGTCGAGAAACTGAGACCGCGAATCCATGCGGGCTTCATCTGAAAACGCTTCACGGCATCTTCAGAGGCGAGCAGCAGAGCGCAGCAACCGTCGCTCACTGGCGACGCGTCGATCCGCTTGATCGGCGACGCAAGCAGAGGCGAGCGCATCACATCTTCAACAGTGAGTTCGCCGCTAATCTGCGCGAACGGGTTCGAGAGGGCGTGCTTTCTATTCTTGATCGCGACGAGCGCGGCCTGCTCTTCTGTCACGTTGTAACGACTGAAGTAACACTGCGCCTGGAGCGCGGCGGCCGTGATCGCCTCGACGCCGAGCGGCCGAAGATAAAGCGGGTCGGCGATCATTCCTGAATAATGCTGCGGCGAGCTGTCAGAGCCTTTGCTGTAAGCGTAAACAAGAGCCGTCTCGCATGCACCCGATGCGATTCGCATGAATGCGTACGATGCGGCGTAAGCGCCGTCGTCTTCGACCTTCGATTCTTCCTTCAGAAACGCTCCGGCGTACTCTGCTGTAAATACGTTTGAGATGCTCCGGCCGTCTAGCACGTCATCCCCGGCCCCTATGACCGCGTCCACGTCGCGGATGTCGAGCGAGACTTGATCCAGCAAACCGCGAACCGTCTCATAGATGATGTCTTCGACGTTTTGATCTGCGTTCCGCCGCTGGTGTCTCGACTGGCTTGAGCCGATTATGGCTACGCGCTGCATACTCTTTTTATCTGCCTTGTTTGAGGAATGATTTGATGAGCTCGTTGGCGATAACCATCTTCTGCACTTCGGACGTGCCCGCTCCGATCGTGCCGAGCCGCGCGTCACGATAGAAACGCTCGACAGGGTACTCGTGAATATAACCGTAGCCGCCGAAGACCTGGACCGCTTCATACGAGACGCGAACAGCGGCCTCCGTAGCCCAGAGCTTTGCGATGGCGGCCTCCATCATCGCCGATCTGCCCTGCTGTTTTAGCCACGCCACGCGGTAGACCAGCAGCCGCGCCGCTTCGACGGCGATCTTCATCTCGACAAGCTTTCGCTGTATGGCCTGGAACTCGGCTATGGGCCGGCCAAACTGGTGGCGCTCCTTCGCGTACCTGGTTGAAACCTCTAGCATGAATTCCATGCCGCCAATTATGGGAGCGATCATGCAGCTGCGCTCCCACTCAAGCGTCTCTTTGCCTACGGCGATGAAGCCGAGGTCGGCGGGGCCTAGCAGGTTTTCGGCAGGCACTTCGCAATTGTCAAACGCGATCTCGGAAGTGACCGAAGTCCGATTGCCCATCTTCACAAGGTCCTTGCCTGACGAGAAGCCCGGGAAGTCGCGCTCGACTATGAATGTCGAGATGCCGCGATTGCCCGCGCCTTTGGCGGTCGAGGCGAATACGATGAAGATATTTGCGATCGGCGCGTTCGTGATAAACATCTTCGAGCCGTTGAGTATCCAGCGGTCGCCGCGCCGCTCAGCCGTCGTCTTCAACCCCGCTGCGTCAGAGCCTGACCCCGGCTCTGTCAATCCGAACGCGCCGACCCATTCGCCCGAACAGAGCTTTGGCAGGTATTTTTGCTTCTGCTCTGAAGTGCCTAGAAGCCAGATCGGGAGCCCGCAGAGAATCGTGTGCGCGCCCCAGGCCAGTGTCGTCCCGGCGTCTACGCCTGCGGCGCCCATAGCCTCCATCGCTATGCAGGTGGCGAGAGGCGATGCTTCGCTGCCGCCGTATTTTTCGGGGAAGGGCAGGCCGAGCAATCCCATCCCCGCGACTTCGCGCCAGTTCTCCCAACTGAACTCTCCGCGCGCATCAAGCTCTTCGGCGCGAGGCGCGAGCCGTTCTTTAGAGAAGCGATAAACAGCTTCCTTGAAATCGAGATACTCTTGTGGGATTGAGAAGTCCATCCGGAGCGGCAAGATTAGCACAAACCGCAGAGGCGTTCCAAATACCAGGAAGATTATTAAACTGAAGATTATTAAACTGTGGTATTGCCCGTGTACTCTGGGTCCAGTTCAGTGGCGGGCGCTCCGAGGTGGTCAGCCGCGCGCAAGACGAGACTGTTATCAACGTAGAAAGATAAACGAGCGGAGCGGTTGTGTTTGACCGGCGCTCCGCACACGCGCAGGTTATAACCCGCGAGCTCGAGCGTGATCTTATAACCCTGGCAATGCGGGACCATGATCTTTTTGAAATCCAGGACGCCCGAGCCCTGGCGCAGCGCATCTTCAATGTTGCTCTTGACGACGCGGGCAAAGCTCCAGAGCGCGACCGCTGTGTTGTACTCGTTTTCAGCCATGCGGGCTTCGCGCATCGCAAGCATCCGCTTGTAGACGTGCAGATCGAGCGCGATCAGGAATACTGCCGCAAGAGTTATCAGAATAATTGACATTCGGGTAGTCGTCCCGGTTGTCGAGAAGCCTCAGATTTCAGGGCGGGGTTTCCGCAAAGGGAAACCCCCACCACGGGGCTTCTCCCACGAGGAAGGGGGTCCTCGGCCGCTATCTTATAAGCATGTGACCTCTAAAGCAAGCTGTACTCGGCCTGAAAATCGGTTAAATGAACTCAGGAATCTTCTGCGCGACGAAAAGCTTATCGCCGTATTTGACAAAGAACTCGTCTTCGTCAGGCTCAGAATTATTCGTGATCCTCAGCGGAATCCCGTACCCCTCCTGTTTGAGGTCGGGCGGCCTCGTGACAAGCAGCAGAATCTCAACTCCGGGCTTTAGCTCGACATTCTCATCAACAACGATATCGTACTGATTTCGTTGGTCAGCCGCCTGCTGGTCCGCGCGGCCCGCCTCTACGCCTTTAAGCTCGATCATAGGTTCGCCTCCCCCTTACCAAACTTTAGTCGAACCGTTTTCAATGCACAAACCCATCCACTGACTCATCGATACTACCTGTCAGGCTTTCTTACTAACTCCCCACTATGACGGGAATTCCCGTCCCTAATTCCGCTTCCCCTTTGCGCGTGCTAAAATCATTTAGAGAAAACATTCCTCACGTCCTTGCTAAGGTTGAAAGAGATGCTGATTACCAGAGTAGAGCTGGATAAGATAAAGAATTACGAAGCGGGCAGTTTCGAGTTTGCGCCGGGAATCACCGCTATAAGCGGGCCTAACGGCGCGGGCAAGACCACTATTCTCGAAGCCATCTCGTGGGCGCTGTTCGATCAGCTCGCTTACAAAAAAGAGGACTTTCTCAAACGCGGGGCGAAGAAAGGCTCGGTCCGTGTAACATTCGTTTCAGCGCTCGACGGGCGCGAGTACACCGTCTACCGCGACACAGGGACGGGCTATTACATCTATGACCCTGTGACGAAGCTCCGTCTGGTCGAGCAAAAAAACCAGGTCGCCATCTGGCTCCGCCAACACCTCGGCGTCGAGCCGGGGGCCGACCTCAAGAGCCTCTTCACATCGACGATAGGCGTTCCGCAAGGCACTTTTACCGTCGACTTTGCCGAGCAGCCGTCAAAGCGCAAGCCCGGGTTCGACAAGGTGCTGAGGGTCGACGAGTACCAGCGATCTTCCGAAGAGTTGAAGGCGCTGATACGACTCGTCGAGTCGAAAGATGTAGAGCTGCGGGAGCAGATCGCGGCGCTTGGCGTTGAAGTCGCCGCGCTCGATGGGCTGATCGATGAGCGAGCGGCAGTTGAAACGGCTATCGAGGAGTTGCGGCGCGACCTCGACAGCACGGAGCGCGAGCGCGAGCTTACCCGGTCAGAATTACTGAGACTCGATCAATTGCAGAGGAAGATCGAACAGGTCGACCGGGACCTGGCCGCTTTGAGATCGAGGTCGGAAGAGGTTGAACGACGCAGGGCCGCGCTCGCCGGCGATGTTGAAAAATCGCGTCTTGCCTCGGAGATCGTCCGCGCCACGGCCGCAGGTTTTGAGAATTACACTCAGGCTAATACTCGCCTAGCAACTTTAGAGGAGCATGTGGTTAAAAGAGATCAAGTAAAGCGAGACTCTGCGGAAAAAGAGAGAGAGCTTTACCGGATCGAGACGACTTCGCAGGCCGTAACGGAAAAGCTGAGCCAGATTGACGCCGACCGAAAAGAGATTGAACGGCTTGCGCCGCTGATCGAGGAACAGGCGCGGCTTGAGGCGCGCGCGACTGAGTTGCAGACCTCGATCGCAGAGCTAACTGCCATCGCCGAACAGATCCAATCTGCCGAGCGCGAGCTTGAATCATCGCGCGGAGAATACCAGGACATCTCTAAGCGCATAAAAGAGGCGGAGAAGCTGCGAGAGCAGGCCGAGCGCGCGCCTCAGCTTGAAGAGGGTAGAAGGAATCTGGAAGCCGAGCTTCGAGAGATGCGCGTAGCGCTCGAACGCCTCAGCGAGCGAAAAAAAGAGTTGAGGCGGGCGCAGGCGGACATCGCGAAGATCAGCGCGGAGATAAAGACTCTCGAAAAAGAGATGCAAGCCGGACTGGAGGCTGAGACGGCGGCGGCGCGGCTTACAGAGCTTGAGGCAGAGGATCAAGCTACGATGGAAGAGATCGCGACTCTGCGGGCCAGCGTTGAGCGCGAGAAAAAGATTCTTTCACAGATCAAGGGAGGACTCTGCCCGCTGCTTTCCGAAAAGTGCCTGAACATGAAAGAGGGACAGGGGCTGGACCAGCATTTTCGGGTTCAGATAGGCACGGAAAGCGGAAGGCTGACCGAAGCAGAGCGGCGGCGTAAAGAGATTCAGCGCAAGCTTGCCGACGCCAAGGCCGCGCTGAAGACCTCTTATGCGGTTGAGACGCACCGCGTCCATTATTCCAGGTACGTCCAGGAGCTAGAGATCGGGCGCGCGAGCGCTGCGCGGCTGGAAGCCGAGATAGGCGGGGCGACGGCCAGCGAGCAAGAATTACGATTGGCCGAAGGTCGTCTCGTAAAACTTGAGCAGGAATTACAATCGGCGCAACAGGCGCGCGTGAAATACGAAAGCCTCGACGTGCTCCGCCAGCGTCTTGATCGTCTGAAGACCGAAGGGACCGAGCGCAAAAAAAATGTCGAAGAGTTGAAAACGCGCGTCGCGGCAATAACGGAATTGAGAGATGAGCTGAGCCGGATAATAGAGCGGCTCAAGACGATTGACGACCCGCGAGGGCGCGCGCGCTTGCTGCGCGCGGGGCTTGAAAAGGAGCCTGAATTAAGAGAGTCGCTGAAGGCGCTTGAAACACAGCAGCAATCGCTCGCTCGTACGCTCGAAGAGCTGGCGTCGCAGTTAGAAGGCTATCGGGACCTCGACGAACAGATCGCGACAGAGCGCGAGCGGCGCGCACGCTCCGAAAGCGATTATCGTGCCTTCATCGAAAACCAGCCGGTCGCCGCGATGCTCGAATCTCGTCAGGCCGAGTTGGACGAAGTTTCCCGCGAGCATCAGAAGAATGCGCGCCAGATAGAAGAATGGACAGTCGAACTCAACCAGGCCCGAATGGAGTACGACCGTGAGCTTCACCAAACGCTCGCAATCCGGTTTGAGCAACTGCTACAGCGCGTAGCCACGCTTAATTCGGAATTGAACGCCGCGCTCGCCAGGATAAAAGAGCTTGTCACAGAGATTGACAGGCTCACCGCCGCCAGAGAGCGGCTGAGAAGTTTAGAAGCCCGACGGGATCGATACAATCAGGTTCTCGCTCTTTCGGACTTTATCCGCGACGTTCTGAAAAAAGCTGTACCGTACATCACAGAGGCTCACCTGCAATCGATATCGATCGAAGCGAACCAGCTTTATCGCGATATAACCGGCAACCCGATGGTCTCGCTCAGGTGGGACCCGGGTTACGAGATCATGTTGGAAGAAGAGGGTCACGAAAGGGCTTTTGCAAGCCTGTCGGGCGGCGAGCAGATGGCCGCCGCTTTAGCCGTGAGGCTCGCGCTTCTGAAAGAGCTCTCTGATTTGCGGATAGCCTTTTTCGACGAGCCGACAACGAACATGGACGAGGAGCGCCGCCGCAATCTCGCGCAGCAGATTGGGAGGATTAAGGATTTCGACCAGCTCTTCGTCATAAGCCACGACGACGCGTTTGAAGGCTTCACAGATCAGATTGTAACGGTCACAGGCCGAGCGGAAGGGGTTTAACGGATGCCCGCAAAACTTTTGAGCAAGCTGCCTGTTCGCCGGTTGGGATTACCGCTGGCTGCCGAGTCGCTTGTAAGAAATATCTTATTGGTTGGCTTCTGCGTGCTGTTGCTGTTGGTCGTGGGGCTCGGCTACTGGAGCCGGGAGAGCTTCCTCCAGGTCGAAGATGAAATCGCCTTCATCAAACAGTCTGAATCCAAGCACGTGCATACTGCTTTGAGTATCGAAGGGACCATAGGAAAGATGGCCGCAGAGGCCCGCGCGGCTGCTGACAGCGGGCAGAATCGGCTGCTGCGGTTTCCCGCTCAGCAGCGGCTCAAGCAGCTCAAGATTGAGATGGACGGCTATCTCGACGAAGGGCGAAGAAGCAGCATGGCCTCGACGCAGGAATGGCAAGAACTTGAGCAGGCTTTCCAGACCTACTGGAACACGATCAACTCGGATAAACCCGTCGACTGGTTTGAAGAGAGAAAACAGATCACGGACGCCGTAAACGAGCTTGAACGGTGGACGAGTGCAGAGCGCGAGGAGAATGATCGGAAGGCGCAAGCGCTCAGTCGCCTGGCGAGGAATAGGGTCCTCATGGCTACTTGGGCGGCTATAATCGTCGGGCTTGTCGTCGCGGGGCTGACTTTTTACGAGATAAGGAGAATACTCGCGCGGCTAGGCAATTCGTACAGAGAGAGCTCTGAAGCTCGCGACTATTTGCAATCGCTTTTCGACAGCCTAGTCTCAGGCGTTGTCGTCATCGGGCAGGAAGGCGGCGTCCAGTCAGTAAGCAGCTCTTTTCGAAACGTGATGGGGCTGGACGCGGACGAGGCGTTGAACGCGAGCTACGCGGAGGTGCTGGGGGACAAACATGCTTTGATCGAGGCAGTAGGCGAGTACCTCGAAAACAAGCCATCGGGCAGCCGCTATTTCGGGCGTCACGAGATGGTTGAGTCAAGACTGTTCGATGTGTACGGCTCGCCACTTATGATCGCAGAAGAACAGCGCGGCCTGATACTCGTCTTCGTAGAGATGACCGAAGTCGAGCGAGCGCAATCCGAGCTGCGCCGCAACCGCGCGCTTTCTGCAGTCGGCCAGATGACAGCCCAGATCGCGCACGAGATAAAAAACCCGCTTGGCAGCATACGCTTTGCCACAGAGGTCTTAAAACGCAGAGGCGACCAGAGTCAGGAATCAAAAGACACGCTTGAAGTGATAGACCGCAGCGTCGATCACCTGGCGGCCATCGTCTCTGAGCTTTCAGAGTTCGCGCGGCCAAAGGAGCTTAACCGCACAGAGACGGACCTGAACAAGCTGCTCGACGATCTGATGCCGATGGTAGCCGACCGTCTCAGCGACAAGGAGATGCGGATCAGGAGAGAATACGCGGATGATCTGCCTAGCGCTTCATTCGACCCGACAGAGCTGAGAAAGCTCTTCTTGAATCTGATAATAAACGCTATAGATGCGAGCGAGCCGGGAAGCGAGATCGAGGTAAAGACGAGCGTCGCGGCGAGGGGGCTGGTTACAGTGGCCGTGACGGACCACGGGGCGGGGATGGACCCCGAGACGCGAAGGCGCGTCTTTGAGCCGTTCTACACGACCAAGCAGGCGGGCACGGGTCTTGGCATGGCCATAGCGAAAAAGATCGCCGAACTGCACAGGGGCGACCTGGGTGTGGCAAGCCGATTGGGCGAAGGGACTACTATCACTGTGAGGCTTCCGGTAGAATAAAGAGCGCGGACAACACCAGAGCCCTCTGGAACGTCACAAGAACTGGTAAAAGAGTGCCCCGGTCGCGTGGTTTGCAGGGTTTGGAGGGAAATCGCAATGAATCTCAAGGTTTCGGTAAGGTTGACGGCTCTGGCAGCGGTCATGCTCATGGTCACAGGGTTAAGCGTAACGTCATTTTCGCAGCAGAGCCGGCCCCGCTATAACCAGCGAACATATGGCGGTGGCGGGTGGACACTCCCTCCTGACACCATCATCAGCATGAGAATGGACCAGACCTTAAGCTCGAAGAGTTCGCGGGTCGGAGACAGGTTTACCGCATCGGTGACGGAGCCGGTCCAGGCGAACGGCCGTGTAGTCATACCAGCGGGGACAATCGTTGAGGGGCGTGTAACACAGGTGACGCCTGCAAAAAGAATGAGCAAGGCAGGGATGATCGCGATCGACTTTGATTCGATTACTATGCCTGACGGCAGAAGGGTTCCTCTGGTCGGGAGTCTCACATCGGACGATCCCGAAATCCGCCGAAGGATCGATGATGAGAATTCTGTTCGCGGGCCTAACAGTGATCGTAAGGCTGTATTTGTCGGCGGGGGTGGCACGCTAGGGGCCGTGCTCGGCGGGATCGCAGGCGGCGGAAAAGGCGCGGTTATAGGCGGTATCGCCGGTGCAGGCGTGGGCATAGCCGGAGTGCTCTTGTCGAAAGGCGAAGAGGCTGAGGTACGAGCGGGAACGCCTTTTGGGATACAACTGCGGCAGCCGCTTTCGATGCGCGGTGACCCGAACTATGACAATAGCCCCGGCGGTTATAGTTCTCGTGATAATAATTCACGTGATAACAATTCTCGCGCGGGTGAAACCAGGCCACGTCCGAACCGTGACCCCGGGCCTGATTATGACCGCCCAGGCCGGAGGGACTCAGAGCCTCGCAATTATCCTGATCGAAGACCTCAACCCGAACCTGAAGAGTCGGACCCGGATGATGTTCCCGTGGAGCCTGCGCGCGAGCCCGCGCGTGACCCGGAGCCGGTCAGGAGGACTGAATCGACCGCAAACCCTGAGCCGGCAGCCAGCGACCCCGAGCCTGAGCCGGTGGCTGTAAACCTGCCGCTCTCATCGGCTGAGATGATCCGCCGCGCCCAGGTCGCTATGCGGCATCAAGGTTATTACGAGGGTCCGCTTGACGGCGTCATGACTCCGAGAACTTCGAACTCACTTAAGACCTATCAGCGCGAGAATAACCTTCCGCAGACGGGCGACCTCGACCCGACGACGGCAGACAAGCTTGGCATCACGAAGGCTACCCCCGCGAACGCGCGCAGAGAGACTCGTCCGCCGCAAAGCCAGCCGCGGCCTTCGGGCAGCGCAGGCGCGAGCGATCCGGCGACGGATGACAGAGTCGTCCTCGCAAATGTGCTTTCGGCGACAGCCAACCGCGTTGCGGACGGCTCACTCTACATATTGATAAACACGCAGGCAAACACGGGTGGGTGGCGATGGTTTGGCGAGCCGGTCGCTAACGGCGACACGCTTGAAGTCTACGCGCGCGCGGTCAAGCCAGACGGCATGGTTACGCAAGCTTTGACTCGCGGCAGGATTGAATTGAATGTAAAAGAGGGCGTTGATCTGGTGCGGCGAGTCGTAGTCCACGGCGCCGCAGGCAACATCACGATCCCGCTCGGCAGCACTACGCGACCGAGCGAGTCGAGCAGCAGCCGGGCGAGCGAACCGCAATCTTCGCCCGTGAGCAACATTCAGCGTCAAGCCGAGCAACTCTTATCCGATTACAAGCGCCAGATAGGCGTTCGGTCGTCGGGGTCGCGAACTGAGATCGATTCGCGATACGGAGAGCCTGAAATCGAATTGCTGTTGGCGCTTGAAAGTTTTGCCAACGCTGCGCGGCACTATAACAATCTGATCCCGGGGATACAAGACAGGCAATCTGCGCGCAGCGCGACGCTCTCGCTGGCGAGGGAGGCCAGAAAGACTGACCGCGTAATAACTACTACTTCAAGCTCATTAGCCGATTCGGTCAACAGGGGCTGGGACGGCATCAGGTTAGAGGTTTTAAAACTCATCAAGGCCCACAACATCAGCTCGTCAGACCTGGATGATTAAAGAGACGGGGCGCGGCGATTGGAAATGGTTCGCCGCGCCTTCATCTCTCGCACTGCTTCCCACATCACGCCACTTAAAATATAATTAACCGGGATATTATGAAGCGAATAACTATCGTGTGTGATGGAAGCTCGCTCGGCAATGGTCAGCAAGTGTCGAGGGCAGGGGCCGTGGCGGTCCTCATTTATGTCAACGGGGAAGGGAAGGCGCAACATAAGGTCGTAGGGGAATACCTGGGACACGCGACGAATAATCAGGCGGAGATCGTGGCGGCAGCCATAGGGCTTGAGGCGCTCAAAGAGCCTTGCGATGTTCAAGTGATAAGCGACTCGCGGTATGTTATCGAAACTCGAAACGGTAACTTTCGCGAGAAGACCAATCATGCTTTTTGGAAGCGGCTTCGCGACGCGGCCAGCCCTCACAGAGTTAGCTGGACCTGGACGAGAGGCCATAGCGGCCATCCAGTTCAAGAGCTTTGCGACAAGGCCGCAAAGAAGATCGCCGCGCTAGGCCACACTGACGAATCTGTTTTAGACGAAACGCTCGCCCAGGTTTTCATCGCCGCCCGGCAGGCCTCTTTGTAAGCTATGAGACTCTTCAGAAAATCAAAGAATGTCATCGCCGTCGTAAAGATCGAAGGCATTATTGCGGACAGCGATTTTTTCGCAGGGGGTCGCGCCAAGGTCATAGCCTCGCTGAAAGAGGCTGAGCGTAAAAGGGCGCGGGCCGTCGTCTTGCGCGTCAACAGTCCGGGCGGGAGCGTGGCGGCTTGCCAGGAGATATTCTCTGCGATCGCAAGGCTGAAAGCGAAGGGCATCCCGATAGTGGCCTCGATGGGCGATGTGGCGGCTTCCGGAGGCGTCTATGTTTCGATGATCGCCAATGAGGTTATAGCCAATGCCGGGACCGTTACTGGGTCGATTGGGGTGATAATACGAGGCAACGATCTGAGTCACCTCTACGACAAGCTTGGCGTTTCGCCAAAGGTTGTGAAGTCGGGACCTCACAAGGACATGCTGGCGACCTACCGCTCGTTTTCAAAAGACGAAGAGTCGCTTTTGCAGGATGTCATAAATGATACCCATTCCCAGTTCGTCGAAGCAGTGGCCAGTTCGCGCAACAGGCCGCGCGAGGATGTCGAACGGATCGCGGACGGGAGAATAATGACCGGCAGGCAGGCTCTCGAAGCAGGGTTGGTGGATCGGCTCGGTGATCTTGATCTGGCAGTGGAACGGGCTACCTCACTGGCGGGGATCACCGTTAAACCTGAAGTCCTCTCGATCCACCCGCGAAAGAGCCTCTTGCAACGCCTGCTCGGCCCCTTTGGTAAGCTCGGCCAGCAGGCCTCGCTCGGCGGAAGTCTTTCGGGAATACCTTTATGGCTGCTGCCGACGTTCTAAGATTCATTCTCGAAATATCTTATTAATCCTCGATTGCGAATCTCCATGAAGAATCTTAAAGAAGAAGCCGAACAAATCTTCTTTGCTACATTAAATGCCCTGGATCTAAAGCTGCTTGTTAATAAAAATCTCAAGCTTGAGGACAACACTCTTCATCTGAAAGATGAAGAGATAAAGTTGAAAGATTATAGAGATCTTTTTTTAATCGGCTTTGGGAAAGCGAGCCTCACCATAGCGGCTGCGGTAGAAGGCCTGCTAGGCGAGAGAATAACGAGATCGCTTCTCGTATCAGATGCGCCGCACGAGTTAAAGCTAAAATCTGAAATCATAATCGCGGGCCATCCCTTGCCCGATCAAAATAGTTTGCTTGCGGGAAAAAGAATCCTTGAGCTGGTTCAAGCAGCACCGCCGGATTCTCTGATAATCTTCATCGTAACGGGCGGCGGCTCCGCGCTCGTCGAACAGCCGATTTCACACGACGTGACGCTTGAAGACTTGAGAGAGCTGAACCGGTTGCTGGTCAACAGCGGCGCAACGATCCGCGAGATCAACGTTGTTCGAAAACACCTGTCACAGATCAAAGGCGGGCGGCTCGGTTACCTCGCTCGCAATAACTCAAGCATCAGGCTCTTCCTGTCTGACGTGAATCCGGGTGACTTGCGATCTATCGCTTCAAACCCTCTACTTCCCGATGAAGTCGAACTCGATGATTTCTTTGACATTCTTGAGCGATACAAGCTGGCTGATAGACTACCTCGCTCAATACTTGAGATCATCCGGAAAGGTGAGATTGGCGAGCTTCCAAGAGAGTGGGCCTACGAGAAAAAAAGCATAAACCTATTGCTGGCAGACAATCACGACGCGATCAGGCTGGCAGCGGAGATCGCTCGGCGGAAGGGCTTTCACGTTGAAACTGATTTGCGATTCTCCGAGGGCGATTATAAGGCGGTGAGCATGGAATTGATTAAGACACTGCTGGCGCTGAAAGAGCGTTTCCCCGACGAGCCTGTCTGCCTGGTCTCGGGCGGCGAAGTCTCTTGCCCTGTCAAGGGCGATGGAGTTGGCGGCCGCAACCAGGAATTCGTTCTTTATACGGCTATCGAGCTATCAAGAATTGACGACTTTGAGGCGTGCGCGCTCTCTTGCGGGACAGATGGCGTAGACGGCAACAGCCCTGCGACTGGGGCAGTTGCCGATGCTGAGACAATAAGGCTGGCCCTGCGACTAGGTTTAGACCCGGTCGTTTTCCTCGAACGAAACGATTCACACTCTTTTTTTGAGCTTGTTGGGGGGGCTGTCTACACTGGACCGACGGGAAATAATGTTCGCGACCTCAGGCTCCTCATCGCTTCGTGACAATTGATCTATGACAATCATTATGTGATAAATGGTGAGATATGGAAAACGTTGTGCTGATAGTCGACGACGAGCCGGCCGCGCGATACGGGATGAGGCGGGCGCTCGAAAAGGAAGGGCATAGGATATTTGAAGCCGACAGCGTCGCTTCTGCCGAACAGGTAGTCGATAGCCAATCGCCAAGCGTCATACTTCTGGACGTAAAGTTAGCCTCAGAATCGGGGCTTGATTACCTGCCCGAGTTGGTCGCGCGAAAGGAGGCGCCGGTCGTCATCATAGTCACAGCGCATGGCTCGGAGCGGCTCGCCGTTGAGGCGATTAAGAAGGGCGCTTTTGATTACCTCGCCAAGCCTTTTGACGTCGATGAGCTGCGGATACTTGTAAGAAACGCGCTCGGCGCTTACAGGCTCAGGACTGAGAACGAGCAGCTTCGTAATGAGCTGTCGGGAACCGAGACCTATGGTCAGTTGATAGGCTCATCACCGGCCATGTCGAGGGTCTATTCACTCATCGAAAAGATTTCGCAGACGGACGTGAGCGTGCTGATAATGGGCGAATCAGGCACGGGCAAAGAGATGGTCGCCAGGGAGATTCACGCGCGCAGCAGGGCGGGAGCTGGCCCTTTTGTTGCGCTCAATTGCGCCGCGATGCCGGAGGAATTGATCGAGTCCGAGCTATTCGGTCACGAGAAAGGGGCCTTTACCGGCGCGACGGGGAAGAGAATTGGCAAGTTTGAGGCAGCCAACAAAGGGACTCTCTTTTTGGATGAGATCGGCGATATGAGCCTCTCGACACAGGCAAAGGTTCTGCGTGTGATTGAGGAAAAGAAGTTCCAGCGGCTGGGTAGCAATGAGCTTCTTTCGACCGACGTTCGGATTATTAGCGCGACCAACAAGAATCTGGAAAAAGAGGTCGAGCAGCAACGATTCAGGGAAGATTTATTCTACCGTCTAGCGGTCGTCTCCCTGACCCTTCCGCCACTCAGGGAACGAAAGACCGACATACCGGCGCTTGCCCAGTCATTCTGCGACAGATATTCGGTGGCTTATAGAACAGGCCCTTTAAGGATCTCAAAACCAGCCCTTAAAGTAATGCTTGAGCATGGCTGGCCAGGCAACGTTAGACAACTTCGTAATGTAATTGAGCGATCTGTAGTTCTTACTGAAGGTGAAGAAATTACATTAGATGTATTGCCTCAAGAATTAACGGCTAAACAATTCCAGGAAGAGGTGATAGCAGATCTCTCAGGCGGGATAAATATACCCCTCTCGTTAAACTTTAAGGATGCAAAAAGAGAGTTTGAGCGAAAATACATCGAACGGTGTTTAGAAAGCACATCCGGGAACATCACGCAGGCGGCATCCATGCTTGGTATGCACCGTCAAAGCCTTCAGCATAAGATTAAAGAGCTTGGGCTGACCAAACGCTTTATTTCGACAGACTAATTCGCCGCACTAGAATGGGATATCATCGTCAGTTATAGGCTCGGGCGCGTCCTCTTGCGTTGATGGTCTTGCCGGGCTACGCTCCTCGCGGAAGCCGGAGCTTTCTTCACCTCTCGACCCTACGAACTGCACTTCCGTGCAATTGACATCCAGGCTTGTCCGCGTATTGCCGTCCCTGTCCTGGTATTCGCGTTGGTTGAGGCGGCCTTCCAGGTAGACAAGCTTCCCTTTTGTGAGGTACTGGTGAATGCTCTCAGCACGCTTTCCCCAATAGCTCACGCGAAACCAGGTCGTGTGGTCTTGGAATTCGCCGGATTTATCTTTACGGCGCTCCGTTGTGGCTATTGAGAAATCACACACAGGGGTACCCTGGGGGGTATAGCGCAGTTCAGCATCGCGACCCAGGTATCCAACCATGATTATCTTGTTAAACGACGCCATTCTGCCTCCTTATTCTGATTCAGAATATCTAGCTGGGGATGAGTGCACTCAGTTACCTTAATTGCCTACATCTTGTAATCGCTGGCATCATCGATAATGTCTTCGGGCCAATCGTCATCTTCTTCCGCTGGCTCTTCGGTAATAGTCGTGCTCGAATTGTTTATCACTTCTTGATTGACGTAGATTGGGCAGTCGACTCTGAGGGCGAGGGCAATGGCGTCGCTGGGCCGGGAATCCACGACCAGCATCTCACCGTCCTTGTGCATCTCGATGACCGCAAAAAAAGTGTTATCAATCAGGTCCGTAATGACTATCCGCCTGACGGTCGCCCCCAGTTCCCATATTATGTTTTTGATCAGGTCGTGCGTCATGGGCCTTTGCGTGGCGAGTTTTTCTATCTCAACTGCTATCGCGTTTGCTTCAAAGGCGCCGACCCATATCGGTAGCATCGCGTCGCCGTTGATGTCTTTGAGGATAATAATCGGTGTGTTGGCCGCCGGGTCCATCATAAGGCCCCGAATCTTCATCTCGATTTCCATTATTGCTCCGATCAGATGCGCTGGTGCAAAAACCTTTCCAATAACGAAGCGCCGCTGTCGGACAATTAAAACATAAACAGGTTTGAAAGTCTACCGGAGGGTAGTTGACAAAAACGCTTGAACAGATCGAAACAAACAATATCGAGTATAACTGCCACAGAGAAGTGAATCTCCTTGACACTGCCCTTTGGTCGCATTAGGATGCAAAGGCTTTCCGACGAAAGGGTCGACTGATTATGGTGATCGCCATAGCCAACCAAAAAGGAGGAGTGGGTAAAACGACAACCGCAATAAACCTCTCAGCGGCTCTGGCTCTCAACGGTAAGAAGGTACTTTTGATAGACCTCGACCCGCAAGGGAACAGCTCCTTAAGCTTTCTTGACAATCACAGTGTTGAACCTTCCGTGTACGAGCTTTTGACCGAGCCGCAGGTCGACTTTGAACAGGTCATAAAGAGATCCACCCTGACGGGGCTCGAAATACTGCCCTCCCGAATTAGCCTCGCCAAATTCGAAAGCAAGCTGATAGGCGAGTTCGATGCGCCGTTCAGATTAAAAGACCGCATTGAAGTTCTCACCAAGAAGTATGACTACATCATAATCGACACTCCGCCGACGCTCGGGTTGATTACAGTCAACGCTCTGGTTGCGTCCGATTACCTGATAATTCCAATACAGCCTTCTTATTTTGCGCTTGAGGGCACGGATGATCTTTTGGAGACGGTGGAGAAGGTTAAAGCCAGACCTAATCCAAATCTTCAAGTCCTGGGTGTTGTAATTACGCTAAATGATAAACGGACTACACTAGCTAAAGATATACATGAACAAATCCGACATGTCTTCGGAGATAAAGTATTTAACACCGTCATAAGCAAATCTGTTCGCCTGGAAGAGAGTCCTGCCTATAAAGAGACTATCTTCACGTTTGCCCCGAATTCAAGTGGAGCCTCAGAGTATTCAAGTCTGTGTGAAGAGGTGATGCGCCGTGTCTAAAAGAGGTCTGCCGAACAATTTCAAGCTGCGCCATGACGCGCACTACGTTGAACAGCTTACCAGCCGGAGCGCCGGTGCTCCCATCGGGCGTATGATTCCGATAGACAAGCTTCAACCGAATCCTAATCAACCGAGGGTCGAGATAGGAGACCTGACTGAACTTGTGGCATCAATACGCGAGGTGGGGGTCCTGGAGCCGCTGCTCGTCCGGCCGAGCGATGTCGGGGGCCGTTTTATGATTATCAGCGGCGAGCGTAGATACCGCGCAAGCCTGGAAGTAGGTCTTACTGAGCTCCCTTGCATCGAAATGGATGTCGATGACCGCGCGGTGGCGGAAATCTCGCTCATCGAAAACCTTCAGAGAAAAGACCTGTCCCCCTTTGAGGAGGCGGACGGTCTTCAGGCTCTGGCCGAAAGATTTGGCTATACCCACGAAGAGATCGCAAAAAAGATCGGCAAGTCACGGTCTTCTATCACCGAGGCGCTGTCGCTTGCGGCCATCCCAGAGGATGTCAGGGACTTATGTCGGCGCGCCGACATAAGTTCTAAATCGATGTTATTGCAGGTGGTTAGGCAACCCTCGGAAAAAGAGATGCGGGAGTTTGTCGTCCGAATAAAGGATGCCGGGATGACTCGCGATCAGGCTCGACAGGTGCGGCAGGGCAGGGCCAAGAAGGTGAAGAACTCGATCTATAGATTCGCCCCGAAAACTCAGGGTTACACGCTGACTATCCAGTTCAAGAGATCGAATGTGAAAAGAGAAGAGGTTGAAGAGGCGCTGCGAGAAGCCCTCGCCCATTTTTCGGCGTCTGAATAGACCTATTTTTCCTGAAGCCTTTTTCGCTCCATCTCTTCGCGATACTTCTTGGCAAGCCTTTTCGACAACTTATCCAGATAAGGCTTGAAAGGCTTCATCAATCGGACCCGCAACCCGCCTTGCTGCTCGCGCCACTTATCAAAGTATTTCTCAACATACTGCCGACAGGCTATCTCTAATTGATTCTTTTTAATGCCCTTCGAAAGAGTGAGGTAGTAATGCTGCGCAAGCAGTGAAAGTATTACTTGAGCAATTGAGGCCTTAATTGTAAGGCGATTAAGCAGGCCTTTGGGAAACTTCTTTGGTGGAGCGAGGACAGACATTGCGACCTCTCCCCAGGCCATTTGCCCACCCATGCGAGGATGATAGAGCGCAGGCAAGTTGGACCGCTGGGCCGCTGAGAGCCTCGGCTCCGTCACGAGGTCGACGAAGACCAGTTTTGTGAATCCGCGGAGGTGTTCGACCGGTACGACATCCAAAACCTTCTCGACGTTCGCTTCTAAATTCTTTATCGGTTGCGATCCCAAATCTTCAATTTTTACCTTCATATATGTGCCGTAAATTTTGATTTTTAAGCGTTACTATTCTCCGGTTTTTGTGTCACGTGCCACATCAAGTGCTTTCTCAAGTGATTTCACTCTTTTTTCCAGATCGCGGACATGTTTTTGAATCTCAGGCAGCCGAGAAAAAAGAGCAATCGATCTGAGCCAGTCTCTATTATCTATAGAGGGAGAGCCGGAGATTATTTTTCCGGCCTCGACGTCTCCGGGAATCCCTGTTTGGCCTGTCGCAATGACGCCGTCGCCCAAAGTCAGGTGACCCGCAGAGCCGACCTGTCCGGCGAGAATGACATTCTTCCCCAGCCTGGTTGAGCCTGCCAGTCCAACTTGAGAGCAGAGCATGCTGTTAGCCCCTACGACGCAAGCGTGGCCGACCTGAACGAGGTTATCGAGTTTTGCTCCGCTCTCCACTCTTGTCTCGCCGAGCGTAGAACGGTCAATCGCCGTGCAGGCGCCTATCTCTACGTCATCCTCGATAACGACAGTCCCGGCCTGATAAATCTTGTACCAGGCGCCATCCTCTTGCTTGGCATATCCGAATCCGTCAGACCCAATGACTGAGTTGCTTTGGATAAAGCACCTTTTCCCGATCGAGACATTATGATGAATAACGCAGCCAGAATCGATTATAGACCTCTCTCCAATCGATGCGCCCTCGCGGATTGCGCAGTGAGATCTTATCTCGACGTAGTCGCCAATTACTGCTCGGTCGGCAATATGACTGAATGCTCCGACCGTGACGCCTCGGCCGATAATAGCCTTGTCCGAAATCCAGGCCGTTGGATGAATAGAGGGTTCTCGCTTCTCTGGCAGGTAGAATATTTCAATTGCTTTTGCGAATGTTAAATACGGGTTTTCATGTCTCAACAAGATGCGGTCCAGGGGAGGGCAGTCGTTTCCGACTATTATGGCTGAAGCAGAAGTCGATTTTGCGTCTCGATAGTACTTTGCGTTTGCAAGAAAACTGAGATCGCCCTGGGTCGCTTTCTCCAGCGTCGCGATGCCTTTTATCTCAACCGAGCTGTCTCCTTCAACGGTTGCGGATAATCGCTTGGCGATCTCTTTTAATTCCATTGATTATCTCTGCTTACTTTAAGTAATATGTGAAATCTGTTCGTATTCATAATCCGGTTGAATCGCGAGCGCAGAAGCTCTCTCCGCTCAAGCGATCGATGGAAACGCCACTCGCGATTCTATTCTATAGTTGATTCGTATAGAATATGTCAAAGATTCTGTAGGGCAGTCAACCCTTCTGAAGGAGTAGATTGAGATGGCTGGAAGAATTGACGAAAGCTTTCTTGATTACCTGCGCGTTGAAAAAGGTCTTTCTCCAAACACATTGATTGCCTACCGTAGTGACCTGGAGAAACTAAGCCGCTTCGCAGACGAAAATGGCAAGAGCCTTTTATCGATCGAGCGCGATGACTTGAAGAAGTTTATTCAGCACCTGCACACCACGGGTCTTGAGGCGCGAAGCATCGCCAGGGCGCTCGTCACCGTGCGGAGTCTTTATAAATTCCTTGTTCTGGATGGTCATTTAAATCGTGACCCGAGCGCCAATCTTGATACCCCGAAATCCTGGCAATCGCTCCCAAAGTTTCTTATCTCAGAAGAGGTGGACCGACTGCTCGATAGCCCGGATGTCGATAACGACCTTGGACTTAGAGACAAAGCCATGCTCGAAGTGCTATATGCGACAGGTCTGAGAGTCTCTGAGCTTGTCGCGCTAAAACTCTCTGATTTGAACCTCGATCTGGGGTTCGTATTGACGCTGGGGAAAGGGAGCAAAGAGCGCACTGTGCCGCTGGGGCAGAGCGCGATAAACTGGACAAAAAAGTATCTGGCCGCGCGCGCGCGTCTACTCGATAAGAAATCCAGCCCGCACCTTTTCATCAATGCGAAGGGGCAGCCTGTGTCGAGGCAATCCTTCTGGAAGCTAATTGTCGCCTACGGCGAGAAAGCAGGGATTGGTCATATAACCCCGCATCTGCTCCGTCACAGCTTTGCAACACACCTGTTGGAGAACGGGGCTGATCTGCGGTCAGTCCAAATGATGCTAGGCCACAGCGACATCAGCACTACGCAGATTTATACTCATATCACGAACGAGAGATTGCGCGAGGTCTATAAGAAGTTTCATCCAAGGGCTTAGTATTCGTGTATCTGCGGGCTGCGTGTGAACATCTCAACCAGATAATCGTGAAGGTAGTTGTATAGCTGTCTTTGAAAATCCCACTGAAAGGCCCTCGCGTTAAGCTCGCGTGGGGTTATCAAGAACCTGTAAGGGTCGTCGTGGATGCCCGCGAACTTTAAGCTGACAATTACCTGTATTCCCTGGTCTACGGGCGCGGCCTCCCATTCGAATAGAGGATGCTCGTAGCGGGAAAGCTCGCGCTCGACCATCGCCAGATAATCCTCCTTAGTCTTACCCTGTTCGCTCATAAGCTAGAAGGTACAGATAGCATCGCTGCGGAGTATTCGCAAGTAGATCGCCTTGAAGACGCGGAATGGAAGGTTCATCTGTTTGGCCCCCAAGAAAGCGAGGCTGGTATCGACTGAGATTACCAGCTCAAGATTCTCTTTCCCTGTCGAGACTACGAATCCTGTTCGAGGGGCTAATAACGAAGACCTGAATACGCCTCCCGTCAGCAGAGCTTTCACGTGAGCAATCTCAAGCAACGTCGAGCCTTCCAACACTCTGTGCATCTCGGCGTAGATGTGAGGGTGGACCACGGCGGCGAACGGCCCCGTATAGCCCCTCGCCCTCAGTATCTGAGTCAGCTTCGTGAAATTGTTGAAGGCGTCGCCTGCCTCACCCCACTGGAGCCCCGAGAGTGTGTTGCGGCCTGCGATTGTCATCAAGCCTTCGTAGCCATAAGCGCTGTGACCATAAAAGACGAGCTTATCTTCGGTCCGAGCGCAACTTGAGGCGGCTGCTGCTGCCTTCGCAAAAGAGAGAGGCTGCGCAGTCTGCCGCGCTTCGGCCAGGTCGCGCCAGTGGAGAACGAAATCTTTTGAGACGATAGGAACAATGTCGCTGCTCTTTTTTCCTGCGATCACTCGCGTGCCGCCTTCTCCCATCAGGCTCTTATAACCCTCCGTAATTCCAACAAGAGTCTCGGTCGGGACGGTCTGCGCGCCTGCTCCGAGCGGGCCTGTCGTTTGAATGAATCGGCGGGCTATTGTCGCGTTGCCGACAGCGCTTACTGTCTTCAACAGTCGCTCCCACTCTTCGCGAGTCAGCGGGTCGCCTTTGTGAAAGAATCTGGTCATCGTCGTGTGATTATAGCCGAAAGCCGACTGCGCGCGACCTAAAGTTTTCGAGCGCGGCGCAATCGCCTTTGATTGTTTACGTCTTGATTGTACACTTTCATTTGGAGGAGCGATAAAGCGAATGCAACCCAACGTCTCAAAGAATCCGGGGAAGCAATCAGTCCCAGGGGTGGAAAACATCATTGCCGTCAGCTCGGGCAAGGGCGGAGTCGGCAAATCGACTGTCGCCGTCAACCTCGCCATAGCGCTAGCCAAACGTGGCGCAAAAGTCGGCCTATTGGATACGGATGTCTACGGCCCGAACGTCCCGATCATGGTAGGGATCAATGAACAGCCCGGCGTCAGCGGCCAGAAGCTGCTCCCGCACGAGATACATTCGATAAAGGTTATGTCTCTGGGATTCTTGAACCCGGGAGATAAGCCTGTTGTGTGGCGAGGCCCTATGCTTCACACTGCCGTAAAACAGTTTCTTTATGATGTCGAATGGGGCTCGCTCAACTACCTGATCGTAGACATGCCGCCCGGGACTGGTGATGCGCAGTTGAGCCTTGCGCAACTGGTTCCGGTCCAGGGCGCTGTCGTAGTGACAACACCGCAGGAAGTTGCTATGGCCGACGTGCGCAAAGCGATTAATATGTTCGAGCAGGTGCATATCCCTGTTCTCGGCATCGTAGAGAACATGAGCTATTTCGTCTGCCCTAATTGCTCCGAGCGTCATGAAATTTTCGGCTCCGGCGGCGGCCAGGAGCTGGCGAATCGCTACAGGACAAAGCTGCTCGGTCAGATCCCTCTCTCTACGGCAGTGCGCGAAGCCGGCGACAGCGGTGTGCCAGTCGTGATCGGGTCGCCGGAAAGCCCGCAGGCCGCCGCATTTCTTGGCATAGCCGAAGGCGTCGAGGCGGAACTGAAGGCGCTAGCGAAGAAAGGCTCCGGCCTTCCGATACTCGACATGAGCGATAACCGCGGGGATGCTTTCACTGTCTAATAGAATCGGTATGGTATGGTCGGAGCAAAACTGATCGGTTATAATATTACTGAGCTTGACGGCTCATTGTTGTTTTCAGCAGGCATCGGCAATGAAACAGAGACGCGCTATAAGCTTTGTCGAAGTTCAAGATGTTATCCGGCGACTGCGCCCGGCGCTTCAAAACGAGGGCGGAGAGATCGAGCTTATTGAAGTGACTGGCAGCGACGCTCGCATCAGCTTGCAAGGGGAGTTCACCACTTGCGCAGGCTCGACGCTGCTTCTCAAGTTTGGAATCGAGCGCGCTCTTCGCGAAGCCATCCCCGATTTTGGCGAGCTTACGGCGGAGGTTGATGGCGCAACTGATGGCTCTGGATCTAGCAGCTAGAATATAACTTTTTTTGAAGAGGGAATACGGATGCTGACACTAACAGAGACTGCTCTTACGGAAGTAAAGAAATTCATCGAGACCGAGAACGCTGGGCCTGAGGCGGGGCTCAGGATTCGAGTCGTCCCGGGCGGATGCAGCGGTTTTTCATACTCGATGCAAATCGAAGACGGCCCGCGCCAGGGCGACGAGATACTGGACCAGAACGGTCTGAAGGTCTTCGTAGACATGTTTTCTCGCCAGTATTTGGACGGCGTGCAGGTCGATTACGTAAACTCCGTCATGGGGTCGGGCTTTACGTTCAGCAACCCGAACGCGACAGGCAGTTGCGGGTGCGGCAGCTCGTTTTCGGTTTAAGGCGATGGGGCCTCTTATCCGGCGCCGCGTCTTTATTATCTGATTGAATGGGGAGCCGTGCGCGGCGAAAGCGCACGGCTCGGCTTGAACCTGTTGTTTGTCTAGACCCGCTAGGCTCTGCCAGTCTGTTAATGTCATGGGCGACGAGTGCGTTCGCCACTTTGATGCAACCTGGCCGCATTACAACCGCACGTTTGACCGGCTGTCTCTGAGTTTATCTTCTCCGGCTTGACGTTGACATGGAGTGAATAGAAAACTATATTGACCCTCTTGAGCCAGCCGTAATCAGTTTCAGATATCAGGACTGCTAAACCAGAACTTAAGGAGGATGTATGCTGCCAGAGTCACTCGTTGCCCTGCCGGATTTCATCAGCCAGCCCGTTTTGGGCTTTCTGGCTGATAACATTTTCCACCCGCCTTCATCGACGCCTGAGACGGCAAGCCCTTATATGACGCTGATCCTGAGGTGGATACACGTCCTTGCCGGGATCATTTGGATCGGGCATCTCTATTTCTTCAACCTTGTAAACGTCAGCCTGATGAAGGCGCTCGACGGACCCACGAAGGGAAAGGTCATTCCTCAATTGATGCCGCGAGCGTTGTGGTGGTTTCGGTGGGGGGCGGCGCTGACAGTCCTGGTCGGGTTGATGTATTACGCGATGTACGTCTTGCCGCCCGATGTGCGCAACGCGCGAGCCGGCGGCGATGACGCCAACACCTGGATCATTCTGTTAGTATGGCTGTTGATCATCATAGTGATTTTCGCCATCGGAATGTTCGCGATGAAGAGCATCAATAACGGCTGGGTGCTGGCAGTAGTAATCGGACTTCTGGCCCTGGTGCTTGCCGTCATCACCGTCTGGTGGCTCGAATCGCAGTTGGATGACAAAGGCAGCACGAGCACATATTCGATAGGCATTGGCGGCGGGTTGGGAATATGGATGATGCTCAATGTCTGGGGCATCATCTGGCCGAACCAAAAGAGGATAATCGGCTGGACCGCTAACAACGCGGAGAAGGGAACCGCAATTCCCGCCGAATCGGCGGGGCTTGCGCGCGTCGCTTTTCTTGCCTCGCGCACAAACACCTGGCTGTCAATCCCGATGCTCTATTTCATGGTTGCGGCCAATCACTTTCCTGGATGGATTGGCTAGGTCGCAGTTTTCTGATTTTCTTGGCGCGAGCAATGGTAGTTTTAAGTGGCGATTGCTTTCGCCAAAAAGGAATGGAGGTAGATTGTTTATGAAGAGAATGATCCTGGGTCTAATGCTTATTCTGGGCCTGTCCTTTATGGCCGTCTTTGCCCAAGAGAAACCGGCGTCGACGCCTTCGACAGCCGCGACGACTGCCCCGCAGGCCGGGCAAATGGCTCCGGACTTTACCCTCGCAAACGACGAGGGGAAGCTAGTCGCGCTGAAACAGTATCGCGGCAAGTGGGTCGTGCTCTATTTTTACCCGAAGGACTTTACACAAGGCTGTACGATCGAAGCGCAAAACTTCAAGCGCGACAGCGCGAGCTACGACAAGGCCAACGCGGTGATTCTCGGAGTGAGCACAGACACAGTCGAATCGCATAAAAGCTTCTGCGAAAAGGAAGGGCTGAACTTCAAGCTGCTGGCCGACACTGAGAACAAGGTCTCTGAGATGTACGGGTCAGTGATCGAGTATCAAGGCAAGAAGCTTTCGGCGCGCAACACCTTTCTCATCGACCCGACCGGCAAGATTGCTAAGGTCTTCATGAAGGTAAAGCCGATGACTCACAGCGAAGAAGTGCTTGCCGCGATCGCGGAACTCCAGAAGAAGTGACCTCACATAATTGTTTTTATCAAACCTCTTTAAGGCTCGGCTCCTTTTCGCGAGAGCCGAGCCTTAAGTGTTTTCTCATCTAAGATGAAGAAACACTTGAAGTGTCGGCGCATCGACAGTTCAAGTGAAATCTCGCTCGATTGGCAACTTTGCCGGCACAAAGATATAGTTGAATGGCGGGGGATTTTATTATGAGTGAAACGGTTAAAGAGATTCTCAAGAGAACGCCGCTTTTTGAAGCACAACAGAGTCTCGGCGCGAGCTTCGCCCAGTTTCGAGAGTGGGAGATGGCCGAAAAGTACACCGACCCGGTCGAAGAGCATCTGCGCGTCCGCTCGGCGGTCGGGCTTATAGACCTATCATGCCTCGGGGTCATAAAAGTCGCTGGGAAAGAGGGCGGCCAGTTCTTGCACGGGCTCGTCACAAATGAGATCAAGGGGCTCGAAAAGGGCAAAGGCGCAAGGGCTGCCTTTTTGACAGGAAAAGGAAAGGTGATGGCTCTTTGTCGCGTCCTGGGTTTGGGAGACGAGTACCTCATAATCAATGACCCGCAAACGCACGAGAAGGTCTTCAAGTATGTTTTCCCTTTCTCCTACGCAGGCGACTTTAAGGTCGAAGATCTCTCTGCCAGTTATAGAACGCTCTCGGTCCAGGGGCCCCAGGCGCTGCTTGTGATGAAGGAGATCAGCTTCGAGCCTGTCCCCGCGCTCGAAGAGCACGAGTGGATAGAGACAATCATAGCGGGCCAGCACGTATTGGTAGCCCGCGCGTCTCACACAGGTGAACTCGGGTTTGACATAATGGTTTCTGAAGCGGGGTTGCAGGATGTTTGGGACTTCATCCTCTTAAAAGGCGCATTCCATTCAATCGCCCCTGTCGGGCTTCGGGCGCTCGATTCATTGAGGATTGAAGCGGGAATTCCAGTTTACGGAATCGATGCGGATGATTCGAACATGATGCTTGAGCTGGGACTCGCGGACGCGGTCAGCTTTACAAAGGGCTGCTACACGGGGCAGGAAGCAGTCGCAATGGCGACATATCGAGGGCATGTCAGCAAGAGGCTTTCGGGGCTCGTTATCGCGGCTGAGCTTCTGCCCGATAGCGGAGATAAGATCATTAAGGACGGCAAGGAAGTCGGTCAGATCACAAGCGCCATTAATTCTCCTTCACTCGGCAAGGCCATAGCGCTGGGTTACTTGAAATATGGGTTCTTTGAGCCTGGGACTAAACTTGAGGTTCAACATAAAGAGGATTCATTGTCAGCGGAGGTTGTCGAATTGCCTTTTATTAAACGAGATGCAGCAGCGTAGATGATCTACCGCTTACTCTTTGCTTAAGTTTTACTTTAGCTATGCTTGAAAGGAATCTCATTTAATCAAAAAAGCGAAGGCTGGATGACGAGTTCTTGTGGACTTGTTACGTGCTGGCCGATCATCTGTTTGAACTGGTTGCTGCTGGCTGGCGAATGACCCTGAAAGTGATTGTTAAAGTATCCAAATATCAGCGGAACCTCTTTGGCAAGTTTCTTGAAAGCTTTCGACCATTGCTCAAGCTCGACCGTTCGATCGATCTGGACGCGGCTGTAGTCTGTGAGTTCGCGAGGCCCTAACCACCTGACATATGCAAACGACGCGGTAGGCTTATCAACCAATTCAAAGCTCTGGTCTCGATCAATCCACTTGCTATCGGTCAATGTCAGCGCGACATTGTGGGGCTTCAACTCGGCTTGAATGTCAAACTCAAGCCACGCGGGGTCACGAAACTCCACTGCGAAGTTAAAGTCCGCTGGCAGGAGTTTCAGAAAACTGCTCAACGCCCTGTGTTCTGCGGGAGAGAAATCGGGCGGGAGCTGGATGAGAATACTTCCCAGCTTATCGCCGAGCATACGAATCCTGTCAAGAAAATGCTTCAAGTAGTCTTCGCTTCCTTGAAGCCGATTCTTATGAGTTATTTCCGAAGGAAGCTTAACGGAAAACTTGAAGCCTGCCTGAGTCCGCTCGGCCCACCCCTGGACGGCTGCGGCCGCCGGAATTGCATAAAAAGTCGAGTCTATCTCTACGGTGTTGAAGACTTTTGAATAAAGCGTTAGCATCTCCTTCTTTGATGTCCCGCGAGGGTAGAACGCGCCCGTCCATCCCTCGTAATTCCAGCCTTGAGTTCCAATATAGATCCTCGTGTCATTATCCTGTTTCATCTTCTGAGAGTATACTATCGTTTCAAGCTACGGACTATCTCTGACAGGTTCCGGAGGTGTATGGTGCAACGACAGGCGAACAGGCCCAAGATAGGCGTCATGGGATCGGCGAGGGATGCGCTTGAGGCAGGTGAGAAGGCTCGTTTGACCTCGCTTGCGGAGCGGCTCGGGACAGTAATTGCCGAGCGAAATTGCGTATTAATTACCGGCGCGACGACGGGATTGCCCGAGATGGTTTCGCGCGTAGTGCGCAGGGCCGGGGGCCTAACGATCGGCATCTCGCCCGCCTCTTCGGCGGCAGAGCATTTGGAGCTTTACCGTCTCCCGCTCGACGTGGCAGAAGTGATAATCTACACGGGCTTCGGGCTGAAGGGGCGCAACGTAATCAATATCAGGGCCTCTGATATAGTCATCATATTCGGCGGCGGCATGGGGGCGCTGAACGAATTCACGATCGCTTATGATGAAGGTAAGGTCATCGGCGTGATGGAAGGGAGCGGGGGGATTGCGGACCATATTAAAGAGATCGTCAAGGCCGCCGATAAGCCTACCGTTTCTCGCCTGATCTTTGATGACCAGCCAGAGTCGCTCGTCGACAGTTGCCTCGCCTCGCTCAGGGGATGAGATGTTCAGGGCTGCTTGGGCGTGCTCCAGTACCTTCGCTCGTAATAGCTCCGCAGACCTTCGGTCCCGGACCTCAGAAGCTGCTTTATCCCTTTTTCATCCTGATTGGCCGCCTCGACCGCAATCGTGCCGCCCTCGCCGGGCTTGATCGTAAGAGTGCCTGACGGCGTAATAAACTCGATTGTGCCGTCCCACTTGGCTTCATCGAGCACGATTATGTATCCGTCCCCGCCAAACGCATAGACCCGATCATCGCCGGCTTTGACAAAGGATTTGTCGTGCTCGCTCCAGAGCCAGTCGATCAGCTCTGCAAGTTCGGTCAGGTGTTTCTGATAAGGGCCTTTGAATCTCTCCTGAACGGCTGTAGTCGTCATGCCAATCCCTCAACAGTGTTGACCTGAATGCTTAAGGTCTGTTCTCTTTCTCTTGGATGTCTGTTGTTTTCGAGCGACCGCTCGGCGTTAGTGGATGGTTCAGCCTCGGCCCTCCCATCCAATCTGCTTGAGCTTACCGTCCTCGACTATCACTGGGACCGTCCGGTCGCCGTTGCTTATCGAGAGCATCTCTTTGCGGTAAACCTTATTATCCTGCGCGTTGCGGTCGTCAAAGGCGATCCCCAACTGCGTGTAATGCTCGCGCGCCTTCTGGCAGTAGGGACAGCCTGGCTTGGTGTAGAGTATAACTTCCAAATGGGATTCCCCTTCTTTTGTCGAATTAGAGATTACTCTGACGAACGCGGCTAGTGTAGCAGACCGCTCCCGACGCTGCAAAGAGTGAGCCGAATCCCCGGCGGGTTGAAGATGTTTTTATTCGATGTTATCTTTGGCGGCGATTTCTAAAGAGGGAAGAGATCAGATGAATAATGATCCGAAATGGCGAGCCGCAAATCGAGCTATCGAGTTCGTTGAAGACGGCCAGGTCGTAGGCCTCGGGACCGGATCGACTAGCAGGTTTGCGATCGAGGGGCTTGCTTCCCGCGTAGCCGAAGGGTTGAGGATTACGGGCGTCCCGACTTCGCTTGAAACCGAGCGCCTGGCTACTGAGCTAGGCATCCAGGTCGTGCAGTTGAACGACGCGGGGCCGATAGACATCACCATCGACGGGGCCGACAGCGTCGATCCGCGTTTCAACATGATCAAAGGCGGCGGCGGCGCGTTAACTCGCGAAAAGCTGGTCGCCCTCGCATCAAAAAAACGGATCATCATCATAGACGATTCGAAGCTCGTCGAACGTCTCGGCGTGACCTGGGCCGTCCCCGTAGAGGTCTTGCCTTTTGCGTGGAGGCCGACACAAGAGCGGTTATCAAAACTCGGCTGTGAAGCTCGCGTGCGGCAAAAGGATAGCCGTCCATTTGAGACTGATAACGGAAACTATATTCTCGATTGTAAGTTTGAAGAGATCGCGGACCCCGAAACTCTGGAGCAGAGAATAAAGCTCGTTCCAGGTGTGGTGGAGAACGGCCTGTTTGTCGGGATAGCAGACCTGCTTGTCATAGGTTTTCAAGATCATGTCGAGTTGAGAGAGCGGAAAAACGCTCAAGCAGAGTAGAAAACTGCTTTGCGTTCTAGCGTGTCTTTAGTAGAATCTGCGCAACCCCCATACAATTCTCTTGATTCTGCGAGAGGTCTATTGTGAGCAACTCTGCCTGGAGAGAAGGACTATTTGAGAGTTTCAGCGATCTGGTCGAGATAAAGATCTGCAACAATGCGGCGCTGGTCCCGGATAAGAACAAGCTTCTGCGCTGCTTTCAGTACATAAAGGCGGATACCGTCTCGGTCGGCGACTACTGCTGGAATGGGGACTGCGTCAACTGCCAGGTCTGGTACAAGGGTGACGACGGCGAAATTAAGAGCGCGCTCGCGTGCAGAATTTATGTCAGGGAAGGGATGGTTATTACCGATCTAAGCCAGAACCTGAAGTGCGACCTGCACGATTGATCCGCTTTTACGCCTTCGGCTTGAAGAGAAAGCGGTAGATCATATCGCTCAAAGAATCGATCGCCCTCTCCTTATCGAACTCAACAGCGCCCGTCACGTAATCCTGCGACAGATCGAACACTACGCGGTGGACTACGAAAGTAGCCGCCTCAACGTCAATCTCCCACGTCAACCCGGCCTTGCTCGCAAGCGAAATGATCTCGCGGATCTTGGAGAGCGATCTTTCAATCAGCGCCTTTTGCCTGGCGGCGAATTCGGCGTCCTTCAAGACAAGCTCGCCGATGACGCGGTGAAGCCCCGACATTCTCTGTTTATCTTCAACGGTATTTGCCACGGCCTGGCGTATCCCACTTCTCAGCTCCGTGTCGAATAACAGCTCCGGCCTCAGGCTGTCGAAGGCGTGTTTGAACAACTCGTCGGCCAGACGGTCAAAGATCGTGAGCAACAACTGGCGCTTGTCCGTGAAGTAAACGTAGAAAGAGCCGACGCTGACGCCGGCTGCTGCGGCTATCTCGTTCGAAGTAGTCTTTTCGTACCCGCGCTCCTGAAACAGTTGAATCGCCGCCTGTATGATCTTCTCTTTTGTCTGTTTGCTCCGCGCCTGTTTCGGGTCGGCGGGCGCGCTTACGGCTAAGTTCTCTACCATTCGTTTACCTCAACTAAGATCAATCTCTTCAAGTTTTGCAGGGGATTATATCAGTGATTGATATTATCTTCAAAATATTTCTGGACTTTTTGAGTTCAAATTCAATATATTTTCATAGAACTTGAGTTCATATTCATCGTACAAGGGTTTGATTGGGCAGGAGAGAGTGAAAAGGGCTAAAGAAAAAGGAGAAAAAGATGATCAGCAAATCAATTAAATTCAGAGGGTTAGCAGTTGCAATGTTACTGGCGGCTTTAATGTCTGTGACGGCTTTCGCTCAAAACGTCTCGCGGACGCTCATTGTCTCACGCGATGCGAAGATAGGCGGCGTGGTTCTGGAACAAGGAAAGTACTCGATCGAGTTTGACGGCAAAAAAGAGGGCGAGGCCGTCATAACCAGAAATGGCCGCGAAATAGTGAAAGCCCCTTACAAGCTCGTCGATCTGTCCAAGGATGCAGCGGATAATGCGGTCGTTTTCAGCGTCAACGGCGACGGGTCGTTTCAAGTCAAGCGCTTTGAGATGAAGGGGTCAAAGACGGCCCTCTCGTTCGAAGAGACCGTAGCACAAAAATAGAACTCTCCCCAATCATTTCGACACTGAAGAGGTGGCACAGTCATACGGCTGCGCCGCCTTTTCTCGTTTGACGGCCCTGCCATCGAATTGCCGAAAGAAATGGCCGATGGTATTCTTTTGAACTTTGCTTAAGAAGATTCTTACTAACTGCGGAGGCGCCAATGAAAGCCGTTATTATGAAACAGCACGGGCCTGAAGATGTGCTTGAGCTGGCCGAGCTGCCAGATCCTGAAATCGCCGAGAACGAAGTCCTCGTTCGTGTTAAAGCCTGCGCGCTCAATCACCTGGATTTGTGGGTTCGAGGCGGGCTTCCAGGGATCGAGTTTCCCATGCCTCACATTCTGGGCTCAGACATATCCGGCGTAGTCGCTCGTGTCGGAAAGCTTGTCAAGAACACCAAGGAAGGTGATGAAGTGCTACTATCGCCCGGGCTTTCTTGCATGCATTGTGAAGAGTGTCTGAAAGGCAGAGACAACCTCTGCGCGAAATACTCGATCATCGGCTATCGCACGCACGGCGGTTATGCAGAGTTCGTCAAAGTGGCCTCGGTTAATGTTCTGCCCAAGCCCTCAAACATAAGCTTTGAAGAAGCCGCTTCGATCCCACTGGTATTTGTCACGGCCTGGCACATGCTCATTGATCGCGTAAATTTGCGCGCGGGCGAGACAGTGCTTGTGCACGCGGCGGGGAGCGGAGTCGGATCGGCCGCCATCCAGATAGGCCGCCTGCTTGGCGCGCGCGTAATCGCGACGGCCAGCTCGGCTGAAAAACTCGACAAAGCCAGAGAACTGGGTGCGGACGAAGTCATCAATTACACGGAGACCGATTTTCTCGAAGAGGTGAAGCGACTGACTGCCAAGCGTGGCGTTGACGTAGTCTTCGAGCACACGGGTGAGGCTACGTGGGCAAAGAGCATCCGCAGCCTCGTCCGAGGAGGGCGGCTTGTGACCTGCGGGGCTACCTCAGGGCCGAAAGGCGATGTCGATATCAGGCTTCTGTTTTCCAAACAGATCAGCCTTCACGGCTCTTACATGGGCTCGAAACACGAGCTAATAGAAGTCATGAAATTTGTTAAGGAAGGGAAGCTAAAAGGCGTAGTAGATAGAGTTTTACCGTTAGAGAAAGCTGCCGATGCGCATCGCGCTCTCAAAGAACGCGCTCAGTTCGGCAAGGTAGTGCTCGCGCCTTAAGCGGGCGCGAGTCAGCCCAGGACCGGCAGGCTGCGCGAGCTTCGGTCAGGTGTACTTTCGTGCTCGACCTTCATAGGGTGATAGAGCGTGTCTCTCTCGACGGGAATGCGGCCTGCCCCACGTATCAGCTCTTCGATGCCTGCCCTCGTCAGGAAGTTCTTGTTTCCCTCCGCCAGATAGGATTCCATCAGCGAGCCGCCATCGTTTATCGTCCCGTCAAGATCATCCGCCCCGAACCTCAGCGCGACCTGCGCGATCTGATGGCCGAGCATGACCCAGTACGCTTTTATGTGAGGGATGTTATCGAGCATCAACCTGGAGATGGCTATCGTCTTGAGGCTGTCTATGGCCGAAGGCCCCGGCAGATGCGAAATAGCCGTCCCTTCCGGGTGGAATGCCAGCGGTATAAAGCACATGAACCCGTTTGTCTTCTCTTGAAGCTCTCTAAGCCGGACGAGATGATCCACGCGGTCCTCGTAAGACTCGATATGACCATAAAGCATCGTGGCGTTTGTGTGGACGCCGCGCGAGTGGACTTTCTCGGTTAGCTCAAGCCAGCGGTCGCCCGAAGTCTTATGCGCGCAAATCCGGCTCCGAGTAGGCTCGCGAAAAATCTCCGCTCCGCCACCGGGACAACTATCCAATCCGGCCTGGATCAACCCGTCGATGACCTCTTCGTCGGTCATCCTGCAAACGCGCGTCAGGTGGTCAAGCTCGACCATCGTAAAGGCTTTCAAGTGCATGTCGGGGAAGTTCTGCTTTAGCTCGCCGAGCAACCCCGTGTAGTAATCAAACTGCAAGCGCGGGTGGAGTCCGCCTACGATGTGCAGCTCGCGAGCGCCCTCATCGTATGCCTTCCTCGCGATCTCCACGCATTCTTGAACCGACCATTCGTAAGCCTCGGGGTGACGGACGCGGCGATAGAATCCGCAAAACGCGCAATCGGATATACATACGTTCGTATAGTTAAGGTGGCGATTGACATTATAGTAAGTCAGATCTCCGTTAATGCGCTCGCGCACTTTATTAGCCATCGCGCCAATGGCGATCAGGTCATTCGACTCAAAGAGCCTCACTCCGTCTTCGAATGAAAGGCGCTCATTGTTGTCCACTCTGTCGCCGATGTCTGCAAGCTGCTGTGAAAGGGATACGCCGTGCATTTTGGTCTCCGTGAAACTCTTTTGGTTCGAGCATTCCAATTATACAAAGATCGAAGGATACGACCAAACTTCAGTCACCCTTCAAGTAAAGTATCACGCCTATGACGATCAGGATGAACAGGATTAGCAGAGCTATCTTCCAGATGCTGTATGGCCGGTCGCCCTGGACCTCGCCCGTGCGAGCGTTGACCATCACCTGATAGATCTTTTCATTAAACCGATATGCACCTAGATATACCGGCAAGAGAAGGTGCTTGAACGTCACAGCCGAGTAAGAAGTGGATATGTTATCGATCCGCTGCTCGTCGCCGCCTATGTCGTCGCGAACGTCGTTTTCGATGACCCCGGCCATCATCTGTTTTGCGCTCTCGAAGCCCTGCGAAAGATCGACTTCATATCTCTGCGCTTTGAAGCCCGATAGGTAAGCCTCCTGGTAGGGCTGGAGTTGATCCAGGTCCCAGGGCTCTAGCGATCGTAGCCTGTTAAGCAAGACCGATTTAGTCGCCGCAACGAGCACGTCATCGTGCCAGCGCTCGACGGTGCCGGATGCGGGATACCATCTGGTCCGCCTGACGCTTCGAGTCTTGGTGACGCGGTTGCCCTGCGCGTCTGTGTCTGTGTAGGTTTCCTGTTCGTAGTAGTATTCGCCGCGCTCGCCACTGTAGTGACTCGTCGTGTGCGCGTCATAGGTCCAGAAAGGAAGGTATACTCCGCCGACTGCATCTTGATATGCGAGCCTCTTGAGCTTGTTGGGCGCAAACCACCGCGATGAAATCCATTTCTTTATCACGTCGCTGGCCTGCCTTTGACTCACGACAAATGGGAGCACCCCTTCGGGCGCAACGAGCGGGTCAGCCGACCGTGGTTGAGCCACAATCTTGCGACCGCAAAAAGCGCATTCGCCCGCCACTTCGGGCGGAGTAAAGGCGACGACCGCGCCGCAGCCGTCGCAGCGGACCTCTAACGCGTTTGCTGCTATAGTCTCAAGCTGCGCCTCGCGCGGGCGAAGATACTCTTCGTAGGAGCGCTCTACAACCTGATCGGCGCTGGCCGGAATCTGTTCCTTGCGGCCACAATAAGGGCAGACCAACTGACCGTCTTGCGGCTCAAAGACGAGATCGCCGCCGCAGCCGGGGCAGGGAAAGCGGCGGGCTTTTTGCTGGGTTTTGGGGACAGGAGATTCTTCCATTATTTTGAATCGTTAACAACGACCGATTGCTAAACTTTAAAGCGGTGATTATACAGTGAAGGGTTTGTATGGCAAACGCTTTCGCAGAGTGGCAAAAGAATAAAAGGCTCGCAAAGAGCGCCCATTACGAACGCCCTTGCGAGCCTTTCAAATCGTCATCTCCCGATCGCTTGCGATTAGCCTTCAGGAGGCTCGACTATGCTCTTTAATTCCGAGCGCAACCGCTCGATCTCAGCAGTCTTCTGCTCGATCCTGTCAAAGAGCTCGCCTTGCGCCTTGACACCTTCCGAGATCAAGAAAGCCGCGGCTTCTGACCGGCTCTTGAATATGCCCGATTGAACAAGCGAATCGAGCTTCCTCAGCGATTCGTCGTTGACGCGAACCATCACTACATGGTCCCTGGCCGAAAGCGCCGACTCGATTGCTTTTCCGATCGACTCCGCTCCTCGGCTCAAAACGTCTGTGGTCTTCTGGGCAACCTCTTTAACCGAAGACGCTATATCGTCAAACCCCGAATTCTGCCTCCCGCCTTCATTCGGAATCTTGGTCACCACAACCCTGTCGGTTCCGGGCGTCTTTTCCTCTATGATTACATCTCCAGATGAGTTAATGTCATCTCGCATTTCTCTTGTTACCTCCTTACGTAAGCTGACGTAATTATATTACGCGATTTATAAATCAAAGTTCAACTAAAATATAATGGCGGTTAAAGAGATGTGAGATTAAGATTAGAGGCTTTTGTCTGAAAGAATTTGCGGCCTTGAGGATGGCTATGATGGAAACAGGAAAAAGGGAGATGTCGGCCACTGTGCCGGTTGCGCTGGTCAGAAAGCTTCTGCACCGTGGGGCAAGATCAAATCTGGCGAAGATATTCATCAAGGCTTACCCCGTAGATGTCGCGCGGCTGCTCTCAATGCTCGGGGGCGCAGAGCGCGCGCAGGCATTCGCTGTGCTGCTCGAAGAGTGTGACGCGGCGCACGTCGCTGCGGTGTTGAGCGAGATGGCGGCAGACGACAGCCTCGGACTGCTCGAACGGCTCGACCCGAAAAAGACAGCCGAGCTTTTGAGCGAGATGCCGACCGACGATGCTACGTTTTTGGCCTCGCGGCTCCCGGACCCGCTCGCCGCTCAGGTGATCGCGCTGATGGAGGCGCATCTGGCAGCGGGCGTGCGCGAGCTTCTTGAGCACGAAGAGCGCACCGCCGGGCGAATAATGACGCCGGACTATTTTGCCCTGCAGGAGGACGTGACAGTCTCCGAGGCGATCACTGCGCTGCAAAGAAGAAACGAAGAGTATGAAATGGTCTTTTATGTATACGTCGTGGACAAGAGGGATCATCTGGTTGGAGTCGTCAGCCTCAGAAAGCTGCTCACCACGCCGCCGTCTTACCAGCTAAAGCGAATAATGGTCCCCGACGTGATAAGCGCCAGGACATCGGCTGACCAGCAGGAGGTCGCGCGGCTGGTCGCGGAATATAACCTGCTCGCCATCCCGATTGTGAGTGATGAGGACAAGCTCGTAGGGATTGTTACCGTCGATGACGTGATCGACGTTTTGCAGGAAGAGGTCGCTGAAGACCTGCTGGCGCTGGCGGGCGTCACGGCTGAAGAGCGTGTCAATACCGGCGCAGGGCGCTCGTTGCGTCTGCGCGCGCCCTGGCTGTTGATAAACCTCGTAACGGCCTTTCTGGCATCGCTTGTCGTCTCGCAGTTCGAAGACCAGATAAGCGAGCGGCCTGCGCTCGCAGCGATCATGCCGATCGTGGCGGGGATGGGCGGCAATTCGGCCACACAGACTTTGACTGTAGTCATCAGAGGGATGGCCCTCGGCGAACTGACCGACGTCAGTTGGGTGACTCTCAAGGCGATCATAGTTGGGGCAGGGAACGGCCTCTTGACGGGCTTCGTAGGAGCGTGCGTTGCCGCGCTTTACTACAGAAACATCTGGCTCGGCCTAGTGCTGGCTGCGGCTCTTGTAATCAACCTGATCGTCGGAGGCATCGCAGGGACTCTCGTGCCAGTGGTCTTGCGTAAGCTACACGTAGACCCGGCTGTGGCTTCATCCGTCTTCGTCACAGCCTGCACAGACGTAGTAGGGTTCTTAACCTTCCTCGGCCTCGCAACGCTCCTGATGCGAATGCTCTGAGTCTGACTGCCGGGTCAGAGAAGCCGCCTGAACAGGTTGAAGCCGATAGTGAAGCGGCTCGGCGGCAAGACCAGATTGCTCGAATTGTAGCGGCTCGTCGTCGTCGTTTGCGTGTTCGAGAATGTGAGAGAGAATGCATGCCGCCCGATGCGCTTCTCGATCCCGAACCCGATCTCGGCTTCTGATTCTTGCTCTATGCCCGTGTCGGTGAAGGCCAGTTGGCCGAGCTTGAATCCCACGCGCGGCGTGTATTCGAACAGCAGCGAGGTCGAAGGGCGTATCCGCGCATTCACGCCAAAGCCGAACGAGCCTGTATGCTCGCCAAGCTCCAAACGCCTTGCGGCTTCATCGAATGGCGGGAAGAAATTTTCGGGGCGTGGGTTGAAGCGGCCGCTGCCGTTGGTCCTGAAATGGACAGCGGGCGAGAAGAAGACGTTTACATATTTGGTGATGCTTCGCGCCATCATTGCCTGAAGGTTGTAGGTATACTCTTCAGTAAAATTATCATCTCCCTCAATGCTAGCGTAGGCGGAAAGCGCCAGGGGCGAGCGGCCCGCTTCGTCGAGCAAGTGATAACCCGCGCCGATCTCCACAGTCCTGCACAGTCCCGGCTGGCAGACCGGCGAGCGATAGATCGAAGCGTAGAGCCTATCGGTGATCCCGTAGGCGAATCCGAAAGATGAAACTGAAAAACTGTCCAGCCCGAACAGGACTCTCGCCTCTTCTTTGATCGGCACGTCCGCTTGCCTTACGGGCTGCTGGAAGCGATGCGTGAAATATGCGTTCAACGCGCCTCGCGGGACACGCTTTGGCGTTGGAACATTAACGAGCCGGTAATCATACGGCTCATACGCCTTGCTGCTCTCTCGCTCTCTAAGCTCCACGGCTGGCCTTTGCCCGGCCTGAACCGGCTCGTCGGAAACGGGCGTGACGCTCTTTGTCGTAGTGTCAATCCGTATCCGTCGCCCTTGCGATTCGACGATCACGACGCCCGGCTCGTTCTGAACGAAAGTGACCTGCATGTCTGATGGGACTTCGGTTTGAGAGGAGGTGACAACCAGCTCGCCGGCCATCTCCGGGTGACCGTCCCCGCAGAATACCGAGCAGTAGAATCGGAAACGCCCTTCGCGGTCAGCCGTGAACTCGATGGTCTTCGTCTGTTTGGCGGGGAGCTTCACGTCTATATTGAAGGCGTCAATGGCAATTCCGTGGTCTACGTCTTCGCTTGTCACCAGGAGTCTTACGCGCTCACCCTTGCCGACGGTAATCATTTTTGGCGAGAACTCGAACCGCCGGGCTATGATTTTTATCTCCGACTGCGCGCGCGGCTCGCTCGTATTTGCGAATGTAGAATCTGCTAAGTACAGCACCGTAAGGAATGCAATGATGCCTACGAATAGTCTCCGAACCGAATTCATGCTGGCTTCCTCCTCAAATAGACACAGTTTTTTTTCTACGCAGATGCCTGATTGCGGGTCAAGGCGAGTATAATTCACGCTACCCGGTTTTCCAAACACCGGCTCGAAGACTCGGAGATCAGGCACGCTGAGTCTAAGACGACCAAGCGTGCTCGAAAGCTCTATTATTTGTTTTCTCGGAGATGGCAATGTCGAAAATGAGAGGTCCGCAAACTAAAAAGGCCGCGCCCAAGAAAAAATCGAATCGCTTGCTTGTAATAGCAATAACCGCTATTGCCGCAATCATAGCGGTCTTTGTCGTGACCAGACTCAGGACAAAAGAACAGGAGCCGGTCCGTGCGACCGACAATAAGCCTGCTCAAGTGCAGCGGGTTTCATATGAAGTTGTAGCCAGCCACCCGCATGACCCCGAAGCCTTCCTGCAAGGGCTTGTCTGGCACGACGGGGGTTTTTATGAGAGCACAGGGCAGTACGGCGCGTCGGGCTTGAGGCGCGTTGAATTCCCTTCAGGAAAAGTGGTCAAACAAGCGAAGCTCGCGCCGGACCTTTTCGGCGAAGGGCTGGCGCTGGTAGGCGACCGGCTCGTACAACTGACATGGACCACAAAACGCGGGTTCGTCTACGACAGAGAGACTTTTAAGGTGCTCAGGGAATTCACCTATCAAAACGAAGGGTGGGGGCTTACTTACGACGGAAGAGATTTGATAATGAGCGACGGCAGCGACATGCTCACCTACCTTGACGCAGAGTCTTACCAGCCGAAACGCGTATTAAAAGTCACGCGCGACGGTCGCCCAGTCACACAGCTTAACGAGCTTGAATTCATCGAAGGTGAGATATGGGCTAACGTCTGGCACCAGGACGTAATTCTCAGGATCGATCCCGGGACGGGGCAGGTGAGTAAGATCATTGACCTTAAAGGGATCATCAAACGTGAAATGTTGGGCGGGAATCCCGAAGCAGTCTTAAACGGCATAGCCTACGACGCCGAAGGTAAGCGCATCTTCGTCAGCGGGAAGATGTGGCCGCTGATTTTTGAGATTCGCGTCAAAGAATGATTCTAATTCAAGCCTGTGTGTAAATCGCCGCGTAGCGGCGCGGTGAGTTTAGCCTGGCTTTTCAAAGCCGGGAACATCAGCGGGCAACCGCGAGCGTCGCGTCAGCAACGCTTGAATTCAGACGTCGCTGACGCGACGTGATGCTCATACCACCCACGTTCCGTGCGCTGAAGCACACGGCTAAAATCACACGGCCGCTACGCGGCCGATCGTTTTCGATCGAGGCGTAAGCTTCGATTTGTTTCACATCTCATTCTTCAAGCCTCTCGGCCAGCTCTTCGCGCGTAGTGGCAGGAAGAAGACAGGTGTAGTTGCGGCAGACGTAAACAGTAGGCTTCCCGTCAATCATCGAGCGGTCCGCCAGGAGCTTGATTAACCCGGCTGCGCGCTCATCGTCAGGCCCCCTGAGCGCGACGACTTTGTTCGGCAAGTACCGCGAGTAAACTTCCTCGATAAAAGTGCGCGCTTCGTGCGAATCCGGCTCCGCTACGATTGCGATCTCTTTCGCCTCCGACAAGTAAAAATCTAAAGCCGAGAGCAGGTAGCCGAAAGCGCTCGGGTACTTCGCCATCGTTTGCCGCATCGTGCGAAGAATTGTCGCCGCACACCGCTGGTACTTGCTCTGTTCGGCCAGCAAGCCCAATCTCAAGAGCGCAGATGCGGCGACAGAATTTCCCGACGGGGTTGCGTTATCGAAATAATCTTTCGTGCGCGTGATGAGCTCTTCGTGGTCGGATGATGTAAAGAAGAACCCCCCGTCTGCTTCGTCCCAGAAATGTTCAATCATCATATCGGCGAGACTGCGCGCGCTATCAAAATAGGTGAGGTCGAATGTAGCCTCGTAAACGGCAAGCAGCCCTTCGATCAGGTAAGAGTAGTCTTCAAGATAACCATTCAATTTGGCCGTGCCGTCTTTGTATGTCCTGAGCACGCGACCGTCTTTCACCAGGTTGGCGAGCAAAAAATCTGCGTTCTTAACTGCGACCGCGCGGTAATCGTCGCGGCTCAGGATGTTTGCGGCCTCCGCGAAGGCGGTGAGCATCATCCCGTTCCAGGCCGCGAGGACCTTTTCATCTCGGCCGGGGCGCACGCGCTCCTCGCGCACGTAAAAGAGCTTTCGCCGCGCCGCCTCGATTCTGCGAGAGAATTCGTCTTTGTCGATCCCTTTCTCGCTCGCAACCTCTTCCATCTTGACCGGAGTGTTGAGTATCGATTTGCCGTGCTCGAAATTGCCTTGCTCTGTGACATCGAAATAATCGCAGAAAATTTCACCGTCTTCTTCGCCTAGAATGTCGATCACTTCTTTTCTGGTCCAGACGTAAAACTTTCCCTCTTCGCCTTCGCTGTCGGCGTCTTCGGCTGAATAGAAACCGCCCGTCCGATCAGTCATATCCCGTATGATGTATTCAAGGATCTCTTCGGCGACCCGGCGGTAAAACTGTTTGCCGGTTGCCTGGTAGGCGTATAGGTAGACGCGGGCCAGAAGCGCGTTGTCGTAAAGCATCTTTTCGAAATGTGGCACGAGCCAGTGAGCATCGACCGAATACCGCGCAAAGCCGCCGCCCAGATGATCGTACATTCCGCCTTCGGCCATCTTCTCAAGCGTAAGCTCTGCCATCTCAAGCGCCGCCTGCGAGTTTGTTCGCTTGTAATACCTCAGAAAAAACATCAGCGCCATCGACGGGGGGAACTTGGGCGCCTGACCGAAGCCCCCGTTCACGCGATCAAAGTTAGAAGCGAGAGCTGTGAAAGCCTGGTTCAATACCTCTGTAGTCAACATCTCGTCCGTGGCGTGGAAGCGGTTCATTTTTCGCAGCTCGCCCGTGATCGCGTCCGCGCTGCTCAGTATGTCTTGCCTGCGGTTTGCGTAAGAGTCCGCGATAGCCAAAAGGACTCGCGGGAAGCCCGGCATCCCCTGGCGGTCCGCAGGCGGGTAGTACGTGCCGCCGTAAAATGGCTTCAGCTCGGGCGTCAGAAACATCGTCATAGGCCAGCCGCCGTGCCCTGTTATCATCTGAACCGCGTTCATGTAGATCGAATCGAGATCGGGCCGCTCCTCGCGGTCGACTTTTATGCAGACGAAATTCTCGTTCATTATTTGCGCGATCTCTTCGTTCTCGAACGACTCGTGCTCCATCACGTGGCACCAGTGACATGCGGAATAGCCTATCGACAGCAGTATGGGTTTGTCTTCGGCGCGGGCGCGCTCAAGCGCGTCCGGTCCCCACGCATACCAGTCGACGGGGTTGTGCGCGTGTTGCAGTAGATAAGGGCTCGTCTCGTTTATCAGCCGGTTCGTGTGCTTGTGGTCACTCATCGTAGCCTCGAAATAAATAGTCTTCCAAGAATTAGACTATAGACTCTCGACATGACTTTCAAACAAAAGGAACTAATCCCGCGTGCGGGCGTTTGCCCTCCACAGAAAGATTGAAGAAGGATGGGCGCCCCCGTCAGCCTTAGACTGATGTAGGTTTATGGCAAGCTAAAGATTGCGATTCAACCAATTCCTCGGTTATTCTTAAAGGTGATGAGGATGCAAGTTAATTTGGCGAGACGGCCTTTCGCCAACCGCAAATTATTCTGGATAACGGTGTGGGCGGTCTTCTTTCTGAGCCTCTCGGTCGGCCTCTGGGCTTACTCGGAGAAGACCACTACGGACGTTGAGGCGAGGCGACTGGCGAGCGCCGTGAGCGACCGCGAGCGACAGGTCCAACAGTTGAAAGAGGATTCAGCGAAGCGCGCTCAGCAGACGCCGACTGTTCAGTTGACAGAGCGAGACGCCTACGAGCTTGCCGCTGCGCGCCGGATTATCTCGCAGAAAGCTTTCCCCTGGACGAAACTTATAAATGACATCCAGGAGCGCGTTCCGAACAACGTACGCCTACTGAGCATTAAAGTAAACGAATCCGTGGACGAGGAGGCAGGGGTAGTTGGGCTGGTCGAGGTAAAAGCGCTCGGAAAGTCCTCGGACAATATGACGGAGATGATGACGGCATTCGACAATTCAGGCGGCCTGTTTATGCGCGGCCAGTCGAGCCAGGATCAATCGATCGAGACTAACGAAGTCCCTTTCACTCTCAACTTGATCTACAGACCTTTCAGGGGAGGCGCGCAATGAGCAGTCAAGTGAGAGAGCGCGTCTCGCGCATGGAGGTCAGGTCGATAAAGATGCCCGCAAGGCCGTTCGGCCTCAGCCCCGCCGAATTGCTTGCCGCAGCCGCTGTCCTGTTGTTCTTTGTGCTGGTCGTTACATACTACTTCAGCACCGTCAGGCCGCAGCAAGACCGCGTGCGCGAGCTTAAGGCTCAACGCGACGCGCAGCAAACGGTAATCGATGCGAGCTTACAAAACAGCGGCCAGGGCGCGAACCCTGCGCAGGACGCGGCCAGACAAGCGCTCGACAGCCTCAACACCTTTAAGGGCAGCCGCCTGACTGCGAAGACGCGCACCAGGGGGGAGGCGGAGCTTTTCAAAGAGATTAATGCGCTGGCGAAAAAGAATAGCCTGCAATTGATGAGCGGCATCGAGGTCCGCCATAACGTTGACCCGACCGGCTCTAAGCGAAAGAGCGGGGAGAAGTCCCTGGATATTTTTCCGAAGCTGGAGATGAATTTCACGGTCTTCGGTCAGTTAGAAAACCTTCGCAAGTTTATAAACCAGCTTGAGCAGAACAATCATTTTCTGATTATTCAAACACTCAGCCTTACGAGCATCGATGCCGAAGAAGGGCGTCGCGGGGCGCGTGTGCAATCCAGCTCGGGCATATCGCTGGCAGTCAACATGACTGCCTATTTTCAATCGGAATAAGAGACAGGCAGTAGAGAGCATCAAGGATGGCTAATCAAAAACCGACCTGGGCGAGGATACAGAAACCGCTTCTTGGCGTCCTCTTCGCCGGGTTCATCTTCATATTCATCTATAATTTCTTCATCGCCGAGGATGAGCCCCGGCGAAAACCTGCTTCGCAATCGAACGCCAACACAAGACCGTCGGCAACAACACAGCGATCGACAGTACCTGTTCAAACCTCCAGGCAGGTCGACGCGGCGGCGAGCAAATCTTCAACACAGCGAGAAGCTCTTGAGCAAGAGCTTGCCAACTTGACGCCTCTCGATTTGAGTGTATTCAACGTTGCGAGCCCGACCACGACTCCGCGCGGCAACATCTTCGCGTACTACGTTGAGCCACCGAAGCCGCCCCCACCGCCGCCGCCGCCGCCGCCGATCTCGCTTCAATATGTGCAGCCTCAGAGCGTGATTGCGACGACGCCGAAAGCGTTTACGCTGACGGTGACGGGGCAGGGCTATCCGGATGATGCGCAGATCATAATGAACGGGAGAGTGAGGGAGACGAAGCGTGTTAACCAGACCACGCTCAGCACGGAGGTGCAGCCGGGGGATTATATGTCGCCGGGGAGCATCAGCATCGAGGTGCGCTCCAAGAGCGACCCGAATAAATGGTATTCGAATCAGCAGGCGCTCTCCGTGCAGAATCCGCCCGATCCTCCTTTCAAGTACTACGGCGAGACGGGCGGCAACGCTTTGCTCGAAGTGGGCGGAGTCTTCGCTCACAAAGGCTACAGGCGAGGCGACACGATCCAGGGCGTCTGGCGCATAGACTCGATCACCAAAGACGTGATAGAAGTTACTCACCTGCAATTGAACATCAGAAAGGCCGTGTCGAGACAAGAGAAGCCGCGATGAACCTGGCGAACCAATCAAGCCTGACAGTAGAGCGTGACCCGCGAGCCGACGAGCGGGGCTGGGCCTTGCTCGGGCTGATACTCGCGCTCTCTATTATGGCTATAATGCTTGCGGCGCTTGCCCCGAATGTGCAGTTCCAGGTGCGGCGCGACAAAGAGGCCGAGCTTCTCTTTCGCGGCGATCAGATGGCGAAGGCCATCGCGCGCTACTACAACAACGGCAGGCTGGGAGTTATCAATCTCAGGCAATGCCAGCAACAACCGCGCGGCTGCCTGACCGAGTTGCAGAAATTGAAAGAGCCTTATCTGGTTGGCGTCAACGAGATCAAGCTCGTCAGGCTCTCAGCCACAATCGATCCGATGAACAGCGGAGAGTGGGAGCCCGTCAGATTGCGCGACCCGCGATTGATGACCCTGTTTCAGGCTTACGCGGCTGAAACAGGGCTGGTCATTCCCAGAATTTATGAAGAGATGGCTGGGCCGCCCCCGCCTGTGATCATATTCCCCTCGGACGATGATACTCCGCCTTCTGGCAGCCCCAATACTCCGCCCCCGAACCCTCAACCCGGTAGCCCGAATCAGAACCCCCAGGACCAATTGAACCCTCCCGATCCGTTCGCGCACTTTTTCGATGATGACTCGGGGCCGGGTAAGAGTAACATCCCTATTATCGGCGTCGCGCCCAAGATGAAAGGGCCGTCGGTGCGGACTCTTTACGGGCTGGATAATTATGACCAGTGGGTATTCATCTATATTCCGCCAATGGGTCAGAACAGTCAGCCTAATCAGCCACCTAACCAACCACCTAATCAGCCGCCTAGTCAGCCGCCGCCCAATCAGCCGCCCAAGCCATAACTCACTGTGAGTTTTTCATCTCTGCATCAGGCTTCGGGCGATTGGGAAAGATCAGGCTGAGGATTATCCCAGCCGTTACGACAACGAGCGGGCCTATGACGTTGAGGTAGAGCCAGGAAACCTTTGTAAACCAGCTTACGGAGATCACGGCCATCATTCCAAGAATGATGCTAATAAAGGCCCCGGTTCCGCTCGCGCGCTTTACGAAGAAGGCCAGGATAAAGACTCCCAGGATCGGTCCGTAAAAGTGCGAGCCTACGGTGTTGACGGTTTCGACCAGCGACGTGCCCCGGCTGCCTAAAAGGAACGCCGCGACGGTCGCGAATAGTCCCCAAAAGAGCGTGGAGATCTGACCGGCCCTCAAGTAGTGTGCGTCGGAAGCTTCGGGCTTGAAGTATCGCTTATAAAAATCGATCATCGATGCGCTCGACAGCGCTGCAATCTCGCCCGCTATCGATGACATCGCGGCGGCGAAGATCACAGAGATCATCATCCCCAGTATGCCGCCCGAAAAATATTTGAGCAGGAAGCTGGGGTAGACGTAATTCACATCATTGGTCGGCGTATCCGAAGTCGATCTGATCAATTCAGCAGTCGATTTGCGTATCTGCTCGGCACGAGAGACCGCAGCCTGCCGCTCGGCCAGCAAGCGATCGGCTTCCGCCGCGTCGCCATTGCGCCGAGCTTCGACTAGCCCGAAGCTCAGCTCTCTTTGACGATCGAACGCCTGGTCGAACTCCGCCTGCCGGCGCAGCAGCTCGTCGCGCGCAGGGCTCTGCTCCACGCGCGCGACCTCCGCCGAGTTGAAATAGATGGGTGGACGCTCGAACTGGTAAAAGATGAACAAAAAGACGCCCGTCGCCAGGATGAAAAACTGCATGGGGACTTTTAAAAACCCGGTCATGATGAGCGACATGCGGCTCTCTTTAACCGAGCTTGCGGTGATGTATCGCTGCACCTGGCTCTGGTCGCAGCCGAAGTATGAGAGCATCAGGAAGAAACCGCCGAGCAGACCCGAGAGCAGCGTGTATCGGTTGTTCAAGTCGAGCGACGTGTCGACGGCGTTCCATCGATTAGCCACTCCTCCGAGGTAGATTGCGTCGGAAAACGTTATGCCTTCCGGCAGCTTTGCGATAACTAAGTAGAGGCCTAAAAAGACGCCTATAAACATCAATATCATCTGGAGCGTATCGGTCCAGACGACCGCGCGCACGCCGCCTTTCGTTGTGTAGAGAAGCGTCGTCACCCCCATCATCAGTATCGTCAGCGTCTCGTCCCATCCGAGGATTACCGAGAGAACTACGGACGGCGCGTAAAGGACTATGCCGACGCTCATGCCGCGAGAGCATTGAAAAAGAAAGCTCGTTAAAGCGCGCGTCTTCGTATCGAATCTTCGCTCCAGGTATTCGTAAGCCGTGTAGACTCTGGCGCGGTAGAAGAAGGGCGCGAACGTCAAACATAGGACTACGACGACGATGGGCAGGGGCAGGTATATCTGAATAAAGCGCATCCCGTCGTTGTATGCCTGTCCCGTAGTGCCTATGAACGTGATCGCGCTCGCCTGTGTCGCCATCACTGAGAGGCCGACGGCCCACCAGGGCAGGCTGCGATTGCCGAGATAGTAGGCGTCGATGTCTTTGCCCCTGCGGCTCGCCCAGAGCCCCAGCGCCATCGTGCCGCCCATGTAAAGAGCGAAGATTAACCAGTCGATTGTATGCATCAGGGTCGGTTGAGTGTGGCGGTGAACCAGTAGAGAATAGCGATCTGGAGAAAGCCGTAGATGACAAGAAAAATGTAAAGCCCTTTCCAACCGCCGGGAAAGCTGATCGCCTCGTCCGGCTCATCGTGCGGTCTGTCTGACATCAGCGCCTCCTCTTGATCTCGTAGTGAGCGGCTTATCACGCGCGCGACTATTCTATTGGCGGCCACGTGGCGCTGCAAGCCGCTTTATCATTTTGCAGTGCATGGTTTAGACTTGATTCTAGTCTGGCCTTAGAAGCTATATTCATACGAGAGTTGCTTAACGCAGTTGGAGGGAGGCGGATTTTGATGAAGAACAGCTTTACCCGCAGGTCGGTAGCTCTTGCACTTATCTTATTGTTCAACCTCGGCACGGTTGTCAGCACGGCCCGCGCACAGAGCGACGCGGTCGTCATCAATCAGAAGATTCAACAGACCGCGCTCGACCGGGGGGCCGTAGGGCTTGGGCAGGCAATAAACCGGCTCGGCGTGATCGCGAGCGTGCTTCACACGGGAGCGCACCCTGACGACGAGGACAGCGGGCTTCTCGCTTACCTCGCGCGAGGTCGTCAGGCCCGCACGGCTTACCTGTCGCTGACGCGCGGCGACGGCGGGCAGAATTTGATAGGCCCTGAGCTTTACGAATCGCTCGGCGTCATCCGCACCGACGAGATGCTCGCGGCGCGCAGGCTCGACGGCGCGAGCCAGTTCTTTACCCGTGCTTTCGATTTCGGTTTCAGCAAAGTCCGCGAAGAGGCCCTTTCGAAATGGGACCGCGAGGCCGTGCTTTCCGACATGGTGAGAGTCATTCGCACGTTTCGCCCCTTCGTGATTGTCTCCGTGTGGACGGGCACGCCGTCGGACGGTCACGGGCATCATCAGGCAGCAGGACTTCTAGCGCAAGAGGCTTACAAAGCTGCCGCAGACCCTGCGAGATTTACGGAGCTGGGGCTGAGGCCGTGGAAAGCGAGGAAGCTTTACATCAGGGCGAGCGAGCGGAGGCAGCAGGGCCAGCCGGCTCAACCGCCTGAAGCAACTCTGTCGATCAACACGGGACAGTTCGATCCGATCCTGGGCCGCACTTACTACGAGGTCGCAATGCAGGGCCGCAGCCAGCACCGATCGCAGGACCAGGGCGCGCTCGAACGGCGCGAGCCGCGTCATTCACGCTACAAGCTTGTTGAGAGCGCAGTCGGAATTCCGAAAGAAGAGAAAGATATTTTCGACGGCATGGATTCGACCATACTCGGCATAGCGGATTTCGCGGGCCAGAAAGCCCCGCAGCTTAAACAGGCTTTGGCCGAAGTGCAGCGAGCGGCAGAGCAGGCTAAGAAAGATTACAACCCTTACTCGACTCGATCCGTCAGCGGAACGATAGCGCAAGGGCTACGGCGGTTGAGAGAGATACGAAGAGAGCTGCCAAGGATGGGCCTGAGCGAAGCGGAGATGTACGAAGTCGATTACTTGCTCGATAAGAAAGAGAAGGACTTCGCAGACGCGCTCGCACAGGCAAACGGCGTCATCGTCGATTGCATTGCGGATGACGACACCGTAACACCCGGCCAGACATTCGGGGTCACTGTTGCGGCCTACGCGGGTGAGGGCGTGAAGACAATTCAGGTTTCACTTCCGTCGAGAGACGGGATGAGCGCAGCGCAACAAAAACAGGAGAGATCGGTTACAGACGGCCGCGCCATCACTCAGACTGAATTCAAAGTCACCGTGGGGGAGGCGGCAGAGCCGACAGCGCCCTACTGGTTAAAGCATCCCCGCCGAGGCGCGATGTTTTCGCCGGGCAAGGGCGGGACGGGCATCGAGCCTCACGCGCCGCCCGTGCTTGAGGGGCTCGTTGAGTTCGAGATCGAAGGCGAAAGAGTAGCCGTCCTTCGAGCCGCAGAGTATCGCTTCGCTGATAAGGCTCTGGGCGAGATAAGACATGAGCTGAAGATCGCGCCGGTCATCTCTGTGAGCGTATCGCCCGCGATCATCATCAGCCCAACATCGAATCGGCCGCAAGAACGCGAATTGACCGTATCGCTGGTCAACAACTCGAAGACAGGCGTTCAGGGAAGCTTGACGCTGAGTGCGGACGGCGGAGGTCAATCTTCCCAGTGGGGCATCATGCCCAAGCAATCGGATTTCGATTTGAAGCGGGAAGGCGAGCGGGCCAGCATCACGCATAAGGTCACTGTCCCGGCAAACTCAAAAGGGAATTACGAGATTAAAGCCGTTGCCCAGGTCAAAGGGCAGCGATTCACAGAAGGCTATCAGGCGATCTCGTACCCGCACACGCAGCCGAGATTTTTCTATCGCGAGGCGAGAGCATCGGCAGGAGCCTTTGATGTGAAAGTTGCTCCCGGTTTGAAGGTCGGATACATCGAAGGCGCTGGCGACGATTTCGCAAACGCTCTGAAACGCCTCGGCGTCGATGTCACGTTGATCGAAGCCCGCGAGCTCGCTTCCGGCGACTTGAGCAAGTACGACGTAATCGTGACCGGGCTGAGAGTCTACGAAGTCCGCCCCGATGTCGTTTCGAATAACCGGCGGCTCCTCGATTATGTCCACAAAGGCGGGACGCTGATCGTTCAGTACAACAAGGGCGAATACGCGCAATTGAACATGGCTCCGTACGCCGTCAAGATGAAGCAGACGCCGGAGCGCGTGACAGACGAGAGCGCAGCCGTGGAGATACTCGACCCGACGCACCCCGTCTTCAACTTTCCGAACCGCATCACGGAATCGGATTTCGAAGGGTGGGTGCAAGAGCGGGGTACATATTTCCTGAGCGAGTGGGACGCCAATTTCAAGCCGATGGTGGCGAGCCATGATCCCGGTGAAGCACCTTTGAGAGGCGCCCAGCTCATCGCCCAATATGGCAAGGGCCATTACATCTACACGGGGATCGCGTGGTTCAGGCAGTTACCCGAAGGGGTTCCGGGCGCGTACAGGATGATTGCTAATCTGGTGAGCTTCCCGAAAGCAAAGAAGTCCTGAGTGCTGAGTGCTGAGTGATAGTATTTCACTCAACACTCAGTACCTACTCTTGTGCGGCTTTGACGCGGGCGGCGGCGGATTTCAATTGCTGTTCAGCCTCTTCGATTGCCGCGTCGCGACGGCGTTGCAAGTCGGCAATTTTGAGCGCGACCTGTTCATTAGGGGAAACGCCACTGCCTTCGAGCTTCTTGCCTTTTGGCGAGATGTAACCAAGCTCGCTAATGGCTAGCTCACCCCCGCCTTCGACCTCTCTGTATTTAGCAATACCGAGAAGGCAGCCGCAACTCTGGCGGCCGATGACGACCGCGCGGCCATTCTCTTGCAGCACGCCCGAAAACATCTCGGACGCGCTGCCGGATGATTCGTTTATCAAGACGGCCAGCGGCCCGTTATAGACCCTGTCATCATCATCGTAGCGTGTGAAGAGTTGCAAAACCTTTCCTGAGCGATTTATGAACCGACCGAATTGGACTCTTTCCGGGAAGAAATAGCTCGCGATCCTAAGCACCTCGTTCACTTCTCCGCCGGGGTTGCCGCGCAGGTCTACGATGATGCCTGGAGCGTCTTTCATGCGGTCGAGCGCCTTTTTGAACTCTTTATAGACCGGCGATTTCCAAAGATTAAGCCTGATGTAGCCGAACCCCGAAGGCAGAACGCGCGAGCTTACCATAGCCGTTTCGGACACGACCCGCCGCGTCAATACTACGTTCAAGACAGTTCCGTTCGTGCGAGCAAGACCGAGCGACAGCGTGGTCCCGGGCTCGCCGTCAAGGACTTTCCTGTACAGGCGCAGCCGGTTCGCCCGCTCAGATGAAGAACCGCCTACGCCCTTTTGCGCTTCGGCTAGCCTGGCTTCGATCGGTTTGCCGTCAATTGTCCGAATAAGCATACCCTCTTCGACGCCCGCCCGCGCGGCCTCTGACGACGGGGCGACGCTCACGACAACGCTCCGGCCTTCGACTTCGTAAATGGAAACCCCGGCGCTCGTCCCCTGGTCGAGCTTTCGCTCTCGACGTTCGCGCGGGGTATGAAATCTGGTGTGCGCGTCGCGGAGCTCACCTACCATTCGCTTCAAGAGCGTGTAGAACTCATCATCGCTTGCGGCGGCATCGATCAGCGGCAGGTATCGCTCGCGCACTGCGCCCCAGTTCACCCCGTTAAACGAAGGGTCGTAATACTTCTCATCGATCATCTGCCAAACGTCTACAAAGACTTCTCGTCGGTCTTCAGCCGAAAGCTGCTCGGACTGTAACTCAGCCTTCTTTAAACCGGTCGAAGGGGCTGCGGTGTAGGCCGCGCCGCCAGCCGATACTGAGGCGAAAACCGAAAGTAAGATTAGAAGGGCCAGTGACCGACCGAATGAGTGAAAAAAGGACTTAACCAAGCTCGCTTACCCCTATCTGCATTAATCGTTATAGTCTAACCTGTTTCAGGACCGCCTCGCGCGAAGGCTCCTTTAATTGTAACAGAATCGCTCTCGCCTGTGATACAGGTCTAAACATGCTAAACGTAAGTGATCCTTTTGGGGTTCGGTTGACGGCCTTAATACAGCTTGTTAATTTTGTATGTGCTGCTGAATACGACCCCAACAAGGAAAGGAAACCTTCATGCTCCCACCATTCAGAAATGAGCCGCTGACAGATTTTTCCGACGAACGAAACGCGGCTTCGCTTCGCGAAGCGATTAGCCAGGTCGAGTCTCAATTCGGACAGGAATACCCGATCATCATAGGAGGCAAGCGGTACACTACGGGTGATATGCTGGCCTCGCCGAACCCCTCGAACCATCAAGAGATTGTCGGGCTTGTCCACAAAGCGACTACGGACCTGGCAGACAAGGCCATCGAAGAGGCGACATCGGCATTCCGCGACTGGAAAAACGTAGCGCCCGAAGTGCGCGCGCGCTACCTGCTGAAGGTCGCCGCGTTGATGAAACGCCGGAAAGCGGAGCTCACGGCGCTGATGGTGCTTGAGGTGGGTAAGAGCTGGGCCGAGGCGGATGCGGACGTTGCCGAAGCGATCGATTTCGCGGATTACTACGCCAGGGAGATGATTCGATACGGCAAGGAGCAGCCGCTGACGCAATCGCCCGGCGAGCAGAACGAGCTTTTTTACATCCCGCTGGGTGTGGGCGTTATCATCCCGCCCTGGAACTTTCCGCTCGCAATCATGGCGGGCATGACGCTGGCTTCGATTGTAACGGGCAATACGGTTGTATTGAAGCCTTCGAGCGACAGCCCCATTATCGCAGCAAAATTCGTGGAAATCCTGGAAGAGGCGAGCGTGCCCGCAGGGGTCGTGAATTTCCTCCCCGGCAGCGGGGGCCGCATAGGCGATTACCTCGTGGGCAATCCGCGGACCCGCTTCATAGCCTTCACGGGTTCTAAAGAGGTCGGGCTTCACATCAACGAGCTGGCCGCGAAGACTGCTGAAGGGCAAATATGGATAAAGCGCGTCGTGGCGGAGATGGGGGGCAAAGATACTATCGTCGTCGATGAGACCGCCAACCTTGACGAAGTCGCGGAAGGCGTTGTAGCAGCGGCGTTCGGATTTTCGGGGCAGAAGTGCTCAGCCTGTTCGCGCCTGGTCGTAGTCGATGACGTGTACGACGATGTCGTGAGTCGCGTGAGCGAGCGCGCTTCGCGCATCCGCGTGGGTCCGACGAAGGAGCAAGAGAACTGGATGGGGCCTGTCGCCAGTAAGAGCGCTTACGAATCGATTTTGAACTACATCTCTATAGGCAAAGGCGAAGGGCGTCTGATTGCGGGAGGCGAGCCGATGGCCGAGCAGAGCCAGGGCTGGTTTATCAAGCCCACTGTAATTGCCGACGTAGACCCGATGGCGCGCATCTCTCAAGAAGAGATATTCGGCCCTGTGCTCGCGACGTTTCGCGCCACCGATTTCAACTCGGCCCTCGACATCGCCAACAACACGCAATTCGGATTGACCGGCGCGGTCTATTCAAAAGACCGGAGCAGGCTCGAACAGGCGCGACGAGACTTCCACGTCGGCAATCTCTACCTGAACCGCAAGTGCACGGGCGCGCTCGTCGACGTACACCCGTTCGGCGGGTTCAACATGTCCGGGACGGATTCAAAAGCGGGCGGGCGCGACTACCTGCTTCTTTTCATGCAGGCGAAGAGCGTCGCAGAGAAGCTCTAACTAAAGTCCTGAGTGCTGAGTGCTGAGTAAAGAACACCAGGACATTCGCGCTAGTTTTTTACTCAGCACTCAGCACTCAGCACTCAGCACTGATAAGGGGGTTGACCGGGGTTTTCTCAGGCGGCTATCCTTTTTGCTATGCCCAAATCAATTCTAGCTTTCTTGATAGGGCTTTCGCTTGTGAGCGCCGCAGTCGCCCAGCAGCCTAAGCCTCAACCGAAAAAAACTGAGCAACCGACTGCGGTCGAGGATGTCGGCTTCATACCGCCTTCCGATGTGAACGTTCGGATAGAGCCTGACGTGCGGACACTCGTCGTAATGGCGGCCATAAACCTCGCGGGATTCGACTACGAACCGCAGGGGCAGCCGCTTTCGCCCGCTCGCGCGGAGCTGAGAAAAGACCTCGCAAATCTTAACCCTCAGCTCAAACAGGAGCTGGCCGCATTCTACAAAACGCACAGGCGACCGGAGGTCGACGAGGCCGTAGACGCACAGCGTTACGCGGCTCTCAGTATGTTGATGACGCCGCCGCCCGCTTTTTCAGTCTATATGCGCGACGACAACAACGACGGCAAAGCGGATAACATTCCAGAAGACCTACAGCCATTGTTGGCAAGGGATGAGAAGGATGGTTTTGTAAGACTGATAGGCCGGTTTTATACGACGAGCGGCATCAAGGAGCTGCTGCCCAAGTACATGCGGGCCGCACAAACTTACTCGACTGCCTACCGCCGCCCTGTGGGCGAGATGATCTACAAGACGCTTGAGTATTTTCACACGAAGCCCGAAACGATTGTCAGGTTGCGCCCGCTCGTCGTTGAGACGAAGCCGACAGATGGCAGCGCGCGTCGCGAAACGCAGAGGATGATCGCGCGCACTCGGACGCGGCAGGTCTACGTCATACCAGACCCGTTTTCCGCTCTCGACACGTCCGTCATTCGGGACGATCTGCTCAATCAAAAAGATGAGATTCTTTCGCGTAGAGTCGGAGACGATTATACGCTCATCATCGGCCCTTCGGTCACTCCTAATCGCGGGGCCATCCGCAGCGCGTTGATTCGTTTTGTCCTGGACCCGATGATCGAGCGCCACTTGAAGGCAGCGCTTGAGTACAAGGACCAGATCCTACAACTTCTCGCGGCGGTTCCGACGGCGGCGAAGAACATAGGGCCGAGCGTCTATTTGATTCTCAGGCAATCGCTCGCCGTCGCGGCGGAGACGCGCATGCGCCGCATACAGGCGGCTGAGACGGGGGGCGCTTACACCGAAGACGACGCCATTTATGACATGGCCCAAAACTATTTGCGCGGGGCCGTGCTCGCCTTTCATTTCTATGAGTCGCTAAAAGGGTTCGAGCAGGTCGGGATAAACATAGAAGACTTCTTCGATCAGATGGTTGCGACCACGAAATTCGACCGCGAGGCCAAACGCGCCGGCGAGTTCGAGCCCGTTGTCGCTCGCGTATCGGCAGCGCGGAAAGCGGGCGGGCCGAAGACGGGGTCAGAGGCCGAGCCTGCGACCGCTGTGAGCAAAATCGTTTTGTCGGATGATTTGATCAGGCAGCGCCGCTACGATGAAGCCCGGCCCTTACTCGAAGAGATAATCCGAACGCAACCGAACAACGCGAGGGCGCTTTACGGCCTGGCTCAGATTCTGCGTCAGGTCCCGAGCCCTGTGGAATCAGATTCCAAGGCTGACGAGGACGAAAAGATTCAGGCGCAGTACAACCGGCTTCAACAGGCGATAAAGCTCTATCGAAATGCTATCGATAACGCGGCTAAGGATTCCGAGCTCTGGCTGATCCAATGGAGCTACGTCTCCATAGGTCGAATCCTCGATTTTCAGGAGTTCCGGGCGGACGCGCTTGAGGAATACGAAAAAGCCATCGCGCTCGGCGACGTGCCTAACGGGGCTTACAAAGAGGCTCTGGAAGGCAAGCAGCGCCCGTTCGGCCAGAAATAAGTTTGGCGCAGTTGAAAAAAGCGAAGCCCGGTTTTAACCGGGCTTCTTTCATCTGCGGCCTCTTTATCAGGTCGACCTTTTATTCTCTCGGAGCCGCTTTGCGGCCCGAGCCGCCCGTCGCGGCGGGCGCGCTCGATTCGGGCTCCTCGGTCCCGCCGGCTGTCGACAGACCGAGCGCGCGGCGGACTTCTACCTCAATCCTGGATGTGATTTCAGGATTGGACTTGATAAGGTTCTTGACGTTCTCGCGGCCCTGCCCAAGGCGTTCGCCCTGGAAGCTGAACCACGCGCCGCTTTTGTCTACGATCTTATGCTCAACCGCGAGGTCGAGCAGGTCGCCTTCGCGCGAGATGCCTTCGCCGTACATAATGTCGAACTCGGCCTCTTTGAAAGGCGGCGCGCATTTGTTCTTGACCACCTTGACCTTTGTGCGGTTCCCGACTACGGATTCGGCGTCCTTGATGGCGCTCGTCCGGCGAATCTCAAGGCGAATAGAGGAGTAAAACTTGAGCGCGCGGCCTCCGGTCGTAGTCTCGGGGTTGCCGAACATAACACCGATCTTCTCGCGAATCTGGTTGATAAAGATCAGACAGGTGTTTGACCGGGCTACGACCGCAGTCAGCTTTCTAAGCGCCTGCGACATCAAGCGGGCCTGGAGTCCGGGAAGGGAATCACCCATCTCTCCGTCAAGCTCTGCGCGGGGGACGAGCGCCGCGACAGAGTCTATGACAAGAACGTCGACGCCGCCCGAACGAACTAAAGCTTCTGCAATCTCAAGGGCCTGTTCACCTGAATCAGGCTGGGAAATAAAGAGATCATTTACGTTAACGCCCAGCTTCTCTGCATACTTGGCGTCCAGTGCGTGCTCGGCGTCGATGTAGGCCGCGACGCCTTTCTTTTGGGCCTGCGACACGATGTGCAGCGCCAGGGTCGTCTTGCCGCCCGACTCAGGCCCATAAATCTCAACGATTCGCCCTCTTGGCACGCCGCCAATTCCTGTGGCCGCATCCAGGCTCAAGCAAGAGGTAGATATGGCCGGGACATCTACGACCTTCTTTTCGCCAAGACGCATGATTGAGCCTTTACCGAACTGCTTCTCAATTCCTGCTATAGCCAGATCGATGGCACGGTTCCGCTCAGCACGTTCATCTGCCATGTTTAATTTGTGCTCCCTTTCTTTTCAGGTGTGATAATTGGAAATGAATTATAGCACAATCGACCATCTCATCATATTCAAACGGAAAAAAAGGCACCGACCGTAGTCGGTGCCTCTTGGCCCCTCAGGTTGTAATTGGCAAGCATCGTTGGTAGGTGATGCTATGTATGGCGATCTACTGAGCAACCTTCGTACCATAAGGATGTCCAAGCCGCTTTTCCCGTGAATGCGGCCAAAAAACCGAGAATCCGGTATCGGGAGTCGCGTGTCTTAACCTGGAAATGGGTTCTTATGTCACTTGGGCATACATTCTTGACGCAAAAGCTTGATTGCTTTCCGTTCTATGCTGCTGAGAAGGGACGATGGCGGCGCGGCTTTGATGAGCAGGGAAATGAATCCTAATAAGACATTGATTGCGTATCAAAACGGCGTGGACAAACGCGGTCCAAAAAATGGGGATTAGAGGTTTTCCTTGCAGTCGTCCCGGTCCCAGGAGTTGTTGGCGGCATACAACCCAATGGCATATTAGTTGCACAAATGCATAGTGGGTTTTTGAAGCCGCTGGCGATCACGGGGCTGAGGAATAAAACGGGGCCGATCGGGCATTGAAAGTTCTTGGAACATAGGCGGCCGAAGGGCGTTTGACGGGTTAAACATCGCGCCCCGTTTTGGCGAGTAAGCGCGTTGTTAATGATTGGAGGTAAGAGAGACAAAATAGGGTTTGTAACAGAAGGGTGGAAGACAATGGCAAAAAACATAAATACAAAAAGAATGCAGTCGAGAAATCAAGTGTCCACGATCGGACCGAGCTCGCTTGATCCGAACGAGTTAAAGAGCCTTGTGCGCGATGGCCTGGTAGCAATGAACATGGCGGATCGCGAGGATTTCATCCAGGGGCTTGAGACAGAAATGCGCCGCACCAACCTCAACATGCGCGCGTATCTAATCCCGCTGGGCATACCCGGCAGGAGCCCCGAGGACCTGACGCCGACCGAGGTCGGCCACCTTATCAGGTTCCTGAAGATCAACGTTCCGCAAGCGATGCCCGCCATCGAGAAGGCCTTAGCCAGATATGGGGTCTTTGCTGAGAAGATCAGCCATTCCGGCGACCGACTCGCGGCATAAAGCGGCCTCACACAAAGTTTCAAATGCCTGCCCGGATGATCTCAACCGGGCAGGCATTTCTAACCCCACCTGAGAATACTTGACATGACAAAAAGCGCGGCGTCAGGCCGGAGGTCTGTCAAAGCTCTGCCTGACTGCTGGCTTCCTCGCTTTCAAAAACGTCCTAATGTACTGTAGAATTTCGCTTGCCTTACGTGCCGTGGGTTCGGGACCTTTTCGCGCGGGCGTTCAAATGAAAAAAGACCTTTCTCGAAACAGAATCGTCCAACTTATGGCGCTTGCCTGTACGCTTCTGTTTGCGGGAGGCGCACGCGCGCAGTCGGTCGAGCCAAAGGATCAGCCTGCCAACCAGCCCTCCGCACAGGTCAAGCAGATCAAATCATTAGCTGAGTCAAAAGACCCTGAAGCCGCCTCAAAAGTCGTCGCGTCGCTTTCATCAAGCGATTGGTATGTCAGAGGCGAGGCCGCAAGAGCGTTGGGGCGCCTTCGGAGCAAGGCCCACGCCCAGGATTTATTTCCCCTGGTTGAGGATAAGAACTGGTTTGTGCGGGATGCCGCGCTCACGGCCTTGAGCGAGATAGGAGAAACCTCGGTCGCTTCGAGTCTCAAGACATCGCTCGATAGCGAGGACCCTTTTGTGCGCGCACGCGCCGCCCGCCTCCTCGGATTGCTAAAGGAGAACAGCGCGACACAGACCCTGATAAAATCGCTCGGCGACCAGCACGAGATTGTCCGTCGCGCAGCCGCGATGGCTCTTGGAGAGATGCGAGCGAATGCCGCCGTTGATTCTTTGATAAAGCTGCTTGCGGATTCGGACCCGAGCGTCCGCCGGAGCGCCGCCGTTGCGCTAGGCAGGATTGGAGACGGCCGCGCTGCCGAGCCTTTGCTCGCCGCGACGAAAGCCGAAACAACTGTAGATTGGGAATACGCTGCTGCGCTTTATAGGCTTGGGAAAACCGAACAGCTTGACCGCGTAGCCGCCGCGCTCCATAGCGATTTTGCTGATGAGCGGGGCGCGTCGCTTCGCGCGCTCCTGGAGTTTGCCGATGCGCGGGCTTTGCCTGAGATAATGAGCCTGGCAAAGAACGGCGCGGCGCGGCCAGGCGGCAAGTCCGCGATGAGCAGCGATGAAGCTTTTGCGCTTCGGCTGGCTGTGGCCGAAGCGCTGCCGCGCTTTAATGGGCCTCCGGCGGTCGAGGCCCTGATGCTCCTGTGCGAAGACGGCGAGCCACAGGTGCGGGCGGCTGCGATACGCTCGCTAGCAAAAGCCGCGAAAGCGGACCAGAGAGCAGCAGGCGACAAGAGTTTGACTTTTCTGGTCGCGCTGCTCAAGAAAGAAAAATCCTCGGCAGTGCTGGCCGCACTTAATGAGTCAATTGCGGCCTTTGATCAGAACACCGTTGCAGACGCGCTGCTCGATGCAAAGGAGCCGGGCGGAAAGATAAGCCCAAACATCGCCAATGCGCTTGCCGCCGCCGATGTGACGGTCGACAACCAGATAAAGCAGTTGAACAGCCCGAATCTCGCCGAACAATCGCGAGCCGTCGAACGGCTCAGCCGTCTCGGCGATCAGAAAGCAGTGCCCGCTTTGATCGATACTCTCGCGGCAGTCAAGGAGCCCGCGCTCAAAGTCAAAGTTGTCGAAGCGCTCGGCTCGCTCAGGGACAGGCGGGCAGTCGAACCGCTCATCAACTCTGCCGCCGCGCCCGAAAAAGATGTTCGCGTCGCCGTGATTACCTCGCTCGGACTGATCGGCGATGCGGTGGCTACAGAAACCCTATTCGCCGCCGCGCAGGATGGCGAGCAGGCTGTCCGCAGCGCTGCGATTCAATCGCTGGCCTTGCTCGGAGTCTCCGTCGAGCGGCTCGCGTCGGATGTTTCGCATTCGAACTGGCAGGTGCGCGCCGCAGCCCTGTCTACTTACGCGAGGCTCGGAGACGCTCGCGCGGTTCCTGTAATAATCGGCGCGTTAAAGGATTCCGATATGAGGGTCCGGGCCGAAGCCGCCCGCACGCTAGGCCAGTTCGGTGACGGGCGGGCGACGGACGCGCTCGTCGCTTCCTTGAATGACCCGGCCGCAGAGGTTCGGATTCAAGCTACTTTTGCGCTTGGCAGGCTCGGAGACAGCCGAGCGATCTCTCCGCTTTCGACTTTGCTCAATGACAGGGATCAGCGAGTCAGCCTCGCCGCCGCCGAATCTTTGGCTCGAATGAAAGACCCAAGGGCGACGCGGCTGCTCGTCAAGGCGCTTGCGGATGCGGATTGGCAAGTGCGGTCACGAGCGGCAAGGACACTCGCCCGCGCTTCCGCTGAAGGGGCTTCTGAAGAGGTAGCAGGCCCGCTCGTCTCGGCCCTTAAAGATAAAGACCCCGTGGTGCGCTTCTACGCCGCGAGCGCCCTCGTCGCAATGGGGCCGGACGCCGTTGCTCCTCTTTTGGAATCGCTGCGCACGGATCGCGAAGGCGAGCGGGACCGCGCCGCGCGTGTGTTGACCAGAATCGGAGCGCCCGCTGTAGAGCCGTTGATCGCGGTCCTACAAGATAAAAGAACGGCAGCCGATGGCCGTGCCGCCGCCGCGCGTACTTTGGGATTAATTGGTGACGCGCGAGCAATCACGCCGCTGTCAGCCGCTCTCAGGGAGGAAGACGCCTCCCTCAGACAGCAGGCGGCACTGGCGCTCGGGGCGATGGGCGAACCGGCCCTTGACCAACTGCTCAAAATGGCTGACTCCTCCCTCCCTGCGACAAGGGAGATTGCAATCGAAGCCCTCGGCGGCATTCATTCCGAGCGCGCATTTAACAGGATCGTAGATGCGCTCACTGACCAGAACCCCGGCGTGCGGTCAAGCGCCGTCAGGGCGTTGGGCAACAGCGGAAACGAGCGGGCCGTCACGCACCTGATGGGATTGATGCGAAATGAATCGGGCACTATGAGGTCGCAGGCAGCCGCCTCGCTCGCTCGCCTCGGTGCAGTCGCTGTCGCGCAACTGATTTCGGCTTTAAGAGATTCGCAGCCTTCGATCCGCGCGCTGGCAGCCGAAGCGCTGGGCGAGACCGGCTCAAAGGAGGCCGTCGGGCCATTGATCGAGCTTATAAGAACCGACACATCCGGCGCGCGCGGCGAGGCCATCTCCGCGCTAGGGAGAATTGGCGATGCGTCGGCCATCGAGCCGATCCTCTCGCTGATGCGCGGCGGGTCTGTAGCGGTGCGAAAAAAGTCTGTCGCGGCGTTAATACGATTTCGCGACCCTCGCGTAGTCGACGTGCTGATCGGCGCGCTTTCGGACCAGAGTGAAGAGGTTCGCGAGCTGGCCGCAGCGGGGCTCGGCGAGGTAGGCGCGGCGCGGGCTGTCGCGTCGCTTGAGCGGGCTGCGGATAAGGATGTGAGCCCTGACGTGCGCGCCGCCGCCGCCAGGGCTATTGCTCAGTTGCGCGCGCAGGACCAGAACCAGGCCACGAAGCCCGTACAACCGAAAGCCACACGGCCCTGACCTAATAAAGATATGAATAGAGTCAATCGCATTATCCTGTTAAGTCTCTTCTGCCTGACCGGGTTTGTTAGCGGTTGCATAAACAATGGGCCGGCAAACGTGAATGAATCGGACACATCAACGGCCAATGCCAATGCAAACGGCCCTGTCGAAACAGCCGCCTCCCCTTCATCTGACGTCACTGTTCGCCAGATGCCCGGCAGCCCCGCGCCGCCGCCGGAGACTCCGGATCAGAACGGTCCCAAGCCTCCGCCTACTCTGCTCGGCACATACTCGATCATCGAGGTTCATCATAAGGGCCTCATCGATATGATTAGCGCGGAGAATACTACTGAAATAAACTTCACTCCCGACGGAAGGTTTTCGCGCTTATCGAGGAAAGGTGGCAAGGTAGACCACACAGATAGCGGGGATTTCAGGATAGAAGGGCAGGACCAGTTGGTGCTGTTAATCCGCGAGTCGAAGCAACAGATTCAGGACCCGCCGGTCGTGAGGAGACACAAGATAGAAGTGTCTGCCGACGGCACAGAGCTAAGGATGATGTCAAAGCAAGGCCTGACGGCAATGTTCCGCAAGACGACACCTTTGCCCGGCAGGTAGAATCCGCTTTTCATGCGAAGCGAGTCAAAAAACATTTCGCTATCGCTGACCGCGCTGCTCGCTTTAACCTGCTTCTGTTGCGGCAAGAATAATGATGAGATTTCGGGCCTTGATCAGAGTCCTCATATTCCAGGCTCCTCACGGGCGGACCAATTTACGGATTCGGGCAAGAGGTTGTCGGGAGAGTTCGTCTTCCAGGTGGTTAAAGACCTATACGCGCCCGAGGGCTCTCTAGGAAGCGAGACGCGTGTCTTTACATTTGACGAGGACGGGAATTTCAAGGTCGAGAAGTTTGCGGGCTCGACTGCGACGATTGAAGAGGGCGGCTACCTGATCGACAGGCAAGGCGAATTGATCCTCTATTTCGACAAGGCGGGCGGCGCTCTGCTGGAATCTGCGAGGCGCGAGCGCTATAACATTATCAGCCAGACCGATCTGGCGTTGAGGCTGGAGCAGCCGCCCACAAAAGAGTTCGTCCTGCGAAAAAGGTGAGCGGCCGGGCTGCATTTCGGTTTTTGACTTTTCGCGTTGACCCGGTTGCGCTATCATTGGCAATAGCTTTTTCATGGTCGGCTGAATGGCCGGACGAAAGTTAGAACACTCAGCTCAAGAGCTGACTCGACTGATGGAGAAAGACAGATGCGCGCCTATGATGGTATAAAGGCGGAGCGAGGGCGCGAGGCCACCTTAGAGACGCCCGATTTTCTCGGACACGCTCGTCAGTTGCTTTCAAAGAGCATACCCGTTGAGATGCGAATGAGCGGCAGCAGCATGCGCCCGGCAATCGAAGACGGCGACGTCATCACAATCGAGCCGGTAAACGTCAGCCCGCTCAGAGCCGGAGACATTGTCCTGTACCAGACACGCTACGACACGGCTGTTATCCATAGAGTGATTCGCATCGAGCGAGGATCGAGAGAGCGCGCGGTTTTGACGCGCGGGGACGCCGCTTCTCAAAACGACCTGCCCATCCCTATGCACAGGGTTTTGGGGCGAGTGAAACTGGTCGAGCGCGCGGGCGAGCGGATAAAGATGGTCCGCCCGAGTCGCGGCCCTATGTATTGGATTGTGGCTGCGCTCGCTCGTCTCAGGTTCTGGTCCAAGAAGTAGCGTCTTTACTAAAAAGGTTGAATCCGTCCCGTCACCAGCAACACTATCAGAAAGACCCCGAGCGCAATCCTGTAGCCCACGAAGGCGTATGTCGTGTGGCGTTGCAAGAACTTCAACAAGAAAGCAATTGACAGATAGCCGGAAACGGCTGAGACGATTGTCGCCACTGCAAGCGCGGGCCAATCGGCAGAGACCGCCTCCAGGGCTTTAGGAAGCTCAAGCAGCCCGCTCGCCCCGATCGCGGGGATCGAAAGCAGGAAGGAGAACCGCGCGGCCGCCTCGCGCGTGAGCCCCGCGAATAGCCCTCCCGTGATCGTCGTCCCCGAGCGTGATGAGCCCGGTATGAGGGCGAAGACCTGGGCGAAGCCTACGGCGAGCGCATCCTTCATTTTCAATCTGTCCATGTCGCGCTCTTGCCGTCCGGTGACCTCTGCGACGGTCAGGATTAAGGCAAGGCCGATCAGGCTCCCGGCAATGACCCAGAGGTTTTTTGTCAGTGACCCCTCAATCACGTCCTTGAAGGCGAGGCCGACAACGGCGATGGGAAGCGTGCCGATGATAATCAGCCATCCGAGGAGGTTGTAGCTCTTCGTCTTTTCGTCGACCTTCCGTTTGGCGAGCAACGCGAGATTTGCCGAAACGAACCCGCGAATGATCTTGATTATGTCGCTCCAGAAGTAGGCGATGACGGCCAGGAGCGTTCCTAGCTGTATGACGGCGATAAAGGCTGTCCACTCTTGGGGCTTTTCGTGGTTGATGAGCCCCATCAGATTTCCTGCGATAGTCAGGTGGGCCGTGCTGCTGATGGGAATGAACTCGGTCAGACCCTGTATGAGTCCCAGCAATATCGCTTGCCAGATTGACATTAAGCTTCTATCTCCCTTGTAAGTTTGACGGGCGAGTGATACTACAAACTGGCCGGCAGTAAAGTCAATGAGGAGCGAATAAAAGAGTATGGGCGATGATAAGAGGCGGGGGTTGAAGGTCTTCTTGCAATACTGGGTCTTGTTTGCGCTGCTCGGGGCCTTCAACTTTTACTACTACTCCAAGACCGGCAGGCCGATGTTCTTAGTCGTAGCGATAGTCTGCGTGGTGGTCTTTATCGGCTGGGTGCTCTTTTATGTTTACTATGTCCGGAAGGGCGAGCCCAAAAGCGAGGGTGAGAACCAGCAGACTTGACAGGAATCGCAATCTCCGCTACTTTACTGAACTAAAGTGATATGAGAAAGGTAGCCAGACGGGATATTGAATCGCTGTACGAGGCGATACTGAGCCTTGAGGACCTGGGCGAAGCGAAGATGTTTTTCCGCGACCTGCTGACGGAACGAGAGATTGAGGAGCTTGCGGAGCGATGGAAGGCGGCCCGACTGCTTGCCGAGGGCGTTCCGTACACACAGATAGTCGAGCGAACGGGTCTCAGCTCCACTACGGTCGCGCGAGTCGCCCGTTGGATGAAACAGGGCGCGGGCGGTTACCGCCTCGCGCTCAAAAGACAGGGCATCGGCGGCGCCTGATTTTTTTTCTGGCGTCACTTTATTCCAGTAAAGTATGGAGAGCAAGAACGGCAGGTTGAAACTGGCTGTCCAGAAGGATGGGCGCATCACTGAGGACTCGATCGCGCTGCTGAGGGCTTCGGGGCTAGAGTTTGCATTCAGCCCTCGGTCGCTCTTTTCGCCCTGCGCGAATTTTCCGCTCGACCTTCTATCGCTCAGGGATGACGACATCCCCGAGTATGTCCAGGATGGCGTCAGCGATCTAGGCATAGTGGGCGCCAACGTGCTTGAAGAGAAGGGCGCGCGCGTTAAGGTGCTTGAGCGGTTGAACTTCGGGAAGTGCCGGCTCGCCATCTGCGTGCGTAAGAGCGACAAGCTGAGAACGATCGAAGAGTTGACCGGCAGACGAATCGCAACCTCTTACCCGAAAACGCTCGAACGTTTTCTCGCATCGCAGGGCATAGATGCCGACATCATTGAAATCAGCGGGGCGGTCGAGATCGCCCCGGCCCTGAACGTTGCAGACATGACCTGTGACATCATCTCGACCGGCAGCACTGCTCGAATCAATGGGCTTGAGCCGATATTCACCATCATGGAATCGGAAGCTCTGCTGATCGCCAATGAGCATGTGTTCCAAGCCCAGGATAGAGGGCAAGAGATCGAACGACTCTTGACGCGCATCCGCAGCAGCCTCCGCGCTCGCGGTAAGAGATACGTAATGATGAATGCACCCAGGCGTTCAGTCGATCTGCTCAAAGAGCTAGTGCCTGGGCTGAAGAGCCCCACAGTCGTCGCCCTCGCGAACCCGGAGATGGTAGCAATCCAATCCGTCGTCGAGGAAGCAGTACTCTGGGAAGTGATCGAGCAATTAAAACGGGCGGGCGCTACAGACATCATCGTCACGCCCATCGAAAGGATCATCCCTTAAAGACCATGCGCGAATACTATCTTGAAAAGCTAAGTGAATCCGAGATTCAATCGCTGGTCTCACGCCCGTCGAATGATTTCGGAGAGATCGTTTCCAGCGTGCGCGAGATTTTAAACGATGTCAAAGCAGATCGGGATAGAGCGGTGGCAAAGTATTCGAGGGAATTTGACGGCGTGGAACTCCGGAGATTCGTCGTTACACAACAAGAGATCGCCGAAGCCGACTCTCTACTCTCACCTGATGTGAAGCAGGCGTTACGACGCGCGGCGGCAAATATCGATACGTTCCACAGATTGCAAATCCCAAAGGAGGTAGAAGTCGAAACAGCAGAGGGCGTCTATTGCCGACTTGTGTGGAGGGCAATTCAGCGTGTAGGTCTTTATGTCCCCGGCGGCGCTGCGCCGCTCGCGTCTACTGTCTTGATGCTGGCAATACCCGCAAGGCTCGCCGGTTGTCGCGAGATAGTTTTATGCACGCCGCCCGCAAAAGCAGGCCCTCCTTCGCCTGAAATCCTCTACGCTGCTTCGCTCTGCGGCGTCGAGAATATCTATTCGGTCGGCGGCGCGCAGGCGATTGCGGCGATGGGGATTGGCACGGAGACAGTCCCAAAAGTCGATAAGATTTTTGGACCCGGAAATCGCTTTGTTGTCGCCGCGAAGGCTCTGATATCGCAGCCGCCCTACGATGTCGCCATAGACATGCTCGCGGGGCCGAGCGAGCTTGTGGTTGTTGCAGATGAGACCGCGAACCCGCGCTGGGTTGCGGCGGACCTGCTATCGCAGGCCGAGCACGGGGCCGATTCGCAGGTTGTCTTAGTTACAAATTCGACGGTTGTGGCGTCCTGCGTTCAACGAGAGCTGGCGCTCCAGGTCGAAAGCCTTCCTCGCAGCCGGACAATCGCTCGCGTGCTGGACCAGAGCTTGGTGATCATTGTAACGGAACTGTCAGAGGCTATGGAATTTGTGAACCTCTATGCGCCGGAGCATCTCATGCTTGCTGTAAGCGATGCCGACCGTCTTACCCTTGAGGTGACCAACGCGGGGTCGGTCTTTATCGGCCCGCACAGTTCGGTAGTGTTCGGCGATTACGCTTCTGGAACCAATCATACGCTCCCGACAGGCGCGACTGCCGCCGCAGCGGGCAGCTTGACGGTGCAGAGTTTCATGAAGCCCTTAGCGTTTCAGACAGTCACAGGTCCGGGATTGCGGTCACTATCAAAGACTGTAAAGCTGCTCGCGCGCGCAGAAGGGCTGGAGGCCCATGCCAGGGCGGTGGAAATAAGAGAGGGCTTATGATTGAAGAATTGATCCGGCCGCATCTGAGAAATTTCAAGCCATACGTCTCTGCGCGGAGCGAGGCGCTCGAAGCCAGAATCTTTCTCGACGCCAACGAACTGACTTCGGGAAGCCCGTTCACATTCGATGGCCCGCCGCTTAACCGATACCCGGACCCGAACCAGTGGGAGTTAAGAGAGGGGCTCGCAGAGATGACGGGAGTCGCGATAGATTCGGTATTTGTCGGCGTCGGGTCTGATGAGATCATAGACCTGCTGATCCGCCTGGTTTGCGAACCGCAAATAGATAGCATAGTCATCCTCGAACCAACCTATGGCGTCTACCGCGTCGCCGCAGATTTGAATGGCGTCGAGGCCCTTGCCGTGGAGCTTGACGATAGGTTTCAGATTGATGTCGAAAGAACACTAAGAGCTGTAAGGCCGACTACAAAGCTAATATTTTGTTGCTCCCCAAACAACCCGACGGGCAACCTTCTCGACCGCGAGCAGATAATGGAGTTATGCAGGTCATTTCGCGGAATGGTTATCGTGGATGAAGCCTATGTTGAGTTTTCCGGGGCAGCCTCTTTAGCCAAAGATGTCCAGACGATAGAGAACCTTGTTGTCCTGCGCACCTTCTCAAAGGCCTGGGGGCTTGCGGGCATCAGGCTCGGGTATTCAATCGCAAATCCGGATTTTGTCTCGTACCTGCTTCGAATTAAATCGCCGTACAACATCAGCTCAACGACCTCCGCGCTGGGCTTAAAGGCTCTCGTGTCGAGCGGTTTTGTCGATAAAGAAGCACGCCGCGTTATTGCCGAGCGGGAGAATCTCGCAAAGCATTTGAGCAATCTCCAAATTGTCGAGCATGTCTACCCAAGCAGGGCGAACTTCTTGCTCGTGCGATTTACGGATTCAGAGCACGCTTATTCATCGCTTCTAAAAAACGGGATCGTCGTCCGCCGCCGAAGCGAGCCGCGTTTCCGAAATTGTTTGAGGATAACTGTCGGCACTTCGGAAGAAAACAGGCTTCTGATCAACACCCTGTCGGAGCTTTAGCGATGAAGAAGGTTGTCTTTGTCGACCGTGACGGCACGATCGTTCGCGAGCCGCGCGACAAGCAGATCGATTCGCTCGAAAAGCTGGAATTCGTACCGGGCATCATAAGAGGCCTGCGCCTGCTTGTCGATTCAGGCTTCACGCTCATAATGGTGAGCAATCAAGACGGGCTGGGGACGGCTCGTTACCCAAAGAAGGCATATCGGGAGGTTCAGGGAAAGATTCTCAGGTTGTTGAGCGGCGAAGGAATTGGATTTGAAAAGGTCTACGTCTGTCCACACCTGCCCGCTAATCGATGCGACTGCCGGAAACCGCGACCGGGCTTGCTGAAGAAATACCTGAAGAATGAGAAGATCGATTTCAGCCTCTCCTTTGTCCTCGGCGACAGGGAGACGGATGTTGAGCTTGCGCGCAGATTGGGCGCGCGCGCGGTCAGGCTGAAGAACGGCGGCAGCTCAGCCGCAGACTTTGTGACGGCTGACGCCTTTGAGGCATGCAACTTCATAGCGCGCGCCTCCCGGTCGGCTACACACGAGCGCGCGACAAACGAGACAAAGATTACAGCTGCGGTTGCTCTCGATGGCCGAGGGAGCTACGAGATAAGCACAGGGCTGAAGTTCTTTGACCACATGCTGGAACAGCTTTCGAGGCATTCCGGGATCGATATCGATCTAACGGCTAGAGGAGACCTCGAAGTCGATGCGCACCACACGGTCGAGGATACGGGCATAGTCCTGGGTGAAATAATACGAAAGGCTCTCGGAGACAAACGTGGCATCGAGCGCTTCGGGTTTACCGCGCCGCTCGACGAGGCGCTGGCGGAGGTGGTCATCGATCTGAGCGGCCGCAGCTACCTGTCATTCAACTGCGAGCTGAGACGAGAGAGTGTCGGTGACTTGCCTACAGAGCTGGTCGAGGACTTCTTCAAAGCTTTTGCCGACGGCCTGCGAGCAACCCTTCACATAAGGTGCAAGGGGCGGAATGATCATCACAAGATTGAGGCGATCTTTAAAGCGACTGCTCGCGCACTCAAACAGGCAGTCAGGCTTGATCGCCAAGCGCAGACAAAACTCCCCTCGACGAAGGGAAAGTTATGATAGGGGTCATAGATTACGAAGCGGGAAATCTCGCCTCCGTGAGTAATGCGCTGAAGTCTATTGATATGACCTTCATCGTCTCTCCGCTTGCGAGCCGTCTCAGCGATTGCAGCGGAATAATTCTGCCGGGAGTCGGCGCAGCCCCACTCGCGATGCGCTCCCTCAAGCGCCAGGGTCTTGTCAGTTTTATTCGAGAGCTGAAGCGGCCTTTCCTTGGCATCTGTCTCGGTATGCAACTGCTCTACGACAAATCCGAAGAGGGTGACACCGACTGTCTAGGCATCGTTTCCGGACTCGTTCGGCGGTTCGACGCGAAGGCCGCGAGGGTTCCGCACATGGGATGGAATGAAGTGACCTTTCTTACAAGCAATGGGCTGGCGGACCCTGCGGGAGAGAGGTTGAGCCTCTACTTCGCGCATTCTTACTATGCTCCGGTAGGGCCGGCAACGAGCGCCGTAACGGAAAGCGGGACCAGCTTTTCGGCGGCGATTCGTGTCGGAAACTTTTACGGTGTTCAGTTTCATCCTGAGAAATCTGGAGAGGCGGGGCTGAAGTTACTAAAGGGCTTTTGCGATCTATGCGAGTGATTCCAGCCATAGACATATTCGACGGAAAATGTGTGCGGCTGAGGGAAGGGGACTTCTCCACCAGGCGTGTCTACGAAGAAGATCCTTTGACGGCTGCTATGAGATTTGCCGAGGCGGGCGCGCGCTGGCTCCACGTCGTCGACCTTGAAGGGGCAAAGGAAGGGCGCGTCGTCAACTGGTCTAAGCTATCGGCCATAATGTCGCTCGATAAAATCGCCGTGCAAGTTGGGGGCGGCGTGCGAACTATGGATGATGTTTCGCGGCTTGTCGCGTTGGGAGCGCGAAGAATCATCGTAGGCAGCGTCGCCATCCGCGCCCCTGCTCTTTTTGAAGAGTGGCTCAACCGATTTGGCTCCGAAAGATTCTGCATTGCGGTCGATGTCATGGATGGCTCCCTCGTATCGGAGGGCTGGCAATCGAAAGCCGAAACGCCCCTTGTTGATGTCGTGACGAAAATGGAAGCGCTCGGTGTTAAGCCATTCTTGTGCACCGACGTTATGCGAGACGGGACGATGAGAGGCCCGAACATTGCTCTGTATGAAACGCTGGTGAGGCAATTCCCCTCGCTCGAATGGATAGCATCGGGCGGAGTCAGAACAAAGGATGATCTAACAGCGCTCGAAAAAACGAATGTCACGGCCGTCGTCGTAGGCAAGGCGTTGTACGAAGGCACGGTCGGAATGGACGAGCTTGCAAGGCTTGCATGCTGATGAAGCGCATCATCCCTTGTCTGGACATTCTCGACGGCCGGGTCGTGAAAGGCAGGCGCTTTGAGAATCTAGTCGACGCGGGAGATCCTGTCTCGCTTGCGGCCCGTTACTCGTCCGAGGGCGCAGATGAACTGGTGATGCTCGATATCTCGGCATCGCTCGAAGGACGAAGACCATTCTTTGAGATCGTTCGCAATGTGGCAAGAGCGGTTGCAATACCATTGACAATCGGCGGGGGCATTCGCAGCATAGACGACATAATCGAGTTACTCTGGTGCGGAGCTGACAAAGTCACATTGAATACAGTCCTGGTAGAAAACCCCGATCTATTAACTGAAGCCGCAAAGCGAGTAGGGTCGCAAGCCCTGGTCGCCTCTATTGACGCCACACGTTTGAACGAGGGCTGGGCGGTTCGGGTTAAGAGCGGCACGCAGCAAACCCGCCTCGACGCGATTGCGTGGGCCGGTCGCCTTGTCGCTTGCGGAGCGGGCGAGCTTTTAATCACCTCGATTGACCGAGACGGCATGAAGACGGGCTACGATTGCGAGTTGTTGCGGGCTATCTCGGAGACTGTTCGAGTGCCGGTTGTGGCGTCGGGCGGGGCGGGGGCGAAAGAGCATATTCTGGAAGCGCTTGAAGTAGGCAAGGCAGATGCTGTGCTTGCGGCAAGCATCTTTCACTTTGAAGAGATTTCGATCCGGGACCTTAAGCTATTCCTGGAGTCTCGGAACATTCCGGTGCGCCTATGATAGAAAGAGTCGACTTCGATAAGCTGGACGGGCTAGTTCCAGCAGTAATTCAAGACGCGGATGATGGATCTATCTTGATGGTAGGTTTCATGAATCCGTCAGCACTCGAACGGACTTGCGACGAGGGGCGAGTAACCTTTTGGAGCCGGACGAAAGAGCGCCTCTGGCAGAAAGGAGAAACCTCCGGGAATTATCTCGACGTGGTGACAATGGAGATCGATTGTGACGGCGACACGTTGTTAATAAAGGCTCGACCTCGCGGCCCGGTCTGCCATACCGGCACAAGGAGTTGTTTTCCAAATCAAGCAGGATACCGGGCGGGTAAGATTCTTTACCGTCTTACAAGCATAATCTCCGAGCGCAAAATGAGCAGGCCGGAGGGCTCTTACACAACGAAGCTGTTTGACGAAGGGGAACAAAAGATAGGGCAGAAAGTAGGTGAAGAGGCGATTGAGCTTGCCATCGCAGCGCAGTACTCAGATAAGCAAAGGTGCGTAGAAGAGGCAGCCGATCTAATTTACCACACACTTGTATTGCTCGCCGCAAAGGAGATTTCGCTCGATGAGGTCGAAGCCGAATTGGAGAAGCGGATGAGTAAGGTTTCGAAAAGTTGACAGTGAATCGATGAATTGTTTAAGATGAATCCTTGACTTTAGAGCATGAAAGTCAACCGATATGGCCAGGTAGCTCAGCTGGTAGAGCAGCGGACTGAAAATCCGCGTGTCGGCGGTTCGATTCCGTCCCTGGCCACCATAGATTCAGACTTTGCAAGCAGCCATCGGGCTGCTTTTGGTTTTTGGTCTGTCATTGGTGTGTCGTCTTATACTAAACCCTCCCATTGCCGGGGCTTTCCACAATTCGAAGCGTTCAACAGATTCTTAGTCGAACTTTACCGCAACAGAAAAACGGGGCAGACCGTCTCCGACCTCTACCCGCAGATTATAGAGTGGTTCGAGAAAAATAATTGAAGATTGCGCGCAAGTCTGCTTGAGGCGCTTCTATTTACAAATACTTTTTTCTGATCACATCCTTGTGATGCAGCTCGTGCCCGCTTATGATCCAGGCTATTGCTCGAACCGACGCCTCGGAATTGTTAGCCGTCCCTCTTCTCTCCCATGCCTCTGCATTTAACTGGCCGAGCAGGTCGATGCTTGCCGCTCGAACGTGCTCATACTCTTTTGCCAGGTCGCTTAATTGCCGGTTATCAAAATTACCGTTCATTACATAATCATCCTGCTCAAAGCCCGGCAGCGGCGTCTTGTCATTCCGTGCAAACCTCAACGCGCGGTAAGCAAATACTCGCTCCGAGTCGATAATATGGCCGACGACCTCTTTTATGCTCCACTTCCCAGGCGAGTACCTGTGATTCGCCTGCTCGTCGGTCAACCCCGACAGCAGGTTTAAGGTGTCGGTCATCTGCCTGCGAAGCGTATCGATAATATCGCCGGCGGGGACCAGCCCAATATATCGCTCGTAGTAAGGAGCATATTCGTCGGCAACGGGTTTCGTCTCTTTCGAGCCTGGCATCATTTTGATCATTCCTCCTTAAAGCACTCCCAGTTGTTTGAGCAACCCCCCAGTGTCGAAATATACCTTCTCACTGGAGAGCTTACCTTCTTCGTCAAATTTATAGACGGTCGAAACTGCAAGCTCGACCTTTCGCCCCGTGGCCGGGACGCCTTGCCATGCGCCCGTGTGCCTTCCCCTCACCACTTGCTCCAGTATGATCGCTTCGTCGCTCACGTAACGCGCTGTCTCTTCTATTGCGAGGTCTGAGAATCCGCCGCCCTCGCCAAACCCCAGCTCCTCATGCAGCGCGCGTATTCTGTCGCGGTCAGCGATTGACACCCCGTTAAAGATCAGGACGCCGTTGTTTGCAAATGTATTCATGATGGCGTCCACGTCGTGTCGGTTTTCGGCTCTAAGATGCTCATCAAGACACCTGGCCCATGTTTGCTGGCGATCGTTTGAAACGGTTTCTGACATCGCAACCCCCTAGCGCTTTTCAGACTTACTTCTTAGCAGCGTTAAAATTGAACGGCAAAACATCAGGCACTACGCTCACCTCGGTTGTGAACTTGAACGGGTACTTTCCTCCGCTGTCGTAGGTCAGCTCAACAAAAAAAGCCGTAAACCCCTGCGCGGGCTTTGCGACTTTCCCAACGTATAGACCTGGCTTCTGCTCTGTCAGCGGCGTGCTGGTGTAGGCGTTCCCAATCGTGTCTACGCGAAAGTCTCTGGCCCTGGGGTTAGTTGCCTGCCAAAGCTTCACCGCTGCCGGCTTGTCTTTCACCTTCACGGTGAGCGACCCATCATTCTCTTTCTTCCATGAGAACTCCGGCCTGCGCTTGTTGCTCAAGACCGCCTGGTAGAAAGCCAACATGCTTTCGCGCGCGTCCGTTCCCGCCAGGTTGTGTTTTGCGTTTGGGACATAGCGCAGATACTTCTCACCCTTCAGCTCTCCAAAATAGAACTGAGAGTTGTCCGGCAAGAAGAATTGATCACCGGAGGCATTCACCAGATACTTCGGTATCTTCAACCGCTCTCTGTTGCGGTAGTTGTAGGCGTCTTCAATCGATAGTATGTATTGATATTCCGGAGTCCCTATCTTATCCGGGAACAGCTTGTGGTTGACGTAGTCGTTCAAGGATGGTGAGAAGAACCCGTATGCCTCGAAATGGTGTCTAGTGATCGCCTCGGAATTCAACGCGTCGATGACCAGCGGCATGATGGCGATTACCCGCTTATCGACTACGGCCATAAGCCAGGTGGTCCATCCGCGCTTCGACCCGCCTGAGACGACGAACTCGTCTACTTTAAAACCTCCACCCTCTTTGCTCATCAGAAACTCTTGCACCGCGTCCATAGCACGGACTCCGCTCTTGACCATGGCGAGCCGCACGAGCCACGTGTCGTCTTTTGTCTCCATCTGCTTGACCCGACTGTAGGCGATCAAATCGTCTTCGTAGCGGGCTTTGTCTTTCGAGTCGGCGAACGAGAGCGGTTGGTTCGGGACCATTCCAAGCTCGGCCACTATAGTCTTTGTCTCAAGAGCGAAGCTCAGAGTTCGATCCGATATCGTTGCGGGCATCGCGTCTTTATTGTTTCCGCCGCCGACGAAAAGCATTGCTTTACTTCCCGCTGGTTTATCCGGCTTCACGATCGTGAGCCAGTGCTTCCAGACCGGTCGGTCCACCTCCGCGGCCGTCCTCCAGCTCTGAGAGGTAAGCTCAACGATGTAACCTGTGTAGCCTTCGCCGGGCAGGGTCTTCATCAGCTTCCAGGAATAATTCGAGTCAGGCTTCGCGATATATCTGTCGAGCGCCGTCTCCTGCGCGAAGACAGGGAGAGACAGTAGAAGGACGAGCAGCGCCGCCAGTCGCAAGCGGGCGATTCTCGTTGAATGAGTCGAATGATGATTCATAATCTACCTCTCAGCCTGAAGTCGGATCGGCTTTGGAGATAGATTACTACATTCGTTTCTTTACGCAAGCTGGCCGAAAGGTAAAGCCCGCCTTCTAGTCCTGACGCGGCGGTCCCTGGTTTATTCGCTCGCGCACTTTCTTGACCGAAGTCATGCGGCTTTCGAGCCACCAGGTAGCCCCGGCTTTTTCAAACGGCTGGACCTGCTTTACTGCCTGCTTGAGATTATTGCCGGGCGTTTCGCCCCCGGCGAGAATGTCGAACGGTGTAGTCTGCTCGCGATGCTCTTCTACGTATTGCTTCAATTCCCGGACCTCGGACGGCGTCATGCGAGAGAAGCTTTTGTACTTTTGTGGGATGATCCCGTCCCAACGCAATGCGCGGGTGAGAGACTTCTGTTTCGGCCACACGCCGACTACCCAGACGGGAATCCTTGGCGATTGCACAGGCTTTGGCAGCATCGTCAGCTTATCTACTTTGTAATGCTCGCCCGTGAAACTGAAGGGCTTTCCGCTCCACAATCCCGCTATGATATCAAGCCCTTCGTCCGTCCTCTGCGCGCGCTCTCTGATGTCCATCGCTTCACCGACCTTATAAAACCCTCCGTCGTCGCTGGCAGCGCCCAACCCTACTCCGAGCGTAAGGCGGCCGTTTGAAAGGTGGTCGAGCGTCACTGTCTCTCGCGCGAGCTTCCACGGGCGACGGCGCGACACCGGAGTAATCATCGTTCCAATGCGTATGCGCTTTGTCCGCTCGGCCATCACTGAGAGCGCAATCCAGGGATCGAACCAATCGAAAGCCTTTCCGCTCGGCCCCTGAATGGCAAGCGCGTCCGCTATAAAGACTCCGTCCCACCCGGCTGCCTCTGCCTGCTCGGTAAGCTCGACAATCGTCCCTATGTCGCCGCCTTCGATGACGAATCCGTATTGCATAACTCGCTCCTTTCTACTTCGGTTTTTTCGGCCAGGGATCAGTATATCTTTCGCTCAGGACACCTATTGTCATATTAGATTTGTTCAGCTTTTTCCCTAATCCGAAGCGCTTTTATGGCTTGACCGGATAAAGTGCCGCGTATAAGATTCCTGCCGTCCGTCAGGCAGGCGCCTAGCTTCTTGATCTCTTCCGCGATTAAGTTCGAACCGGTTAATGACGCGAAGCCTAACTCTGCCCGCCGGACCGCGAGGTTGACTAATGACGTGAGTGTTGAGATGTGGTTACCCTCTATTGAGTAACTCCTCGTTTTATTGCCCCGCACGCTCACTCGCAGTTGAATGAACCGGCGGTAAACGCTACCGGGATTGCCCGAACCTCGTGTGTTCATTTAATTACAAAAGCGCCAACGGGCTACAAGGGAATCTCAAATGCACAAGGTTAAAAGCTTCTCAAAGTATCTGACAGCAATAACGCTAATATTGATCTGCTCAACCGCTCTCGGCGCTCTGCCCGAACTCTCAAAGAGCTTTCTTGCTCCACTATCAAACTCGATATTATCCTTAAACCCGGCGATCAATCCGCGAAAGGGCATAGAAGGCCAGGTCACTGTGATCGCGGCAGGCAGAGGGTTACCGTATATCAATCTCTCTGACGGCAAGGAAATTGTGACAGGCTTTGCGGGGCCTCATCACCTGGCTCAATCATTGCTCCAGGGCCAGTCCCGCCCGCTCGCAATCGCAGCCGGTGATTTCGATCGTGACGGCACGCAGGATTTGATCTGCGGTTACGGCGGACCTGCGGGGGGCCTCCTTGCGCTCTATCGAGGAGACGTTGACTCGATCTACCCGAACACGCCCGAAGCGATCGCCCGGCGCGGTGCGGAAAAACCCGGCGCTCCCGCGACGACAGGGTTTTTACCCGATGCCCTTGTAGTAGAGATTCCGCAAATTCCCGAGCTGCTGGCCGCAGGTGATTTTGATGCGGACGGCAAGTTTGACATCGTAGCTGCACAGCAGGGAGGCGATTCGCTTTGCCTGATGAGCGGAGATGGTGAGGGCGGATTTCAACCGGCCCTATTCATCCCTCTGCCCGGTCGTATCACCGCGCTCCATGCCGGTGAGTTGAATCGCCCTGACAATCTGATCGATCTCGCGGTCGCAACGACGGGCGCCGCCGGTCCACAGCTACTTGTCTTTGAAAACACGCGCGGCGCTTTCTCCGCCGAGCCCGAGACGTTCGACCTGTCATCTGAAGCTACGTCGCTCGCCTCGGGCCGCCTGGATGAAGATCACTTCAACGACCTGGCAGTCGCATCGGCCAAGAACCTGCTGATCGTCAAAGGCCGAGACAGGAGCAATCTTTCAATAGATGGACGCGAGCATTTGGTGAGCAATCCTACAACGACCTCGCTCGGTCTCTCGTTTGTCGCGCAATCGATAGCTGTCGGAGATTTCTCAGGAGACTCCAGGGCCGACATCGCCGTCTTATCAAGCCAAGGGAGTCTCTTTTTACTTGATCGCGCGAACCGGACCGGCGGTCCGGCTAAAATGGTTGGCGACTGGACCCAAACAGAGATGACCGATGTTGCGTGGCCGACGGCATCAGGTCTCGTTTGCGCGCGACTGTCGGACGGCGGGGCTGACGATTTGCTGGTTCAGGATAAAGCAGGGCATCGCATCAACATCTTGGCGAGCGATAATCATATGGCTCCCGTGTCGCTCGATGTCACGGGCGAGCCCGTTGCGGTCTTGCCCATGAGGCTAAACGGAGATGCGTTCTCGGACCTTGTTGTGCTCAATCACAACAGCACAGCTCCATCCGTAGCCCTGACTGCGCCTTTGCTTACCTTCACCGTGACGACTACTGCCAATGGCGGAGCAGGCTCATTGGAGCAGGCTATCCTTGATGCGAACAGCAACGCTGGTGCGGACATGATCTCGTTCAACATCCCCGGCACAGGCCCGCACACGATCATGCCGACCAACCAGCTTCCTTTTGTCTTTGGAGCCGTGACGATAGATGGGACGACTCAAAGCCCCGGCTCGGGTACGCCGCAAATCGTGATAAACGGGGCCAGCCAGACGGGCGGGTCCGGCCTCACGGTTCTTGCGGCGAGCACGACGATAAGAGGGCTGGTGATCAACAGCTTTAAGGGAACGGGCCTCGATCTGTCCGCGAGCAGTTGCATCGTCGAAGGAAACTTCATAGGCACCAACGCAGCCGGCACGGCGGCGCAGGGTAACTTCGAGCCGGGCATCACGATCAACCAGTCTGCGAACACCATAGGCGGGACGACTGCCGCCGCGCGAAATGTCATATCAGGCAATGTCGGTAACGGCATTCTCATTGCCAACGCATTTGCAACCGCAAACCAGGTTCGAGGCAATTTCATTGGAACTACCGTCTCCGGGGCGTCACAGTTAGGAAACGGCTCGGACAACATCTCCATAGTCAGCGCGTCTGGCAACACCATCGGCGGAACAGACACGGGCGCAGGCAATACCATTGCATCCAGCGCCGGGCTAGGCATTCGATTGCTCGTTGCCTCTACGACTATGATTCAGGGCAATCGTATCGGCACTAACGCGGCGGGCACTGCCGATTTCGGCAACGAGATTGGCGGCATCGATATACTTGACGGCGCGAACAACACGATAGGCGGCGGCGCAGCCGGCGCGGGAAATCAGATCTCGGGAAACGGCTTCTTAGGCTTAAGCATCAGCGGCTCCCCTTCTACGGGCAATCTTATCAAAGGAAATCTGATCGGGGTCCAGTCGAATGGAGTCAGCGCGCTTGGGAACGATCTGGACGGAGTTTCGATCGGGAGTTCTGCCGCAAACACGACGGTAGGCGGCGCGAGCGGCGAAGGCAACCTGATAGCCTTTAACGGACGAGCGGGGGTCTTTGTGGGGTCGGGGACGGGCCACTCGATCCAAAACAATTCTATATTCTCCAATGCAGGATTGGGTATAGACCTTGGGCCGGTCGGCGTGACTGCCAATGACAATCAAGACGTAGATTCCGGCGCTAACGGCTTGCAGAACTTTCCTGTCCTGACAGCTGCAAGCACATCGGGCGGCGGGTCGAACGTCCAGGGGACGCTCAACAGCACGCCCTCTTCGAGCTTCACCTTGCATTTTTACACAAGCGCAAACGCCGACCCGTCGGGCTTCGGCGAAGGACAGACTTTTCTTGATACTGCGATCGTGAACACGGACGGCGCGGGAAACGCAAGTTTTAACTTGAATTTTGCCGCGTCCGTGACGCCCGGCCATGTGGTTACCGCGACGGCTACGAATGGGCAGGGAAGCACTTCCGAGTTTTCGCAGACACGCGCGATCACAGGGAGCGCCGATTTGTCTGTAGTTAAGCTTGCATCGCCAAATCCCGTCACCGTAGGCTCGAACATCACTTACACCATCACTGTCGCCAACAACGGGCCTGACACTGCCAGTAGCGTCACCGTGACCGACAACCTGCCCGCGACGACTACGTTTGTCTCGTGTAACTCGACCGGCGGCGGCCTGTGCGGCGGGTCGGGGAACAATCGGACCGTTACGTTCCCTTCGATGGGATCGGGGACCTCTGCGGTCATTACTCTCGTGACCCAGGTGAATTGCAATGTCGCAAACGGGACCACGATCACAAACACCGCGACTGTAAGCTCGCTCACGCCGGATTCAGGGAGCGGGAATAATTCTTCGATGGCTTCGGTAACTGCCAATAATCCGGCTCCCACGATCGCGCCCACAAACCAGTCGTTTCCGGCCTCAGGCGGGAACGGGAGCTTCAACCTGACAATCCCGGCGGGTTGTCCGTGGACGGCCGTCAGCAACAACTCCTTTATAACGATAACGTCAGGCGGCAGCGGCACCGGCAACGGGACTATCTTCTATTCGGTCGCCCTCAACAACACAGGGAACCCGAGGATGGGAACGATCTCTGTCGCGGGGCTTACGTTCACCGTCAACCAGAGCAACGTTAACTGCACGTATTCGATATCGCCGATGAATGCTTCCCATCCCGCAGGCGGAGGCTCAGGGAACGTAGACGTGATGGCGGGGGCCGGATGTCTTTGGAAAGCCCTGAGTCAAGATGACTGGATAACGGTCACTGCGGGCGGAAACGGCTCCGGCAACGGCACATTCAGTTATTCGGTTGAGCCTAACGGCGGCGCGGCGCGCACGGGAACAATCGATATCGAAGGTCAGACATTCACCGTCAACCAGTCTGGCGCGGGCGGGTGCGGCTTCTCGATCTCGCCTGGAAGCTCTCTGTTTGCACAGACCGGCGGCGAAGGCAGTGTAACTGTTAATACGTCCACCGGCTGCAATTGGACCGCAGTGAGCAATGCTTCCTGGATCAATATATCTTCAGGAGATAGCGGGAGCGGAAGCGGCACGGTCAATTACATTGTCAGAGACAATATGACTGGCAGCCCGCGCCAGGGGACTATGACGATCGCGGGCCTTACATTCACGGTCGTACAGAGGACCTCGAACGGCGCAGTCTGTAGCTTCGCGCTTTCGCCCACGTCTGAGGCATTTCAATCAACGGGCGGTACTGGAAGCGTTACGATAACCGTCCAGGCCCATTGCGCGTGGCGCGCTGCGAGCAGCGTCCCGTGGCTTACCGTCACATCGGTCGACGTGGGGATAGGCAACGGCTCAATCATGTACTCGGTGGCCGCTAACCCTGGCCCGAGCGGCAGGACCGGCGTCATCACAATCGGCAACCAGTCATTCAAGGTGAAGCAAAAAGGGAACTGACGCCCGGTCAGTCGCGTTGGGGGGCGGGCTCAACCCGCCCCTGAAGTTTTACTAAACATTAAATTCCCGCCCCTCGTATTCATAGTTCGGATCATCTCAATAATAATTTAAGACGGACTATGCGAAGCTTTTACTCTTTTTATGCTGATGCTGCGAAGATCGCTCTACAGTCTATCTTTGCGCACAAACTGCGGACCTTCTTGACCTTGATAGGGATAATAATCGGCGTCGCTTCTGTGGTCGTCGTCGGCGCTTCCATCAGCGGGCTGAACTCTTACGTCGTCACGCAGATATCGAAAGTCCTCGGCGTAAATCACTTTATGATCGCGCGCATGGCATCGGTCGGGAGCCGCACGGAAGAAGAGTGGGAGGCGATGAACAAGCGCAATAAGCGGCTCGAATGGGATGATTACGAATGGCTCAAGGAGCAATGCCGTTCTTGCAAGGAGGTCGGCGCGCAACTCGAAACCAGGATTGATCTCAAGCACGAGGGGCATGAGTTGTTCGGCACAGAGGTAGCCGGTGTGACTGCCAACATGGGAGAGATCGAGGACAAGACTGTGGTCGAGGGACGGTTCCTCGTTACCCACGAAGTTGACAACTCAAGCTATGTCTGCGTGATCGGGTGGGAGCTCAGAGAGAAGTTCTATGACGGAGTCGACCCGATCGGAAAGTACCTGAAGATTCAGGGCGTCCCTCTCAGGATCGTCGGCGTCGAAGAGAAGCGCGGGTCGATGTTCGGCCAGACGCTCGATAACCACGCATACATACCTGTTACCACTTTCGGAAAGATGTTTGGCCGCCGCCAGAGCCTGCAATTGCACGGCAAGGCTGAAAACCGCGAACAGTTCTTGGCGACAATCGAGCAGGCTCGCATCGCGATGCGAAATCGCCACAGGCTCAAGGGCGACGAGGAAGATGATTTCGGGATGGTCAATGTCGAGCAGGTGAATAATCAAGTTGACCAGCTTACGGGCGCAATCGCCGGAGTAGTCGTCCCCATCACGTTTATCTCGCTTCTCGTGGGCGGCATCGTTGTAATGAACATGATGCTTTTTAGCGTCACAGAGCGAACATTCGAGATAGGTCTGCGCAAAGCCGTAGGTGCGAAGAGCAAGCACATCTTGATGCAGTTCCTGATCGAATCGTCGCTGCTGTCGGCCTTCGGGGGCCTGCTGGGGCTGCTGTTGGCGGCAGGGATCGCTTCGCTCATAAACGTGACTACGCCCGTCCCGATGACGATAACTTTACCCTACATAGTCTTATCGCTCGGCGTGTCGGGCGGCATCGGGATGCTGTTCGGCATCTACCCGGCGATAAAAGCCTCGCGCATGGACCCGATCCTTGCGCTGACGAAAGCCTGAAACGGAGATTTAAGTGAAGCTTCCAAGATCGATGATGACAGAAGTGCTCTCGATGGCCGTAGACAACGTGCGCGCGCACAAGTTCCGCAGCTTTCTGACGGTGCTCGGTATTGTCATCGGGGTTATGACCGTCATCGCGATCTCCTCGATCCTGACGGGGCTTCGCGCAAACATAATTCAATACATAGAAGAGTACGGCACGAACAACATATACGCCTTTCATCTCTCGTCGGGCTTTCATGGGCCGCAAGACAAAGAGGAGCGTACGCGCAAGCCTCTGACGCCCGAGGACGCCGAGGCGATCCGCCAGCAGGCGAGTGCGGTTGAAGACGTGGCGAACGTCGCGTTCATCGAATGGCGATTTGATAAGACCCTTACTTACCAGGGCCATACCTATAAACAAGGAAACCTTCAAGGCGTTTCCGGCAACTACGCTGTGACTACCAACATTCTCATGCAGGAAGGCCGCTTCATAAGCGACCTGGACGACCAGCACCGCCGCGACTGCATGGTGATCGGCGTCAACGTCGCCGAGGCGCTCTTCCCGAACAAGAGCCAGATCGCCGGAACTCAAGTGATGATGGGGGGGCGCCCGTTTGAGATAATAGGTGTCCTGGATAAGAGAAAGACAGGCCTGTTTGGGGAGAACGAAGAAGACAACGCCATCTTCGTTCCGTTTCGGACAGCACGAAAGCTCTCGCCTCGCAGCGAATTCATGATGTTGATCATACGCGCCAGATCGGGCCAGCTCCCGCTGGCGCTCACCCAGAGCGAAGACATACTGCGCCGCCAGCGCGCAGTGAAATTCGACCTGGATAACGATTTCGACCTCTCGACCGCAGACAAGATCATCGAGCAGTTCGACAGCGTCACGGCGATGGTGGGCCTGATTGCGATTGCCATCTCGAGCATAGGGCTACTGGTAGGCGGAATAGGCGTGATGAACATCATGCTGGTCAGCGTAACCGAGCGCACGCACGAGATCGGAATACGTAAAGCGATCGGCGCGCGGCGGAAGGATATCGTCAGGCAGTTCCTGTTCGAGGCCATGACGCTTACATTCCTGGGCGGCGTGCTCGGAGTCCTACTCGCCTACGGCGTCAGCCAGTTGATCATTTTTCTTCTCCCCACACTACCCGCAACCGTGCCGATGTGGGCAGTCATAACCGGCCTCGTCGTGTCCGTGATGATAGGGCTAGTGTTCGGCGTGTGGCCCGCGCGTAAGGCGTCCCGGCTCGACCCCATCGAAGCCTTGAGATACGAGTGAGAATCAGGTTCAGGTTGTGAGGCGGCTGTAAATGCCCGGAAGCCGCTCGGGCAGGCTTAACACGTCGTCTATGATCGTGTAACCTACCTCGCCATACATGTCGCGCAACTGGTCTTCGGATTCCCTGTCGATAGTTATGCAAAACGGCGTAATGCCTTCGATCCTTGCTTGCCTGAGCGCAATTCTCGTGTCCTCGCGCGCGTAGCGGCTGTCCCCGTAATCGTGATCGTACGGCCTGCCGTCTGAAAGCACAATCAGCAGCTTGGTCCGCGCGTCCTGGTAAGAGAGCCTCGTTATCGCATGGCGGATTGCGGCGCCGAGCCTGGTGTTGTTCTGGTATGTGATGCCGCCGATCCTGCGTTCGACTTCGGCGGAATAGCCTTCTGAAAAATCTTTAATGACATAGAACTTGACGTTGCGGCGGCCCTCGCTCGTAAAGCCCTGCATCGAATACGAGTCGCCCACGGCCTCCAGGGCTTCGCTCATCAAGACCAGCCCCTCCTTCTCTATATCGATGATGCGCTGGCCGGGTTGCGTGTAAGGGTTGTTCGGGTAGCGGCTAATGGTTCGCGCGGTCGAGCTGGACATGTCTAGTAAAAACGAGACGGCCACATCGCGCTCGCGCCGGAGCTTTCGCGTGTAGAGCCGGTCATTGATCAGACCTGTCGCGCGCTTGTCGAGCGCGTAGTCGATGACAGATTGCAAATCGTAATCTTCCCCGTCGACCTCGCCCCGTATACGCCTGAGATTCTCAGGTCTGAGAAGCTGAAACTGGTAGCGGACCGAAGAGATCACCCCGCTGTAGCGGCTGCGCACCATCTCTACAAAGCCGCGCGACCCGCGCGAGCCCGCGCGCTCTATGATGCGACACCAGCGTGTTCGATAATCCCCAAGGTCGCGGTCCCATTCGTCATAATAAAAAGCGCGGTCGCCCTTCTCTAAATCGTGCTCGGGCGTCTGGCCGGCGTTCAATTGGTTGAATATGTCCTGGTCGGCAGCGATTTCCTGGCTCTGAGATGAAGCCCAGAAGCTGTAGGGATCGTTACGCACCTCGATCTGTTTACGCTCGCCGCTCTGGTCTGCATTCGGGTCCGCGACCGAAGCCTCGCCTCCTTCGCCTTCGCCCTCGCCAGGGGATTCATTCTCCTGGTCATTCTGAGCGTCGGCATTGCCGGGCTGTTCTACAAAGAAGTCATAGACGTGTCGCGTCGCGATCAACGAATCGCCGACCGTCGCGTCTTCGCGAAGGACATAACTCGAAAGTATAGTCTCTATCTCGCGGACAACGGTCGGATATGTCCTGCGTGCATCCGGTGTTGCCCCGCCGCAGATGGCCGCCTGGAAGAGAAGCTCGAAAGGAACAAACTCTAGCGGCAGGCTCTCTATCCGAGGGCGGCGCTCGACAAGCCGCAGGCGGACGAAGTCCAGGTCCCTTCTTATACCCCTGTAAGCTTTGCGTAGCAGAAAATCTATCCGGCCATTCTCTATAGTTGTGAAGAGCCGCAAAGCAAGCTCCGCGTTCGGGAACTCTTTCAGCACTCGCACATAATCAAAACCTTCAGGCGGTGTAACGTCATTGCCCGTTGCGGGATTTGAGGCAGGCTTTCTAGCTTTCGCGAAAGCGGCGCGCGTTTCCGCCAGCGCCGCGTGCAAATCCGGCGTGTCCTTTACGTAGGTCTGAAACTCGACTTGACCGGCTGCGTGCGCGGCAAGGACTTTGAAGAGTCTGAAGTTTTCACTCTCGTCTTCGAACTCCGCAACGACAGACGGCAGGTAGATGGTCTTCCCATCGCCGATCTTCGATTCGTCAGGAACCGATGATAGCGAGCTTATGTTTAGCGCGCGGCCTGTCAGCCCCTCTACGTAGAGCTTGAGCGTGTGCGCTATAGAATCGAGCTTCAGCCCTCCTTCGATTGTGAAGAGGGCGTCCTGGCTCGATTTTGATTCGAGCGCGTAGTACGCCTGTATGCGTCGAGAGTTGTCGCCCGTCCTCTCAATGCCGCGCAAGGCCCATTCGCGGAACTGCCCCACGGTCGCCGCGCTCAACGCGAGCGGGCTGGCTTTGAAACACTCCGTTGCCGCGATGATGCTCCTCTCAGCGATCTCTTCGACGATCTCAAGCACAGCCGTGACTACCTCAGCGCGACGGCCGCGCCCCGCGCGCGCCGCAAGCTCTGCGACGATCTGTGGGCTCTGCTTCATGAAATGATAACTCGCTGCGTTGCCTTGCAGCGCGACGCGCCTGGCGAGCGTGGTCCAGCGGTCAAATGATTCATACCCCGCGATCGTAAGCACACGGCTAGCAGCCTTGAAATACTGCAACGCTACGCCGCCCGAGCGGTCGAGATAGGCTTCGGTTATCTCGAATAACTTATCGACCGACTCAGGATCGGACCGCGTCACGACCGAAGGGAGCTCTGTGAAAAACTCAGCCGCCGTGCCGCCGGAGCGGAACGCGAAGGATGAAGTCAATGTGAGCGCGCGTTTGACCATGCCCGGTCGCCGGTCATCGCTCACCGCGTTCATCTTTTCGATCACGCCGGGCGCGGCCATAAACAGATCGTTGCTGTGCTTGACCGAGTGCCGAGCCAGCTCAAGGCAAATCGTCAGCACCTGCGCGACAGTATCGTGATCCCCTATCGATTTGATTATCCCGGGAGCGGCCTTGAAGCTCTCGACCGCAGTGTTGGCCGAAAGCGCCGCCTGTTTATTTACGAGTCTCAACACGGGCGAGCGCATGTCTTCTATAACGGAATCGAGTATCGCCGCGCTCGACTGAAAAAAGTTGATCGCAGTCTCGACGCTCGTGGCGGCGAGTCTCTTTCCGATCTCTCCCCAGATGCGCAAGTCGCCCGCATCGATCAGCCGCGAGACTTCGGGCGCGGCCCGCAGCATCTCGACCGCCGCGCGCAGGTTAGTTGCGGCCAGCGCGACGCTGATGTCCGTGGTCAGCAAGACTCTCTCATAAGGGAGCCCGCCGAGCCGGTTGAGGAGCGATTCAAGGTTCGCGCTAGTTATCCCCTTGAGATGCTTCTTCAGGGTCTTCTTTAGATCTTTGTCCATCGATTCCATGACTATAGCTATCATAGCAAAGCCTGCTTATTTGAAAAACGTACCGTCTCTATTCTTTCAAAATGCTTGAGCTGCGGTGCCTGATTGTGGTATAGATCACGACTGTTGTGAGCCGCTTTGCGGAAGAGCGGCAATACGACGAGCCACGGTTTACTTTCCACCAAGAATTCGAGAACGATAGGACGAATCAGAAACTTTGCTGGTGTCGTCTGCCCCCAGTACACCAGTTCAACAAACATCCTCGCAAGAGGAGTTAAGAGCAAGTCTTTGCTCGCTCAGCCACTTCAGAATTGAAAGGAGAAAAACCGCATGCGTAAGACATGGTTGCTGCTGTTTGCGCTTGTTCTGATAGCGCCGTCGCTCCTTCACCTGGGTACAGCCGGTGCTGATTTCCAGAAACCGGAAGAGAGCGAAGTAAGCCCGTGGCAGAACGCCATCCTCGGGCTACCCAACTATGACTTGAGACAGGAGCTGTCTGAGATTCAAGAGCTGTCGGGGTTGAAAAAATCATCCGATGGCGACGCGCTCGAAGCGCGAGTCAAGGCCATAGAGGGTTTCCGCGCGGCTCTCCCGGCAGGGACCGAAGAAACGTTGAGGTACGAGATCAACGAGGCGGGCGTCCCAAAATCTTTCTTCAATCTAAGCGGGCCGCTGTCGGAGCCTGTGGACGGGTCCGCCACTCGGGTGGCCAAAAGCTTTCTCAGAAAGCATAACCAGATATTCGGCCTCAAGGGCGGCGACATTCGTCAACTCGAACTTGAGAACGAAGACCCGGACGGAGGCGTCACATTCTTAAACTATGTTCAGACGATTAATGGGGTGAAGGTTTTTCAGGGCCAGGTTCAAGTCGCCGTCAGCACCAAAGGCGAAGTTCTCTCTGTCATGGAGGGTCAGATTATTCCTGATGGCGAAATCGATGTTACACACGCGCTGACAGAATCGGAGGCCATAGCCGAGGCGTTCAAGTATTCCGGCCGCCAGGCCAGTGGTTTCGAAGTTATCGAAGGCCATGCAAAGACGGGCGACCGCGCGAAGTATAGAAATCCGCTTGGCCCGAATTTCGATGACATATTGTCTGAGCTTCGCATCATGCGAGTGGGCGACCGTGGCGTGCTCGCCTGGCACATCTATGTTGATGCGGGCCCGAGCGAGTGGTACGAGATATGTATCGACGCAAACACGGGCGCGCTGCTGTTCCGCTACAACCTCTACGCCGATGTGGCGCAGGGAACTGTATTCGTTCAACACCCCGGGGCGGGAGGCCGCACGCTCCAGTCGTTTGTCGGAGACACGACGATAAACACGGCGGCGGGCTGGATGGGGACTTCGACCGTCACGACAGGCAATAACGTCGAGGCGTATCTGGATACGGATGCGAATAATGCTCCCGATCCTAATAACACGACCGGCCTATCGAACGGGCATGCGTCCGCAGCCAACCAGGATTTCACATTCCCGTTTACGCTTGGCGTTGATCCGCGAACGCAACGGCCTGCCGTTGTGACGAACCTCTTTTACTTCATCAACGTCGCGCATGATTTCCATTACAGGCTCGGCTTCACCGAATCGGCTGGTAATTTCCAGACCAACAACTTCGGTCGCGGCGGCGCGGGCAACGACTCTGTCAGAGGCGAGGCGCAAGACGGGTCCGGCACTAACAACGCCAACTTCGCGACCCCGCCCGACGGCAGCCGCCCGCGAATGCAGCAATTCCTCTTCACGCAGGGCACGACCAACCTCGCAGACGACCGCGACAGCTCGCAAGACGGCGACGTGGTGATGCACGAATTCGGCCACGGCGTGTCGAACCGCCTTGTGGGTGGGCCTCAAAATACGAGCTGTCTGGGCGGCACGCAGGCCGGAGCGATGGGCGAAGGCTGGTCAGATTACTGGGCAATCACTTTCTATAATGATGGCCGCGTAGGCGACTACGTAACGAACAATGCTGCTAACGGCATTCGGCGCGCAGCATACACGATTCCCGCGAACACGATACACGACTCGTACGCGGACCTGGGCAACCAGGGGTTTCAAGTGCATCGCGACGGCGAGGTATGGGCAGCGACTCTCTGGGATCTGCGCAACGAGCTGGGGGCCGCGATAGCCGACCGGATTGTGCTTGAAGGCATGAAGTTCACACCGTGCAGCCCTTCATTCCTCAACGCGCGCGACGGCATACTTCAAGCCGATCAAGCCGTAAACGGAGGGGCGAACAGGTGCAGGATATGGACAGTCTTTGCGCGTCACGGGATGGGCGTCTCAGCGAGCGGAAACAATGGGACCACACACAATGCCGCTTCGGACGTTCCTGTCGATTGCTCGGGCGGGACGACCGTCTTCTTCGACAACTTTGAGACGAGCCTCGGATGGGTGACGAACCTGAACGGGACAGACACCGCGACGACAGGGCAGTGGGAGCGAGGCGACCCTCAAGCGACTACTTCGAGCGGAACCAAGCAGCTTGGGACTACTATCAGCGGCGTCAACGATCTGGTGACGGGTCGTCTGGCGGGCGCAGCGGCAGGGGATTTCGACATCGACAATGGCGTGACGACAATCGCTTCGCCGAACATCACCTTGCCTTCGACGGGCAACATCACGTTGTCATTCAGCTTCTATCTTGCTCACGGAAGTAATTCCTCCAGCGCGGACTTCTTCAGAGTGACGATAGTAAGCGGGGCGACATCAACAACAGTATTCCAGAGGCTAGGGGCCGCTGCGAATTTGAACGGGGCGTGGTCTTCGACCAGCGTCAGCCTCAACTCGTTCGCCGGTCAGACGATCAGGATTCGCATCGAGGCCGCCGACGCCTCGACCGCGAGTCTGGTCGAAGCGGGCGTCGATGACGTGAGGATAGTTAGCCAATAGCTCGGACCTGGCACATCAAAGCAGCAAACCGAAGGGCGGGGAGCGACTCTCCCCGCCCATCTAACATCCCGCTCTCCCTGCCGCACGATTGGTGCCTGCGAAACAACTTTGATGAACCGTCCAATTGTGTTATATATTCTCGGCCTTAATGTAGCATAGATTGCAAACTTTGGGTTTGCGAGAAATAGCCACAACTCCATTTGCCCATGATTCTAAATCGACTCAGTTCCAGAATAATTTGCCGCATAGTTTTATACGCACTTCTGACTTCGTACTTCTCATCGCACTTCGTTTACGGTCAGCCACATCAGGCCGATAAGAGTGCCGCTTTTGTTGGTGGCGGACCTGAGTTTATAGATACGGGCATCGGAACCACTTACTGTTTTCTTCAAGTGGACGAAACTCTGCTGATCGGTACGGAGAAAGGGCTGCATCGGTGGAATGATAAGCTCGAAGGCACGCCCGAGCTTGTAGATGCATCAATGAAAGCCGTCTACGTCATTTATCGAAGAGGCAGCACGATACTGATTGGCTCGGCAGAGGGCTTGTATCGCTGGAGTGTTAGGCTCGATGGCGAACGTGAGCATATCGACGGTGAGATGGGATCCGTTTTCACTTTTCACCCGATGGACAGCACTCTACTGATTGGCGCGGCGACGGGATTATACCGATGGAATGATCAGTTCGAACGTAAGCCTAGGCTTATCACTGCCGAGTTAGGCGGCGTCACCTATCTTCACCAAGTTGGCAACATTCTACAGATCGGCGCAACGGGGGGCATATTCCGTTGGAATGATAAGCCCGATGGTAAACCTGAGTTTATACATCACCAGCTTCCTACCATTAACCAATTATATCCGTTGGCGGATGCTCTGCTGGTTGGTACAGACGAAGGATTATATCGTTGGAATAATAATCTCGAAGGTAAACCTGATTTTGTCGATGTACCGACCGGGCCTGTCGTCAGTTTTTTCCAACTAGGCGACACCATCCTGATTGGCGCCGCGACGGGTTTGTACCGATGGAATAATCTCGATAGTAGACCTGAGATTGTACCTAATCGTCGACTAACGTATGCTCGGAGTTTTTGTCAGATGAGCAGCATCCTTGTAATTGGGACGGACTGGGGATTGTGCCGTTGGGATGATTGGCTCGAAGGCAAAATCACCGTAGCATTTGCGGAATTGAGGGACGTTGTCACTTTTCACCAGCTTGGCAACTCTCTACTGATGGGTACGTCAGGGGATGGGGTATTCAGATGGAATGATAAGCTCGAAGGCAAACCTGAGTTTAAAGACCCGAGCCTAGAGTCCATTTACAGCTATCACCTTGTGGGCAGCACTCTATTACTCGGCGCGAAAGGCGGACTCTACAAGTGGAATGATAAGCTCGAAGGCAGCCCAAAGGTTGTTGACTCTCCGATGGTTAACGTTGTCCATTTTTTCCAGATAGGCAGTACTCTATTAATCGGCTCGTCGGGCGGATTGTATCGTTGGAATGATAAGCTCCAGGACAGGCCAGATGTTGTTAGTCTGACCGTGAGATCTCCAACTAGCTTTTATCAGATGGGGAGCATCCTGCTGATCGGCGTTGCAGGAGGGATTTACCGGTGGAATGTCAGGCTCGACGATAACCCTGAGTTTATAAATGCGAGCATTGGAACCCCCTATAGCTTTCATAAAGTGGGCGAGACTCTACTGGTGGGCACCGAGAAGGGATTATACAAGTGGAATGAAAGATTAGAAGGGTCGCCCAAGCCCACAGACTTACCACTGCCGCCTGTAGGCGCTTTTCATCAGGTTGGAAGCACGATACTGATTGGTACGGCGGACGGACTATATCGCTGGAGTGATAGGCTCGAAGGTAGTCCTGAGGTTGCTGTCCCCCTAACCGCCGCCATTGTGCGTTTTGGTCAGATCGGCAGCACACTGCTGGTTAGCACGAATAGAGGTGTATTTAGAACTGATGGCGTTGGAATCAAGTGGCAGGCCGATATTCAAGTAGAACCACTCCCCCAAAGGATACTCTCCGATAGCAGAATGACCCTCGCCTGGACAATCAAGAATTATGAGCGTAGGGCCAATCCCGACAATGTGCGAATGAGAATTATCCTTAGACACGGGAACGGCGCTCTAGTTACTACGGGCGCTGATGGCAATCCCATCACCGATGATCAATGGAAAGTTCCTACTGGCCAACATCAGTTCACCTTGCCGAATCTAGCGCCGGGCAACTTTCTGTTGACTGTCGAGGCGACTGATTTGACGGGAAACACTTCTGAAAGTAAACCAATAGAATTTAAAGTTTATTCATCGTTAGAAGAGTCTTTCTTAGATTGGGGAAAGCTTCTGGCCTTCTTTTATGCTGCCGCTACAATAATACTGTTCATAATTCTAGTTCTCGGAGCGCGCAAGTCGAAGAGGTGCTTCGATATTCTCACTGACCCGTTAACTCGCAAACTCAGTCTCTTTTTCGGCTTTGCCGTGCGCTACATCCGGCCCGTGCGCATCTGGGTTTTTGAACGATATTTTGATGAGCTGAAGAAAGACTGGGCGGGCAACAACCTTTATGTCCCGTACGATCTTTTTCCTCTCGACGACAGATTCGATGGTGCGCCGGTTAATCCGATTGAATCTACTGAAATAATCAACAGGCTCAAGAACGAGAAGCGGATTCTTATACTCGGCGGGCCAGGCACGGGCAAGTCCGCGTTGGTAAGGAACCTGATGCATACATACTGCCAGGAACCTTCATTACATTCTGCATGGAAAAAATATGGCTTCATCCCCATTCCGGTCAGGTTGCGCGAGCTGGCAGCGTCGCAAACTGTAAAAGTCTCCGAGCTTGCCCGCTCCGCCTTGGCCGGGAAGGAGATGACGTTTGATAAAGATGATTCGTTCTTTGAATCATTGTTACGTAATAGCGATTTTCTAATCGTCTTAGATGGGTTGAATGAGGTTAATATAGAGAGCGCGGTTGATGAGTTTGCTGTCAGCCATTCTTCTGTAAGACTGTTAACAACCTCTCAAACAGATTCAATTAGCGATTCTTTCAAGCGTTACAGGCTGCCGTTTTTCGATCCTGATTTTGCTAAGACGCTGCTGCGAAGGTTTGTCGGAGATGAACAGGCCGAAAAAGCAATCAAAGACGCTCCCGAACTCTGGAAAGAGATTAAGTCGGGCTATGATGTCAGGCTAGTCGAGCACCTCATAGGATTCTCAAGACCGTATGGACAGAGAGCTTCGGCCCCCGAAGGGAATAACTTCTGCCTCCCCAGAAACCGCCTTGAACTTTACAAAGCAATGGTCGACTACTCAAAGACAATGTATGACCTGTCGAACGTTCAGATGAAGGCTTTCCCATACGTGAGAATATGCGAACATGCCTGGAATATGTGGAGAAACGGGCAGTATGTAATTCAGCCTGACGAGGGCCTGGCCCAGCCGGAGATTGAGCATCTGGTTAAAACCAACCTCGCGCTCAAACGCAATCAAGCATACGAGTTCATGCATAGCCTGATGCGAGACTTCCTTAGCGCGGAATTCTGCACACGCCATTCTGGACCAATAAAACTAATGATTAAAACAAGGATAGAAGGAGCCGATGCGGATAAGATATGGAAACTTCCGCCATCTGATCAGGCTCCGGTTTTCTCTTTCTTAACTGAGTCGATTGACGAGCGAGAGGACTTGCAGGAGATTTTTCAATTTGCCTCTGAAAGCATCAAGGAGCGACATCAGTTGATGATTGCCGTACAAGAGGCCGCGAAGAAGAAAGGCTGGCAGATACAGGTAAACATCAACATCGAATTGTAAGCTCCAGCATCAAGTTTCAATCCCATCATCTGGCTTGATTTTTGCAGCCGTATGTCGTACAAATCAAATGAATGAATAATCATTCATTTTCCCTGAGAGGCAAGAATGGCGTCAGCTAAGAAGGCTTCAAACGCAAAAGAGCGGGCGAACGGAAAGTACGAAACCATACTTCGCGCTGCGATAAAAGTCTTTGCGCGCGGGGGGTTCTTCAACTCGAAAGTCGCCGACGTGGCACGCGAAGCGGGCGTAGCGGACGGGACCGTCTACCTCTACTTCAAGAATAAGGACGATATTCTCGTCTCGATCTTCAACCACGTGATGGACGAAGCGCTGGCTTTAGGCCGCGCGCGGCTTTCGGAGATTGACCACCCTCTTGAGAAGCTAAAGGGAATCGTATTTGCCCACCTCAACCGCTTCGGCAACGACCGCGACCTGGCGATCGTCTTCCAGGTCGAGCTTCGTTCGTCATCAAAATTCATGGAGCAGTTTTCGGCAACGAAGGTCACAGAGTACCTGGACCTGATCCGAAGCGTTATTGAAGAGGGTAAGGCGAAGCGAGTTTTCCGGCGCGGGCTCAACACGACGATCGCCGCTAAGGTCTTATTCGGCGCACTTGATGAGATGGTGACCAACTGGGTCCTGAGCCACAAACGCTACAGCCTGATAGCCACAGCCGAGCCGGTCATAGATCTGTTTTTGCATGGCGTCGCCGAGGAGTGAAATAGGAGAGAGAATGCGGCCAGAGCCGAAGACACTCAACGAGCTATTCAATTTCGCCGTGGAGAGGTTTCGCGGGGACGAGTTTCTTCGCTTCAAGTTCTCGGGCCAGTGGAAGACACTCACTTACGACGAGTTCGCAGCCAGCGTCCGCGAGCTTGCGCTAGGCATGGCGGCGCTCGGCTTGAAAGCTGGGGACCGGGTCGCCATCTGGTCTGCTAACCGCCCTGAATGGAACCAGGCCGATCTCGCCGCCCTCGCCATAGGTGGAGTAGATGTCCCAATCTATTCGACGCAGGCCGTCCAGCAGGTCGAGTATATTCTTGCGGATTCGGGCGCGCGCGCCATCTGCGTTTCATCAGAATTCCTTGACCGGGCATTGGAGATACAAAAGCGCATTCCGACTCTCGAATGGATCATCCTGTTTGATGATGCGGAGAAATCCGTGAGCGACCGCGTTATTCCCATCTCCCGGCTTGCGCGAGAAGGCAAAGCTTTAGATCAGAACAAGCCAGATCTTTATGCGAAGCTCTGGGGCTCTGCCGAGCCTGAAGACCTCGCGACATTGCTCTACACTTCGGGCACGACCGGCGACCCGAAGGGTGTGATGCTCACGCACAAGAACCTGACTACGAACGCGCTCAACAGCTACCGGTGGCTAGGCCTGGAAGGCAAGCGTGACGTGGCGCTGACGTACCTTCCTTTCTCGCACATCTTCGAGCGAGCGGTCTGGTATCTCTACGCACACGTAGGCACGCTGATAGTCTACGCCGAGAGCATCGACGCAGTCGCAAAGAACCTCTTAGAGGTTAGCCCGACCGTAATGACGAGCGTGCCCCGGATGTTTGAAAAGATATACGCGCGCATTATCGAGCGAGGGAGCGCCGCGAGGTTTCCGCGTCGCCAGATTTTTCTCTGGTCGCTCGGAGTCGCGCGCGAGTGGGCCGAGCAGAAGCAGGCGCATCGCAGAATCGGACTGTGGCTTTCGCTCAAGCACAAGATTGCCGATAAGCTCGTCTTCAAGAAGTGGCGTGACGCCGTTGGGGGTCGCATACGCGTCTTTATTTCAGGCGGCGCGCCGCTCGCGCCCGAGATCGCTTATATGTTCGAGGGTGCAGGGCTGTCCATCCTGCAAGGCTACGGCCTGACGGAGACTTCGCCTTCGATATCTTGCAATACTGAATCACGCAATCGCATTGGCACCGTCGGCCCCGTGATGGATAACGTCTCCGTCCGCATTGACGAAGACGGCGAAATCCTCGTCAAAGGCGACACGGTCATGAAAGGATATTACAACCGTCCTTCGGATAACCTGGCAGCGTTTACTGAAGACGGATGGTTCCGCACAGGCGACATCGGTCATATCGATAAAGACGGCTTCCTGGTCATCACGGACCGGAAGAAAGAGTTGATCAAGACGAGCGGCGGGAAGTATGTGGCCCCGCAGCGAGTAGAGAGCTTGATCAAATCGAGCCGATTCGTCTCTCAAGTTGTTGTCGTGGGGAATGCTCGCAAGTTTCCTTCTGCGCTCATCGTTCCCAACTTCGAGCTGCTCCGCAGCTACGCCGAGTTAAAGGGCATCCCTTTTGAAGGTGATGAAGACCTGCTCAACAACCCGAAGATAATCGATTTGATCGAGCGGCAGGTCGAGCAATATACGGCAGAGCTTGCCCGTTTTGAGAAAGTGAAGAAGATCGCTCTGCTCGCCAACGAGATGACTATTGAATCAGGCGAGTTGACGCCGACGCTAAAAGTCCGCCGCAGCGTCATCGATAAGAAGTACGCGGACGTGATCGCTGGCCTTTACGGAGAGGAAGCGCAAAAGCTGGTTACAGTTTAAAGGAGAAAAGGTGAGTTATAAGATTGAAAAGGTGGCGGTGCTCGGTTCGGGCACGATGGGGGCGCAGATAGCCGCTCACCTGGCGAACGCCGGTATAGAAGTTCTGCTGCTCGACATTGCGCCAAGGGAGCTTACGAAGGAAGAGCAAGCTCGCGGCCTTACGCTCGAAAGCCCTCAGGTCAGAAACCGCATCGCTAACGCAGGCCTTGAGAGCGCGAAGAAGATCAAGCCTGCGGCCTTCTTTTCGCCGTCGGTCGCGCGTCTAATCTCGACCGGCAACTTTGACGACGACCTCGAAAAGCTTGCGGGCGTCGATTGGATAATCGAAGCGGTTATTGAAAACCTTGAGATCAAACGCGACCTCTATTCGCGAGTTGAAAAGTATCGCCGCAAAGGGACTATCGTCAGCTCGAACACGTCGGGCATTCCGATCTCGGCAATGAGTGAAGGGATGTCGGAAGATTTCAGAAAGCATTTTCTCGGCACACACTTTTTCAATCCGCCGAGGTATCTGAAACTGCTTGAAGTGATACCGACAGCCGACACACAGCCCGAGGTGACAGGCTTTATCTCTGATTTCTGCGACCGCAGGCTGGGCAAAGGCATCGTTCTGGCCAAAGACACGCCGAACTTCATCGCAAACCGGATAGCAACTTTCAGCTCGCTCAACGCGATCAGGGTTATGGTCGAAGGCGGCTACACAGTCGAAGAAGTCGATGCGATGACGGGACCGCTCATAGGTCGCCCGAAATCGGCTTCTTTCAGGACTTCGGACATTGTAGGACTTGATACAGCGCTCTATGTCGCCGATAACCTGTACAAAGCCGTGCCCGATGATGAGAAGCGCGACGTGCTGGTCGCTCCAGATTTCTTGCGCGAGATGGTCAAGCGCGGATGGACAGGGAACAAAGCCGGTCAGGGCTTTTACAAAAAGCAGCGCGGCGAAGGCGGCAAGAGCGAATTCTGGGTGCTCGATTATGTCGAGATGGATTACCGAGCGCCGCAAAAAGTTCGTTACCCATCTATCGAGGCCGCGAAGGCGATTGAAGAAACATCCGAGCGCATACGCAGTCTGGTTTACGGCAAGGACCGCGTTGGCGAATTCCTCTGGAAGACGATCAGTCAGAACCTGATTTACACGGCCAACCGTCTGCCCGAAATCTCAGACACCATCTTGAACATAGACAACGCAGTCCGTTGGGGGTTCAATCACGAGCTTGGCACCTTCGAATTGTGGGATGCGATCGGCGTGGAGAAATCTGTCGAGCGGATGCGAGCCGAAGGCGAACGCATCCCTGCGATTGTCGAGCAGTTGCTCGCGTCGGGCAATAAGAGCTTTTACATCACTCGCGATGGCCGCCGCTACTATTTCGATCTGACGACCAATGATTACAAGGAAGCGGAGCAACCGGCTGGCATAACGATCTTGAAATCGATCAAGGAACGCGAGCGCGTGATAAAGAAGAACGCTTCGGCATCGCTCGTAGACCTGGGCGATGGCGTCGTATGCCTTGAGTTCCACTCGAAGATGAACGCAATCGGCGCGGACACGATTGCGATGATGAATTATGCGGTCAAAGAGACCGCCGAGAATCATGAAGCCCTGGTCATCGGCAACCAGGGCGAGAACTTCTCCGTAGGCGCAAACATCATGTTGTTGCTTCTGGGCGCGCAGGAAGGCGAATGGGACGAGATAGCGCTTTCCGTGCGTCAATTCCAGAACGCGAACATGGCGCTTCGCTATTCGCCGAAGCCCGTCGTCGTTGCTCCGCACGGAATGGCATTAGGCGGAGGCTGTGAGATAACTATGCACGGCGACCGCGCGCGGGCTGCCGCTGAAACATATCTTGGGCTTGTCGAAGTAGGCGTGGGGCTGATTCCCGGAGGCGGGGGAGTAAAAGAAATGGTCCTTCGCGCTACCGAAAACACACTGCCCGACGAAGATTTGTTCCCTCATATCAAGAAAGTTTCTGAGATTGTGGCGACAGCGAAAGTGGCTACGTCAGCGTTGGAGGCGAAAGAGCTTGGTTTCTTGCGCGAGACGGACCCGATAACGATGAACAAGGATCGCCTGATCGAAGATGCGAAGCAGACCGCGCTCGCGCTCGTGCGCGAAGGCTACACGCAGCCGCGGCCTCGGACCGACATTCCGGTATTGGGCGACCCCGCGTTCACGACTATAAAGCTCGCGGTCCACATGATGGTGCGCGGCGGTTTCATCAGCGAGTACGACGGGCACGTGGCGCGAAAGCTCGGGTACGTGATAACGGGCGGCGATCTGACGCGAAGGACTTTGGTTTCCGAACAGTACTTGCTCGACCTTGAGCGCGAAGCCTTCGTCTCTCTGTGCGGCGAGCGAAAGACGCAAGAGCGAATTCAGCACATGCTGAAGACCGGCAAGCCGCTGAGGAATTAGAGCGAGTTGGATCAACCTGTAGGGACAAGCCCGCGCCGCGCGTAGCGCCGGGGAACCCGTTCTGACGGGTCGCGCCATCGCCCCTACAGTTCAAGAAGAACGGATTGGCTTTTTCAGAAGGGATGGAGATTCGAACATGAAAGATGCAGTAATTGTTTCAGCTTTGAGAACGGCGGTAGGCAAAGCCCCGCGCGGCGTGTTGAAAGACACACGGCCCGACGATATGGCAGGGACCGTTATTCGCGCCGCCATCGAGCGCACGCCCGGGCTTGAGCCGGAAATGATTGAAGATGTGGTCCTGGGCTGCGCTAACCCTGAAGCGGAGCAGGGAATGAACGTTGCCCGTCAGGCCTCCTGGCTTGCGGGCATCCCGAAAGAGGCGTCGGCGGTAACGATAAACCGATTCTGTTCATCCGGCTTGCAAGCAATCGCTTTTGCCGCAGAGCGCATCATGTGCGGCTGGGCCGATTGCATCGTCGCAGGCGGGACAGAGACGATGAGCTTGATCCCGATGGGCGGGCACAAGATTTCTCCCAACCCGACAATCGTCGACACCTGGCCCGATTATTACTTGAACATGGGTTTGACGGCTGAGAACCTCGCGCAAAAATATTCGATCACGCGCGAGGAGGCCGACGAGTTTTCGCTCCGCAGCCATCAGAAGGCGGCAGAGGCGATAAGCTCAGGCAAGTTCAAAGACGAGATAGTTCCTCTCCAAGTGAAGACCGTCGAGCTTGATTCGAAAGGCAAGCGCGTCACGCGCGAGTTCGAATTCAGCACGGATGAGGGGCCGCGTGCGGACACCTCGCTCGACGCTTTAGCAAAGCTCCGGCCTGTCTTTCACGCGCGCGGGACAGTGACAGCAGGCAACTCGTCTCAGACCTCTGACGGGGCTGCTGCCGCTGTCGTGATGTCTGCCGACCGGGCGCGCGAGCTTGGCATAAAACCCATCGCACGTTTTGTCTCATATGCCACTGCGGGCGTCTCGCCCGATTTGATGGGCATAGGGCCGGTGGCCGCAGTGCCGAAGGCCCTACGCATTGCAGGACTCCAGCTTGACGACATAGACCTGATAGAGCTGAACGAAGCCTTTGCCGCGCAGGCGCTATCGGTCGTGAAAGAACTCGGCATAAACCAGGACAAGATGAATGTCAATGGCGGCGCTGTCGCCCTCGGCCACCCGCTCGGGTGCACGGGCGCGAAGCTCACCGCTACGATCCTCAACGAGATGCAACGGCGCAACGCTCGTTACGGAATGGTGACGATGTGCGTAGGCGGCGGGATGGGTGCGGCAGGTATATTCGAGCTACTGTGACCGATTAAAACCACTTAAGGAGATTCACCATGACAAGCTTCGCAGAGACAAAGAAAGTGATTCAGGGCGGGAGCTTTCTGCTTGAAGACCACGACCCGCAGGAAGTCTTCACGCCCGAAGACATAAGCGACGAGCACAGGATGATTGCGCAGACCGCGCGCGAGTTCACCGAAAAAGAGGTGCTGCCTTTAGACGAGCAGATAGAGTCGAAAGACTACAAGCTCACGCGAGAGCTGCTTTCGAAGGCGGGCGAGCTCGGTCTGCTTTCGATAGACATCCCGGAGAAATTCGGCGGCGCAGGCCTCGATCTCCTCAGCTCGCTCGTGGCGTCAGAGAACATGACAGGGCAGGCGTCGTTCTCAGGCTCGCTAGGCGCGCATACGACAATAGGCACGCTCCCAATCGTCTACTTCGGGACCGATGAGCAGAAGAAGAAATATCTCCCGCTTCTCGCGACAGGCGAACTTGTCGGCGCGTACGCTCTGACAGAGTCCGGCTCGGGCTCTGATGCGCTCGGCGCGAAGACGAAGGCGGTCCTATCGGAAGACGGCAAACACTACGTCCTTAATGGGCAGAAGATGTGGATCACGAACGCCGGCTTTGCTGATATCTTCATCGTCTTTGCGAAGGTGGATGGCGACAAGTTCACAGCCTTTATCGTCGAGCGTAATTTTCCCGGCGTTACGATCGCGCCCGAGGAGCACAAGATGGGTCTGCACGGGTCGTCTACCTGTGCGGTCAACCTCGAAGAGGCGAAGGTTCCAGTCGAGAATGTTCTGGGCGAGATAGGCAAAGGTCACAAGATCGCTTTCAATATTCTGAACATCGGTCGACTGAAGCTCGGCGTGAGCGCGATCACCGGGTGCAAGCGGCTCATCGCCATCGCGACTGAGTACGCGAAACAGCGCCACCAGTTCGGCGTGCCGATCGCCTCGTTCGGGTTGATAAAGCACAAGCTGGCAGAGATGGCGATTCGCACTTACGCAGCCGATTCGATGACCTACCGCACGGTCGGCATGATCGAAGGCGCGCTCGCCATAGTAGATCGCGACATCCCTGCCGAAGTGCTCGGCGCTATCGAAGATTACGCGGTCGAGTGCTCTGTGATCAAAGTCGTCGGGAGCGAGACGCTCGACTACTGCTCTGACGAAGCGGTCCAGGTGTTCGGGGGCAACGGCTACTCGAAGGATTATCCGGTCGAGCGCGCTTATCGCGATGCGCGAATAAGCCGCATTTATGAAGGGACTAACGAAATCAATCGCCTTATAATATCCGGCCAGATGCTTCGTCGCGCGGCCAAAGGCGAGCTCGCATTGTTCCAGGCGGCGCGCAAGCTTATGGATGAAATCCTCCAGCCTTCGCTCGGGGAAGAGCCCGGAGACGGCGTCTTTGCTTCGGAGCGTGCGGCTTTGACCAACTGTAAGAAAGCCGCAATAGCCGTTCTCGGGATGGCCGCTCAAAAATACATGAACAAAGTGCAGGAGCAGCAAGAAGTCCTTGCGGCGGCGAGCGACATCATAATGGACCTGCTCGCGATGGAGAGCGCCATCCTTCGCACGGAGAAGCTTGTCGGCTTACGCGGGGAGGAGTCGTGCGCGGTTCAGATCGACGCGACGCGAGTCTTTTCAAACGACGCCATCGGGCGTATCGAGCAGCAGGCCAAGCAGGCGCTCGCGGCGATGGCCGAAGGCGACGAGCTGCGAACGATGCTTGCGATGCTCCGTCGTTACATGCGCTTCACGCCCGTCAACACAATCGCGGCGCGGCGCAGAATCGCCGACTCGATCATAGAAGCCGGCAGATACAGTTTGTAATTGGGATCGGGGGTCGGGGGTCAGGGGCCAGGGATTTGAAATCTCAGATACCCTGATCCCCGATCCCTGACCCCCGACCCCTGCTTATGAAGATTCATAGAATAAGTGTTCCTACGCCATTCTACGTTGGTCCTGTTAACGTCTACCTCATCGAAGAAGACCCGCTGACGCTAATCGATGCGGGACCGAATACCCCGGAATCGCTCGAAGCACTGAGGTCGGGACTTTCGCGGCTCGGCCATCGTCTGTCGGACATAAAAAGGGTGATAGTCTCTCACGCGCACGCTGACCACTACGGCCTTGCGCGCGTCGTCGTCGAAGAGTCGGGCGCGAGCGTGTACATACACGCCTGGGACGCCCCGGCCGTGCGGCCAAACCTTGATTACAGCGCATACAGAAGGCTGTTGACCGGTGCAGGCGTTCCCCGCGAGATGATCGACCGCATGGAGGCGGGCTACGAGAAGTTTAGTGGTTTCGCTTACCCGCTCGACCGTGTGGAGACTCTTGAGGACGAAGATGAGATTCTCTTTGAGCATGAGAGCCTGACCGTTGTTCACACGCCGGGACACACGCCGGGCTCGATCTGCCTGATTCGGACTAGCAACCGCCTGGTCTTTGCATCGGATACAGTTCTAAAAAACATTACGCCTAATCCTGTGCTCAGCCCCGACCCTCTCAACGAGCAGCGCCGCTTCCAGTCTCTGGGCGAGTACCTGGTTTCGCTGGCGCGCATCCGGTCGCTCGCGCCTACGATTCTCAAAGGCGGGCACGGGGACGACGTTGACGATTATGATGAGCACTTCAACAGGCTTTACAGATTCACCCAAGAGCGGCAAACGAAACTTCTTTCACTGTTGCCGAAGGATGGCATCACTGGTTGGGACGCCTCACGTCTGCTTTTCCCCAATGCGAACGGTTATCACCGCTTCCTCGCCGTGTCAGAGACGATTGCTCATCTTGATTACGCCGCCGCAGAAGGCCGCCTTCGAATTGAGCGGCGCGGCGAGCAGGACTTTTATCGTCTGCCTTAAGCGGGTGAGCGCCAGCTTCTTTTATCTACACTCAACTGTAGTTTATAATCCTGCCCGGGATGACAATGATTCCACCTTACTTCAACCTCTTCGATTATTTCCTGAGCGATGCCCGTCTGTCGGAGATCGGGCGGCGCACGGCGATAGAGTTTCGCGGCGGGAGGATCACTTACGCCGAGCTGCGCACGGAGGTCGATTACTGGAGGGGGCGAATTCTTGAGCGCGGGGTGGGGCAGGGCGACCGTGTCGCGATTCTGCTATATGATTCGCCCGAGTTCATCGCGAGTTTTCTTGCGACAACCTCCGTCGGCGCGATCGCCGTGCCGATCAACACGTTTCTTTCACCGGAGGAAGTGATCTTTATAATTGCGGACTCCGGCGCGCGCGTCGTGATAGCAGAAGAAGAGCTTGAGCATAAGTTTGATTCGAGCCAGCCGAACTCTTCTTCGGTGGTGATCGTCGAGACAGAGGCGCGCCCTCACCTTGAGCCGAAAGAAGATCTCACAGAGCGATCCGCATTCCCGTCTACGACGAACGAAGACCCGGCATTTCTGCTTTACACTTCGGGCAGCACGGGCGCGCCAAAGGGCGTGCTCCATCTGCACGGCTCTATCCCGTTCACGGTTGAAAAGTATTCAAACAGTATCCTGGACCTGACTCCTGATGACAGGCTCTACTCGGCGTCTCGGCTCTTTTTCGCCTACGGCCTCGGTAACAGCCTGTCGTTCCCCTTAGCAGCGGGGGCGACGGTCATACTCGACTCGGAGCGCCCACAACCTGCGCGAGTGGCAAAGCTGCTTGAGGAGCAGAGGCCGACCCTCTTTTTTGGCGTCCCGTCTCTCTACAGGGCATTGCTCGATTTGCGGGCGCAAGGCGGGCAGGTCGATACTTCGTCGCTCCGCCGCTGCATCTCTGCCGGCGAATCCCTTCCCGCAACTCTGTTTGAAGAGTGGGAGCGCGAGTTCGGCATACAGATACTCGACGGCATTGGCTCGACGGAGATGTTGCACATTTTCATTTCGAACCGAGCGGGGGCGGCGCGCGCAGGCTCAAGCGGGCAGGTCGTCGAAGGCTACTCGGCGCGGCTCGTCGACGACGCGGGGCGAGAAGTCGAAGGCGAGCAATTAGGCAACCTCTGGGTCCTCGGTAAGAGCGCGACCGCCGGATACTGGAAGCGCGCGCAGCTTACAGCCCAGACTATACAGGATGGTTGGGTTAAGACCGGCGACATCTACCGCAGGGACGAGGCGGGCTTTTTCCATCACATAGGGCGCTCGGACGATTGTTTCAAGGTGCGCGGGCTGTGGGTCTCGCCCGTGGAGGTCGAGGCGGCTATTTTATCTCACCCTGATGTGGCCGAGGCCGCCGTCGTATCTTCGACAGATGGCAAGGGACTGGCAACGGCAAGGGCGTTCGTGGTCATCCGAACTGGTAGGGAACGCGAGGCACTGAAGGAAGATCTGCGTGAATTCTTGGGTTCGCGCCTTCCGCAGCACAAAATACCGTCAGAGATCGACTTCATTCAGGAGCTGCCTCGCACCTCGACTGGTAAAGTCCAAAGGTACAAGCTGAGAGCGGAAGGACAAGCGGGCCGGCACGGAGGACCGGATGAGCACTAGGCCACGTAAGGTTTTCTTGATCGCTATCACTCTCGTCGCAACCGCATTCCAACTATCCGCACTGGCCCAGCAGGGCTGGTCACAGGCTCAAATCTTCAAGCAGGGCGGAAAAGAGGCCACCGTCAACGCCGTCTCTTACAACGGCGACGAGATATGGGTTGTCGGCGCGGACGGGCTTGTTGCGCGTTCTTACGATGATGGGCGCAATTTTGAACAGCTCGATCTGAATATCGACACGGGGTTGAACGACGTATTCGTCCGCAAGGACGATATCTGGATTGTCGGCGACGCGGGAACAGTTCTGTTGAGCACCGACGGCGGGCGGAGCTTCGAAAAGAGTCGCGGGACGGGTTCGAGTAAGACGATCGATCTTTACTCTGTCCAGTTCACTGACGGCGAAAGAGGCTACATCGTCGGGGATGAAGGATTGATTCTTACGTCGTCAAACGGAGGCTTCTCGTGGCGGGAGCAGCAGAGCGGGACCGATTCCCAGCTCTTTCACCTCAGCTTCCAGGGTGAGCGCGGATGGGTCGTGGGCACGGGCGGCGTAATACTTCATACGGATGACGGCGGCAGGAACTGGTACCCGCAGCGGTCAGGCACATCGGACGATTTGAATCGCGTCTACTTGATTACGGGCGAGACAGGACTCATCACAGGCGATAACGGCGCGCTGTTGAGGACTGACAACGGCGGCGCGACGTGGCATCGGGTTCGGTTGAAGACTACGTCGCCGCTTTTCGGCATGAGCTTCATAGATAGGAAGACGGGCTGGGTGGTCGGCTATAAAGGTCAGATCATTCGAACATACGACGGGGGCCGCAACTGGGTCGAGCAAGAGAGCGGCACGGATGCTGACCTGTTCTCTGTCTCGTTCTACAAGAATCGTGGCTACGCTATCGGGCGCGACGGTTTGATAATGAAGTACTACGAGAAGCGTTAGCCGATCTCGAATCAATTTTACATATCAAAAAAATGGGCCGATCAATTCTGATCGGCCCAAGCTGTTTATGAAGAATCGTGTCAGGCGTTATTGCCAGACGATCAGTGATTGAGTGGTTAGTGGCGCAAGCTCAAGCCTGCTGCCTACGCGACGGACGCGGAGCAGGGTTATGCCGCACGTCGGGTTCTTGATGCGGAGCGTTCGGATCGCCCCTTCAGGGATAAGGTCATTAAGCGATTGGCCGTTGAACCCTCCCTTGGTTACGATCTTCCCGCCGCTCCCCTTGAACTTGATCTTGTTCGGCATCACGAAAGTAGTGCCGTCCTGTGTAGTCGATATCTCGACCATCACGCCCTGAATGAATCTGACCTCGCTGCCCGTCGGGGGCTGAGCGGTCCTGAGTGACAGCCGCGTGTTGTTGGTAGTCAGGTTAATCGCGCTCGTATCTATAGTCGGCCCGGGCTCGCCTATAGAGAAGTCAGCGTTGCTCTGGTCGAGAGAGGTCGTGCCGTTCAACAGCCTCGCCGCGACCTGTATCCTGGCCGTCGAGGTGCAGACGGCTGAGGCGCCTGAAATCGTCCAGTTGAACGTGCGGTCGCCCGCATCGAGCGCCGGATTATTCGGCCCCTGGAATGCGATCGGAATGTTGAAGGTCACGCCGCTGTTTGTTGACAGGAAGATGTCGAATCCGTCCACCTGGCCGGTAAGCGAGGCAGGAACATCCCAGGTGATTTGAAATGTCTGGCCGAATCTCAACATCTCGCCGCCGTTGGGCGTCAGCACCGTCACCGTGTTGTCGGTGATAGTGAAGTTCATGTTGCTGTCATCCTGACCCTGACCGCCCGCCGTGTCGAAACCGATAACGCGTATGCGCGCCGTCGTAGTGTTAATGCCGGGCGGAACATTCCACTGGAACGTGCGGTCCGCGCCGGGCACTGTCGAAGTGATGATCGTGTTGAAAGTGGCTCCGGCGTCAGTCGAGAGTCTTATCTCGAACCGCTGAATCGTGCCGTCTCCATTTGCATCCGTGGCGGTCCAGGTGATCGGGAAGGTGCTGCCGCTCGGAATCGTTTCGCCGCCGTCAGGGTCGGTCACGGTCACTATCGGGTTGGCGTTCAAGGGCGGGATGTTGGCCGCCGCTGCAAGGACCGCGTAGACTTTTCCTGCATCTGTGCGCGTAGGAGCGGGCGCGATAACAACATCTGCGAACGGAGCGCCAACGAGCAGGTCGCCGCCTCTGTCGTTGTTTACATCGCCTGCGGCGATGGCCCATCCAAGCTCATCGCCCGAAGCCTGACCTACGACTCGAATGTCGTCCTGGCCGAGCGCGAGGTCGCGCGATAGGAGGAACGTGAGACTCGATCCGCCGAAGAATACCAGCGTGGCGCCCGAGTTGGGCCGCCCTGTGTGATCGAATCCGGGAACGCCTACGAGAAGGTCAGCAATCGTATCATTGTTGCCGGTCGTGTTCACCTGCCCGGCTGCGACCGTTGACCCAAGGTGGTCATCAGCGACTGAGCCGAAGATGGTCAGATTAATATTGCTCGGTCCGAGGTCAATGCGCTGTTCGGTAGCAGGGGCGACGGGGTTGAACTTGGCGCCCCCTGTCAAAAGGTAAACTTCACCGGTCTCTGCACGACCATTGCCGGGGCCATCCGCGTCCGGTGCGCCTCCGATCAGATCGACAGTGCCGTCTCCCGTGACATCTCCGACGGCCACAGAGGCTCCGAAGTGATCTCCTGCGTCGATGCCGTAGATCGATGTCTGCTGCTGCGTGGTCGCTATGTCAAATGTCCTGGAGGCCGAACCGGCTGGCGGGTTGAGGTTTGCTCCGCCAAAGATCAGGTATACGGCCCCCGCCTCATTTATCGCCGAAGGGGAACCCGGTCTGTCGTCGAGCGGCGCGCCTATGGCGAGGTCGGCTGAGCCTCCGGCATTAAGATCGCCGATGGCGACGGCGCTTCCAAACCGGCTATCGATCTTTCCGTAGATCTTTACGTCAGCCGTCTGCGCGCCCGCAGTCGTGCTGCCAAGGTCGATCACCTTTGTGGTCGCTGCCGGGTTTGCCAGCGGAGTCCCGCCGAAGAATAGAAATGCCGCACCGCCGTTTGTCCTTCCCGAAGAGACGAGCGGGCCTGTGCTCCCCGGCGCGCCGACGAGAAGCTCCGCCGTTGTGTTGGCGCCGCCCACATCGCCTGCAGCCAGCGCGCTGCCGAACCGGTCGTTGCTTCGCTCGCCGAAAATCGCCACGTTAGCTGCATTGGCCGTATTAAGATCTATAGTGCGCGGCGTAGAGGAGGCGGCTCCGAAGATGATGAAGACCGCGCCGTTGTCAGCCCTTGCGCCATCTCCCGTCGAAGGAAAATTGACTCCGGGCGCGCCGGCAATAAGATCATCAATGTCGTCGCCATTGACGTCGCGGACAGCCAGGGCAAAGCCCAGGTTATCGTCTGCGGCCGCGCCAAAGACTTTTATTTCCGGATCAGTCGTCGCATCGATTATGGTCGGGTTTGGGAAGGTCGCGTCCCCGAAGATAATATAAGCCGCCCCGGCGCCCGCACGCGTGACACCGCCGGTCGGTGTAAAATCAGCTTCCGGCGCGCCGATGGCAATGTCAGTTATGTCGTCATTATTGAAATCGCCCGTTGCTACTGCGTGGGCTCGTGGGAATGATGTGAATTCTTGCGCGTTACCGTTCCCGCTCAGCTCATCTTTCTCGCTCGCCCCAAGGACAGTAATCTGGGACAGGCCCGCATCGATAGTCTGGATAGCCTGGGGGGTTTGCGCTTTCACTTTTATCAGAGAATTACCCACAGGCCAAACCGCTGCCAATAAGAAAAAAGCCAATAAAAAGGCCGGGCTCAAGCGCCTGCCTATCCCGGATGACTTTTTGTAACTCATTATCCGTTCTCCCCCTATGTTTTTGACTGGTTCGTTCGACCGTGCATTCTAACAACCGAAGCCTTTTTATGTCCAATAGAAAATTTAAAGTACGTAACGTGTGTATACATTTGAGCGGAAATGACTGGAAAGAAACTTGTTGACTCGCACTTGCTTTTTTGTTATTTTGCAACCCTTATTGAGAACATGGGTAGCGGGGTAGAAATATTCGAAGTAGGATTAAGATACTGCTTCTACAGGCGAACTTTCGTAAAGCCGAAGTTGTGATGACCTCTTGATCGCCCGTAGCCCTTAGCCTTAATTTATCAAAGACCGCATAGGGACGATAGATGTTCCAACCGCTGTTCGTAAGGCCGCTTGAGCTTGATGAGAAAGAAGTGCTGACACGGTGCCTGGAATCTTCCAACAAGGAGGAGGCCGGGCGCGCAGAGATAATATTGCTTTCTTCCGAGGGCAAGACGGCGGCAGAGATAAGCCAGGCGCTCAGTTTTCACACGTCGAACATAAAGAAGTGGATTAGAAAGTTTAATCAAGACGGGATAAACGGGATCGTCGTCAAAAAGCGCGGCCCGCAAGGGGGGCCGAGGCCACACTTCACATCTGCGCAAACGGCGGCGATACTGAAGCTCGCCGACAGCAATCCTTCGAGTCTCGGCCTGCCGTTCAAAGAGTGGACCCCGCAGAAGCTCGCCAACATAGCGGTAGAGCGGGGGATCGTTCCTCGCATTAGCCATGTTACGGTTAGACAGATCCTCAAGCGTAACAAGAACGGCAATCAAAAAACCTTCTCTTCCATTCATGCGGCAGGCGGCCACCGCCAGTCGCCTTCACACCTGCTTCTCGGCAAAGAGGCGTTAGCAAAATCTCGTTACGACAATGCCGTCGAGCACCTTGCAGCCGCGCTGGCCGAAGAGACGCTCCCGGTTGACGAGGAAGCGATAACGCGATCCTTTTTGAGCGAAGCGCTCGAAGAGCTGAGCAAGTACGAAGAGTCCTACGCCGCCATAAACAAGTATGAAGACCCGCGGGCGCTTATAGAGTTGAGCCTAAGAACGCGGGCGCGCGTCAGGCTCAGGATCGGGTGGGTGAGTAGCTGGCTGAAGAATTACCCGAAAGCGATCGCTTCCTTAAATGAGGCGATGAAACTCTACCTCGAATTGCAGGACAGTCTCGGCGTCAGCGAGGCCAATTATGCTATCGGCTATACCTATGTGAGGATTAACGAGTTCAGAATAGCGCGCGATTATCTGCTGGCGGCCGTGAGCGCGCAGAAGAGCACGAAGGACCGCGAGCTTCTCGCGCGAATCTATAATCGGCTCGGAGCAGTCGATTTTTATGAAGGGGCATTTTCCAGTGCGAAAGAGAATCATCTTAAGGCGCTCGCGCTGGCCGAAGAGTCCTCTAAGACCAACCTGATAGGGAGAATACTGCTCGACCTGGGGACGATCTACGACGACCTTAGCGAGCGGGATGAACAGGCGCACTACCTCAAGCGGGCGATCGAAAACCTTGAGAAGGGCGGCCACAAAGACCTCCTGGCTCTGACCTATAACAACCTTGGGGACCTGCTGCTTTGGGCGGGTGAGTGGAACGAGGCTGTCGCCAATCTCGAAAAGGCCATAGCGACGGCGCAGCGGTATGATAAGCCTACGGGAGAGGCAACTGCGCGCATAACTATGGCAGAGATCCTTTGCGCGAGAGGGCAGTATTCAGAGGCCGAGTCGCATTTGAAGAAGAGCCTCGACCTGCTGGAAAACGTCGAGAAGTGGACCGAGGCCGGCGCCTATCGCATACTCGCATCCGTTTATCAAGCGACGGGCAAACACGATGTGGCGATCAAGACGCTCAGGGAAGCGCTTGCGCTGTCGACATCGATAGGCGATTTGCAGGGAGTGGCGCTCGCGCATATAGGGCTTGGGGAGTTCTACTTTCTGCAAGGCGGGTACGATCAGGCAAGGGAATGCCTGGAGCATGCGCAGAGCCGTCTGAAGGAGGAGAAGTCGCTGTCTGCTTCCGGGCTCGTTCAACGGCTGACGGGCCGAGTAGAGGCCGCTCTGGGCCGTTTGACAGAGGCCCGGCAGCACATCGCTCAGAGTCTTTCGATCTTCACCACAATCGGAGCGCCTTATGAGGTGGCTAAGAGCCATTACGAGATGGGGCTGCTTCTTAAAAAGGCCGGTGAGAAGAAGGATGCCGAGTCTCACCTATTGCAGGCGAAGGAGACGTTTGAGAAGCTGGGAGCCGATCCGATACTGGCTCTCACCACGCTTGCGCTCAGCTCTCTTGAGACAAGGGAGACCAAAGACCTTGAGATTATACGAGTCAGCCCTCCGAGCGATGTTCTCTTAATGCAGAGACTGATAGAGGCGTCGTCGTCAAAGGAATTGCTCGTTCAAGAGCTGGCCACTGTGATCAGCGAGAACTTCGCCGTCGACGGAATTATGATTCAGAGGGTCGATGAAGATTGTCGTCGTCAACTGCTGGTGGCGTTAGGCATCGGTCGCCTGGAGGCCGAGATAATCGCGGACTCGATCGACGATGATCAGACCGAGAACATACACAAGAGCGGCGACGCATACATTGCCAGGATCAGGGACGGGCTGAAGGCGTCGCTTACAATCTACATGCGGACGGGCGGCGTAATAAATTCCGACCGGCTCCAGCCGCTTCTAAAGCAGGCGGAGCTAGGGCTGGAAACCTGTTCGCTAAGGGCAGCGGCGCGCAATGCGACACCCCCTATCGTCGAACATCGCACGCAGACAGTGATGCCCGGGTTTATAGTTGGCAGCCCCTTGATGTTCGACGTAATCGAACGAATACACAAGATCAGGACTAGCGACGTAACTGTGTTGATCACGGGCGAATCGGGCACGGGCAAAGAGCTAGTCGCACGGGCCATCCACGTTGAGTCGGCGCGGGCGCGCGCGATCTTTCTTCCTTTCAATTGCACAGCCACGCCGAAGGAGATCATCGACAGCCAGTTGTTCGGCCATCGCAGGGGCGCATTCACAGGAGCCACGGCTAACTATCCAGGCATCATTAAAGCGGCCGATGGGGGCACGCTGTTTCTCGACGAGATAGGCGACCTGTCGCTTGAGGTCCAGCCCAAGCTGATGCGCTTTTTGCAGGAAGGCGAGATACAGCCGCTCGGCGAGACAAAGCCCCTGCGCGTCGACGTGAGAATTCTTGCGGCGACCAACACTGACCTTGAGCGGGCCGTCGAGGACGGGCGGTTTAGGGAAGACCTGTTCCACAGGCTAAACATCATACGCATTCACGTCCCGCCTCTGAGGGATAGGCGCGACGAGGTACCCGTGCTTGCTTCTCACTTCCTCGATCACTTCCTCTCCAGGTCCGGTAAGCAGGGAGTGATCTTGACGCAAGAGGCTGTCAATGTGCTGACAGAGTTTGATTGGCCCGGGAACGTGAGGCAATTGAGAAACGAGATCGAGAGGGTAGTCGCATACGCGAATGACGGCGAGTTTCTGTCGCTTGAACATTTTTCGCCCGAAGTTGCGCACCCGCGACGGCCGATGAAACAAGAGCGCGTCTCATCGGCGACGGCCTCTTACGCAGGCGGCAGGGATTACCAGCAGAACGGCGTGTGGCGCTCGGCTGCGCAAAACGGACAGCGGGATGCGCACGGCACGCCTGTGGGGCGGCCCGTTAAGCTTAAGGAAGCAACGGCGGCGCTCGAACGTAAGCTCATAGAAGAGGCTTTGGAAAGGAACAAGAACAACCTCTCAAGGACTGCTATCGACCTGGGATTATCGCGCAGGGGGCTAAGACTGAAATTGGGGCAGCTTGGCATAGAGCGCGAAGAGCGCGTTTAAGCGAGTCAGTGACCGCAGAACGGCAAAAAAAGATGCGGAGTTTGCGTATAAAGGCTTGACGTTCAAGTGTTTTTGAAAATAAGATCAAGCTTCCGTTAGGTCAGACGGGGGTGGCCGCCAGCCCGGTTACTCTTGGTGATGTGTAAAGCGACTTCCCACTGGTACCGATTTACCAGCTTTTTGGGAATATTGTATCCGGTTCCTCTTCAGCGCAAAGAAGGGCTTAAAGACTTAAGCCCTTTGATTTGAGTGAAAAAAAAGGGTGGACTCCAGAATGGAAGCCTGGCATAAGGAATGCTAGTGAAGCGGACTATTCAATAGCAGCATGAATCGCCGCATCATTTATGCTTCGATAAGAGGACGAATATGAAGATTCAAAAGGTATTAAAGGGTCAGATCGTTCGGGCTTCGGTGCTCGCGATGCTTTTTATTAGCCTTTGCTCGGTCCCGTCAAAATCATACCTGGCGGACATGTCGGCGGGCGACAATGTGACCCTGCCCGGCGTGCATGGGGCGAGCAACAACACCGCCTATGCATTTGACCGCTACGTCATCGTAGCGCCGTTTGCTCCTACTCAGGATGTCGGAGACGGCAGCGACTTGAGCAAGTTTGATAATCACAAGCTATATCTTTTTGATACCAAGAAACCCGAAAACCCGCCTCTCATCTGCGACCTTAAGGTCTGCTATTTTCCCACGAGAGTTATTTTTGACCCTAACACTCAAAACGTTTATGTTCGCGGCACGGAGTTCGTTGAGATAGAAGCCGGCCGGTTCGAGGCGCGCGAGGTCCTGGTTTACACTCACCTGAATCTGGCGTTGGATGGTAAGCCGACCTTCGTCCCCGACCTGGCGGTGCCGATTCGCATCAAGGGATTAATTTCAGATTACACGGAAGACGCTCCGACAGACTTCGCTCTAGGCCACAGCGGAAGAATACTCGTCTTCACCAACGGCTCGTGGATATTCACTTATGATGTTGTAAAAGGGACTATCTATCACATCGTCATCGACAACGATCCCCTTAACCTTATCTCGCACCTTGAGGTCGAGCCGACCAGCAACACGATCACCGTTGCGACGAGCCGCAGGCTCGAGGGGGCCGAAGGCGGGGTGATAAAGTTCGAGTCCGAGCTTTACTTTTATAAGCTTGAGAAGGACGGGACAGCGAACAAGATCAAGCAACTTCGTTCTGAGGAGTTCGGCGAAGGGATCTTTCTTTCCGCCGGAAGTAATGCGGTAGTCAGCACGGACCCCATAACTGGGACGGCCGAGTTCGGGTATTTCGTAACGAATGATGGCTCGCTTTGCCAGGTCGACCTGCGGTCCGAAGGTGACGTCGGAAGAATTGAAAGGCTCGCGGTGCTGCCGGAGATGGCTCAGGCCGAGGGGCTTGAGCCGGGACCAGTCACTGTTAATTTTGATCGCGCCAAGCGGCAATTTACAATCGTTAAGCGAGGCACTTTCACGAAGATCAGGCGTCCGAGCTATGCGGAAAGGTCCGGCAGAATTCGCCGCCCCTCCTATACTGAATATGACGGCGGGGCGGCCGTCGCCATTGTCCAGCTAAATAAAAAGAACCGCGTGATCGGCCAGCGGGTTTTCGACAAGGTGTTCGGAAAAGAGAATAGGCTCTCTAACCTGGTTGTGGGACAAAATGGCATGGGGCTTATAGCTACCTACTCGGGGCTGGTCTTCGCACTCGATAGTTCCACCACGCTTGATCGCGCGAGCGTGAGTTTCGTTGGCTCGATTAGTACTCGCATCGACCACATAGCTTACAACGCCAGTCGTCAAAACCTTACGGCTATAAGTTCATACAAGGATATTGACGAAATACAAGGCATAGTTCCAGGTTCGATTTTCTTTACCAAAGTCTCCTTGAACGCAGATTAAGGGAAGGAAAAGCAACCTTATCCGCGCAGGACCCGAAAGTTTTTCTGCCCCAGGGCGCATCCCATATCGCCTGGGTGTTCACAACATACGTGTGAGCCTTGAACCGGCTAACCACCGTTGAACATTGGATTCCGCAATGGCAATTCTATCCGGGCTACCGATACCCGGACGAGGAGAGGGATAACGATGAAAATAAAAAGAGCAGTAATGATGGGGGTGCTTGTGGCTGCTATTGCCGCCATAGCGCTGCCCGTCATCGGCCTGCGGGCGCGCGCCGCATCGAAGACGGCCGACTTCAAGGCCACACCCAGGCTCGCCTCGCTGCCG
>DASUNP010000005.1:0-475774 GCA_036277095.1 Blastocatellia bacterium
ACAGTGAAGGATTTAGCAGGAAGAACGATTTCAGAGGGCGAAGTAGAACATGTTTATAGGATAGAAGGGGGAAAGATCAAGAGCATGAAGATAAGAAAAGAGTAAAGGTAGTGCGCCGCCCAACAAACGCATGCACCCGAGTCCGCGAAGCGAGCCTCGTATGAATACTTTCAGTTCTACGCGCGGGCCGGGTGATGCAGGACGTTAGGCGCTAGTCCTCTCACTACCGAGTTCTTCTTCTCTATTGCATTAACCAAACATATGGCCGATAATCCGTCCCGACATAACTGAGCCGCGCTGAGCATTTTGTAATTTACGGCCCTGAGAATTGCTGAAACAGGATGGCTGCTTTATCCTTTCCATTTCACATTTGGAGGTTACAATGTCTATCTCTATTTACCTTATTAACCCTGCTTCTGATTTCCCTACATATTTCAGCGCCGAGGTATTCGCTGGTCGAGGTCTCAACCCTGCTGCGTTTATGGCGGACCTCTCCATAGCAACTGTGGCCGGCATGCTGCCGGAAGATTTCGATGTAAGGCTTTGTGATGAAAATATTTCGCCCGTAGATTTCAATACTCCTGCCGATTATATAGGAATTACTGGAAAAGTTACTCAGCACAATCGCATGGTAGCAATCGCGCAAGAGTTCCGACGGCGAGGTAAGGTTGTGATAATAGGAGGCTCCTTCGCCAGTCTATCTCCTGACCATCTTCGCCCTTACTGTGATATTCTCGTGCGCGGTGAGGCAGAAGATGTTTTTGAAGAGCTCTGCTCAGATCTTAAGAATTCCTCCTGGAAGGAAGAATATCTTGGAGGCAGGCCAGATCTATCTCACACTGCAATTCCAAAATGGCAGGATTATCCTAATGAAAGGGTGCTGATGGGTGCGCTACAGACTTCACGAGGGTGTCCCTTCGAATGTGAATTCTGTGATGTGATTCAATACCTCGGGCGAAAGCAGAGGCACAAATCTATCTCTCAGGTGCTCAACGAACTTGATGAGCTATACAGGTATGGTTACAGAGCCATTTTCCTGGCGGACGATAACTTCACAGCTTACCGGTCACGCGCAAAGGAATTACTGGCTGCTTTGCGCGCTTGGAATAGTCGCCAGACGGATGGGAAGTGCTGGTTCACAACCCAGGTCTCTATCGATGCCGCGAAGGACGACGAGTTGATTAGAATGTGCGCTGAGGCTGGAATAATGAATGTCTTCATAGGGATTGAAACTCCCAACGAAGGCAGCCTCAAGGAGACCAAGAAGCGTCAGAATGTGGGGATAGACCTTGCAGGGTTTATACAGCGGTTCCTCGACCATGGCATCTCTGTCATTGGGGGCATGATCGTTGGATTCGATTCCGACGGGCCAGATATTTTCAAACGCCAATTCGAGTTTGCGATGTCAACCCCGATCCCTATATTCACCTTAGGCGCTCTGGTCGCGCCCGAGGCAACCCCACTTTTTGACAGAATGGTTAAAGAGGGGCGGTTAGTATCTGACGGCTCTGAAGCGGCTGCCATGCCATGGAGCACAAATATCATCCCTCGACAGATGACGCGCGAGCAGTTGTTCGAAGGGATTCGATGGTTATGCAATAGCCTTTATCATCCTGCTGCTTTCGCAGATCGAGTGTCGTTGTTCATAGATAAGTTAGGAAAAAGCGCAGGACCCGATAAGAAAGATTACACAGGGCTATCACGCTCAATCGGTATTGATGCAGTGCGTGTGATTGCAAAGTTACTATCTTCGGATAGGCCTGAGGATAAGATTCTTTCGAGCCTTATCGCCAAGGCTTCCACCAAGCCGGAAGCAAAGGTTTATCTGAAGATGGCACTGATCCAGTATGCGCAGATTCGCTATATGTATGAGCAAGGCTCTTTCTGGGATTACCAATTAGCTTCGGAGCCTCCACCTACCTTTGTCACTGGCGGGGCTCCCATTCCCATACGGCTGCACAACTGATAGTCATCCGTTTAAACATTAGCGTGCCCTTGCAGCCGGAAGTCAGGAGTTCAAACTTCCCTTTACCATCGCTGTAGTATTTCCTCCGGGTTAACAAGTGGTTGACATTCGACGGGAGCGGCTCTTATATTAGCCGCTGCCTAGAGTTCGTTGAGTCGGCTTTGCACCAAAAGTCTGAAAATCAAGGTACTTTAGGTTCAAGTGTGATTTCTGAGCCAAATGTTATTTTCCGTTCAATAATGAACAGACGGGGTTTCTGCCACCTGATATACTTGTGACTTTCTGACCAAGAATTCACCAGGAGCCTGCCAATGTAGTGGCGGCCCCTTGGGCAAAGCCTCTGACATTGGGAGCGGAAGTCTTATCCTGCGGTAAAAGTCGGCTCAATCCCAAACGCGGACTTCTAGCGCAACCCACTTACTTTTGGTGCAAGAGCGACTTTAGGTGCAAAGCCGGCGGCGATCTTCTATTCTACTCGGATAAAAACTTTTTAACCTGGAGGAGACATGGCAACTAGCAGCCCGATTCCCATTATCAAGACCATTCCGAAAGGGGCGGACGGTTTCTACCACCCGACCGTGGAAGAGCAGATCATCGCGCTGGTTAAGAAGGCTTACGCAGAGGGCCTACAGATACGTTGTCGCGGCGCATCGCACTCTGTTGCCAGGGCCATCTACACCGATGGCGATAGCCCGGTTCCTAACAAAGTATTAGAGCAAAGCCCGCCGCAAGGGCCGAACATCAACATCATGCTCGACCAGTACAGCAGGCTCACCTGGATTGATGAAGAGGAAGGCATTATTGAGGTGGAGTCGGGCATCAACCTGGGCTACGACCCGGAGGACCCGACGGGCACGTCAACGCTTGAGAACAGCCTTCTCTACCAGGCGTTCAAGAAAGGCTGGGCGCTTGAAGATTTGGGAGGAATTACTCACCAGACGGTAGCCGGGTTTCTCTCGACTGGCTCGTCGGGCGGCACGCTCATGTATCACCTGGAGAAGAATCTTATAGGCTTCCGCGTGATTGATGGGATGGGCAATGCAGAGTGGATCGAAAGCACGAAAGACCCGGACCTGTTCAACGCTGTCGGCGTCTCGCTCGGCCTGCTCGGCGTCATCAGCAAGGTTCGATTGAAACTGACTAAGAATTTCTACATCTACGGCCAGCAACTGACGACGCCCACCGACCCGGCCAAATGCCCAATTGATCTGTTCGGCCCCGGCTCAAAAGACAAACCGAGCATGCGAGAGTTCCTGGAAAAAACTCCGTACACAAGAATCCTGTGGTGGCCGCAAGAAAAGGTCGAGCGCGTAGTCATCTGGCAGGCCGTACGCGGCGCGGCTTTGCCTGTCTTCGATTCAGCGCCCTACGAAGAGTTTGCCGACACGACTTTCTTGGCAGAGTTGGAAGAGTTGGGCGGCGCATTGTTGTTTACGCTGCTCGGCAACAGGAACTTCTTCAAGGCATGGTCGAAGCTGCAAACGGACTTCAAGCAATTCAGGAAGAACATATATGCCTATTGGCAACAAACCATGACGACCGGCTTCGCGTGGTTCTTCTCATGGGCGGTCACGGCGCTGCTATGGATAATCATGCTTCCGCTCGCGCTGCTGTTTAGCCTATTCCGCCCGGCTCTCCTCTGGCTCTACCCGAAAGTCGTGGACGTGCTTCAGCCACTGACCAAGAAAGGCAAAGCGCAGCTTTTCATGGACTATATGTGGAGCAGCCTGCCGATGGATAACAACGCCGACGATATATTGATGGGAACGGAGTTCACCGAGATATGGATTCCAATCGAGCACACCGAGAAGGCAATGGGACTGCTCAAAAACCTGTTCGATGAGAAGGGGCATGAGGCAACCGGTTTCTATAGCACGGAACTTTACGCCGGCATCAAGAATGATTTCTGGCTAAGCCCGGCTTACGGCACCGATGTCTTCAGGGTGGACCTTTTCTGGTATATCAATAATGAAGGAGACCCCGCCGCGAAAGGTGGGTACTACAGCCAATTCTGGGAGCTTTTCCGTGATAACGACATCCCGTTCCGCCTGCACTGGGGCAAGTTCTTGCCTGAGTATAACTGTCAGGAGTGGGCCGTCTACTTGCGCTCGCAGTACCCGCGGTGGGACGATTTCATGAAGCTGCGGGCCAAGCGGGACCCAAAGAACATCTTCCTTTCGAACTACTGGCGCAGACACCTCTTAGGTGAGGGATGATTGACCTATCGCCTTCGATGAACCTATCAACCGGAATACAACTCGGACACTATAAGATCATATCCCGGCTCGGCGTGGGTGGCATGGGAGAAGTCTACCTTGCCCGTGACGAGAGGCTTGGCCGCGACGTAGCCCTCAAGCTGCTGCCCGAAGACGTCGCTAATAAACCCTCGGCGATTGATCGCTTCACGCGGGAGGCGCGCGCGGCGTCCGCCCTCAACCACCCAAACATAATCACCATCTATGAAATCGGCAATCTCGACGCGGCCCGCTTCATCGTCATGGAGATAGTTCAGGGCCTACCCTTGCGCGCGATGATGGGTGAGCCGCTTTCCATCGATTTAATCGCAAGCATCGGCAGCCAAGCGGCCAAGGCTCTGGCCGTTGCTCACCGCGCAGGAATAATCCACCGCGACATTAAACCTGAGAACATAATGGTGCGCGATGATGGCTACGTGAAGGTTCTTGATTTCGGGCTGGCCCGCCTCACCTCTCTCATCACCCAGGAACCCGAAGCAGAGACCTTGAACCTCACACAGCCGGGCGTGATTGTCGGCACATTAAAGTATATGTCGCCTGAACAGGCGCGCGGCGAATCATTAAGCGGCGCGACCGACGTCTTCTCGCTCGGCATCGTTCTCTACGAGATGGCCTCCGCCCGCCATCCATTCAGCTCCAGCTCGCAAGTCGGCGTGCTGCACGCCATTTCCGCAGAGCAGCCGGTCGCTCCTTCGCGGCTCAATCCTGAGATTGGACCGGAGCTAGACTCGCTCATCCTCCAGATGCTTGAAAAAGACGCGCGGCGGCGGCCCGCGGCTTCAGATGTTGACAGGGCGCTTGCTGCCATTGCTCACACAAGCTTGGGCTCGGGCATTATTACAAAGCTCACGAAAAAAGCCGCCCGCCACACGGTCGGGCGAGAAAGCGAGCACGCTGTGGCTCGCGCGGCGTTCGACCGGGCAAGCGCAGGCCGCGGGCTGATTCTTTCGGTCGCGGGAGAGCCTGGGATCGGTAAGACCACTTTCGTCGAAGACTTCCTCGCCGCGCTCGACGCGGGCGATATATCTTACAACATCGCTCGCGGGCGATGTTCGGAGCGATTGGCGGGAGCCGAGGCGTACCTGCCGCTACTAGAAGCCCTCGACAGCTCGCTTCGCGGAGAGGGGAGCCAGTGGGCGGCGCGCGTGATGAAGCAGGTCGCGCCATCCTGGTACGCCCAGGTCTCAACCGTCTCGATTGAAGGCTCATCGGCTGACGCCGTGGCGGGCGAGCGAATATCGCAGGAGCGCATGAAGCGAGAGTTCGGCGCGTTGCTCGAAGAAGTCTCGCGGCAACGTCCGCTGATCCTTTTCATTGATGACCTGCACTGGGCCGACGTGTCGACGATTGACATGCTGGCATACCTGGCAAGCAAGTTTGAAACGATGAGTGTGCTGGTCGTGGTGACATACCGCCCGTCGGATTTATTGCTGGCAAAGCACCCGTTCCTTCAAATCAAGCCAGATATGATTGCGCACGGTCTTTGCCGCGAGATTCAGCTTGAGTTCTTAAGCCGCGCCGAAATCGAGCGTTACCTCGCGCTCGAATTTCCGAACAATCGTTTTCCGGCGGAGTTGCCTGCGCTCATCCACGCGCGAACAGAAGGCAACCCGCTTTTCATGAGTGACCTTGTGCGCTACCTGCGCGATAAGCAAGTGATCCGAGAAGCCGAAGGGGAGTGGACGCTTGCCTGTTCAATCGCGGAGATCGAGCAGGACATGCCCGAATCCGTGCGGGGAATGATTCAGCGCAAGATTGATCGGCTGGGCGATGATGATCGGCGGCTGCTTGTGGCTGCGAGCGTCGAAGGTTACGACTTCGATTCGGCTGTCATCGCGCGCGCTCTCGGGCTTGACCCGGCAGACGTGGAGGAACGGCTTGAAGAGATGGAGCGCGTTCACGCGCTCGTGCGATTCGTCGCCGAAGACGAATACCCTGATCGCACGCTGACCTTGCGCTACCGCTTCGTTCATGTGCTCTACCAGAACGCGCTGTACGGGCAGCTTCGCCCGACGCGCAAAGCGTCGTTGAGCGCGGCAGTAGCGCAGGCGCTAATGGGTTATTACGGCGAGAGGAGCAGCGAAGCGGCTGCTGAGCTTGCACAGCTATTTGAAGCCGCGCGAGATTTTGCGCGGGCCGCAGAGCATTACCGGATTGCCGCGCAGAACGCCGCTCAGATTTACGCGAACAATGAGGCGGCGATTCTTGCGCGGCGCGGACTGGCCTTGCTTCAGTCGCTGCCGCCTACAGACGAGCGCGAGCGGCTTGAGCTTCCGCTTCAGCTTGCGCTCGGTTATTCGATCAGTTTTTCAGGAGATCATGCTTCGACTGAGGCCGGCGAATGCATGTCGAGGGCGCGCGAGCTTTGCGCGAAAATGGGGGAGACCCCTCAGCTTTTCTCGACCATGCATGGGCTGTGGATATACTACCTAGTCGCCGCAAAGCTCGACACGGCACGTGAGATTGGCGAGCAGGTCGTTCGCCTGGCCGAGGCTGCACAGAACGCTGTGATGCTGTTGGGCAGCCATTACGCGCTCGGGGCCACGCTCCAACTGATGGGGGAGATACCCGCCGCGTACGAGCACTTCAAGATCAGCCGCCGGTTTCATGACCCGAAGCAGGGCCGCATCTACATACAGCTGTTCGGAACCGACCCCGGCATTGACTGCCTCTGCCATACGGCTCGCGCCCTGTGGCTGATGGGCTATCCCGACCAGGCGGTCAAAACGATAAACGAAGCGCTCGCCATCGCGCAGGAAACTCAAAATCCACACTGCATCGCCACCGCCCTGATGTTTACTGCCGGCGTTTACCACTGGAGACGCGAAGCGGATGAAGCTCTCAAGTGGGCCACTGTTTGTGTAGAATACTGCACCAAACATGAGCGAGTACAGCAGCGACTCTGGGTGACGGCGGCACTCGGCTGGGCGATGGCCGAGCGTGGAGAGCCGGAAAAAGGCATGGCGGTGTTACAACAATCCCTGGAGGTGATGAGGAGCCGCCGCGCAGAGATAATCACGCCGCACCTTCTTGCGATGCTTGCCGAGGCGCAAAAAAAAGCAGGGCTAATAGAAGAAGCACTCGCCTCAGTCTCTGAGGGGATTGAAGTGCTCTCACGCACGGGCGAGCACTGGTGCGAATCTTATCTCTACTCGCTAAGGGGCGATCTGCTGCTTGCCAGCGCCGCCGGCAGTTGCTCACCGCAGGAGGCCGAAGGTAGCTATCGAAAAGCCATCGAAATAGCCCGCCGCCAGAGCGCAAAGTCCTTTGAGCTTCGCGCGACGACAGGTCTCGGCTGGCTACTCCAGCAGCAAGGCAGGCACGAAGAAGCGCGCGGAATGCTCTCAGAGATATATGGCTGGTTCAGCGAAGGGTTCGACGCGCCCGATCTGAAAGAAGCAAAAGCGCTGCTCGACGATCTAAAGGGTGAAGGGCAACGAAAGGTATAAATCATGGATTCCCTTAGAGACCGAGTCGACATCATATTTCAGGACAAATAGATTGGCTCATCAAAGGAAGAATGAAGAAGGCTGTAACACAGACCCGCGCCTGGACCTACTCATCCTTTTCCCTTCCCACCCATATCTGCGCGGTCGGAAGACGGTTGACCGCCTGTACATATATAGGAAAAGCCCATCTCAATGATGAGGGAGCAAGAAAGGGAGCGGCAGGGTTCGCAAACTAAGATTTACCACTGTGGAATTATCTAGTCGGCCCGATGCGTTGGGATCGAGATTAGTAGAGAAATGGGGCCTATCCTATCGACACTCATAGAGGCGATTGGGGTAGGGTCTCAACACTATGAAGTCGGTATAAACTTCATTTACGAAGCCGTAGGAATTCATAAAGTGAACCGCGCGGCATAACGAACGCATTCAGCGGAGGCCGCGAAGCAAGTTTCGCATCAATCTATCAGTACCGGTCGCGGCCCCGCTGATGCTTGATGTTAGGCGCTTTACAGATATGGTAATCAATGGAGTATGTACTACCACAACAATTCGTTTGCTGCTAATATTTTGAACTACAATCTCCCTGATGCGTAAAGGAGATTGAACTTCATTTAAGGAGATAGACTTAACATGTTTTGTCCGAGCTGTGGAAAAGATAACCCTGTAGAATGCAAGTTTTGCGCGTCCTGTGGGTTTAATTTGGAACTGGTCTCTCGCGCTCTCTACACCAATTCGGTCGGATTATATACCAGATTTGATACTGCACTTAATCAACTCATAGCCCGCTATGCGGAGCGCGTATTCAAGAACGCCCCGACGACTGCACTTTCGCGAAAACTGTCCGATTCCTGGAAAGTCCTAGGTGAAGGAATACTCACAGCTCCTGTTGACTTCGCCCTATTTTGGCTCATGTTGTTTGTTATTTTCCCCCTGAGGTTGTTGACCATATTAATTTCTACGCCGTTTAGACTATTAACTTCATTAGGCTCTACACCGTTTAGGCGGCAAATGGAGGAGAGCAATCGCCCGAAGGCTCTAGCATCGATAGAGGAAGTTCAATCCGCAGACAATAAGCGCAAGGGTGAGGTAAGCGAATGGCGAATTGATTCAGCAATTAGCGTTGTGGAGCACACAACTGAGCACTTGTCTGATTACCACCGGCCGATGCGAAGCACAGGCGAGTAACTAAAGGGTCATCCTTTCTCAGCAGCGCCTAACAAAGGCGTGAACCGGAGCCGCCGAAGCGAACTTCGTATGATTCCTACCAGTACTCGGCGGCGGCCCGGTTACGCCGGGCGTTGGGCGGCTATCGGCCGAATCGGATGCGAGGATAGAGCAACCGCCACGAATTAAAGATTCGTTTTAAAGCACAAGAGAAATATGAATGAAAGTGAGATTAAATCGACATTTTTACACCGTAATTTTTACAATTTTCAGCGACTGGCGGCGCGGATTTGTTAATTAACCGCCAAAACAACAGTCAAAAGGAGAGACAGGTGAATTCAAAGGCTGAAACGAACGCGGCGATGACCGCCAATCAGGATAATGCCGCCCAAGAAACTTCAGTCAAGGGCGAATACGCTTTGGTGGGCGATCTCAAAATGTATTACGAGATTCACGGCACGGGGCCACCTCTTGTTTTGCTTCACGGTGCTTTCATGTCGGCAACCGTCTATCCGACACTCGCCGAGGGCAGACAAGTGATTGCCGTTGACTTACAGGGACACGGGCGCACCGCCGACATTGATCGTCCGCTTACTTGCGAGCAAATGGCGGATGACACGGCGGCTCTTTTGAAACAACTCAAGATTGACCAGACGGACGTGTTCGGCTACAGCCTGGGCGGAAAGGTCGGGCTTGCACTGGCAATCAGACATCCCGAACTCGTGCGGCGGCTAGCGATTTTCGGCGCGGCTTACAGATCATTTGAAGAATCGTTTCCGCCCGATGTTCTTAAAGTTTTTAAGGAAGCTACGCCGGAAACTTTCGCGCCGAAAGAGTTGAAAGAGCCATACGAGAAAATGTCGCCCGCTCCGAATTGGAAAGGATTGGCAGCGAAGATACTCCAATCGGTGAGGAACTTTAAAGGCTTCTCGCCGGAGCAAATGAAAGCCATCAATGCGGAAGTCTTTATTAGCGCGGGCGATCACAACGATGTCAGTCTTGAAGATATCGTTGAAATGCACAAACTGATTACGAAATCACAACTGGCGGTTTTCCCGAACACAGAGCATGTGGTTCTGATGACAAATCCAGATAAGGTGCTTGTTCAAGTCAGGGAATTCCTCAATGCTCAGAAATAGAATTGAAAAGGTTGCAAGCTACGCTCCCGCGCCGCCCAACAAACCAATGCAGCGGAGCGCGGGAAGCAAGTTTCGTATCAATCTATCAGTGCCGCTCCCGCGCCCGCTGATACGGAGCGTTAGGCGGCTAAAGTAGTATGGAAGAATGGCGTGGCAAGACGCGCAGTAAGGTTTGGTGAGAAAGCACTATGACGAGCGACCTCTTCCTGCGGGATGTGATAGAAGATGACCTCCCCATCTTCTTCGAGCAGCAACTCGATGCGGAGGCCAACTATATGGCCGCCTTCACAGCCAGGAACCCGGCCGACAGAGACGCCTTCACCGCGCACTGGAATAAGATTCTTGGCGACGACACCACCACAAATAAGACCATCCTTTTTGCGGGGCAAGTCGTTGGTCACATCGCGCGCTTTGAACGGTTAGGCAAACCGGAAGTCACCTACTGGATTGGAAAGGAGTATTGGGGCAAGGGCCTTGCCACCAGGGCGCTTACGGAGTTTCTGAGCCAAGTGAAAGAGCGCCCTGTTTATGCCCGTGCCGCCAAAGATAATACCGCCTCAATCCGAGTCCTGGAGAAATGCGGGTTCGAGATTTCGGGCGAGGATAAGGGTTATTCCAACGCGCGCGGCAAGGAGGTCGAAGAATTTATTCTGGAACTAAGAGGGGAGGAAAGAGACTAAGCGCAGTGGTCGCGGTACGCCGCCTAACAACGACATGCAGCGGAGCGCGGACACGAGGCTTGTCATGCCCCGGCAAAGGGGCTGCGTGCCCGCTGATGCCGGGCGTTAGATGCTTCTTCTATGCAAGACTGGTTCAACATAATCGGTGCGGGGTGTCAGCTTCCGGCTGGTGTGCTCCAAGACCTGCGAGATATCGGCTTCGTTGTTATTCCGGGTCCGATTGCTCCTGACAGATTGGCGCATTTGGCGGCGGCGTATGATGCTGCCATCGCTGCGGCGAGTCCCGACGACGTGAAGGTCGGCAGTACCTCAACCCGCGTCAGAGATTTCGTCAACCGTGGTTCGGAGTTCGACGAGTTATATATCTATCAACCCGTCTTAGAGGCGTGTCGCCGGATAATCGGGCGGCCGTTCAGACTCAGTACGATGCACGCGAGGACTGTCCGCTCCCGCTCGCAGGCGCAGGCGCTTCACGTGGACTTCGAGCACGACCGCGAAGGGTGGACGATGATAGGTTTCATCTTTATGGTAGATGAGTTCCGGCGCGACAACGGGGCGACGCGGTTTATTCCGGGATCACACAACTGGTCAACGGGTCCAGACGAGTTGAAACACGATCCTCGGACAGACGACGAAAATCATATCCTGGCGTGCGGACCGGCAGGCTCGCTCATCGTCTTCAACGGGTCCGTCTGGCACGGACATACGGCAAATTCGTCCGACGAGCCGCGCCGTTCAATCCAAGGGGCTTATATCCGACGCGAAGCACCGTCCGGTGAAAACCTGCCTGAACGCATGCGTCCTGACACTCTCGCTCGCGTCGGCTCGCTTGCGAAGTATGTATTAGCTATGCAATAGGTATTTGCAGTCGCCGGTGCGATGAAAGCGAACGCCGCATCTAACAATCGTATCAACCGGAGCCGCGCGAGCGACTTGATTAATCAAATGTTTTCAAATCCCTAATGCTGCAAACTCCTACCCGCCGCGAGCCGCTTTGCCGCCTCCCTGCAATCGAGCGCCTTGAGTCCGAATCATTCTCCTCCCTCGCATTCACAATCGCACCCTTTGAGGGTCGCGGCCTTCTCGTTCTCGCAATGAATCCCTATCACAATCTGAAATATCTTTTTTGCCTGCACGCCATGCTAACTGTAGTTTTCTCTTCTGACGATACAAGATTTGACTATTACTTATCAGAGCGCGAAGGACAACTTTTGTTTTTTTTGTTAGTGATGAATGTTTTAGCACGTTCGCGTTATCAAGTAATGATATTCCCGACTGGGGATATATCGGCCAGGACAAGACAACCTGCCTAACATCGGCCTCATGAACGGATGGACAGCCTTGCGACTCTCACCAGGGTTGGCCGAGCCGGAATACTTGACTTGAGAGCCTAACCGCTACGAGAGGGCGATGACGTGAGTGAGCCAGAAGACCAACGGGCCGGCGAACCGGAAAAACAAACTACCAGCGAGAAAGCGGATGAAGCCCCAGAACAGGCCGGGGATGTAGCAAAGTCTGAAACGCATCGCCCTGCCTTAGTCATTACTGTCGGCGGACAGAAAAGGGTAATCCCAGTAACTGATTTATTGCTTCAGAGCGGGAAGAGAATACCCGCTCAATTCACAGGCTGGGAAAGGCGCAAATTGGACATGAGCGGCCCGGATGGGCAGCAGTCACATATTAAACTTGTCGAACAATACGGGTTCCCTCTCGATCTTACCTGCTTCTTCTTCCTAATTGATGGAGAAGGGTTAGGCGAACCCGACTATTTATTTCAGTTCACAGGGGTGGAGGATAACGGCTCGCTACACACCTTAGCGACAACAGCCCAGCCCTTTATTCTGAACTTACCTCCCCAAGGTAGGCTTCGACTAATGGTTGGCTACATCTGGCAAAACCTGGTCTTATTAAAATCTCAGTCCCGTGACAAATCGTTCTGCGCGGAAACGCATAACGGAACCATTTTGTCAGTACCACCTCATTGGAGGCAGCAAGTAGTAGATACCCATATTAGGTCACACATACCCCCTGATGCGCGCCTGGCCGAAATGAAACGCCTAATGCATGGCTATGAACTTATGCGTAGGATTTGGGCTGACGTGGGCACACGCAATATAAAATACACGGAACAAGAAGCACAGCAAGCAAGCCAGAAGATTATCGCCGATGCGGAACCGCATATAAAGAACATGGCATACGCTACGCGCGACGAGTTGAGTATTCAAAAACTTGCTAAGAAGATGAAGAAAAGTAGACAAACATTCTATGACATTGACACGGCTTGCCTCTTCTACGGGCAGCGCGGATTATTTGAAAGACTCAAGGAAATGTACAGACAGGAGCGCAAGAGAATAAAGAGATAAATGGGTTGGAATTGCAAACTGTCTTTTGGTGTCTTGAAAGACAGTAAAAGACAACAAACGCCGCATATTGTAGGGCACCTAGATTTGCAGCCCATTACTAGATGAATTAAACTGAGGCCGAAGTCTTGAAGGTTTGATAATTGAAGAGGCCCGCGATGAGTCCGAGATTTCTGACGCCTAGGATCATCAACAGGCCCCTTATGCGCTCAACCCTTTCAGGCTGCGCGGCAAAAGTGTTTATGAACGATTCAAAACAAAAACAGACGGCGGCTCTATTTCATACCGCTGCGGTGCGCCCATTCTGGCGTAAACAGGTTTACGCTGTCAACATTGTCACGGTCCTTTTCCCGTTATTTAGGCATACTTGATGCTGTAGCAGCTCTTTAGGCTGTTCATAACACGTCGCGCAGACTCGGTTGAGCCAGAGCCGGATTCAATTCCGGTCTGGCTCTTTTGTTTGAGGCAATGAATTAGGGATCGTGATGGTTTTCGCGGTTTCAATTCAGCCAGGAATCCAGAGGAGGCGCGCGGGATGAGTAATCAAGATGCAATCTCAACTGAACATTTAACGATACTGCGCGAAGGCTCAGGCATCTCTGACGACGTAATACTTGCGCGCGGCTACCGCACCGTTACGGACCCAAAGGAATTGCGCGAGCTTGGTTTTTCCCGACCTTAGAGCAACAACGTCCCTGGATTGCTTTTACCCGTCCACACCACTGATGGCGCGAATGGCCTCTACTGCTACAGACCTGACCTGCCCCGCGTAGTCGAACAAAGGGGAAAGAAGCGCAACCCTGATGGCTCATACAAAACCCGCATCATCAAGTATGAAATCCCGAAGGGTGACAGTGTGCGACTCGATTGCCCGCCCGCCTGCCGACCCATGTTAGCCGACCCTTCAAAACGGTTGTGGATGACCGAGGGGCAGAAGAAGGCCGACTGTTTAGCAAGTCGCGGCCTCTGCGCCATTGACCTGCTCGGCGTGTGGAACTTCAAAGGCAGGAACCAATTCGGCGGAGTGACGCTACTCGCCGACTTCGACTTGATTGCTCTTGACAATCGAGAAGTCTGTATCGTCTTCGACAGCGACGTGATGACAAAGCGGGAAGTGCAGCAGGCCCTTAATCGGATTACTGAGCATCTACAGCGCAAAGGCGCTCTCGTTCGCCACGTCTATCTGCCGCCCGCGAGCGGGCATAAAGTCGGGGTTGACGATTACCTTATCGGTCACGGTGTCGAGGAGTTGGAGTCTTTAATTGAGGCGCCTCGACCGATAGCGCAGCCCGCGCCACCAAAGGTCGAGCTGCTGGACGCCGCGCCCGCGAAGCTCCACAAGCCGCTCGCTCTAATCGGGGATGAAGCCTTCGCCGTCATATGGCCGCACGTCCAAATCACTGTCACCGAGACATTTGATAATGAGGGCAACATAATCAAGTATGATGACCCGAAAACAATCACTTCACAGCGGCTGTTCATCATTCGTAGTGACGGCGTGATTTTCGGGGAAGGGGCGAGCGAGCCGATAGAAAAACTCGGCATAGATGTTTGCTTAACAGAGATTCCGCCGCAGGATCGGCTCTCGTCTACCCCCGGCGTGAAGGCTTACCGGCAAGGCGTTCGCCCGGTCGCGCCGGAAGTGTTCAACCGCATAGTCGCGGTAGTGGACCGCTTCATTGACTTTGACCGTAGCCTCGCCAGCCAACAAACGATGTCAGAGCTTGTAGCATGCTACATCCTTGCGACTTGGTTTCTTGACGCTTTCACCGTGATCGGTTTCATGTGGCCCAATGGCGAGCGGGGCAGCGGCAAGACACAGCTAATCACCATAGTCGCCGAGCTGTCCTACCTGGGCCAGGTTATCCTAGCCGGCGGGAGTTATGCGAGCCTGCGCGACCTCGCAGACTATGGCGCGACACTATGCTTCGATGACGCTGAAAATCTCACAGACCCTAAGAGGACCGATCCCGACAAGCGGGCGCTATTGCTTGCGGGAAACCGTCGCGGAAACACGGTGCCGGTCAAAGAGCCGGGGCCGGACCGCACCTGGTGCACCCGATACGTTAATACATTCTGCCCGCGTTCGTTCTCGGCCATTGAATTGCCTGACCCTGTGCTAGCAAGCCGGACGATAATCATCCCCCTGATTAAAACCCCCGACAGATACCGGGCGAATGCCGACCCCCTATGCTATTCACTTTGGCCCGAAGACCGTCGAAAGTTGATTGACGACCTGTGGGCGCTCGCGCTCGCGAACCTGTCAGAGCTTACGAGCTATGAGGCCCTGATAAATGAGCGGGCGCGATTGACGGGCCGCAACCTTGAGCCGTGGAGAGCGGTGCTTGCGGTCGCCGCATGGCTCGATGATAAGGGCGTCGTAGGGCTCTGGGAGAGGATGGAAAGACTCTCGCACGAATACCAGTCCGAGCGGCGGGAGTTGGAAAGCTCAGACCGGATGATGCTCGTGGTCCGGGCGCTATGTGAACTCCTCGGTTGTGAAGGCGTGAAGGCTTGTGAAGACTGTGAAGGCTTTTCGGAAGATGCGGAGAAACATTTTGTGAAATCGTCCGAGGTTTCGGAAGTAGCAATAGAGTTAATTTGCAAGGAAGAACTGGAAGTGAAGCCAGAGGATATGACATCTCAGAAGGGGGGTAATCTGCTGAAAAAGATGAGGTTTGAGAAAGGAAGGGAGCCGGGTACAGGCAAGAGCGGTTGGAAAGCGAGCAAGGCTGAATTGAGAAGATGGTTATTATCGTTGGGCATAATATCTCAGAAGCCCTCACAGCCTTCACAGCCTTCACAGTGCAGCGAATGCGGCTCGACCGATGAGGTTGGGCCTGATGGCCTTTGCCCGCCTTGTGGGGCAGATAAGGCAATGTTTGAGGCCCTGTAGACCTAACTGGAGAAGTGGGCTTAAAAGGGAATACGCCATGAACACAGGAGTAGAAACAACCATCCAAAGGGTAATCGAGAGCTTGGCCGAAGAAATAAAGCGGGGCATATCGCGGCCCGTATATTTTCAGGTGGTGCAGGAGCCGGGAGGCAAAATCTCAATTCGCCACGTACAGTTCATCACTTCTAAGCAACTGGCCGATCTCGCGCATGTTGAGATTCGCACTGTCTATAGCTGGGTAGAAAAAGCACCGGAGAATGGCTTGAAGCTCTACCGAGCGCCTGGTATGCGAGGAGTTCTTTTTGAGATCAATGAAGTGCTGGAATGGATAAGGAACGCGGTATAATAGCCGCACCCGGTCGTTGGCTGCGGCTTGGGAAAGGAAGAACAGATGTCAGTGTACAAAAGAAATGGTCATTGGCATTTCACCAAAACAATTGACGGGGTGCGCTATCGCGGCGCATTCAAAACTGCACGAACAAAGGCTCAGGCGGAAGAAGCCTATATCAAAATTCTCGGCCAGATTCACGAAGGCACTTACGGCACAGGCCGTAGGTCTAAGACTCTCAAAGAATTCGTCGAGCAAACTTATGTCCCTTGGGCAAAAACAATAAGCGGTCCTGGAAAAGCGACCTTTCAATGCTTAAGCCTTTACTCAGCTACTTCGGTAAAAAGCCGCTATCGCAGATCAGTCTCTTCGAGATCGAGCGATACAAGATAAAGCGGCGCGACTCCATTACCGAGAGAAAGAAACCTCGCAGCAAGTCATCGGTCAATCACGAGCTGAAGCTACTAAGTCGCATCTTTCAACTAGCAAAACTTCAAAAGCAGGTTAGAGTAAATCCCTGTTTAGAAGTTGCAAAGTTGAAAGGTGAAACAAAGCGTCAGAGGTATCTGCTACCTGAAGAACAGGAACGCTTGATGGCAGTGCTTACCGGAAAGCGCGAGCATCTGAGGTCGATCATAATCCTTGACCTAAACACTGGACTGCGTCGGGGCGAACTCTTTAACCTCCAGCTAGAAGACCTCGACTTTAACCGCAATGTAATTCATGTAAGAGAAAGTAAGACCGATAAGGATCGCCAAGTCCCGATGAATGATACGGCGCGAGCATTACTGCTTGAGCTTTCAGGTAAGGCTAGAGAGGCAGGCTGGCAGTACGTCTTCACGAATCCAAACACAGGAAAGCAATACAAGGATGTGAAGCGAGCGTTTAGGAGTGCGCTACGGGATGCCGGTGTTCAGGATTTTCGATTCCATGATGTTAGGCACACGTTTGGCACGCGGGCCGTTGATGAAGGCGCTCCGCTAACCGGCGTGCGCGATGCATTAGGCCATGCGAGTCTCGCAACAACTAATCGCTACGCACATGGGACGGATGAGGGGAAACGGCGGGCTGTAGAAGCTCAAGAGCGTGTGGTGGTGATTGGAAGTCACAAATCGGTCACAAATGAAAAAAGGCAAGCTTCGTAACTTGCCTCAAATCTTTGAATCTAAAGTGCGCCCGGCACGACTCGAACGTGCGACCTTTTGCTTCGTAGGCAAACGCTCTATCCGGCTGAGCTACGGGCGCGCACAGAAATTATTACAAACGCTCGCTCCAAGTGTCAATGAGGCCATCTTGATTGCTGATGCAATCATTCGAGATTTGCTTTCCGCTTACTTGCCGTCGAGCGTGATGAAATAGCCTTGCTTGAATCTCAGCCGGATCTCTTTGACGCTCGCGAAATTCTCGATCGGGTTGCCACCTAAGACCAGGAAGCTCGCTTCATACCCTTCTTTTAAATGGCCGATCTTTCGGTTCGGAAAAATAGTCTCGACGGTCGCCTCGCACCACATTTTAAGTAGCTCCAGATTATCAAATGCTTTCAACTCGTACAGATTCATCGCCTCCGCAAGCGAGGTCACTCCATGAACATCGGGACCGAGGGCGATCTTGACGCCCGCCTTGTGAAGCAACCGCAAGTTACGGGCTTGAATCTCTCGCGCCCGCTGCTTCTCGTCATTAGTCTTAAGCTCCGCCTCGCTGACATACGTAGTCGTCACGACGACTACTCTTTTGCGGGCGGCCATAGCAGCGTCCTGCTCATTAATCGGATACTGGCTCGCCTGCGTGCGCGCAAAGTCTGGATAATAGCCCGGAAGATGATTGATCTCGTCTATCCCTGCCGACAGCGCATTGCGAAAATCGATCGCCGTCTCGATGTGGCAAGAAACGCGAAGACCACTCTCGTGCGCTCGGGCTACGATCAACGGCAAAAGCCTGGGGTTCATCCCCCTGACGCCATAAAACGCAGGGTCGCCGAGACGCTTTTCGTATTCTTCCGAGTACAGCAGATTCGTTTTGATAAAATCGGGTCTGTCGGCCAATATCCGCGGCCATTTTTTCTCAAGGTCTGCTTCCGTGTCGATTATGTGGTAGGCCAGGTTTTCAAACGTCCCGTCCGGGCCGGGCTTCCTGAATTTGCTCAGAGTCTTTTCGTACAGCGCGACGGGATGACCGCCCGAGGCCGCGAGCACTCCGTTTGAGAATGTGACGTCGACGCTGTCGGGCCTGTTGATACGGCTTTTGATCTGGTTCGTGTCGCGAGGGATGCTTGATGGATTCTTGACGTAAAATATCCCGTCTTTCAAATAATGACTGAGGCTCGCGTCAATGTTCCCCGGCCCGGAAATGTAATGGTTATGAGCATCACCGAAGGGTGGGACGACGTAGCCGCCTTTAAGATCGATCACTTCGTCAATCATTCGTGGCGGCTTCGCCGTCAATACGCCGTCGACAGAATAGAAGAGTCGGCGCTCGAATTTACGGCCATCAAACCACCAGCCGTTGATGAACTTGTACGTCTTCCTCGGGGGAAGCTGCGCGCGCGATTGCGCCGCTGTCAAGAAAGAAAAAACCAGCGCGAAGATTATCCCTGATGCAAATAAGCGGCGTGTTATTCGGTTCATAATTGCCATGTGAGTGAAAGATAAGCGGCGCAGGTTGCACAATTTTACGGCGCGGTGCTAGAAGTTTATTAATGGAAGAAAAAGCTAATAATAGAAGAGAAAACGTCCCCTATATCATTCAGAACCTCAAAGCGGTTTACGGTGTGCCTGAGTGCGAGATCGACCTTGATCCGTTGGACGTGCTGATCGAGACGATTCTTTCACAATCGACTACGAACGTAAACAGCCGCCGGGCTTTCGAGAGCCTCAAGCGGCGCTTCCCGACCTGGGACGAGGCGCGTCACGCGCGCGCCACGTCAATCGAAGCCGCGATTAAATCGGGCGGGCTTGCGCGTCAAAAATCTATCAGGATCAAACAGCTTCTCAACGACATCTATGAGCGGCGCGGCTCGCTCGATCTCTCATTCCTGGCGGCGGCTCCGCTCGAAGAGGCGAAACAGTTCCTCGCGAGCTTCAAGGGTGTGGGGCCGAAGACCGTAGCCTGTACGCTGCTGTTCGCGTGCAACAGGCCCGTCTTCCCTATAGACACACATATTTTTCGCATAGCGCGCCGCCTGGCGCTGATTCCCGAAAAATGTTCTGACCAGGAGGCGCACCGCTTAATGACCGAGATGATACCCGACAGCCGTTACTACGAAGTTCACGTCAATCTCATCCGACACGGTCGCAAAACCTGCCGGCCTTCCGACCCGCTGTGCGAGCAGTGTTGCCTTGTCGATTACTGCCGTTATTACGAATTGTGTTAAACTTCCTGTTTATGAATTCGCCCGTAGCAATCAATATAGGCAGTGTCACAGTAGAGCCGAACCTCGTGCTCGCGCCGATGGCCGGCGTTACGGACTCTTCTTTTCGCCGGTTGATTAAAGAGCTGGGCGGCGTGGGGCTGATAGTCACGGAGTTCATATCGGTCGAAGGGCTTACGCGCGGCAACCTCCGCACGCACCGGATGATGAGGTTCTTGCCCGAAGAGGCACCGCTGTCGATACAGATATTCGGGTACGACGACGAACGCATGTCCACGGCCGCAGAGATCATCGAAGAGTCAGGCGCGGCCATCGTAGACATCAATTGCGGCTGCCCGGCAAAGAAAGTGGTCAAGGGCGGCGGCGGGTCGAGCCTGTTGCGCGACCTCTCGCAACTGGAAAAGATTCTTCGCCGCGTGCGCCGCGCCGTCACGATCCCCGTCACTATGAAGATCCGCACGGGCTGGGATGACGCTTCGATTAATGCCGTCGAGGTCGCGCGCATAATCGAAGACTGCGGGGCCAACATGGTCGCCATTCACGGCCGCACGCGCATGCAAGGCTACAGCGGCAAGGCCAACTGGGAGATCATCGGCGCGGTCAAGCAAGCGGTCAGCATCCCTGTGATCGGGTGCGGCGATGTGACGACGCCCGCTCAGGCCGTCGAGCGGCTGAACGAGACAGGCGTCGACGCCGTGATGATAGGTCGCGGCGCTATCGCTAACCCGTGGATATTTCGGCAGACATCAGAATTGATGCGCGGCGAACTAGTTTACGAGCCATCGCTTGGCGAAAAGCAGAGAGTCTTGCACCGCTATTACGAGCTGCTTTGCGGAGAGATGCACGAGCGTGCGCTCGCAGGAAAGCTCAAGCAGATGTGCGGCTACTTCACACACGGGCTCGCGGGAGGCGCGCGGTTGCGCGAGCGCGTGTTTCATTCGCAGTCGGTCGCAGAGATCTTTGACCAGATCGACGACTACTTCCGATCGATGATCGAGCGCGGCTGCCCGCCTGACGCCGGTTCTTCAAAAGAGGCGCGCGAATTCATCGACCCGGGCCCGCGCGACCCCAAGTGCGCAGAGTTCACACAGAGCGCGCTCGGTCAACCCTGACCGGCCCTGCGCCCTACGCGCGCAACCGCGCGGGCTAGAAGATCGGCGGCGACGCTTCCCACAGTCGTGACATCCGCTTGAAGGTTTCCCGTCGAAAGCGCGAATATCGTATCGCCATCAAACATCGTGTGGACGGGCCGGATTGCTCGCGCCAGCCCGTCGTGAGCCATCATAGCGACTCTTTGCGCTTGCGCTTTCGTGAGCGCGCCGTCCGTAGCTATTACCGCGAGCGTCGTGTTCTCGATAGCTGAAAAAGTCGCGGGGTTAGACAAAGAAGCCTGCTCGATTGCTCGCGACGTGTCGAGCCACCCGCTTCCTTTCATCGCCCGCGCGCCTGAGAGTATCTGCCCGCTTTCGAGATCGATTATGTCGCCGAAGGCGTTTACCACAACGAGCGCGCCTACCGTCACGCCCGATGGCAGCCTTATCGAAGCGGTCCCTACTCCGCCAGGGGATGCCAAAGCCGGGCCGAGTATCTTGCCTACGGTCGCGCCCGCGCCCGCTCCTGCCTGACCCTCTTCGACGCCACCGGCGGACGCGCGCTCGCACGCTTCATAACCCATGCGAGAGTCAGGTCGCACGCTCGCGCTGCCTACGGCCAGGTCATAGATGACGGCCGCAGGGACTATGGGGACGTGCGCCACGCCTGTATCAAAGCCTACACGTCGTTCCTCAAGGTAGCGCACGACGCCGCAGGCCGAATCCAAACCGAAGACGGACCCGCCCGTAAGCACTATTGCGTGAACGCGCTGGACGAGATTGCCCGGCGTAAGGAGGTCCGTCTCTCGCGTGCCGGGAGCCGCCCCGCGCACGTCGACGGCGGCGATTGCACCCTCTGCCTCGCACAGCACGACCGTGCAGCCCGTCCGCGCCCCGAGGTCATGCGCGTGGCCTACTCTTAGGCCCGGAACGTCTGTGATGGAGCCTTCGCCCGCGCGGCTCCTGCTTTTTTGACCGCGTACTTTTTTCATAGCGGGCGTATGTTATCGAATCGCGAATAGCTTTTCTACATTGCGAATGAATAGATAAGAAGCGGCACAGAGATTGCCACGAGAGGAACGGCAACTATTCAGGATCAAAACAGCCTGGCAGGAGGCAATAGGGATGAAGCGAACAACGGGTGTTATCGTAATGTTGCTTGCAGTCTTAGTGACCTATGTTCCGCAGGTCCAGGCTCAGGACCGTCAGGGACGATCTCAAACCAAGGTTACGACCAATAAGAATTCCAAAAAGCAGACCTTCGCGCCGCGCATCCGCGGGCGCTCGGAAAGCTTCATAGTCGAAGGCTTGATCACTGCCGCCACAGCAGGCGCAATCCGCATTAAAACGGCCACAGGCCAGCGCGCGACGTTCGAGGTAGACGATCAGACTACCGTGCTTAAATCGGGCGAGCTTGTATCGATTTCGACGCTGGCTGATATTGAGCTTACGGCTTCGGACCTTCAGATATTTGACCGCATAGAGATAGTCTTCGAGCGAGAGGGCGGCCGCCGTCTTGCAAGGATCATTACCCGCATCCAATCAGAGCGCGACCGTGTGGCGAGGCGTTAGAAGGAGTTTACAGTTTTCTTCTGTCCGGGGTGTGCGACTTGCCCGTCGGATCGTGCTATAATGCGCCTGCTCGGTCCCGTGTTATTTTTGCGGCAGGAGCCCCGTTATGCATTCACCTCAGCAGAGCTACTCAGGCATGCACGTCAAAGGCGGGTTGCTGAGAGCGCGATTTCTGTTCGTGGCCCTCAATCATGGCCCCGAAGTGTGGGGACGCATACTGACGCGGTTGCCGGAAGAAGAGCACCGCTCGCTTGAAGAGATCAGCTTGGACAACTGGTATCCGCTGCGCACGCTCGACCTGATCGACAAGGCTATAGCCGACGAGCTTGCAGGAGAGTATGAAGAGGTTTTTGATCAGCTAGGAGAGTTTTCCGCGACGACTAGCCTGTCCGGCCCCTACAGCAGCTTGCTCAATCCCGATATTCACAGCTTTCTAAAACAGTCCTCGCTCATACACCATGCTTACCAGGACTTTGGCTCCGCCGCCTACGAGCCGCTCAGCGACACGAGCGGGCTGCTTACGATCAAGTACGACACGGCGCCTCCGGCGAGCTTCTGCGAGAGCGGCACCGCCTACTTCCGCCACGCCGTCGAGCTTTGCGGAGCGCGCTCGGCCCGCATCACGCACACGCGTTGCTCGGCGCGCGGAGATGCCGTGTGCGAGTTCTACATAACCTGGCAACCCTGAACATTAAAAGCAAAATATCGATGGGCAAACCGTCGACACCGGGGACGAGATTTGCGATCCGTCGTGTGGTTATTGCGACGGCCTGCCCAGCTCGCCGGCGACGCACACCCTGTGCGCAGTCGCTCGATAGCCTATGATTTCTCAAATAACGGTGATTCTCGGATTACCGCAGGCGCTGCTCATTTCATGCAGCTTGCGAAGGTAATAACATGGATGGAGTAGCGACTCAATAGTTTATCTTCGCCTGCGCTTGTAGTACTCGGCCATTATATTCATCTTTAAAACTTTCGCCTCAATGCCGCGCTTGATCCTGACCCTTTCGTTTTCATCAACGCATTGTTCCAGGTCAAGCTTGAGAGATTCTATCTCCTTGAGCAACTCCGCCTGATCGGGGATGACGCCCGCGTTCTTCAAGACGCTGTAGCTTATCCGCATATCTTCGGGCGTGGCGAAGTACGCGTCAAGATTCAAAGGCTTGCCCCGGCCGGGGAGATTGTCAAACTCTCCGTCGGCTATCGCCTCTCTTATCTTCTCTTCAACCAGTTTCTCGAATGACATACAAAAAAACCGGGCAAGAAGCGCGCGCTTCTTGCCCCAGGTTATCGCAACTTCTTTTTATGTTAGCTGCGTGCCGTTGCATCCCGAGTGGCCGCAGTTGCAAGCGATCTCTGTGGTGTCGGTTTCGCCAGCCGCCTCACAGTATGGGCTACAATAATCGCTGTCCTTACCCGGTGCGCAGTTGCAAGCACCGTGATCGCAAGTCTCCCTATCGTCTGCCATCTTATTCTCCCTCCAGGGTGGATAAGCGTCCCGCCTAAATTCATTTTAACAACTTTGTCGGCATCGCGCCTCCCCGCGTCACGCCAATCCTTCGAGAAAGACTCCGACGCCGTAAGCAAGAGCCGCCGCCGCCGAACCGACCAGTAAGGTCTCAAGCCCCGACCGCCACCACCGTGCCGTCGACCACTTGCTCTTAACCGAGCCGATGGCGAAAAAGACCGCCGCAGTAAGGAGCGCCGATAGCGCGAAAGAGTTGCGCGCGCCGACTAGATAGGGCAGAAGCGGCAAAAGCCCGCAAACCAGGAAGGCGCTAAATGTGCTCGCGGCGGCCAGCCACGCCGAGCGCACTTCCTGCGGCAGCCCATACTCTTCCGTTATCATCGTGCGGACCCAGCGCTCTTTGTCGGACGTGATTAACTCGACGACGCGGCGAAGGTCTTCGCCCTCGAAGCCTTTCTCTTTGAATATCTGCCGGACCTCTTCGCGCTCCCCTTCGGGAAATCTCTCTATGTGGCGATTCTCAACCGCCACCAGCCGGTCGATCTCGTCTTGCTCGCTTTTGGTCGCCAGGTAATTACCGGCGGCCATGGAAAAGCCGTCCGCGAGAATGTTGGCGAGCCCGATGATGAGAATTATCTTTGTGGAAAGCTGCGCGCCGACTACCCCCGCGACAACGGCAAAGGTTGTAACGGCCCCGTCTATCCCGCCGTATATCCAGTCGCGCAAGAAGCTGTGTCGCGGCCCGGCGGCGAGCCGCTCCTTGATCGCTTCGGGGGAATGCTCGTGTTCTGCCATAACGGTTGTAGGTAATAAGTGCTTAGTTTAACAAAATGTCAAAGAAGTCGCCTGCGTTTCACGAGGGGATGAATTTGAGTAGCGGGGTAAAAATATGTTGATCTCTTCGCTTTATGGAGCGTGGGCCTAAAATCAATCCTTTCGGTTGAATTGGGTACTTGCGCTATATCATATTTCTGAGAATTGGCCGGCTGTGCATTACAGTAAAAAGCGCTTCTGTTATTGACAAGAAAACCGCAGAAATCTTGCGGATTTGCATGCTGCTACCGAGCGCTTCAGTTATTCTGCTTGTTCTAAAATTGCTCGGTTGAGTTATTTTCGGTGACTCCAAATACTTACGCACCGCGTACCTTTTGAATTAGACCGTCCAATCTTCCCATCAAATAGCCTAACATGTAAGCGGTATACTTCCAGGCTTTCTCATGACGCGAGGCCAATACGCTGTAGCAGGTCAGCGAAACGTGGATCTGGGTGTAGACTTTCAAATGTTGGTTCAACTTTTAAGTAAGTTATTAGGCTAGAGCGCTCTTGATATGCCTTTTCTAACCATTTAAATGCTTGGTCCTTCTGTCTAAGCCCTGCATAGACAATTGCCATATAAAATGGGGAAACATACCTTTGCTTCAATAGCTTCTTCAACCTATCGATTACCTTCAGCGCCTCCGCATTCTTGCCCGACACTGCATAGAAATTTCCAAGAAAGGCAAGCACCTCTGCGTCACCCTTTGATAGTATTACCAACTTTTCACACTCTGCTATGGCATCCCTATACATACCTTTTCGCTCATAAGCCATTGCTAAAAGCCCTCGCGCCGAACAGAAGTTAGGGTCCATTTCGAGCACTTCTAGGCAATGGTCCAGTGTCTTGTCATACCAGCCCATGTAATAAAAGACTCTTCCAATATTCGTGTTGATTATAAACGAGAGCGGTTCCAATTCCTGGGCGCATTTCAACTCAATCATCGCTTGAGTATGCCGCTCAGTCTTCGCTAAAAACTGCCCGTACCAGTGATGAGCTGTAGCATAGTTTGGGTTCAGGTCGATTGCCCGCCTATATTCCTTCTCAGCGGCTATCCAATCCCAGTCATAGTTCGCTATGACATAGGCCAGCGAAGCGCGAGCTTCGGTTAGTGTGTCGTCTATTTCTAAAGCTTTACTAGCCATTACCTTTGCTTTAGGAAAGGCTTCCTTTGGCGGCGAGTCGCTGTAGCCCCCAAGTATGACATAAGAGTCGGCTAATCCCACATAAGCCATAGCATAAGTCGGATCCTTTTCAATTGCCTGCTCAAAGTATTCTATGCCTCTCTTAACCTGTTCTGCCGTCCTCCTGTTCCAGAAGTATCGGCCCTTAAGATACAGTTTGTAAGCTTCAATGTTGGGGGTGTGACGTTTAGTGAAATGATTTCCATTCTCACCTGCCAGTTTTACTTGCAACTTCCTCGATATCGCCAATGAGATTTCTTCCTGCACTTCGAAGATGTCAGAAAGCCGACGCTTGTACTCTTCGCCCCATAGTTGCGCCCCATCCCTCACGTCAACTAACTCCACCCTGAAGATAAAAGCGTCGCCGAGTTGAATTATACTTCCCATTACTACTGCCTGCACATTTAGGTTATGCCCAACCTTTTGTGGATCAACCTCTCTGCCCTTGTACCGCAAGACAGTGCTTAGCGCTCTGACGCGCAATTGGGGCAGTTGCGAAAGATTGCTGATAATGCCATCAGTGATACCCTCGCTGAGGTATTCTGTGTCAGGATCATTACTCACATTGGCCAATGGCAAGACGGCTATAGAGTCAATCGTCTTGTCTGTATGAGGTATCGCATCTTCAACTTTGGTGACGCTCTGTGCTTCGGCTGGGTTTTTCTCTGCGAGGCTGCTGGCTTCATCCGGCACCTTACTTACAGTTGCGGCAAAGCGATAGCCGACTTTCGGAACAGTTTCTATATACTGACGCCCGTTCTGATCGGTGCCCAGAACCTTCCGCAACGTGAACACTTGTTGGGTAAGGTTGGCTTCCTCGACGAATGCTTTGGACCAGACCTGCTTCAGAAACTCGCTCTTCTCAACTACATGTCCGCTGTTTTCAACAAGCAGAAGTAATGTCTTAAAGGATTTCAATGTCAGGGGTACAGGCTCGCCGTTGCGCAGAAGTATGTGCTCTGTCGTATCTAAGCGAAATGGGCCGAACTCGTAGATCTTCTTTGTTGTCCCGCTCATATCCAGTTTGATGATTATTTGATAAAGATTTGAGGAATTTCTAAGGACTTTCTATTAACTCCCACTATATTGTTTCGCATGGACTGAGACAATGATTCTTAAATGTAAGTCGGCTTGATTTATGCGTCTCTTGAAATCCTATTTATTATAGACGAAAACTAAATAGTTTTTAAGGCAGGAAGGCTAAAATCATATTGTCCTCTTCGAGCATGGGAAGGTTGTTTCTTAACTCACCCTCTGTGTTATCTGTCCTTTGCGAGTAGAGGCTGGTTTAAACTTCTGGAGTAAGTGTGTCAATAGTTTGACATTAAAACTACTCCTATGTCCCACAGCAAAGCCAAGCCCTGGACACCTGTTGTTACTGTATGCGGTAGCTAGATAATTCGACCGTAGAGATCTAAACAGGGAATCAACAAAGACTGGGACGCGGCTCAACAGTACGTGTCCACGTAACCGCTTGGACACGATAGGAGATAGGTTATGAAAAAAGGTTCGTTAATCCGAGCGACAGTCTGCTTGTCTGTGCTTCTGTCTTTCATAGGGGCCTGCTTATCTCAGCCTACGGCTAGGGCGCAAGAGCAGGTTACTCAAGAAAGCCAGGTGCAAGAACCTGAAAACAAAACAGCAGATCCCCAGTTGAAAAAAGCCAAAAAGCGCAAGGGCAAAAGAGACGAGGGTAAAATCGACCCTACGCTAAGGTGTGAGGACTGTGACGGTGGCGGCGGCGGCGGCGGTGGCGGCGGCGGCGGTGGCGGCGGTTATACCGGTGACGGACACATTTGGTGTGATGGCTGGAACCGCCAGGGTGATTGTGTATTTAACCATGTCAATGCTGCCTCCAGCGCAGAATTCGTGCGTAAGAGGGGCAATAATGGTTACGATTGGCAGACGTTTCTAACCTGGTTTCCTGCTGAAGTAAATGATATGTCCCCCGGACGATTCCCGATACGTGACGGAAACGTTGGGTTGATATCCACGTCTCCCTTGCCTGGACAAATCGCGCTACACCGCTGGAGTACAAGGAAAGGATTCGTCTACTCCGTATACATGATCAACACCACCGGCAACGAATATGTTTACGGTGGTGTCGCAGGGTACGTGTGGCCTGCCGGAGACCCTCGAGGCTTCCCGCTGTATCAGTTTTACAGCCAGGAGTACGGACATTTCTACACGAATTACAAAAGTGAAATTGGCTGCCAGCCGCCCGTATTCTGGGACGATCAGGGAGAAATGGCTCGTGTGAATATTCCGGCACCTTTTGCTCAGGCATTCCGGAATTGCCGCAGCCTTGTTTTTCCGGCGGCATGCGATATATTTGCTAGGTTTCGGTGCGAGGCGCGAGGACAGTTCTTCAATCCTGGTAACTGCCTATGTTCCGATGGTCTCCCGTAACGGATAATTTTGAAGATTTTCAAGCTGGGAGACTGAGGTACTCGTTTAGCGAGCAGGCTGCCGTCAACGCCGATATAGGGGAAGACGGCAGCCTGCGCCCTTCAGTAGTCACTAGTGTCATAAGTTGCTTGCTCGCGTCACAGTGTTATACTGCCCCGTACAGGAGCAATCGCTTATGCCTTTCGCGGAAAATGATGGGACGAGAATTTATTGGGAAGAGCAGGGGAGCGGCCCTCCGCTGGTCTTGATTATGGGATTAGGCTACACGTCCGAGATGTGGCATCGGATGCTGCCCGCGTTTGCAAGGGAGCACAGGACTATCATCTTTGACAATCGCGGCGTGGGTCGCAGCAACGTTCCTTCTTTACCTTACGACATCTCCGACATGGCCGCGGACGCAGCGGCGGTGATGGACGCGGCGGGTATCGACCGCGCGCATGTTTTCGGGGTCTCTATGGGAGGGCTAATCGCGCAAGAGTTCGCTATTCGATATCCCGACCGTGTGCGCTCGCTCGTGCTCGGCTGTACGCATCACGGTGGGCGCGAAGCGGTAGTAGCGGACCGCGAAGTCTTCGAGGTGTTGATGGCGCGAGGGAACATGACGGCAGAAGAGGGGAGTCGCGCGATGGTGCCTTACATCTATGACTCCTCGACCCCGCGCGAGCGCGTCGAAGAAGACCTTGAGATCAGACGGCGGACTTATCCTACAAGCCAGGGGTACTTCGGACAGATTCAAGCGATACTTGCTTTTGACGCGCGCGACCGGCTTGCGGAAATCTCTGCCCGCACGCTCGTCATACACGGAGAGAATGACCGGCTCGTGCCGCCCGAAAACGGCAGGCTCATACATCGGTTGATCCCCAACTCAAAGTTAATTATGTTACCCGACGCGAGCCACATTTTTATGACCGACCGTCCCGAAGAGAGTAACAGCGCCGTCTTATCTTTTCTCAAACAAGACGACGCTGCTTGATCTCATAGCGATAGCTCGGCGCGGGCCTGCAAACGGCGCATCCCTCTGAGCCATCGCTCGTAATCCGTAGCTTTGCGGCGAAAGTATTCCGCCACTTCCGGGTGAGGCAGGATCAGAAAGCGCTCTTCATTCAGTCCTTCGACTACGGCCTCTGCCACCTCTTCCGTTGTGAGCGCGCTTTCGAGCAGAAAGCTTTCGCGCGTTCCATCCTCGCCCAGCAGCATCTTCGTGCGGACCCCTTGCGGGCACAAACACGAGACCTTGATCCCCGACTCTGCGTAAGTGATCGAAAGCCATTCGGCGAAAGCGACGGCCGCGTGCTTGGTGACGGAGTAAGGCGCGCAGCCTATCTGGGCAAGCAGCCCTGCGGCCGACGCCGTTTGAAGCAAGTAGCCTCCGCCGCGCGCGAGCATGCCGGGGAGCACGGCCCTCGCGGCGTAGATGTGACCCATCACGTTCACTTCCCAGATGCGCTGCCAAACATCATTCGGCACGTCTATGCCGCCGGCAGTTCCGAAGATGCCTGCGTTCGAGCAGAACAGATCGATTGCCCCGAATGCCGCTGTTGCCTCTTCGACTAGACGAATGATGTCGGCTTCAACGCTCACGTCCGTGGCGACGGCGATCCCTTTTATCTCTTCGGCCACGCGCGCGGCCCCGTTAAAGTTTACGTCTGCGACCACGACCCCGCGCGCGCCTTCCTGCGCAAAGCGGCGACACAGGGCGGCACCTATCCCATCGGCCCCTCCCGTAACCACCACTACCTTGTCTTGAAGTTTCATCGAGCAGCCCCTTTTGAGTACTGACTTAAGTCCTGAGTGCTGAGTGCTGAGTAAAAACTTTTATTCGTGCACTCTCTTTTTCTTTCACTCAGCACTCAGCACTCAGGACTCAGCACTTCTTATTCGTATTTGCGCAGCTCATGCTTCGCGATGGCTTCGCGGTGCACTTCATCGGGGCCGTCGGCCAGGCGCAGGGTGCGCGAGTGCGCCCACGCCATCGCCAGCCCGAAGTCCTGGCACACGCCGCCGCCGCCGTGGGCCTGGACCGCGCGGTCCAGCACTCTGAGCGCTAAGTTCGGCGCGATAACTTTAATCATGGCTATCTCTGCGCGAGCGACTTTGTTGCCCACAGTGTCCATCATGTAAGCCGCTTTTAAGACGAGCAGCCGCGCCTGCTCTATCTCGATGCGGGAGTTTGCTATGTCGGCGCGAATCGTGCCCTGTTCGGCTATGGGCTTGCCGAAAGCGACGCGCGATTTGACGCGGCGGCACATCGCTTCAAGCGCGCGCTCGGCCACGCCTATCAAACGCATGCAATGGTGAATGCGGCCGGGGCCTAAACGGCCTTGCGCGATCTCGAACCCGCGCCCTTCGCCCAGCAATATGTTCGAGGCGGGGACGCGCACGTTTTCAAACAAGACTTCCGCGTGCCCGTGCGGCGCGTCGTCGTATCCGTACACCGTGAGCATCCGCTTGATCTTCACCCCGGGCGTGTCCATCGGGACGAGTATCATCGATTGCTGCCGGTGCTTTTCGGCATTCGGGGCGGTCTTCCCCATAAAGATCGCAATGCGACATCGCGGGTCGCCCGCCCCCGAAGTCCACCACTTGCGGCCGTTGATCACATAATCGTTGCCGTCGCGGACTATGCTCGATTGAATGTTCGTGGCGTCCGAAGAGGCAACGTCAGGCTCCGTCATCGCAAAGCAAGAGCGGATTTCGCCCGCAAGCAGCGGGCGGAGCCATCGCTCCTTTTGATCTTCGCTGCCGTACCTGACCAGCACCTCCATGTTGCCCGTGTCGGGCGCCGAGCAGTTGAAGACCTCCGGGGCCATTGGCGACCGTCCCATGATCTCGCACAGCGGCGCGTACTCGAGGTTGGTCAGCCCCGCGCCGTACTCGCTTTCGGGCAAAAAGAGGTTCCACAATCCCGCTCTCCTGGCCTTCTCTTTCAGCTCTTCGACAATGGCCGTCGGCTGCCACCGGTCGCCCTCGTTTATCTGCTCGCGAAAAATCGCTTCATTCGGGTAGATGTGCTCGTCCATGAAGGCGGAGAGACGTTTCTGAAGCTCTTTCGTCTTGTCTGAGAATTCGAATTTCATGCCTGAGAGGTCCTTTCCGTATTTTATCCGGCTCGCAAGCCCGCTTGCGCCCGCATTATATCTTGCGCTGCTTCCAACGGCCACGCCGGAACACCAATATTGCCGCGACCGCAAGCAGAGATTCGGCCACCATGATGGCGAGGAATACTCCGTTTGCTCCCATCCCGGCGGGCAGCGCGAGCGCATAGGCAAGCGGGATTTGAAACAGCCAGTAACATGCCAGGTTGATAATAGTAGGCGTCGTCGTATCGCCCGCTCCGTTGAAGGCCGCCACCATCACCATGCCGTAAGCATAAAAAACATAACCGTAGCTGATGTAGCGCAGCGCGGCGACCCCGTATGGTATCACCTCCTCGTCTTTTGTAAAGATGCCGATCAACTGCTCAGCAAAGATTACAAAGACAACCGTCACAATCCCTAGAAAGGCCATGTTGCTCAACCCCGTCACCCAGACCGAACGCTCGGCCCGCTCGGGCTTTTGCGCCCCGAGGTTCTGGCCCACGAGCGTAGCCGCCGCGTTGCTCATCCCCCACGACGGAAGAAGCGCGAAAATGATTATTCGAAGCGCGATCGTATAGCCTGCCAATGCCGCGTCTCCGAATACGGCTACGATGCGAAAGAGCCCGAGCCAGCTCGCGGTCGCGACGAGGAATTGGAACATCCCTCCCACGGAAACGCGGAGCAAGTTGAGCAACACAGATACGTCTATGCGCACCTGGTCGCGGCTCACCTTCACTCGCCCCTTGCCGCCCAACAACACGTAGAACTGGTAGACCACTCCCGACCCTCGGCCGATAGTCGTAGCTATGGCCGAGCCCGTCACTCCAAGCTCAGGGAACGGCCCCAGCCCGAATATCAAGCAAGGGTCCAGCACGATGTTGATGACGTTGGCTAACCACAACGCGCGCATGGCAATCGCCGCGTCGCCCGCCCCGCGAAAGACCGCGTTGTTTAAAAACAGTAGCAGGATCGCTACGTTGCCCCCTAGTATTATCATGCCGTAGCCCGACCCCGCCGCTATGACTTCGCTTGAAGCGCCCATCAGGCGGAAGAGCGCGGGCGTCAAGAATATGCCGACTACGCCAATTGGCACAGAGATGCAGAAGCCCAGGACTATGGCCTGAACCGCAGCGATAGAAGCGCCCCGGTGATCTTTCTCACCCGTGCGGCGCGCGACCATCGCAGTCGTCGCCATGCTCAGACCCATTCCGATTCCGAAAACGATGGTGAGCAGAGACTCTGTTATACCGACCGCGGCGACAGAGTCTGCGCCAAGCCTTCCCACGTAAAAGACGTTGACGATGCCGAACAGAGACTCCATCGAGACTTCGAGCACCATAGGTATAGCCAGCAGCGTGATTGCGCGCCCTATGCTGCCTTCCGTGAAATCCTGTTCAGAGCCGAGCACGGCTTCGCGCACTGCGGCGATTGATCGATGGATGCGGCCGCGCGCCGGCTCTTCACGTTGAGGTGATAATACTTCTACAGGTTCAATCATTTTTTTGTCCCTATCTTTGAAAAAGGCTTTCACCCGTCATGCCATTTTCGATCCCCGGCAAGTCGAGCCGAGACCAAAAAACCTGACAGATGCTACCCGATTTTCTTATTTATGGTTGGCGTTCGCTAGGTGAGACTAGACACGAATGCCGGGACGGGTCTTTTGTGCTGGTGAGGCCATCTTCATCTGTTACCCTCCCGATGCGAATTAAGTAAGTGGTCATAATGTAACTCCAACCGCGTGCGGAAGTCCACAACAAAATAAACTTTTTCGTTTTTTGTTAGAGGAAGAGAGTGGAAAGGAAGGGCTACTTCACCGCAGAGACACAGAGGACGCAAAGATAGCGCAGAGAAAACAGTCTGCTCTGCGTAGCCTCTGTGTCCTCTGTGTCTCTGCGGTGAATTCTGTTGCTGTGCGTACTTGCTTAACGCAGTTGCGGCGTAGTATTACTATGGCCTCTATTTACAGACTTGTGCGGAGGAAATATGGCTTCGGTGAATACTGTTCGAGGCTCGGTCGCCACGTCCGAACTCGGCGCGACGCTCATGCACGAGCATGTCTTCGTGCTCTCTACGGAGATCATGCAAAACTACCCTGCCGGGTGGGGCGACGAAGAGAAACGCATCCAGTCGGCAATCGAGCGTTTGAACGAATTGAAATCGCGCGGAGTCTCGACACTCGTCGACCTGACTGTGATTGGACTGGGGCGCTACATCCCGCGCATACAGCGCATAGCCGCCGGGACTGCGATCAACATCATCGTCGCCACAGGCGTTTACACTTACAACGACGTGCCCATGTATTTTCACTTCCAGGGGCCGGGCACGGAGCTTGGCGGGCCGGAATTTATGGTCGATATGTTTGTCAGAGACATAGAGGAAGGCATCACGGACACGGGCGTGCGGGCCGGGATACTCAAGTGCGCGACCGACCAGCCCGGCGTCACGCCGGGCGTTGAGCGCGTGCTGCGCGCCGTAGCCCAGGCGCACCGCCGAACGGGCGTGCCTATATCGACTCACACGCACGCCGCCACGCGTCGCGGGCTTGAGCAGCAGCGCATATTCGACGAGGAAGGCGTTGATTTGTCTCGCGTCGTCATAGGCCATTCGGGCGACACTACGGACACGGATTACCTCGAAGAGCTGATCGCCAACGGCTCATACATAGGCATGGACCGCTTCGGCATAGACATGCTGCTTTCGTTTGAAGACCGCGTAAACACCGTCGCCCGCATGTGCGAGCGCGGGCATGCGGATCACATGGTTCTGTCGCAAGACGCAGCTTGCTATAACGACTGGCTGCCCGCCAACGTCGACCAGATCCTACCGCGATGGAATTTTCTTCACATTCACAACGACGTGATACCCGCGCTTAAAGAGCGCGGCGTCACAGACGAGCAGATCAACACGATGCTCATCGAAAACCCGAGAAAGATTTTTGAAAGGCAGGGCCGCTATTGATGATTCGACCATTCGACAACAGCGCGATAACGCGAGGCGCAGACCAGGTAGCCCGGTACGATAACCGCCCGGCTTCGCTCGTAGAGATGCTGCGGGCGACTGTAGACCACATGCCTGATAAAGAAGCTATCGTAGAGCTTGACGGCGAGCGCGTCACCTACCGCGATCTCTGGGACCGCGCGGCCCGCGTGGCGGGCGGGCTGAAAGACCGTGGCGTCGCGCGCGGCGACCGGGTCGCTATCAGACTCGCCAACGGGCTGGACTGGTGCCTGGCATTCTTCGGGATTCAACTGGCGGGCGGCGTGGTCGTTCCCGTAAACACGCGCTTCAGCGAATCGGAAGTCGATTACGTGCTCACCGATTCAGGCTCGCGATTCACTTTCTTGCCTGGAGAGCCGCTCCCCGACGGCCACCCTGTAGCCGCCGAAGGCCCCGCGCCTGCGGACGTGGCCGCGATCTTTTATACGAGCGGCACTACGGGATTTCCGAAAGGGGCGATGACGACGCACGAGAACTTCCTGATGAACTCAGAGACGTGCCGCCGCGTCGTCAACCTGCCTATGGACGGCTCGGTCCGCAATCTTGTATCGGTCCCGCTCTTTCACGTGACGGGGTGCAACAGCCAGTTGCTTCCGACGGTCGAAGGCGGTGATACGCTCGTCATCATGCCTCAGTTTGAAGTCCAGGCTTTTCTGCGCGCGATTCGCGACGAGCGCATCAACCTGCTCACATCGGTCCCGGCGGTCTACTGGCTGGCGATCAACCAGCCGAACTTCCGCGAGCTGGACACTCAAAATATTCGATGGGTCTCGTACGGCGGCGCGCCCATCGCGCCCGAGCTTGTCGGCCACATCATGAAGGCATTCCCCAACGCCCGCGTGGGCAACGGATTCGGGCTGACGGAAACCTCTTCGGTCGCGACCTTTCTGCCGCACGAATACGCGCGCACGCGCCCCGAATCCGTAGGCTTTGCCGCGCCTGTCGTAGACCTTGACCTGTACGAGCCGGACCCCGAAACGGGTGTGGGCGAGCTGCTCGTGCGCGGCCCGAACGTCGTTAAGGGTTATTGGAATAAGCCGGAAGCGACGGCTGAGACGTTCGTCGACGGCTGGCTGCACACGGGCGACATGGCGCGGATAGACGGGGAAGGTTTCGTTCAGATCGTAGACCGCAAAAAAGATATGATCTGTCGCGGCGGCGAGAACGTCTACTGCGTCGAGGTCGAAAACGCGCTCGCGGCGCACCCGGCGGTCTTTGAAGTGGCGGTCATAGGCGTGCCCGACGAGGTGATGGGCGAGAAGGTAGGCGCGGTCATCGTCGCGCGCCCCGGCGTCGCAGTTGAAGCAGGCGAGATAGTTTCATTCGCAAAGGAGCATCTGGCGGATTTCAAAGTCCCTCAATACGTGGCGCTGCGCCGTGAGCCGCTGCCGCGCAACCCCGGCGGCAAAATATTGAAGCCTGTTCTGAGGAAGCAGACCGAGTGGGGCGGGCAGTTGCGTTAAAGATTCAACTGCTCGTGTGGCGCAAGATCGTATCTTGCGTTACACCTGCTTATCAAGCGCTCTTTTCGGCGCTTTGAGAGTCGCCCCGTTTTTCTATCGACACGTAATCCCGCTCTTCGGAGCCGAGATATATCTGGCGGGGGCGCGCGATCTTCTGCTCCGAATCGAGCAGCATCTCCTCCCACTGCGCAAGCCACCCGCTGGTTCGCGGGATGGCGAAAAGCACAGGGAACATATCTACAGGGAATTGCATCGCCTGATAGATGATGCCCGAGTAGAAATCGACGTTCGGGTATAGCTTCCTCTCGATGAAGTAATCATCTTCTAAGGCTATGCGCTCCAGTTCGAGCGCGATGTCGAGAATAGGGTTGCGCCCCGTCACTTCAAAGACTTCGTGCGCGATCTGTTTGATGATGCGAGCGCGCGGATCATAATTCTTGTAAATGCGGTGCCCGAATCCCATCAATCGGAACTCGCCGCTCTTGACCCTCTGAATGTATTCAGGCACGCGGTCCTTCGAGCCTATCTCGTTGAGCATACGGAGCACGGCCTCGTTGGCCCCACCGTGCAGAGGGCCGTAAAGCGCAGCCGCCGCCCCGGCCCCGGCGGAATACGGATCCGTGTGCGAGCTGCCTATGCTGCGCATCGCGTTGGTGCTGCAATTCTGCTCGTGGTCCGCGTGGAGGATGAACAGCACGTCGAGCGCGCGCTCAAGCACAGGGCTGGGCTGATACTTCACCTCCGTCGTCTTGAACATCATGTTAAGGAAATTACCCGTGTAGCTCAGGTCGTTATCGGGATATGCATACGGCAGCCCGACGCTGTGGCGGTAGGCGAAGCCCGCAAGCGTAGGCATCTTTGCTATGAGGCGGTATATCTGCTTCTTGCGAGTCTCGGCGTCGAATATGTTTTTCGCCTCGCTGTAAAAAGTGGAGAGGGCGCCCATCATCGAGACGAGCATCCCCATAGGGTGCGCGTCATAATGAAACCCGTCCATCAGCTTCTTTATATTCTCATGAATAAATGTGTGGTGAGTGATGTTCCACGTCCAATCATCCAACTGCGCCTGGGTGGGAAGCTCGCCGTGAAGCAGAAGGTATGCGGTTTCGAGATACGTCCCCTGCTCGGCGAGCTGTTCGATGGGGTAGCCGCGGTAGCGGAGTATCCCCTTGTCGCCATCGATAAAAGTGATAGAGCTTTTGCAAGACGCTGTATTCATGAAAGCCGGGTCGTAGCTCATCAGCCCGAAATCGTCGTCTGACACCTTGATCTTGCGCAGCTCGGCGGCGCGGATCGCCCCGTCCTGGATGGGGATTTCGTACTGTTTACCCGTGCGGTTGTCTATAACGGTTAATGTCTCTGCGCTCATCTTCCCTCCACTTAATCTAGCCGAAGTATATCATCTCAAATAGAATCCACGAAGAACACAGAAAGAACCAGTATTTCTTTCGAGTTCTTTCTGTCCTTCATGGCTGGAAAACATCTCTGTTATATGCGCGTGTAAGGTATGTAACGCGCGGCCCACATCTTCGCCTCCACCATCCGCAAGGTCTCTTCGCGCGAAGCGGCTTCTGCAAGGCCCGCGTGCTGGGCCTCTAAAGCGACTTCGACGGCCACGTCGCAAGATATGACGCGCACGTTTTCCAGGGCCGGGAAAAGCGATCCATGCGGGTCTGCGAGCGCGGGAGAAAACCGCGCCAGCGCGCGCGCCGCGGCGACAAACATCTCGTTGGTCACACGCCTGCTCCCGGAAGCGATCACCCCGAGGCCCACGCCGGGAAATATGAAAGCATTATTGCACTGGCCTATGGGAATCTCGCGCCCGTTGTAAAAAACATTACTGTAAGGGCTGCCCGTAGCCACCAGCGCCCGCCCTTCGGTCCACGAGATCAAGGCCGCGGGCGCGGCCTCGCTTTTCGACGTAGGGTTGGAAAGGGGGAATATGATGGGCCGCTCTGTGTGGCGAGCCATCTCGCGAATAATCCCTTCGGTGAAAGCGCCGGGCTGGGCTGATGTGCCTATCAGGACCGTGGGATGTAAGTTACTCACAACGTCTGCCAGCATCACTCGGTCGGGATGTTCCAACCGCCACCCTTGGATTAGCTCGACCGGTTTAGCGTACTTCCTTTTGCCGGGATCGCTTTCGTCACGGTCCTCGATCACAAGCCCCTGGCGGTCGACAAGCCAGATCCTCGCCCTGGCTTCACTCTCGGATAATCCTTCAGCCATCATCGCGGATACTAGCTGGTCGCTGATCCCTATGGCCGACGACCCCGCGCCCAGTATCACGATTCGTTGCTCACTTATATGTCTTCCGGTCACTTGAGATGCAGCAAGCAATCCGGCCAGCGTTACCGCGCCCGTCCCCTGTATGTCGTCGTTGAACGTGCATAGCCGGTCGCGATAGCGTTCAAGAAGGCGCGAGGCGTTCTCTTTCGAGAAGTCTTCCCATTGCAAAAGCACCTTTGGGAAGTTGCGCTTCACGGCTTCGACGAAAGCTTCGATAAAGTCGTCATACTCCTGGCCGCGTACGCGCTCGTGTCGCCACCCCAGATATAGTGGGTCGTCGTGCAATTCACGGTTGTTCGTCCCAACGTCCAACAGGATCGGCAATGTGGTGGCCGGGTGCACGCCCGCGCATAGCGTGTAGAGCGAAAGCTTGCCCACGGGAATGCCCATCCCGCCCACGCCCAGATCGCCCAGCCCAAGTATTCGCTCGCCGTCCGTGACCACGATTACTTCGACGCCTTCATAAGGCGCGTTGCCCAGCACTGTGTCAATCTCTTTGCGGTGCGGGTAATCGATATAGAGCCCGCGCGGGCGGCGATAGATGTGGCTGTAATGGCGGCAGGCTTCGCCGACGACAGGGGTGTAGATGATAGGCATCATCTCTGTGATGTGCTCTTCAAGCAGCTTGTAAAAGAGCGTCTCGTTGCGGTCCTGCAGCGAGACGAGAAAGATGTACCGCTCAAGGTCATTCTCTTTACGTTTATAATTTTCGTAATTGCGGATCAGTTGCTCTTCGATGGTAGACAGGTGAGCCGGCAGCAACCCTAGCAGCTCGAACTCGCGCCGCTCCGATTCCGTAAATGCGCTCCCCTTATTGAGCAGCGGCGTGTCGAGCAACATACGCCCTGCCAACGCGACGGCGAGCTTCCTTTCTCCCGTCGCTTCGTCGTAGATCGGCTTGAATCCCATCACGGGCGCCCCCTTTATCTCGCTCTCACATTCATGTTTGCGATAAGTATTATACAACTATATGCGGCGGGGCTCGGATGTTACAGTTCAGTTTTGTCGCCACGAAACCGAGTTTGAAAAGTGTGAGAAACCATCCCTTAATCGGTGGATAATATAGTGAAACATCACCCTCACGGCGTGTTTCAGGATGAAACATACCTCCGCAGAAGCCTGCGCCTAAGCATTTTGAAATAAACACTTAGCAGCTTCACAGTGAGGCACAAAGCTTGCACTACATTAAGGTCGACAACAAAACGATACTGATGATCTCGGTATCCTTAAGTTTGAATAATATACTTTATGTGAGTTAATACGGAGGCTCAATGCGAAGAATAAGTTTGATGTTTTTGATACTGTTGTTAGTATCGGGCGTTTCGGCTTACGCTCAGAAAAGCCGTAAGACCAGCCCGCAACCAGTCCAGCCGGTTCAGGCGACCGCGACGGCGTCTCAGTACGTCTACGTGCAGGACGACCAGGGCGGGGGATTCCTGGTGTTCAACGTTACGGACGGTTCATACAAAGCTAAGCTGTGCGATTATGGCTACTCGTTTTCAGGCACGGGCAGTGTGAAGGTAGATGGTTGCTCGGTCACGTTCTCGGTGATACAGGCGAGCCACACGATCACGGCCACCGCGAACATCTGCGACCAGAAGGCTCAGTCCTTTGTCGAGGTGAAGCAGATACCGGGCGTCGGTTTCGAGGGAGAGCCTGTGTTTAAGTCTCTCAACGACTCCAACATAAGCGACAGCACGACTGAGTGCGCCGTCAAAGAGACGCCTCCTACCGTGGTGCCGTCGGAAATCATCGTGCAGAACGACGCGGACGGCAGCTTCCTGCATCTCTCCACGTCGGGTGAATACAAGTTTATCGACTGCGAGAATGGCGTTGTGATAAGCGGGAGAGGCAAGGTGACGATTACAGGCGACATGCTCTACTTCGAGCACATAACCGACGCCTACAGGGTTCTGGCGTCTGTCAACCTGGAGGCGAAAGAGGCTAAAGCCGCTATCGAAGTCTTTACGCCTTTCAAGACAGAGGCAGGCGAGGTGCCCGCGATGCGCGAGTACATCGGAGATAATAACCTGGCCGATAACACCACTGATTGCGGAGCAAAACTGTAACAACTGCGCTCTAGCATTCCCGTAAAAAGTGATGGCCGGGGGCCGCGTTTTCGACACGCGGCCCCCGGCCCTCTTTGCTACAGCGACTGCGCTGGCCCGCCCGGTCCACGGCCGTATATCGCCGCCGGAGCTATTCTTCATCTCGATGGCCGCTATTTCAATCGCCGCGTCGGTGGTGATCGCGCTCAAGTTCATCAGGGCGCGGGCCGCGACTGTCGCTCCCATGTACGACTAGCGCATCTCTGACCGCAGTTCTCTGTCATCGCTTGAGTGAGCGTCTGCGAACCCGAGCATAACCCACACGTGACGGAATTCTTCAACGTCTTGCGCGAGAGCATCCAGAGCGATGCCCGCAAGCCCGCCCCAAAGCGCGAGGTCTGTCGGGCGTTTGCGCGCGCGCCACAGTATTACGACCAGGGAAGTGAAAGCGATGAGCGCGGGGAGTCCGTAGGTGGCGGCGATATTGATGGGCGTCGAGTGAGCGTCGAACGGGCCGCCTCTGTACGAGCCGGGCCGCGTGCCGGGGCCGCTGCCGGTCAGCGGATGAGCCGCCAAAGTTTCGAGCGACGACGTGGCGGCCTCGCGCCTGCTCGACGGCTGACTGTCGAATTGAATATCGAGCGGGGTGGCGGGGTTAACCTTCAGATTCCAGACCGAGAGCGTTGCCATAACGGCAAGCGTGACGGCCCCGAGCGTGTAGACGAGCGGGCGGCTGCGATTTATGCGCGGTGAGCGGATCGCGGCTGCGAGCAGAAATGCGAGTATTCCGCGTGAGAAGGTGAGAAAGACTGTCAGCCACAACGCCGCTAGCGCCGTGCGCCTGAGTCTCGCGGGCAGGCCAGCCAGAGGGCAAGCAATGATTGCGGAAGCGAATATGGAAAAGCTCGCAAGCAGGTTAGGATGAAAAAAACCTGCCTGCGCGCGCGCGTACCACCGGGAAGGCTCAAGGTCGCCGTAGGTTCCGATCAAGCGAGTCTCGACGCCAGCATAAAACAGCAACAGGCCCGCAACCGCCGCCGCCGCCGTAACTATAGAGGTCGCGGCTACAGCCCACACTATGGCCCGCCCGGCGCACGGGCGCGACGCAATCTCCGATGTGATAAAAGCGAGCGCGCATAATTCCGCTATGCCTAAAAGCTTTAACGCGCTCGCCGCTTGATAGGGGTTTGTCAGCAGGAAGGAGAGGAGAGCAAATAAAAAATAGAGCGCAATCGCAGCAGTCGCGGGCCGAAGGTGGGGAACACGACGGAGCCGCCACTGTTCTATGGCCCACAAAGCGGCGGCGGCGGCAAACACAACGTCGCTCCACTGCGCGTGCTCGTGCAGCCAGGGAAACGGCGGAAACCAGGTCCAGGGCAGCAGCGCGAGCGCGGCGATATAAAGCGTGACGACCGTCCGGGATAAAGCTCGCGCCGCCGCTGACTCGCGCATCTACTGGATGTTCAATCGAGCGATCTCGATGTTATCTTCCCCGCGCACGTACAGCGTGAGACGGTCGGTCTCTGAGATCAGCTTCGAATCAAAGACTATGATCCCTATGATCGTCTCCCCGGCTTTAAGGCGGTTCTCGACTCGGCCCTGATTGATCTGGGCCGGAATCTCTCTCTTCTCTTTGCCGACGCTCTTCTCGACGGAGATGGAGGTGAAAGTGAATTCCTTATCGCTGTTGTTCTTGATCGTGTAGCGGAGGTAAGCCTTTTCGTCAAAGATCAACATCCGAGGGTCGAGAGAGATGTCTATCCTCTTGGGCGCGACGTGAGAATCATTCACTTTAACGTCGCGCACGCCCTGAATCATGGCGCGTATGAAGCGGCGCTGAATCTCCTGTTCCGTGCGCTGCGCTGCCTTGCGGTCGAGGTCGGCGGACCGCTGAAGGGCCTGACGGTCCGAGTCCGCTGCGCGCTTTTCGGCCTGCGCGACGATCTGGCCGGACTGCTGGCGCGCGTTATTGATAATCTCGTCAGCCTGTTTTTGCGCGGCCTCAAGCGCCTTCGTGGCCGCGTCCGCATTCTGTTGCTCAGCCGATGGCGATTGCGGCGCGGCGGGCTGCGCGGTCACGACCGTCACCATTCGGAATGCTTCTGCCGTAGGCACGATCACCAAGTCCAGGCTGTAGACGTTCTCGCCCTTCTCGCCCGTCTTGACAAACATGTTGCTCAACCCTTTCGGCACGACGGGTTTTAGGAATACGTCGTTATCGCTCCGCTGGATGACGAAGCTGCCCTTGCCGCTCGTGGGGTCGTAAAGGTCGCCACAGATGATCTCTTTGACCGGCTCGGAAAAACTTATTCTCGTCGTGATTCCGGGAGCCGTTTTCACGGACCCGATTTGACTGGGCCCCAGCGTCATGGTCGTTATCAACGTCTGCGCTTCGGCGGTCGTCGCCAAAGCCAGTAAAGATAGGACAAGGATTATCGTTCCTGCTTTGTATTTCATGTTGCACCTCATAAATCTGATCGTCTAGTCGTCATTTGCCCTCAAGGAATGGCTAGGCTCTCTGCCAGTTTCTCCCTCATGTGAGTGATGATTGCCTCGTCGCCCGTCTCGATTAAATTCTGTTTCTCGCCCGGATCGCTCACCAACTCGTATAACGCCTCCCCCTCGCCGTATTGCCGGAGGTATTTATAGATCGCTCCGCCGGTCCTGTAGATGACGGCGTAGCTGGGGAAACTCGTCGCGGTTTGGTGAAAACTGTATTGCGAGCCGCTGGGGTCGAGCAGTGATCGACCTTGCCAGCACGACGGGACCTCAAGCCCCAGGCGGTCAACTACCGTGGGGGCCACATCGATCTGGGTAGCGTATTTCAGATCGGCGTATTTCGCCTGCGGGTCATCGTAGATCAATAATGGTATGCGAATGCTTTCCTGGTATAGATGGTTGACGTGGCCGTAAAGAGAATGGTCCTTCTGGCCCAGTCCCTCGCCGTGGTCTGAAAGAATCAGCACGATGCTTTTATCAAGATAGCCCTTTCGCTCAAGGCCCTCGAATATCCCCTTGATGATCGCATCCGTCTGGATCACTCCGTTGTCGTAGTAGTTGGTCACGGACGCGGGGTCGAACTGCCCGCGAGAGAATTCGATCCAGTTCTTGGCCGGGCGATATTTAGAATGCTCTTCGTGTTTCACACCCGTCGAGTGCAGCGACATCAGGTGGAAGTAGAAGAAGGCTGGCGCGCCCGAAAAATCGAGCACACGGTCTAACCCTTCGAAGATGACGCGGTCATCGTTCCAGTCATATTTGCTTGAGAGGCTGCCGTCAAAATAAGAGGTGAGGCTCGTGCCGTAAGAGCTTTTGAGGTCGTACCACTGATGGTTTCCGGAAAGTATAAAGTGGACCTTGTAGCCCTGGTCATAAAGCAGCTCATGGAGCTTGAAACTCTGCGGAATCTGTTTTCTCAAACTCCTTGACGCAAGCACCGCCAGGACGCCGCAGTTCGTGTCGGCGCAAGCCGAGGTCGCCAACTCCACCTGTTTTATGCGGCCCGCTTTGACAAGGCCCTCCAGAAAAGGCGTGGTGGGCCGCTCGTAACCGTACGTCTGCATGTGATCGGCGCGGAGCGAATCGACCAGGATGATGACGACGTTTCTCTTCTCAAACGACTGGCTCGCAGGGTAGCTCGCCCTCGCGTGCTTTGCCTCTTGCTCAAGGCCCGCGCGGACCTTGTAGCCGATAAAATCATTAAGGCCGCTGCGGTTCGTAAAAAGGCTTACAACCGGCTCGCGCATTAAGACCCTGTCCCTGTAAGGAGAATCGACGCTGGTGGACAAAAACCCTACGGAGCCTAAAAGTAGAAGACCGGCGAGCAGACCCGCAACGGATTTGAGCGCGCGGCGGCGGTCTCGGAAGAGGCTCAACCGTCTTGCGGGCAAGAAAAGCTCTTCGAGGCTATCGAACAACGAGCCCGCGAGCGCGAGATGAATTAAGAAGATTGCGATCAGACACGCGGCCCATGCAAGGTAAGCCTTGGCGGGGAGCAGTTGTAACTCGCTTTGAAAGATGCCCCCTCCGAATATGTACTGCGAGGCGAGATCGTAATTGACGTTATTCCCCCACAGGCTGTTGGCGACATAATCGGCGAAGTAGAGCGTGACCAGAAGAGAGAACCCTGTCGCGGGCACAAGCGACAGCGCGAGCTTGGCGTAGCGCGAGCCTCGGATTCGACCCAGGCGCGTAAGCGCGCCGAGCGCGACCATAGTCACCAGGATTAAGCAGGAGATGATTGAGATGTGCAGCGCGACTATCCGTTTGCCGAAGTTAAAAGCCTCGGAAAAATAGATGATGAATCCGAAGCTGACCGTCAGGTAAAAAAAGAGAAGCAACAGCAGTCCTCTGAAGGGCGCAAGGCGCGCCCAGGGGCCTGCGAGTGCGCCCAGAGGCTTGATCGTGCGCACCAGATAAAGGGCTATTGATTGATAGATCGCTTCCATGCTTTCGGGATGGTTTTGATCCTAGAGATCGTTACGCAAGGGCTTCGGCTTTGACGCGCGCCGCCGTCGAATCGAGGAAGATTGATTTAAAAGGCATCGAACCGCGTATCGAGTTGTATAACTGTTCCGGCTTGTCCGCCGTTGTTTCCGTCTGCTCCGGAGAAGCCTCTTCTTCAAACGCGCTTTTTATCTGCTCGAACGTCTGTCCTTCAAGCATGGACTGGAATACGAAGAGGTAATCGTCATCAAGGTTACTAATGCCCAGTACGTTCGATTCGGACGACCCGATCAGCTTCGTATTCGCCAGGTCATCGACCCAGCCAACGACGGTGTCGACGGGGTTCTGTTCCGGGAACCGCTGCCTGACCAGTTCGAGGACTCTGTTCCTGTCGGCCACGTTCAACAGCAAGGCCAGGAAAAACCTGTGCTCGCTGCTCGTGATCTGCCCACGGCGTTGAATCAGATAGTTCTGTCGCTTGACCTCGTCGAAGACGGGCGGGATCAAATCGACCAGCGCGCCATGACGGCGGCGCGCTATTTCGAGGAGTGCCTGAAACCGCTCCTCGCCGGTCGAAAGGCCGAAGGTTCCTTCCATGCCTTTGACCGACAAGTGAGTGAACGCGACATTGAGTATGGAGAACGACGTGTGAAAATCGGAGCAGGACAGCACCTCGCCTATCATCTCGAAAGCGTCGGGGTGTTTCATGGCGAGCAGCAGTGACGCGCAGTGAAGCCTCTTCATCAGCGTCGGCGATTTGTAGAAGGGGTCCAGCGCCAAGTAGGGCTTGAAGTACGAATACTGCGGCAAGGCGTTCGGTGTCCTGTAGGTCCTGATAACGACCGTGGCCGAAGGACGGTCCAGGTGAAACAGAGAGTGAATGTATTTCCTTCCGGGCACTATCTGCCTGACGTCTCCAACCTCTAAGAGTTCTACCTTATTCAAGTCTATGCGGCCCGCCGAAAAGTGCGCGTTTATTCTCCGCTCTTCGTCAAACCCATACTGGCTGTGTATGCTCGAACCCATCAGGACCTGGAACGCGCCGGAGAAGCTGTGCTGGTGCGTGGATGTCGTGCCGTCCAGCCAGTAGTAGACATCGATGTGAAACTTGGGGCCGCTGAACAGAGTGATGGGAGGGTCGCCGAAGTTCCCGTCCATATCCTGTTGGGCGGGCAACTGCGCAGTCGTGTTGACCCACCGGATGATTTCCCACGGATCTACGTGCTCGTGCGGAGCAGTCTCCGCGAGCGCCTGCTCCGCAATCTGTGGGAATATCTCCTCGGAGTAGTCCTCGTCTCGCCAGCGTTGCTCTACGAGCGAGCCCAGGTCTTGGAAGAATTGCATAGCTCTACCTCACCAACGGCGCTCACGCTCAGGCGGAAGTCATCAGGACGCGATGGTCCTGGAACACACTATCTCGCCTGCGCCACTACTGATCGAACGCCCAGACCGAAGCGCGGCCTGGTTCATCCCATCGGCAACCTGGGCTTAGCTGCAAGGCGCAGCGTTGCCCGAAGGCTGGCAGAGCTGTCCGGTGCAGGCCGTGTCGACCAGTGGCCCCGGAGGGTCAGCTATCGCTATGCACAACCTCTGCGTGCCGCCGCCCGTGCAGCAGGTGTCTTCGGAGCACTGCTCGGGGTTATCCTGGTTGTTGCACTGGCCCGTGGCAATCTTGAACCTGGTGATAATCACCGTCGATTGCGCGAGCGCCGTCGGCGCTACGAGCGACACGACAGCGGGGACGGCCACAAGGGCTCCAAGACGGCGGATCATTCGCCTTCGCGATAAGGCGTCTTTGACCGGAAGGTCGACTTTCACTTCCAGCAGTTCGGCGCGGCCCAGCTTGTCGAGTGCGTACCAGACTACGTCTTCGTCGACGGGCGAGCCCGCATCGCGTCCGAGCAGGGTTGCCATCTCTTTGACGCTTGTCTGCCCGTCGCAGTGCTGCCAGATGAAGGCTGCTGTCTTGTTGAGGCAGTGAGCTTTGTGGCGCTTCAGGTCATAGACCAGAAGCTCGTCAGGCATCTCCTGCACTACTAGCTCCTGGTGCCGTGCTAAAGCCGCCTGAGAGTTGTTAGTTGCTTTCTCCATAATTGTCTCCTTGGTCACGAAATAAACAATACGGTCGCTCGCGAGAGCGAGACTAAGCCATCAATTCAAACTTCGCTTTTTGAAGTCCGATCAGCGCGCGGACTTTGTTGTATTCCATCGCCAGACTCGACGCGATCCTGCCTTCGCTATCGATCAGGATTGCCGAGGGCGTTACTTTGGTCCCGAACAGCGGCGCCGTGTCGAATTCCGGGTCGAGCAGGGTCGAGGATATGAAATCCTTATTCGCTTCTCTTATGTCGTCGACCTCGCCTGCGGCGATGAAGACCAGCCTGGGCGCGTCGGGGGGCGGGTCTTCTTCCCATCTTCTGAGGTCGTCGTGCATCGCCTTGCAGTATTCGCACAGCGCATGCCAGAAGAGCAAAAGCGCGGGCCTCCCCATAAGGTCTTCCGACGTGACGGTCTGGCCGTTCAAATCCTTTAGCGAGAACATTGGAGCAGGCTCGCCTATCTCCCTCACGGAATACCTGATCGACAGTTGAGGCCGGTGGGCGCTTGCGCCGTTCGACCGGGCCGCCTGCAACTGATCTGACGCGACGAGATTTCTGAGCCATGACCTGATCGCGTTGTCTCCGTAAACGATGGAGCTTGCGATCTTGCCGCTCGGATGGATCAAGACAGCGGCGGGCGTCCAGGCAGTCTCGTAATCATCGGCGACCTCTGCCCGCTCGTCCAGCAGGAGGTTTTCGATCTCGTACCGGGCCATCTTGGCCTCTGTCTCTTCGAGCGTGCTTTTGCTCAATACGGCAATCGTCAGAAGATCCGAATAGTCGCGCTGCCAGACTCGCACGGCAGGCAGCAGCAGCTTGCAGCCCCAGCAGTTCGGCCCGACGAAAAGCAACAGCACCATCTTGCCGCGCCCAACCAGATCGTCAAGCGAGACACTGTCGCCCGCAATCGTCGCAAGCGCAAAGCGCGGCGCGAGCGCGCCAACCGGCAAGCCTTCAGCGGGGAAGGCCGCATCGTTGCGCAAGACCGGCGCGGGCTCGCCCTCTTCAACGAGCAAGGCTTTGAGCGATTCAACATCGCCGACAAGTCTTGCCTGCTGCTTTATCAGGCGACGCAGGAACATGATTGTTACAGCAAGCAGGAGGGTTGCGGCTACGGCGAGCGCGAGCGTGATCGCTTCTGACGCTCTCATCTCATTCAACCAGCCGACGGCGCTCAACCCTGCGTTATCCCTTCCGCCGAGGACGACGAAAACGGCCGCTCCGGCGAACGCGAGGTTGCGCGCAAGCGTAGTCCAGCTCACAGGCTTTGAGTGGAGCTGCCCGAAGCAATGACAGTCCGCAGACTGGCCGCGAGCAAGCATCACGCCGATGCCGACCATGAAGACCGCAAGCAAAGCGAGCGCGGCGATTGCGCCCCACCAAGCAGTGCTTAGAGGGATAAGCGCCAGCGCGATCAGCATCTCAACCAGAGGCAATGCCCACACAGTCACACCGACCAGTCGCTCCGGCACGCCGAAGGCTCGCGCCGCGCGGCGCGAGCCTTCGCGGTCCGCGATTTTCGCGACGGCGGCAATGCCGAAAACTAATGCCAGAAAGAGTCTGACGGCGAGCAGAGCAAACTCCATAATTCCTTACCTACTCCTCGTATGAAGCGGGCCGCCGACTATCTGCGGCAGCTCGGCGAGCAAGGCTGTGGCTCGCGATAACAGATGGCCGACCTGGAAAGGCAATCGCGGCAAGCCGTTGAACGGGCCTTCCAGCGTCATAGTCGCTTCGATAGGGTTCGGCCAGTGGTGAGGCAATTCTTGTATCAACCCTCTCATCATGCTCACGGGATGGCGCGCGAATACGGCGAGCTGTCCGGGGAATCTGTATGGCGTTCCCCACTCTTCGACGACCGTCGAGGCAAGCCATCCGGGCAGCTTTCGCGCACGGCTTGCGATAGGAGTATCTGACACGTCCGCCCCTAATAACTGGTGCGCGAGCCCTAAAGCGCAGGCCACCCAGTCGGCCTGACGGCGCGAGCCGCGCAGCACGCGGTCCCAATCCAGGTTCGCGGGCCGCGTCTCTAAAGCCATCGCGACGTCGCACAGCCAGGGCGCGCGAACCCCGCCGTGCCTGAGCAGGTGCAGGCAAAGGAATCTAAGATCATCCTCCGCCGAAAGCACGCGCACGCTCGCGTCGCCGAGAGGCGCGACCACCGAGTTAGCGAAAACATCTTCGGCCTCTCGGTCATAGAACTTGCCGAACCCTGAGTGCAGATCGATATCGCATTCAGGGATTCTGGCCGCATCGAATACTTTTTTTGCGCGCTCGTAATCGGCGGGCAACACGCACAGGTCCAGATCGCCGTAAGGCCGCATGCCCGGTTCCGGATAGAGCCGCGCAATCGCCCACCCTTTTACCAGCACCGCCTCTATGCGGCTCGCGTCTAAAAGCTCTAAGACCTGTTTCAGGCTTCGCTCGTGAAGTGCAGCTTGAAGCGAGTGGACGCGGTAGGCTTGGTGCAGCTTTCGCGCGGCGAGAGAGGCCCTGAGATCAGAGTGGCGAACTTTGCACCACGCGAGCCCCCCCGCCCCTGCTTTGAGCAGCAACCGCGAAATCGCGCTCAACTCTTCGGCGGAGTTTACAATCGCGGGCGGGGTGGCGCGCCACGAGCCCGCGAGCAACTGCGCAACGAGCCTGCCGCGCGCCGAACGCGAAGGCGATTTCCTGACTTGTTTCACCTTCTCGACCACTTTTTTTGCGCCACTAGACAATAATCACCCATCGGAAAACGGGGAGCATAGAATGAGAGCACCCCGGCTTGTAATCTCTGCCGGGGTGCCGAGGAATAAAACTATTATGCTAGCGGGTCAGCTAATTACCTTAGGGCTGTAGCGTGCTCAAAACCGGCGGTTCCTCGTCATTAAACACAGGGATCAGCAACGCGCCAAGCGGGAGAAACAGCGCCACGGGGTAATGATCTTCATGACAGCGGACTCTGTAGAGTGCGTCACCTGTGGCCGTGACTTCGGTCGCGTGCGTGAACTCTTTGTGCTGGCCGGCTAATACTATCTTCTCCTGAGTGGGGACCTCGTACTTCACCGTCGCTTCGCCGCGCGTCACGTCGACATCTATCTCGCGGCGCTCGGACCAGAGCCCCACGTCGCGGACGTGAAGAACCTTGACGAGGCTCGACACGCCCGAAGGCACGGTCAGCGTCACCGAGCCGCACTGGTTCAACGAGATTTCCACCCCGTTTCCGACCATGTTCAATGTTATGGTCGTGTGTGGCTCGATGTCGACTCGCCCGAGCGCGCCCAGCTCAATCGTGGCGTGGCCGCCCGTAAAGGCCTGTATAATGCTGCCGTTTAAAACCGTAGCTCCGGTCTTGGCCCGATTGCCGTTGACGTCGACCGGGCCTTTCGCGGTGAGCGTGGCGGTCGGCGCCTGCGTAAAGGTTATGCTTTCGGCTATCGCGTCTACGTCAGTCGCGGCGGGTGCTGAGTTGGCCATCGAGCTAAAGGAGAAAGAGATCATTAGAGCCATCACTAGCAGAAGGCTCAAGGGGGCTTTGATGCTTTTTCTGTGTGATTTCATATCGCCTCCGGAAATTGCCAAGAAGCTTCGCGTATCGAGTACGCTATTAGAGGCTTCAAGGGTACGAAATACAAGATTAAAAGTCAACTACTATTTGTTGAAATTATTGACCCTATCCCCCATTCAGGTTAGCGGGGCGTCGGGGCTATTCTATACGAATGCTCATCTTTCTGAGCGCCACGCCGTGGCCTCGCAGGTTATCGAGCTTGCTTTCGGGAACCTTCAGGCTTGAGATGAGCACCTCGCTCACGCCGTGTGCGCGAATCAGATCGGGCAACTGACCGCTCTTGAAAATGCGGTAGCCGTGAATGAGCTTGCCCGCCTTGCGGTCGTCGTCGTCTATGAAGCCCACGGGCGCGTAGCGATGGTCAGGGTTATTGAGTATCTCGCGTATCAGAAGCTCGCCGCCGTCTCCCGCGCCGTAGATCAAGACGGGCCTGGCGTCGGGATGGAGGTTGGCGCGGCCTACGAGCATCTGTTTCAGGACTCGGAACGACAAGCGGCTCGCGCTCATCAGCAACAGCATGAGCAACCCGTTTAAGAGCAAGACTGCCCGCGAAGGCCCGCTGAACCTGTACATGAAAAAGACGGCCAGCGCGCTCACGATCGCCCCTACGGTGACGGACTTGGCGATCACGACCAGGTCATTAATCCCTGCGTAACGCCAGAGCCCCCGATAAATGCCCCCGATCAGAAAGACGGCCATCTCTATAATGATGACGATGGGAAGGGTGTTTAAGAATATGCCTAGCTGCTCGTCGTCCAGCCTGCCGTCCCAGCGCAGGACGTAAGCCCCATAATACGCGAGCGCGATCAGCACAACGTCCAACAGCACCTCAAAGACGCGGCGCTTGTAGGTGAAGTCCGCAAACGCGTTGACGACTCGAAGTCCTTGCGGCGGCTCGCCGTCTTCGTAGATGCGGAGCTGGCCCAGGTACAGGCCCAGAAAGAGCGTCAGCAGCGCGAAGGCGGGGACTACGGCTATCGCGATGGAGGTCTCAAGCAGCCTCACCATCAGCGCCAGTATGCCCGACACGGCCGCAAACGCATAGAGCATCAACACCGCGCGCCGCTCGGACATGCCGAGCGCGACGAGGCGGTGAGACGTATGATCGCGACCGCCCTGAGAGATTGGCCGTCCCGACAGCTTGCGGGTGATGGTGACGAAGCAGGTGTCAAATATGGGGATAAGCAGTATCAAAACGGGAGTGAGCAAGACCGATGTCAATCCGCGAAACCGCCCCGTATCGCTCAATAGCGCCGTTCCGCTCAACATAAAGCCGAGGAACATCGAGCCGCTGTCGCCCATAAAGATCGACGCGGGGTTGAAATTGAAGACCAGGAACCCTAGCGCCGCAGCACCCAGCAGCGCAGCAAGCAACGCTTCTGAAACCTGGCCGTTGAGCAAGAAAGTGACGAGGAGAAACGCGCACGCGATCACGGATACGCCGCCCGCCAGCCCGTCCATGTTGTCGAGCAGGTTGATGGCGTTCGTTATGCCTACCAGCCAGAAGATCGTCAGCACGTCATTGACCCACTGGTAGTCTACCCACGGCAGCCGCAGCCCGAAATAGACCATCGTCGCGGCGGCGATCAATTGGACGACCAGCTTGGTATAAGGCTTGATTCGTACTATGTCGTCGATCAGTCCCGTGATGAGCAACATGGTGGCTGCGATCAGGATCGGGTAGGCGCTCGCGAGCCTGGGCCCGAAGATGAGGTAGCCCGTCGCAAACGCGCCGTAGATGGCCACTCCGCCCAACATCGCGGTCGGCTTGCTGTGCCACCGGTCCTGCCTGGGCGCGGCCACGATTCCAACGCGGTGCGCCGCCGCTCGCGCGATTAGAGTGAGGACGATCGCGAACAGAAACGTTGTGAGGGTTGCTAATACGATTTGCATAACTACCTAAGGGGGGCAGAGACAACTCTGCGATTAGCTAATTCTGAAACACGAGCGAGCTTGCCGGAATTCCAAGCTCGCCGACCATTCTGACGCGGTGGTATTCGATCACGCTTTCGAGTATTCCGTCCAGGCCTATCCTCGGCTTGTATCCCGTCAGCGCGCATATCTTCGATATGTCGGGCACACGTCGCAGCATGTCTTCAAACCCCTCTTCGTAAGCCTCGTCGTAGGGCACAAAGACTATCTCGGATTCCGACCCGACCATTTCGCGAATCTTTTTGGCGAGGTCGAGGATAGTGATCTCGTGGTTGCTGCCAATATTGTAAACCTCGCCCACCGCGTTCGGGTGCTCGGCGATTGCGATCAGCGCCCCGACCACGTCCGACACGTGCGTGAAGCAGCGCGTCTGCGAGCCGTCGCCAAATATCGTCAGGTCCTGCCCGGTCAACGCCTGCTGCACGAAGTTGGGAATGACCATGCCGTACCGGCCCGTCTGGCGCGGGCCTACGGTGTTAAACAGCCGCGCTATCACGGTCGGCACGCGCTTCTCTTTCCAGTAGGCTATGGCGAGGAACTCGTCTATGGCCTTCGAGCAGGCGTAGCTCCACCGGCCCTTGCTCGTAGGCCCCATCACCAGGTCATCTTCTTCGCTGAAAGGCACGCGGTTGCGCTTGCCGTAAACTTCCGAAGTCGATGTTATCAACACGCGCTTACGCTTCTTGGCGGCGAGGCTCAAGACTATGTCGGTCCCGCGAATGTTCGTCTCGATGGTGTTGACCGGGCTCTCGACGATCAACCGCACGCCGACCGCCGCAGCCAGGTGGTAGATGATATCGCACGTGTCAACGAGTTCCGCCGTCAGCCTGTAGTTGCGAATCGTGTCGATGTGGTAAGTGAGGTTCGGATGATTCTTTATGCTGGCAATGTTCTCGATTGAGCCGGTCGAGAGGTCGTCAAGGATGTGGACCTCGTCGCCGCGACCCAGGAGCCGCTCCGTGAGGTGCGAGCCGATGAAGCCCGCCCCGCCTGTGATTAGCACTTTCATGATTCTTCCTCTTCCTAAGTTTAAGCAACCGTCTGCGCGTTGCGTGATGGCACATCCTGAGTGACGATTCCGGCCAGTTCTTTGTAAACTCCCTCATGGTCGTTTACAAGCCGAACCCTGGACAGATGCGCTTTTACAAACGCCCGCCCGCGCTCGCCCATCTCGCGGCAAAGTTGTGGCCGATTGATCAGGTAATCGAGCGCGCGAGCAAATGCTTCGGCGTCACGGCTCGGTGCCGTGACGCCGTGGTCCCAGATCGTAAATCCGGCGCGGGCCTCACGCCTCGCGCCGAGGATGTCGACTACGCCGCCGACCTCCGTGGCCGCCACCGCGCGGCCGCAAGCTAGGGCTTCGATTAGCGTCAGCGGCGTCCCCTCGTTTAGTGAGGTCAGCGCGACTACGTCGAGGTCCGCGTAGAGCGAAGTCGCGTCTTCGCGGAAACCTGTAAAGACTACGCGGTCCAGGATGCCAGCCTCGCGCGCTTGCCGCTCAAGCGCGCCCCTCAAGTGCCCGTCGCCTACGACGAAGAAATGTAATCGCGGCGACCCGCCCGCCCGGTCGATCAGCCTCGCCGCTTCGAGCAGCAGGGCATGGTTTTTTACTTCGCATAATCGACCGACTATGCCTATGGCGACCTCGTCACGCGTGATCCCGAACTCCTCGCGTAGGCCGCCGCCTTCGTTCATCTCGTTTAGGTCTAAGCCGAGTGGGATTACACAGAACTGTTCCGGACGGCCTACGCCGAACGTCTCGTTTATCTCTCGACGTTGCTGTTGGCTTATGACAATAATTCGGTCGGTCGAGCGGGCCAGCGCCCGCTCGATGGCGACGAACAGCCTTGTCTTGGCCGCCCCGTAATAGCTGTGAAAAATGTGCCCGTGGTATGTATGAACTATGCGGCATGGCCGAGGGCGCAGCCACAGGGCCGCAGGCGTCAGCCATTTATAGGCCATCGCGGCGATGCGCCCTGCGGCGCCTGCCTTTGCTTTGTGCGTGTGAATTACATGAGGCTTAAGCTTCCAAAGCCTGCCTACCAGCTTTGCTATGACGACCAGGTCGCGCAGGCCGATCTCCCTGCTCATCTCACTGATGACCTGGGGCTCGACGCCCGCCGCGCGCGCGAAATAGCTCATGTCGCCCTCGCCCGGCGGGACAGTTCCGGCGATGAGTGTCGTTTCAAACTCATCCGGGTTCAACCCCGCCGTCAGCCAGGTGACATGCTTTGCCGGGCCGCCGATGTTGAGCCGGTCGATTATACGGACTACTCGAATGCGCTCTCTCATTTCAATCCACAAACTCTTTGTGCCACAGCTCCAGCATCAGCAGCGTCCACAGGTGGTGCGAAAAGTCGCGGCGACCGATCGCGTGCTGGTCAACAAGATGGCGGACGGCTTCAGGCTTGAAATAGCCGCGCTTAATCGCCCTGTCGGACAGAATGTTATCTTCGAGAAAGCCCTTCAGATCGTTGCGGAGCCAGTGGTTGATCGGCACGCCGAATCCCATCTTTCTTCTCGTCAGGTTTTCTTCCGGGACCAGGCCGCGCAGCGCGTGCTTAAGCAGATACTTTGTCGTCACGCCGCGAAGCTTATAGTTCGCGGGCAGACTTGCGGCAAACTCCATAACGCGGTGGTCGAGGAACGGCGAGCGCGCTTCGAGCGAAACGGCCATGCTCGCTATGTCAACTTTGACGAGCAGGTCGTTGGGCAAGTAGTTATAAGTGTCGGCCATCAGCGCGCGGTCGATCACATCGATTTCGCCATTGCCTATGAACCACGGCCGCACGTGTCGGAGCGCGCTCGCGGAGGCTGTCTGCGTCAGAAAATCTTTGGTGAATAGCTCGGCCTTCATCTCCTCGTTTATGACACTCGTCCACCTGAGGTAGCGTTCCCCGACGGGGCGACTCATGACGTCTAGAAAGCGGCGGGCTTTGCCGAGCCGCGAGCGAGTAGCGCCCGCCGCAGGAATGGCTCGTATGGCCGGTTCCACGACCTGCTTTCTCAACAGGCGGGGCAGCCGGTCGTAGCGCTCGGCGATTTTCATCGCGGCGTAGCGTTCGTACCCGGCGAAGCACTCGTCGCCGCCGTCGCCATTGAGCGCCACCGTCACGGATGCGCGTGCCATCTTTGAAAGGTAATAAGTCGGTATGGCCGACGAGTCGGCGTACGGTTCGCCGTAGTGGCGGACGAGCGTCGGCAGCACCTCGATGGCGTCCGGGCGCACGACGAATTCGTGGTGGTCCGTGCCGAACGCGCGGGCGACTCGGCGGGCGTGTTCGAGCTCGCTGAAATCCTGCTCCTCGAATCCTATGGAAAAGGTCTTAACCGGCACGCTGGAAAGCTCGCTCATCAAAGCGACGACCGCACTCGAATCGATCCCGCCGGATAGAAATGCGCCGAGCGGGACGTCCGACATCAAACGCGCGCCTACGGCTTCGCGCAACAGCTCGATCGAGCGGCGGCCCGCTTCCTCTTCGCTGAGGTCAACCTTGTTTCTGAAATCGAGCGACCAGTAGCGCTCGACCTTCGCCGCGCCGCCCTGCCAGACGAGCGTGTGACCGGGCTCAAGCTTCCGCACGGCGCGAAACGCCGTATGCGGCGCGGGCACGCACATAAAAGAGAGGTAATCGGAGATCGCTTCCCGGTTGACCTCGCGCGGAACGTCGGGGTGGCACAGAATGGCCTGGAACTCAGAGGCGAAGACGAGCTTGCCGCCGGTGATCGAATAAAGCAACGGCTTTTTGCCTACGCGGTCGCGCGCAAGTAGAAGCCTTTGCTTTCGCTCGTCCCACACGGCGAAGGCGAACATCCCATGCAGGTATTTGGGAACATCGCAGCCGTACTCTTCATAAGCATGAACGATGGCTTCCGTGTCGGAGTGCGTGTAGAAAAGGTGGCCTTTCGATTCGAGATCGGCGCGCAACTCCGTGTAGTTGTAAATCTCGCCATTGAGCACCACCCACGCGCTCTTATCTTCATTATGAATCGGCTGATGGCCCGTGTTGAGGTCAATGATCGCGAGTCGCCGCATACCCAGGCCCACCGACGCCGTGCCCTGAGGATGGCTCCCGGAGCCGGTTTCGAGGCCAGGGTTGAAATAGTAGCCTTCGTCGTCCGGCCCGCGGTGAACTATTGCCGCGCACATCCGCTCGACCACACGCTCGTTGACGGGCCGCCCATTTGAGCTGACTTCTCCGACTATTCCACACATAAATGATTGCCCTTCAAGCCTTCAGATTACGAAGCTCGGGCCCGATGGGGTTGCCGGCCAATTTGCTGGTGCCGGCCGCCGCCGGGGCCGGAGTCGCACGGGCGAGGGCCGCCCCGCCGCGCTTCTTCTGTTTTGCGTTGCGCCTGAGCTCCAGCCCTATGCTTATGAAGACGAAGAAAAAGACGTAAAGCTGGGCGCGGTGGCGGTAGGCCGTCCCGACATTCGACTGGTAGAGCGCGTATGCCAACGTCAACCCGACGGTAAAGACACAGATTGCGAAGGACTCCTTTAACCTGTGCCTGATGGCATGCCAGTACCCTTTCATAACCATCGGCACAAGAGCCCACCAGCAGATCAGCTCGGGCAGCGTTATGAGCTGCCGCAGGTTGGTTATCATCCAGGGGAACGGCGCGAATAAGACGTAGAAGAGGCCGACCGGGAGGAAGCTTATCGCGGCCTCCGGGTCAGTTATGTCGACGTCGCCTCCGAACCCCGTGTTCGCTACCTTCGCGCCCCAGGCGCGAGCCATCTGAATGCGCTTGAGGTCGAAAGCTTCTTGCGGTACATTGCCCGCCCCGAAGTATGCGAGCGCGACACTTATAAAAACCACGATCAGCCCGCCCTGTAATATCTGCAACGGGGTGAACTTCTTCATCGTGACCAAAAACGACCCGGCTATCGCGACAAACATTATGTAGAAGGCGTAGTGGCGCAAGGTGAAAAGGCAGAGAAGTAAGGCGAGCAGGATGAGCAGGCTCTTTATGCTGAACTTTTCCCGCAGCTTTAGCGTGTAGAGCGCACACAGCGAGAGCGCCAGCACAATGGGCGCGTCTTTTAGCAGTTGCGACGACCACAGAATCATCGATGGCGAGAGGGCCGTCAGGAGTGCCGCCGTGCGGGCTACGCGCTGCTGGGGGTAAACCAGCATCGCCACCTTGTAGACGGCGATACAGGCGGCGGCCCCGAGCGCGCAGTTTATCAACTGAATTGCCATCGGGTTATGCCCTATCAAGTAATAGATGGCCGCGACAAGGTAGTACATCCCCCATCCCGATTTGCCGGTGCTCATGTAGCTTTCCATGTAGGCTGGCGCGAGCTGTAAGGTCCCTTGCCATACGCGGCTGATTGTGTCCCCTATGCTGTCATACGTGGCCGCGTCCGCGCCGAAGAATGACTGCATTTTCCTGGAGTAGATGATGTAGGCGACTGCCCAGCGAATGACCAGGGCGACTAAGAAAAGCTTCAGCAGGAACACGCGATCCGTCTTTCGCTTAATTATGATCCACACGCAGATTGAGGCCGGTAACAGCCCGACCAGTATGGCCAGCCCCAGGTCGGGCGACCCGACTATCGCGTTGCCCAGATGGACCGAGGCCACCGCCACCGCGATGATAAAAACCGCCGCTATGATCTTATTGCGCATTGACACCTACTTGACCTAAAGCCAGGTCGAAACTGTCGTGGGCCGAAATAATCGATCCCATAGGCAGTATCTCCAACCTGCCCTGACGCCTGAGCGCGCGGGCATGCTCGAGTATCTGCCGGAGGCCCGAGAACGCGGCGTCGGTTTCATAAGCCAGGTTGGTCGGGTGAAACCATAAATGAAATATGCGGTTTCGCCGGGCGGCCTCACCTAGCCCTTTGACTGCTCGCTTAACACGCCACGACACGGGTACGTAGCGCCTGAATCCGTGCAAGGGAAAGTAGATCATCGAGCCGGGAACGTTCCACAGCCCGCAGGGAGTTATTTCGGGGAGGACTGTGGGGGGCTTTGTCACCGTGACGACCTCCGCGAGCCGCGCGAGGCGGCGCATTGCATTCGGCACAGCGGCCTGTTCATACCAGTGCGGCTCCGCCCCGCGATAGGATGTGAACCCGTGTTCAGCCAGAACGTCGAGGTGGCCCGCACTATTGCGCGGAAAGGCAAAAGAGCGCATCCGTATACCGAGCATCTCTGCCGCAACCAGACAGGCTCTGACCTCGCTTTCCGCCGTTTCGCGCGAGCACCCCGAATCGCCGAAAATCACGTGCGAGAAAGAGTGACAGCCGATCTCCTGGGCCACAGGGCAGGCCTGTATCTTTTCGACCAGACTGCGCCCGAGGAAGATGGAATCGTCATTTTCGCGACCGCAAGGGTCGTGCTCAAACCAGTCGTGCCGAACCCAGTCGTGCCCGGGCCGAACTATCTCGGGGTGTTTCCTGCTCCCCTCTGCCGCGCACTCATCCAGCAGCAGGTGGCCCAGCACGCACCATGTGGCCGAAATATCAAATTCGGTAAAGAGGTCCAGCAGCCGGTCTATGACGACCCGGCGCTCAACCTCGCAAGCGCTGCGGAAGCGCGCGGGGCCGAACAGGTCAAGCGTCCCCCATATCAGCTCCAGGTCGAGGCTGATGACGAAGACTCCTTTATCGAACCTGATCTCTTGCGACTTCATAACTCTTCGGCCCGCCCTTTCGCACGGCATGTATAAGGAACATATTCGAGAACTCGCGGACTACGGCGCGGTCGGCCAGGGCCTTGTCGATCGGCTCCCACGCCCTCAGCGCGCGGGGCAGAGTTCGCGGGGCCAGCCGCTCTAGCCAGTTGACGGGCCCCAGGTAGACACCGTGTATCGCTGGCCTGTCGAAGCCTGCGGCCATAAACTCGCGGCTCGATCTGCGGGAGGTCGTGAAAAACTGCTTCAGCCGCACGAGGTCGCCGACCCTCATAAGGCTCGCGATACGGTTGACCAGCCAGTAGCCATTAAGGTTGAAGGTCGGCGTGGCCGTAGCAAGGCAGATGCCCCCCGGCTTAAGCACCCTGGCCATCTCTCGAATACAAGGCAACGAGTCGGGCAGATACCGAAGCACCTCTACGCATAGTACGAAATCAAAGCTCGCGTCGGGGAAAGATATCTCTTCAACGTCTGCGCGCTTGATCTCGGCGCCGGGATTGTTCGCGCGCGCATGTTCCAACATCTTCTCCGACCCGTCGACGCCTGCCACCTCAAACCCCCGCCTGCGCAGCGCGGCCATATGATGGCCTGTCCCACAGCCTATGTCGAGCAGGCGAAGACCGTCACCGCTGCGAGGAAGGTAACGTTGAAGGTGCATGTCGAGTCGCCAACGACTGTATGTAAAACAGGATTGATATGTATTGGCGCTCAGATCATCGTAGCGCTCGGCAAAGTCATTCGCCTGCACAGAGTGCTGTTCTATAGCGAGCTGCTTTTGAACATCAGCCGTATTCATATCTAATCTAAAAGGTCGAATGGCGGGCTTTTGGGGCACAATTCCGGACTATTCGTTTATAATCTCTCCGGATGGCCTCAATCCGACCGCCTCTTTCCTCTCCAGAGTTTCGTAAACAACCGACGCAAACAGCCGCGCGCAATGTCTCATAGAGTAATGCTGCTCAACCGTTTTTCGCCCGGCCCGGCCTAGCCTCTCCCTAAGCGCGGGGTCACTTATGAGCATCCTTGCGGCTTCAAGCCAATCTTCGGGCGAGGCCGCAAGCAAGCCATTTTCATTGTGCCTTATGAGATCTGAGTTAGCGCCTACGGCGGAGCAGATGGTCGGGACGCCCATCGACATGTAAAGCAGAGCTTTCATCGCGCACTTGCCGTGCGACCACGGGTCGTCGGGCATGGGCATGATGCCTATGTCGAACTGAGCGAGCTCGCCGACCTCAGCGTCGGCCGCCCAGGGGCGCCACGCGAAGGGGATCTCTATAAGGTGCGGCTCACGATCTGAAACGATGCGCAGCTCCACGCCGGGAAACCTTGACAGACGGCTCAAGACCGGGGCGAAGGCTTCCAGGTGTGTCTGGGACGTTGAGCTTCCCATCCACCCGACGACTATGCGGTCGCTCGAAGCCACTTTCTTAACCGGCCTGTAACGGTCTGTATCTACGCTCGGAGGGATCACCGTGACGTGACTGTTGTGGCGGCGGCCGTAGTCCGCCAGGTAAGAATTGCCGACAACGACATGTGCGCTCGCCCGACAGATGGCCGCAGTCTTTCCCGGGAACTTAAGCCGCCCGAAATGGCGGTTGGCTGCCGTCGTGTGCAGAAGGTATATGGCGTCGTCGAAGTCGAATATCACAGGCCGGCCAAGCAGCGCGATGGCGCGCTCCAGGACGGCGGGGCCGACCAAGCAGGCGGCCCGGTGAATCAGGACCGCGTCATAGTTCCGCGCGGTCGGAACGCTTGCCGCGCGGCGCATGAGGCAGGCCGCCATCGCGGCGGCCTTTGCCATCAAATGGCCCGGTCTGTGGAGCGTCCGCATCAGTCGCTCGTCGGCGAAGGGGGAGAAGTCGAGCGATATGCCTTCTCTGCGCAAGAAGGGCTGCCACTGTTCTATGCGGTATCTCTGGCTCGGCGTCGTGCCCAGTGGGTAAGGCAAAAGCGCCAGGATTTTAATCTCACGACTCATAAACTTGACAACCCCGCATACCGGGCCGGGCTATTTTTCCGCCCCCGAGCAGATTGTGTCTCCCATTCGAGTGGCCGATAAAAAAATGTTGGCGACCTTCTTTGCAACGCTCAAGGATCTGCTTTTCTCCAGTCGCTGGCGGAGCTGCTCGGTCTGCTCGATCTGAAACCCTGCGCCCGGATTATCCGAGCGCTTGGCGAACGCCTTTTTCAATTCGTGCGGGTCAATATTTCGCGTCTCGATCTTGATCTTCGAAAAGCCGACTTCACCGAGCGCTCGCCTGAGGACTCGCGGCGTGAAGTAACAGATGTGCTCTTTGCCAAATATGCGCCACTCGTACCCTATGAGCCTCCGGCTCAGACTGTTATAGTTGGGCGTCGTCAAATACAAAAGCCCGCCCGCCCTTAGAATGCGAAAGCTTTCGCGTAAGACCGCGACCGGGTCGAGCAGGTGCTCAAGCACTTCCGAGCAGTAGACTACGTCAAAGAAGCCATCCCGATAGCCAGCCGATTGCAGCTCTCCGTAAAAGGATTTGATGCCGAGGCTGGATAACTGTTCAAAAGCTGTCCATGATATTTCCGTCCCGTAGGCGCCCCAACCTCTGTCTATCGCTACCTTCAAAAAGTGGCCCGCTCCGCAGCCGATGTCGAGGATGTTGTTCGTCTCCCTGTAAGCCTCGAAAGAAGCAAGAATGGATTGGAAGCGAGCCTCGGTGATCGGGCTGAAGGCCATGTTTTCTTCATGGTAATAATGGCTGTAATAGTCCCGCAGCTCCGCGTCACTTGAAATCTCGTTATGGAATACGAGGCCGCACGGAACGCACTTTCTCAGCCGGACGCCTTCCCGGGCTTGTTCGACATACTCGCACGAAGCCGATTTGCAAGCGGGGCAGTTAATCGCTCGGGGCTTCGAGTTCACAGGCATAAAAGCTCACAGACACAATCGGCACGATGCCACGGCTTCGCGTTTATTCATGGCCCGGGGCGAGCGCGGGCTTCTCGCTGTGAAGCCGGCTCTGTATCCGCCGGTACACTTGACAGTAACCCCTTGCTCCTACCCTCTCCAGATCGAAGCGTTGCCTGGCAACGCGGCGGCACCTGTCGTAGAGCGCGGGGTCTTCGATAATGCGGAGCACATTTTCGGCTGCTTCCGCGTAGGCCTTTGAATCGAATGACCGAATGACAATGCCGACCCCCTCGTTTTCTACAAGCTCGTCCGTATCGCCCACCCCGGCGCTGCAAACCACCGGCAACCCGGCCGCCAGGTATTCCGGGATCTTTGTGGGCGAGGCTGCTATCTGTGAGAACGTCAGCTTGCGAAAAGAGACCCCCAGACGCGCGCGCCTCAGATACGCGGGCACCTGCTCGGCCGAGACGCGCTCGACGGCGAAATCGCGCTCGGTCAGCCCGGCGCGCTCAAGCGCGGCGACCACGCTGTCTCGCGGTGTGGCGGTCAGTATTCTCAAGAATGCCTCGGGCTTGAGGGCGCGCAGCGCTAAAAAGAAGAGGGCCATCTCTTCAACCATGTACAGGCCTGCGGCCGCGCCCGCGTATATGACTTCGAACGTGCCGGGATCAGTCCTTGCGGAATCGGGGGGGCAATCGGCAAAGCGCGAGAAGTCGACGCAACAGGGTATTACTTCAACCTTGTCGATCTCGACCCCCTGCCGGCCGAGCCAATCTCGCAGGCGCTGTGTCAAGACGACGACCTGGTCCGCGCGCCTTATGCCCGCCCGCTCCAGCCGCTTGATAAGGCGGAATATCATAGAGCCTTCGGCGAGAGCCCCCGCATCGACATACTCTTCCGCCATCAGCCCGCGTATATCGAAGACCAGGCGGCAGCCGGTCAAACGCCTGATTATCAGGGCCATGGCAAGCGGGACGTGGGCGCGCGCGTGGAGCACGGAGATTTTGTGTCGGCGAACTATGCCCAGAGCCCTCCATGCGCCGGCGGCAATGTCGTAAAGCGTGACCAACAGCCGCGGTCGCTTATGATAACGCGCTGAATGCCATATGATCCCATCCGCCTGTAGACGCGCCTGCCATTCTGTCTTCTCGTATTCGGTCCAGCGATCTTTACCAGCCGGCTCAAACGTAAGGAGGCACACCCCGATTCCCGCGCCCGCCAGTTGACGCAGATATGGCAAGACCTGCGTCTGCACCAGCGGCTCGCGCAGCCCGAAGTAGCAAAGGTAAAGAGTGCGCATGATATTTTGGCTAGAACCCGAAGGCTCTCTTCAAAGCTCCTGAGATCGGGGTGATAGCTCCGCCAGGACTATCATACGGTAGCTGCTCCCGGCGTCCGGGGAGGGCAGCAAATCTAGCAACGTGCCCATCAGCAGATTGACCGCCGCGTATAGAAGGCCGGACCGCGCGGCCGCCGCGCGAATCAGCCGGCAAACACTGGCCGGCTCGCAATACGAGGCCGTGATCCTTGCCGTGCGCCCCGTTTCAGCTGCGGCCCTGTGAATCTGCGCGATCACTGTCGAAGTGACGGGATAGCGATGCTTCTCGTGTTCAAGCACCCAGGCCGGTATAGCTCGGGCGCGCGATTCGCAGGCATTGCGAAACTCCTTATCGCATTCCTCCGCAGTCTTGCCGTGCGGGCAGGCGATCAAAACAGCGCTCGAAGCGACCCGCACGAGTTCGTTGATGGCCAGGTCGCGGGCGTCGGGCGGAATATGCTCGAGCACGTCTATGCAACTCACTACGGGGAACGAGCGGTCGAGGAAGGGAATCGCGGTAACGTCCCCGAGCTGGAATGTAACGCCCTCGACAATTTCTGGAGGCACCTGTTTGTCTATTCCGATGGCCGGCACGCCGCGCAGAAACGTTACAATGCCGAACTTGCCGCACCCAACATCGAGCAGAATTGGGCCGTCTTGCGAAGGCCGACCGGGAAGCACGGAGCGAAGCAGCCGAGCGGGAGCTAGATTACGACAGCGAGTGTCCCACCCGTAACGATAAAAGGTGCGTTCGAGCGCTTGCCTCATGATTAAAAGAGCCTTGAAGAATGGTCTTGAGAGCCGGGCGGCACTCAGCTCGTTATCCGGTTTGTCTTCCCGTCCACCACCCCTGCCAACAGGCTGGCAAGCTGCCCGGCGCCCACACGCCTCTCATAAGCGGACAAATCTGATTTGTGGAGCCTGTCCGACGACCCTGATTTATAATCCAGGTACGAAGCGATTAGTTGCCGCTCGATCCCTTCCGCGTCTGTAGGCTCGACCGTAACACCCGCGCCGGTTTCTCCTATGATGCGCGCCACTTCGAAGTCTGAAGGGACTACGCCGAGGATCGGCCTGCGCGACCCCAGGTACTCGAAAATCTTACCCGTTATGACGCCGGGGTTGGCCTTGTCCCCATGTAAGATTAAAAGCAATAGGGAAGAGCGAACCTGGTGTGTGAGCGACTCGCGGTGTGACACAAAGCCCGTAAAGCAGGTTATGTCGCCGAAGCCGAAACGGGCTATCAGGCTTTGCACGTAAGGATCAGGCTCTCCGACGATGTTAAACTGAATATCTTCTCTGGGAATCTTGCCGCCCTCTATCGCTCTGCGCAATGCCTCCAGCAGCGGCGTCGGGTCCTGGTTGGCGCCGTAAAAACTGCCGACGTATGTTATCGTCCACCTGGCGGGCGGGGCATACTCAATGCCCGCGAAGTCCTCCGAGTCGAAGCCGTTTCTGATGACCTCGACCGGCTTTTGGCTCTGCGTAAGCTTTCGCAGCATTTCTGCCAGGGTGTCCGACACCGTCACCAAAGCGTCGGTCTTTTCTAGCAATCTCGATTCGATAAATCGGTCCAGCCTCTTTCTTAGGCCGCTCGAATAATCCTGGTAGTGGAGTTCGGTCCAAAGGTCGCGAAAGTCTGCAATCCAGGGTTTGTTCGAAAGGAGCTTCAGCCTGTAGGCAATCAGGTGCGCCGTCACCGGAAACGATGTAGAGTATATCGCATCCACGTCTTGCATCTCGAGTATCCGTCTGGCGGCGCGCACCGCGTAAGGGAACCACCCGATCTGCCCGTCCGGAATGTAGCCCCATGTGCGGACGGCGCGCCTGGCGAAATTCATCAGGGAATTGCCTTCGACCCGGGCCGGTTTCACGCCCGCCGCGCCATTAACAGCACCGCCGGAAGGCCCCCGCATCAGCACAGCCCGTTTAAGAATCGAGCTGAGTTCAACCGCCTGGGTTCGGACAACTTCGATGCCTTTGCTCTCCCCGTCCTCAAGCGACGGGTCCAGCAGGTAAGAGCCTTTCTCGGGAGTCAGCACGATGGCCTTCCACCCGTACTCAAGCAGGTAGCGGGCAAATTTCTGAGACCTCTGGCTGCCTATGCCCCCGAGCGGCGGATAGTAATAAGCGATGAGAAGAACCTTCTTCATCTCTGCCCGGTTTGTCCGACCTTAAGCTCCGCCCTCGGAAGATGTGAAGCCAGAGATGGCTTCTACTACTGTTTCTAGCATCTCTCGGGTCAGTTCAGGATAGATGGGGAGGGCCAATGTTTGATCGGCTGCGCACTCGCTCGCCGGGAACCGACCCTTTCTATAACCCAAATCCGCAAAGCACTCCTGCATATGCATGGGCACCGGGTAGTAAATCTCAGTCCCTATCTGGCGCTCCTTCAAATGGCTGACCAGTTCGTCGCGGCGGCGGCTCCTGATTACAAACTGATTGTATATGTGACGGACATCTGGCGACTCGAACGGCAAAACGACCCCCGGCGAACCTGCGGAAAACTCGTCCAGCGTGACGCATAATCCGGCCTCGCCGAACAGATTTCGGTAAGCAGCCGCATTGCCCTGGCGGGCTTCGGTCCACTGATCCAGGTATTTCAACTTCACGCGCAGTACTGCCGCCTGAATCGCGTCCAGCCGGAAGTTTCCGCCGACCACTTTATTGTAATACTTGGGGCTGTAGCCGTGATTGCGAATCAGCTTGACGCGGTGGGCAAGCTCGGAATCGTTCGTCGTCACCATGCCGCCATCGCCTACGCCCCCCAGGTTTTTCGAGGGGAAGAAGCTGAAGCATCCCATGTGTCCGATCGAGCCGGCCCGGCGCCCCCTGTATTCGGACCCGATCGCCTGCGCCGCATCCTCTATCACGCACAGACCGCGCCTCTCGGCAATCTCCATGATCGGGTCCATATCGACCATCTGACCGTAGAGATGTACGGGGATGATTGCGCGCGTGCGCTCTGTGACAGCCGCCTCAACCGCACCCGCGTCAATGTTATATGACAGCGGATCAATGTCGACGAAGACCGGCTTCGCGCCAAGCCGCGCAATCGCCCCGGCGGTGGCGAAGAATGTGTAAGGCGTGGTGATAACTTCATCGCCCGGCTTGAGGTCAATCGCTATGAGCGCTACCAGCAATGCATCCGTGCCTGACGAGACGCCTATCCCGTATTCGCATCGACTGTAAGCGGCGATCTCCTTTTCGAGTGCCTCAACCTCCGGGCCGAGGATGAAGTGCTGCGATTCGACCACGCGGTCAATCGCCTCGCGCACCTCATCACGTATCAAAGCGTGTTGTGCCTTTAAGTCCAGCAATGGGACCGGCTGAAAAGCCGTGGCTTGAAGTTTAGTCATCTCCCTGTGATTCCACCTTTAAAGTTAGTGTGATTCCTTGATCCGTAGCCATCGCTTCACAAAGCGGTGTCGCCGAAGTTCTCGAACGACAAGGCCACGGGCTCGCCGTTCATGACGAGCGACCGTTGAGCGGCCTGCAAAACTTTCAGCACGCGCAATCCGCTGTGCCCATCAGTCAAAGCGGGTCGGCGAGTGCTAATGGCTTCTAAGAATGCCTGACATTCCAACCGCAAAGGCTCGTTCGCATCGAATGCGACTTCTTCACCCTTGCCTTTGATCGGGACGGACTGGCCCGCTTGAAGTTCGACCCGCTGATCGTATAGGACCAGCCGCTTGGCAACGTCGTCAAAGCTCGCCATCTTCTTTGAGCCGATCACTACCAGTCGCTGTTCTTTAAACGGGTGCAGCCACGAGACGTGAATGTGCGCCCTCACGCCGTTATCGAAGAGTAGATTCGTGACCGTCACGTCCGCGATGTTGGGGTGGAGATAACTGCCTCCGCAGGCCGCCACCTGGAACGGCAGGCTGCCCATCAGGCGTAAGATGATCGCCACGTCGTGGGGCGCAAAGCTCCAAAGTATATTCTCCTCTCGCCGCACCTTGCCGAGGCTCAGGCGATTGGAATAGATGTATTGCACCTTGCCGATCTCCCCCGCCCGCACCATCTCGAGCATCTTCTGGATACCAGGATGGTACTCGAGCACATGTCCGACCATCAGGATACGGCGGCGCTCTTCGGCCAGCCTCACCAGGTGCGCCCCCTGTTCGTAGGTCAGCGCGAGGGGCTTTTCTACGAACACATCCTTGCCCCTCTTTAGCGCTCGACAGGCCATCTCATAATGAGTTTCCGCAGGCGTGGCAATGACTACCCCGTTTACCTTTTCAGCCGAGAGCGCCTCTTCCATGCTTTCAACGACTTCCACGCCCGGCGCAATCTCGGCGGCAAGGGACCGTCCGGCGGGCGTAGCGTCGCAAACCATTGCGAGCGCTTCGAGCAAGCTGAAGTTTCGAGCCAGGTTCTTGCCCCAGTAGCCGCAGCCGATCACTGCTATCGAAGGGTGTTGACTTGTTGACAATCCTTTGCCCTTATCGCGAGAGGCCTACTCTAATCTCAACGCCTGCCTGAGCTTCGTAAGTCCCCTGTGGTATCTGCCGGGAACATACTTACCCCTGTTCATCAACTCTGAAACCCAAAGGTACTGGGAGACATTATTATAGTCGCCCTTGGGAGGCTTTTCGAATCTGCCCGAAACCTCCAGCGTCGCGAATCCCCAATCAAAATTGAAACAGTAGTGCAGAGCTTGCGAGCCTAAGGACAAATCAGCATCTTCAGGCCCGCACTCGCATTGAACCAGACCGTCCCTGTAGGAAAAGCTGAACGACATTCGTAAGTCCGTTAAATAGCAAGTGAAGGGCGCAAGCGAAAGCAATTTCAGCCTGTCGTTTTTTTGCAGACAGCGGCTTCTATATGCTTCGGCGGCGGCTTTCAACTCCGCCAGCTCTTTCGACGGGCTGGCGACGATAGCGGGATTATCAAACACCTTTTCGTAATCCTTCTGATAAAGGTCTATGGCTTCATCTGATCGGGCGTATTCATGCTCGATCTCCCACTCAAACCCCGGATACAAGACAATAGGCTCGACCTGTTGAATAGCCCGCAGCCTGTTGTACGCCTCGCCAATCCTGTTGACTTCATAATTCATGAAATAATTGTCCTGGTTGCAAAACCAGACGAAGCTCGCAAAAGGGATGACGAACCTCGGTTGAAATACGGCGGCCTGCATCAGCATCTCGTTCAGCTTTTCTCCGGCTGCTTCTTTCCTCTCTTGCCCTCTATCCTTATTCCCACACCAGTTCGCATAGGAGAATTGACAAAGCAGTAGATCGACCTTGCCAATTTTCTGTTTTATTTTGACCGGCTCGCTTTCCCGCCTGAAGTAACAATCGTTCAGGTTGAGAATTGTGAATTCGGGCGTCTTGATAAATAGCCACGAGTCGGATTCGTTTCTGATCTTTTCGCACAGTAAGGAGATGCCATCACCGATCTTCAAGTAGGAATCGGGATAAAGCTCAAGAACCTCCTTGAATTGAAGCGTCCTGCAAAACTCGGCCACTTTCCTATCGACAGTGCGCTGGTACAGGACGGTGATGTTTCGCCTGTAGTCGACGGGGATCTTTTTCAAGACGTGCGGGGCGAAGTGGTCGGGGTGCTCATGCGAAAACCATATGTGGGTAATGTCCGCAAAATCTTCGTAGCGGAATGCTGTCGGCGACAGCAACGCCCATCCGTCATTAAACGCTGTGCCTTCAAGCCACGGGTCGGATATTAGCTTTACGTCCCCGAATTCAAGGACGAATGAAGCATGGTTGACCCACCTGATTTTCATACCCTATCGCGCCTCCGCTCGCAGGATTCAACCCGCAAGCCTGACTAACCTGCGCCGCAACCCGGGAGTAGTAAGCCTCGTCACCGGCTTCAGTTTTCTATAAACGTTAAGTATCGAGCGGTACTCGGTGTGCTTTCTGGGCGGCAATGCCATGATGGCCTCAAACGACTCAAGCGTCAGGCCGAATTTCTTGATCACGTACACCTTATCGGAGACCAGCACGTCGTTATTGATGATCTCCGATTTGATTCGCTCCAGCGCCTCTTGCCTGGTCATCTGCCCGGAGCAGACTAAAGTCGACAGATGTGATTTCCGCTTATCAATGCCGAATTTCACGGGCAGTATGTACGACTGGTAAAACCTTGTGAAGATCGACTCGTAATGCTTTCCGCCATAATCTCTCCAGCCGAGTTCTTCGGTGATCATTCGTTTGGCGTCCTCTTTTACGTACTCAATAAGGTCCAGGATGGGCACGTACCTGATGCCCGCCGCCCGCTGATAATATAGCTTCTTCATAAAGCCCAGGGTGGGGAATGTCTTCAACCTGACGCTGCCAAACCGCCTATGTATCGCCTTGATGTTCATCAGGTCGTTCTTGTTATGCACCCAGTGTGACGGCAGTATCCCCTCGGTCGCCATGTTCTCGCCGCTCAGAATATACTTAATGCCCTTGCCCGCGGCGACCTTGTACAGTGAAGCCACAATGGCATGATCGGTGACGGCTTCGATGTCGACTACGGAGGCTTTCAGGTAGGATAGTTGTAAGTCTTTGAACTCTTCCCAGTCGATGACATACGTGTACAGGTCGTAACCGAGCCTCTTTACGATGTTCTCAATATTGTTGACGGCCAGCTCCGAATTCCACCCGTTGTCACAGTGGACCACGAGCGGCCTCAATCCGAACTCTTTCGCCAGGTAAGCTACATAGGAGCTGTCTACTCCGCCGCTGACGCCTACGACGCAATCGTAACCGCTTTTTCTTCCGGCTGCTTTAATCTCTTCCAGGATGGATGCGAGTTTTCGCTCGCGCTGCTCGGCGTCGAGAAGCCTGTCCTTTGCTACGCGGTCATAAAGCAGGCAGTGGTTGCAGACTCCCCGCTCGTCAAAGACTATTTCAGGGTCGTCAGCCGTATCCAGGATACAGCGGCTGCACATCCTGTGTTTACCATTTGCGTCTTTCATGCCCTGTTAAAGAATGCCCCCTTTAACTCTTCCTGCGAGGGGAAGTTGATTAAGACCGCGCGGTGTCTGCCGTGGAAAACGAACATGCTGCCCGCGGCAACTGCCGATGCGCGGGCCTCGAGCGCTTGGGAGAAATCCGCGACGCAGCCCGCCCCGCCGCAGGCGATCACGGGGATGCCGACCGCTTCGGATACCGACCTGATTAGCTCGATGTCATAACCGGCTTTTGTCCCGTCCCTGTCTACGGAGGTTAAAAGAATTTCGCCCGCGCCCATCTTCTCCATCAACATGACGAACTCAACGGGGTGCCAGGCGGCCTTGCGCGTCCCGCCGTGGGAATAGACGTGATACCTCCCGAAGAAGTCTCGCTTCACGTCTACGGAGACGACGATCGTCGAGCTGGCGAATTCAGAAGCGGCTTCTCTGATGAAATCAGGATTCTCGACGGCTAACGAATTGATGGCGACCTTCTCGACGCCGCAACTGATTACGGCTTTGACGTCTTCCAGCGACCTGACCCCGCCGCCATAACACAGCGGCATGAAGCACTCGCTTGCGACCTCTCTTATATAGTCGAAGTTCGGGCCTCTTCTTTCGGGCGTGGCGGTGATGTCGACGAACACCAGTTCGTCGACTTCTTTCTCGTTGAAAATCCTCACGGCGTTAATGGGGTCGCCGACATAAACAGGATTCTTAAATCGTGTGGTCTTATACAGGCCGCCCTTCCTGAATAGCAACACAGGTATAACCCGGGGCATCAACATAGGTCAGTATTTCTCCGCGAAATTCTTGAGCAGCTTCATCCCGAACTTATGGCTCTTTTCGGGGTGGAATTGAACGCCCCCGATGTTGCTTCGCTCGAGCGCGGAAGTAAACCAATAACCGTAGCCGGTTTCGGCCAGAATATCCTCTTCCCGGTTCAGTTGAACGTGAAAAGAATGGACGAAATAGAATCTGGGCTCGTCATACATTTCGTCGAACAGTCGGCTCTCTTTCCTGAGCGCGGTGTGGTTCCAGCTCATGTGAGGCACCTTGAGCTTTTTTTCGGACAACTCGGGCTTGAATTTGACAACGCTCCCCTCGATCCAGCCTAACCCCGGGAGCTCCCCTTCTTCGCTCTCCCCGACGAACAACTGCATGCCCAGGCAGATCCCTAGAATCGGCACCCGGTCTTCGAGGACTTTCCGGTTCAAGACTTCAAGCAGGCCCAGGGCGATCAGGTTCCTCATCCCCGTGTCAAAGGCCCCGACTCCCGGAAGGATCAGTTTATTCGCACGGTCGATCTCTTCGGCGCTGGAAGTGATGACCGACGGACAACCTATCTTCTTGAGCATGTTCGCTATCGAGGCGAGGTTGCCCGTTTTGTAATCTATGATAGTTATCACAATGCTCCGTTAGACAATAGCTGATAAGCGCCGAGCAGCTTTTTCTCCTCCAGGTGCCAGCCGATGCTCTCCCTCGCTTTGATGGCGTTTCGCTTCTTCGCTTCAATGCTGGGTGGATCAATTTGGTCAACCAGGCTAAGGATATGCTCTTCCTGAACAACCGTATCCCAGCCATTGCCGAACTGCCTGACCAGCCTTGCCATTTCGGGGAACTGGCTCACGATGACAGGCATACCTGCCAGCGTATACTCGTAAAGCTTATTGGGCAGCGAATAGTAATAGCTCAAGCAGGTATTCTCGATCAGGCAGATGCCCACGTCTGCGCCCGCCGTATATCGAAGGACTTCGTCCGGGCTCACCGCTTCGTGAAAGTGTATGTTGGCATGGCTGGCTGCGAACTCTTTGATCTTCTGCTCGTAGCTGCCGTAGCCCATGAAAACGATGTGCTTGTCGCCCCTGACCCTTGAGAATGTTTTCAGCAGCAGATCAATGCCTCTCCCCCGCATCAGCGCGCCCTGGTACAGGAAGACTATACCTCCCTCAATACTAAACCTGTTTTTGAAGGCGGACCCGTCAGGCCCGTCAAGGCTCGGCCCGTCGTTATAAGGGATGTTCTTCACCACCGTCACAGAGCTGTTCCTGTACATCTGCCTGTACCATTCGGCGATGGAGTCGCTGACGACAAGTACCTGATCGACGAACCTGATCAAAGCCCGTTCTTTAAGTTTCGCCAGCCTCTTATTGATCCCGGTCAAGCCGTTCCTCTCAGTTTCCAACTCATGAGCGTCGTAAACCAGCCTGGCTTTTTTCTTCCCGATCTTTAATAAAACCCCAATCGGCAAGTCGGTCAGGCTGTGACAGTGAATGACCGAAATATCCTTCCCGTAATACCGGCCCAGTATCTTCACGCACCATTGCATGAATTTTAGAAAGCCCCTCATCTTTGGTATGGGCAGAGGTTTGTTGAGGGGGACTCGCCAAATGAACCTCTTACCATCTAGCTGTTCATGTTCACTAAGCCCCTCTTCACAAATACCGACAAGGTGTATCTCCTCGAACAGACCCGCGGCCGCCAGGCTTCTAGTAATCTTCAGCATCCGCGACTCGTAGAGGATGGGGGAAGGGTATATGTGCAGGTTCAAATTCATGACAGATTAACGCGCGCCCTCGGACATCTCTTCAGACTGCAAGCGGCCGGTAGCATAAGCCTGTGGCTTATGCTACCGGCCGCTTTGATTAACCGCTTGTTCGTTAGGAAACGAATCTTCGCGTCGGTTACTGCTTCGGTCCGACAATGGGGCCGACTCCGACTTGAACGAAGCCTGGAGGCGGCGTCTGATTGGCAAGGAAGAATGCCCTTGCCGCCGCCGCCTGCGCCGTGACGGAATTCTTGGACGCTTTGCTCTGGTCGTGCGGCACCGTGACTGTCCTGACGCAGAAGCCTGTGTTGCCCGCCATGTCGGTCGCCTGGACGACGATCAGGTAGACGCGCCCATTCTCGTTCCCGCTGCGCTCGGAGCGGAGCCTCAACGTATTAAGGCCTACATTCTTCGCGTCCGGCGAGAAGTTGCCTGACCCGGTAATGTCAAGGTCCGGCTCGTCGCTGTAGACGGCAACGCCGTTGCCCGTCGGGCCACCGCCGATCTCGATATTGGTATCGCAGTCGTCAGTAACGCTGGCCGTCAGGCCTACGTTTTCCAGGTTGTGGTTGGGCGGCCAGAGCTGTGTCTCGGCCACGTTGCAGCTTATCGCGGGCGGGTCCTCGTCGACGCAGCCTTGGCTTGAGCAGATGGTCGCCTCGAAGTCCAGGGCCATCTGATTCGTGAAGTTGTGAACGTCAAAAGAAAGCGTGTTCGACCCGTTTACGAAGAATGCCGAGTTATTCGTCGTGAACACATCTACCGGGTCTTTAAAGTTCGCGGGGTCCTCTACGTCTGGCTGCGCCCCGAATTGATTCCCGTTGAGGAAGACCGTTGTGGCGTTGTCGGAGTGAATCTTTACGCTTATGCAAGGGTCCACTGCGCCCGCCGGAAGTACGAAGGTGGTCCTAAAGAAGAAATGCGAGTTTGCCGCCGCCGAACGGTCGCAGCTTACGCTAACGTAATGTGTGCCGGGGATGATGTCGTAGGTGAACTCCGGCAGGTCGCTGTTAGGCGCGACTATGAAAGCCGGGCTCCAGTTCATCCCGTCGGTTGAAACTTCGACCTGCGGGTCGAGGCTGGGCATGTTCGGGCACACGCTCTCGTTGCCGTTGCCGCTCTTGATCGTGATGCAGGTATCGCCCTGGCACGTCTGTTGTAAACCGGGCTTTCCTAGCACAGGGGGGAGGGCTGTTCCCATTAACCCGAGTACCATCGCAACAGCCATGCAGATGGCCACTGCGACCCTGCTTGAAGTATTGAAACGACTGCGATGCATTGTAGTCTCCTTTTTTTAGAGAAGCGATTTCTCTCTGGTTAGTGGTCAATGCTTACCACCCGCCATCTGCTCGTTAGAGGTTTAAAATGGTGGGGGGGCTAATAAAGTTCCTGTTCTCTTCTTTACTCAACTCGTGCCCTCTTTGACTCCTTTCGGGGAAGGCTGCACATTATCTAATACGGGTTAGAAAAGCCTGCGCCCATTTAAAGTGGTCTCGCTATCGCGTACGAATCTCGCTCGTCAGCCTGGTAGCCGGACGATTGTTCTCGCGCAGCAAAATCGAAAAGCTTGGCCGCCATCAAACATCTCCACCGGTCGCAGTCCGCGCCGGGGCTGAGGATGCCGCGGGAAATCAACTCCGTCTTGCACTCATTTATCAACTCCCTCGCGCCCGGCTCGTTGAGCCACTGCTGTTGCGGCGGCTCGAACCCTAGCTTGTCGACGCGCCAAGTGATCGGCTTGGGCAGGATCGGCTCCATAGCGTGCCTAAGTACGCGCTTGGTCCAGCCTCCTGATATCTTATAAGACGAAGGAAGTGTGAACAAAAATGCAACCAGTTCATGGTTTAAGAACGGCAGCCGCACCTCCCTGGAAAACGCCATAGAATTTCGGTCGGCGAAGCGCAGGAGCTTCTCGAGGCCATAGCCCTCAGTCGAACTCTTCAGTCTTTCGTTCAAGTCTCTGTACTGCTCGAAGGGCGGGGGTTCGGTCTTGAATTCAGCCGTAAAGTCGGGATTCAGGTGCCTGAGGTAACTCGGCTCCGAGAATCGTCTCCTCGCCTTGCCCATCAGCTTGAGCAAGCCCGGCCGGGTCGCCTCCCACCTGAAGCGCGCGTCCAGTCTGAAGCCGCGCCCATGCACTTGCTCGTAAGCTCGCATCTCATTACGAAAGCGGGCGCGGTCGCTGGAGTAAAGTTCAAGAAAATGCTGTCGAAAATAATGGGGGTATCCGCCCATCGTCTCGTCTGCGCCCTGGCCATCGAGTAGGACCGTAACCTGCTCGTGTCGGGCCAGCTTCATCACCTCCCACTGCGCAACGATGCTCGCGCTGCCGAACGGCTCTTCCTGATGGCGGAAGACCTCATCGATACTTCCCAGGAGCGTTCTTGCATCCGGCCAGGTAAAATAGGCGCGCGCGTTGGCTGCCTCGGCAGCCATCAGCATATAGTCGCCCTCATCCAGGGCCTTTTCGTGAAACCGCGCGCAGAAGGCCTTCTGGCCCTTGCCGCCGCCATTGAGTACTTTGCCGATAGTGCAAAGCACCGAAGACGAGTCGAGCCCGCCCGACAGACTCGTCCCGACGGCGACGTCCGACCGCAGCCTTCGCCTGACCGATTGCGTAAACAACTCGCGGAATCGCTCGCACGCGTCCTCGAAGCTGATTCCGTAATCGATCCCGGCCTCCGTAATCGACCAGTAGCGGCGTTTTGTAAGATTGCCCCGCCTATCTATCAATAAGTAGTGCGCGGCTTCGAGCTTCGAAACGCCTTCATAGAAGGTGTCTGACTTCGCGTGAAGGTCTTCGACCACATCGTAGGCCAGGTACTTAAACAGCATGCTGTTGCTGACCTGTCTGGGCGCGCCGAACGCAAACAGTGATTTGATCTCCGACGCGAAGGCGAAGACTTGGCCCGGGACGTAGTGGTAGAAGAAGGGCTTTTCGCCGAACCGATCTCTCGCGCAAAACAGCTTCTGCTCTTTATCATCCCAGATGGCGAACGCGAACATCCCATCGAGGTGGTCGAGCGCCGATACGCCATACTCCTGATACGCCGCCAGTAAAACTTCCGTATCGGATTGGGAGACGAATCGATACCCCTTTCTTAACAGCTCTTCTCGGATCTCTATATAGTTATATATCTCGCCGTTTAAGGTCACGGTGTAGCGGTCGGCATAGCGCATCGGTTGAGCGCCGAGTTCGGAAAGGTCGATGATCGCAAGCCGCCTGTGGCCGAGGCCCACGCGCCCGCCTGCGCCAACCCAGACACCCTCCCCGTCCGGGCCCCTATGCTTGAGAACCTCGGTCATCGCGGCGAGTTGCGCCCGATCGAGCCGGCCTCCGTTGAAGTGGTAGACGCCTGCGATTCCACACACCGTTACGCCACTCGTCCCTTCAAGAAGTCAATGTACCTTCTTGTATGCGCTTCGTAGGAGAACCTCTCGCGCACCTTCGCCCGCGCGCGCGCGCCGATCTCTGAGAAGGCTTCAGAATTGCTGTTGGCGAGCATCCCCCGAAGGACGCGCTCCCAGTCGGATTCACTGCGCACCAGGAATCCGTCGCGGCCGTCCTGCACGATCTGTTCGTTGACCGTGACGGCGCTCGCGATATTCACAATGCCGAGCCCCATATACTGGAGCAGCTTGAAGCCGCACTTCCCCCTGTCCTCGTCCGTGCCCGCCAGCGGCATCAAGCCCACGTCTATTTGACGCAGATCATCCACCTCGCTGCTCAGGCTCCACGGCAGGTTGATCACTTCGAAATTCGCCTCCGGTTTGTACTCCGCGCCGGAGATTACTATTAACCGAATCTTGTGGTCTTTGGCAATGCTGTTGAGCGGCGGGATCACGATGTCAAGCAGCGGGAGGTTCCCGGTAGTCCCTATCCACCCGAATTGAATGCACCCGTTAATGCCGCCGTAGCTTTTCGGGGCGTGGCGGTAGTAGTCGACGCAGGTAGGTATCACCAGAATGTCACTCTCGGAAACTTCGCCGTTCGAGCGCAGCACCTGTTGTTTGAGATAATCCGTGCCTACAATGAATCGGCCATACATCTTGAGCGATGCCCGAAACTTGGACGGGCTCTCAAACATCAATCGCCCATAGAGTGAGACGTGACGCGGCTCGCGCTTCGCAGCCGAGATGTCGTCGTCGAAGTCCAGAATCACGCGCGGGTGCAAGGCCAGCAGAAACCGCTCCAGAAACAGGTCCCCATAGTCGTTGAAGAGCAACAACTCGCGGCGCACAATCACAAAGTTATAGCTGACGGCGCTCAGGCATTGACAGATCCTCCACAGCAGGCTGATAAGATGAAATGCGACAACCCGCTGCCTGTTGATCAGTATCTCGAATCGCTCTTTCTCGAAAACGTACTTCGCTCGGGCGCTGTACCCATTCTCGTTTAGGATGTCTATCCACTTCTGTGTCCGGTAATGGTAGCCCGCGTTCTCCGGAAAGAAGGCTTCCAGATACAGCACCCGGTTCTTTACCCCCAGGGCTCGGTGCGCCATTTTGATAAGACTCTTAAATCGCACGAGCGATAAGATGGCGGCGAGGCCCCTGACGACGGCAAAGATGGGCAAAAAACATAAGAGGTAAAGGAGGTCGTAGATGCGTCTCATTAAATCTTCATCAATCCCTGTCTTGAGGGGTGGGCGTAGAGCTTGCGGCCTATTTCCTCGCTATGATCGTCAGCCTCCAACCGGGAAAGATCCGCGAAATATAGTCGAGCAAAGTAGCCTTCCAGTTCTTTTGCTTGACTATTAGAGGAGCGTTTTTGTCGATCGAGCTCTCACTCGTGTTATCCGCAGGTCTGCCGTCATCATCTTCGACATGTGCGCCTCGGCGATTGCGGTTTAACAAGCTGGTCGCCCTTAACAGGAACTCCGGATAATACAGATCCACGTCAACTATGTCGAACCCCGTCGATCTCAGCCTCTTGTCCAGGACCGCAGGCGTGAAGTGTGTAAGGTGCAGGGGCAGGTCGTAGTTTGCGATCTTCCGCTTCCTGCTCCACTTTATGTCGAAGGAATCCATGTTCGGCACTTCTATTACGATAACCCCGCCCGGGTTTAGCAGCTCGTAAGACCTTTCGATAACGTATGCGGGGTCAGGGACGTGCTCCAGGCTGTGGTACATGCAGACGGCGTCAAACTTCTCTTCCGATTCAAAATCTTCTAAGGCGCCGCAGAAAATGCTCACCCCTTCATACTTGCTTGCCGCCTCGACCGCGTCGCGAGAGATCTCCACGCCACAGACTTTCCATCCCCTGTCCCTCATCACTCTGAGGAATGCGCCCGTGGCCGCCCCTATTTCTAACAGGCTTCCTCTTTTGCTGAGGTGGCATTCCACATCGGCGACCCTCTTGCTGTGATTGATGCCCTCGCCCGCGTATGATGACCTGCCCCCGCTAAAGATTCCGAAGCGCGTTTTGTCCTCGTCTTTGAAATAGCCCGAGGTGTAAAAAGATGGCAGGCTTTCGACCGTGGGCCTCGGGTTGGTGAAGCAAAGGCCGCAGCGCCTACACTTCACGATGCCCCACGCTCCTACCCTGTCATAAGGCGCATAGTCCGAGCCGCCGCAGAAGTTGCAACTGACAGTCTCGGTGAGGGGGCGACCCGCGCCGGCGCTCGGTCCGTTCGCCGAAACGCCGGTTAATCCTGTCGCCTGATGCTGGCTCAACTTCACGGGGGTAAGTGCGTCGCGGTGAATCAAGAAAGCTCTCCCCCATTGGGCTCCTGCGCCACTTCCCAGTCCAGCATCGGTCGCACGGCGCCGGGCCATTCGGCAGAATACACGCCTCGCACGCCGTCCCCCTCACTGCGATCGACGATCTGAAACGAGACCGCGTCTCGCTCTATTGCATGTACGCAGTCCGGGTTATAGCTGCATACGGCCACGAGCAGGAACAGCCGTCCTTCGGCAAGGAAGTTGCCCGGAATCTTGCAGATGGCCCGCACGAGCCCCGGCGCGCGAGGGGTGTTCCACCAGCCGCGATTGTTCCAGTCGTTGGTGACAAACAGAGTGATCCCATCTTCGTTTATCAGGTGCATAGAAATCGTCGGGCGCAGGGGCTGTTGCAGGTTCCAGTATTCAACCTCTATCGAGACAGGCTTGCGAATGTCTATGGACTCGGAAACCTCGCCCCGCTCGTCAAGCACGCGGACCGCGCGCAAACGCGCCACCGAATCGCCCGGGGCCAGCTCGATAGACGGCCATGTTCGCTCGGCGGGGCTGCCTACATCCGAATGCAGGTAACGCCGGATCACCTCCTGTGGAGACCCGTCTGCGGCCACCTCCCCTTGGGCTAGCAAGATCACTCGATTGCACAGCCTCAGTATCATCGGCATGCTGTGAGAGACGAAAAGCACCGTGCGCCCCTCGGACCCGACCTCCTGCATCTTCCCCAGGCAACGCTTCTGGAATTCGGCATCCCCGACGGCCAGGACTTCATCGACCAGCATTATCTCCGACTCCATGTGGGCGGCTACGGCGAATGCGAGCCGGGTGTACATGCCGCTCGAAAAGCGTTTGACGGGCGTGTCGAGAAACCTCTCAACCTCGGCGAAGGCCACTATCTCGTCAAACTTGCGTGCTATCTCGGCTTTGTTCATCCCCAAGATGGCGCCGTTCAGGTAGATGTTCTCTCGCCCCGTCAATTCGGGGTGAAATCCTGTGCCGACCTCAAGCAGGCTTGCGACGCGCCCGTATAAATCTACTCCGCCTCTGGTCGGTTCGGTGATTCGGGATATTACTTTGAGCAGAGTTGACTTGCCCGCCCCGTTGCGGCCGATGATGCCTACTACCTCGCCGGCCGCCACGTCGAAATTGACGTCCTTGAGCGCCCAGATAGTGTCATCTTCCGAACGGCGGCTGCGGCGCAGCCGTTTCAACGCCCCGCCGATTGCCCCTGCGAGCGATTCGCGCAGGGTCTCGTAATGGGCCTGGCTCGCGCCTATATGGTACTGCTTGCCTATACCATAGACTTTAATGGCCGTATCCATCGATCTGCTAGACCAGGTCGGCGAAACTCTTTTCCATTCGCCGGAATACAAAGGAGGAATAAACCAGTAACGCGAGCGTAATGAGGGCCGAGATAAAGAGACCTAACGTGTCAAAATCGCGACCGAACAGCGCCGACCGGTAACCTTCAATAATGCCTGTCAGCGGGTTGAGCGACATCACCCAACGCCACCTGTCAGGCACCAGACTCGACGGGTAGATTATCGGCGAAGCAAACATCCACAATTGAACCACGAACGGCAGCGCGTAACGTATGTCTCGATACTTGACGTTCAAGGCAGACATTAACATCCCTACCCCCAGCGCCAGCAGCGCGGTCAGCAAGACCAGGACCGGGAGCATCAGAATATTCCAGGTCACCTCCACCCCATGATAGATCATTAAGAGGGCCTGTATGGCGAACGCAATCGCGAAATCGACCAGCCCCGCCAGCACCGCCGCGCCCGGAATAATGATGCGCGGGAAATAAACCTTCGTGATCAGGTTTGCGCTCGCAACCAGGCTGTTGCCGCTGTTGGTCACGGCGTTTGAGAAGAATGTCCAGGGCAGCAGCCCCGCGTAGGCGAAGATCGAGTAGGGCACCCCCTCGGAAGGGACGCCCGCCAGCCTGCCGAAAAAAAGCGTAAAAACGAGCATGGTGAACAGCGGCTGGATGATGGCCCAGGCAGCACCGAGCGCCGTCTGTTTGTAGCGCACCTTTACGTCGCGCAGCGTCAAGAAATAGAGCAGCTCGCGGTAAGCCCAAAGGTCGGCGAGATTGAGCGAAACCCATCTCTGGCTCGGGCGTATTCTGATCAGCGGGTGCTTCGGTACCGTTTGCGCTTGCCGGTGGTGAGTCGCCTCTTTAGCGGCGTCGGCGCGTTCAGACGCTTGATCGGGTGGTGTCTCTATAGCCGTCGAATTCATCAGGGCTGTAAGACTCTTAAGGTCGCCGAAGGTGCACTCCGGCGAGATGGCCGCCTTGCGCCCGGGCAGTCGGGGGCGGCGACCTCTCTAATCGCCATTCGCTTCCGAGCCTCCCTGCGCGTAGTCGGAGTAATAGCGATCGTAGTAATCGTCGTTGTACCCGTCGTGCTTGAGGTCGACGTTGTTGAGCACTATTCCGAATATCTTCGCGCCCACGGTCGTCAGTTCCTGGCGGGTGCGGCGCACGATGTCGCGAGTGCTCTTGCCCCCGTGCACGACTACTATCACGCCGTCGACCATCGTAGACAGTATCACTGGGTCCGTCACCTTCAGCAGCGGCGGCGAGTCTATGATTATGTGGTCGTAGCGCTCACTGAGCATGGTGAGCATGTCTTTCATCCTCGTAGAGCTGATCAGCTCTGCGGGGTTAGGCGGGATCGCCCCGCAGGGAAGCAGCGAAAGATTCGGTATCGGCAGCTTTTGGATCAATTCATCGATCTCGGTGTTGCGCGACAGATACGTCGAGATGCCACGGGAAAGCTCTATGCCGAAGGCTTTGTGGGCCGATGGCTTGCGGAGGTCACAGTCGATAATCAGCACCGAAGCGCCAAGCTGAGCAAGCGAGATGCCCGTGTTGACGGCGGTAGTCGTCTTGCCTTCGCCCGCCTGGCCGCTCGTGACGAGAATGGTCTTGGGCGGGTTGCCCGCAGCCGACAAAAGCACCGAGGTCCTGAGCACGCGGTAGGCTTCGGCAACCGAAGAGCGGCTGTCGAGCGCCATCAACTGGTCACGGTTCATGCGGCTCTCGCCGTTCGTATGAGCGTGGCTTATCTGCTTGCGCTTGCCGTTGGCTTTCGCCCCGAGCATGCGCGCCTGGCGGCCGGTGATGGCCGGGATGACGCTGAGCGCGGGCAGTTGCGCGTAGCGGCTCACGTCCTCGACCGTCTTGATAGAGTTGTCGAGGTATTCGAGGAAGAAGGCGAGCGCGATGCCTGCGACCAGGCTCACGAGAAACCCTATCAGTATCGTGCGCAAACGGTTGGGGCCCACGGGCATGCCGGGCACCTGCGCCGGATCGATCAGCTTGAGGTTGTTGTGCTGCTCGGCGCGCTGTATTTTGGCCTGGTTGGTCTTTTGCAGGAAGTCGGTATAAAGCGACTTGGCCGTCTCGACATCCTGCTTGAGAATGTTGAACCTGATGGCGGCCTGATTCTGCTGCGCGGCCTCGGCCTTCGCCTGTTCGAGCGCCACTTTGAGCTGACCTTCCTCCCGGACGGACCGCTCGTAATCGGCTTTGAGCTTCTCTTCGAGCGCGCCCCGGCCCGCATTTATCTGCGCTTCAATGGCGGCCATCTGCTGTTTGATCTCGATGACCTTCGGGTTCTTAGGGCCATAGGTCACGTCGAGCTGCGCATGCTGCGTGGTAAGCTCGCCGAGCTTCTTCTGCAGTTCTACGGTCTTTGCGTCAGAGAACGCTTCGGGCAGTTGAGCTACGCGGCCCGCCTTCACCTCCTGATAAAGCGACTGCTTGAGCATGCGCTCGCTTTCGGCGCGCGTCGCCTGGTCGTGAAAGCGCGAGAGCTTGTCGGTCGCCAGCGTCTCTTTGCCCTCCATCGAGAAGAGGTTGTTGGCGCGCGTGTAGTCGGCCAGGGCCTGCTCGGCCTGCTCGACCCTCGCCTTCAGCTCTCGCGTCGAGCGTTCGAGCCATTCGGAAGTGTTTGTGAACTTCTCTGTGCGGTTTTCGAAGCTGCGCTGAATGAAGACCTGCGCGATGTTATCTACGATGTCGGCGGCCAACGCCGGGTCCGTGTGCGTGAAAGATATGACCAGCATGCGCGTGTCCGTCAGCGGCTCGGCAGACATGTTGGCCGACAGCACGTCCACGTAGGGCGCAAGGCGCGCGCTCTCCTGGCGCGAGCGCGTCCCGTCGGGCAGGGGCGGGGCGACAGGTGTTGAGGCCACGGCCTGCGGTGAGCTGTTCTGCCCGTTGCCGCCTACGGTGCTGCCGATGGCCTTGACCGCTTCAAACACAGACCTTCTTTCCGTCACTTCGAGGAATTTCGGGTTCTGGTCGAGCTTCAGGTTGACGACCACGTCTTCAAGCAGCGGGCGGCTCTGAAGCAGACGAATCTTGGTCTTCATACCCATCCCGATATAGTAGTCGTTGTCGTCGTCAGTCTCGACGGTTATGTCGCCCGAGCGGACCAGCGTCCGGTTCTCTTTGCCGACCTCGATGGTGGTCATCGCCTGGTAGATAGACTTTGACCGAAACATCTCGACCGTGACGACCGACGTGACGATTACTGCTATGACGAGGATCAGCCATTTGCGCTTACGGATCGCGCGCCACATGCGGTGAATGTAGACCTTCTCGTCTTCATCCCCGTAGCCATAGCCGTAGCCATAAGGGGCGGAGTCGGGATAGCCTCCCATGCCGGGATACCCTGGGCGTGTGATAGGACCTTGGTCCGGGGGCGGAATCTTTTCTAGATCGAATCTTTCGTCTGCCATTGGTTATTCTCCAAGCTATCACCCGGGGGCTAGTCCGGGCCTGTAGGCTGTTAGCGAACGGGCACGCGCTGGACTGTGGTGAGGCCGAAGGCCCTTAGCAGCGCCCCTCCGACGGATTTGAACTGGCTGTTGGGCACGATGATTATGTCGTTCGGCAGTATGGCGACATCCTGCTTCTTGCCATTCATCACCGAGCCTATGTCTACGCGCATCTCTTCGCGGTTGCCGTTGGCGTCATCGCGGAATATTATGCCGCGACTCGACGCGGCCTCGAATTTCATCCCCTGCGCCATGGAGATCGCCTGGCGCAAGGTCGTGCCCTCTTTTAGGGGGAACTCTCCGGGCGCGTTCACCTCCCCTGCGACGAAGAATACATCGGCCAGAGGTATGTTGATAATGTCGCCCGGCTCCAAGTACATGTTGTTATCAAAATCGCCCCTGAGCAGCCCGTTGATGTTGACCTTTAACAACTCGTACTCTTCTTCTTCGGCTGCTTTATCGCCCGCCGGGGCGGGTGCCTTATCGGCGTCGGGCCGTTTGAGCTGTCGAATGATAAAGGCTTTCGAGCCGTGCTCGGGGGCGAGCCCGCCTGCGAGCGTGATGAGTTTCAGCAGCGAGGGGCGACCCTCGATCTGGAAAACGCCCGGCCCGCGCACGGCCCCCTGTATGAAGAACGCGCGGCTGTTGTACTCTTTGACCACGACGCTGACGTTCGGGTTCCTCAAGTATTCGCCGCGCAAACGGTCCGCTATGAACTGGCTCACCTCTTCGGTCGTCTTGTCTTTTGCCATGACGTGGCCCACGAAATACATCTGGAACGCGCCGGAGGAGGTGACGCGGAAGGCGCCCGACAGCTCGGGCGCGTTCTCAACCTTAACCTCTACCACGTCGCCGAGACCTATTCGATAATCTTCATCCGGCGCGATCAACACGTTCGTCGCGTTGCGCGGCGCGGCTGAGCCCGACCCCGACTTTGAAGTCGCAGTCCCCAGAGGCGGGCCGCTTTGTTGGGGCTGCTGCTGCGCGGCCACCCCGCTCGCCATCACGGCGACGATCATGAGAGTGGCGAATGTGATCTTTATGAGAACTGTCTTTTTCATGACGAAACTCCTCTTGCAATGCTCGCCGCGACCTCTTCTCTACCTTCGCGCCTGACGGCAGGCAGAATCCCTGAAGGGCTCTCTTTGCTCGCCAAAGCAGCGACGTTTGACGCGACGGCCGTTAGAAGCAGAAACAGCAAAGCATTCGAAGGCAATTGCAAGTTGAAATCGAAAACGCTGTGAACGAGCAACCCGAACGCGCCCGCGCCGCTGCCGAGCGCGAGCGCCGCAATCATCGGGTCGCGCGAGTAGACGCCGCGCCGGAACGCGCGAAAGAGAGTAACTATAAACCACAGGGCGATCAACCCGCCCGGCACTCCGCAATCGGCCACCACCTGCAAATAATCGTTGTGCGCCTGGGGCACCCTCAGCGACCCGTCGCTCGCGCTGTAGATCGAAAATGCCGTCCCGTAAGCGCCCAGCCCTACGCCCAGCAGCGGATTCGCTTTTATCATGGTCCAGGTGTCTCTCCACACCCACCCGCGGCTTGAATGAAAAGTCTCTGTCTGCGTGGCGGTCGACTGGCCTTGAGTGACCCGATTGATTACCGCGTCAGCCCCTATCCAAAAGACGCCCACCAGTATGACCGCCGCTATCACGACGACGGCTGCGACCTGAGATGCCGCGAAAGGTGTGCGTGCGCGTGCCGCGCCTCTTTCGGAAGCCTTATTCGTCCGGGCGAGTCTGAGGCAGATTAAGGTAATAAAGACCAGCTCTGCGGCGAGGCTGATCATCCCGCCGCGTGACAGCGAAGCGATGGCCGCAATCCCCATCACGACCGCAGCAAACCCCGCGAGCAGCCGCATCTCGCCCCGCACCGCGCGAGTCAGTATCATCGCTATGGGCACGGGGATCAGCATCTCCATGTATCCCGCGAAATGGTTGTGGTTTACGAAAGGGCCGAACGGCGTGGCGCTGACAGTGTTGGGCCGCAGCCAGTAAAACTTCCCGTTCCACGAAATGTGCTGCACGAGCGCGAACAGCGCCATCGCGAGCCCGTAGATGACCAGGAAGCTTGCGAGCCCCTTCAAGCGCTCGCGCGTCTGAAAGAAGTTCGCGGCCATCAAGAAAGAGACGAGCAAGAACGCGAGCACCGTGACGGCACCCCGCGTAGCCTCCACGTTTTTCGAAAGGCTCAACCACCGCCCCTCGACGTCCGTTAACGCCACGCTTTGCGCGAGTCCGATTGCGAGCAGCGCGACTATCGGCAGGGCGATCTTTGGAACGTTTATCTCGAAGCGTTTGTCCAGAATAATCTTTGTCGCCCAGACCAGCAAAACGAGGAGCGTTATCGACTCGTATACGAATACTGACCACGGCTCGACCGCGCCGTGAGCGAGCGCCGTGAATACGACCGTCAAAAGAAGACCGGCCCGGATGATACGGCTCAATGTATCTTTCCCGTTAGCGGCGGCGCTCTTCGCGCCTGTCTGGCTATCACTCATCTGTTGCCCCCTTGCTCGTTCAATGCGAAATCGTCGAGCCAGAGAGTGCCTCGCATCGGTTCGTCATAGCTGAATCTGGGTATGCGTTTGATGGTTATGACCAAAGCGCTTGCGCCGGCGGGCGCCGTGAAGTCTACGCTCCGCATCTGCCAGTCGGCCGTCCCTGCGGCGATGGGCTCAGATTGAGCGACCGCTGCTCCTGTCCTCCTGTCTTCCAGGACTATGCGAGGCCCTTCGGTCGTGACCAGCCCTTCGGTCTTGGCGTAAAAAGAGAGTCTGTAGCGAGCGGCGGGCCGGACCAAAACTATTTGTCTTACTTCGTTGTCAAGCCGCGTCGTATCGCGGCCAAGGAAATCTATCTTGAGGGCGCGAGAGCCCGTGCGACCGCCGCTTTCAATGGCGACGGCGGCGAAGTTGCTGGAGCTTGTCGCCCAGTCGAATTGCGCCAGGCGCGGGGACGGCCCCGATTCAAAGCTTCCGTTCCAGACTGTCGCGCGGTATCCCCCATCCAATTCTTCTTTGCCTCCGACGATGTTTATCCAAAGCGCGCGCGCCATCTCAAATTCGCCCATGCTTATGAGCCTGTTTATAATGGCTTCGCTTTCGCCGGAGGTGAGCCGCGCCGTGCGGTCTATGCTATCAAACACCCTGGCGGCCTCTGAGACCCTGGATTGCTTGAGAAGGTATTCGGATAAGGCGAGGCGGGACCGTGCGTCGGGAGGCGTCACAGCCTCGACCGCTGCGAGATTGCCGTTCGAAGCCCGCCACATCATGTCGAGCGCCGCGGGCAAATACTCTCTGTTAGAGTTAGTGACCAGCCGGAACTCGGCGAGCGACTCTCGGTACTTGCCCAGGCGGAAGAGCGAGTTCGCCAGCCGCCAGTGTACTTCCGTGTTGTTGGGCGCAAGCCCGACGGCGTCTCGCAGAGATCTTTCCGCCGCCTCGCGGTCGCCCCTGGCCTCTTCAATCGAAGCGAGCAACAATCTGTGATTAAAGTCCCACGGCGATATGTTTATCGCGCGAACCGCGTGCGAGCGGATCGCCTCTATGTCGCGCTCTTCTTCTAACATCTCCACACGGGCGAGCCGCGCCTCGACGAGCGCCGAGTTCGGGGCATAACCCTTGCCTCGGTCGAGCCAGTCTTTCGTCACCGCCACCCTCTCGTCGGTCAAGAGGCCCGCGACGAAGCTCGACCACATCCAGGAGGCCAGCACCGCGCACAAGACGAGCGCCGCCACTGCTGTTGCCGCGCGCCGGAGCAAATTGTCTACAGCAAACTCAAACAACATTTGTTACTGTTTGGAAAACCGCAAAGAGCCCAACGCCTGTGGGCGGACCTATATCCACAGAGGTTAAGCCCGTCAGGGAAGACGCGTGCGGCGCCTGTCGTAAATTCTTCCCCAAAACCCTCCGGCAGTTCTTACCGGAGCCTTGATCGATCGCCACTTGTAGGCAGTGACACCCGGGACACCAAATGGAATCTGATAATGCTCTAGGCTGTAAGAGTCTTCTTATGGGGTGTGGATTCCACCCCTAGAGACAATCACCTGAGATAGGCTATAAAAACCCCCGTTAAGTATGGGCCAAAATGAAGTCTGTCTCGCACGGGACCTTGAGCAGTTTGCAGCGATATCGCTGGCGAGCCAATAGAACCTGAGACTCATATTTTCCCATTTAGTAATTGTTTGTTGCGTCATCGTTATAACCCTGCTCATTAGCATTAGCAGTTTAAGAGAGAATTCCCCCGATGGGCAGCAACTAATGGCTGAGAATGATTCGGGTAAAGCGGGTAGAGGAGGGTACTCCGCTTGGATATTCTCTGGCTCCTGCTAATATCCAATGATGATCATCAACATATATACAACCCCTTCTTGTCGGTACAACAATAGACTCCGCAAACAATTGCATTGGCAGCATATTGCATCACTTATTCGGTTGTCAATCCCCCGCTCAGGTCTTTTGTTCTAAACCAAACAATTGATTCCTGAGCCCGCCATTACAATAGACGTAATCTTTTTACAAAAGGCTCACATTCCTTGCTCTCAACTCACAACCGGCAGGGTGCGAAACCCGTGCCAGCCCCCACAGGGACACAGATCATATAAAACCATAGAATAAAAGCCGGCTTTCGGCCGGCCCTCAATCAGGCTCCGTCTGGCTCTCTGGCCCCGACAGTCAGTCTGACATACCCCTTGAAAAAAAGAGTCACTCTGCCCGCTTATAAAAGCTTTTGCTCGTTCGACCATCGATTTAAAGCTCAATCTCAAATCAGGTGAAAGAGAGAATACACGCATAATTCCAGCGTTTATAAAGGCTAAGCGGCCGCTTGAAAAATCAGTCTCATAATTATTATTGACAAAAGAATCTACAATCTGTAACTTTGTCCCACACAAATAGCCCCAATAGTAAGAACAAATAAAATAATAAAGACTCTAAATAGCTTTAAGTGTGATTGAGTTCAGTTCAACGTTCGGGGATGGCGAGTTAGGTAGTAACTCGAAAAGGGAATGTGAGCTTGAGAATTTCAGCAGGTTGACGAGACAACACAGCAGCTTTTGACTTAGACCCTTCCTCACGCGCGCAGGGCAAAGACTAGCTCACTTCTTGGCACACGCCTTGCGCAATGCTTGAAACGCCCCCTTGGATCAGTTGTCGGTGAAGCATCCGCCGCGGCCGTAGGTGTGATCGGGCCTTAAGCGATTTTCATTATTAGCATGAACCCGGATTGTGCAGCTGCGGGCTACTGGCTGACTGGTTATTGTTGAGGCCCTCGTTTCTATCTCAGCCCCAAGCAACCGGAAGTGAGCCTTCTTTGAGGAGGGAACAAAGACTGTGTCGAAACGAATAATATGGTTGTTAGCGATCCTGCCCCTTCTGCTATGTGCCGAGTCAGCCAGCGCGCAGGGCGCTCACGAGTTCTTAGGGTCGCCTCGCGAAGTCCCGGATCAGTTCTCACCCCGACACGGGATTCGCTATAACACGCAAGGGTATGACCAGCCGAAGGCGAAATGGAATAAGAAGATTCCGAAGTGGCAGAAGAAGGGCGTGCCCGATTGGGCGGTGCAGGAGATCATGTCCTACCCCGGCAACCCTGATGCGATCGGCAACTGGATAGACGACGCGTTCGACCAGGTCAAGGCGCAATTCATGGCCTGCGGCGGGTCGCTCGCGGACCGCGCGAGCCGCGTCAAAACCGGCGACCTTTACGTGAAGATCATGCCCTCGGCCTTCTACGAACCTTACTACAAGATATTGGTCGCGGGAGCCTATTACCCCAGCTCGAATGAGATAAAGGTGTTGAACATTTATTACACGTGGAGCGGAGCCAACAAAGGGTGGCTGCGCCACGCCAAGGACCTGCTCGTTTGGGAGATGGGTAACTTTATGGGCGTGCAAAGCGGAATACTCCCTGAGCCGCGTCCCCAAGGCTGGCCGTGCAATGCCCCCCCTCTGCCGAAACCTTAAAGATAGCTACTGCTTAGTTTCTACCTGCTAAACATCGCGCGCAGAAGCGTTGAGTATCGAACGCCTCTGCGCGCGGCCTTTCCTGTAACAAACCCGCTTTAATATACTGACCGATATCGATTAACGACGCGGTATGCATCTCTCTTTTTCTTGAGTAGATTGCTGCTGTCGTCTAATCTGATTTGCCTTAGGAGAAAATAAATGGAAAACGCGGATCAAGCGATCAATGTTAAAGACCTCTTTTCAATTGCGGGAAAAGTAGCCCTGGTGACAGGCGGGTCGCGAGGCATAGGGTTTATGATTGCGCGCGGATACGTCGAAGCGGGGGCAAAGGTCTATATTTCGGCTCGCAAGAAAGATGCCTGTGACAAAGCGGCGGCCGAGCTTTCGGAGATAGGCCCGTGCGTGTCCATCCCCTCGGATCTGTCTACGATCGAAGGCTGCAAGCACCTGGCAGATGAGCTTGCCTCGCGAGAGCCGTCCTTGAATATACTCGTCAACAACGCGGGCGCCGCCTGGGGCGCTAAACTCGAAGAGTATCCCGAAAGCGGTTTCGACAAGGTCATGGACACTAACGTTAAGGGCGTCTTCTTTCTTACACAGAATCTCCTGCCCTTGCTCGAAGGGGCCGCGAGCCCTGCCGACCCCGCGCGCGTGATAAACATCGGCTCGATCGATGGGATCAAAGTTCCGTTCATCGAGAATTACGCATACGCCCCGAGCAAAGCTGCGGTCCATCATATGACTCATGTGCTGGCGGTGAAACTGGGCCGGCGCAACATCACAGTCAACGCAATCGCGCCCGGTCCGTTCGAGAGTCAGATGACCAAATGGATGCTTGAGAATTACAAAGAGACGATAGAGGCCGGCTGCCCTTTGAAGCGCATAGGAGCGCCGGCAGACATGGCGGGAGTAGCCATCTACCTGGCTTCGCGAGCCGGAGCGTACGTCAACGGAGTCGTGATTCCTGTAGATGGGGGCATCTGCCTGACGTAAAGAAGTCCTGAGTGCTGAGTAAAAACATCAGCACACTTTCTCTGTTTTCATTCACTCAGGACTCAGCACTAGAGGAGAACTATGAAAGCCTGGAGAGTGAACGAGTGGTGCGAGCCTGAGCAGATGAAGCTGGAAGAGATTCCGCTCCCGGAGCCTGGCCCCGGGGAGGTGCGAATAAGAAATCGCGCGGCGGCGCTCAATTTCTATGACATCCTTTTGATCCAAGGTAAGTATCAGGTCAAACCACCGCTGCCGTTCACACCCGGCTCCGAGGTCGCGGGCACAATCGATGCGATCGGCTCAGACGTGACGGGCTTTTCCATCGGAGACCGCGTGCAGGCGATGGCTACCGGCGGAGGCTTCGCAGAGTATTCGCTTGCCAGCTCAGATAAGACCTTTCACGTTCCCGACCGGATGAGCTTTGAAGCCGCCGCCGCGATGATCGTAATCTACCAGACATCTTATTTCGCGTTGAAGAATAGGACTACCATACGCAAAGGCGAATGGCTGCTCGTGCATGCAGGGGCCGGGGGCGTTGGCCTTTCGGCCATACAGATCGGGAAGGCTCTCGGCGCACGTGTCATAGCGACCGCAGGAAGCCCGGAGAAGCTAGACGTATGTCTTTCTGAAGGGGCCGAGCACGCTTTCAGCTACGCGGATGAAAGCTGGGTAGAGCAGGTAAAGAATATTACCGGAGGGCGCGGGGCCGACGTTATTTATGACCCTGTTGGCGGCGACGTATTCGACCTTTCGACGAAATGCATAGCCCCCGAAGGCCGCCTTCTGGTGATAGGCTTTGCCGGCGGGCGCATCCCTTCGATCGCCGCGAATCGGATTCTGCTTAAGAACATCTCCGTCGTCGGCGTCTACTGGGGCGGGTATCTAGAACGCCACCCGCAATTCATGAAGGAAGCTCAAGAGGATCTATTTGCTATGTACGAAGCGGGCCAGATCAGGCCCGTAGTCTCCGCGACCTACCCGTTGTCCGATGCAGCCGCGGCGCTGAGGGCGCTCGCCGCGCGAAAGACGCACGGCAAGGTGGTCCTCGTTGTCGATTAATACTTACTGGCGATTCTCGATATGATTAATAATGGTATCTACAGGCGAGGATTCTGATTTTACTCTCTGTCACTTCGTAAACAAGGCGATGTTATCCGTCTATTCGCCTTGACCAGCAACCAGCCAACTCATGCTTTAGAGGCTCAGGCTTCCCTATCCCATGAAATGGATCTTTCTGAACTTCCATAATCAGCTTGATAATCCGCATCGCTTTCTTGCGGTCTTGCTCAACCCACCAGGCCAAGTCTTCAAAAGCCGAAGAATCAAATACCAAGCTTCTCACGAGCTTCCTCTAAGGGGATTCCGTCTTGACGTTCCTTTGCTTCTAAGAGGCGGCGTTTCATGTTTCCGCTCTTTAGCAGGTAAGCTGTTTCTCTTTCAGACTCAATCTCTCGCCACAGATCGATAGGGATGATTACCCCGACAGTATTGCCGCTCTCATCAGATATATATTGTATTTCAGTCAGGCTCATTAGATTCGGCATCTCGCTACATTTTATACCAAGAATCTACCAAACACAGGCAATGGATGCAATGAGCCGACCTTAAGCGTCAGGCGCAGGTTATGGTCTATAGCCTCTGTGCTTCGGGCCAAGCTCGGAAGGCAGGCGGTCATAAGCAGTCGCTACCCATTCGCATAACAGGCTGCGCGTGTCGCGAGGATCGATGATCTCTTCTACGCCGAAAGCTTCCGCCGTGCGGAAAGGCGAGCGCAACTCGTTTAGCATATCTTCGATCTCGCGCCGCCGCCGTTCAGGATCGACTGAGGCCTCGATCTCGCGCCGGTAAGCGGCCATCACGCCCCCTTCGATGGGCAATGATCCCCAGTCTCCGCTCGGCCACGCGTAACGCAGATTCAACCCCTGGGCGTTGCCGTGCGCCGCGCCCGCAACGCCAAAGACTCGCCGCAAGATGATCGAAACCCACGGGACCGTAGCTTGATAGACGGCAGCCATAGCCCGCGCGCCATAACGCACTGTGCCCGCGCGCTCGGCGGCTGTGCCTATCAGAAAGCCCGGCTGGTCTACGAAGTTGACTACGGGCAGGTGGAACGTGTCGCACATATCGACGAAGCGAGTCATCTTTTCGCTGCCCGGCGCGTCAAGCCCGCCGCCGCCCCGCTGAGGGTCGCCCGCCAACACACCGACGGCGTAGCCGTTCAACCGCGCGAGCCCTGTGATAAGGGGCCGCCCGTAGAAACGGCCTATCTCGAAAAACGAGTCGCGATCGACTACGAGGCCGACCAGGCGGCGCGCGTCATAAGGCTGACGACGGTCGCGCGGGATGATCGAGATTAACTCTTCCTCGCGCCGCGCCGGGTCATCGCTGCTCTCTGTGCGCGGCGGCGTCTGCCAGACGCTCGAAGGAAGGTAAGAGAGAAAACGACGAATCGCTGCGAAGGCTTCCTCTTCCGTCTCGACTTCGTTATCGACCGCGCCGCTCCCGCGCGCGTGTATGTGCGACCCGCCCAGCTCTTCTTTGTTGACCTTCTGACCCACGCCGCGCTCGACCACGGGCGGGCCGGCGACGAAAAGCTGGCTCGTCGCTCTGACCATCAGAGAAAAATGGGACGTGACGACTCGCACCGCGCCCAGCCCCGCGACCGAACCCATGCAAGCGCCGATGACGGGCACCTCGTTCATGATCGCAACGACCGCATCCCACGACGGGTTGGCAGGCACGTAGGTCCGCTGCATCGTCTCAAGCATGCGGACGCTACCGCCTCCGCCCGTGCCGTCGACCAGTCTTATGATCGGCAGTCGCAGCTCGCGCGCGAGCTTTTCGGCGTAGCCCGCCTTGTTGCCGACCGTGGCGTCAGCCGCGCCGCCTCGCACAGTGAAGTCGTCGCCCCCCACCACGACCCGGCGCCCGTCGATGCGCCCCGTGCCCATCACGTAATTTGATGGGACGAACGAAACCATCCGCCCATCTTCGTAAGTGGCTTTCCCGGCAAGCGCGCCGATCTCGTGAAACGAGCCGGGATCGAGCAATCGATCAATGCGCTCCCTGACGGTCAGCTTGCCGCTCGCGTGTTGGCGCGCGACATTGGCCTCGCCGCCCATCTGACGAGCCAATTCGACGCGCCGTTTGATCTCGTCAACTTCCGATTCCCAGCTCATAGCTTCAATCGCGGTACGAAGCGTCTATCCGGTCGAGCTTGCGCAACAACCCCGGCCAGACTAATCCTCCGCCTAGCCCCTTGGTGACGACCTTGGCCTGCGCGGCGATGCCGTCGATGATCGGCTTCGAGATGCTAATCAATTCTGATCCGCCTGATTGAGCCATTAGCTGAATCTCGCAGGAGCGTTGCAAGTTGTACATCGCTAAGAAAGCATCGCCCGCCGATCCGCCTACCGTGAGCAATCCGTGATTTCTGAGTATGAGAAAAGTCTTCTCCCCGAGGTCTGCTACGAGGCGCGGCTTTTCGTCTTCGTTCAGAGCCAGCCCCTCGTAATCGTGATAACCTATCGAGGAGAGCGGGAAAAGCGAGTGCTGCGATATGGGCAGCAGCCCCTCCTTCTGCGCGGAGACGGCTACGCCCGCGAGCGTGTGAAGATGCATCACGCACAGAGCGTCTTCGCGAGCCGCATGAACGGCGCTGTGTATAGTGAACCCGGCGGGGTTGATGTTGTAAGCAGACTCCATGACAATCTGACCGTCGAGATCGACTTTCACAAGGCTGGAGGCAGTGATCTCGTCAAACATCATCCCGTAAGGGTTAATCAAGAAGTGATGCTCGGGACCCGGCACGCGGGCCGAGATGTGAGTGAAGACCAGATCGTCCCAGCCGTAATGAGCGACGAGGCGGTAAGCGGCGGCCAGATCGACGCGGGCCTGCCACTCTTCGGCTGAAACCATTTCGCGTATAGAAGCTGTTTTTGCTTGCGACATAGCAGTCGTTACACTCCTTATAGGTTTAAGTCCTGAGTGCTGAGTGAAAGATAATTACTCAGGACTCAGCACTCAGGACTTAGAATATAAATCAGATGGCGGGAGTTTCAAAATGGAGCACATCAAGATAGAAAATACCGAAGGCTTGCTCATCATTCGGATGAGCAGGGGGAAGGCCAACGCGCTCAACGGCGAGATGGTCGAAGAGTTGATTGCCGCGATCTCTGAGGCCGAAGCCAGCCATAGCGTGCGCGGCGTGGTGCTCGCGAGCGACCGCGCAAAGTTTTTCTCGGGCGGCTTTGACGTGATGGAGGTCTTCGCCTACGACCGCGAAAAGATGACGGAGTTCTTCAGTCGCTTCATCGACCTTTATGAAGGCATGTTGAGGCTCGCTAAACCTGTAGTCGCGGCGGTGAGCGGGCACGCTTTCGCGGGAGGCGCGGTGCTTGCGCTCGCTTCGGATTTGCGCGTGATGGCCGAAGGCGAATTCGGGTTCGCTCTGAACGAAATCAACATCGGGCTCGCGCTCCCGCCGGGGATGATACGCATGGCCGTCACGGCGGTCGGCGCGGCGCGTGCGCGCGAGCTTGTGCTCGAAGGCAAGACGGTCAAGCCCGCCGAAGCGCTCGACTACGGGCTCGCAGCCGAGATAGCCGCGCCCGAAGCGGTCTTAGAGCGTGCCGTTGGGCGAGCGCGCGAGCTTGCCGCGAAACCTCCTTTGACTTACGGGGCCATAAAGCAATCTTTTAATGAAGTCACAGGGCTGCCCAGCGCGGCGAGCGATCATCAGGCCCTGGACGCATTCATCGAACACTGGTTCTCGCCCGAATCGATACATCATCGCCAATTGCTCATCGACTCGTTGCGGCGTTAGAGAATTCTCTTGTCTAAGCCTGTGCGTGCTCGATTGGCGCAAGGCGCACGGGTATGAATTTGTGATACGGAGTACCGGCGACCGGGTCACGGTCTTCCGCAGCGGTCAATTCATTTATGTGCGCTCCGGTCCGGCTGCGCTTCCCGTCGCTGCCGGGATACATCATGCCGTATCCATGCGGCAGAGTGACCTGCCCGCGACCTACGGAATCGCTTACCTCGACGCGAACGACGACCGAGCCGCGCTTCGATTCGCAACGCGCCCACCCGCCGTCGATTAGGCCCAGCGCCAGCGCATCTTCAGGGTGTATCTTGAGCGCGCCGTCGGGGTCCGTCTTGCGCCAGTTGGGATCGCGATAGATCGTATTCGCGTTATACGAGCGCCGCTCACCGGCTACGAGGATGAAAGGATAATCGGTAAGCTCGGGCGAGTGCGCCGGGTCAAGCTCGCGTAAAGCTCGAAGCATCTCGGGTATCTCAAGATGTATCCGCCCGTCCGCGTGTTTTATAAAGCTCCAGCTCTCTTCGTACTCGCTTACGCTGAACACCACTCCCGATCTTGAAGAGAGTATGGCTTCAAATAGATTCTCGCCGAGCATAACGCCGTCGCCCGTGTGCCCTGCTCGCCTCACGGCGTCGGGACTCTTCCGCGCGAATTGATGTGCGGTGGCCCACAAGAAGGCCGCCGAGCCCGCGTCTTCAGGCAACGTGGGGCCGAGCGTGCGATACAGAATCACGGGCGCGTAATCGGCCAGCTCAGGTTTTTCGGCGAGCAGTTTTTGAAATGCCATCGCAAAAGCGAGCCGACTGGCGCGAGCCGCCTCGGCCAACTCGGGGAACTCTTTCGGCAATGCTCCCATCTGTTCGACCAGCCGCGCGTAGATTTCAGGCTCAGGCAGAGTGTTTCCCATCGGCTCAAACAAAGGCTTGCGCAGATGAAATGCGTTGGCGGGGAATTCGAGGTTGAAGAAAGTCGCTTCCCACTTTTCGAATTGCGAAGGCGCAGGCAAGACGTAGTGAGCCAGCTCGGCCGTCTCGGTCATCGCAACATCGATTACGACGAGCAGATCGAGCTTGGCAAATGCCTTTCGGTAAGCTTTCGTGTCGGCCATCGTAACGACAGGGTTTGCGCTGTCGACTACGAGCCCGCGCGTGCGCTCCTCGTGATCCGTGTCGATCTCTGATGGGAGGATGTTAGGCGGCAGCAAATTGCCTATGAACGGAAAACCGTTCACGGCCGAAACGTGCCGATTGCTGCCCTCGGGCGAATGGCCTATCAACGGTATGAGCGAGGTGTGCAGGTTGTTGCCGCCCGGCTTTGCGAAATTCCCCGTGATCAGATACATCAGCGAGCGCAGGTATAAATTTAGCGTGCTGTTGAGCGATTGTTCAATACCGAGGTCTGTGCGAACCGCGCAGCTCGCGGCCCCTGCAATCATCTGCGCCGCCAGATAAACGTCGTCTACCGCGACACCGGCGCGAGCGGCAAAAGCTTCGACGGGCACTTTCAGTAATTCTTCGCGCACCGTTTCAAAGCCGGTCGTGTGATTAGAGATAAACTCTGTCGCCTCTCGACGCTCACGAACGATCACGGCGAGAATCGCAGCGAGCAAGAAAGCGTCCGCGCCCGGCTTGACTTCGAGATGCAGGTCGGCCAGCTCGGCCGTCTCGGTTCTCCGGGGATCGATGACGATCATTCGCCGGGACGGGTCGTTGTGAATCTCGCGCAGCACCTGGCGGGCGTTGCGAATGCCGTGCGATTGCCAGGGGTTTGTGCCGATGAAGACCACTACTTCAGCGTGGTCCACGTCTTCCGTCGGATGGCAATTCTGCTTACCGAACAGCCGCCCGTCCACCCAGAATCCGCCCGTCTTCTCTTGCGCGAGCGCGCTGTAATAATTCCGGGTCCGCATAGCGGTCCTCAGCGCCTTGCCGTAAGGCCCCGCGAGGTGGTTGCCCTGCCCGCCGCCTCCAAAATATGCGAGGCTGCGCCCGCCGAACCTGTCGCGCAGATCGAGGAGGCGAGCGGCAATCTCGGAAACGGCCGTCTCCCAGGAAATCTCTTCAAAGCTTCCGTCCTCCCTCCGGCGCAAGGGCGATGTGAGTCTGTCGGCGTGGTTCTGATAGTAATTCAGCCGCTGAGCTTTCTGACACAGATAACCTGTCGATATGGGGTGAGCTTTGTCACCGCGAATGCGCGTCATCTCGCGCCCGCGAACCTCGACTTCGATCCCGCAATTGCGGCTGCACAGTATGCAAGCCGTCGGAAGCCATTCGCCGGTCTTTTCTAAAGAACTCATCAATCACCTCCCTGCTCGCCAGCCGCTCGTCGCTACATCCTACGGCTCGCATATTCTCGTAGCCGCCTGACGGCAAGCTTTCAAAATACGATTCGATAAGTCCTGTTTTTTCTTCAGCATAGCTTATACCCATGTTGCGCGGTTCATTTGCCACCTCAAGGAACCTGCCCGACTCCCATAATACTCTCGCAAGGCATGCAATTACAGGTTGATGAAATAATCAACCCATATTGATCCCTTACTGAATCCCTTTGGCAGGCGCGGCGGCTCTACAGGCATGCTCCCAGGCAGCGGTGCCGGAGCCGAGTCCACGCTTATCCAGTCGCTTCGGACGATTCTCTTCTGGGCTCGCAAATTCAGGGCAGTCATTAATTCAGGTTTAGGTATGGATTTCCAGGGCGCACTCTGCGTCGATACCATTGCGCCAAATCTCCCTTCACTCATCTTTTCGACAGCACTTTTAGGTGTGCCGTTAAAGCTTCCATGATGAGATACTTTGTAAAAGCTGATTCGAGATAGAATGTCTCCTGAGTCATCTTGTTCGAGCCACCATCTCCAGTTCCCGTATTCCGCGTCCCCGGGGAAAAGCAGGTACTGCCCGCGGAAGACCAGCAGCACCACCAGGCTCGTGTTATTTGTTACTTTGGTCAGGGCGAACGCGAGATCGTCAAGCGGAAATTCAGCCCTCTCTTTAAGTGTCTGCATATCGTCGAGCGACAGCCTGGGAACCCCTATGGCATTCGCCTGCGCTGTCCACTTGTTAGCGAATATGGGAGCTGAGTCGGCGGGCTCTACGTTTCCATTGACTAGCCTTAAGTAATGCTGGCCGGCGGGGGGGTCCATTTGAGATAAAAACTCCTCAGATGTTGGAGGACCCAACACCCTCACGGATAACCCTTGAATGCGCGCGGGGTCTTTCAGTTTATCGCCTGCCGTCATATACCTCACCGTTGCGTTAACGCCGAACCCCATACGCAGCAATTCGATCGCTTTTTCATTTCCTCGCAGGTTTTCGACAGCTTCCAGCGCCCCGTTTTCGACCGGAGCGCCGCGAGCGGCCAACGCATGAAAATGGTCTTCGAGCTGAGAGACCAGGGCCGCCTGTTTTTTTACGAACCTGTTGGCCACCTTGTTATTCTTATCCATCGCCCAGGGCAGCCACACTTCATCAATGTCAAACTCCGCGAATTTCTCGGCGAATTTTCCGAAGCCCGAGATGTGGTCCTGGTGCGCGTGCGACCCGATGACGACGGCAAGCTTCTTGCCGGTCACTTTGGCGATATTGTCTATCGCCTGTTCCATAGTCTTGATGTCGCCTCTGCCGTGAACCCCACAGTCTACGAGTATGTGCTTGTAATCGCTCTTTGAATCTTCTCCCCTGATGGGAAGCGATACCAAAAAGCAATCTCCAAAGCCGATTCTATACATTCGAACGCGGATCGTGTTTTTGTTCAACTGGCCCGATGCGGCGCGAGCCGGCGCAGCCTTGGCAGCGCCTTTTTTTGAGCCGTTAACCGCTCGCTTTTTTGCGCTCTTCGATTTTGCGGTAGCCATATTAGTACCCCCTGTGAGTCATGTTTAAGCTCTTTGACCAGCGCTCGACCAGTTCCGGTCCGAGCAATCTTTCCTCTGAAAAATCGGAGAAAGCCATGTCGGATTCGCGCCTGGCCTGGTATGCCCGCTGGCGAATCAGTCTCTCGTTGTTCTCATCGTCTTTTTCGTATCCCATAGGCTTGGGTATCGAGTATTTTACGTTGCTATTCTCATCGAGTATTAGCGTTGTGCCGCCTCGGAATTTGAACTTCCCAAGGTTGGGATAATTCGGGTCAATGGGGACCTCCCTGGATTGAGTGATTTCGGCTATCACGTTGAACATTATCTGCCCGTCGGGGCTTACCCTGTGAACTTCATGATGAGTCCTCGCCTGAATCTTTATATCCGGACCTATTGTCAGGCAGAACAGCTCGGCATGTTTTTTGGCAAAGCTCCATAAAGCCTTGCCGTTCTTCTGGCGCTGCTGTCGCGGGTTCAGGGAGAACAGATCAAAGGCCAGACCCTTGCAGTGTAAGGAGAGTCCTTCGGGCGCGCTCCACAACAAAGACTCTTCCGAGTACGAGGCGACCCCGGCGGGGTGTATGCCCCGTGATCGAAATGCCTGGATCAATGCCATCCTGTAGCCATATTTGTCGTCCGATACCAAATCATAATCTGCCGTTACCATCGCTCGCAGGAAGTCTCCGAGCTGGATATCGACCGGCGGGCAGTAATCAAGCGCGCGTATGCAAATGTTCAAAAACCCTTCGGCCGTCTTCGCCGCAATTTCCGCCAGCCGGTTGGCAAGATCATAATTCAAGTCGCCCGACGACATCCTTGCCCCGCCGGCCCTGGCAATTCTCATCAGATCCCGTGTGCGGCGCACATAAACTGTGAAGAATGCGTCGAAGACCGCCGCCACGAGAATGGAGCCGCGCGTGTGAGGCTCGTTATATTTTTTCAGGTCATTCGTGTTCGGAGGCGTGCCGAGCGCGGAGCGCAAGGCCTTTCGCGTCCCCATAGCGTCGCCAAACTGTTTTGCCAGCCCGACCAGCGGGTTATCCGCCGTAAGCTCGGCCTGGATTATCGGCGCTCCGTTTGCCGGTTGAGTTTCGGGGTCGACTACGCTGCGAAATATGCTGCCGCCGGTCTGTTGTATCACCTCAAGCAATGCTTCTTTGAAGCTGAAATGCTGAAACAGCGCGACTATATCGGCGAAGGCTTCATGAAAGGCAGGCGCATCGGGACTGGTGGCTTCCATAAAAAAATCGCGCTGGCTGTCGACGAGCGCATGCGTCGCCTCGTGCACCACGATGTCGTGCGATAGACAGGTGAATATGGTCTGCCCGGGAATGTTGACTCCCGCGTCCGTCTCCGAAGCTTTGAAGTAGCCGAACAGCAAGGCCTCTAGATCGCGGTCATAATAAGCGTTGGCTTCCTGCATAGCGTGCGGGAAGATGCGCAACGGTTTTCTCTCGTCGTATTCATCATGGATGCGTCTCTCAAAAGCCCAGACAATTGTTCGTCCCAGCGCGAACTCGAACCGCCTGATGGTCTCGCTGACGACCGCGTAGACCATCTGCTGGTGGAACCGCGGATCTGATTCGTTCGGATCAATCCCTCCCTGTATCAGGATTTTCCGCTCAGTTAAATCAATAGGCAGGTAATAGCAATCATGCGTGGCGTCGTAATCGATGACGTGCACATACTTGCCGAGCGGTCCTGGCTGCACATCTTCATATTCGACGTTTATCGTCATATAGTTTCCCAGTGTGCGGCCGCGCGACGGATCGAAAGCGTAAACTTTCAACGGGCGATGGCGAATCGTGCTTTCATCTGTTCCAGGTTTATTACCCATAGCGTTTGTCTCCTGTATCGCGCCGGTCCGTCTGCGGACGAACCGGCGTCACATTTCTGAATTCAAGTCCGGACTCTACTTGTTCGACTAGCGTTGTTCGCTATGTTCTGCCCTCCTATCGCTCGGTCTTGGCAAAGGCTCGCTCGTATAAACGTAATAGGCGTTCAGCGCCGAGAGGTCTGCCGCATTAGAGACCCTTCTTCCTCTGACCTCAATATCCGTCTCCAGCCTTATGGGCACACGAAGTTTTTCTCCCGGTCGAAGCTCTACGCTCTTAGGCACGCGCACGGTTATCGAATTGCGCTCGGGCTGAAATAACATCTCCGCCTTCCTCGTCCCGAAAAACACGCTGCCGACGTTTTGTAAATTGACGCCGTGAATGACAACGTCTTGCTCCAGGCTGAAGTGGCCCGAGGCTGCCTCTACCTTCGTTATCGAAGGGGTGAGAGGAAGCGGGACATCGAAGGTCTTGTTTTGCCCGCCTTGGGAGCTTACTGCGAGCGAAATCCTGTCTCTCAACACGGAGCGTGGCCTGCCGTTTCCCGAGGCTACATGTTCGTCGCCCACCTCGACCTCGAACCTGAACTTTCTGTCCACTTCCGCAACCAGGCTGCACGCCTCTTCAGGGGTGCCGGTTTGAGGACAGACTATCATTCCTTCGCCCTGCCCCAAGCGGGCCTGAATGGTCGCTTGACCGGGGAATGCCAACACAAACCTGACCCTCGCCCGGTTTCTGGGCAGGGGCGTGTAGCTGACAATCTCAGGCCGCTCGGCAGGCGCTGATGTGAATTCGCGCGACAGCGTCTCAAATGCCTGTTTTGTCGACTGGCTGATTGTGACCTTGAATTTGTCGACGGCGGGCCTTGGAATCGTATATTCGCCGGTTGACTCCTGTTCTATATCGGCCTCCGGCACGAGAAATCCGTTCACACTGATCCTTGGCTTGGGCCTGAATCCCTGACCGATCAGGCTAATTCTAGGCTGTCCGCCAGGCTTCGCCTGGATTTCGTCAAAACGAAAATCTTCTATGAACATCGGCATCGTTTTAGCGGCTTCCTTGAGCGACACAAGCCTATCGGCGTGATAGTTCAGCTTGAGATTGAAAGAGTTTATGTCGCCCGTCTTTTCAGGCGTCACCAATGTAATTATGGGTGTGCCGACGTAGCCGGATTTCATCGCGAACTTGAGTATGAGCGTCCCGGAGTTGACGATCTCGTATTCGCCTTTAGTCTCTGTGGCGAGGCCTTGATCGATCGGCTCTGCGCTTCGGTTCCTGGCTAAAGAGATGACTCGTTTCAGCGGCACGCCGTTTACTAGCACGCCCAGTTGAGGCGAGAAGTTCCTGCCCTGGAGTATGATCGTGCCGAACTCGCTGCTCTTGACTGACGTGTACGCCGCGCCATCGACCCAGAAGCTTTGAGTATCTTCGGTCGGGACAAGCATATTAAACTCGATGGGGTCCGTAATGATCGGCTGGGTTTGGGGGTTCTCATCTTTTTCATAAGCACGGCCTCTTGCAGAGAGCTTTAGCGCAAGTGCTTCGCGCGGGACGGCCATGACGGCATAGGTCGTGCGGACGCCGGGGGACATGCGTTTGCTTCCGGGCATAGCGCCGAAAGTCCAGCCGAAAGTAGTGCTGCCTTTTCCGTATCCCGATGCGAATATGGCTTGCTGGATGTACTGGTCATAAAGCTCCCGCTGGCGCTGATAATCTACTTTTCCCGCAAACCCTATGATTGCTTTCAGAGAGGCGAGAATCGCAGTCTGCTTAACGACCGCGTGATTCTGATTGACGTTAAGGGCGCTTTGACGCGGGATAATATCCAGAGTCCGAACGCCGAGCTTCTCCAGCGAGAGCGCTTTGCCATCCTGATCTGTGAGGGTGCCATCCTTAACCCAGCAGTCATTACACCGGTCTTCCAGGATGGTTCTGAGCGTTATTGGATAGCTGCTCTTAACGGACTTGGCTTCCTCGCCCTCAGAAGTTCGCTTCATCGCCGAATTGAAGGAGGCTACTCGCAGGGATTCAGATTTTTGCTCCGATGGAGCCTTGTAATATGCATCGACTTTCCACTCGATCTGGGCCACATAATCATCCGCCTTTTCGTCCACCGTATAGATCGATGAGGGAAGCTCCATAAAAACGACGCGATACTCCGGCCCGACTTCGTCTCTGAGCAGAGTCAGTTGCTTTGCGATTATTTCGTATTGCATCTGTACGAAATTGTCGAGCGTTATCTGCGCGCTGATGTTCGGCTTCCCAAGGTTGGTGAAGACATTCTTGATAAACTCGTCGTAAAACTCCGACGTGGGAAGCTGTCCTGTCTGCGTCAGATTCGGCGCTGAAAGGGTCGGCACCGTGGGGTTCGCGCTGGCCTGCTCATTCAACGTGGTGACCTCTTCATCGAGCGAAGTCTTCTCCTCTTCACTTTCTTTCTGCTGTTTTTCGAGTTTCGGGATCTGCTCGTTGAGATGCGCGAGCCGCCGGTTCTGTTCTTCGGTCCTGTCGGCTTCGGCTACGTTCCCCAGTTCGGTCTGTTCAGTCTTGAGGTTGGCTATTCGCCTCTTGAGCGTTTTGATCCTCGCTTCTACTTGATCTCTCTCTTGGACTTTCTGGTCGAGGCGAGTCTGGGCCGCCTCTTTGCGCGCCAATTCGGACCGGAATTTTTGCAGGTTCAGACGATTCTGAACCCCCATCCCTTGATCGAAGTGGGCTTCTATGCCGAGAAATGACCTGAAGGCTTCGATGTGGTTCGAGTTTATCTTGTTAGGGTTAAGCTCATCCTCGGATGGGAACTTCGATTTCAGGTCACTGTTTCGCTCGTGCATGTGTGCGAGAAAATAATGAGCCTGACCGAGCGACCAAATCGAAGGCTGCCCGACGGTTATTTGAACTCGTTTTAAGATGTCATTTCGATCTTTGGCGCTCGCCTGCGGTAGTTGTATGAGTGAGGCCAGGCAGACAGTTAAAACCAATATCCGTTTAAGGAATCGAGTTTTCTCCATGATAAATCTCCTTTAGAGCCGATCTTTGCGATGGCGCTGGTTGTGAGGCAAATTGGGCACGGGAATCCCTGCCTTCGCGATTCTGATTAAGGGTCTCTGCTGAGTTTCAGCAAAATGGCCCGTGTAAATTGAGGTGCGAGCCGTTCATCTGCACGCACACATTCCCTGGCTAGCGCGGTGACTCACAGCGCCTTAGTGATTGAGGGCGGGAGTGACCTTGATCTTTGCGCTTCCAACTACTAATGACGATTTCCGAGAAGTGTGACATCGACGCGGAGCAGATAGATTTATTACGCAGATTTACAGTGGCGAGGTGCCGACAGACCTCGGGCCGGTTCGAAGCTTCTTCGGCTGTAACAGCCCGATACTTAACGAGGCTCTTCGCGATGAGTATTAGAAGACCATCCGACTGTTCTTGCCGCTGAGTAATATCGTTAGTGAACTATGAAACTGGAATTCTCTTTGAAATAAAGAAGCTCAAAGCCACTCTCTCTTTTGAAATCGATGACATCCGGAGTAAGCTTTCGTCGCTGCTCATCTTGAAATAGCCGGACATCAAAGAACCCCACTTCGTTTATGACGTTTGGGTGAGGGTGAAAGGTCTCGACTATTGGCCCCCACCACAGGTAGCTTTGCTCGTGTTCCGGCGGCAGGATGTATTTATTCTGATGCACTATATCGAATCTGTTTCTTACTCTGTTGCGTAGAAATACCCGGTTAATCCAGGTGTACCCATCCAGCCGTCGCGTATCGTTTATCAAGTAAATAGTTCTGTATGGGACCGAATCCGCTTCGTAGATAAATTGATATTGATTCAACAGGCTTATTGGAATTGAGACTCTCCATCGGCTGTCGGCTCTTTTCGACCAATCGAAGATCACCAATCTTGGTTCCTGTTGACCCTTATAAGAAACAAACGCCTCGCAGCACCAGGGCGCACGGTTGGTAGTGGTCAGATACAGCCATTCATTTTCGGCAGAGCCTGCGTTCGGGGCGGTGATGATGTGATAGTAAAGGGTTGAGGAGTTTCTAAATCGTAATTTATTCTCCTTATAAAAAATGCCGCACCCTACTCCTCCCGGAATCGGCATTGGTATCGGCGGTCTGTCGCCGCCGAACCTCGCTCGCCGCCGCGCCTTGATCCGGCTGACGAGTATCTCCCCTTCGTCGTCGAATACGGCTTGCGGAATGTCACGGCTTTCGCTAAAGCCCGTGCCTTCGCCGCCGGACCTCGCCCGACGGCGAGCCTTGATCCGGCTAACGAGTATCTCCCCTTCGTCGTCGAAGATTTCCCGCCTATCGACTCTCCCACGCTTCTGCCTGGCAGACCTCCTCTCTTCCATCATGGTATCCCTGATATCTTCCAAGATCTGCCTTCTCTGGTCTCTACGCAGCGGGGCTGACCTAACCAGATCGATTCTATCTTGATAGAAAGCCCGCTTCTCATCATTCGTCACCGGGAACTCTCTCGACATCTCTCTCATCTCTTGACTCACGTCGGTCACCTGGACGTACCGCCCCTCGTGAGGGTCGTAAGCCAGGGTCTGCCCGTCCGGCGATTTGGTGAACTGTTCCCTATCGTTTGCCATAACCAACCTCGCGCATAAAGTTTTAATCTTTCCAGTCTTCCCGTTTCCGGCTGCTGCGAGCCATGTCTACAATCGAGCTTGTGCTGAACATGCTCTGCGGGCATATTGCCGGGTTGGGGTGAGGTCTTCTAAGCTCACCATCGGACGGCTCATCATAAATCTTAAACAGATACCGCTCGGGCTGCACTATGGGAAGAATTCTATAGAAGAAATGAAAATGGTCTATCAAGGACCTGGAGACGCCCCTGTCTCCGGAGCCCCCTCCAGGGCTGGAGGCTATTACGCGGTCGTCAGAATCAGGGTCTGCATCCGAGTGGTGTGCAGCCGATGTCAGCACGGGGTCGGCGTTGTTTTCAATTTCAATCACATATTTCCAATTGTGATTCTTACGCAGTGTGAAAAGCGTTTTCCCAACACCGTCGACAAGCGAAGCAGAGCCCTCACCCTCGATACGTATATCAACCCCCACCTCCTGCGCCGCGTAGCCGAAATACTGAAAGGAATGGTCGCGATTTTTTCGCCTCGATAGCCTCTTGGTGATCGAGTGAGTATAAACCTCTCCATTCGGTATCGTCACGATGGGGTTGAGAGTGTAGAGATTAAGCGGGTATCTGTGACAATGGTGAAAATCCTTGCTCTCAAGATCGACAAGATATCTGTAGTCAAACTTTTGATGATTGAAAGGATAACCGTTATATTCGACCACTCTGTCATCAGGCCCGTGCGGACATTCAACCCTGAACTCCCACCTCTCCTGGCCTCTGAGCGCTATCTGGTCCAGCAAAATCTCTCTCCTTCTACGGTTAGATTTGGCAATCACGGTGACTGTGAAGGTGTGCCCCTCGACATTTAGAATCCCTGCCTCAAATGGCCCCCCACACTTATTATTATGGAAAGCCATCAGCCCTTTGAAAATTACTTGAATCGTCTGCACATCCGGATCACACCTTGGATCACCATCGTATGGTTGTCCCGAATCATGTCTTTCTGAGTCCTCGTAGTCATGCATTTCCAATCCTTCTGTAATATCCATTTCTGAATCTTCCGGAGTATGCATTTTAGTTTCTCCTTTTCTTAGCCGTTTATTCTCACTCAGAATTTAGTTTGACCGCCTATCACGATAAACCCCGCCCAGTAATACGGGTGGCGGAAGAGTGTCACACTATGTTCCCTCATGTCCAACTGAGCGCGCCGGAGTGATTCGGCGGTCGAAAGACCCTGCTGCTTACGATATCTATGGAACAACTCCATCAACTCCGCCGTGGTTTCGGTGTCCACGGGCCAGAGGCTCGCCACAACGATCGGAACCCCAGCCGCGATAAAGGGCCTGGCAATGCTTACCATCCCCTCGCCGCCATAGTAGCGCTCGGCCCCCGTCTGGCAGGCGGAAAGTATAGCCACCCGTGCCTGTTGAAGCTTTAGCTTGTAAATCTCCTCGGCCTGCATAGCTCCGTTGGCTTCCCATCCGTCACCCCTACCGGACGGCTCGCGCGCGAGGATAAGCTTTGAATTCTGGGGGGACCGCTCATCTACGATCGAATGGAGTGCGAGATGAATAACATTCGCTTTTTCAATCTCGCTCTTCACCCGATCCTTTCTGGCATCTCTACCGGTCAGACAGACTGGCGACTGGTAAAAAGCAGAAATCTTCTCGGCCTCTCTCCTGGCTGAAGGCAGATCCGGCAGCTCCGGGAATTCATTTCGGTCGAATCTTGGGTTGCCTACACTTAAGACCCTCTCGGTTGCAAATCCCTCCTTCTGGCGGGCAATCTCTGAGCAGACTATGAAGAGACTGGAACTCGGAGCGTCGGTAATAAGATAATCTTCCGTCAAGTACCTGCTCGAAGCCGGAGAAATAAGTGTGCCGAAGGGCAGATGATAGAGCGCCTTATCGGGGACTATGCATATCTGCTTGTTTTCTTCTAGCTGTAGCTCTACAGGCTTAATCAATACATCGAATAATTCCATAGCCTCGCGCCGCAAATCTTCTCTCCTGGCTTCCGAAGGGCTCGATATTAACCGCAAATAGCCTAGCACCTTATCAGTCAGGTCCTTCTGACTGACGCTGACCGGCACGTGCTTGAAAGACGACTTCGTAATGAGCCAGATAATTAGCTTCTTCTCCAAGAGCGTGAATTGCAGTATCTGAACCCCCTCGGGAAGGCTCTCCTGTATTTGCGAGAGTGTTAATGGAGGAAAACCGGTTTCAGGGGAAGCTTTCAGAACGTATTTTTCGGCCAGCGCATCGGCGTTCGGTCCCGCTAAATCGAGCAATGACCTGGACCGCGATGCTTCGGAATACTCAAAGGCCCTTTCGGGGTTGTTCATCTTCGAATACTCGAAATCTATGGCCAGATCATAGGTGCTCTGCTCTGTGTCAAAGAAGTTATTCTTATCGTCAGCCTCCGAAATCTTAGAGCGGTACTTTTCCAAAAACCCGAAAGCGGTTTTTATCGATTCATTCGTCAGCGAAGCATCTCCATCTTCGATATGACAGAAAAGCTTGCCCTTGTGCGCCTGATAGAGATGTGTCGAGAAGGCCAGGTTGTTATAAAGGTCGATAGATTTCTCGTAGCTTGCGATGGCGTTATCGTAATCTCTAGCTTTCCTGTAGACGTGCCCCATTTGCAGGTACGAATAGGCCATGTTGTCTTGGCCGAGCGCGCTGTCGGAATACGATTCCGCTACTTGTAAGGCTAGCCGAACATTGTTTAACGCCTCGTCGATCTGCGCTATCTCTCTATACATCACCCCGAGATTTGCGTGAGAGAGCGATATGAATGCTTTATTGCCGTTCTTCAGGGCCAGCCGTAGGGCTTCTTTCTGGTACTCGACGGCGGCATCATAAAGGCCGAAATGGTATAAGGAAGAGGCCACAAACAAATTATGGCGCCAGTTCTGTATCGGCTCTCGCGAATCGAAAGATAAGCTTAGCTGAATGTAATCCAAACATTGATTGTAGTTACCAAGATACCTGTAGCACTCTATCATCGGAATCGTAACCTTGAGCGCGCCATCTGAGTCTTTTATCCGCTCTGCCAGGCTCAACGCTTGTTTGCCATAATTGAGGGCTGTCGACTGGTCATTCAGACTGAAGTGAATGCCCGATAGAGCATACAGGCTTCGCACGCCCAGCCATTTATAAGATTTACTTTTGCAGAATTGTTCGAGGCGATAAAGAGGAGCAAGCGCTAGCTTTTCCCTATGCTCGGACGAAAGACAGTGATGCAGCCAGTAGTCGACTACTGCTGATTCGAGAGAATCTCCGGACTCTTCGAACAACTTTCTGGCGTCGTTATAAAAAGCGGCGGCTTCCGGGGCCTTGAGATTGAAATACATCTCTTGACCCGATCTCAGCAACTCACGCGCCCGCGCGATAGCTGTTCTCTGATCGCGAGATGTCATGCTGTAGAATTGCGCCAGGTCCGCCGTGAAGCGATCGGCAATCTTTCGGAGTTCGAGCTCCCCTATGTATGAGAGCATATTCAACCTGATCATCTCTTCGTCAGGCTGATGCTTTGCCGACAATTCAAGGAATTCATCAGCCAATCGGCTTACGATCAAATTCCCTGTTACACTGGCGCCGTTTTTAAGCGCTCTCCACGCCTCGTCGTCATTCTTCGTTTGGTAAGAGGAGAGGAAATCTTGAAAGAACTGCTGCCGGTCCAGCTCATCCTTGCTGCTCTTATCTTCAAGCGCCTTGAGTTTTTGCCTCGCCTCTTCCGCCCATCCGGAATCAGGGTCTTTCTCTAAATATCGCTGCCAAGCCTCTCGCGCTGGTACAATTAATTGCATCTCCTCTAACACCAGCGCCCGGTTAAAGAGCGGTTCGAGAAACGTATCGTCTAGTTTAATCGCTTCGTTCAGGTGATGGAGGCTTCTGTTAAACTCCTCGGTGCTCTTGACCGAATCATCGTTCGAGCGACTCTCTTTGCCCTTTTCAAGCAACGCGGCCCCGAGATCACTATGCAACTTGGCATCTGTCGGGTCTGATTTCAAAGCCTCTTCAAACCATTTGGTCGCCTCGTCAAACTTTCGCTCGGCCAGATAAAACTGTCCCAAGCCGCCGTAAGAAGCGGCTGAGGGATTCTCCGCAGCTTCGTCCAGGAGTATCCGTTCCGCCCGGTTGCGCGAGTTTATGTCTATATCTTCTTCTCCGCCACGGGTGGTTCTCAGTGGCGCATAATTGAAGCCGGTTACTCGTGCTTCAACCCGGCGGCGGTCTTGATAGGCGTTCCTCAAAATATCGATGCCTTTATCGAGATCGGATTGGTAGAAGCCGAATCGCCAGACTCCCAATGCCACGGCAACTACCAGGATCGCCGTCCCGGCTGACCTTACGTACGGGTTGAAGAATAACCACCTCCACCAGGCGGGATTGTCACCGCGAGCCTTTATCGCTCGGTTTTTTTTGTTCGACTTCGCCGAAGCATACTTCCTCAAATCCTTTGCCAGGTTTACTCGCTCAACACCGTCGGGGCCGCTCAAAAAGGCCACCTCGAAATCTTCCTTATCCTTACCCGATAGATTCCCCTCGGCATACTCCTCGATCAAGTCATCTTCTATCAGGAGCACGGAGTCATAAAAATCCGTATCGATCATCATCCGCTGCTCTAGCTTCTCCCGCTCACCCTCCGCGAGCCGGTGTAGCAAATAGTCCCTTATGTTTTTTTCATCTTGTGCGCCTTTGGACATTTCAATCCTCATCCGCCTCTATAACTATATGCTTAAGCCCGAAATCGATAACCGAGCTCAAGGTTCTAGAGCCTTTTTAAGGCAATCTTTCATACATTTGCGGAGTATCTTATTAATTCGATGACATCGCATTCTCAATGCGTTAAGGGTGACGCCCAAACGCCTGGACATCTCCTTACGATGAGCTATTTTAGTCCCCTCCTCATAACTGAAATAATCCGTAATCAACTCGCGGTCGTCTGCATCCAGATTCTCGAGGCACTCTTCCAAACAATCGAATCGAGCCTCGTCGTTTTCTGAATATCCTGGCGTCGGCGGGGGAGTGGCAACAACCTTTATTCTAACCCACTCGTGGTAGACATTCTTGGCTACGGCGTAAAAATAAAGCGCAGGATCACCGGTATATGTATCTGTTATCTGCGCTACTTTGCGGCAGACCCTGTTAACTGCCTCATCTGCCAGGTCCTCTGCCATTAAACAGCCCCGGCGCGCATAAATCCGAATAAGCTTCCGGCGGATCTCCTCATACTTATTGCCAGCAGTATCCCGGTCCGGATCCAACCAGCGGAGGAGCGAGTCGAACATTTCCTGGTCCAAGTATTACTCTCTTTTCACTATGCTCGGGCTGCCAAGGTATAGGCCAGCCTGTCTTGAGATGAATCAGGTAATATCCAGTGGGATTTTCAATTAGGTCCAGTATCGCAAGCTACAGACGGCATATTATGTACGCTGAGAATAAATGTCAATAACGGCAATATACCTTCAAATACAAGCCAGACCGAAGGCAATGAACGTTACAATCCTCTGGCAGTTCAACAGGACTTTGTATTTCCTCGATCACAACCTCGAAGGTAGTAAATGATACCGATTCGATCGTATGAATCGTAAGATTTCCGGGCTGGCAACAGACCAACGCGAGCGAGAAGCGCAATCAGCCTTTTTCTCACCTTCTCTACTTACAATGCGGGCAAACAGGCGAAGAGACGAGGTACAAAAAGACATGCTATACTCGCCTCGGCGAATACTCATTCGGGGTAAACATAAATGATCTCGTTTCCAGAGCAATTCAATATGGCCGATTACTTCCTGGATGACCGCATCAAGGAAGGTAAGGGAGATAAAGTTGCCGTCTACTACGAAGATAAGAAGTACACATATTCTGAGATACAGCGGATGGCTAACCGCTGCGGCAATGCGCTCGTCTCGCTCGGCATAGAGATGGAAGACCGCGTCTTGATGGTCTTGCCCGACTCGATCGAATTCGTTGCCGCCTGGCATGCTATTGCAAAAGTCGGCGCGGTGATCACTATGGTCAACACGATTGAGTCGAAACACCTACCGGTGGCAAAGTCCTTTCAAAGTGCCAGTGACGGCCATTTGCAACCACTCGCGCGTTGACGGTGTGAAGCAACATGCGCTTTTGATCAAATGTAAATTGATCAAGGCGAGCTTGTACATTTACACAGTAATCGTAGAGAGAACGAAGATCGGTAATGCTTTGCTGGCGAGCCGCCAGTCTTAGCTTAATATCATTGATAACGCTTTCCGTTTGTTCTTTCTCCCTCCTTGCTTGCGCAAGCTCACGCTCAATTAAAGGCAATATATCTTCATCAGCATCACCAAATCGTCGAACATAACGTTGTATCTTGCGATTGAGCTGTTCAAGGTGATGGTTTGCCGCTTCAAGATCTGCTGTGAGCTGTAGATTAGGACCTCTACTCTCCCGGCGTTTTAATTCAATAGCAATACGCTCAGGGTCGCGCATGTCGTTTGCGATTTCTTCCCATGCCCATGATTCACATTTGTCGGCGGGAACGCCCGAAGAGCCGCATGCTTTACCAGAATTGTAAACAGATGAGCAGCGGTAAATAGATCGTCCATGGGTACTACTGCTAACCATACGCAGACCGCACTTGCCGCAGAAAATATGGCCGCGCAGCAAGTATGGCCGGGTTTGATTGCGTGTGCTTTCTCCCTTGTTGGAATCAAGGCGCTGCTGTGCCGATTGCCAGAGTTCAGGGGAAACTATAGCGGGGCTCACATTTTCTGGTAGCACGACCTGTTCCTCTGCCGGTCGTAGAACCATTATACCGTTGCGACCCAATTGCTTATACCGCCATGAACGGCCCTCCCCTTTATAAGTAGCTTCGCGTGCTATTCGCCTAACCGCCTCTCCGTTCCACTTTGGCTGGCGCCCATTGCTGAAGCTGATCTTACCGGCAGAAGGTGCAGCTACATTCTGTTCGTTCAGTCGTCGAGCAATTGTTTTTACTCCCAAACCTTCTTCAGTAATCCATTGATATATCTTTCTGATTATTATGGCTTCAGGCTCATAGATTACACGTATACCTACCTCTTTATTCCGCCGATAACCATATAGGTCTATACCTGAGCCATGGATCTTGCCGCTACGTATTCGCGCCTGTTTCCCTCTGAGAGAGCGTTCGCGGAATTTTTCGCGCTCTACCTTCGCAGCGTAGCCTTTAACATAGCGGATCAACCCTGCTTCGTCACTTTTGTCCATTGGCTCGGTGACAAAGATTAACTCTACGCCCGTGCGCTCAAGTTCCATCGCTATGATGGCGAGGTGTATCGGGTCACGCGACAACCTGTCAGTCGAGTGGCAGATCAACGCCTGAAAGCGTCCGGCTGCCAAGTCTGCTCGATCTTGCGCAAGCTTTGGACGGTCATACAGCTCTGCGCCTGAATAAACTTCTCTGGTAACGCGCCCAACCGAGTAACCAAGTGCCAGGGCATGCTTCGTACATGCCTCAACCTGACTATCTAATGATGTGCCTTCTTTTTCCTGATTGGTAGTGCTGACGCGGCAATAAACCAACGCTGTTTTGTGCCCATCATCGGTAATAGTGCGTTCTGTCGTTTTCATGGAGCCCTCCTGTAAGGCAACCTGATTTATCCCAGCCCGCCAATCACACTCAGGATTGCGTGACTGTCCGCTCGCTGATCAGGCGAGCGTTAGGCGGACCGCTGTGAATAATCGCTTACGTATCCTCGGGTTGTCCAATATCACGGATATGTCTCATGGAGACAATTTATTTAATCGTGCTGCGAATCTTCCCTTGAGCAATCTTGTAAACTAGAGATTTCGAGACACCGTTTTGATTTGCAAGCTCCTGAATAAAGCCTGGTGGATAGGAATCACCTTTATACTTTTGGCATTTATTTTTTATGGCTTTTACTTGCTGTTCTGTTAATCGCGTTCTATCCCTTTTCCGTCGTAATGGGTTCTCAGCATTTCGAAGATGAAATCTAACTTGTGCAAGTCTGTTCGCTGCTTTTCTGCCACAATTAGCAGCATCGCAGTAAACGTTACGACTGATACCTTGTCCTCTTCGCAAAAAGAAGGGTCTGCCACAACTTGAGCAGAGTGCATATCCAGAAGATCGATTGATCATTAGCATCATCTGGGTTCCCAAAACGGACAAGAGTTGATCCGTAGTCCAACTTGCCAGCCGAAGAAACGTCTGGTGACCTTCCCAATAGAAAAAGGGCTGCACACCTGTTAATTGAAGCCAGCCGTTCAAGTACGACGCGAGTATGATACGCCCGAGGACTACCGGAGGAGGATTGGATGGAGTTTTGTTATTTCCAAGGAACCCTTCAAAGTGATGGGGGTTATATCTAAGAATTTGCCAGTATTTAATATCTCCACGCCTATTTGAGTGGAGATCTGCTGCTAACCTGATTATGGTATTCGCTTGCTGTATCCAAAATCGCCAAGCTTCTAAAGGTTCGTATCCCATGTCACCTGAGTTCCTAACCGGAAGACAAGTATCACGATACCCTTTCTGTAAGATTTCTTGCGCTAATGGGCCATCAAAAGGTATATACATAGAATTATGACTGGCAGGTAACCCATGTTCGCATATACCTAAAACACCCCATCGCTTGGCAAATATTACTATATGATCATCACTCGCACCTTCCAGCCCTAAGAAGTCTTCTAATACCTGAAATGGTTTTAGCGGATTTAAACTCACAGACCTATCGCGAACAGAATAGATCAGATGATCTTGCTCGACTTTAACTAAACTCGGAACTCTCCACCCACTTAGGAGAGGTGACAAAGGGGACTGTTGGTCAACTTTCAACTCGTCTAAAGGTGAAGTCATTATTTAATAATACTCCACTAATATTCCACACACTGACAATAACTTATTTATTCCGTATCCTCAAGCCGAAAGGGAATGGAATGAGCAAATTATTTGGGACTACGGATGTCGCTTTGCGTCTAGGTTGCTCTGCTGAGTATGTGCGGCAGTTAGAGCGTACGGGCAAATTGCTGGCAGAAAAAACAGTGAATGGCCGAAGAATCTTTAAAGCTGAAGATGTAGAGCGCCTTGCTATCGAACGAGAGAAGCGGGGAAAAGGAAAGAAGCAGTCGAGGTAGGGTCAATGAAAAAGGATGAGAGCGTCCTGATCGATCACTCACGCCTGCGCGCTTGGGAAATTATTTGGGATCAACTTTTATCTATTAACCCCAATATTCAATCTGGTCATTCGAAAAGCAATAGAGTTGATCAAAAGGAGAAAGATAGGTTTCAGCATCCCCCACAAAATGAAGATGCTTCCAGTAAGAACTCCTTTATGAGTTATGCAGATTCTGTCACCGATAAAAAGTAAATATGGTTCAGAGGGATATGAATTCAGCTACTAGTCTAATTGATGATAGGGAACTGCCCTCAAGTGTTGAAGCAGAGCGTGCGATTCTCGGTGCCATATTGCTCGACAGTCCTCTGGTTGCTCAAGCAGTTGCAATGTTGCGATCAGAGGATTTCTACTTAAAGGCGCATCGCGATGTCTTTGAGGCAATATTAGCTCTCGCAAGCCGCAACGAGCCCATTGATCTAATAACATTAATCAACGAGTTGCGAACAGCCAGCAAACTAGAAAGCGTTGGAGGGGTCACTTTTCTAGCATCACTAATTGATGGTGTACCAAAGCTCGATAATCTGAGCTATTACGCGGCCATACTGGAGAAGAAGACCAGAGCACGTAGGCTTATTAGGATGGCAAATGACATTCTTAATCGCGCATACGATGAGCAAGACGGACTTGATGATGTGCTGCACTATGCTGTAACTACAATGGCTGAGCTAAGCGAAGAGGGTAATAAAAGTGGCTCCCCTCTTATATGTTCGTTTGCAGACTTCATAAAGGAACAATATTATGCTAACGAACGGATCGCGTTCGAGGCTCTACGACGTGAATTAGTCCTACTAGCAGCTATTACCAATAGAGGGAAATCTACACTTCTTCGCAACGCATTACTTAGCCTGTCGTGTGGAAAGGAGTTCTTGCCATTGGTTCGATCAGGCCCGGCCCGCAAAGTGATGCTGCTTGATTTTGAAACGAGCAGGCCGCGCCTTCAAGCAGACCTTAATAAAATGACTGAAAGCTGGATGCAGCACGAGATAGAGCTTGCAAAGCGGAATCTCTTTATAGTGTGTGAGCCTGTGATAGGTGAGGACATTCTATCGTTATCAACACACCTCTCAGTTATCGAACATATAGCATTGAATCATGGGGTAGATCTAATTGCCGTGGATACCGCTTCGGGTGCCTTCGATATATATAATGAGAATGATAATGGCGAGGTTGGAAGAAGAGCATTAAAGCCTCTCTTGCGCTTAGCCCGGAGGCTGAATTGTGTAGTTGTCTTAGCTCACCACATTGGGAAAATGGGCCAGGAGGAGTCAAGGCGAGCAGAAAAAGCTTATCGTGCACGGGGAGCATCAGCTTGGGGATGTTGGCCGACTTCTATCTTTAATATTACATCCGGCGCCGATAATCCTGAACGAATGACGCTCTCCTGCGCGAAACGGAAAGACGGTCCGGAGTATGATGTCGTGATGCACCTTAACCAGAGCACACGATGGATCGGTGCTGTAGATACTGCCGTCACTCGAATTCCGAAAACGCGAGAGATTATTCGATCAGTAGTTAAAGAACGCATGCGCAAAACAGAGATTATTGCTGCCCTTAAAGAGAAAGGCATACCTGAAAGCACAATCGAAAAGTGGCTTAAGAAAGATATTGAGGATGGATATTTAAGGTCTCCCAGACGCGGATTGTACGAGCCAGCTCAATCCGCCATTCGCACTGTCCCATATAATAATGGCGGAAATGACGGAAACTCAGATAGTAAGACTCCTCAATAGAACAAATCTGTAAATCATACACAAAAAAGCCCATAGGATGCTTTGATGAAAAAAGATACTGTCTCTCACAGAGTAAGAAGCGACGCGAGTCAGCAAATAAAACCTGAAAGGAAGCCCCCTAAGATTAGCCCCCTTCCAGGGTATATCGAAGAAAGGTATGTCAAATGTGGGCGGTCCAATTGTCACTGTAATACCGGCAAAGGGCATGGTCCTTATCACTATCGAGTATATAGGCGAAGAAATCGCAAGTTTAAGGAATATATCAAGAAAGAGGATGTTTCCTATTTTTCTGCCTGCATTAATGAGCGGCGTCGGCAAGCCGAGGAAACTGCCAAAGCTAATCGTGACACCAGGCTATACTGGCAGTCTGTCCGAGAGCGCTTAAGGGAAATTGATAAACATATGAAAGAGATTTCTGGATTTATGGGGATTTAGTAATGGGCAGAGATAATCGAAAGACTGCAAACAGCAAGAAGAATGCAAAGTCATCTGTGAAACAGGCCACCTTAGCACCGGAGGGCGCTGTTGATCTCACACCGGATAGAGATGAGGTGGATGGCAAGTCGTACACCGTATCTAAATCTGAAGATTTGCAGTTGTGCCAGAGTAAAGTTGAATCAATGCGGCCAGATTCATTGACCGCCAGGCGACTACTTGAGCATAGCTCTGTATTGAGAGAGCTGCATAACGCCGTTGTGCGCCACATTGTCTTTTACACTAACCCTGAAGGTGGCCAACTGACCATGGAAGAAGCTATCAAAAAGGCCTCTAGAATAATGGAAGGGGCTGAAGCAGAGAACTTCTATAAATCATTAACCTCAAGGTCGGTCGAAGGCATAACTTGGCTTGAGATTGACCGACTGTTTAGGTATGACCCTAAAGCAGCACAGGTATTTTGGGAGGACCTAAAGCGGGAAGCTGATAAGGACTTCAAGAGCGGACACTTTGCTGCGCAGATTTTTGAGAAGGCCGAATGGCAGCGTGATCCCTGGAGGAGAGCGCACTTTATAGCTGTGCGTGATTCCTTCATTGAGCAATTCAAGCCGCAAGGCGGAATTGATTATTCGATGATTGATATGCTCGCCGTGACATTTACTCTATGGATGCATTGGACTCAAGTGCATATGCACCGTTCGACAACAGAAGCTTTTGTGCAGCCATCGAAAACTGAAAAGCATCATGCAGTGGAATATGGCGGTGAATGGATGCCGCCGCGGGTTCATGAGCAGGAAGCAATTGATAAGGCCGCACATATGGCTGACAGATGGCGCAGGGCCTATCAAGCCACACTGCGTCAGATGCGTGATTGGCGGCGTTATTCTGTACCGGTGACTATAAATAATCCTCAACAGGTAAATATTGCAACTGATGGTGGTCAACAAGTGAACCTACAAAAAGCCGGGACAGAAGAAATGTGATTTCGAGTTCTGATACAGACAAGGTTTATAACGAGATAATGCTTGTAGCACGCTAAATAATATACTCTGGTCGAGTTTGCGTTTTGGCTGTAGTATTGGCTAGTAACTATGGCTAAACGAAATCGACATAAACGTCCATCTGCTCGTGGCAGGTTTCGTGGAGAGAGTCCGACCAAGACCGTAATTACGCCTGACTATCAATCCAGTATTCCATTTGAGCAAAGACACAAGACGCAAGTGCTCAGGTACTCTAACGGGGAGATCAAGTATAGAAAGCTCAAAAAGCCTCGAATCGGGATACCCCTCAAATCAAATATGGTGAAGGTGATGGACCTCGCCTTTTATAAGCGGAGCCCTTTTGCAATCGATGAAATCCTGCGGCAGCGGTTCCGCATAATTAATATGAACGACGATTGGCGGGGGTGGGACAAAGATCGCTGGATGAAGAAACAGATCGCAAAAAGGCGGGATAGGCTTCGAAGTCAACGCACAGTGATTTTAAGCGGTTTACCTTCAATCACTCCAAAGTCTATGAAATCTGAAAATTGATACACGTCCAGCCTTTATGCACAAAGGCACCTGGGGAAGCTTAGATCAACTTAGTTTATAATCGTCGCTTCCAATTGTTTAACCAGACCGGTTACACAAAAGTCTGGATATATCCGTAAACTTGATTATCTTCTGCTCTTTGTCCCTCGCCTAATCTCTCTTAGTTTTTTCTCATATTGTTTTAGAGCGGAAAAGTAATCCGGCGTCCAGATAAATACCATATCTATGGCCATCGAGGCGGTCTTGTGGGTAGATTGTATACCTTCGCCACCTTGCTCTACCGCTGCGATCATCGCACCTATTATTTGCTGATAGCCCTTGTCCTTGCTCTCTTTTGCTAGCTGTTTGATAATGCGCAAATTACTCTCATCAATCTCGTCAGTATCGATGAACGGGCTGACAGCATCAACGACGACCTGCATACGCGCAGCGAAATTCTCCCAATCTCCGACTTGCAGAGTTCTAATGAAGTCATAGATTTCACTTTCGCTGACAACTGCTTCGCCCAAATACCTCTTCCCCAGCAGTTCAAGTTTTTTCTTGGAAGAATTATTTTCTGATATACTCATACCGCTCCTTGAGCACACAGGCGTGATTTTGGACACACTAATCCTTTCACACGAATGTGTGCGGTTGAGCAAGGTGGGTCGTCACCACCAATGGCGGCCCACCTCACGACCTTAGTTCTTTGAATGATTGTGAAATGGTTCAGGAATGAGCGGGAGGTGCGCGAGCGCGAACGGATTTACCCAAATGGGCAAGTGTTATTTGGTTCAGTTCATTATCTACGGCAATCGGGGTGATTGCTATTTGAGATGTTTGATTGCCTAAGACCCAAAAGAATGCGATTGCCTTAATCCGGGCCGCATTCTCTTTTGGTTTAGACTTTGGCGCAGGTTTGGCTTCAGGCACTTGATTGAATGCGACAACTGACGGTGTAGCGGATGTACGCTTTGCTTCAAGTTCGTCACGCGTTTCTGCGCATTCCGGATAGGCTGAAGCGAAAGGCGAAGCAAGCACGATTGAGCAGACGGCCTTTGCTTCGTTTATGTGACCGACTTCGCCAAGCTCGACTGCGAAGCTGTTAAGGAAGACATAGTACGCAGCGGGGTAATACTTGCCTATAGCGCGGACCAGGGGGAACAGGTTTTCCAAAAGTGCGAGTGCCTGTTTGTGATCGCCGTGGATGCTGCGAACGACTGCGATCATACGCTGAGATTCAGCAAGGGTCAACAGGTCGCAGTTAGCAGCGATCTTTCCTGCACTGATGTAAAACGGCAGAGCCGCATCAGGTTGGCCGCTATCGAAGTAGGTCGCGCCGATGCATTGTAAGGTACGCGCTCTGTACTCTGGCTTGGCCTTTTCCACAATGCTTTCAAATAACTGGCGAGCCTGATTAAAGTCTTTTTGCCAACTTAAGCTATTTGCCCGATAGTAAAGGCCAAGATTTCTAAATTCATCCGAGATCGGCAAGGCAAGCATTATCTGGCTCACTTGCTCTACCACGTCCATTTGTCTGGAAAGAAGGGCATAACGAGCAATTGCCGCGAGCCGCCTGCCTAAATACTGAAAACCTTCAATTGTGTATACGTGGCGAGCGAGCAAGGCGCGAATCAACTGTTGGGAATATGCGGGCTGTTTAAGTGAGGCTTGTTGCCCAGTCTGATCACTGTTGATGGAGGATGATATGAGGAGAGTATTCGCCTGCCTGTTTATCATGGCTGTTTTCCCGTTGGTAGCTTCACCAACCTGGGATAATTCGAATAATCCAGCTCCGTTCGCAACAGTAGCTCTTGCCGGTCATGTAAGTGGCGGTGGCTACTGCGCGTGCGGCAGCATTCCCGGCTGCATTTGCGACCCTGGCGAGCAGCCCGGCGACGGCCTCACCATCGCGCCATCTAACGGATCGGATGATTACAGGTCTGTAAATCAAGATTCCGTCCCTGATGTTGATCTGGCTTCAGGTGCGCTGATGCTTGCGCTGGCTTTTCTGTTTTGGTTCAGGATCCGGTAAGACTTTCCGTATCCTCGACACGCAGTAACTCAACCCGCTTTACTCAACCGCTTCGGCAATTGGCGGCCCAGGACATTTACGGCAACAGGGCGGCCTCATTCTACTACGAATCGAAGAGTGAGTGTAAGTAAAATCCTATTCGACTGTTGGTGGAAGGTGTTCTGGCTAGGTTTTCTACATCAGGAGCAGGCTGAGATCATGTGGGTCGCAAGTGAGAGCACTTTGGACTGAGTGGACTTTGTTGAATAAATCAGAACCAAGAATAGAGTGAGGCATCATCTCAACTCATACTCGATAGCTGTCAGGCATGCCAAGCTGAGTCATTCTATTGAGGGTTGCGCATCAAATCATTGCTTCTGTCGTTTGTGTCTCATCTCTGCGCGAGCGAAGCTTATCTGAGAAGATATACTTTAGCCGAAGATCGTTTGTGATAACCACTCTTCTTCCAATCTTTCAGACCGAGCTTTCGCACACTTCGAAGGTTCTTGTTCCTGTCTTTGAGGTAATCGTCTTTCCACAACGTTGAGCCTTTCTAGGCGGGATGATTACTCTCGCGCCCTAATTATGAATAGCTCTGTAGCATTCACGGGAGTCGAACATTCCAGATGCATAGACCGCTTTCGGAACCGCTCGTTAAACAACCGATGTAGTTCATGCGAATCCGCTCGTTGGCTTCCTGCACGGTCGCGACGGCATGCGGGCGCGGATTCTGCGCAAGTGCCTTCGCTAGATGCCAAAGCTGCCCACACCGTAACTACCTGTCCCAAGTGACTGGGATTAGAGGCTCTATGTTTATATCTCCGCTTGCCAAGTGCAGGATTTGGTGTAATATGGGCATCAGCTTAGAGCCGCTTGCAATCCAGAGGTGTGATGGCAAGTGATGTAGCGGCATCTTTACTGTATCTGGAATGCTCAGGTTTAATCTCGGCTCAACTCTATGATGCTTGCGTCATAAAACAAGAATCAGCTCTCGACGATTTGTAAAGATTCTGGTTGATAGTTTTCTTACCGGATTTATACGAAGTGGGAAGGATTATTTAGCGTATGGAATTTCTCTCCTTCACGAGGGTGAAAGCTTTCCGACAATGGCTGTCAGGCTTGCTTAGAAGAAATCTATTGCGAGTGATCGTTATCGCCATCTTCATAGTTGTCACTGGCGCTGTTACCGTAGTGGCAAAGAGCGGTGGCGGCGGGTCGCGCACGAGATTGCAGTTCTTAACGTGCCGGTCTGTAAGTCGCCCCTTGTCATTGCCCCTCGCCCCTATGATTGCCGCGCATCGTGGCCAATTGTATGTGTTACCCAGGCTGACGACAGACTCAGGGCTCTCCAAGTTGATCTTACGAGAACAATTTTTTTTACCCTGGCTCGCCGCGATATTTACATTAGGTTTGTGTTTGATGCTTTCATTCGCCTGGCTAAAGAACAAATCAAACACCCCATTTAAGCCGGAGTTGAATTCGACCGGCCCGCGTCATCCTATTGTCGTCGATTTCAATTCTCAAGAATCCGGGCTCATAACAATCAGCAAACTGAGTGTGCGAAACAAACACCGGGCGGGCGAGTATCTGAGCGATGCTCCGCAACCGCAAGTCAGAGCCGTCATCAAGCTCAATTACACGCCGCTGAATCACCTTGAGTTTGATGTAAAAGAAGATGTAGAACCGATAGGTTTTAGGATCATAGATACCGAGGGAAATGGTGCAGCCCAAAGTACAAACCCGACCGGGTCACTGGCTAGCGAAGTCATCTTGCCAGTGACCCCCGGCAAATATGTCGAGCTTTGTCTGGCACCTGAGGCCATACTCGATTACCTGCAAAAACCTAAACTTCAGCACGAGATTACCTGCAATATCTCGCTCACCGTTTCCGGCGATGGCGACCGAGCGCCTGGTCAGGGAACTGGACAGACTAGCCCCGACGGCTTCAGATTTACTGACGCCGTTACTGACCATCTGCCGCTAGAGGATGAAAAGCCCGTATTTGCCGGCAAAACTAATTTCGTAACTCGAATGTTGAGCGGCGCACTGCGCGCTTTGCGCAAAGAGAAAATAGCGCTGCCACATACCGCCAGTTGTGACGTCAAATTCCAGCTCCACATCATTAGCGAACGACCGACCCCTCCGGAACTGTCTGTTCTAGCGGTTTCCCGGCAAGTGCATTTCGATCCAGGCCAGAAGATCAAAGTTGCGCACTTTCAATTCACAAGCCGGGCGAGACACAGATGCGCTGAGACCTTCTTTTCTGAAGACTATAAAATTAGGGCGACTAAGAACGGGCGGCCTCTACCTGACACCACAATCCAGTTGTCGCCTCCTAACATCCTGTTGAAGAAAGGCGAGTCTGTCGACGTCTGGGCAACGCTCGACTGCGACGACCAAAACGTCGGCGAACCGGAGGCAGAAATCGATCATTACGGGTTTACCGTGACTGATCATGAAGGCAAAGAGCTGGCACATGGCCCCTATGAATTCACGCTTCTTCGGAATCCTGAACGGACGAACCTCTACCTGCGGGTCAAGTTTATGGATATCGAGCGGGAAATCTTCTGGGACTGCGAGGGCCAAATTGTACAACGTTTCATCAAGTCCGAATATGCGGCTATCGAAGATAGGATTTCTCAGGACTCGCAGCTTGATCTAGGGGCCGAGGAGCCTTTGTCATTGAGAATCTCGCGGCCGGCGATCGGGTCTCCAAAATCGCCTTTGAGGTCCAGCCAGAAGACTACGGCGAGACCGGATACGGTTTTAGAGATTACTATCGGGAACACAGCAAAAGAGGGCGAGGATGGCCATGTTTCCATGAAGGTCAAGGCTGCTTTCAAGCCAGACCTTCAATTTGCCGACCGCATTACATACCGCAGCGGTAGTGCTGGTGAGGTCAGCTTCTTATTTGAACACCTGAACGACGGTCAGGTGGACCAAGGTGATGAATCTTCACTGATTGAAGTACACGATGGTGAAGCACCAGCAACCCTCGCCACCAACATAGAATACTCGTCTATCGAATACGTTAAAGATGGAGGAATCCCGCATACAAACTGCCACATAGAGCTTCAACTCGATTTGCAAATAACTCCTCCAGGAGAGCAACCAATCGACCGGCCGCTGCAACTCAAAATACCTGTCCATTTGGTCCAGTTGCTCGGCGACAGGTTCCTGTGCATCGACTTTGGCACTTCGGCCATCGCAGTAGCGATTGGCGATAAAGGAGGCGATGGCATAGAGATGGTCGATCTGCAAAAGATCATTGCTTATAAAGATGGGCATGGATATGGCGTATACGATCCCGATAATATTGAGCGGGATACCTGCTTTCTTCCGAGCTGGGTCATATGTGATGCTGACCAGCGTCTCAAAAAGATTGAAAGCCAAGGCGAAGGCTCGGAGCGTCTTTCCGACCGTAACACAGCTTCGCTTCGGCCCGGAGACGCGTCCTTCGTCGGCCTGCCGGCGGCTGAGCTGGATTTGGAAAGAAACATCAACCGGGTTGTATTTGGGCTCAAGAGCTGGCTCGGCAATTCTTCATATTATGTGCCGCTGGGCGAAGAAATAACTTACGAAGAGAATGGCCAAGAGGTTGTCGACGACGAGGTGCCGCTCGATGATCTGATGGTTTCGGCTTTTGCCGCGCTCGCGGAAACATACTTGAGGCAACAACCGGGTCTCATGCCCCATCAGGTGGTCGTCTGTTATCCGAATACTTTTACGAAACAGCATCAACTCCGGCTCAAACGAATCGTCTCTCGCGCCTTGATGAAGCCGCTTGATCTGGTATCCGAGGATCATATCAAGATGATCAGCGAGTCGGACGCCGTCGCTTATTTTTACTATGAATCGCAGGAACATGATCCAGGCGGCAAAGACTTCGAACGGCTGCTCGTCTACGACTTTGGGGCCGGTACGACCGACATTTCGATCATCAGTTTCAAGTGGGAGAAAAAGGTACAGAAGAACTGGACAATCGAAAGTCGCATCGGTGTACCGCTAGCCGGAAATCATTTTGACGAACTGATTGCACGCCTTATCCATGACTTGCTTGACAAAGGCAACATCTTGGATGACAGATTTGAATATAAGTATAAAATCGCCATCGACGAGCCGAGGCCCTCCTCCTTCATCACTGAGCAAGCCCCAGTGGAGAAAGGCGACCCCGCCTATGCGAAGGCGATGCTCAACCTCTGGAAGGCAATTCGCATCGCCAAGCACAATTGGAAGAAAGGCGATCCGCTTAAAGTCAAGGTCGGCTATTGGGCCGTAGAAACGGAACCATTTATAATCAGACTGAAACAGTCTATCGATTATGAGAAGGTAAAACAGGAGGATGAGGGGATGTTCGCGGAACAGCCACACTCTCCCAGGCCGTACTTATGGGTGGATTCTGCGAGAGTCCAGTGGCTATCAATCCCGTATGAGGTGATCAAAGAGGACGATAGGATAAAAGCCTTCATGGAATTCATCACGCAGACGATCATCGAGGAAGCACAGGCTTTCGCAGGCGTCGGCCCTGACAAAAAGATTACGACGGTTATCGTGTCAGGACGCGGCTCGCAATTGCCAGACCTGGAGGACGGCGTGATAGAGACGGTCAGCCGTCTCTCTGGCAAAGTCGATAAATCAAACCTGAGCGAAATGCGCGGCGGCAAGATCAACTTGAAACAAGCGGTCGCGCACGGCGCTATCGCCTGGCAGGTTATGGAAGACTTCTTAAAGGACGGCGTGATCGACGAGTTTAATCTGCCGCTCGCGATCATCACCAGACCGGGTCGGAAGCTGATCCCTAGAGACGAATGGGAAGAGATCGAAATGGTGCGTCAAAAGGGATTCAAAATCATCGAGCTGATGTCGAAATCGCCTAACTTGAGTTGGAAGGAAGATAGGCTCCATCCTTACCGACGCTACCTTTATGTCATTCCTCCAGGAGCGCCGTATCAGACGGAGCGTTATGTCAACAAAAAAGATTGGATACTCTCAGTCCGCGCAGAGTTGGAGGCTGATAAGTTGAAAATCAGATTCATCGACAGCAGCCGGCAGGAACGAAAAGCATCTCAGGAGACGATCAGGGCGAATAGAGTTATTGGCAGGTCGCCCTGGCCGTTCGGGAAGGGACCGCTTCATCCCGAAGGCCCTCCTGAGGATTAACCCGAAGGTTTGGTCGATCAGGAAACGAACCCATAACCGTCAGACGGTGATTGACTCACATTGGATTGTATCTATGAGCAAAAGGATGAAACGACCGCTCGGACTCTTGTTACTGCTAAGCGCATTGAGCCTCTCTGCGCTGACACTGCGTGCTTTATCTGCACCGCCCGCTCCGCCAGTTGAAGTCACAGTCTTTAGTGTCAGGGCAGAATTTGCCGACGCCTCCAGCGGTAGTGCTATCGGATTCATCATGCATCCCGGGACCAGCGGCGCTGCGTCACCCGTATTTTGCTTTTACCTCGGCCCGAATTCCGTCAAGCAGCGCGACGACACGGACGGCTATAAAGATAAACAGAATGAGAGCGAGTATCTGTCATTCAAGAAAGATGATAATAAGCTCCTTGATTGGGCGGGAAAAAACCGCTGGAACGTTAGCGAGACGGCAACCAGTGACATCAATCAACTGATTGAGGCAGGCGATTTCAATGTTGGGACCATCGCCTCGATTTTGCGGAAAGAAAAAGCTGGTTGGGCACAGTCAGTCCAGGCGATTGAACTCAATGCGCCAAAACAGCCCGCCATTGAGTCGTTCGACCAGTTTGATGAATATGTCCACGCACTGGCCCCAAGCCTGCTGAGTCTGAGGACCTTGAATCCAACCGAGAGGTCGTCGGGCACCTCCGGCCTCGAAGAGAAACTTGATAGTTTCTTAAGCTCCTACTCTGAACAGAACGAGCAGAAGCTCGGCCCGCTGCCAGTCGCCGGGATAGCGCTCCTTTCAATTGCCCTCGGTGCCGCCCTCCCCATCCTCTTTGTCGGAATATTCTTGCTCTACAAGCGTCGACACGATTGGCTACCCATGCTTAATCGCGGCGCCAACCAGCCCCTTAGAAACGATGGCGATCAAGATTCCCCACGGACTGAGTTGAAGAACTTACTCGAAAAGCATAAAGATGAGTACGGGAAGCGAATAACTTCAGACGATGTCAGATTCCGTAGTTTCTATGAGAGCTTGCAGGAGATCGTCAAGAACTGGCCTCCGGCAATGGCCGACGACTTCTCGTTGGATAAGGAGGATTACGATATGGCAATGGACATTACTCGCAAGTTTACACATATCAAGTTCACCGACGGAACAAAGATTGCCGAAGCGCTTACTCAAATACATCAATATCTGGTTGATGTGAATGCCCTGCTTGAATCTTATACGGGCGTGGAGGGAGGCGATGAGGGACCGAAAGAGATTATCGGGCGGGCCTCAAAACAACTAGACCCCTTCAAGACGCAAGGTGAGAATGGCGACGAAAAGGGCTTGACGGTAAGCGAGCTTGTTGCTCAGCATAGCCAGCTTTCGGCAGCCGTCGACCGCTGCCTCCAGTTAGTCGAGCCACGCGATCCCAGGGGCAACGAAAGAGAGACTGACTATGACCCAGCCGATAAGACCGAGCGCCTGGAAAAGCATATCCACGATCTCGTTAAACGCCCGACTACAAAGCGGGCTGATCTGAGCGTGGTCAAGGAGAACCTCAAGATCGCCCTGGACTCGCAGAGTGAAGATGTTAAGGAATTATCAGTGATACTTTTGGCAAAACTCGAAGATTTCAGAAAGTATCATGACAGCCTCGACAGAGACCGCCTGGACCAATGGACTGTGAAAACTGTTGGCCATTGCGCTCATTTCCTCAACGAAGAACGCAAGATCTATCTAAAATGCTTGAAGTCGATAGAGGGTTTGGATTTCGAGCGGATCGATACTTTTAAGCTCTCCCCGGATAAAGTACAGGAGAGTATCATTAAGGTTATCAAGTATATTGAAGACCTGAAGGCTGCCAAAAACCTCTGCGAAAGCGAACATAAGAACGTCGCAGAGACTGAAACCTTGGTGGAGACGCTTTACGAGTGCTTCGAAGAGCTGTCCGGCACGGCTGCCGAAAGGGAGCAAACGCTTCGCAACATAGCCGAAGAGTATCGGACCTTGAAGAGGGAGCGCGCGAGCATCGAATCAACGATTAGCCCTCACGAGAAAGGGGATGATTCGTTGGTTACGGGGATCTCTAACATCATTAATAAGTATACTCCTCTAAAATACAAATTCGAGAACCTGGAACGACATTATGTAGAAAGTCGCCTCATGGAGGAAGGCGACGACCCGACCGAGAAGGCGATCCGCGTCGCAGTGGATTACAAAGCTCTCAAGGATGATCTCGCCCGCCTGGAGCAGGCCACAGCCGGGATCAACAGGGATTCGAGAAGGCCGATTGATATGGCCATTGCGGCGCTCGGGTTTTATGAGAAGGACAAGGCGAACCTGGACCGTGTGGCAGAGAAGTTCACTCCCTATGTTCAAAGGTTAGAAACACCTTTCGCTGCGGCCGCCCGCATCGCCGATGAATTCAAGACAATTAATGATGATATATACGCCGTCAGTGATGCGCTAAAGGGACTGGGCCAATTGGACGAGAAGCCTGCGAAGACTGTGGCGCGGCTGGTAAGCGAGAATGAACGGCTTTCCAGGCAAGTAGGAATGATCGAGCAGCATTTCAGAAGGTACGCTCGTGACAGCGGCGAAACGCCTGTTCAGGTCGCTGCCCGAATGGCTCAGGAATATGAAGAATCGTTGCACGAATTGTCACTCTATTTTCAGATTGAGAATGGGAACCTGTTGAGATGCGTGCAGGCCGTGGGTCAATTGATGAGAGGGATAAATGCTAGCCTTGAGACGGCGGGGCTGAGGGGCGGCAACTTCGCCGATAGGCTGAAAAAGTTGCTTGCTCACCATAAATGGTTGAGCGAGGAGAACCGCGACCGCCAGGCGTTGATAAAGGCGCTTGGCGGCTACTTGAATTTTCAGGACCTCGAAACGATGGGGGTCGCAAGCGCGCTCCATCTCGTCGAGCAGGAAGACCCTTACAAGCGGCGGCTGCGACTAGGGCTGTCATCGGCGCTTCTAGCCTGGCGCGAAGCGGTAAGCGATTTGATGAGTAACGGGTCGTTACAAGTCATCAATGCGCTGAAGATAAAGGAGATCGACAGGGAAATTGAAACGAAGCTGAGTGGGATCATCAAGAAACTGCAAGATGAATCGCCTGACGCGTTTTGGCGAGAGGGCATCAAGCCGGGCTTTGCCTACGACTGGCTGCATTTCCTCTTCCGCGCCGACCTGCTGTTGCACACCTACTTTTCCGGCGACGCGGCGCTGCTGCCGCTAAGCGACGTTTTATCGATAGCAGCCGCGTCACTGCGGGCCGGGATGCAGGGCGTAAAGGTTAAGCTCGAAGCTCCAGGATTGCTTAGCGCGGTGCCGACGCAGTCACCCGAACAGATCGATATCCAATACAAACCAGACGATGCGTTACGTTCGATCCCGGAAGTGGTGAGCCGCGTGCGATTGTCGCTCGACCAGCGCCAGACCGACTTTATCGTCGATATCAAGAACTTTCGCTATCAGGAAGCCAACAACTATGTGGGGGTCTGTCGCGTCGTCGGCGCCAGCCCTTCTGAGTGGCGCAGGGTATAAGACCTGGGCCGTGCCGATCTCCTTCGCCGTCCTAGCCATCGCTGCCGGCGAATAAGGGATGGACGCGAATCGCGCAAGATAATTCTGCACGGCGAATGCGTGCCGCATCTGTCTGAATAGGAGGAGCCGATGAAGCGTTCTAAGTCGGAGCAAGCCGATCTGAAGGCTGTATTAGAAGAACTTCCATACCTTTCGCCGCAACATATCGATCAGTGGATCAAACTTCAGCATATCGCCGACCGCTGTTCCCAGTACATCGCGAAGGACATGGCCGAGAAGTTACACTCGCAGGCCAGAGAGGTCGCGGAAATGTTGAAGCCAAGGCTTTACCCGGTTCTATTCTTCGGTAACGTCAGCCAGGGGAAGAGCGACTTGATGAATGCGATGATCGGTCGCGACATATTCTTGCCTTCCAAAAACACGCAGATAACCGGCACCCTAATTTGCATCGAAAAGAAGCCAGAGGCAAAGGACGAAACCGCGCAAGTCGAATATAGGAGCCTCAAGAATCTCCAGGAGACGATTGACGGTCTTTGCAAGATAGTCGAAATGGAGCCGTTTATTATAAACGATGCCGACCAGCGCCAGGTAAGCGCCGAACTCATCGAAGCCAAGCGTAAGGGCCAGGAACCAGAGAGGGGGAAAAGAGAGTCCGTAGAGATACTAAAATGCATCGCCGAATACATTGAAGCTTATGGCCGAAAAAGCTCGCAGATCGAATCGGGGCGCTTACAACAGGACCTCTTGCACCTATCGGAGGCGCGGGTCGGGCAATACATGCAGGAGGACTCATATGGGGACGAGGCAAAAGAGAGCCGGCTGGTGAAAGCGATTAGGATTAATATCAAGGATACAGGGAGTCAGTCCTCGGCAAGTGAACTGTTTTCAAAGGGGCGCATGCGGTTTATCGACGTTCCTGGATGGGGACCCTCCCTGACGCTGCATCAAGCTGCCGCCAGCGAAGAACTGGCTAATGAAGACGTCATTATTGTCTTGGTGGCTGATCAGTCCAACGACGCGGAGTCAAATGAAATAGCCGATTGGATTATCGCTGCGCGCCTCCCGCAAAAGGCAGAGGGTGACCGCAAGAGCGGCGCGGGGGAGGTCTTTCAGGTGATTAATGGTGCGGAGAATTCCGATACCAACACTACGGCCGAGAACCAGACAAGAGAGCTCGCCTCGGCGCACCCCGCGCTCGCCCATAGACAACACTATAATGTGCGAGACGGCAGCCCCTATTTTAAGTTCTTGACCACACACAGCCAGTACGAGCCGAGGCGGCAGCGAGCGGCAGGAGCGAAACCGACAGCCGGTCTGTCTGTCAAGGGCTCGGCGGCAGTCGGCATAGCTGAATCATCCGGAGGGAACGGTATCGGGAATTCGATTGCCACGCTTGAGGCGAAAAAGCTTAGCGACTGCCTCGCGGACTTCATCAAGAATGAGCGGATTGAACGCCAACTCAGCGCGGCGAGGACTAAGCTCAAGTCAATGATGCTCGAATTGCGCGGTTGCTACGAGGGGAAAATGGACGAGGCTGGCTTGCAGAAGCCTTACGACGTCCATTTAGATCTGCGCCATCAGCAACAACACGAGACTCTTCTGAACCAGGAGTGCGACAGATTGTTGCAAGCCTTTGAAGCCGCCTTAAAAGAATTTAGCAAATCTACCAGCCAAGAAGATTTCCGGGACTTTTTGAGCCCTGTGCTTGAACTGGTACACAACACGGTTCTGGGAGTCGTGAAGCGTAAGCTTGCCACTCTCATCTACTCATACGAGCACAGCCCGCAAACAGCCGTTATGGACTTCGTCGGCAACCGTGATATACGCGACTTGCCGGTTAACATCATACTCTTTGAAGTAGAAGCCGCCATTCGCGAAGCGGTCTTTCGGTCGGCTCCGGAGATTGCGAAATTCACCACGGATGAATTGAAATCTGTCTTAGCCAAGCACAAGATACTAGAGTCGTTGCGGCTGGCAACCTTCAACCAGACTTATGACTTTTGCCTTCCGGATAATCCTTTGCATCTCGTTCCCCTTGAAGAAGTGTTTGAAAACATCATTGCGCGCCTTGAGGCGAACTTCCTACAGGCTTGCAAGCACGTTACTCTGTACGAGGTATTGCACCAGCCTTATCTCATCAGCGGTAATGCGCCGGAAGAAGAACTATCCCGTATCCGCGACGAGCTGAACAATGAGTCGAACGTCGAAGCTGCATCGGCACGCATAGAAGAAATATTCAGCAACATTATCGGGAGCCTATTTAACAATTCGGAATTGCTCGACGGGCTGCGGCGGCTGTTCTGGCTCTACGCGGCAAGGGCAAAAGCAGAATTCCGGGATTACCTCGTCATTCCGCTGCTCAAAAAGCATGACCGCGCGTTGCAGGACAAATCTGGTCCGCTGCATCAGGAGATGAAGAGCCGCTTCGCTTCGCTGGATCAGTTGAATCAAGACTATGAGAAATTGCTTAAAGTCTGCGGACTGCTTGAAGAACTTTCCGGTTATTCTGCCGCAGCGTATGACAGGCCCCTGACTTGATCGATTCGTGCCAGGAAAAGCGAAAGAGTCGCCATTGTCCTGGCTGCCAGGTCAGTGCCGTGGATTTAGCCTGCTGGTCGCCCGACGCCGAGGCGGTACTGAGCAAATGAGGCAAGCTAATGCAACAACCGAAGGCAACTGGTAAGGACATCATTGAAACTATTTTGAAGACCATGAAGGTGAACCTTGAGCCGCTAGCCTACACCGTGCTGGTTCCGAGCATCTACAGAGTCTACCTTCACCCTGATGACCATGTTCGCCTGCAACCGATCTTTCCGAAAATTAATGGTCAAGCGAAGCAGAGACTCAATGAAGAATTGGAAAGGCTCAATCGCGGCTCGCTCTGGAGGAGATTCCTGAGGTGGCTGCTGCCCATTCGTTCGGCGACATACGAAAGCGCGGAGGATAATTGGTACATATCTTTTCTTGAGGGCGCGGACGACGTGGTTCAACCTGGGGTGATCGAAGTCTACCCTGACCTCGCTGCGCCGCCGAAGATGAGAATGTCTGGCTCGCGCACCGTCCGTGTAATGTTGCGCAACGAGAAAGGCAAGATTAAGAAGTTCGTCACCACGACAGACGAGGATCAGCTCTGGAACCAGGATGTCGAAGCGAGGTCTGCCGCTGCATACAAGAGCAGCAGCCCGATCTTTGCGCGGCTCAGTTACCGTGACGATAGCGGTGATCATGTCTATGAGATGAGCAAGAAAGCAATCGTCGTCGGTCGCGGCGGCCCAAGCTACTGGGTCGATTTGCGGCTCGATGGCCCCGAACAGATTTCGCAGGAGCACTTCAGGCTCAGACGCGACGAGGCGACAGGCAAGTTCTACATTAAGGACGTCAGCAGGCTGGGGACTAAAGTGGAGGGCCGGAAGATTCCATCGAGCGTTCGCGTTGTTGACGGCAAGAGGCAAGACCTCGGTGAAGAGACGGAGCTTCCGCCGCGGGCGCGCATCAATCTGGGCGGCGTCATTAATATCACTTTTGTCGCTTCGGAGAGAAAATGAGCGCGCTATATGTCGAACGCTTTATCTTCCTGCTTCTCCTGTTACTGGTGTTGGCTTTCATGTTATATGGGCTGCTAGCCGAAAAGCGATGAGGGTGATTGAAGTGAGCGATCTAGGATTACAAAGCGCAGGCAAGAGCGACCGTGGGCAGGTGCGTGAAACTAACGAAGACCGCCTGTACGAAGACGCCACCGAAGGCATATTCATCGTCATTGACGGGATGGGCGGTGCCGCCGCAGGCGAGGTCGCCGCCTCGATAGCTCTGGAAAAATCGCTTGCAAGACTGCAAAGGTGTGTGGGCAGCACGGAGGAGCGCATCTGCGAGGCGATCACGATAGCCAATAATGAGATCTTCAACCTTGCGAAGGCCAATCCCGAATGGACAGGCATGGGTTGCGTAATGACCGTTGCAATCGTTGAAGAGGGCTACGTCGATGTCGGTCACGTCGGCGACACGCGCCTGTATCGAATTCAAGGCGGCAGAATAGAGAAGGTCACGCACGATCATTCGCCGGTCGGCGAGCGCGAGGATGCTGGCGAGCTCTCGGAAATCGCTGCCATATCGCACCCCAGGCGCAACGAGGTTTGCCGCGATGTCGGCTCGCAATACCATGAGCCGGATGATCTCTATTTCATAGAGTTCAATCGAGTCCGCTTCGATTCTAACGCCGCATTGCTTTTGTGCAGTGATGGGCTGAGCGATGCGATCACTTCGGCGCAGATGCTGCGGATCATCGAGCGGTTCGGAGATGATCCGCAAGCGGTCGTCGAACAGTTGATTCTGGCTGCAAACCAGTCTGGAATCGAAGATAATGTGACGGCGATCTTTGTTGCGGGTCGTGATTTCGCCGCCGGTGCCGCGGGTGAATCAGTTGACAGCAGAGCGGGCGGCCACTGGCAGAAGCGACTGATTTCCCCGCGCGTCCTGCTTTGGGCATCCTTGAATCTCGTCGGCTTCATAGGCTTGCTGGTGCTTCAGTTCAATCTGTACCAGCGCGATCCGCAGGGCGAATCCAGCCAGCCGCGACCGCGCAAGATCATCGTCGGAGCCCACCAGCAAGCCGACTATCCGACTATAGGCGCGGCCCTCGCCGTTGCCCGCCCGGGCGATGTCGTGGAAGTCGAAGCAGGCAATTATGGAGAACAAATCGAGCTCAAAAGCAGCGTGTTGCTGATCAGCCAGGAGCCGCAAAAGGCGGTGCTTTATAGTACCACGCCCGACTTCACGGCGCCCAGTATTGTCTCCGCCAGGGAGATTGAGAATGCTCAATTCGCCGGATTCAAAATCCTCAGCGATAATCAGACTCCGGCAGCAATAGGAATCAGCGTGCTGGACGCCGACCTCTATATCGAGGATGTGGAGGTCACGGGCACGCTGCTGGCGGGCATAGAAATCGCGGGCTCTGGCTCCGTCACGCTTAAGAGCAGTTACATTCATGACAACCGGGCCAGTGGTGTCATCGTGCGCGGGGATGGCAACCATCGAATCATCAAGAATGCTATTGTGGGCAACGGCCGAGCAGGGCCAAGGCTGGCGCCAGGCATCGAAGTGATAACGCCCGCCAACCCGGAGATCGTAGGCAATCTCTTCGGTGACAACAGTGGCGCCGGGATTCTCTGGGTCGGGGCAACGACAGCAAACGCCCTCGAACGAGCGAATTTCTTTGGCGATGATCTCAAGCCAAACCAGCAGGGAGCAATTATGGTCAGCCGCAATCCTGCCAGCTCGTCATCAGCAAGGCCGGCACCCAATCGGCCGGGCAGGGATGCGCCAGACCGTGCTCAAAACAGCCATGTGGTGAGCGACGCTCTGACGTGGCCAGCGCGACGGTCTCCCAGATAAACCGAGTGACCTCAGGTAAGAAATATGACGCCGATCAGAAGCACACCCGCAGACCGCGCTAAAGAGCGCGCCAAGTATTTCAAATCGCCGCGCCAGCGGGAGTTGCTTTCATTGATCTGCGTGTCGTTAGCCCTGATCGCCGGTTTTTATCTGGTCTATAAAGCCAAGAGGCTCACGCCCATCACTTTCGACGAGGTGAAGGGGCTTGAAGCCGCGAATCAGTTGCTCAATTTGAACCGGCTCACAAACAGTGAATCCTTGTTACCTTATCTAAGCCAGTTCGCCAATCCGAACGACCGGCTGTTTGCGGCACAGAAGATTTACAGCTTCGCGAGCGCAGAGAACTCGTTGCCCAACGTCGGGGCGATTGCCAGAATCCGCGTCGATGAAAATGAGATCGACACGAACCCGAAGCTAGATTACTTTCGGAGTGAATTGGCGAACTTGCGCAGCCGCCGGTCGAATACGGCGACGGCTATGACGCCAGGGACTCTGAAGCTCCCGCTGCTGAGACAGTTGAATCAGCTTAAGCCTTCGTTCATAGTCCGCGAGCCTGAAGAATTCAAGAGCAAGCTATACGTATGGCTTTCGCTATACGTGCTCGCGTTTTATGCGGTTCATGTCTGGTGGCGGATTCGCGGATTCAAGGGCGATTATTTGCTGCTGCCGGCTATCCATTTATTAACTGGCGTTGGCCTGTTGATGATGATCAGCCTGCGCGACCCGTTGCGAGACACGTTGAGCTATGTCGATTTTTCGATGGGGGTTGTGTTCGGCTGCGGCTTGCTGGCGCTGTTCAGCACACGCAAGCCGAGCCGGCGGTTCGAGGGATTGAGTTATATCCCCTTGCTTCTCAGTTTTCTGTTGTCAATACTGCTCATTCTCTTCGGCAGCGGGCCGAGCGGCAGCGATGCCAAAGTCAACTTGTTCGGCTTTCAGCCGGTCGAGGTAATCAAAGTGCTGGTGGTCTATTTTCTGGCTGGCTACTTCGCGAAGAGGTGGGAGTTTATGCGAGAGCTAAAAGAAAAAGGCCCGGTGTTCCAAAGCCTCGGCGACGCGATCCAAGTCCCACGTCTGGATTACCTGCTGCCAGTCTTGATCGGGATGGGTATTGTGTTGATCTTTTTCATTTTTCAAAAGGACATGGGCCCTGCCTTAGTTCTATCATTTCTCTTTCTCATCCTCTACGTGGTGGCGCGCAATCGATTCGTCATGGCGGCCGTCGGCCTGACAGTCCTGGTCGGCGGTTTTTGCGCGAGCTATTACTTGTCCACGTCGCCTACGATAACGACCTCACCCGTGCTGCGTAAAATCGTGTCGGCGACCGTAGCCGAGCGCATACAGATATGGCTTTCGCCGTGGGAAAATCAGGTTGGCGGGGGAGAGCAAGTGGCGCAATCGATGTGGGCGTTTGCGACCGGAGGCGTGACGGGGACGGGGCTAGGGCTGGGAAACCCGAGCATGGTGCCAGCCGTGCATACGGATTTGATCTTATCCGCGGTAGGCGAGGAGTTAGGTTTCGCGGGTGTCCTGTTCCTGGCGGTCTGCTATGCCCTGCTGATTTTTCGGTGCCTGCAAATTACCTTCAGGGCGACGAGCGATTACACCCTCTTTCTCGGTCTGGGGCTAACGCTGCTTATCGCGCTACAGACCTTGCTGATCACGGGCGGCGCGCTTGGATTGATCCCGCTGTCGGGAGTCGTCTTACCGTTCTTGAGCTTTGGCCGAACCTCCATGCTTGTGAACTTCATGATCATTGGCATTCTAGCTTCAATTTCCACTGAGCCGGGCGTGCAAAGGCGTGCAGAGTTTAAGAAGGCATGGAGCTGGCTGCCGATAGCTCTTTGCTGTGTGCTGCTCCTGGTGCTCGGCAGGGCAGCTTACATACAGATGCTGCGCGGTGACGAGACTATGATCGTCGGTGCGCTGACGATGCAGGCAGACGGCGTCCGCAGATATCAGTACAACCCGCGAATCAGGGAGGCGCTCCGGCTGATTCCGAGGGGGAGTATTTACGACCGCAACAACATTCCTCTGGCGACCAGCGACTGGAATGTTTTGGAGAGGCACAGCAAGGACTTTGACGCGCTCGGCATCAAGATCGATCAGGTCTGCTCGCCGACAGAGAGCCGCCATTATCCCTTTGGTTCGCAACTTTTTCACCTGCTCGGGGACGAGCGCACTCGCAAGAATTGGGGCGCGAGCAATACCGCTTATATCGAGCGCGAGTCGCTGGACCGATTACAGGGGTATGATGATTATGCAGTGGTGCAGGAAGTCACCGATGCGCAAACGGGCCAGACAACCAGCATCTTGAAACGGGATTACAGGGATTTGATTCCCTTGCTGCGAAACCGCTATGACCTTGAGAGCGAAGAGGTCAAGCGTTTTCTCAACCGCGACCGAGATGTTCGCACCTCGCTAGATATCAGGCTGCAACTCCGCGTCGCAAAAATACTCGAACTCCAGATACGGTCACTGCGCAGGGAGAAAGGCGCGATTGTCATCCTCGACCCGCAAAACGGCGACCTGCTGGCGTGCGTCAGTTATCCCTATCCAGAGAGCCTGGTCGCCTTCAGCGGTGCGGCAGTCGACTCAGCAAGCAATGAGAGCCAGGCGGACAGCCTGCTGGACCGGGCTCGCTTTGGGCTTTACCCACCGGGCTCGACCTTCAAGTTAGTGACAGCTATGGCAGCGCTCCGGAAGAATAGTGAGTTGGCGCGCGTCGTCTACCCGTGCGTCAGCCTGGGCGGAGGGCGAGTTGGCAACACTGTGCGCGGATGGGGAGCGCCTGTACGCGACGATATAAGCGACCGCAGCCCACACGGCGCAGTCAATCTTCAGCAGGGGATCGTCGTCTCCTGCAACGCCTTCTTTGCGCAATTGGGCACCTACGCAGTAGGCCCCGAATCGTTGATGCAGACGGCCTCGCTTTTCGGCATTTCGACGGCGAATCCGGATACCGCCGAGCAGTTGGCGAAGTTTATTCCGCAGTCGGCCTACGGGCAGGGAGAGGTCGTCGCAAGCCCTTTCCAGATGGCGCGCGTAGCTGCGACCATGGCAAACGGCGGCAACTTAGTCCTGGGTCGATGGGTGACGGACACGAGCAACACCCGCGTGCAAGGCCCGCAATCAGTCCTGGCCCCGGCTGACGCGGCATTCATCTCACTGGCTATGCGCGGCGTTGTCACTAAAGGGACGGCGCGAAGATTAAGCGGGGTTTCCCCGGCAATCGCCGGCAAAACCGGGACTGCCGAAATAGCCGGAGGCCCATCGCATTCCTGGTTTATAGGATTCGCGCCTTACGATGCTGCCTCAAAGAGCATTGCATTCGCCATTCTCGTCGAGAACGGCGGGTACGGCGGCAGAGCTGCGGTCCCTATGGCGAGTGGCATCGTCAGCGCTGCTCGCGACCTTCAACTCATTCGGTAGTGAGGAAGGACTGAATATGAGCCTTCTGAAACGGCTCGAAGAGAGAATCGAAAAGACAATTGATAAGGTCATGGGCAAAACCCGCGGCGTGGCCGAACCGATGGAAGTGGTCCGCTCGATTGTTCGGGAAGTCGAACGCCATATTGCGCCGCTCGGCCAGGGCCGCCACGTCTTCCCTTATTCCGTCATCGAGGTGCAACTGTACGCAGGCAACGAAGAAAGGCACAGCCTCTATCAATCGGTCCTCATCGATGATCAAGAGGTTGCCCATGCCATACACAAAAACCTACAGCCACCAAAGTGCGAGACTCCAAAAGCACTCGATGTCCGTGTGGCAATCGTTGGTCCGGAGCCGCCCGACTGGGCCAGCACCGGGTTCAAGATCGATTATAAACCTCGCGAGGCGCGTAGCTCGAAATCCAAACCCAAAGCCGTCCTCCATGTATTAGCGGGTGAGGCCAATGCTCAGGAATACAATCTCACCAGGGAGATTACTAGAATCGGGCGCATGGTGGATGTCTATGGTGAAGACGGATTGCCGGTGCGCCATAACGATCTGGCTTTTTTCGACGACCAGAATAAGATAAACCAGAGCGTCTCGCGCAAACAGGCGCACATCAGGTTTAAGAAAGAATTAGGCGAATACTGGCTCTACGATGATACCGGCTTATTCGGCACTGTAGTTATCCGCAGCAACGGCAGCCGGATCGAGGTTTCCAGCAACCCCGGCCTCAAGCTGGCGGCCGGAGACAAAATCTATCTCGGCCAGGCATGCGTCGAATTCAGGATGAACAAACGATGATCGACAGAGGATAACTACTGTCTTGACTTTCTGCGAAAGGAAGAAGTCATGAAACCCCTGGAAGGGATATACGGAAAGTTTGAAATCATAAAGGTTCTAGATAAAAGGCACCCCGACAGCCCTGATCGCAAGCCGGTTGTATACCTGGCCCTCAACCGCGAACGTGATCATAAGGTGGCATTGAAGGTGATAGATCTTAAAGACCCTGACTGGAAAGAGAGGCTGGATGCCGAACGCGACGGCGCGGAGTTGCAGAAGGAGCTTTTTCCCAAGGCCCCCTACGTCGCCAGGGTTTTTGACTATGGCATTCTGAACGAACAGTACTTCTATATCGAAATGGAGTATATCGATGGCGAAACCCTTGAAGAGGCGATCAACAGCCGTAAGATAACCCCTCGCAAGGCCGTGGAAATCACCATCGAAATCTGCTCCGCATTAGAAAAGGCACATTACGAGAAGCCCATCCTTCACTGCGATATCAGCGCAACCAACGTGATGATCAGTCGTGAAAACCAGATCAGGATTCTCGATTTTGGTATCGCCAAACGCCTCCCCGAAGACGGGTCGCCTGCTCATAATCGCTTCGTCAATCCGGGCTATGCCCCGCGCGAGCGCTTAAAGACCGGCGGGTTGGTCAATGTCCAATCAGACCTGTGGTCGGTCAGTGTGTTGCTTTGCGAGATGGTGACCGGAGAGAAGCCTTATGTCTATACCAGCGACACGAAGTTATGGAAAGAGGTTCGGGCCGGACGCGTCATAATGCCTCCCGAACAGCGGGGAGAGGCGAATAATTTCTTGAGGGAGATCATCGAAAAAGGATTCGCCGAGGACCCGAAAAAGCGCTATCAAACTGCTTCCGATATGATAGTCGACCTCAATAGGTTTTTAGAGTTAGAGGATCGCGAGATCAGAGCAGCAGAACAGGAGAAGCAGAAACAATCGCGGATGGCGCGGAAAAGAAGAGTGAAGATTGTGGCCGCCCTCTCGATTCTAGGTTTCTTGCTTCTGGCCGCAGCCTCCGGATGGTGGCTTCTGAGCTCCGATTCATACATCCGGTACAAGACTGTCCAGTTGAATGACAGTGGCGACCAAATCGCAATCATCTGGGGCAAAGCCAATCATTTTTCGGAGATTCTGCCCGGCAATGTGGTTCTGGAAATGATCGAGATCAAGCCGGGAGCGCTTCCACAAGACGCCGCCCAGAGTCAGGGCCAAAAGGGGCCGACCGCTGAATCGAAGCAGGAAGTTTCATTCCCGACTTTTCACATGTCGCAATTTGAGATCACCCAGGCGCAATGGCGGGCCGTGGTCACGAACGCGCAGGCGACCGACGGCGGAAATGCAAAACTAGATCAGGTCATACCCTTCAACATCGGCGATGATCTGCCTGTCGATAGCGTTCTATGGGAAGAAGCGCAAGAGTTCTGCAACCGCCTCGCGCGGCTGACTGGCAGGCCGTACCGCTTGCCGACCCAGGATGAATGGGAATACGCCTGCCGCGCCGGGACGCACACCGATTATGCATTCGGCAATACGATCACTCCGGAGTTGGTCAATTTCAAGGCGGACCAGCCGCCGGCAGGCGGGCAAACCGGCGCGGGTACAAATCAGGGGACGCGCCCGGTCGGCTCGCTGGGGATCGCCAATGCCTTCGGATTATACGACATGCATGGAAATGTCTGGGAATGGTGCCAGGACGTTTTACACGATGGCTCGAAGGGCGCTACCCCCAAGACAGGTAATGAACGATCTAACCTTGTCCTGCACGCTTTGCGGGGCGGGTCCTGGTTTGACTCGGCGAAGATGTGCAGCTCGACATCGCGCGGCTGGTTCGCCCATCGACCCTCTGGGGACAGAGTGCCATCGAATCTAAAAGTCGGTGGCGCGCAGCGGATCGACAGCCGCCACACGATCGGTTTTCGTGTCGTCGTTGTTCTTCCTCCCGAATCTAATTAACCAGCTCACGCTCGCCATCGGGTAATCCATGCGCGATTCTAGAGGGATAAGAAGTGGGATACTTGAAAATTGGATTTGTGTTCTTCGTTGGCTTGTGGCTGGGCATCGCTACCCTCTCCTGTAAGCAAAGCCCGAAGGTCGCGACCGCAAAGATTCGCGTCACCGGATCAGAGACTATCGCCAGCGCCATCGGAGAGAATTTGGTTAAAGAATTCTCTGTGACGAACTTCGATTGCCAGGCGGAGGTCGAGGGGAACGGTACAGCGAATGGCATTGCCGCATTGATCGCAGGTGAGTGCGAAATTGCTATGGCGTCGCGTCCAGTCAGCGAGCAAGAGAAGAAGGAAGCTGCAAAAGTCGGCATCATTCTCGACTCTCGCGACAGAGAATATCTCATAGGCTTCGATGCGCTTGCCATCCTGGTAAATCCATCAAACCGGGTCAGCGAACTCGACCGGGCGCAGTTGCAGGCGATTTTTTCAGGAAAGTTACGCGACTGGTCTGAAGTCAGAGGCGGTCAGGCCGCGCCCATTCATGTCCTGATCCCTGACGCGCGATATGCCTCGCACCAGTTTTTCAAGAAGCAGGTACTGGGCAATGATCTGGCCTTCGCGGCAGAAGCCGAAGTCGTTGGAAGCAGCCCCGAGCTGCGTGATCGCGTAGCTGGTGACGCCAACGCCATAACCTTTGTGAGTTTTGCTTTCGCGGGGACGAACAAGATTCTGGCAGTCCGAGAATCAAATCTTACTCAGGCGCTGATGCCGACATGCGGCAACGTCCGTGATCAGAGCTACTGGTTAACGCGCATGCTATATCTTTATTCTAATGGGGAAGCCAGCGGCGCGGCAAAGAAGTTTGTTAACTATGTTCTCGGGACACAAGGGCAGGAATTACTGGCTCGTAGTGGATTTGTGAACCTGACGGTGTCAGGCCCCGAGGGGGAGTTTTCAAGATGGAAATTCGATACGGTCATTCGATTCCATCACACTAGTATGATGATCGACTCGCTCGGGAAGGACGACCTCGTCCAGGTCGCCAATCAGTTGAATCAATTGCCGGGCAAAATCGAGGTGGAGTTGATCGGTTATACGGACTCTACCGGACCGGCGGCACTCAATGAGATGATATCGATTCGTCGCGCCAACTGCGTAGCGGAAGAGTTACGAGCGATTGTTCCGCACTTATTGTTCAATGTCATCGGTCGCGGCGCCGAAGACCCGATTGATACCAACGAAACAGCCGAAGGACGACAGCGAAACCGTCGCGTGGAGATATGGATTATACGAACTGAATCAGGAGCCAAGAAATGAAGAGCAAGTAGGACCGGCAGCAAATCTGGCGCAGCGGAGGCGTTTGGGTACACGAATCAAGTAACGCTCTTCAGCTTTTCGCGGCCATAATCGGGTCTTCTCGAAAAATTACCCTTGTAGGATTTGCGAACTTTGTAGAGGGTGCCGGCCCCACCCTCCAGTTTTTGGTTTTCGAGAAAGCCCAAAAGGCGCAGATGCTCAAGGCGATAAAAGACCTCACTCTTGCTGAGATAACTGAACTCTCTTTCGACCCGGCTTTGCAGGATGCCTTTGTGAGCATCGGTTTGCTGTTGTAAGAAATGCAGTAGGGAGCTTTGATTGTCACTGAGCTCACCAAATCGTTTATCCATGCTGTCCTTATACTCTGGCGGCAGCGAGGCGAGGTTGGTTACCGGACTATGCTTTGGCGGGCGATAGTAGAGTATGATAGAGAGGACGAAACATGCGACGCCGATAAAAATGGCGGTGCTGCGGAAACCCGGATCAATCGCAAAATTCTTAAGGAAGGGAACATCAAATTTGTTACTCATTGCTAGCAGGATAAGCAGAGCGCCAAAAAAGAAAAATAGAGGACTCAGCGGATGCTCAAATTTTTTTGTAAGCCATGCGTAGATTTTATCCATAAGGGTGCCTCCGATATTAATGAATATAGAGAAGAATTGCCGCACTCGCAAATTCTTTCTCTATTGCATGAGTCCGGCAATCCGCTCAGCGATTCTTAAAAGAAGAGTAGTGTAACGCTCTTTCTGTAAATTCGCGGACCGGTGAATGGCTAAATGACACAGGCCTATTCTCACTGGATATTCACTTTCACCAAAGAAGAACATTCTCTTTGGCCCAGCAATAACAGCTTACTCGGATTGAACAGGCATGGAACTTGTTAACCGACCAAGGCACTGTCTGACTCGATAAAGTTTAGGATTTCAGTTCTTACGACACAATCTAGAGCAGTTTTCAGTTGGCTGTGAGACAACAAGAGAGTAGATTCCTGGTATGAAAGCTTACTCTCCCGACTTATGCTGCAAGATCGCGCGGGCCTACGATGAGGGCGCCGGCTCGCAGCGTCAACTCGCTCGACAGTTTCGCGTCAGCCTCGCTTTCATCCAGAAGATGCGGCGGCGACAGCGCGCGACGGGCCAGTTGGCCGCCACACAGCATACCGGCGGCAGGAAGCCGCTGCTAGATGAGGCCGCGCTCTCGCTCATCTCAACCCTGATCCGTGAGCAGAATGACCTGACGCTTTCAGAACTGTGCGACAAAGTCTCTGAACAGCGCGGCGTACGCGTCTCGCTTCCGACGATGTATCGGGCGGTGCGGCGACTCAAACTGCCGCACAAAAAAAGCTGATTCACGCCTCGGAGCGTGACACCGACAGGGTCCGGGCCGAGCGCCAGTCTTACAACGAGTTGGTGAGTGAGTTCGACCTCGGGCGGCTAAAGTTTGTTGACGAGTCTGGCGTCAATATAGCTATGACGCGGCTCTACGGGCGAGCGCCCAAAGGTGAGCGCGTGATCGGCAGTGCGCCGCAGAACTATGGCGAGAACATCACGATGCTCGGCGCTTTGTCGGCGGCAGGGCTGTCGGCGCTGATGACCATCGATGGGGCGACCGACGGCGAGGTCTTCACCGCGTTCGTGCGCGAGGTGCTTTCCCCGACGCTGACGGAAGGCGACATCGTCGTGCTGGACAACCTGGGCGCGCACCGTTCGGCGGCAGCACGCATGGCGGTCGAGCAGAGAGGCGCGCGGCTGGTCTTCCTGCCGCCCTACTCGCCGGACCTGAACCCGATAGAGCGATGTTGGTCAAAGATCAAGACAGCTTTGCGAGCGGCGAAGGCACGCACGCGCGAGACATTGGAAGAAGCGATCAAACAAGCCATCGCGACGGTGACGGAGTCGGACGCACGCGCGTGGTTCAAACACTGCGGCTATGTCTTACACTGAATCGAAAACCGCTCTATAGCTCTTTGCAATTACATCTAGACAGCATTCAGGAGTAGGTTTCAGCTATGCAAGCTTACTCTTTAGACCTACGTCAGCGAATCGTCCGCGCTTACGAGCAAGTACAAGACACTATTGCCGAAGTCGCTCAGCAATTCAGCGTAAGCCCTGCCTTTGTCAACAAGCTGCTTCGTCAGTGGCGCCAGGTCGGCGACTTGCCCCCTCTGCCTCACGGCGGTGGCAAGCCTCCAAGCCTTTCTGCTCGGCAACTCCATCTGCTCAGGCGCAAGGTTCGCCAGCAAAGCTACACATCCTCGGCCGAGTTGCAGCATATGATTAGTGATGATCAGCAGGTTGACGTGCATCTGTCGACCATCTCACGCGCTCTGGCCAAGATCGGGCTGCCGCGCAAAAAAAGGCATAGTCGCCGTAGAGCGCAACCCTTACAAGCGGGGCTTGGTATTGGCGCCGTGTCAGCTGCTTTGACGTGCGCCGCTTAGGCTTTATTGACGAAGCGGGCATCAACTTGGCTATGACTCGCCTGTACGGGCCTGCGCCTAAAGGGAAGCGAATCGCCGAGAGGGTGCCGCACAATTACGGGGCGCAGAGACCACTGATCAGCAGTCTGTCGCTTGGCGGAGTCGAAGCGACGATGAGCATCTCCGGGGCAGTTGATACAGAGGTGTTCGATGCTTACATCGAGCAGGTGCTGCGACCCACAATCAAGGCAGGTGACGTACTGGTGTTGGATAACTTGACCGTACATCGAGCCAGTCGTGTCGAGCAGGTCGCGGCAGAGTGTAAGGCGACGGTCATTTGGCTGTTGCCATGAGTACTTAGCCATAAATACTTCTTCATTGACTCATCAGGGTTATTGGGAGAAGAAAGGAGGGTCAGGAAATGAGATTAGCGGAAAGGGCGAAAATGGCCGACACTTTGAATAGAAGACGCCATCATTAGCGGATTGAAACCTTCCTACGCGCCCGCCTGTAGCTGGGCTTGTGTGGTGCTCTGAATTGAAGACGCGATTATTAGAGGATTGGGTCAAGCTGCTTGCTAAATTTCTTGATATTGTCCATTCACCCCCCACAGTAATGCCTGCCTAGATTCTGCTTGATTTCCACCTCTCTTTATTCTCAATGTGAGCAAAAGTGCGAAGGGACGAGGCGCAAAAACCCATGTTATACTCGCCTCAGCGAATAACTCATTACGGGGTAGACATTCATGATCTCGTTTCCAGAGCAATTCAATATGGCCGATTACTTTCTTGATGACCGCATAAAAGAAGGGAAGGGCGCTAAGGTTGCGGTCTATTACGAAGATAAGCAGTACACTTACTCTGAGATTCAGCGAATGGCGAACCGTTGCGGCAATGCGCTGCTTACGCTCGGCGTAGAGATGGAAGACCGCGTGCTCATCTCGCTGCCCGATTGCCCTGAATTCATTGCCTCCTGGTTCGCCATCGCAAAGATCGGCGCAGTAATTACTATGGTCAACGGCGGCACGGGACAAGAGACTTCGCGTAGTAGTTCCGGCACGATTCTGAACAGGACTGAGTCAACGCCTACCGCTTGCACATCACGTTAGTAGCCATGTCAATATGTACAAAGACGGCGCATTGGCTTCGGTCGCGAGCCTTCGCCCTCCCCGAATCTTAAAGGTCTCTTTGAAGTCCTCGTCTAAGTAAATTCAACAGAGTCCTTATTTGAACTTCTGCGCGTCCGTCAATGCCTGGCCTGACAAGAGATACCAGCTCGCGGACGACCTTGGCAGTTAGGGAACCGGGGCGGCCGCTTAAGTCGGGCAGAGAACCCTTTGAGCATAAAGGCAACTTGGATTAATCAGGTTTTCCCGGACGCAAAGGCTTGAAATCAAAATGGCTGACGACAACTTCAATCTCCTGGTTGTTGGCGGGCGACTTCCCGCCGAACAGCCACAGGTTGATCCGCGCTTGCGTGCCTTTAGTATCTGGCGGAATGCCTTGCGTGAACGTGTGGCGAAAGAACGCGTGCCGTCCCGCGCTGCTACCCTTGAAGCTCGCACACTCGACGCGACCCGGTCCCCAGTTAAACGCGTGTGTTGTTGGAGCCAGCCCTTTAGGTATGTCAAAGCGGACGATGTTGCGTGGGTTCGTATGGGGCTGAATCACAAACTGCCCCAGCTTTTCACCGGGCTGTCCCCAAGGTGAGAGCTCGAAATCAATCTCGCAGTGGTTGTGTTCGGCGTCCGCGTCATTCCAAACGAAAGCCCCTAGAACAACGTTCAAAGCTCGCTCAATGTCCTTCGGCTCGGTGTCGAGCGTGAATCTATACTCTCCGTAAGCATGCTCCTCAGCAAGAATTACTTCGCTGCATAGCCACTGGCCATTACGGTTAGTGATGCGGAGGTGCAGCTTGCCATTCGCATCCACCCATACATTTTCCTCGCTATCGGAAAAGCGGTTTGGACCAGGGCCGATGGCTTGATCGCCGCTCGCTTTGACTTTCCATTCGCGCCCGGAAAACCTGATGGTTCGCGTAGGCGAAGTGGCAGGAACCATCTGCCCCGGTTCTACTCCCGCATTGATGCTGGCGACGGCAAGCACCTCGCCGCCAACACGGGGCGGCTCGCTCAATGTCGCGGCGGGCAGATATGACTTTTTAACCAGAAGTGCAAAATAGCGAAACCCGGGATGAATCTCAGCCTCGAATGTATTATCGGGTTGCAACTTTGTGAAAGGCGCATCAACCCAGGGTTGAACGTAAAGCCGGTCTGTCCAAGAGTAGATTACTATGAGGCAATCGCACTCCCGGGCATCTACGCCGCTGACGACGCCAGCGATTTTGGCCAGGCGGCCCGAGCCGCCGCTGAATGCAGGGGTCTTCGTGAATCTAATCAGCGGATCAGAAACGCTAACCCTGTTTGAAGACCGCGCGCCGGAGATGCAGGCCATCAAGAGTGCGTTAGTCAAACTTAGCGCAAGAATAACTAACAACGCGCGTGAAACAATCCAGGTCTTGTCTCTGAGCTTCATGCCTTTCTCCTTCACTGTTCGAATCGGCGCGCGGCCTCCCAGTAATTCCAGTAAAGAGCCTTTGCCCACACGGATCTATATCGATAATAATTCGCCAGCGATAGATTCAACTTCGCTCTCTGTCTTGCCGTCTCCAGGTCCGTCTGCTGTCTCTGCAACTCGATCTCAATTCTTTCTAATTCTGATTTAAGATCGTCTACGCGCTTTCTATCCTTAAGCTCCCTCCCTATCTCCGCTTTGCGATGGTTCAGAACGTTCTGCCATCTCAGTTTTTCACTTTCCCATCTACGATTCTTTTCATGCTCACCTTCTGAGAAAAGCGTCTTTGACTGCCATTGACTTATATTGTCGTTGACCTTTGGTATCACGGTCGTAGTCCAGTGACGGTTCCACCAGTCGATCTCTTGACGGAGCCCTTCGGCTAAGAAGTTGCTTGAAATATGCCTTTTCTCAAACTCCTCGTGAAGGCGCTTAACGCTATGAACACGGGTGTTGATGCTGTCAGAAATTGATTTCCATTCTTCGTAAGCAGGGATCACAGAGCCTGTGTCACACTCTCCGGTAGCGTTAGGATTCCAGGGCCACAGCCCGGCGTACCCTAGTCTTTGCGACCAGATGACAAATTCGTTCGCCGTCACAGCGGGACTCTTTATGTTGAACTCGCCAATGTAAATCGGTTTGTCGCTTTCTTCGGCCAGGAGGTTTCGAATGTGAGACACGGGAGGCGGTAGGAAAAGTTCGTAGTGGTGGAACACATAAAAATCAAGGTCGGCAGAGTACGTACCAGCATATTCCATTAAAGACTCTAAATCGGCGGCGCCGACCGAAACGGGCTGTCGCCAGGTATTCTGCTTGATCAAAGCGGACGCTTCATGGATAAACATTCGCAGAGATTCCGGTGATACGTTTCCATCCTTCAAGGCATGCTCCGGCTCATTAACAAGAACCCATCCGACAATATGCGACTCGACCGGATAACGACGCAGGATCGGCTTCAAAGCATTATTAAGAAAGGATGCTCTCTTATTACTCTGCTCAATTACATCAGCGTGCCCAAACAACGAAGCCCCGTTCTCCTGCCGCGCGGGAAACATGAAATAAAAGTCGAGCAGTACCCATACGATCCCGATTTCATTTTCACGAGCAACCTCTATCGCCGCGTCGTAATCTTCAAAGAAGGTAGAATCGAGGCCCGTGACATAACCATTCGCGTCGAATTCCAGCGCGCCGCGACCGTCAAACAGCAAGAACCACAAAACGTAATCAACGCCGCTCTGGCGTAGCTTTTTGAAGGTGGATGCAAAATCGCTTCGGTTCTCGGATACTCCTGCCCGCCCCCAAGCGTCTACTTGCCCGAAGTCTTGCCCATACTTGAACCAGGGCAGATTAATCGCAAACTGAAAGGTATGATCCGGATCTCTCGAAATGAGATCGACCTTTGGCCCATGCCACCAGGACCGGCCCAGGCGCCAGATGTTCGTCTTCGGCCCGACACAACAAAGTATTGAGGCAGCAACCAACAGGTAGATAATTATGAAGACCTCTTTACGAAATCCTATCCTGTCAGCGCGAGCAGCCAGCCGGGGAAAAGAGAGCTTGAAAAGCGTTGGAAGCTTTTCTCGATACAGGCTAATGGCTACGGATGCTGCCAGACAGAGTGATGCGCTGATGATGATGACACTTATCTTACGGCCCTCATCCGGGGCAGCTTGGTCGAAGAATTCCTGAGTGATCTTGATCAGAGTGATAGCTACAATTGTGACAGTCGCCGCCGCGCCCAGCGCCTTCCTGGCTATGTCATATCTTTGATTTCGCATCCTATCGTCTCGAAGTTCTATTTTCTACCGGAGCCATCAGGCACAGGGCTTGGAGATATGGCTTGTGTGAGATCATCAAGTGGCGCCATTAGAAACTCAGCGGCCCCGCGTTTTGAGAAGTACTCGCCCCAGAATTTCTTAAGGTCATCCGGCCGTATCTTCGTCTCTTTATTCACCCGATACGGATAAAAAAGCCGCACCTGGATTCCCTTGAATGCCTCTCCATCTTCCGGCTCCGGCTCGGGGGGGCGAAAAGGATTCGGTTCAGGCGACTGAATAAGGTCGCCGATTACGATCAACCATTGTTCGCGCGGGCGCTGGTTTTTCTGCGAGCGCTGGTTATGAGTTTTGAGCCTCGCCACGATGTAAGAGAATGCTTCTATGTAATTGCTGCCCGGTTTACCGCCGACCGGGCCTGAAACTCCGTTGACTCGTGTCGCCCAATCCCCATTAATTACGTCGCGCGCCTGTTGCCACACGGCATTCACGTCTTTTGCCGGTACTTTGTCTGCGAGCTTAGGATTAAGCAGGTTTTCGGGAGCACCTGGGATTTGCTTCTCGCCGAAAACTCGATTGTCGCTCTCTACGAAACCAGGGCCTATGTTATAACAAAACACTTGATCGCCCGGCCCAAGGAGCGGGAGGATTCGCTCGGTGACAAACTTCTTTGCCTCTTCCAGGTCCGTCTTCGTTGAGCTTCTCGGATCAAGCTTCGAGTCTCTCTTTTCAAGCATTGAGCCTGATGGGTCAAGCACGATGTAAACGTCGCGAATGAATACCGGCTTACCGGGAGCGATCGACTCCGGCCAAAAGATGATGATTAGCAACAAGGCCATAATCAAAATCCCTAAGCCGATGGGGACCCACGATCTTTTCCAGAATGGGCGGGGCTGTGGTGTTTGTTGATTCTGTGACTCTAATTCATTTTTCATAATGTTCCTCTCGTACTGTAAGAACTGTTTCGCTCTATTACATGAATACTTCAGTCGTCAGTCTCTTTAGCCGCCTCATCGGTAAACGACTCTCCGCGTGGCGAGGGAATAGACCCGTCAACGGGTCCCTCTCTTGGAGTTTTGTCAGGTGAGTTAATGGAGCCTTGCTCAACAATTGATGCCGCTCTCGCCAGAAGGGCAGGAGGCCCGATCAGGAACACGTTGACGAAGAACCATACGATGAAGTCCAGAGCCAGTCTGGATGCCCAATAGAAATTCACCATCTCTATCCCGGCAATGAATAGCGCAGCAGCGCCAAAGGCGGCGGGGATTCTTGAGCCTTCTGCTGCGTGGGTTTCGTAAAACTCACGGTAGAGAGTGTATTGGAACCACAGTAGAGCTGCCGCGATCATTACAATTAAGGTCATCGAAAGGTAGTAGATAAACTGTCCTTTATCCTGGGCTGGCTTCTCATCCCCGGAATTCGAACTTTCAGCCTCGCCCGCCCGTCCATAGCGAGCCGTTATATCGGCCATCACCCCTGTCAGCCCGATGAAGATGATCAGCAGCAGACCTAAGCTATGGCTTTGCTGCCTGGACAGACGCAAGGTGCTCTGCAAGATGTGCTCGTAGATGGGGAAGTATCCGACTATCGCGAACAGACCTAGCCCTAACAGCAGCAGGCCGAGGATAGAGCGGACCGCATGCGGCTTTGGAACCCCTTGCAACTGGCCTTGAATGCTCGTTAAAACCGCTTCGCTTGCCTTCCTAACTTCCCCGGCCGCGACCCTAGTCATCTGAGAATTGCGACCCAACCGTAAGAGCAGTATCAGGATTAACAGTGGCAGCAGGAAATAAAATAGTGAGTTGCCCATCATAAAGAAAAGCCCCAGCATTAGTATTGCGCCGAATAACCACACGGGCAGCTCTCGCGTCGAGCGGTCGGCGGGCCGCAACGGTGCCTGCGCTTGACCCGGCGCAGGCGCGCTTGATGCTCCGCCGACCTCTCCTGCGCCAGCTCCCGCAAACGGAGCCCTCCGTAACAGCCGGGCTGTCAACAAGGCTAGAGTTAGCAAAACGAGAATCACAACCAATGGGATAAGCCATGCAGGCGGCGAAGCGAGGATCGCTCCGATTGATTCGGAAAGCGTAGGAGGGTGGACCACCTTTACTCGCGGGGAAACCGCCCACGCATACAGCGGCCACGAAGCCGCATCGCTGTCGTGAGCCGACAAAGAGGTTCGCGATACGATGGCTGTCAACGTCTCTTCGCTGTCAGGCGAACCCGGGTTATTCGAATGCGCTGACTTTCCGCCGAATGACATACCCTCGGCTACCCACGTGTCGTCGGGCATGCGCGTGGCGGGCACAAATCGCCAAGAGTCCTGATCGGAATGGTTCTTACCGACCCACACCTGCGCCTGCGCCGGCACGCCCTCGGCTTGCACTACGACGGGCCCCCGACTGGCGACCTTTACTTCATTGCTCGAATCGACTTCGACGCCGGCAACTCGAACGATTGAGAGTGTAATCTCAGTGCTCGACAAGGGCTGCTCGTCGGCCTTCCCTTCCACCTCGATAGTCATAAGGGGAGAGGCGCCAACACACTGACTTTGCCAATTGCCATAGCTGACGACGCCCGACTTCAAGCTTCTATCGGCGACCCCTATGACAAGCCGGAATCGTTTTGCCGACACATCTCCGGGCGACTCAATGCGCAGGCGCGGAAGATTCCATTCGGTGATGGAAAACGTCGTTGTCCCTTCTTGTACCGTCTTCGTCTCTGATATGAGGGCTGACCCTTCTTGCACTATCCACATAGGGGTGCCCACGGGATTCAGCAGCGCTTTAAGTGCTTTGCCCTGGGGTAAATCTTTGACGGTGCCCTGGAGTGATATTTCAAGGTCGTTCAATTTAACTACGCCTTGTTGTCCCGGGCCGAGATTACGCACCTGGCCGTCAGGCGTGACGTAACGGGCTAACTCCACTTTGGCTGATTTCTTCGACGGTATAACCTCATCATCTTTCACCCAGATGCGAACGCTGGGAGATGAAACCTGTATACGTTTTACGTAATCTTTGTAATCTATGGGGCCGGGCTGTAAAGTCTCTGCCGTCTGGATGGCGAAGAGGTCTACGTGACGCCAGTGCGGCTGACCCGGCTCGGTGAAGGCTATGTCGCGGCATCGCCATCCCTTTTCGCTTCTCTCTTCGGCCTCCCCGACGACTCGCCATAGTTCGGAGTTGACGGGGTGAAGAATTAAGTAAATCCGCTCCTTGCTCTCCTGCGGCTTAGTGCCGGCAACCTCCGCTGTGGCGTCCACCTGCATGGGCACTCCCGGATCGACTTCCTTCCCGCCAACCGAATCGATTGACAAGGCTCCTGCCCTGGGCACCCACTTGAGCACCGCGACCTGAACGAGCGGCCACGAAACAACGGGAAAATCCTTCAGAGAATCGACCGCCTCATCGGGTACTCTATCCTTAGGCAGTATCGCGGCATGAAAGACGAACCGCCTCGTCTGGCCGTCGCTGGGGTATGGAAGCGTAACGTCAGGGAGTATCCAGTTGATCTGGTCCATTTTCTGTTGCTGCTTGCCCGGACCGTAGACGTGGTATGTCGGGCTATCGAGCGCGCTGATCAACAGCCAGACATTATCATCGGCGCCAATTTCGCCTGAAGCTACTACCGGCAGCTTCCTGCCCTCGTGGAAGGTATCTATAACTACGCCGTTGTGCGGATCGATAGACTCGCCATTGATCGAGTCTATGCTGATCTTCTTAAACCTGGGCTCTTGTTTGACGCCGTCAACAGGCGCGGGCGCCCTCCCCATCTGGCTGCCCGCGGTCATCAGCGTGAGCAGGAATATCCCTATTACAAGACAGAGCCTGCCGATCATAAGAAGTTTCATAAAACCTCTGCTTGTTAAACAGATCAAGTGCCGATAAGGTTAGCGCGGAGCCTTTTGATCGCCTGCCAAATAACCACGAGCGCCGCCATCACCAGCAACACGATCAGCAGATTTGCTCTTACCCTATCCCACAGCCGTTCCGGTAAAGACTTTGGCGGTATCGGTGATATATCTGGCACCCCCGCATCGACCGTAACCATCCTTGAGAGCCGCCGGATAATGCGTGCGCGCGCGAGCGCGTACCAATCCCTCTGGCTGAGGTTTTGGAGCGGTAAGTCTGTCCGCGCGGCTACGGCCATCAGCTTGTAGCGGCCCGGCTTCGGAAATCTAAGGACGGGCACACGCCAGATAAACCCATCGCCCAGTGGAAAGGCGAGAGCCCCGACGGCCCATTGCTCGTCGTCACCGGCGGGGCGAAAAAGAAGCCAGACCAGCTCACCCGGCTCCAGCATGTACTCGGGCTGTGGGTTCTCGATACTGCCCGATATCTGACATTCCATGTCTGACGAAACCGGGTCATTGCCGACAAAAACCTTATTATCGATCTTTTCGATGACGAGGTCGCCAGGCCCGGTGCGGCGTCTGGCCAAAACTTCCGAGGACGTGCCGCAGATGTTCTCTTGGAGTCTGTGCCAGTCATGCGGCGGATAAGCGCCATGAGCTATGGGCCGCTTTGAAACAATAGCCTGCACTCGGAAGAGCTCCCCTGTGTCCAGCCCCTCGCGTCCAAAGTACCCTGTCTCGGTCCAGTCCCTCCCATCGTAGGACCCCTTTTGCTCCATCACCCATCTTTGATCGGAAGTGATAGGGTGTACTACCAGATAGACAAAGGTATCTTTTGACCTATCGGCCTTGCCCTTAATCGTTGCGGTCCAGCCCACTTCCAAAGGAGGGGCGGGCCCGGGCATTAGCTGTACAATCTCTCCCGTGACATCTTGAACATGAGTGATTTCAACCCTGGCTTCGCAGCGCGTATTGCAGTGAACTTGATCGGTCTTGGCGAGCGCATACCTGAGCACCGTGTCGTAATCGACTAGCCCCTCGGGCAAGTCGGCTCCCTTGCGTACAAGGATGGCAACTATCTCGAACCCCTTGCCGTAATCGGGCAGCGGAAAGCGAACATCCTCTACAACCCATCGCCAGCTTGCGTTGCTGGCTTTCGCACCTCTCTTCTCAAGTACGTCGCTTCCGAGCAGATAACAACTCCCATCGTAGAGACGAATGGCGGCGAGTTGCACCAGATGCAGCTCAGCTTGATTCTGGTCGAACCCAACAACTTCCCCGCGCACTTCGACGACAGGATCGATTGTGATGCCAGGGGCCGGGCCGGTGGTCTGAATTGGGCTTGCCCGACGCGTCCGCGTTTCAGCCGATGGGTAAAGCGAGGCAAACGGGGAAGGTTGGACCTCTTTATCGGGTGCGGGTGCCTCCTCGGGGCGGCGCGACGCGACGGGTTTATCGTTGATCGAAGTAATGGATATCTTACCCTGAAACCCGGACCGCGTCTGGACCTGAGCATTTATCACCGGCAGGGGCGTAACAACGATAAGACAGATGATCCACTTCATCATTTTTTCGCTACCTCGCTGTTTCTCCATTCCTTGAGCTCGCTTTTAGTCTTATTAATTATCTTGAAATTGGCGGGCGGAGGGTCCTTCCAGACATCTGCTTTTACTGTAAGAACCCTGATGTCAAATCCCACCGCAATGGTCGGGATTACTTGAAACCATCCGATAACTCCTGTCTCTTTGTTTCGGGTTTTGTTCTTATGATCTACTATTGATGAGCTGGTTTTCGGCCACACGTCCTCGTTTCCACTCAAGGGTCCGATGACCAGCACGAAGGCCCAAATTAAATCATCGATCAGAGCGTTTTCTACCTCGCCGCTAACCATGATCTCGGAGCGCAGCTTAGGTCCGGCGCCGCTGCGCTCGCTTGTGTCGACCGGCACCTCGAATTTAGTGATACGCAATTTCGGATTGGGCAAGAAGATGGACTGCTTATGCTCTGAAAGTATCTCGGCTCCCAATTGGAAGATACCTGCCTGTCGCGGCAGCACGGCTCGCACTTTTACATACCCGGCCTCCTGATTCGCACTACGCAGCGGGAAATCCGGCACTTCCCATGCGCCCTTCTCGACAACTGCGTCGGATCGCCACGTCCAATCATTGCGCGTTGTCAAAGTCGTTTCCACCTCTACCGTCATCCGGTCGGGGAGATTCACGGCCTTCCCGCGAATTCTGGCGTACGGCCCCACGTTCGAGACTTCCTCTATGGTCAAAGATGCTTTCCGCATCGCAATACTTAGCGTCGGATTGTTCTCTCGCGCTTCGTCTCGCAGAAGGCTTAGCTTTTCGTTTGTGGCCTGGTGCTGCTCGACGACAAGAAGGAACAGCTCGAAGAGAGCCGAGTCGCCGCCGCCGTCAATGCCCAGTTTCATCGGGAGTTGCCACGATTCATCCTGGCGCTGAGCAGGGCCGATAACCTGCGTGTTGGAGTCTCCTCTCTTTTTCATTAAGACAAAGACTTCATGGTCGTCGCAGCCAGCGGGTTTTATATTGCCGGATAACTTAAACTCCACGGTCTCGCCGCCGGAGAATATTTCTGCGCGATTCTGAATGATCGACATATTGTCTAAGTGCGTAATCTCGGCACGGCATACTAAGACAGGCGGCCAAAAGGGGATCAGGATCAAAGCAATTATGCAAATTAGGATGGCTATCTGTGGCCAAGCCCGCATCTTTTTTTTCGGCAGCGGAAGCGGCTCTATCTGGTCATTCTCAGGATCTAAGCCCCTGGCATCCAGGACACTCAACGCATAGCAAAACCAGGCCGGATTCTTTCTGGCTTGTTCGAGCAAATCATCCGCTCTCTTTTTCGCATCGGGGTAGCGCCTTCCTAATGGCCAGAATGTTATATCTACGACGGCTATGTCATCGCGGTGGCTGAAGAATGTCTTGTGGTCGAGTATTGCCCCCACATCTTTGTGCGCAGGATTAAGCCAAATCCCCACCAGCGCGTGCAGATTTACCCCATCGTTACTTAGAATAATTAGCAGTGGGCTCAGCTCATTGTGTTCCAGCCACCCGCAAAACAAGAGCGCATAATCAATGCAAGTCGCGCCTCGGCGCTGCAACCAGTTATACAGTCGGCTGCCAGAGAGAATCTGCTCGGGCGTCCTGATGGGTTGAAAGCGGTAGTGGAAGCGCTTCGGCTCCCCGACATGAAACGCCCCGGGGAATTGTTGTAACAATGCCATGTATGCCGCACGCAGCGTCCTGTCTGCTTCTTCTTCGTTGATCGTTTCAATCGCCAGGCGATACTTCGCCTTAAGCTCGTATGTGAACTCCGTGTGCATGGGGAAGATCAGGCTAACCACTGCCGCCTCCAAAGGCGGTTGACCGCTCCAACTCCATTTGGTTTTTTTCTGCTCTATGCTGACAAAGCGATGCGGCGGACGGTATTCGAGATTTGCTTTACAGACTTCGATGACCGGCGAGCGGTAGAACGTGTCGGCCCAATCGTCCACAACGCTATCCCATTCTGTCAGCGCCAGGAGTTCGAGCGGCAGCCTGATCTCTGCCCAACGCCCGGCTTGAGAATCCCTGATCTTAAAGCGCAAGGTCTTGTGCCTGGTCTGTGAAAGGTTAGCCGCCTCATCGAAATCCCAATCTAATCTGATATTCTTCGGCACTTTTTGCGTGGACGGGTGAAGCGTTACCGTCTCGCGGTTGCTTTTCAACGTAAAGCCATCCACACTCAGCGCGATCTCAACCGTTCGTTCAGATATGCATTCGCTCAATCTCATCTCAAGGTGCAGAACGAGAGGCAGCCCGGCTCGCATTTGAGACCAGTTCACCTTACGCGCATAGGTAATTTCGATTGAGACTACGGCTGGTTCAGCCATCAGCTTGCCTTTCTATAGAGTATGGTCGGCACACCTCAGATCATGCCCTGCAAAGGTATAGTCCAATAAAAGGGCGAATGGTTTCACCTGTATCAGAACTCTTCTTGTATTAAGCAGTTAGAGAACGTGATCTCGACTCGGCCCTCAACGAAAACCGAACCATTAAAGTCGAAGACAGATTACTCGCAATTCAATCGGATTACTGTGATTGAAGGCTGACGGTGATGCTTTACGAGGTTCATCAACCCCTGCTAACAAAGGGCCTCGGCCTTCAATATCTCACTTTTAAAAAGGAGCGCGTATGAAAAGCTTAAGAATAAGCTACATCGTCCTGGCCTTGGCCATCCTGCTTTATTTGCATTCGCAGGTCCCGAAGGCGTCAGCCCAGACCGTGAACTGTCTGGATGGCTGCCTGACGTCGCTGAGTGAGTGCACGGGCGGCGATTGTACCCAGGCCTTTCTCGAATGTGTCGAAAGTTGTCTAGAGCTTCAGTAACCGGGTCTTCCCCGAGGAGAATGAACTATGAAGAGAGCTTTTTGCTTTAAGATGATCGCAAGGTGCGTTGCCGTTTGTTTGTTGATCAACGCCGCGAACGCCTTTGCGCCTGAAAGCGTTTTTTCAAGCGGGACGAGATCCGTCACGCTTTCGTCGGACCATATTGTTAGCGCGCATGGGGGCGCGCAGGTTCTCGCATCGGTGAGAACGGCGGAGTTCGAGTTTGTCCGAATAACCCCGACTCGCGGGCCGGACTCTTTCGAACACAAGGTGGTAGTTTCCACCAGCGGTTCGATGTTCAGGCGCTACGCGGTTGGTGCCGAGGGGTCGGACAGGCGAATAGAGGTATTCGACGGCAACGCTGCTTTCAGCGGCTCGCCGGAGTCTTCCGGCGGGCAGCAATGGCAGCCGATGGATGAGAACAGGTTACGCGCTGTGAAGTTCATCATCGTTACTTGCAACTTGTTGCACTTCCTGCAACAGCTCGTCAACCGGACAGCGGAAGTTCTGTTCCAGGAAGCGACGCAGGGCGGGCTGTACAGGTTCGATGTGAGAACGGGCAACTGGAATGGCGCGCTTTATACAGACCGGACGGGGCTGATTAAACAGATTGAAATTGGCGAAAGGGTATTTCAGTTTGCAGCCTACAGGCAAGTGGAAGGTGTGCGCCTGCCGCTCGTCGTGCGGGTCTTTTACAAGCGCGTCGTCTTCGAGATGTTCTTCGTAAGAATCAGCCTAAACCCTGACTTTCCACCATTCCGCTTTTCGCCCGTGTTGGGCGACGACGAATGATGCCTTTAGTCGGGCGCCCCGGAACCTTCACGGGGCGCCCGATCTGGGCAAAAGCTTTGTAATCCCAATCGCTTTGCTTCCGCTGAAGATGTGCTATCATAATGCAGCAGTCAAACGCGCTCACTTGTGGCTAAGACAAACTACAACCACTCAAAGCGGTGCGAACATTGGACAGTAGAGTCATCTTTACCTCTTGCCTGGTTCTCTTTCTTCAGGCCGAGATTACCGCAACTGACTTCGTCAGCCTGCCCGGTCTACGCGCAGCTATGCAGAAGGATTCGATGCCCAATCCGCAAAAGCTCTTCGATGAGTCTACCGAGCTTGCTGAAAACGCTCTGTATGAAGAGTCCTGGCTTAGATTGGTGGAGGCCATCGAATTGTGGCGAAAGGCGGGGGCGACGGACAAGGCCGTCACGGCCCTGCTCAAAGCGGCTGAGTATCATAAGGCGGCGGCGCGATGGCAAATTGCACTTGACTGCTATCAACTACTATTAAAACTGCGCCCGGTTTCGCTTCAGTTAAGGGCCGGCGCGCTGGATTCGATGGCGCGCATTTATCTGTTACTCGGCCAGTTGGAATTGTCCGAGGCCAACTACCTGCAAGCGTCCAGGATTGCCGAACAGGTCGGGGACCGCTCGATGAAGGCGGAGTTAATGGCTAGCCTCGCCGCCCTCTGCGCCAGGTCGGGAAGGTATAAGGAAGCTACGGCCTATCTGCGAAAAGCCCAACTGTTTCAACCGGCTCAGGCGAACGGTAGAAAGGCCGCTACGCGCCAGCTAGTCGGGCAAGTCTATTACCTGCTCGGCCAATTTCAGAAAGCTCGCGAAGCTTTCGAGCAGGCATTGTCTCTTAACCGCAGGACAGGCGCAGACCGTGAGGCGGAATCGCTCTTGCTCTGCTACCTGAGTAACATTCATTTGAAGTTTGATCAGAAGGATTTGGCGCTTGACTGCGCCATGCGAGCGCTGACTATAGCGGTTAGCTTACAATCCATTGAGGCCCAATGCCGGGCGCAACTCGCTATGGCGAGGGCGCAACGCGCGCTAGCCAAGAATCGGGAAGCCCTGAAATCATATTATCTTGCTTTTAGTCTGATCGAGATGCAGGCGCTCTACATAACGGTCGACGATTTGAAGGTCATGTTCCTCGAAGATGATCGCCAAATGGCGCATCGCGAACTGGCAAGCCTGCTCCTTCTGATGGGTAAAGATGAAGAGGCGTTCGACGTTTACGAGCATGCCCGGTCGAGGGCCACTCTCGACCTGCTTGCCGAAAGCAGCCGGAGTCGCAAGAAGCAGGCTACGCCGGAGCAATTGGAGAATCTCAAAGCGCTTGCAAGTGCGATAGCTCATCTCTCAAAGCTGATCAAAGATCCCAGGCTGAGCGAGCAAGAACGCTTGAAGTCGCAGGCCGAACTGAAGAAGGCGCAAGAGCGTCGCAAGAACCTGTTGCAGGAGATTCAACTCGGCCAGCTTAGACGGTTCACCAAGCCGGCGACGCTGAAGCAGGTGCAAGCGGCGATGCTCGGGCCGGATGACGTGTTGATAGAAATCTTTCTGTCAGAATCCCGGTCCAACGCCTGGATCATCACCTCGCGCAGCTTTACTTCGATAGCCCTTCCCGGCAGCGAAGAGATTGAAGAGAAGGTCCTCCGTTACATCGAAGCCATCTCGGCAGAGCCGAACGCGCTTTATATGGGTCAGGCATTAACAACACAGAGGGAACTGGCCAAACAACTGTTCGACCTGCTGCTGGGTAGTTCAAGGCGGCTGCTAGCGCCTGACAGCCGGCTAATTGTTGTCGCTGATGGAGTGTTGTGTTATCTGCCTTTTGACACGCTGGTCAACAACGAGAAATATCTGATCGAGGACCACTCGATAGTTTACGTCCCGTCGGCCAGCGTCCTGGGGCTGCTTCAGCAGCGAGCTATGAGCCGGGTTATGAACGGAAAGCTCGACCTGCTCGCCTTCGGCAATCCTGCCTTCGCGGTGGTAGGAAAGCCCGATGGCGACAGAAAGGGCAATAGCAAGGCTGGCGCGGCACAGAGTTATCAACCCACTTACTTGCCCCCGCTCCTGGGAAGCGAGAGGGAGGTTAAGGAAATAGGCGCATTATTCCCGCCCGACCGCGGCCGAATCTATCTGGGCAAGCATGCGACGGAGGAAGCGCTTAAAGGCGAGCAGCTCCGCAGGTACCGAAGGATTCACTTCGCGACTCACGGCTTGTCTGATGAAAGAATCCCCGTCCGGTCGTGTCTGGTCTTCGCGCGCGGCAAGAATCCGAAGGAGGACGGCTTCTTGCAGGTCAGTGAGATTGTCGAGCTTGATCTTGAATGCGACCTTGTCGTCTTGAGCGCTTGCCGAACGGGGCGAGGCAAACTTCTTCGCGGCGAAGGGATCGTTGGGCTGGCGCGGGCTTTTTTGTACTCAGGCGCCCAGTCATGCATAGTGACACTGCGCGCCGTGAGCGATGTGGCGACGGCCGATTTCATGATCGGATTCTACAAACACCTGACGGCAGACGCGGGAACCGCCCTTGCGCTCAGGCAAGCGAAGCTGGAAATGCTAGCCGGCAAGCTTACGCGGCATCCGTACTATTGGGCCTTTTTCGTTCTTATTGGGGCCTCAAATTAGTTCAAGCAAACTTGAATGCGTATTGAGAGCAACTCCCTACGACCGATATGAAGGCGGGCCGAAGCATAGACAGAAAAGATAACACCGATCTGGTAGCCAGAATAATGGCCGGAGATGAAAGCGCGCAGGCGGAGCTTTATGAGCGCTACGAGCGCCGTATATTGATCATCATAAAGCGTTCTGTGAGCGCGGGGGCAGACGTGGAGAATCTATGCCACGAAACACTGAGGATCTCCCTCGCGGCCATCAAGAAAGGTGTGGTCCGAGAACCGGAAAAACTCTCAGCCTTCATTCACGGTGTGACTAAGAATGTTCTGAGAAACTATTATCGAAAGGAGCGCCCCGAGGTCAGCGATGATGCTAAGGCTAATGAAGATCGTGTTGACCCTGGCCCCAATCAGGAGGAACAGCTTGAGCAGAAAGAGGGGGGCGGGTTGGGCTTGAAGGCGCTTAATATGATGCCCGCTCGCTACCGGGAGGTGCTTGAAAGATTCTATATACTCGAACATAGCAAACAAGAGATATGTTCCGACATGAAGATCACGTCCAAGCAATTCAACGTGATCTTGCATCGCGCTCGCAAGAGCTACATTAAGCTGTATCAGGAGTTGAACGACGGCGAGGGGCAATGAAATAATCTGCCGCTTGCTTGCACATTATTAAGCGGGACAATCAAGATGGACCACTCTTACATAGAAAAGAATAATATCGCGGACCACTACCTGATGCGGAAGCTCTCGGCAGAAGAGAGCGAGCAGTTCGAATTGCACTTCTTAGATTGTGATGAATGCTTCAAACTGGTCGAAGAGATACAGGAAGTGCGCGAGCTCCTGAGTGAGATTGACCCTACAAGAATAGCAGGCGCGGAGCTTCCAGCCTCAAAATACTCTCCGGCCATCTTGACCTGGCTCATACCCTGGCGGCCAGCCGCAGTTCTCCCTGCAGCGCTTCTGATCCTTGCGCTTGCCACTCTGTTGTATTTCATAATCGATAACCGTCGCCTGCGCGAAGAGTTGAACCGATTGAGAGCTGCGCAGGTAAGCCTTCCGCAAGAGTCTGCGCCTGAAGAGGAGCGCACGCAGCCAGCACCGGGACAACAGCCGGCCCCATCACCTGATGAGCCGACACGCGCGCAGTCGGATAACCCGCCTAGGGCGGCGAGCCCTGCGCCCGGCAGTTTAACGGGCGCAGGGCAATCTCAGATCAATATGCCCATCTTCACGCTTATCGCAGTGCGGGGGGGCGAGCCTCAGGATAACGCGGAGGTGATCAATAAGATCGAGGTCCCTCGCTCGCCAGGGTGGTTCGTAATCTCGCTTCATCTCGAAGGCAAGAGGAAGTATGAGAGTTATCGAGCTTCGATCAAGTCTGGTGACAAGGTTAAGTGGCGAAGGAGCGGCCTCTTGCCTAACAGCTACGGCGCGCTTGCCTTGGGCTTTCATTCAACTCTCTTTCAGCCCGGAGATTATGTGCTCAACCTCGAAGGGGTCAATCGCGGGCGTCCCGAGCCTGTAGCGACTTATCCTTTCCGCATAGTTAAAGAGTAACTGAAATCCTTGCGCTAAATCCTGCACTTCATGCCTGGAACGCGAGTTTCCGGGCTCGCCTTAGCCTGCGAGCGATTCGCCCGTGGAGCAGAAAAAGATTTTGTCAGATTCGAGGAACCTGCTTTCGATGTAATCAATGGGTCAGTAGTTTGACCTGTGTTGCTTCTGTTTGAAGGCTGAAGCGTAAGGAGGAATGGCCGATGGCGAACGACACCTTGGAGACTCTGGTGCGTGATTGGCAAATGGGCGATGAGGCGGCGTTCTGGAGAGTCTACGAAATACTGTGGAATGAGCTTTACCCGAGGGTACTGTACAGTCTGAAAGGAATTGGTTACACCGAGGCAGAAGAGATAGCAACCAGCGCTTACTGGGATGCCCTGGCGCAACTCGACAATATGGTTGTCCCGGGGGAGGTAAAGCTTTGGTCGAAGCCGACAGGTGTAAAAAGGCGTAAGAAAAAGAACGCGCCTGCCCGAGAGGTCTTCGTGAGCACTCTATCACAAGACGCTGAGCCGCATAAGTTTGCTAAGCACAAGCAACTCACATTCTCTCCGCTATTTGAGGATGCCGAAATCAAGGACGCTTTGGCGCTCGCCGTTGAGCTTTCTTGCCCTACGCGAAAATTCTCGCGCTACATCGGTTCGGAGTACCTCGGGCCTGAGTTGCTAGAGAGGCTGAAGCGACTGTCATCTGAGCCTTCATCAGAGTCGTTAAAGCAAGCTGTCGTCGAAGCGCTGAACAAGGTGTTGATATGCGCGAGGCTATCCGTCCTCTGGCCTTACGAGGCCGACGTTAACTCTCGGGAATGGCACGAGAAGGTCCGCAGGAGACGCAATGTACTAGAGTCTGCCTATTCAGATTGGCTAGTCCGCACTGTTACCTGGTTCGGAGAGATGCCTTTCAAAGACTTCTTCCGCAAGATCTGGTTCCGGCGATGCCTGGACAGGCTTTCTAAAAGGCGGCCAAAGAAGATTAAGATAGAGCAGCTCATCTCCCTTGATTCGGGGAAGACATATCGAGATGATTCCTCATCGCCAATCGCCACTATCGCATCGGACGAGGCGGGGCCGGACGAGTCTGCGTTAACCGCATACGGCATCGTTAAGATTGCCGAGGGCCTGGAACAGGTTTCAGTTCAATTGGCGCGGCGTGGAAAGAATGCTCTTGCCAATCTTGCTCACTCGATCACGCTTTACATAAAGTGGAAAATCGATGAGACAAACAACAAAGGCGAAACGGCCGCGGCAGGACACTGGCTGCTCAATAGACAGGCGCTGCTGCGCCAGATGTATACTACAAACTCTGACATAACGCACCAACTCAAGCAGGCCGAGAGACGACAGCACGCTTTGCCGCAACAGCCCGATCCGACCCTGAGCAAGATGGAGTGTCTCCTTGTGGACTTGCGAAAGAAATTCGCAGAATTGATCAATGTGACAAAGAAAGATTTGCATGCGTATCCAGCTGAAACTCAAGCCCGGCGTGACTCGTCGCCCGAGACGCTTGCGGCTCTGTGCCTTGCGCTGTCGACCACTATAATGCGTACAAGACAGCCACTGGTTCAGGCTATGAAAGGATTTCACGCGCTATTAAGAGACGCGCAAGATGAGCCTGCGAATGCGCACAATGGAGCTGAGCGCGTCGGCCTGCTCAAGTCGGCTCATGGAAAGATTCAAACCCTGTGCGCCGATTTTCCCCAAGGTATGACAGCGCCGGTCCGATTGCTTCGAGAGCAGTTGGAGGAGTTATCACTTGAGCGGCTCCTGATCCGTGGCGACGCCTCAAGCATAGATTTTTATAAACAAGAACTCTGGCTTTTTGTCGAGATGATCGCGGAGTTAAGCCCTAACGCGTTGTTCAAATACAAGAAAGACACCTTCGGCTATTTGAAGAAGCTCTCGGCCGTCCCTGACGTTTTGAGACAGTCCGTCGCGTTTTTATGGATAGACGAAATCAGCGACTGGATTCGGGATTGCGCGGTCGCGGGCGCACGTTTAACCGCCATTGAAAAGATCGTAGAAGCAGAGTTACTCAAGATAATCGAGATATATCTAAAGCAAAAGATCGCTGAAGCGGCCTCTGTTCACCGAAGCCATGATTATGATTGGCTTGTTACGGCGGAGCTAAAGGACATACTTACTCCGCGCGATTATACTATTCCGGCGCGTCCCTATCCTGATTTCGCGGACTTCCAGCGATTCGTTTCTCATTACGCGCCAGCCTTCAGCGTGACTGAAGAGATGTTGCAGGATTTGCTTTTTGCAATTCGCGGACTCCATCCTCGCCCGATTCGACTACTCACTTTAATTGATTACCTTTCCGCAAGCGAAATTCGAATTGACCGAGGCCCTAACGCAATAGACGGAGGTGACCGAGCATGATTTTCAACCCGGATTTTTCATGCGGCGATGTGAGGAGGTTATTCCCTGGATTGATGGACGGCTCTCTCGATGCGGTAGTGCGCGGGAGGCTGAAAGGACATCTGCTCAGTTGCCGGGCATGCGCAATCGCATTTGACATGGCCGTCTCCGAAGCGGCGGATAGCGGGGCCGTCCTTCTAGGGAAGCCGTCATCGACTCCGCCGCTTCCCGCATCCATCCTGGAGGCGGCGGGCGTGCGAGACCGTTCTGGAAACATCGTTTGGACAAGGTTACTAGCCCTGGACGCGCGAGGGGTTGTTTGGGCAAAGCAACTGAGAGCGAACATCGGATTGTTGCTTGTGCTCGCTCTGGAAAGATGGGCCGCCTCTCGGATCAAACATAGGTCGGTGCAAGACGTGGGGAGCGGTAGTACGATCAAGGCTTCCGGTGTGGATGCGGATGTAGTGGATAGCGCTGGCAGGCACAAAGGGGCTTCGATCAAACTGAAGTTCGTTAAGCCTCCCACCATCAGCGCCGGCGGTGAGCTGACCTTGATCTTGCAAACAGGCGGGACCAGTCTGCATGGTCGAATGCTGAGTTGTGCCATAGAGATTTCTGAGAGGTGCCTGGTCAGTTTCGAGGGAAAGCTCCAGGAGGAAACAGAAGGTTTGAGGTGGCAGGCTGTGATCGGTACGGATGTTATTAGCTACGAGAAGGGTATCGAGTATGTCGTCGTACCGTGGGAAAAGGTCAGACTGACCCTGCAAGAAGATGAACAGTGAAGAGAATAATCGCCTAGGCGCCGGTGCCGAGGTTCAAGAGGTCCGCTTACGCGGCACCGGCGCCTGAAATAATCGAAGCCAGCCCCTGCCCAGAAGCCATTATTCGGGTGAACGTTGCTTCTCGATAGAGTTGTTATTGCCTACAATAATTGAGCTATGTTTCCCCACATTTCCGTCAATACGCAGATTGTTCGATACCGGCCTGCTCGCTTCGTTACACCCAGCCTGAGTATTTTGAGAATCCGCCTGCTGCTGTTTAGCTACGGATTGGGTTAATGCGATTGGCTATACTTATTCATATTGCCTCTTCACACCTTTACACTATGCCTGCCAGGATCCTCCCGATCGGTCTCTTTCTCACCTACTTTGCTCATAATGCTAGCTGGCGGATGAAGAGACGAGGCGCAAAAGTGCATGTTATACTCGCTTGGGCGAATAACTCATTTTGGGGTAGACCTTTATGATCTCGTTTCCAGAGCAGTTCAATATGGCCGAATACTTTCTTGATGATCGAATCAAGGAAGGTAAAGGAGATAGAATCGCTGTTTATTACCAGTATAGGAAGTACACTTATTCTGATATACAGCGAATGGCCAACCGCTGTGGCAACGTCCTGCTTTCACTCGGCATAGAGATGGAAGATCGCGTGCTGATCTCGCTGCCGGATTGCCCTGAATTCATTGCCTCCTGGTTCGCCATCGCAAAGATCGGCGCAGTAATTACTATGGTTAACGGCGGCACGGGACAAGAGACTTCGCGAAGTAGTTCCGGCACGATTCTGAACACGATTCTGCCGACACAGGATTATGAATACTACCTCGACTACACGCGGGCGAAGGTAGCCATCGTCGACGTGTCGGTTATGAACCGTTTCGCGCCCGCCGCCGCGCGATCTCGATTTCTCAAGCACACCATAGTTGTCGGGACCAAGGTGTCGGGGAGCCTCACGGGGCCCGCGACAGAATCAACTATACTTTCTTATGAGGAGCTAACCGCCGAGGCAAGCGTGTCGCTTGAGACGGCGCCCACGTCGCGCGACGATATAGCTATCTGGCTTTTTACTTCAGGCTCGACCGGCCACCCGAAAGCCGCCGTGCACTTTCATCACGATTTGCCTTATAACACGGAGTGCTACGCCAAGCGCGTCTTAGGCATTAACGAAAACGACATCACGCTTTCGGTGCCGAAGCTCTTTTTCGGCTACGCGACGGGCACGAACATGATGTTCCCGTTCGCCGTCGGAGGGGCGACGGCGTTGTTTTCCGAGCGCTCGACGGCCGAGACAATGTTTGAGATGATACAAAAATTCCGCCCCACGATTCTCACAAGCGTGCCGACTATGATTAACGCCATGCTCCAGGTCGAAGGCGCGCGCGAGCGGTATGATCTCTCCTCGCTCCGCTTCTGTCTTTCGGCGGGCGAAGCGCTCCCGCCCGAGCTTTATCACCGCTGGATGGATGCCTACGGTGTCGAGATATTAGACGGCATAGGCTCGGCTGAGATGTTTCACATCTACATATCCAACTACCCGGGCGACGTAGTGCCCGGCAGCCTTGGTCGCATCGTCCCCGGCTATGAAGCAAGGATAGTCGACGCGGACGGGCGCGAAGTGCGCGCCGGCGAGATGGGGACGCTACGCATCAAAGGCGATTCGGCGGCTCTCTGTTACTGGAAGGCGCACGAGAAAACTAAAGAGACGTTCGCGGGCGACTGGTGCACGACTGGCGACCAGTTCCGCGTAGACGAGCAGGGGTACTACTGGTACTGCGGCCGCACGGACGAGATGCTGAAAGTCAGCGGCATTTTCGTCTCGCCTACTGAGATAGAGAACTGCTTGCTTGAGCACCAGTCTGTGCGCGAGTGCGCGGTCATCGGTGCGAGCGATGAGCAGGGACTGGTCAAGCCTAAAGCCTTTATCGTCGTTGGAGAAAATGTGAACGCGACTACGGAGCTTGAGCAAGAGCTGAAGGAGTTTGTAAAAGGCCAGCTCGCGCCGTACAAATATCCTCGCTGGATCGAGTTTAGAGACGAGCTTCCAAAAAATGATCGCGGCAAGATCGATAGAAAATCTTTGAAGCAGTGATGCTTATGACGGCATTTAATGAACTGACATGGGAAGAGGCGCGAGAGCGGATGGCTGGTGGGGTGGTAGCTATACTGCCCGTTGGCTCGACCGAAGCGCACGGGCCGCACCTGCCGCTGGCGACGGACGTGATAATCTCGGAAGAGATGTCGCGCCGGGCCGCGCTCAAGCTCGCCGAACAAGGTATAGAGACTCTGGTGCTGCCCGCGATTGCTTACAGCGTGACAGATTTCAGCCGCGATTTTCCCGGCAGCATCTCCATACGCCGGGAGACCGCCGCCGCCGTCATCCGAGACATCTGTGTGTCGCTTTACGACCAGGGCGCGCGGCTCGTAGTCATAGCCAACTCGCACCTTGAGCCTGAGCACGTCAGCTCGATCACGGACGCCGTAGAGCAAGTGAAACAGCAGACCGGACGCCAGGTCGCTTTCCCGGACAAGCGGCGGCGCCGTTGGGCCGCGACGCTCACCGAAGAGTTCCGCCGGGGCGACTGCCACGCCGGGTCGTATGAAACATCACTCGTCTTAGCCGCGCGGCCCGACCTCGTGCGCGACCAGATACGAGAGGCGCTCAAGCGTGTGCCTATCTCTATCGCCGAAAAGATTCGAGACGGCGTTACGACATTTCGAGAAGCGGGCGGCGAGCGCGCCTATTTCGGCGACCCGCGCGCGGCCTCGCGCGAGGAAGGTGAGGCTTCATACGAGGCGCTTTCGAATATGATAGTCACTGCCGTGACCGAAGCGCTTGCCGGTGATATTTCGTAAATGGCATACCGAACAGAAATCCAGGTCCGCTTCGGCGATGTCGATAAAGCGGGCATCGTCTACTACCCGGTGATATTTCATTACCTGCACATCGCGCAGGAAGATTTTTTCGCAGATTATGTCGGAGTGCCTTATCACCGTTTGATAGAAGAGGAGCGGCTGGGTTTTCCTACAGTGCATGACTCGACCGATTTTCATAAGCCACTGCGGTACGGCGATACGCTCGAAATCAGCCTTCACATTTCGAGCGTAAGCACAAGCTCCGCGACTTTCGAGTTCCGTGTTCGCAAGAAAGGCTCGGACCAGTTGCTGGTAAGCTCGTCGGAGGTGAAGGTCGCAATCAATATGGATACCTGGGAAAAGAGAGCGATCCCTGAGAAGTATCGACAGATGTTGCTCGCGTGCCGTGACGAGTGATTCTCGCAAACTTGAAGATGAGATCAAAGAGAGACGATTTCTTAAAAGACGACAGCTTTGTCACGCTCGACAAAGAGAAGCTTCTCGCCTTGATTGATGACCTGACGGCGAAAAGAAGTCTCCGAACCATCAAACGAAAAACGGATGCCCTAAAGCAAGCCTTAGCCTCTACGGGCAGTAATGGAGATGGGCCGCTCGCTATTGAGGCGAATGGCAACGCCGCCCGTTTGCGCAAAGACGTGCTCGTCTCTGAGCTTGACCAGATCATCGGAGCGCGGACGGTTGAAAGGGCCAGGTACTATTTGAAGAGGCTCGGGCGCGGGTTGAAGCGAGAAAAAACGAGCGGGATTAACGACATCAACCTGATGCGGTGGAAAGAGTACGAGGATGTGATCACGGACAGTCTTTGGAGCTTGCCTAAAAGAGATACTGCGGGCGCGCACCTCGCCTGGTACTGGGGCAATTTCATTCCGCAGATCCCGCGCCAGTTGATGCTCAGGTACACAAAGAAGGGCGATTGGGTGTTGGACGCCTTTGCGGGCAGCGGGACCACGCTGATCGAGTGCCGACGCCTGGGCAGAAACGGCGTCGGCATCGAATTGAACAGGGATGTCGCGCGCAAGGCAGCCGCCATCATCGCGCAGGAGGAAAACCCGGACGAGGTCGTCACCGAAATCATAACGGGCGATTCAAGGACCGCCGACGTAGGCCAAAGGCTCAATCATTTTGATAAGAAACAGGTCCAGCTCTTGATAATGCACCCGCCTTATCACGACATCATAGGCTTTTCTGAAGATAAGAAAGATTTGTCGACGGCGACAACTACCGAAGAGTTTTTGAAACTGTTCGGCGAAGTCATCGATAACCTCTCGCCGCTGCTCGAACGCAATCGTCACCTTGCGCTGGTGATCGGAGACAAATACTCGAAGGGTGAATGGATACCGCTCGGTTTTCAATGCATGAATGAAGTGCTCGCTAGAGGCTTTTTGTTAAAGAGCGTAGTCGTGAAAAACTTCGAGGAGACGCGCGCGAAAAGAGATCAGAAACAGTTGTGGCGATACCGAGCACTCGCGGGCGGGTTTTACATATTCAAGCACGAGTACATATTCCTCTTTAAGAAAAGATAATTTCAAAACGAAGTCACTCCAATTAGCCGGGATTTTTTTGCAGCGTATCGCGCGCCAGTAATGCGGCCCCGATTATGCCCGCGTCCTGGCCTAACTGGGCGGGAACTATCCGGCAGCAGTCGAAGGAAGGGGCTACGGTCCCTTTCTCGGCTTCATCGCGCAGCGGTTTTAGGATCAACTCGCCCGCCGCCATAACGCCGCCGCCAAGGACTACGACTTCGACGTTGAGCAGATTCATGATGCTCGCGACGGCCATGCCTAAGACGCGGCCAGTCTGTTTGAGAACGGTCAGCGCGAGCTCGTCTTTTTCAATCGCCGCCTGTACGACGCGCTCGTTCGTGAGCTTCCCCTCCATATCGCGCGCAAGCTTCGAGACGGAGAATGACGGGTCGCTGAACAATTGCTCGCGCACGCGCCGGACTATGTTCGGCCCGGAAGCGACCGTCTCCAGACAGCCCGTGCCGCCGCAGGCGCATTCCAGACCTTCCATGTCGATTTTGAAATGGCCGAACTCGCCCGCAAAACCCTGGCTCCCCCGCTGCAGCTCGCCGCCCAGAATCAGCCCCGCGCCTATGCCCGTGCCCATTGTGATGTAAAAGACATCCGCAGAGTCCGTGGCCGCCCCGGCACGCCATTCGCCGTAGGCCGCGACGTTCGCGTCGTTATCGACGACTACGGGCAAGCCCGTCGCCCGTTCAAGCTCCTCATGCAGATTGAATGATGACACGTCTACGAGGTTTGGGTTCGCCTCGATCCGCTGTGTGCGGTGATTGACCATGCCCGCCCAGCCTATGCCTGCGGCCAGGACCGGACTTGTCGCCTCGCCTTCGGCGCGCAGCACTGTGAGGGTGTCGATCAATTGATCGATGAAGACGCGCGGGTTTGTGACCTCGGACACTACGCGCTTCTGTTTGATGATCCTCCCGTCTTCGCCGACGAGCGCCCCGCGTATGGTTCGCCCGACATCAAGACCGACGTAAAGATTGTCCGGGTTATCGATCATCTGAAATTTGCTTTTCGCATTTCTAAGAAGTGTGCGCTAAGCGACCCGCTATGCGCAAACGAGAGAGCGCCCACCGCGCTTTCGCGCGGACGCCTTCGTCTTCGTCGCTCAAGCAAGCTTGAAGCGCGTCGCGCGCCCGCGCGTCGCAAAGTGAGCCAAGCGCTTCCGCTGCGCAGAATCGTATGTTGCCGTTCGGGTCCGCCAGTAACGCGATCAAATCGGGGACGGCTTTTGTCTCCCCCAGTCGCCCGAGCGCAAGTGTGGCTTCGCAGGCCACAAAGCGATCATCGCTGCCGAGCAGCTCGACGAGCACCGAAGAGATGCTGCGGTCGCCGATCTCGCCCAGCGCCTTGGCGGCGAATCGCGCCGTGAGGTTATCGCTTTCGTCCATCGCGTCGTTGAGCATTCGTATCACTGGGCCTGTGGCCTGCTCTCCCAGCGTGACTATCGCCTCGACGGCCTCGGCCTTGACCTTGAGGCTCGCGTCTCTGAGGGCTTCGACGAGCGCCGAAACGGCTCGCGGGTCGTGAGAGAACTTAAGCGTTCGAACCGCGTCCAGACGAATCGCTTCATTCTCGTCTTTGAGCAACTGCGTCGGGTCTATCGCGACCTGTCCGCCCGAGAGGCCCGCGATGATGCGTTGTGATATTCGGTCCTGTATCGCCAGCACGTCCCCTGCGTCGGCGTCGATCTTTTCGCTCCACAGGAGGCCGCCGCGCGCCGCGTCGATCAGTTGCGCGGTGACTCTTAGCCGCTCGCCCGCTTTCAAAAAATTCCCCATCAGCACCATGTCTACATTCAGCTCTGCGCGGACGCGCGCCGGGTCCACGGATTGGTTCTGGTATTTGGCGACAAGGCTCGACGGGACGACTGCGACGGACTTTACGCGCGCAAGCTCCGTAATCAGGCTGTCGGCCAGCGACAACCCATAAAAATCGGCTTGCGGGTCGCCGCTCAAATTGCGAAGCGGCAGGACGGCGATAGTCTTTTGCGGCCCCGCAGCGATTGAGAAATCGTGCTGCGTCGCCGGGTCGCCTTTAGCCGAGGTCGGCTGTGCGGCTTGAGGTTCGACTTGTGATTCGCGCCCGAACACACGCCCCAGTAATCTTGAGAATCCCCCTCGCGATACGGGTCGCTTCGGCGTAACGAATGGTACAGAGATTCCGTCGGGCACACCGTGGCCGCCCGCTCGAAGCACGGCGCTCACCCGCCGCAAATCTTCGAGCATCTGCTGCATGGATTGATAACGGTCGCTCACGCGCTTAGCCATCGCGCGGTCTATGATGGCTACCAATTCTCGCGGCAATTCTTTATTGATCTCGGCTGCGGGCTTATAAGAATCGTGTATGACCGCGTGCATCATGTCGATGCTTGAGTCGGCCTTGAAAGGCATTCTCCCGGTCGCCATCTCGTACAACACGACGCCGAAAGAGTAGATGTCGCTCCGGTGGTCCACGCGCTCGCAGCGAGCCTGCTCGGGCGACATGTAAGACGGCGTACCCATCGGCGCGCCCACGCGAGTCAGCTCTTCAGACGTGGTTGTGCGCTCTTTTTCTGTGAGTAGCTTTGCAAGCCCGAAATCTAAAACCTTGGCCTGGCCGCGCGGGGTGATGATAATGTTCGCGGATTTAATGTCGCGATGAATTATGCCGCGAGAGTGAGCCACCTCAAGCGCGTCGGCCACTTGCAGCGAGATTGAAAGGAGGCTGTCGGCGCTGATCGGCCTGCCGCCGATGACTTTCTTGAGCGTCTTTCCCGGGACGTACTGCATGGCTATGAAGTACTGGTGATCGGCTTCGGCAATCTCGTACACCATGCAGATGTTTGGGTGGTCCAGGGCCGAAGCCAGCCGCGCCTCTCTCAGGAACCGCTTGCGCGAATCCTCTTCGGCCATAAGCTCCGGCGCAAGCAGCTTGAGCACGACCGTGCGATCCAACATCGTGTCATAAGCTTTCGACACGCGCCCCATCCCGCCCTGCCCCAGTTGTTCTTCCAAACGATAGTGCGAAATTGTGTTCATAATTAGCAGGGGTCAGGGGCCGGGGGGCGGGGATCAGGGAAAAGAGGATTTGAAATATCAAATTTGAAATTACAAATCCCTGGCCCCTGACCCCCGGCCCCTGACCCCTATTTCTTGATTGTACTCTCGTGCAATTGATTCATGTCGGTTCCGATGAACCGCACTCGCAGCTCGGCCTGGTCCGCTTCTATGACAGTGAAGCCGTGAATCGATTGCACGTAGACGGCGCGCGGGGCTTGCTTGACTTTGTAAAGCCTCGCGCCCCCGCCGCCCGATACGAAAAAGTGCAAGCCGCCTTCCGGCTTGATCTGCTCAAGCGTATGGTCGTGCCCGGCGAAGTATGCGTCGGCTTTGCCCTTGAGTATCGGCAATAGCTTTTCAATCAGCTTCGCGTTGTCGCCGTGATCTCCGTCCGAGTAGATGGGGTGGTGGCCGTAGACCAGTTTCCATCGCGCGGTGCTTTTCTTCAGCTCTTCGTCAAGCCACATGACCTGCGCTGCGGACATCTCGTTTGTGTCGATGGCGAAAAACTGCACTGGCCCCGCTGTGTAGGTGTAGTACGGCGCAGGCAGGCGCCACGTAGGGCTGCGGTCGCTGTATAAGATCTCCGCCGCAGGGCTGTCCGGCCCCAGCCAGTCGTGGTTGCCGAGCGTAGCATAGAATTTTATTCCCAGCGGGTCGTAGAGTTCATCCCAAAGCCGCTTCCAACGGTCGGTGGTAGGGCTTTCCATCCCTTCGTTGTAAAAATTGTCTCCGAGCGTGATCCCGAAATCGAATGGCGACTTCCGGTGGTATTCCAGCATCGCCGAGGCCACCTGTTTTTGAATGCTTGAGCCCACGCCAAAATCCCCGAACGCGAGAACTCGAATCGGTTGCTCGGCAGGCTTTAGCGAAAAGGCTGCGGGCGTGACGCGGAGAAACGCCGGCAGCATCACGCCTCGCACGAGCGAAACCCATCGCTCGTGCTCCTGGGCCAGCTTTGCGAGCGCCTCCTTATCATTTGAAGCGCGGGCCATCTCGATCCTGCGCTCAAGCGCGCCGCGCGTCTGGTGCATGCGCTGGCGGCGCAATCGCTCAAGCGCGAGCAGAGCCACGCCCACGTCCGCGTCCGTAGCGGCGAACCGCTCAAGCTCCTGCTGGACTTTCGGGTGTATGTGATTGCCAAGCGAGCTGATGATTGCGCGACGTACTACCACAGACTGTTCCGTGGATAAGACCGCCAGCAAAAAATCTCTCGCCGCCGCAGGGTCCGCGAATGCGATCTCTGAGGCGAGCCGCGCGCGCGCAGAGTCGTCTTTCTGGTCAAGCAGCGATTGGGCCTTCTCGCGCAGCGGCGACTTGAGCGCAGTCAGGTAAGAGCGGGGCGATCGGTCAACGGTTTTCTTCTGATTCTGCGCGGTCGAGTTCTGACCGTAAGAAGCGACGGCGAAAAATAAGAGTATCAGCGCAAGCGCTAGCCTGCTTTTGAGCATGGTCTGGCCTTTCAGAAAAGTTGATGCAGATAGATTACACTTGAGCGCGCCAGCGGGCCAGGCTTTGAGGATGGAAATCAATTTAACCCGGATTGCCGGTTCTGAAGAGTCCCAGAGGCGCAATCGGCCCGGTATGCGCTGAAGATTATTGGTCGGCAGTCGCGAGCCGAGCGTCCTCACTTGCAGGAGGCGGGGAGGCGGCGGTGGCAACGGGCAGCGTGAACGTGAAACGTGAGCCGCGCCCTATCTCGCTTGTGGCAGAAACCTCGCCGCCGTGCGCCTGTACCAGGTGCTTGACTATCGCCAGCCCCAGGCCCGTGCCTTCGACTTTGCGCGAGCGCGATTTGTCAGTGCGATAGAGGCGCTCGAAGACTCGCGGCAAATCAGAAGCGGCTATGCCGGTGCCCGTGTCTTCGACATGAATCGTGACGCGCGCATCATTCTCTTCGGCCAGGACACGGACGCTGCCTGAGGGGCGGTTGAACTTCACTGCGTTGTCTATCAGGTTGTAGAGGATCTGCTCCAGCCTGGTGCGATCGGCCAGGACCATCAGGTTTTCAGGGACAGAGACCGAAAACGTCACGTCGCACGAGCTGCGCCGGGCCTCGGTCAGGGCTATGATCTCGGCGACCACGCTTTTCAGCCGCACGGGGCCGAGCGACAGCTTTACGCTGCCCGACTCTATCGCCGAAAGGTCAGAGATGTCCGAGATCAACTCGCTCATGTGCGACGCGTGTTTGTGAAGCTTCTCTATGAACCGTGTGTTGTTCTCTCGGTCATCGATTGCGCCCGCGAGCAGAGTCTCCGAATAAGCCAGTATGGCAGTGAGCGGCGTGCGCAGCTCGTGCGAGAGGTTTGCGAAAAATTCTCGCCGCACGCGCTCCAGCCGTTCCAGTTGTGTAATGTCGAAAAAGACTCCGACTACGAGGTCGCTTCCGAGGGGCGCGACGTTCAGTTGATAGCTCTGCGCGGCGCGGTCCGCCATCTCGACGTGCACCTCGACGGGGGCTCGCTCCGACAGCGCGCGCCGGAAGGCTTCATTGACGGCAGGGTTGCGCGTGGCCTCTACGAGGCGGTAAGAGGGCGACGCGGGAATAGAGCTATGTTCCGCGGCGTCTTCGATGAGCTTGAACGGCACACCCTGTCGCTCTGTCTCCGCGTTTGATTCGGGGAGCCGCACTATGCGCGCCGCCGCCCCGTTATAGACGACTATGCGCATCTGCGAGTTTACTATCAGTACGCCCTCGCGCATGGTGGCGAGGACGGCCGACAGTAATCGATTAGTCTCTTCGGTCATAATGGTCTGCCGCTCGGTCTCTTCGAGCGCCGCGCTGTAGCGCGTGAAGGCGTAGCGCGACACATAGAAAGCGAGTATCCCGGCGACGATCACCGTGACGACGTGCGAGGTGGTGACAGACATCTGCGGGAAGAGGATGGTCTTGATCACTTCGTAGACGGCAAAGACCGCGACCGCCGCCAAAGTAACCAGCCAGACTCGTCGCTCAAGGTCCTTCATACTTTGGATTTTGGATTTTAGATTTTAGATTGGCAAGGTTTAGAATGCGCGATGGTTTGAAATCCAAAATCCAAAATCCAAAATCCAAAATGCTATGGTTCACCATGCTTGCGGCTGTCCGAGAGGCGGTAACCTATCCCTGTGACCGTCTCTATCAGCGAGGGGTCGCCGAGTTTCTGGCGCAGCCTTCTTATGTGCACGTCGAGCGTGCGGGAATCGCCGTAGTACGTGAGCCCCCACACGCGGTCCAACAACACCTCGCGCGTCATCACACGCCCCTGGTTGCGCGCAAGCTCGGAAAGCAGCGAGAACTCTTTGCGCGTGAGTCTCACTTCGCGCCCACGGCAGCGCACGCTAAAAGTCGAAGGGTCTATCACCAGCACGCCGTTGTCATAAACCGGGCGATCCGTCTCCGCCCCGTCGGCGCGGCGCAGCACTGCGTTGACGCGCGCGACAAGCTCGCGCATGCTGAAAGGCTTAGTTATGTAGTCGTCCGCGCCGAGGTTCAACCCCAGGACCTTGTCCGACTCGTCCGTACGCGCCGTCAATATCAGGATCGGCACGCGGGCCGTGGTCGATTCGGCGCGCAACCGCCGGCACATCTCGAAGCCGCTCATGTGAGGCAGGTTCAGGTCGAGCAATATCAGATTGGGCGGCCGGACGAGTATCAAATTGATGGCCTCTTCACCCGTCGCCGCAACGCGGACGCGAAAGCCCTCGCGCTCCAGGTTGTAGCGTATCGAGTCCGCTATGTCCTCGTCGTCCTCGACGATGACGATGCTGCGCGTGCGCGCTTCGTCCGTGCTTGCTACCATATCGTGTGCTTGATGACCTGGCCTCTCGCCATGTAAACGATCTGTTCGCATATGTTCGTCACGTAGTCTGCGATTCGCTCAAGATGCTTGAGCACAAACAGCCACTGAGCGCCCCGCGCAACGTGAGACGGGTCGCGCTCGATTGCTTCGATCACCTGCGCGTATAGCTGGTCGTAGAGCGAATCGATTTCGTCGTCACGCGCTATGGTCACGCGCGCGCGCTCCGGATCGCCCGAGGTGAAGGCGTCCAGCCCGTCTATCAACATCTGCTGGACCAGCGAGGCCATGCGCGCAATGTCTATGTTCAGCTCAAGCTCCGGCTCGTCGTTGAGCGAGAGCGCGTGCTTGGCGACGTTGACCGCGTGGTCGGCTATGCGCTCGACTACGGGCGCGGCGCGGGCGACCGAGATCACGAAGCGAAGGTCGGAAGCGGCCGGCTGCTTGAGCACCAGTATGTCGACGCAGGCGCGGTCTATCTCTAGCTCCATCTGGTCAATCGCGTCGTCATCGCGTATGACTCGCTCGGCCAGCTCCGAGTCGCGCTCTATGAGCGAGCGCGTCGAGAGCGCAATCGCGCGCTCGGCCGCCCCTCCCATCACGAGCAGCTTGTCGCGCAGACGGTTCAAATCATCTTCGATCAATCTCTTGTGCATAGTAATCAGGGGTCGGGAGTCAGGGGTCGGGGGCCAGGGCATTTGGATTGCGGATGATGCGCTTGCGCACAAGCCAGCGACTACGCTCTCCGCCGCGATTTCAGATTTGAAATTTCAAACTACAAATCCCTGGCCCCTGGCCCCTGACTTCTGATCCCTGCCTTTCATCCGAATCTTCCCGTGATGTAGTCCTCTGTCATTTGATTATCCGGCTTGGTGAATATCTTTTCCGTAGTGTTGAACTCGATCATCTCGCCGAGCCAGAAGAACGCAGTCAAATCCGATATGCGAGCCGCCTGCTGCATGTTGTGAGTCACGATGACTATAGTGTACCTCTTTTTCAACTCGACTATGAGCCCTTCGATCTTCTGCGTGGCTATCGGGTCGAGCGCGCTTGTCGGCTCATCCATCAAAAGCACTTCAGGCTCGACCGCCAGCGCGCGCGCTATGCAGACGCGCTGCTGTTGCCCGCCCGACAGCCCGTAGGCGGACTCTTTCAAGCGGTCCTTAACCTCGTCCCACAACGCCGACGCGCGCAGACTCGCTTCGACGCGGTCAGCGAGGTCCGATTTCGACCGGGCCATGTTATTAATCCTAATACCATAAGCTACGTTATCAAAGATCGAACGGGGAAAAGGGTTCGGCTTTTGAAAGACCATCCCGACCCTGCGGCGGAGCGAGACGACGTCCGTTCCATTCGCATAAATGTCTTTGCCGTCCAGGCGGACGTGGCCTTCTACGCGCGTGCCAGGTATGACGTCGTTCATGCGGTTGAGCGTGCGGATCAGCGTAGATTTGCCGCAGCCCGACGGGCCTATGAACGCCGTCACCTGATTGCTCGGTATTGAGAGCGTTATGTCTTTTAGCGCGCGCGAGCGGCCATAATAAAAGTGCAGGTCTTCGACGCTCATCTTCTCACTAGCGTCCTGGCCCTGATTGGCGCCTCGCTCCGCCTCTACGCGCGGGGCGGGCGGCGCGACTATTTCCGATACTGCGTTTTGTGTCTGCATATTCTCTCTCGCCTTCCGAGGGGTCTGCTGTTCGCTCATTGATGGCGGCTCCTCGCGAGTATTTTAACCAGTACGTTGATGGTAAGTATCATCCCAACCAGAACGAGCGTGGCCGCCCAGGCTAAGCTGTGCCAGTCTTCGTAAGGTGAGCCTGCGTAGTAATAGATCTGGTAAGTGAGCGAAGCTATGGGCTCAAACAAAGACGTGCTCATGTCGTTGTTGTTGAGCGACGTGAATATGAGCGGCGCGGTCTCGCCCGCGATACGAGCTATCGCCAGTATCGCGCCCGTCGCCACTCCGCTCGCCGCCGCCCTCAGCACTACGCCGAGGCTCATCTTCCAGACCGGCGCGCCAAGCGCGAGCGCGGCTTCGCGCAGGCTGTGCGGCACCAGGCGTATCATCTCTTCGGTAGTGCGCGCGACGATGGGCATCATAATAATCGCCAGCGACACGCCTCCGGCGAGCGCCGAAAAACCTCTCATCTGTCGCACCATCAGCGTCCACACGAACACGCCTACGACTATCGAGGGGATGCCCGTGAGCGTGTCTATGAGAAAGCGGATCACGGTGCCGAAGCGGTTCGAGCTGAACTCGGCCAGGTAAAGCCCCGCGAGTATCCCGATCGGCAGCCCTATGACCGACGCGATGGCGATCAGTATCAGCGTGCCGACTATGGCGTTTGCGATGCCCGTTTCAGGATCGCCGTAGGGTTTCGTGTCGTTGATTAAGAATCCAAGGCTCAACTGACTTGCGCCCTTGTAAGCGATGTAGGCGAGTATAACCACGAGGGCCAGAATCACAAGCCCCGCCGACAAGGTTGTCAGCATGGTCATTGTCGCGCTTATCGCTTTGCGGCGCTTCAGATTACGCATGCGCAGCCTTTCCCTGGCCTCGCGTGACTCCCCACACCAGCAGCCGCGCGAGCGCGTTAATGATGAACGTGATGACGAACAGTATCAGCCCCAGTTCTACGAGCGCGTTCTGGTGCAAAGCGGTCTGCGCTTCATTGAATTCGTTGGCGATGGCCGAGGCGATGGTGAATGAAGAGTCGAACAGCGAAGCCGAAATCTCAGGCCGGTTGCCAATCACCATAGTCACGGCCATCGTTTCGCCGACGGCGCGGCCAAGGCCGAGTATCACAGCGCCCGTGATGCCCGACCGCGCGTTTTGGAGCATGACGCGGGTGGCTTCCCACTTCGTCGCGCCCAGCGCGAACGCGGCCTCGCGCTGCGTGGGCGAGACGGCGCGCAAAACATCGGTCGTCACGGCGGTGACAATCGGCACTATCATTATTGAAAGTATTATCCCGGCCGTCAGCATGCCGGTCTGGCGCGGCTCGCCCTGAAACAGCGGGAGGAACCCGAACCAGTCCTGGAGCCTCGGGTAAACGTGGTCGCGCAAGAGCGGCCCCAACACGAAATAGCCCCACAGCCCGTAGACGACAGACGGTATAGCTGCAAGCAGTTGGACCAGAAACGATATCGGCGTAGACAACCGTCGCGGCGCGTGCTCTACGAGAAAGACCGCAACACCGATGCTCACGGGAACGGCTATGATTAAAGCCAGGATCGAAGATACTACCGTGCCGTAGATGAAGGCGAGCGCGCCGAACTGCTCGCGCCCTTCGACGGGGTTCCACGTTTCGCCCCAGAGGAAGCTCCACCCAAACCGCTCGAAGCTGAGCGTCGAGCCGCTCGCCATCTGGACGATTATCATGACGACCAGGCCCGCTATCAATAGGGCGAACAGCAGCGTGGTCGTCTTAAAGAGCCAGTCGCCAAGGCCCGCCGAGCCGCGCAACGCGGCCAGGGGGGACGAGAAAAAACGGAGAGCCCTCACACTCGAAGGCCCCCTGTCTGTCATTATCGGTTTCATCTTATCGCTCGTCGTCGCTAACCGGCGTACAGAGGCGTGCCCTTGTTCGTGATAGCCTTAATCTTCTGCTCGGTCCTTGTCACGACCTGCGCGGGGAGCGGCGCGTATTGCGTGTCGCGCGCCAACTGCTGGCCGTTGTGTATGGCCCACCAGAGAAAGTCTACGAGCGCCTTGCCCTTTAGAGCGTCCTCTTGCTCTTTGTAGACGAGCAGGTATGTGTAAGACGAGAGCGGGTAGGCTGCGCCGCCCGGCGAGTTGGTGATCGAGACCCTCAGATCGTCGGGCATCTGGTCTGCCGCCGCCGCCGCCGCCGCCGTCACGGAGTCGAGCGTGGGGCGGATGAATTCGCCCGCAGAGTTCTTGATCGAAGCGACAGGCAGTTTGTTCTGCTCGGCGTAAATCAGCTCGGTGTAGCCTATAGAGTTGGGCGTCTGTTTGACCTGCCCCGTCACGCCTTCGTTGCCTTTAGCGCCTTCGCCCGCAGGCCACTGCACGGACGTGCCCGTGCCGACAACGGTCTGCCACTCGGGGCTGACCTTCGACAGGTACTCTGTGAAGACGTAGCTTGTGCCGCTTCCGTCCGAGCGGTGTTTCACCAGAATGTTATTTGCGGGAAAGTTGACGCCGGGGTTTACGGAAGTTATAGCCGCGTCGTCCCACTTCTTAATCTTGCCGAGGAAAATCCCCGCCAGGGCTTCAGGCGTTAGCTTAAGCTCCGTGGTGACGCCCGGCAGGTTGTAAGTTACAACGACCGCGCCGAGCACTGTCGGGATGTGAAGTATCTCACCCGGAGTTTTCTTCAGATCGTCGTCCTTCATCGGGGCATCGGTGCCGCCGAAATCTACCGTGCGTTCAGTTATCTGCTTTATGCCTCCGCCCGACCCTATCGATTGATAATCAAATCTGGTGTTCGGGTTCGCCTTGTTGTACTCGCTGAACCATTTCTGATAAAGCGGGTTGGGGAAGGTCGCGCCCGCGCCCTGTATCCTCACCTCGCCGCCCGCGCTCCCTGGCTGTCCGCCACAGCCAGCCATGGCAAACGCCGCGACCGCTATCATCAATATTGCAACGTATATTCTCATTGTCGGAATGCGATTTATCATTATGTTCGGGGACCTCCCGTGCGTGGTTTTTGGGTAATACATAAAAAGTTAGTATAGAAAGGCGATGTTACAAATCGGTAACATCCATGTTAAAGATGAGTTAATTCACCTGCGGGGTTTGTGGCCGGAAAAGCGTTTATAAGCTCAAGGCTTTCTAGCTTTTACCTTTTTCTCAATGAACCGTAGCGGCGGCCAAAGCCACAGTTAGGCCACAGTTTGCCAGCTCACCGGCGAAAAGCTCTGCGGTTTCTCTCAACAATTCATCGTCCCTATGCACGTATGTTTCGGTAGTCTTTATGTCAGAGTGCCCCAGCATCTCTTTAGACTGGAACCCATCCTTAGTGAGCCGATGAATTATCGTGCCTGCGCTGTGTCTGAATATGTGGAAGCCGTGCTGATTCTTTACCCTCTGAATTCCTGCCCGATCCATCGCGGGGTAGAGAACGTCTTCCCTTAGATGAGTGTCAGCAAGCGGGTTGCCATCAACTTTGCAGAAGACGAAATCGCCCAGCGCGGTGTGTTGGCTTTCCCTCCTCTGAGTGAGCAGAATCGACTTCAACAGTTCGGACATTGCCACAGTGCGTTTGCTTGACCTTGTTTTAGGCTCTACCAGTTGCTTACGTCTCCAGAGCGTGTGATTGACTGTTAGCGCCCCGGATGCAAAATCAACATCGCACCATCGGAGCCCCAATCCTTCATTCACTCGCAAGGCCGCAAGCAAAAGAGTTGATACTAGCCGCTGATAATAAGGCTCTAGCTCACAGATCAGTTTTACAAGCTGCTCGGAATTGAGGGCAGGTTTTTCCGGCGACTCATAAATCGGCTTATGAAGCTTCGGCCTTATCGGAGTTGTCTCTATCAGGACGGCTTCTACGGCAATGCTAAAGAGCAAGCAGAGCAATGCGTAGAGTGTGACAATTGAGGCTTTGCCAATCTCGGCGCGGACACAGCTAAAGAACATCGTCATGTCAGAAGGCGAAATCTGCGCTAAGATTTTGTCTCCCAGCTTCGGTCGAACATGCTTCTTTATAAACCGTGAATAGATCGCTAGAGTCTCAGGCTTATAATTCTTGCCCTCAACATAAGCTTTCCAATCACGGTCAAGAAAAGCGGCCATCGTAAGCTCGCCTCGATTGTTGTTCATTCGGTTGACTACACCCATGCGTTTGTCGGCTGCTATGCGCGCCGCCTTCTCGGTTGCCTTGCCTGAAACCGGCAACTCTTCTGTTTTCTCAACCCAAGCACTACCGTTTCTGATGCGATAGCGCAGAACCCACTTCAAACCGTACTTCCCTCTTCTTTGTTCGATTCTTCCTCGCTGATAACTTGAACGAGCCATGTTCCGATCCTCCATTTCTGGCCCGTTCTTTTCGCTATGCGCACTATATCTCCTCTGTTTCTGTGAATCAAACCAAGCTTTGAAATCTTGCGACTCAGGATCGTAGCGACGGTAACGACCGAATCCTAAGCAGGGAATCAGGCCCGCGCGCCGTCGCTTCGCAACCCATGAAACAGGCAATTGAAGCCGCTCGGCCAAATCTAAATCATCCCAAAGTGTAGCCATAGCATTCTAAAATAGGTGCGGGCCGGGAAGTTCAGACCCGCACCAGTCGCGCTTGCTTTGGAGGATCGGCGCGAAGAAATGTTAAGACATTGCCGGGAGAATCGTCGGGTTGCTCTGCGCCCGGCTCTACCAGTCGGTTGATAATGCCGCACCTGTCACACTTGCCAACGCCAGCAACGAAAAACACGCTTCCTTGACAGAGTTTGAACCTGCTTGCCGTGCGCGGGTCTGTGTTGTCCGCGTAGCAAAGGCCCTGACCTGTGAATAACCTCGTTTTGAAGCTCATAGTCACTCTAGGGTAGATCATCTACCTTTTCGCCTTTGTAAACAGTTTCAGAATCAGTCAAATAGCTTTCGGAGGGGGATTCCCCCTCTACCGTATCATCTTCTACAATCGGGTCTTGCTCAAACGTGACATTAAGGCCATCGTCACCGAACATAAGCTCCAAGAATTCTGTAGGCAGATGCTTTCTGAAATCCTGCTGTATAGCCCAATCTTCATAATCCATAGCGCGCATCTGTTTAATCACGCTGTTGATGTTGCCCGCCGCTCGCTTGAGCGCCCTTATCACCTCCTGCCGAGCCGTGAGCTTCTGCTTTTCAGGCGGCGTGTACTTTGAAAGTTTAGAGGCCATCAAGCGGGCCTCTTCTGCCCTGATAGCCTTTGAGTGCTTACTGTAGGATGGATTCGCTTTCGCAAGTTCGTCTATTTCTTCGAGGCAGCTCAGTATCGGCAGGCTGGTTTTCGACGGCTCGAAAATCTTATTCCCATTATCGTCAAAATGCTTTGTGCCCCTGTCAGTGTGGGCAAGCTCAACTCCGCATCTTTTCTGCTCTGCGTCTATCGCATCGATATAGCCTCGAACAATCCCATTAATTTTGCTCAGTGCTTTCTTGGCTTTCTTCGAGGGTACTTTTCTGCGACTCTTCTGGTCTATGACTTTATCTTCAGTATCCCTGAACAGGGCGGCGTCAAAGCGCCTCAAGTAAGGATACAGCTCCCCATACCGCCACTCGAATTGCAACTGCCCGCCGCTCAAACCGACAAGCGCCTGTAAGCCGACGCGGGCTTTATCCTTCCATTCAAGCTCTGCGCAGATGGTAGACACCGCCGCGAAGTCCGCCGAGGTCGCGCGCCTGCGGGTGTGCGTGTACTCATCTTCTTTCGCCGCCTGCTGGCGCGCGAATTGGCGCAGGGCTTCTTTCTTACTCTGACGTTCCTCTTTTGTTTCGGGCTGAATGGTTGGCTTGATTGCAGGGACGGCATTATCAAGCAGCTCTAATACGGCATCGGGACCTTGAAGCGCGGCCAGATCGTCACAGCCATTGACGTGGGCAGACTGAGGCATGAAGGCAAAGAATACTCGCGCCTTGAGATTATGGTGCGTGTGATCGCGTAGACCGTTCCAGGCTGCTTTAACTTTAGGGTTAGTCTCATAATTGGAATCAGGCAACAGTGTTGTAATGCGCCCTTCCCACTCGAAGAAATCGAAATCATTTATCGGGCCGGGGTCTTGTTCGTGGCCGGGGCCTGGCAAATCCCTTTTGCCCCTGTTGCCCTTCCATCCCCAACAGCCGCGCAAGCCGATAGGGATAAACAGCGGCGCACCGTCGACGCTGTAATCTCTCGCAATACGCCACAGGGCGAGGCACTTCTTTTCACCCTCGACAAAGATAATCGGGATGCTTTTATCCTTTAGCCATTCCCGATTCACACCGACAGGCACGTAAAAGATATTGGTGCGGCCTGGAGGTCCTACATACTTCCCTTTTGCTTTGTCGTCTTCATAGTCCGGCTCATCGCGGCGCAAGGCGCGCTCGCGCTCATAGCCTGTGAGCGGGTGAAAGTAGGGGAAGATAATGCCTGCAAAGTTGCGCGTAGCGGTAGGCTCATGTCCTGTCTCTTGAGCGCCCGTGATAGTGTCCACTCTATAGAGGCAGGCTTCATTCGCCAGCTCAGGCGTAATGTACGAATCGCCGAGCCATTCGTAGTCGCGCCCTGTCAGATCGAAAGGGGAGCCGCGCTTGCTACTGTTGTTTATGCCGTCCATGCGACTCTCGCCTTGCTAAAATCTCTATTGGTCTTATATCTGAATTGCACTATTGTCTTGCCCTTCTCTCTTCTGTCGCTTACGTTCGGCTGCTAGGCGCTCAACCTCTTCTGCATTGAAAACACGCACTCCGCGCGGAGTTTTCTCAGCCGATAACTTGCCTTCACGTTCAAGCTGACGCACGCGCTCGGTTGAGCAACCGAGCCTTAATGCTACGTCCGTTGTCCCAAGGATTCGACAACCCATACCTTTACTTCTCTCCCTTCGGCTTTAAGAAATCTAAAGCCGAGGCCATAGTAAGCGAGACTGAATAACGAATCATCAGGGGTTCAAAAAAAATTGATTTCTGACAAAAGCGCGGGAATTATCCGAAATCAATAAAAATTGAAATCGGATAATCTAGTCATTCGGGAGTATTGCGTGTCTACTTAATGTTTCCGCTGTTACGTCAAAAGGTTTGTATCCTGGTATAGTAAGCCGCGCGGCTATCTCCCAGGGGTATTCCCAACGCTGTAACGCGCGTTCAGAAGCATCTCTATCGGATGGAACACCAAAGCATGACTGATCGACCTTATCCAGTATATCAGGATGGTCACTTAGAATTGGATAATCTATAACAAGTTTATCGCGCCAAGTTCTCTTGCCTTGCTTGTAATATCGCTTTGCCGTGCTAATCAGTTCACTCAATTCCTCATCTAGCTCTACAAACTTGCTACCCAGTCTTTTAAGAAGATACATAGGCAAGCCTGCTATTTTTGCGTTATTTGCGCCGCCGCGCTTCCCCATCTCTTTGGCGGCATCTGCAATCAGGCTCATCACATCGCTTATGTCTGTAGGCTTTTCTATTAACCTTCTTCTCATGAAAATAAGATAGGACTGAATCAACATCAGGGCATCTATGCGCGCTGCTGCCGGCCTGGAGTAAGTCCCGTCACGTTTGGGGTCGGCAGGGAACCTCTTAGCAATGGTTTTCCCCAACTCTCGTATATGCTCTTTGACTTCTTTAATAAACTCTCCCCATTCAACGTCCTGACTCTGTGCCACCGCCGCTTCCGAGCATACCAACAAAGCCATTACGAGAGATGCTTTGCTGATGGACTTTCGCACATAGCCGTATTGAGCAACCCAGTATTCTTCCATCCACTCCCAGTCAGGCCCCTCGCGTGGCCCGTAGTGTGTGCCGTGCCCCCTCCACTCTAAGATGTTTTCAACCCTTTTACCCTTAGACCGAACTACAAAATGCAGGGAGTGGTACAGTTCGCCTGCCCAATCTCCTGCCTGAATCTCTGCGGTACGAATTTCCGCAATAACCTTGAAGCCTTCTACTTTGATAGGCCATTTGAAAGTTTCGGTTGTGTAATTCTTTTCTTCCATCACAGCCCTCTTATAGCTGCCCCTAAGTAATCAGCCCGCCAACACCGTCAAGGGTTGCGGCGCTGTCCATCGGTTCATGAGGCCGATGTTAGGCGGGTTGTGTTACCCTGGCCGATATATCCCCAGTCGGAATATCATTATTCGATAATGTGAAAGTGCTAAAACACTCCTCACTAACAAAAAAAACAAAAGTTGTCCTTTCGCACCCTAAGAGACGGAAGAGAGAACTACAGTTAGCGTGACGGGGAAGCAAAAAAGTGATTTTGGATTGAGGTGGTGACTACTCGCGGGAAAGAGAAGGACGCGATGTTGAAGGAGTGCGATCCTGAACGCGAGCGAGGAGAATGATTCTGACTAGCGGCGCTCGATTGCAGGATGGCGGCAAAGCGGCTCGCGGCGGGGAGGGGGTTGCGATGGACGTGTTTGTGAAGGCGGGGGGCGCGCTCCGCTACATCGCCTTGTTCGGCGGCGTCCTTAGCCTATTATATTCATGTCTCCGAGGTTCGCCCTACTTCCCGCAATGCTGCGCGCAGATTTTTTTGATTTCAGCCGTAGTCGGCGGGAAACTGAGGTTCTGAAAGACAGATATGAGCCACTGACTCTTCTCCTTCGTGAAAATCATCACCGGGACCAGATGGTTTTCCCGAAACTCCTCGTTCTTCGGAACCATACTCGCTTTAACGTGAACGACGGCAATGTCATTGCTCAAAAACCGGATACTCTGAACCTCATACTTCGCTTTTGTATCCTTGAATCTTCCCGTGAAGAGAGCCTGATGAGCTTTCACATTCGCCTCTCGCCCTTTGTGAAACACAGCATTCACCGCCATATAGTCAACGTCGGAGGTAAATTGCCTGCCCCAACGCTCGGCATCGGCCGTCGTCCATGCCTCACTGAGTTCGACAACGACCGCGCGAATCGCTGCTTCATCTTTGTCGCGTGGTGAAGGATTCTGAGCCAAAGCAGTGCCGCACAAAGGCGCGAACAAGCAAATGACCAGATACAAAGTTTTCTTCATATTGTTTCTCCTATTTCTCGATTCTACAATTTTAGCCGCCTAACGGTTCGCATCATCGGGGCCGCGAGCCGCACTGATAGATTCATGCGAGACTCGCTTCGCGGCCTCCGTTGCATGCGCTTGTTCGGCGGCGGCTGGTTAGTTTTGTTTCGCCAGTGCAAACGAGCTTCACTCCTAATTTGCTTGATTCGACTCTTCATTTTATAAACAATGCTTGAATCTCTCATCGCGTCCAAACACTTCCACCAAAACCGCCTCCACTTTTTGTCTGCGCTGTGAAACTGTTTAACCCATTAATGATTAAAACCAACGCCCCTGAACTTTGAATTCTGCCTTGAGGTATATCTGTCCAATCTCCCAGGATTGTCTTTCCTTCTATCCTGCCGTGAAAGACGTTTGTCCAACTACTCCCGTTATCTGCGCTCTGCCCATACCACCACAATTCATTTCTTATTTGCCTTACGTAATAAGTCCCGCCATCATTACATTTCCATTTGCCCGTCAAATCGAACCTATCAAGAGTAGTCTCGGCGTTTCTAACCGGGTGAGTAGGTGTGCTTGTGCCTCTTCGGCAATCTGCATCCAATGGCTCCACATCGAAAACTAGCTCACTACTCCAATCAGTCCACACCCCATTTACTAGTGCCCGAACTTTACATCTCCACCCCCGCCGGTTGGATTCAATAATGTAGGCCTTAGGGCTGGCTTTAAAGTAATAGTTCGACTCTACATTGGCGTCATCTATTACTGGGTTCAAGGCGTTCCGCCCGATCACGTAGAGATGATAACGCTGAGCCTGTGGCACCTCTGTCCACTCGAACGTCCGAACAATGCCGTTCGTCCTGTCTTGGCAGCCATTATCAAGCACCTCGCCACTTCCTGGAGAAAGTAGCTCCGGAGGAGCAGTTTTTGCAGTTTGGGCAAATAGGTAGTAGGTAGAAATAAGCAGTAACAAAACAGCTACAAGGATTCGGTGAAACATGATTCTCATCTCCATTTCTGTAGTTCAATTCTAGTTGAAGTGATGCCGACATGTGATTGCTGCCTAACGCCTCGCATCAGCGGGGCCGCGAGTGGCACTGATGGAACCATAACAAATGCATGCACCTGTTAGGCGGCGCATCCGCAATAACCCTTCGTTTATTGCCTTTCATAAACTAATTTTACGTCTACCTCAAATATCTCTGTTGAGAGATGCCGCAAAATCGTAAGAGTCTTCCCATCTTCAGAAAGCATGAGTCTCTCTTGATGGCTAAGTAATTTACCATTCTCTCCTCTTACCTTAGTACTGTGCAGCAAAGTAGTCCCTTCCCACCTGGCTTCATCTGTTCGTTCGATGTTACCCGCGTGGCTTATAGTCTTTTTCCCGTCCGTTGTGAAACTAACTCCTCCCTTGATTTCGTCATTCGCTATGATTGCCCAGTGGAAACTAGGCTCATTGTGTGTAATCACTAAGACCGCAAACCCTTCAGTGAGGGAATCAGGTCTGCCTACTTTGCCGAAATCGCTATTGTCTTTATTAAGCTTCCAAGTACCGCTGAAATCCGGTCTGACCTGCGCCATAACCGTTAGAGAAGAGATCAGTAGATACAGCAGGATAATAATCAGAGACATTGTTATTTGTTTCTTCATTTTTAACTCCTTTCAAACATCGTGAGCCTCATCAGGAAGAGACTATTTAATTGAGCAGGATAAACGTCAACTCGACTTTCAGGTAAGCCGCCTAACCCTCAATTAGACAGACGAAAAGCGACCTTATTCTTTGGCTGTTAATCAGATAATCTATAACAGAATATAGATACATTTTCTTTCTCAATACTTGCTCGCCAAGTTATAAGGTAAGACGAAAATTGGGCGATGATAAATGAGGGATATTCAATGACAGCTATTACTTCAGATTCGTTATAGTCGCCATTCCCATCCTTCCGGCTTTATCTCTGGCAAGTTTTTGTATATGTAATTGAGCCGGGGGTGTCGCGCATAGGACTGCTCATAAAGCGCCGCCGCCTCGGACTGCTCACGCGGCAAACCTGATTCAAGATCATCAAGCAATTGCTCGCCTATCCGCATGGCATCGGCTTCCTCTTCCGGTGTGCGGTTGATTCCGTACCATCGCAACATCAGCTCTCTATAGACTTCAAATCTGATAGGCTCGGCTATTTCATCAGGCCAGAATTCACCTATATTAATAGGGTGAAGTTTCGACAGTCGCCACACAACGGTAATCGCATATTCAATGTAGTCATCGGCTACGACTTCGCGGCTGTCCGAGCATCCCTCATATTCACGGATAACAATATAATGTTTCAGGTCATCCATGTGATAGCTGACGAAATCTTCCCACTCTCGAAGCTCGCGCTGCCGCTCGGCGGCTTTAATGACTGCCGGGCTTTGCTCTATCTTCTTAACTCGCTTTAATAGCTCCTTTGTCATCAGTGGCCCATCGCCTCGGCGTATCTGCGCCTTAGTTCGTCGTCTGATAGGTTCCGAAACCGCTTACAATCCGCGCTGTCTTGCCTGCCGATGCCGAGACAGGCTTGATAAAGTGAAACCAATCTATCAGCGGGCAGCGGTCGCAAGTAAGAGGCGAGATTATCATGCGACACGTCAACAGATGAAAGCTCACGCTCTAATCGCCATTCGTTAATCACTTCGCTGGCAAGTTGAAGGATTGACAAGCCGCTCGGCGCTGCGCTGGCGCTGCCCTCAAGTCTTGTGATCCTGTTTAGTAGTCTCATGCCGCGTCCCTATGATTATCGGGTATCATCACGATCATGTTAGTGATGCCGAGCGTGCGCCCGCACTTCGAGCAGTGTGTGGGTACAGTTTCGGAAGCGCGCGGATCGTCTGAATCATAAATCTGAATTACCGCGCTGCTACAGCCGGGGCAATCGTTCAACCCCGCTTTGCTCGCGAGTCTATCAACTCTACTTTTAAGGCTCATAATGTTCTAGCATCTGCGCCGTTCAAGTATGCAGCCATTGAATCGGATTCGATTTTCAGCCGGGGGTATTGAGAGAAAAGGTTGCGAAAATACTGCGCCGCCTCGGATTCGTCAGCAGGCACACCGGCCTGAAAATCACGCTCGGCTTGCTCCATTAATTCAACCTCTTTTTTCGCTTCCTCGAATGTCTCCTCGCGCCCGTAAAACTCCCGCGTCAATCTTATTGAGGTGTGTAGCATCGCGGTTTCTATCTGATCGATTGTGTGCTTGCCCTTTTGTGGAAACCTGACTTCAACCTCCATTATTGATAGAACGCCGTGAGCGGTCCTGTCGCGTTCGGCTGTCTTACGGTCTGACGGACAGCCGATATACGCAGAGAACGCCCCCTATGACTTTACATTCCGACCGCTGAGACTCGCAATTACTATCACCAGTTCGGTTGGCTCGACCGGTTTCGGCACGTGCATCTGGAAGCCTGCTGTGAGCGCCCGTATCCGATCTTCGGCCCTCGCATACGCGGTCAAGGCAACGGCCGGAATTCGCCCGCCACGCTCTGGGTCTAGCGCCCTCACTTTCTTTATCAGCACATAGCCATCTTCTCCTGGCAGTCCAATATCGGATACCAACACGTCGGGCTTATATTGTTCGAGCATTTCGAGCGCTTCACCAGTAGAGGAAGAGGTTTTCACCTCGGCCCCGTACTGTGTCAGCATCGCCATGAGCAGTTCGCGGGCATCAGCTTCATCCTCAACGACCATAACTCTCAGGCCGTCAAGTGCTGCCGGAGAATGAATAGCCGCAGTCTCGCTTACGCTCGAATGCACACGTTCCGATTCCATAGCCAGAGGACCCGTTGGCTTGCGCACAGCCATCACCGGGAGGACCACTGTAAATACCGCTCCGTGACCCTCAGCGCGGTTATCAGCCTTTACTGTTCCACCGTGTAGTTCAACCAGATGACGTACGATTGCAAGCCCCAAACCTAACCCGCCGTGCTTTCTCGCGGCTGTGCTGTCGGCCTGGCGGAAACGGTCAAAGACATAGGGCAGGAAGTTTTCATCAATCCCCGGTCCCGTATCACTCACGGTTATTTCAAAGTAAGAGTCAACGCGCTGCATCTGCACCTGCACATGCCCGCCTTTGGAAGTGAATTTGATCGCGTTAGTAAGCAGATTCCAAACGATCTGCTGTATGCGCACGGGATCGCCCAGCACCAAACCCGCGCCGTAAGCCAGCACCGCTTCGAGACGAATCTCCTTGGCATCAGCCGCTGAGCGTACAATATCAACAGCAGCACTAATAACAGTTGTTAAATCGACCGGCTGTGTCTCTAGCCGAAGCTTGCCTGAAATGATGCGCGATACGTCAAGCATATCATCGATCAGCCGGGCCTGTAGCTTGGCGTTCCGGTCGATGGTGTCAGTTGCGCGATTAAACATATCCTCATCAAGCTTTTGTTTAGTCAGCATAGTGGTCCAGCCAAGGATCGCGTTCAGGGGCGTGCGCAATTCGTGCGAGAGCATACCTAAGAATTCGTCCTTTGCCCGGCTTGCTTCTTCGGCTTGTTTTCGGGCCGCTTGTTCGCGCTTCAAGAGTTCCTCTCGCTCTGCGAGCGCCTGCTGCACTTTCTGGTACAGCGTCGCATTGTCCATAGCGATTGCGGCTTGTGCAGCAAGCCCTTCGACAATGCGCGCGGCACGCTCGGTAAAAACTCCTGCCTCCGGGTGACCGAAGAAAAGCCCGCCCAGCACCTCGCCCGTCCGGGAGATCACGGGAACGGCCAAATAGCTCGTCACCGGCAGATGACCTGGCGGCATTCCATAATAGGGTGAATTCTTACCATATCGCGGGTCTTTCTCTACGTCGTCGATACATACTGTCCCTTCACCGCGGAATGTTGGGCCGAACAGATCAGTGGCGCGTGGCATCGGGAAATGCGCGAACGCTTCGCGAGGCACGCCGGAGAGTGTGTAGAGCATATACTCGCCACCTTCGTCGGTGAACACATTGTAGAAGAACGAGCCGAACCGTGCGTCCGTAAGATCGGTCGCCGCGTCGGTGACGGCCTGCACGAGCTTTTTCAGGTCTAACTCTGCCGATAGCACTTGCCCGATGCGATTGATTGTCTCAACTATTTCGGTCTGCTCTTTAAGCCTTTCCTCTGCTTGCTTGCGCTCGATGCCCAAAGCGATGCTGTTGGCCACCGATGCCAAAGCTTGCAGGGTGGCCTCTGTAAGAGGCTTTCGGGCGAACATCGCCACAACTCCAACGAGCCGGTCTTCAACGATGAGCGGGTAGCCCGCGAACGCGACCATCCCTTCTCGTTTTGCCCATTCATGGTCACTGACGCGCGGGTCGCTCATTACTTCGTTGGTCAAATGCGGCTTACGCTCCTGCGCGATGAGGCCGATCTTGAGCTGACCGACCGGGATACGGCTGTGCGGCCCGTCCAGGTGCGTATACATCCCTGCGCTGGCTTGCAGCACCAACACCTGCTCTTTTTCGTCGAGCGTCCAGATGCGAGCGAATGCGACGCCGAGGTGTCGTATTAAGGCTTCCGTGCAGCTTTGTAGGATCTGTTGTAAGGTGTCAGCCTGGTTCAAGGCGACGCCTGTATCCGCACTTAATGTCGCCAAGCGCGTGCGCTCGATAAGCGTCTCTTCAGCGCGCTTACGCTCGGTGATGTCATTGAAGACAATGCCGACACGACGCAACTCGGTAGGTCCGACGCGGAATGCGCACACGTCGTAGTAGCGCCCCAACGCCGCCGCCGAGTTTTCGAATCGGAGAGTCTCGCCGGTCAGCGCGATGCGGCCATAGATGTCGAACCAGTGCTGCTCGTGGCCCGGCGCAATCTCGCGCATGAACCTGCCCTTGGCATCCTCGATCCCGGTCTGCTTCTCAAACTGCGGGTTGACCTCCAGGAAGCGGTAATCAGTCGGGTTGTCCTGCCCGTCGAAGATCACTTCGATGACGCAGTAGCCTTCATCCATTGACTCGAACAGCGTGCGGAAGCGACGCTCTGACTCGCGCAAGGCTTCTTCGGCCTGGTTGCGTTGGAACAAGATTGTCGCGTGGTTAGCGGCGATGCTTAAAAGCAGACGGTCAGTTTCTGTGGGGAAGTCCGACCTCGACGAACCAGCTACCAAAGCTCCGTATTCTTCCTCGTATATCATCCCGATGGGGGTGCTACCCAGCCGCACCGTTCCGCCCCCCATGGGGTTTGGGATAGAGGGGGATGGGTCGGATGCGTTTAACCTAAGCCAGGGCGCGACCGCCGCAGCGATCTCTTCTGCCTGGCCGGCAGCCGCCCGTTCTTTAGTGCGGGTCACCTCAATCGGCGCTTCCTCTGAATGACCCCTAACCCGGACATAGATGAAGTCCGCGCGGAGCGCACTCAGCAGCACATCGGCGAGGCTCTCGGCGATGCGCGGCGGGTCGTAGCCTATCCAGGCTGCGGGCAGCGCCGAAATCGCGACTAAATCCCGGATGCACCGGCGAAGGGTTATATTTTCGTCAGAAAGAGTCTCCATCGCTATCGTCTGCCAAAGCCACCTCAGGCGAGGTGCGTTCTCATATTAATCAGTCGGACGCATTACGCCTGCGCTCTTGTAATTCTTTGAGGAACTCTTCGGGCGGCACGAAGAAAGGGTTCTCTTGAAGCACTCCGCTAATGATCACCATCGGGTGGGTGCGGAGAATGTCCATCACAACGCCCCCGCCAAACTTGGCGAGATCGTAAGTTCAGACGACCGCATCATCGTACTTCGGCAGAATGAAGTTCAGGCGTGTTTCGTACTCTACTATGTCATCAACCCCGGGCCGGTCTTCAAGTCCCCACTCCATGTTGGCGACCAATCGGGTCAGCGGAAAGCCCTGGGCCTTGCCGCCCTTGAGCACCTCTTCGATTAAGGCGAGCATAGCATCCTGGTCAAAGTGCCCTTCACGCAGGTATGCATCCTCCCAGCGGCGGACCTCAAGCTGACCGGTGCGCTCGGCCTCGGTCACGTCAATGCCGGCCTCCCCGAGCCGACGCAGGTGCTCGTCGCGGTGCTCCGGGTCGACGATGTGAAACGCTTTATGACCTTGCTCGAAACCTTCTTTCACGAAGGGGAGAAGAACCTGGTACTCCTCCTCTTTCTTATGAAAGAAGGCGCAGACATGACGGGAGCGGTGAAGTATCGACCCGGCCAACCGCACCGTTTCTTTTTTCTCGTCCATCGTGTTACTCCTTTTGTGACGACTGCTCGCGTGTTGCTTCCCAGACGGTCATCCGCCGCGCAAATAGATTGCCGAACTGCCGTTTGCTGTAGGCAGCCCCGCTCTTAGACCTCAGGACGAGGCCTATTCTTGTCGGTGATGATTACTTTCGTGCCGTCCATGTCACATAGCTGAGGGAAGCGCGTGCAACTGTCTTCGGCAAAGAAAGTAGTTAGGTCGACTCACAAGCGTTTCAGTACTTTTATAACTTTGGCTGAGCTTGGTCAAGCAACAAACCTCAAGGTGAGCTATCAAACAGAACGATTCGAGTCTTATATCTACCCTTTTGCTGAGAATCAGGCAACTAAAACCTTGGGCAGGTCCGATACTTGGGGCAGCCGTCACAGGCGATTGGACTAACTGCCCCACCTTGCCCGTCTGGTAAGCTTCTCTCATAATAATCACCATAAGGGACAAACTTCAGAATAGATCATCAGTCTGCATAAAAATCATGTGACCGATTTGTGACCGGACTACCTGACAATGGATGCAAATGACTGTTACTTGATGCACTCACCGTTGGCTGCGGCTTGTAATCAGATAAAGCCTATGGCAGATCGATACCTATAATAAAGAATATATATAGGTATCCCCTGGATTATCAGGCCACAATAAGGCCACAGATCGAGCAAATCGGCATAAGTTAGCAGCCGCGAGCGTAATATCAGCAATTCGGCTACTTGTAAGTAATTGAGCGAAAAGAACGGGCATTTGATCTAACCTCAGATATTACAGATGAGTTAATTCACCCGCGGGGATTGTGGCCGGAATGGTTGATGATGATTGAGGTGATCGGGACCTACCAGCTTGAATCCGAGCCACCACCGCCAAAGTCGGACCCGCCGCTATAGCTTGAGCCTGAGCCGCTGCTACTCGAAGAGCCCCAGCTTGAAGAGTGACTCGAACTATAACTTGACGAGGGCGTGCTTGATTCGGATGACCTCGAAGACGATTTAGCTTTCTTAGGCTTAAGAGCGTTCTCGCGTCGCTCCCTCCTCTTTTTCCTGAAAGCCTCAAACGCAATATAAACGGCAACGCCGGCCCATAGAATTATCCAAAACCGAATCCAGCCGCTCGACTGCTTTTCCGGCATTGCAGCCGAAGGCTCATAAACCGATTGAAGGCGCGCGAGTAACTTATCCAGGCCAGCCGACAGACCGCCGCCAAAGTCACCCCGCTTGAAATAACCATTCATAATTTGGTTAACGTCGTAGGTGACGGCATCGGGAATCTCACCCTCTATGTGCCGCGATGTGCGAAATGATGTCTTCCGGTCCTTCACGGCGACAAGAATCAACAGGCCGCGAATCTCGTTATCGGGCGAGCCGATGCCCCAGGAGCGAGACATTCGCATTGAATAATCGAAGCTGTCTTCGCCCTGTAAAGAATCGATCGTGACCAGCGCAATCTCCGTCTTGTACTCGTCTTTGAGCCGTTGAGCTTTGCCTTGAATCTCTGCCTTCTTATCCTCCGAAATCACGCCCGCGAAGTCATGAATATAAGTCCCCGGCATCGGCCCGGGTTGCTCAACCTGCGCAACAACAACCAGGCTCGAAATCGAAATTACAATCACGGCTAAAAGCAATCGTTTTTGCATAGCACCTCTATCGACAATCCGCGTCTGGCCTACTGAGACTGCAACGGTTTCAGCAGACCCGAATTCATCTGCTTAACCGGCCTCGCCCGGCCTATAGCCTAATACGCTTCAGTCTGAACATAGTTCGGCGGTGCCATTAGAGGCGAGGTGCAGGCGGAAATCAGAACTCGTAAAGGAGCTGAACGATCAGGAAAGAGAGCGCGGCGATGAGCGCTGACATAGGTATGGTTAAAACCCACGCCCAGACTACGCGGCCGGCCACGCCCCAGCGCACGGCCGAAAGCCTTCTGGTAGCCCCGACGCCTACGATGGAGCCGGTGATGGTGTGGGTAGTGCTTACGGGGATGCCGCCGTAGGTAGCCATGTAGATGGCTGCGGCCCCGGCCGTCTCTGCGGCAAATCCTCCGACTGGTTTGAGCTTTGTTATGCGCGACCCCATCGTGTGGACGATGCGCCATCCGCCCGAAAGCGTCCCGAGCGCTATGGCCGCGTGGCAGGTGAGCACTACCCAGAGCGGTATCTCGCTCGTGGCCGTGGGGTTGATGTTTGAAGCCACCAGCACGCCCGCGATTATGCCCATAGTCTTTTGCGCGTCGTTGCCGCCGTGGCCCAGGCTGTAGAGCGCAGCCGAAACCAGCTGCCCTTTGCGAAAAGTCTTATCGACGCGGTCGGGCGAATAGCGGCGGAAAATCCAGAGTATCGCCGCCATGAAAATGAAGCCGAGCAGGAACCCTACCAGCGGCGAGACGATTATGAATGCCCCCGTCTTTATCCAGCCTTCGGGTTTCAGCAACCCGTCAAATCCTCTGTAGGCAGCTATGGCCGCGCCCGCAAGTCCCCCCACCAGCGCGTGCGAAGAGCTTGACGGCAGCCCGTAGTACCACGTTATCACGTCCCAAATGATCGCCCCCAGCAGGGCGCACAACAGCACCCACAGTTGCCACTTCTCGTCTATCAGCTTTATGTTGACCAGATCGGCGCCGATAGTCTTTGCCACGCGCGTCCCGAAGATGGCGAAGGCCACGAAGTTGAAAAACGCCGCCCAGATGACCGCAAGCCCCGGAGACAAAACGCGCGTAGAGACTACCGTGGCGATGGAGTTGGCCGCGTCGTGCCATCCATTAACGTAATCGAATACGAGTGCAACTAAGATGATGAGGATAACAAACGCCATCTGCGTTTGTGTCATAAGGTGTGCGCCTCCGCTGCTATTTGTTCTTGACCACCACGGCCTCAAGGGCCTCGGCTACATCTTTGCAGCGGTCAATGGTGTTCTCCAGTTCTTCGTAAAGCGACATCCACTTGATGATCTCGATCGGATCTTTCTCTTCTACAAACAAGCGACGGATCGCGTCGCGGTAGAGCGAATCGGCGCGCTTTTCTAGCAGATTGATGTTGCGACAATGCTCGCCCACGCCCTGGCTGCGCTCCAACAGCGCGAACACGTCCTGTATCTCCACCGTAGACCTGCTCAACAGATTTGCGATCTCGGCGGCGTCGGGCCTGAGCGCTGTGATGTTATAAATCTCAAGCCTGCGCGCCAGATCATTCATCATGTCTATAACGTCGTCAAGCTCTGTCACCAGCAGGTAGATGTCTTCGCGGTCGATGGGCGTGATAAAGCTGGAGTTGAGTTTCTGCGTGATCTTCGCGGCGACGTCGTCGCTCTCAACCTCTATCTGCTTTATCTGCTCGGCGTATTGTGCATGGTTGGAGAAGTCCTTAAATATCTTGGCAAATACTTCGCCGCCCTCTCTCACCTTCGACGCCAACTCGTTTAACATGGCAAAGTATTTCTCTTCGCGCGGAACAAGACCAAACATTAGCCCTCCTGAGCCTCGGAAATTTCAGCCTATTAACGAACCTGTTACATTGAGGTAACAAAGATGTTAAATACTATAGTTCCGAGGCTCAGGCGTCAACTTAGTCAAGGTCGAAGCAATTGGTTTTCTTTAATTCGAACGACTTGGCGAGCCAATGGGGTCGCCCGGCGGCGGCGCAAGCGGAGTCGTCTGCTTGCGCGGCTGGTCGGGCCGCGTCAAAAACCGCTCGATGTCGTCGCGCGTGGCCCGGCGATGAGCGGCGCTTGTCGGCTCTTGCGCAGGCGTTTTGAGGTATTCGGAAAGCTCGCGCAAAGCTTCGGTCGCAGCGGCGCGGACTTGCGGCGCTGCGTCCGCATTTGCCGCAAGGTCCATGAGCCGCGTGACCGCCAGGCTCTGCACCGCGCGCGAGATCGCGGCTTGATATGGATCTCTGGCCCCGGCAGTCTTCCACGTGCGGGTGATGAGCGCGTCTACCACGTCTTTGAAGTCGGGGTTAGCGCGGTCGCGCGCGTGAAACTCGATTAAGCGCGCGGCCCGCTGGTGCTGGAGCAGGCCCGAGATGGCGAAGTCCGCCGCTATCGTGGCAGAGGCGATGGGATCGAAAACCGGGTCGGTCCGCTTCGTAAACAGCTCTGTCGTCCCGCCCTCGTAGCCGAACGCGCGCGGGGGGATCAGCTCAAGAATCCGCGCCGGAATAGCCAGCTCGTTCGGGTCAAGGCAGTCGAGCACCGCGTCCAAGGCTTCGCGCTGGCGCGCGGCCGCCACAATCTCCCGGACGCGGGCGGGGCTCGGCCCGCTCGGGGTCCTCACCGAGTAGGTGTAATAGACCCCGCCTAATGATTTGACAGCGGCTTGAAGCTGATAGCGATGATGCAGGTAGAGCGGCAAGAGCTTCGCTTCGAGCATCGCGAGCGGCATCCCTTCGCGGACGTTATTCAAACCGAAGCTGGCAAGTCCCACGCGGCGCACTTCCATCTCGTGCCGGAGCATAGCCACCGGGTCCGGGCCGTTGTCCCAGAGGTTAGCGAGCGGGTGCGCCGCGCCCGGCGGGCGCGCGTCCGCGTCGGATATGAAGAGCATTCCCGCGCTTATGCCTTCCGTGATTATTCGCTCAAGCTCCGCGCGCTCGTTTGCGCCTTTCGGAAACTCCGAGTAGGCGAATTTGACGGCGAACTTATCATAAGCGCCGATCCCTCGGGCGTAGGCGTTCGACAGATCGAGCTTGCCGTTTTTGATCTCGACCATAGGCGCGGGGTAGTCCATCACGGAAGCGCGACCATAAGTGCTCGCGGCAAAGTTGTGAGCAAGCCCTAAAGTGTGGCCGACTTCGTGCGCAGACAACTGGCGAATGCGCGCAATCGCCATCGCGCCGGGGTCTGTCGCGGGGTCAAGCAAAGCCAGGTATTCAACCTCGGCGGCCATGCCAAACTGGCAGTAGTCCTGACCTTGCCCGTTTTTCTGATCGGGCACGAGCCCCGTGGCTATCAGATAATCTTGCCGAGCGCGAAGCGAGTCGAGCGTGACGTTGCCTTTGATAATCTCGCCCGTGCGAGGGTCCGTGATCGAGCTGCCGTAAGCCCAGCCGCGCGTAGAGCGATGCACCCAGTTAATCATGTTGTAACGCACGTCCATAGGGTCCGCGTCCGCCGGCAGCACCTTCACTTGAAACGCGTTGCGAAAGCCCGCCGCCTCGAATGCCTCGTTCCACCAGGCCGCGCCTTCGATGAGCGCGCTGCGAACAGGTTCAGGCGTCCCGTTATCGACGTAATAGATGATCGGCTTGATCGGCTCGGAGACTACACGGGCGGGGTCCTTCTTTTGAAGACGGTGACGCGCGATCCACCTCTGCTCTATGGCCTCTGTGATGGGCGTGGCGTAGTCGTAAAAGTCTATGCCGAAAACGCCGACTCGCGGGTCAAGCCTGCGCGGCGCGTAGGCGGCGTCTGGCAGCTCGACAATCGAGTGATGCTCGCGCACGGTCACGGCCTGGGCCGTTGGGACCGTGTTGCGAACGAGCGGGCCGGGGTCGCCTTCCAGCGAGAAGGTAAGCAATGTTTCGACCTCCGTGTTCTTAGGGAAGCCTTTCGTCCGAGGCAGGTAAAACGCGCTGCGGCTATCGTCATAGCGGTATTGCCCCTGGCGTGTCTGGCGCAAGCGGTCTATCACGCCGTGAGCGTCGCGCATGAAAAATGCGGTCGCGTCGACGAGCACGCGGTTGGAGTCCGAGGCTTCGACCTTGAAGCCCCACAGCACGCTCCGCGCGAAAGACTCTTCGACCGCGCGCCGCTCCGCCGCGTCACTGGTTATAGCGCGGTAGCGATAATTCGGCTCGATCATCAGAACCTTCGGGCCTATGCGCTCGAAAAAGACTACGTGAGTGTCGCCGAGCTGGCCTCGGTCGAGCCCAATCGGGTTTGAGCCGACGCCCGTCTGTAGCGAGACCTGGTAAAGGAACTCCGTGTTGAACCGCGATATCTCCATAAACATCTTGCCGGTCGACTGGTCCCAGTAGAGCGGCACGTAGCCGTCGATCTTTTGAAGCGCAGCGGTCTTCGCGGCGATCGTGTTTTCCTGCGCGTTAGAGTTCACGGGCATTGATAAGAAGACGCCAAGCAGTACTATTATCGATAAACGCATCATCACTCCCCTTAAGTGCTGAGTGCTGAGTGCTGAGTCCTGAGTGAGGACAGATACCCGGCACTCAGGACTCAGCACTCAGGACTTGGAAAGACTCGCTTTGTGCGTGTGGGAAATGCTATTGTCTGTCAACGGGCAAGTCAAGCTGATGAAACTACAGAAAACAAATTCATAGAGAGATCGTAATGTGCGTTAAGATGACTCATGCAACCAACAGGAGGACGCTCGCATGTCATTAGACCACATCATCGACAGGTGGACGGAAGTCCGTGCGGGGTTCATAGACGAGTTGACGCAGATACCTGCGGACCAGTTCGACTTTCGACCGACCCCGGACGTGCGCAGCGTGGCTGAGATCGTCCGCCATATCATCGAAGCCGAGAAGTTTATGGCCGGAGAAGTCTGCCGGCCTGATACGAATTTCAAACGGCTGCCGATTCTTGAGTTGATCAAAAGCCATGCCGGAGACTTGGCCGCAGTCGAAGGTAAAGACGCGCTGATAGATTTGATGAAGGAGAGCATGAAGTCGACAGAAGCGGCCCTTCGCTCTTTCGGAGACGAGCCGTTGCAAGAGATGATGGAGAGACTCGACGGCAAGCTTATGCCTAAGACAGATTTCTTGCACTTCACGATCAGCCACGAGATGTATCATCGAGGGCAGATCACGGTTTATCAAAGGCTGCTTGGGATGGAGCCGGTTCTTACTGCCCGGTTAAGACAGTTCCTTGCCGGGCAGCCTGGATGAGATGGCAGGGTTGAAAGGATTCAAAGCAATGACTGACGTTGACCGTAATAAAGATTCCGCGCGCGGGCCTGAGAAGCTGGCCCTGCTCACTTCGATTGTCGAAAGCCTCCCCGCTCACCTCGCGGCGATGTCGAGCGATGAAGCCGCACGGCGGCCCGCGCCCGCCAGTTGGTCGCCTAAAGAGGAGCTGGGACATTTGATAGATTCGGCTGCGAACAACCACAGGCGAATCGTGCTCGCGCAGATCGAAGATAATCCCGCGCTGCCGAACTACGACGGCGACCGCTGGGTCGAGCTGCACGATTATCAGAGCCACGACTGGCACGACCTGATAGAGCTGTGGCGCGTGTTGAACACTCAGTTGCTCGCAGCCGCGCGCGCCGTTGCGGACGGGGATTGGGCTCGTACCTGCACCATAGGCGACTCGGACACGCTCACGCTCCGCTTCGTCTTTGACGATTACGTGGACCACATGCTCGGCCACTTGAAACATATCGGGGTCGATACAGATAAGCTCTCCGTCAGTGAGGATGACTACCCTGAGAAGCCCGCGCCCGCCGAGCGTAAGATAAACACACTGATGGCTCGCCGCTGGAGCCCTCGCGCTTTCAAAGACCGCGAGGTGGAGCGTGAAAAGATATTGCAGTTGTTGGAAGCTGCGCGGTGGGCTCCGTCGTGCTTTAACGAGCAGCCGTGGCGCTATCTGGTATTCGACCGCTCGGACGCTGAGTCGCTTGAGAGAGCGCGCGCGTGTCTGAGCGAAGGCAACGAGTGGGCGCTCAAAGCCCCCGTGCTGATGCTGTCGGTCGCGCGCGAGAAATTTACTCAAAACGAAAAGCCCAACCGCACGGCGCAGCACGACGTAGGGCTGGGAAGCGAGAATCTAGTCCTCGAAGCGGTAGACCTCGGGCTGGCCGCGCATCAGATGGCCGGGTTTGATGTGGAGAGGTCGCGCGCGGAGTTTGCCATTCCGGAAGGCTTCACGCCGATTGCGATGATAGCGATTGGCTATCCTTATCAAGGGGACCTCGACCGTCTGCCTGAGAAGCTGCGCGCGCGCGAGCTGGCCCCTCGCAGCCGCAAGCCGGTTGAAGAGATAGCATTCGCGGGCGGTTGGAATAAGCCATACAGCGGTTGATTAAGAATTAATTCAAAAAGATTCACCGCAGAGACGCAGAGAACACAGAGTTTACGCAGAGCAGAATTATCTTCTCTCTGCGCCACCTCTGTGTTCTCTGCGTCTCTGCAGTGAGATGCCTATTCCAATAAATCACTTCGGCGATTTATAGACCTTTCCGGCTTTCATGACGAAGACGACGCGACCCAAGGCGCGAATATCTTCAAGCGGGTTGCCTTCGACGGCGATCACGTCGGCAAACTTGCCTGGCTCGATCGCGCCGATCTGACGCTCCATGCGAAGCAGCTCCGCGCCCCGCGTTGTCGCGGCCCTTATTGCGTCAATAGGCTTCATCCCGTAATCGACCATCAATTTGAATTCGCGCGCGCTCGTCCCATGCTCGTAAGCGCCCACGTCCGTGCCGAAAGCGATCTTCACGCCTAAGCGCATCGCTTTTCTAAATACCTCTTTGTGGTTTGCGACTATGCGGCGGCGCAATTCCGTGTTGTCCTCCTCGTGCTCGGGTATGTAAACCCCAAGCGTCGGGCACCAGAACACTCCGCGCTCTACCATAAGCTTCAGCGTCTCGTCGTTCATCAACATCCCGTGCTCGATCGAGCGTACGCCGCCCCGTATGGCGTTATTTGCGCCCTCGCCTCCGTAAGCATGAGCGGCGACATCTCGCCCCCAGCGCCGCGCTTCCGCAACGACCGCGCGCACCTCTTCTTCCGAAACCTGGCTCATCGATTCCAACGTCACGGGGTTTATGTGGCGCAGCGTGCCCGTCGCGTACAGCTTTATCCAGTCGGCCCCGTACTTCACCTGGCGGCGCACTTCGGCAACCATCTGGTCGCGCGAATCGACAATCGCAGCCGGGTCGGGTATCTGAATATCTGGATTGAGCCCCGCGTTGTTCATATGGCCTGCGGTGATCGTCAACGAGAGAGTAGATACATACAATCGCGGCCCGGGTATTATCCCCTTGTTGATCCCGTCGCGAATCGCCACGTCGGCAAAGCCCGCGCCCTCGCTGTCGAGGTCGCGCATGGTTGTGAAGCCCGCTTCCAAATCTCTCTTCGCAGCCGCGACTCCCTGAACCGTGCGGAAGGCCTGCGACTTGGTGATGACTGGGGGAGCGCCGCGCTCGTCTTCCGGCTGAAGGAGAATGTGCGTGTGGCAATCGATCAAGCCCGGCAGCACCGTATAAGCCGAGAGATCAATGACGCGCGCGCCTGTGGGAACAGGTATGTTCGCACCGACCTGCTCTATGCGCTCGCCGCGCGCGATAATGACGGCGTTTTGAGTGACGGAGCCATCGACCGGATTGATCAGCCGGCCGCAGCGTATCGCCGTCACTTCGGCGGACTGCGCGCGAGCGACGCTCGCCTGGAGCAGACAGACTGTAATGAGCGCGATAAGGATTCTGAGAGCGCGGGCGTTAATCATCACGTTTCTCACTTTCTTGTCGAGATTTGATGGGCAGGCATCTTCATTATCCGAATTCGCGCCCGGCAGTCAAGAAGAGCGGTTGAAACCGATGACTATATTGAAAAGCTTTGATAGAGTAGCTCAAGAAATCATCATCGATTACGGAGCCGGGCATGACGACAGGCACTAAAGAAGCGCTCGCCGTAAAGGCTATGGTCGTAGCTTTCATGAATGAGCAAGTCTATCGAGGCGATTATGATAACCCGCGAATAAAGCCTGACAAACTCGGCAGTTATCATTACAGAGACGGAAAGATCGAGGTGTGGCTCGCCCCGTCGAAAAGAGACGGCTGGCTCAACCCGGCAGTGACTGTCCAACTGGTGCGTCGCCGCTGGCCGTTTCGCCGCCTGGAGCCCGTGCTTGTGACGGGCCACGGAGTGGAAGTCTCGACCTACCGCCCGGGCCTCTGGGTAGATTACATCACAGACCTTTTAGAAAAGATCAAAGACGTTCAGCGCGTGCGCGACGAAGAGGCCAAGCGCAAAAGCGAAGCCGACGAGCGAGACTTTGATGCGAACTTCAGCCCCGTGGATGATTCCGCAATCTTCAAGAAGTGAGTTGAATCCCGATCAATTGAACTCAAGCCCGCAGTGCATGCATCGATTAGGCTCTTTGACGAGCAGGAAGAAGAGCGACAGCACGCAGACTACGAACAGGCCCACGATGGCTACGATTATCGCCCACTGCGGGGTGCCGCCCTTTACGACGTTCGTCGAGCCGCATCGCGGGCAGACCAGTTGGCCGATCATAGGTCGCACGGGCACGGGCGGCGGCGGGGGCGGCTGATAAGCCTGTTGATAAGGCGGCGGCGGGTAACTGTATGGGTTCGACTCCGGCGGCGGGGGGACCGATGGGATGTAGCCCGAGTTCGGCTCCTGGCTTCGCTCGGCGAGCGGCGTTGAGCAGTAGCGACAGAAATTCGAGCCTTCGCGGTTTTCAGAGCCGCACTTTGGACATACCATAAAAGCTCTCCCACCCAACCAGAATAACGTCGTGGCCTGTTCGAGACTAATCTAAAACAGTGACGAGTGACAAGGGCAGGGGTCGGGGTTCGGGGGTCAGGGGTCAGGAATTCTTGAATCTCAAATCTGTTATTTCAATTTTCAGCTATTATATTAGCAACAACTCTGATCCCCGACCCCTGACCCCTGACCCCCGCTCACACTCCCGCCATGTCCCACTTACGCCGGATATCGAGAATTAGTTTAGCTATCTTCTCCGTGACTTTTGCAAAATACTCGTCGGCTTTCTTCTGGTCGAACTTGACGTAGCCCTGTCCTTCTTTGTACAGGCCGATCGAAGAGGGAGCAGGGTAAGCGGAATAAGTGCCGGGCGCGGGGTTGGGCGTGGCGAGCTGGTCGGAATAACGCTTGCGGTCTACGAGCTTCGGGTCAATCGCCTGCACAAATGCAGTCTCGTTCCACCCCGCGTGGCCGCCGTCTTCGCCAAAGACTGCCAGCGTCACGTCCGAGGCATAGCTCCACCAGTTGACGACCAGCGTGCGGACGCGCTTGTCCTGGCCTACCTCCATAGCGACCTGACTCAACACGGCCGTCTGCGGGCCGCCGTGCCCGTTGACTATGATAATGTTGCGAAACCCATTTCTGGCAAGCCCCGCTAGCACGTCGCGCATGTAAGCGCGGTAAGCCGCTTCTGAGATCGAAAACGCCCCCGGGTAAGCGTCCATGCTGCCCGTGATGCCGTAGGGGACCACGGGCGCGATCATCGCGTTGACTTCGCGAGCTATCTTCCGGGCGATGGCTACCGGCGCTATGATGTCCGCGCCGTTGTTGATGACCCCGTGAGCCTCAAGCGTGCCCGTAGGCAGTATGACCGTGTTGATCTTTGATGGGATGACCTCTTTGAACTCCATCCAGTTGATGTCGGTCATCTCGCGTGTAGAGACAAGGTCTGCGGTTTGAGCCGAAGCCGTCGAGCTTAGCGTTGCGATAAAACAGAAAGATAGAAAGACCATAAACTTTCGAATCATCGATTTTCCTCCCCGGTAATCGCTCACATTGCCCGCGTTAAGTTTTCTTCATTAGACTTGAAAGGCTGGCGCTGGTCGATTGTCGCGGCCGTAGGTCGAATCTTTGCCTGAGTGATTTCTGTGCCCATCTTCGCACTCACACGGTACAATAACGCCGTCGCGCGCGCAACGAAGGGCCGCCCGTTGATTATAAAATTCGGAACCGGCAATTTCTCGCCGGTTCCGATCGTAAATAAATATACCTGCGCTGCTTTTCCGAAGCCGCAGTATACAGTATTGCCTATGCCCTCAGAGCCGCCGCCACTTGCTGGAGAAGTGCGATCGGCACGGCAACATCGACACCACTCTCCGCGGCCCGTTCGAGCCATGTCGCTGACGTCAAAGCGAATGCAGCGGCCGCTTCGTTTTCCCCAGCACGGATCTTGTTCAATGCTCCGTTGTGGCTGTTCTCGTTCGTTCCGGTCAGGGCCTGTCGAGCATGCCGCAACTTAGCCCGCACCTGCGTGTCGTTCGTCGATGCAATGACAGCGTCGATCATCGCGATCAATTCGATAACCGCCTGCTCGGGTGTGACTACTCGCACGTTAGCGCTCTCCATGTCCGAGCCGGCGTCGTTATCGTTTATCGTAAGCTGGACAGCGTACGTTCCCGCAGCATTGAAGACGTGACTGTCCGACAGATTTCCTGTCCTATCGCCAAAGGCTTCGTCGAAAGCGTCAAATGAGGTGTTGGGATCGCTCGTTCCATCGCCCCAGGAGATCTGTGCGGTCTGGTGGTCCAGAACTCCCGGATCGGTGAAGCTTGCGGCAACGCTGACGGGCATTCCCGTCAGAACCCACGGAACGACCGAATTGATCGGATTCCCGCCGCTGTCAACGAACGCAAATTGCGAGAACTGCGGGGCTACGTTTTTAATGGTCACTAACGCGTTCGCCGTGCCGGGTGCGCCGCCCATCGAGTGCCGGGCCTCGACCGGTATCTGTACGACCGTCGGACCGTTAATCGCATTGAAATTAGCGGTGTTCCCCTGCGCTTCGAAGATTCCATCCCGGTCAAGGTCCCAGAAGAGATTGACCGGCGCGTTATAGTAGTCACCGCAGTCGCTGCCGAAGACTATCTTGTCGACATTGTCATGCATGTTGCCGGTCCCGGCGTCGTTCATGACCATTCTAAGATTATCGTCGAACTTAGGAGTCGTTACGTTCGTCAGCGTCTTGATTCCGACAACATTTTCACTTTCACCATCTCGGTTAATCGCCTGGATTGAACAGCCTTGCGGCGCGAACCACACCCATTTCCACCCTCCGTCGGCGTGGCTTGTGCCGTCCAATTGTTCGTAGGCAAAAAGGTCATCGAAATCGTCACGATTCCGATCTTTGTAATCAGCCGTTATGAATCTCGGCTGGAAATGACTTCCATGAGTGAACATCTCAAGAAAAGCTCTTGTCACCGGTGGTTGGCCGATGCCTGTAAGATTCACGGATGACCCTTCGTCCACCACAAAGGGTCCGTCGATTTTAGCCGACGGCAGAAGCGTCGGGCTGCCGGGACGCACTACGTCAACGTGACGCCATTCTCCGGCCTTCACCGATTCGTTCGGCCCATCGTTGTCGTGCTCGGTGGCGTAGAGAATGAGTTCGCCGCTCGGGGAAACATAGAATGTCGAGGCGGCAGCAAGGTTCGCCATTCTTTCGTGCGAACCTGTCGCCGGACGCATATCCATATGTCTATTCGTGTTTATCGGGGTTATGGTGATCTCTTCGCCCGGTTCAAAATTCTTGGTAAGACCTTCTATCTTGTATAGGTCGATAAAACTCGAATCAAGGATACGGCCCCGGGCACCCGCGATATACAAGTCGCCGTCGATGCCGCCCTCGCGAAGAAAATTGAGTGTCTGATGCGCGGTCTGCGTTTCCGGACCCAGAGGCGTGCGCACCTGCTCCCAACTCAGGTCCTTACTTGAAAGGTCGTCCACATTCGACCGGTAGAAGAACCAGGAGTGATTGCTGGAGCCGCCGGTTACCACCATCAAATAACGGCCGTTCGGAAGCGGAGTGATACCGACAACTCCGGCCACGCTGAGCGTTTCCCCGGCTGAGTTCTTTGGAATGAACTGGCTCTTGAAGAGCGGAGCTTCAGGGTCACTCAGGTCATAAAACTGTATGGCGGTGCGGTGCTGCGCGCGCTCGTAATTGAAGTATCGATCACATGCCGCCTGGTCATCGAAATCTTGGCAAAGCTCAAGGTCCACCTCTTTCCCGACCTGTCGCGGCGATTCAAGAGCCACGGCCATAATGTTCCCGACCATCTGCATCCCACCCGGATGCTGATAAACGCGCGGGGGTATATCATTCAGGCCGTCACGCAAAACTAAACCGGGCCGCTTTGTTTCATCGGGGTCATCAGGGTTGCCGCCGATAAAAGTAAAGTAAATGGTAGCTCGATCCAGCGAGACAGGCGGGGTCGAGTCAAGGTGAACGCCCTCTCGCATCCGGTTGCTCCGCAGACGTTCGCCGTTTTTGTCTCGCGAGTCCATCCGGAAAACGACCAGGTGCCCGTTTCGCGTTTCGCCCGGAGAATCGTCACAGAATATTTCGCCGGGAGACGGCGTGTTGCCGCTGCGCGTGACCAGGAAAAACGGCGTTCCGTCCGATCCTTCCGCTCGCAGCATCCCCTGATAGTGCCTGCAAGTGCTTGGATCGGGCGTCGTAGTGATGTTAAAGCCGAGCGGTTCGGGATACTCGGTCAAGTTGAAAAACTGAGTTTGCACGTTCGGCACGAAACGCATTCCGTCGCGACGACCGCTGGCTTGATTTGGACCGGACTGACCGATCGCCGAGCCGGTAAGTACGCCAACGAGCGCGATGAAAAGGCCGCTCCGTACCGCCAGACGTTTTATAACTTTCCTCATATTAACTTCCTCCGTTTGCTTCTAATGTTTTTGCTTTAGAGGGATAAGGTTCTCAACTACCTATATGCTGACTCGAGTATTTCGGCAGACAGATCAGTCCTCCGCGCGAGCGATAGCCACCAGCCCTCTGTTGTTACTTCAGAATCGTTTGAAAGAGTGAAGATTACCTTTGGTCCTGACGACCCGGGAGCATCTTCATCCCTTTTCAATCACCGAAAGGGTGAAGTTGCCGAACTTTCGACTATATTACTGACGCATTGAATTCTTTTGTTCAAAGAGACGGCGCTGCATCGCCTCCGCGCAGCGCGCGGCCCTACTCGTCTTTGACTCGACTGTTGCGCTATGATAATTTCACGGACTCAATACAGCTTGAGGAGGCGACTATGGACATCAAGGAGCGCGTCGTAGAGGGAGTGAGCGTGCTGGATATTTCGGGTAAGATCGTGCTTGGCGAGGGCGATATCCAGATCAAGGACCGCATAAAAGATTTGCTCGCCGACGGGCAGCGGAGCATTTTGTTGAACCTGGGCGACGTAAGCTACATGGATTCGGCGGGCCTCGGCGCGCTCATCAGCGGCTACACGACCGTTAAGCGCGAGGGGGGCCAATTAAAGCTCGTAAACCTTACCAAGCGCATCAAAGACCTGCTCGCGATCACGAAGCTCATCACGGTCTTTGACACTTACGAGAACGAGAATGAAGCTATCGAGTCTTACAAGCCCGCCTAGCAAGCGCATTCAGCGGAGGCCGCGCAGCGAGTCTGGCATTAAACAATCAATACCGCGCGCGGTCCCGCTGATGCGTGTCGCTAGGCCCTTACCGATGGCAACTGACCTGTCTCTACCGAGAGTAAAATCTATGACCTTATTAGAATTCTTGAGAATAGCCTTGATTCCCAAGCTCGTGTAATCTTAATTCCAGTTATGTAGAGATGAGATGAAATAATCCTTGTAGTCCTTAATTAGCTTTGAAAGGAGTTCCCTTATGCAAAGACAAAGAAAAACCAATAGTTTTTTTCCATTAGCCACACTCGCCATTGTATTTACAAGCATTCTGGCAATGATGCCGAGCCATAGTCAGAATGCCTCAATCATTAATGCCCAGAAAAGCAATAGTGGTAAGAGTGAATCTGAAAAGAACCAGATGCCTGTTGTAATATTTGAGGCAGCAGAGACGGGCAACGCTGCCGAGCGAGATTTAAGGCGTCTCAAAGGCAGTCGGTATGACAATAGAAGACCACAACCTATCTCTGAAATGCCTCCCGGTATAGAAGAACTGCCCCTGAACAGTCATTGGTCATGGCAGCTATCGGCCCTTCCATCTAGTCAAAGCGATGCCGTTGTAGTAGGTGAGGTTTTCTCTGCCCAGGCATACCTCTCTAATGATAAGACAGGCGTTTACTCTGAGTTCAAGGTTCGTATTACAGAGACCCTCAAAGTTACTAATAATCTACGGCTTGAGGCTGGTGATTCAATTGTCGCCGTCCGCGAGGGGGGCTCAGTACAATTCCCGTCTGGGCGCATTCAGTCTTATCCTATTGCTAATCAAGGTATGCCAAGCGTTGGGCGACGATATGTGTTCTTCCTCAAGCACAACGATCAAGCACAAGATTTCTCGATTCTCACAGGGTATCAATTGCGTAAGGGTCGCTCTGTTCCACTCGATAACTTGGAGATGTTTTCTGTTTACAAAGGCGCAAGTGAGAGCAGCTTCTTGAATGCGGTTAGAGAGTCTATAGCACGCACGGCTCAGGGAGAAGGGAGGCTAAAGTAATGAAACCATCCCGATTCGAAACATTGCCCTTCGAGCGATTTGCCTTACTTGGCGTCTCCTTTTTGCTGCTAGTCTCTATACAACAGTTGTTGCCTGTTGCTGCGCAGAGTTGCACAAACCCGCCAACGCAAGGTCAACAAACTGCGTGGGCTGAAAATGCTCAAGTGGCTGTCAACATTTCCCCTAGTTTTTCTGCCGCAGAAAGACAGGCGATTCAGACAGCATTTACCAATTGGCAGAACGCCAATGGGTCAAGCGGAAATGGCTCTGGTGTCACCTTCACTTTTACGTTCAATTCTACGCCCATATCCGGCAACAACACTTATCAAGTAAACAAACAAAACCCTCAGAACGGTGGCCAGGCGGCTACAGGAGGTACAACCAACGGCACGAATCGCGCTAGCGCATTCACCAACATTGATTCTCGCGTTACGAATTTGACTGCTTTGACTCAGGTAATGGCCCACGAGGCTGGACACACCTTCGGTCTGGGCGACTGTACTAGCTGTGCTGCTGGAACATCTGTAATGACACTGCCCCCGTGCTGTGATTACAACGACACGTCCGCTGGTCGTACTGGCCCCTCTTCATGCGATAATCAAAGCGCCCAACAGGTTGGTCAATACGTAGCTGGCGGCGGTGGTAGCGGTGGTGGCGGCGAAGGTTGCGACTGCTATGAAATAGTCGGCTGCATACAATGCGGTGGACTTAATGGCTGCCAATGCACCGCAATGAATCCGCACAGCCCTATCCTCATTGACATCAATGGCGATGGCTTTGAACTAACGAACCTTTCAAACGGCGTGAGATTCGACCTGGATGTAAGAGGCAGGGCAGGGCGCACTCCCTGGACAGCCGCCGGTACAGATGATGCTTTCCTGGTATTGGACCGCACCGGCAATGGATCAATTGATGATGGCACAGAGTTGTTTGGCGATCTGACACCTCAGCCGCCGTCCCCTGAGCCTAACGGCTTTATAGCACTGGCAGTGTTCGATCAACCGGGTAATGGAGGCAACGATGATGAAAAGATAAGCGGCGCGGATGCTATTTATTCATCGCTGAACCTGTGGCGAGATACAAACCACAACGGCATAGCAGAGGCAAGTGAGCTTTATACGCTGCCGTCACTAGGCGTTGCGACAATAGAGCTAAGATACAGAAAATCAAGACGGACTGACCAGTATGGCAACCAGTTCCGGTACAGGGCAAAGGTGCGAGACGCACATGGGCATCAAGTCGGGCGATGGGCCTGGGATGTTTTCTTCAATTCTTTGGAGTAAAACTTCGTTGGCATGGCTCATACACAAACTTGAGCATAAAGCCGTCGGTAGGCTTATCGTTTATTGTCGGGGGCTGAGTTTTACAATAACAATGGTCTGTAGATTCAAGTGGGCCTAACAGCGGGCACCGCGCGCGGTTAATAGGGTCGTCAGGGCTGTTGCGCGGCAAGCGCGCGCACTCGCTCGATGCTCTCTTTAATCTGGGGGTCATTCGTCGCCGCGTAAGCCTTCTCGTAAATCCTCATCGCCTGTTGATACTGCTTGTCGCTTTCGTAGACGTATCCCAACTCCGCGAGCGCCGTGACCGAATCGGGCATAAGCTGAATGGTGATCTCAAGCGCCTCCATAGCCCGCCTCACCTGGTTGCTGCGCGAGAGCGCTATCCCGTAATAAAGCCATGCCTGCCCGTTATCAGGATTGGCCTTCGCGACTTTCTCAAATGGCCCTACGGCACGCTCGAACTGCCGCGCGCCGAGGTACGCGCGTCCAAGCAGGTTTGCGGTCTTCTGGTCGTCGCGGATCGTTTTCAGCTTCTCCCCGACCTCTGCGGCTTCGACCCAGGCGGGCGTCGAATTCGCCTTCCGCGCCTTGCGCATAAGGCTTTCTGCCAACAGCTCCATCGCGGCCGCGTCCTCCGGGTTAAGGCGCACGGCCTGGCGCAGCGCGGCAATCGCGCGATCGTCGTCTTCGCGCTTGAAGTGTATGACGCCGACGTAATAGGAGTTCGCCGCGGCGTCTTTCGATTCTTTCGATTCTTTCGACGCAGCCGCGCCCGCCGCAAGCAGCGGCAGCGCTTCGTCGAATCGCTCAAGCGAGTAGTAAGCACGGCCCAGCGCTACGCGCGCGCTAGGGTCGAGCTCGCGCTTCGCTTTCGTCGTGAGCTCGATATAACGCTTGAGCGGCTCGATCGAGCGGTCAAACTGGTTTGAGAGATAATGAGAGAGCCCTATCGTGTACCACGCGCCTGCGATCTCCTGGCTCTGAGGCGACTGGACTTCAAGCAAATCTATCGCGCGCGCGAGCGGAAGCTCTACGCGGTCGTACCGCTTGAGCTTGAACTCGCACAGCCCGACGTAATACCACGCGCCCGCCGCGTCAGGCCGCTCCTGCGTGATCTCTTGAAACTCTGCGAGCGCCGCGCGGTACTCGCCCTTGTTGTAGAGCGCCACCGCGCGCCCCCAGTCGGAAGCCGCTGCCTTGGCGCAAAAGAGAGATAAGATAATGATAGCTGCTTTTACGAGTGTTGCTGATCGCATCAGCAAAATTATTGCACGTCGGGCGAAAAAAGGGGAGAGCGCTCGTCGCACCCTCCCCCCAGCCTAAAGAACGAAGGCGGTCGCGGCATGGTCAATGCGTCTCTGGTCGCATTCCCGATTCTTGAGGCACCTTTCGACCGCATTCGCCCCGCCGGCTAGAACGAATATCTGACTTGAACGCGCCCGTAGCGGCCCACTGTGTTGCCCGCAGGGCCGAATATCCCTCCATCGTTCACCCGCACGTTGTTGAAGAAAGGGTTCAACACGTCGCCGTTCCCTTGATCGCTGCCGATCGCGGGATTGGCCCAGGTGAAGTTCGGGTGGTTGAACAGGTTGAAGAAATCGAAGCGGACTTCGAGCTTGTGAGCCTCGAAAGGCATATTGAATGCCTTCGTCAAGCTCAGGTCCATAGTGTTTACGCGCTCGGCCCGCAGCGTGTTGCGACCGGCAATGTTAGTGCGTATCGCAGGGTCTACGATGTAGCGCGCGTCTGAAAGCGCAATCACATTGCCGTTCAGATCGAAGAAGCCGGTCGGCGACTCCTCGCCGAAGAATATGTCTGCGAACGCCACAGAGTTCGCCGGAGCATTCGGGTTTCCAACAGCCGGCCGGTCATTGAAAGCCTCTGTGTCTCCGTTCAAATCTATGCCGCCGACAAACGGCGTCTCGACCGCACCGGACTGCAAACGGTAGATGCCCGAAACGGTCCAGAACCCCGCCACCTGTCCGAGCCATCCCGTCTTCGGTCCCGGCACGTCGTAGACGAAAGACCATACGGCGCGATGCGGGACATCGAAAGAAGCCACGCTGCGGTCTTCGTCGCGATTAAACGGATTCGAAGCGCGGCTCGCGCCGCCCGTCGTTACAAAGACTTCGCTGTTGACGTTATCAATCGCCTTTGACCAGGTGTAGGCGAATCTCATCAATAGCCCGTCCTTGAACCCGCGCTCGACGCGCGTTTGCAGCGAGTGGTAGTTCGAATCACCGCCGTTCGTGCGAAGCACTACAGCGCCGCGCGTCGGGAAGAGGCGCGGAAGCCCGTCAATACCATCGGGGTTTCCGGGCACGCCCGGGTTGACCAGCTCGTTTATGAACTGGCGCATGCCGCGAGAGCCAACGTAGGCCGCATCGATTATGAAGTTGCCCGGCAGTTGGCGCTGCACGCCCAGGTTCCAGACGTGCGACTGTGGGTTCACGAGGTCGGGCGATATACTATCGATTCTGGTCGCAGGGTCGGGCGATCCCGTCGTAGGAAGTGAGCCCGCACCCGCGTTTCGAAAACCGCGACCGCCGACTGAGATTCCAAATGTGTTCACCCCGAACACGTTCGGCGATGCGGCTGCGTTGTTGCTCAGAATGTTGTTAAAGAAAACATCGTAGCTTACAGCGTACCCGCCTCGAATGACCGTCGCGTCCTGGCCGAACAATCTTCCGAAGAGGCTAGAGCCGCCGAACTGCGGCGTGTAGGCGAAGCTGAAGCGAGGCGCAAAATTGTTATCGTCGCTGTTCTGCTCGACCTTCGTGTCGAGCGGCACGTCGAACCCTGCGAAGGCCGGGAACGGGATGACGTTGAACGGCGTGCCGTAATGTTCATAACGGAGCCCGAGGTTCAGCGTCAGGTTCGGGCGAACGCGCCAGCTATCGTTGACGAAGTAGGCTTGCTGAAACGCATTCGGGCGGATGACAGGGTCGCCGAAAGTCTTGGTGGCGAAATTCCCCTGCGTGCCTGAAAAAGCATCGACGAAGTTTCCGAAAGTCGGGAAGGTTTCGTCTCCGGGCGTCGCCGGATCGTCCTGGCTCGCGGAGAACGTGAGTGTGCCCGTGAAGTCGAACGGGATGCCCTGTTTCGCGATCTGGCGCAACAAATCTACGCCCGCACGAATGGTGTGAGAGCCGCGAGTGTAGGTGATCGTGTCCTGCACTTGATAGTTATTAAAGATGCGCCCTTGCGGAAACGTCGCGGGCACGTCGCCGAGCGCGCCTACGAGGCTCACCGGTATTCCGCCGAAGATTATCGTCGGCCCGAAATCGAGCGCTTCCTGATTGCGCGCTTCGAACTGGACGTTGAACCGCCCGTAAGACAGGCGAAACTCGTTTGTAGTCTTGCTCGACAGCACTCGCGTGTAGTTGAAATAGAAGTTCTGCACGCGGGCGGGCGTGTCGATTTCAAAGCCCGAAAAGACCGTCGGCAACTGGTTCTTGAACGTCTGCTCCTGGAGCATGTAGCGCGCCGCGAAGCTGTTGTTGATCGTCGGCGTCCAGTCTACGCGCCCGAGCAGATCATAGGTGTCTACGGGCTGGCTCGAAGATGTAGTGACGGTCGCGAACCCTATGTCGGGCCGTCCCCCGCCAAGCTCAACGCTTACGGGGTTGGTCGTGCCGCGCAGGTTGCCTACGACGCTCAGGTAGCGGTCGAGGTTGGCGCTCGCGCCTTGCGGGAAGAGCGCGCGCAATTGACTGAACCCCTCGGCGGTCGGCACTACAGCGGAAGCCTGCACGGTCGAGCGAGTCAGGGTCGGCTGAAACGTGCCGAAGAAGAATAATTTGTCTCGCTTGATGGGGCCGCCCAGCGAGAAGCCGAAACTGTTCTGAGTGTAGACAGGAGTTTCGGTCAATCCCTGGTTTGCCTTCTGCCCGGGGCTGAGCGTGGCGAGCGCGCTCGTGTCGAGCACGTCGTAAACCGATCCGTGAAACTGGTTCGTCCCGCTCTTTGTGACTACGTTGACCACCGCGCCGCCCGCGCGCCCGTACTCGGCAGAGTAGTTGCTGCCGAGCACTGTCACTTCCCTGTAGCCGTCGCGCAGGATGGGTTGAATTTGCTGGCCTGTGATCGAGTTGTCGTTGTTGTCTGTCCCGTCGATTAACTGGTTGTTTGCGCGCGCGCGCAGCCCGTTGATGTTGAACTCTGTGCCCTGCACGAAGCCCCCGGCCAGCGGGCCGGGGTCGGTCACGCCAGGCAGCGTGAAGACGAGGTTTACAGGGTTAAGGCCCGCGACCGGCAGATCGACGATCTGTCGCTGTTCGAGCGTGTTGGTCCGCGCGCCGTCTTGCTGCTGTAGGACTACAGTGGTGTCCGCCGTAACGTTGATGACTTCTGAAGGCGTGCCCACTTCGAGCGTGAAGTCGCTCGTCGTGGCCTGCGCCGCGACTACCGGTACGTTTTCGAGCGTGAATGTTTTGAAGCCGTCCGACGTAACTTCGATTGTGTATGTGCCGGGGTCTACGGCGTCGAGCCTGTACTGGCCTTCGCCCGTCGTCGTGGTTTCGCGCGCGACGCCGGTCTGGGCGTTTGTGATCTTAACGCGCGCGCCTTCGAGCCGCGCTCCCGAAGGGTCTGTGATCGTGCCTACGAGAATGCCTTTGCTCGATTGGGCAAATGCCGTCTCAGAGAATGCCGGCGCTATAAACGCCGAGATCATCACCAGCGCCGTCAGTACCGTCAATGATCTCAGTCTGCGAAAGTGCCTCATTACTTTTTACTCCTTGTTGGTTGGAATGGTTCTCGATGCGGGCTGAAGCGTAATTTAGGTGGGCCGACAACATCTCGCGCGATCACGAAACGGGGCCGGTCGTTGTTTTGTGGCGAGCGGCTCGGCGCAAACTTTCAAGCGGCGGCCGCGAGCGTCACACGTTGCGCTAATCATGTCACAATGATATGGCAGTTGGCCTCATTGCAGAACTACTTTGGGATGAAATGGATTTGGGTTGTGACGCTTCAGCTTATCCCCGGGACGAACTTTCGATGGGCGAATGAAAAAAGGAGAGAGTAAAAATAAACCAGGTCCGAATTCAATTGAATGTAGAATAATACAAAAGAGAAAACATAATTCTGCTCTGCGCCCGCTTTGTGTTCTCTGTGTCTCTGCGGTGAGATTCCTCTCTAAACCCAAACGCAGTTCTGTAATCTGCTTAAGAGCAAAAAAAAGGGAGAGCTGAGGGAGCTCTCCCATGCATAGTGAGGGCATTACATCAGCCAGGAAGTCTTAGAAGCTGTATCTCAAAACCATCTGAATCACTCGCGGGTTGCCGCTCGCGAGCGGGTTCGTTATCAACCCGAAAGTCGGAATGGTGCCGTAAGGATTACCACTGAACAATCGCTCGTTCTGGAAATCCGCGCTCCTCACGTTCACGAAGTCGAGCGCGAACGGATCGTCTATGACGAACTGAGGATGGTTGAACGCGTTGTACATCTCTGCGCGGAATTCCAGGCGGTGATTTTCGGTGATCGGGAATCGCTTGAACAGCGCGAGGTCCCAGTTGTTTAGCCCCGGCGCGCGAAGAAGGTTGCGGCCCGCGTTGGCGCGAGCGCCAATGTCGGCAAATACAAATGCCGCGTTCGGGTCCTGGGCCACGTAGCCGACAACTACAGGGCTTAGCGCAGCTCTTTCGTCGACCGTGAGGTCATCAGGATTAATGATCCGGCGATCACTTGTCACCCAGTTGACTCCCGTGCCTCGACCGAGGTCTCCGGCGGCGTTGAACACGGTGCGGTCGCCCGCCGCGTCAAAGTTGCCGTTGGCGTCGTTGAAGCTCAGGGCGTCGTAAGGCTGTCCGCTCTCGGCCTGGTAGATGCCGCTGATCTGCCAGTTGCCCAAAGCCTGGCCCAGGAATCCGCGCGCGTTCTTGTAGAAAGGCAATTCCCAAATCCAGCCGATCGCCAGACGGTGCGGGCGGCTCAGGACCGACTCCGCACGGTCATTGCGGCGGTCGAAGAAGTCCTGCGCGCGGCGAGGATTGACCGAGCTTGTGAACAGCTCGTTTGTCGAATCATCTATCGTGCGGCTCCAGGTGTACGACCCGTCTACAGAGAAGCCTCCCGAAAGGCGGCGACGGATGTTCACAGACCCGCCGTGATAGATCGAATTGCCCTGCGCGGGGAAAGCCGTGAAACTCGACAGGAACCCGAGCGGCTCAAGCAATCGCTGTCGCGCGTCTAAGAAGTCTTGTTGCGACGGAAGGTTTCTCAAGCTGGCGCGAGAAGGAACCTCGGACGCGCTGAAGAAGGTCGGCAGGTTGAAACCGGGCGGGACGCCGCCGTTGAAGCGCGATTGCATGAACAGGTGCACGCCGCGCGTGCCCAGGTATCGCATCTCTATCGACCAGTTCTGCAAAAACTCCCTCTGGTAGGCAAGAGACCAGGAGATTGTGTAAGGAGTCTGCGTGTCGACTATGTACGAGCCTGTCAGCGCGCGCGCAAGTTCCCGGTCCGTAAAGAGCGCGGGGTCGACGGGTCCGCCCGAAGGTATGCCGCCCGTCTCAAGGAACCGCACGTCGTTGCCGAATACGCCGCCGCTGCCCGACGTGGCGTCGATTTCCGATTGCAGTTGCGGGGGCAGTTGCAGCAGCACGAGGTTCTGGAACAAGACATCGTGCGCTATGGCGAACCCGCCGCGGACCGACGACTGTCCCGCGTTGCCGAAAATCTTGTGCATCCACCCGGATTGAAAATCGGGGGCCCAGGCGAACCCTAAGCGCGGAGCAAAATTGTTCTTGTCCGTCTTAGGCGTGCGGAACTCTATGCCTTCGGGGAATATGTTTATCCCCGTGTTCTGGCGAATCTGCTGGAGTATGGGGTCATTGGCCGGGACGTTAGAGATGGCGTTCAGGTTTTGCAGGCTCGCGTCCCGCGCGTTCGAGGTGTACTCGTAGCGAAGGCCGATGTTCAGCGTCAGGTTCGGCCTCAGCTTGTAATCGTCCTGGAAGAACGGATAGATCGCCCACTGGTTGCCTGCGAAAAATCCCGAACCCACTCCGCGCAGCAACCCGTTCGAGCCTGGCGTTGCAGGCTTCAGATCCGAGAGAAAATCTTCGAGCGTCTGGTAAGAGTATTCGCCGCGCGAGCGCGGGAGAAAATCGCCCGGCGCGATCGCGTCGCGGAAATCGACGCCGAACTTCATCTGGTGAGCGCCCTTCGTCCAGCTCAAGTTATTAGCGACCTGATAAACGTTCGTCGTGCCGCCTTGCGGGGAGTTGCTATTCGGGCCGATGATCAGCCCGAGTTCGTCTAAGTTGATGTTGGGGAACTGTCCCGGGAAATCCGCGAACTCCAGCGGCACGTTGAACGACGTGACCTGGCGGCGGTAGCCCAGCCGGAGCTCGTTTATCAGGTTCGACGAGAAGTTGTGATTGTGCGTGATCGAAAACAACCGGTTGTCCGTCCCTTGCGCGCCCGTGAACTCTGGGCCGGGCGAGCCTACCAACGGCGCGCGAGTGCGGTCATAAAAGAACCGCCCGTAAATGCGGTCGCTGTCCGAATGGTTGTAATCGATGTTCGCATGCCATTGATATAGGTTAAAGAAGTTGGGTATCAGAACCAGCAACTGCCCCGTGGGAATCTCCTCGCCTCCCACCCTAACCGTCGTGGGCTCGCCATCTTCGTCGACGCCCTGGACAGGCGCAGGCGCGACGTGTGTCCTGAGCAGGTTCAGCGTGAAGGGGCTCACTCCGCTTATGCTCGAAAGCCTTGAGAAGCCTTCCGCCGTCGGAGCGCCGAACGTCAAGGTCGAGCCGGCCTGGCCGCGAGTCTGGTACTGAAACGCGCCGAAGTAGAAGAGCTTGTCTTTCAGTATTGGCCCGCCGATGTCGCCGCCAATGCGGTTGAAGTCGTCGCGCGGGCGCTCGTCCGGCTGCGCTCCTGCGGCTATCTGCTCTTTGAAACGATGATCGAGCGAGCGAAAATGCTTGTTGATGTTGTACCACCACAGATCGCCGTGAACTGCATTCGTTCCGCTCTTGGTGATCGTGTTGAACTGGCCCGCTGAAGAGTGGCCGAACTCGGCCGTGAACTGATTCGTCAGGATCGTGAACTCTTTGACGGCGTCTTGAATGGGGGCGATCTGCGGCCCGGTCAAGCTTATGTCGTTGTTGTCTATGCCGTCGAGGTTGAACGAGTTGTTGCGCGGACGATTGCCGCCCACGGCCCCGCCCTGGCCCGTGACGCCCGCGCCGTTTGTCACGACGTTCGGCGAAAGCAGGGCGAGCGAGTTTACGTCCTGCCCAATGGGTAGCTCTATAACTTTGCGGTCTTCGAAGTTCTTGCCGAGCTGTGATGTGGTAGTCTCGACAAGCTCAGCCGCAGCGCCGCCCGTGACCGTGACGACTTCCGATACTGCGCCCGGCTCAAGATTGGCGACAAGGTCCGTGACTTTGTTTAACTGGACCTGGAGTTCAGGATTCGAGTATGTCTTGAAGCTCGCGGCTTCTATGGTGAGCGTGTAGCTGCCGACTGGGACGTTGTTCAATCTGAACGTGCCGTTGTCGGCGGACTGCGTTGTAAAAGTTTGAGCAGTCGCGTTGTTACGCGCAGTAACTTTTGCGTCCGCTACGACCGCGCCTTGCGGGTCCTGAACAGTGCCTGCGATCGTGCCGTCAGTAGTCCCTTGCGCGGATACCGGTGCTGAGATCGCAAGCATGAGCAGAAAGACCAGAGCGCGGTTTAATCGTCTTAAACTTCTTCTCATGGTGCCTCCAAAATTTGTTTAGCGCATACGATCCCCGGCCAGCGGATTCGACCTGAGGATCAAGCAACGGGCTGATACACTTTGTCTGGTGACTTCAAGTGTAGACGTGCCGACTCAGCGTGAGAATGGTTTTGGGATGAAGGCGCGGATTTGAGTGACAGATCGGCTTAAAACCATGTCAGGCGCTTGATGGCTTGAAGTATGGAGAGGGTATTATCCAAGATATTGAAGCTTGATCGGGCGCAGAGCCGCCACGTGACTTCAAAGGGTTTTTGAATTCTCTCAGCGCTCCTGGGGAGGAGCGTCTCTCAATGGGAAGCTATGCGGTTTCAGTGCTTCTGTTTCCAGCCCGAATCTGTGTGGTTGGCATTCCGGAACTTGGAATGTTCGTGGTAAGAGTCTGCGGCACTCCTGCTGAGAGCTTGCCGGGCCGCATTGAGCGTCTTTATGATCGCCTCGCACCTGGCACACCCGCCGGCCAGATGCGCGCCCAGCCGCCTGAGCTTCGCCACATCAAATATCTTCTCCTCTTGCCTGCTCAGCTCGTCGAGCCGCCGCAAGTCGAGCCTCCCTTCATACAGCCGCCCGTTGCAGATGTTATATAGGTCGTACAGTTCGTCCGGCTCGCTGTCACCTTTATGAAACTCGTTGCCTCTTTCTTGATCCACTGTGTTTCTCCTTAACTTATAGTTAAGCCCTGCCCTGCCAGGCTGACTTACCTGCAAGGGTTAAAAAGCCTCGGCGCAAACCGAGGCTTTGAGCATAGACCATTCCCCGGTGAAGGCGGCAATGGGGCAACTTCCAAGGGCCGCCCGGCGGGGTATTGTCCGAGCGCGAATAGGGGGTGGAGTGAGTTACTCAAAGTGTTATGATCGGGAGCAAGCGAGCTAGTAAAAGATGGCTCTCCAATAACCTGCGTGCAATAACCCGAGAGCGAGCAAATCCGCAAGCTCTCGCCACTTTCGGTGATGGTATTATTCCTCATAAGGTTTGATATTGCTGTCTTTGGCTGCCTTTGCCTTATTGATTGCCTTTTGCATCTCGCGAAGTTTTCGGTATACGCTTTTTAAACTCCTGCCCGGTATATCAGGATCAGAGAGCTCCTCTGCCGTCTTACCCATCGCCCATCCTTCGACTAACCACTTGGGGAATGGTTCGGTCGCTTCCCGCACAATGCGTTCAAGTTGATCGATACGCTCTCTCTCCAGGAGCTCGTCCTCTGGTGTTCCCACGGACGTGAATTGTATCAGAGGTTCGCCTCCAAGTCTCTTATTATTTTGCGTCTCGCGAAAAGTTTTTTCTAGGAAGGCGCACTCCACTTTCTTGTGTCTTTTCTTATTACGGCAGAAATTGTTTCCTATGGTGCTTAACCAGGCAATCAAGGATTTAAGGTCGGGCAGCTTGCTATAGTGCATCCACAACTTTAAGCGGAAGAACTGTTCCAATTCGTCTTGGTCTATTTTGTCTATTCCGTATCTCCAGGCGAGCGAAGCTGCTAAATTTTTGATGATCCGCTCTTTTTCAACAAGCAGCCGATTTATCTCGTCATTTTCATTGGTTGATGCCTTTTCTGTAATGTGCGCAATGGTGATGTCACTAATACTGTCCTCCATGATCTTGACTCCTTCTTATTATTGTCTTACACCAGTTTCTAATGGCGGTTTTAGCACGAGATGTCGACTCCAAATGGCGAAGGGGCTTTAAGTCTAGATCTGTTGTAGTGGGTACCGCCGCCTCGATGAATGGGTGGCGGTTACCCACTAGTGTGAGGAGATCAGGTTGTATTTGTTAATGCCTTCCCATCATTACTATATGATAGGGCGATAGCTGACCGACTAATCTGCTAGCAGGTCAATAGGAACTCAGCACGGGATACCGTGCAGTGTACCACATAAAGGCGGTTCTGAGGTAAAACTTTCTCCTGCCCGACCTCAAATTCGGGCACTTCCGTCAAATTGGCTCCGGGCACGACCTTGACAGAGACATCCTTTCGCAAGACCCTGTTAGCGACCATCTCTTTCTTGACAACTGTGTCAGGTTGAGCGCTACTGACTCGATCCTTCATGGTGTCGGCCTTGACGATGTCGAGGCTTATGCCGATTACGATCACGACGATCACTACCAGAATGCTTACGATGATTATGCTCTTCCTTCTCATTGTTCCTTCCCTCCTGATTTGTTTTCTTGCCTTCATTAATTAAGACACGCGAGACCGCGAAAATTCTCACGTACGGATTGCTCACCGCGAGATTAAGTCAATGTGGCCGGCATCCAGGACTTGAGGCTGTTCGCGGTAAGAGTCTGCGGCACTCCTGCTGAGAGCAAGACGCGCCGCATTGAGCGTCTTTATGATCGCCTCGCACCTGGCACACCCTGCGACCAAGTGCGCGCCCAGCCGCCTGAGCTTCGCCACATCAAATATCTTCTCCTCCTGCCTGCTCAGCTCGTCGAGCCGCCGCAAGTCGAGCCTCCCTTCATACAGCCGCCCGTTGCAGATGTTATATAGGTCGTACAGTTCGTCCGGCTCGCTGTCACCTTTATGAAACTCGTTGCCTCTTTCTTGATCCACGGTATGTATCTCCTTTTTCTTGATCGACGATATTCTTCTCCTTAAATAGTTGTGCCCGGCGAGGCCGGGCTAGACGATCCATAAGAGCCAAAAAAAGCCCCGGCGGTTCCGGGGCGTGGAGTAGGGGACGAAGCCCATACCAACGGCAGGGGGACCGCTACCAAAAACCGGCCTACAGCGACGGGTAACAGTCGCAGCGCGAAGTCGTGCCTGACCTGCTTACTCAAAGCGTTATGAGTGCTAGCTAGCAGGCGCGTATATAGATGCTCGGCAACATCTTTTAAGCAAAGACCGAAAAGCAAGCCAACCAGCACGCATTCAGTCTCTTTGATTGTTTCGTTACTCTTCATCGCTTGAAATCCTCGGTACTTTTATGATTGCCTTGTTTAGCTCCTTCAACATTGCATATATGATTTTTAATTCCACACCGTTTTCGGCTGCGATCTGCCTTGCCGGTTTTTTCATTACCCAATCGGCGACTAACCATTGAGGAAAGGGGCTGATCGCCTTATTGAGAAGATCAATCAAGATTTGTTCCGGGTTAATCTCAACGATGTCACCCTCCGTCGTGGTATCGTTAAACTTACTCATTGCGCCTTCCTCCATGCCTCACTGATTGTTTCCACTCAATTCCGAAGTTTGGATTGGGGACCAGGCAAGGCGAAAGCTATGAATGACTTAGATTGTTCTAATCAAATCAAAACAAGGCGATGAGGTAACCGCTGCGCCCTCTATAGATGATGCAGCGGTTACCCACTGGGCGATGTGATCCAGTTTCATCTTTAACGCCTTACCCAACATCTTAGATTCTCCCTAACCCAAATTACCGGGTCGGTCACGGTGCTAAACAAAGTCGGAAACTCGTCCACGAGCGCCGCTTACAACACTGAGACCGCGATTCACATCTACATTTGCTCCGTGAAGAACGGTGACTTTGTTAACGTCGCCTACGCCGCTGAGAACTACTTCAAAGTGTAGCTCGTCTGGAACCACGCCTCTGACTTCAGTGCACTCTACACGGCTGGCTACCTGCCGCACGTTAACTGTGGGCATGCGGTTGAACGTAACGCAACCCACTGCGGGGCAGGCCTTGACGATGTCTAAGCCTATGCCGATTACGATCACGACGATCACTACCAGAATGCTTACGATGATTATGCTCTTCCTTCTCATTGTTCCTTCCCTCCTGATTTGTTTTCTTGCCTTCATTAATTAAGACACGCGAGATTCAAAAAATTCTCACGCCGAATTGGCTTAAACCTTAGGTTGCTCATTGCCCGCCGAACGATAAGCAGCCACGAATATGGATTGGCGAACAACAAGGTGAACTCTCTGCTTAGCGTTCTCATCACTAATAAGACACGCGAGCGGTCAAAAATTCTCAAACTCTTTTCCCGGATAAGGATTCTCAGAGATAAAGTGCCGGTGAGGCTAATGACGAATCCACTTGAGAAACTCATCGAGTTGAAGTGTCTAATTGATGTCAGAGCGATCAACTTACTTAGGAGGTGAAAGAAAATGAAATTTGAGGGCGATCAAAAGCTGATTCGGTTCCTGTTGACCATTATCTGCATCACGGCATATCTCTTCTTTTTCATTGCTGTGCTTGCGGACACGTTCAACACTAACCTCTATGATTTCGTTGTCGGATAGGGTGTCTGCGTTATGGAGGTTGAGGATTTCAATCGGAACTCTTCAATTCGACTTAACGGGCAACCCTTTGCCCCGCTCTGAAAGCGGCCCGGTCATAACTATTCGAGGCGCGCTCTCCATCTGGAAGCCTAAGCCTTGTTAGCTATTATGAAAAAAACGATACAACGATGTGACCGGGCCGCTTGGGCAATCTCGCGTGTCGAAGTAGGCTGACCTTCAATGGGATGTGAAAGTCTGAACCAACGGTTTCGGTGTAAGCTTCTTAAGCGTTCGCGCTCACCTAGACCGCGCGCTGCTTGCCCTCGCGCGCCGGCTTGCTATTGACTGGCCCAACAAACTAGCGTAGAAGCAGCTTGAGAATATACTTTCATCAAGGAGGTCAGAGATGACTGTTTATATGGTCGAGCGCGATCTGCCGGGGATCACGACGGATCAGTTGGCCGCTGCTCAGAAGGCCGCGATTGAGAAAGGCCAGGAGATGACGGCGGATGGAAAAGAAGTGCGATACATTCGGAGCATCTTCGTGCCGGGAGATTCTAAATGTATGTGCATGTTTGAAGCAGCAGATCCTGAAGTAGTTAGGGAGTTGAACGAGGCGGCGCAGATACCGTTTACCGAAATCAAAGAAGCCCTCGATTTAACACCTCAATCATAAAAACGACCACGGCTCTAACAGACGCATTCAAAGGAGGCCGCGAGCGGCGCTCGCGGCCCCGCTGATATGCGGAGTTACAAGATCGCAGATTATTCTTATTCTCTGTCAGCAAAATGCGATCAAGTCATTTTTCAAAAGCTGAAGCCCGCGCCTGTGTTGCTGCCGCGAAAGCGCAACCTCTTTCAGTTTCCTCTCCGTCCTTTAGGGAATGATCTCTTATGCTCTCGGCATAGAACCTTCAAGGCTGCCTCTCTCCTCAAACGTCTCTTTTGCTAGGGCGCCTCCGTGCTGACGCGCACAGCTCTGGTTGTGATGGGAATAACGACGGTCAGGTTTCCTGCTGGATCAAGAACCTCTATAGCCCCTTCGCCTACATATTGGCTGTCGCTGCTGTCCCTGCTGATAGTTTCGTTGATCCTCACAGACCCCTGAAACTGCCCCTGAAGTCCTACAAGAAACTTTGTAAAAGTTATTTTGAATTGCCGAGCGTCAGTTGATTCCCAGGCGCCGAGACCCTGGCTTGCGATAAAGTCAGGCGATCCCAGGGTATCCGATTCCGTGAGACCCCCTCCCGGAACATAGGTAACAAGGCCCTCAATAGAAGGCGGCAGAGGGATTGGCGACTGGCCGGGCGTGACGGTCACTTTCCAGGTGCCTTCCATAACTCTTTTGCCTATGCGCCGATCCTGAGTCTGGCCGCTTGCTGCCAGGGCAAGCGTGATAATCATTCCCGCGATGACTACGATCAATATGCTCTTTCTGAAGTTCATGTATGTTTCTCCTTTGTTAATCATTGTGATTCTCCTTCTAAATCCTCTCTCCTGACGATGACATGCGGCCACGCCTCGCTATTTGCGCCCGCAATTGATCTGCACTAGAATCACCGAGCGATCAGGTCTTGCTCGGCTGTCGCAAATCATTTCGCAGCGGATAGTACTTGAAGAAGACCTGGAAGTCCTTAGAAGACCCTTAGAAAGTTCTTAGAGTATGAGTCATATGCGAAAAGCCCGGTTCTACGACTTCGGCCCATTCCGCATAGACCGAGCAGACCGCATCTTGCTATGCAAAGGCGCAGCCGTCCAGCTTACTCCTAAAGTGTTCGACACTCTTCTGGCGCTGGTCGAAAACAGCAAGCGTCTTGTTGAAAAAGGTGATCTGATGGAGGCCGTGTGGCCTGACAGCTTCGTCGCAGAAAGCAGCCTCACATTCAATATATCCATCCTGAGAAAAGCTCTCGCCGAGCACGACGACAGGCAGTATATAGAGACCGTTCCCAGGCGCGGTTACCGCTTCGTTGCTGAGGTGACGGAATCGCCAAAAGAACAGACCTCGGCGGAAAAAGAAGAGGCAGGGCAAGCTCTGACAGAAGCAGCCCCGAAGACCATTGCAATTCTACCGTTCAGATCGCTCATACCTGATATTGAGTATCAATACCTTGGCCTTGGCATGGCTGATGTGTTGATAACCAGGCTGGGCAGCATAAAGAAGCTGCTCGTGCGACCGACCAGCGCAATAGTAAAGTACGATAACTTAGAGCAAGACCCGATATTGGTCGGCCATGAGCTAGGAGTAGACACGGTCTTGGAAGGAACTATAAGAAGATTGGGAGAAAGGTTACGGGTTACGGTGCAGCTTGTGGATGTGCAAAAGAAGTCACCGGTCTGGGCGGAGAAACTCGACGAAAAATTCACAGACATATTTGCAGTTGAAGATTCAATTGCCGAAAAACTAACCCCGGCACTGATGCTCACGTTGAACGCTGAGGAGATCAGGCAGATTAAGAGACGATTCACTGAAAGCGCCGAGGCTTATCATGCGTACCTGAAAGGCCGCTACTATTGGAACAAGCAAACTCCGGAAGGATTACAGAAGTCCGTAGAGCATTTCGAGCGGGCCATAGCCACAGATCCTAATTACGCACCGGCCTACGCAGGTCTGGCGGATGCCTATAACTTAATAGGAACCTGGGGTGGAGTGGCTCCGACACAGGTATTGCCGAGGGCCAAGGCGCTGGCGCAAAGGGCGATCGAGATAGACGAGACGATAGCTGAAGCGCATTCGGCGCTAGGCGGCGCTATGGCGATGTATGATTGGGATTGGCCGGGTTCAGAAAAGGAATTCAAGCGGGCCATTGAACTTAATCCCGGCTACGCCACCGCTCATCACGCGTATGCTATGGCTTATTTGTTACCGTTGGGGCGACTGGATGATGCTTTAGCAGAGATTAAACATGCTCAGGAACTTGACCCTGTCTCGCTATTCATAAATGCTTCTGCCGGCATGGTGTTGAACTATATGGGGAAATACGATGAAGCTATAGAACAGCTTGAGAGAGTACTTGAATTGGAGCCTAACTATTATCTATCACACTGGTGCCTGGGTTATGGATATGAAGGAAAGGGATGTTACAAAGAAGCAATCGAGGCGTACCAGAAGGCGAGGATTTTGAGCGGAGGGAGTTCGTCAACTACAAGAAGTCTCGGCCACCTGTATGCCGTATTAGGGAAAAAAGAGGAAGCCCGCACCCTTTTAAATGAATTAGAAGAAGCGTCACGACACAATTATGTTTCGCCGTATGATATAGCGGGAATCTACGCCGGACTTGGCGAGGAATCGAAAGCTATAGAGTGGCTCAAGAAGGCTTGCCGCGAACATGCCGGCGCGCTGGTCTGGCTCAAAATAGATAATACATTCAAAAGCTTTCGTTCAGAGCCGAGGTTTAGAGAACTACTCGAACAGATTAATTTAGGAGGTTGAGGATGTCAGGAATATATTCACTAGGGATAAGGCATCCCATCTCTTTAGGCGTATGCTATTGAATATTCTATTCTCGATCAATTTTAATGAATAATCGCCAGCTAAATACGGGGTCTAACAAACGCATGCAGTGGAGCGCCGCGCCCGCTGACGCGCAGCGTTAGGCGCAGTCGGTGTCCGCGACCTTTATAAACCGGGGGACAAGTATGAGGAACAGAAAGAAGGAATTGAAAAAGGAGTACAAGCTGGCTCACACAAAGATGGGCATTTACCAGATACGCAACCTCAACAATGGCAAAGTATTCGTGGGGGCCGCGCTTAATCTGCCCGGCATTCTCAACAGCAACAGACTTCAACTGAGCGCGGGGAGCCACCCGAACAAGAAGCTTCAGGCCGAGTGGAATGAATTCGGAGACGAGAGCTTTGCGTTTGAAGTGTTGGATGAACTGTCAGCGACTGAAGGCGCGGGTTATGACTACCGACCGGACCTGGCCTTCTTAGAGGAGTTATGGCTGGAGAAGTTACAGCCATTTGGCGAGCGTGGGTATAACCAACGGAAAGGACGTGAAGAGAGACTGAGAGAAATGGCGCAGAGGAGGTCGAGTAATCAGTGAGTGGGAGTTTAGAGGACGTGTGAGGCGCATGAGAAAATATTGCATAAGACTAAACGTGATAGGAAGACAACCGCAGGGTTCCAACGCCATGACTATACGCGGAAGCTCAAGTTTGTGGCTAACTCTTCTCATGCTCCTTTCAGTTGCCTCCATGCCCCCAGGTACTTCGGCCCAACCTGGTGCTGACGGGCGAACACTCATTCGCATAAATCAAATTGGTTACTCCTTGACGGTTGCAAAGGTTGCTATTGCTCTGGCAGTCGCGCCCTTACCAAAAACCTTTACGGTCGTTGATGCTGTCAAGGGCCAATTGGAAAAGCCCACGCCGTCGATATGAATCGATCTATTCGTCGGTTTTCATATTCAGCTTTACGTAGCTTCCATCCGACAGCCGCTCGTCGTTTTTCAAGTAAGGCTGCGGATATAGTTTATCAGGTGATTGCGGGCCAGCTTTTCAAACTGAACTTTTCCTTTATAAGGCCACCATAGGCCCTCTTTGGGAAACATATCCCTGAATTCAAGCACCTGTCCCCACTGCTCGATCTCGGTTTTTGACTTCGGTGTATAAGGTTTCAGATTGAAATAGACGAAGATTTGCGGGCTCTGGTTTTTTTGCCACGCTTCATAAGCCAGGCTGAATTCGTGCTCCGTGCCGGTTTTGCCGTCTGCCGTTGGCGTGCCGAAGCGTTTCCAGAAAATACCGATCAGCAGGTCACAGTCGGTGATTTTCAGAATCGGGTCAATCAGCCCCTGCGGCCCTTCAAGATGAAAGCCCGGATGCGTGTCGGTTTCCCAGCGCGATAATTCAAGGTGCAAGCCGCGATCAGCGGCGACGATGCGGTTGACTTCATCGATGACGGACGGCAGCACATCACGCTCTTGCTGGACATCACCGGGCGAGGCAACCACGATGCGGAGAATTCGTCGTTGCGTTCTCGGTTGAATCTCTTCAGCGCTACCTTTGGAAAATCTCCCTTCCTTCAAGTCGCGTTCGCGGCGTTTCATCCGGCTGCTCAAATCTTCCACACCATCAAGTAATTCTCTGACTGAGAACTTCTTCCGCAATTTGGGAATGATGATCTCCGGTTCGCCCATCTCTTCGAGGTCAAGCAGATCATGGTACGAAACCAGCACATCCGAAAAACCGGGCACGGGAATCTTTCGATCGATCTCAATTTTGTAATTGCCGTTGATTACATCAAACGCTGAAAGGATGATAGCCAGAAAAGCGCGCCGCGTCTGTTTTCTTCCGATGACTGAGATGAAGATTTTGCGGTCTATCATATCGGCCTTGATCTTTGCCTGATTCTCAGGGCTGTGCAGAAAGACGCCGTTCTTCCAGTAATTCTGATTGTAGATGTACCGATTCATTCGCACGATGAAGCGCGAGATGACGGCGTTGGGCAGCGTCTCGGGATAATGGTATTGAAACTTCAGCGCATCCGTCTCGTCCCACGGGCTGTCCGGTTCATTGTCGTGCAGGTGGCGCGGGATCAGGTAATGGCCGGTCCGGTCCGTGAACTCGAAGCACAACTCGAAATGCTTCATCACATCAATCAACCGTTGGTGCGTGTGCTGCGGGTAACGGCTTTTAGCATCCGGCAGAACATTCAGGATTTTGCCCACGTCTTTCATATCGAACTCGCCCTGCGCTTCGACAAGTTGCTTTGAGGTCAGCAGCCCATAAACGCCTTGCGTCACCCATCGCGGATTGAGCACTTGCATTTCGCCTGGAAAGCGTATGACCGTCCCCAACACGTGAAGCATTTCCAGCAAAGACTTGCGAATGTCAGGATCCTTCAGTTTCTCTTCGTCGCAGATATCCAGATATTTTTCGATAGGGATGTAATCGGCCTGCATATCTTTCAGCCGTCGTTTGATAGCGAGCCATTCGCGCGGCCAGATGTCGCGCACGTGCTTCAACTGTTCGACCTCGCGAGCAATAGCCTCTTTCAAGGCGGGAATGCCATCGCCCGTCGGGCACGAAGTCTCGATGAAATCACGGATGTTGTATTTATCCTGCAATGCCTTTCTGTCCAGATTGAGCGGGCGCTGGCCTTTCAGTTGATCTATCTGATTAATGACGACAAGGATGGGCGAGTCGCCGCCGAAACTTTCGATAAGCTTCAGCCAGTATTCGATGTTGCTGAGCTGGTCGCCTTTGCGCGCATCGACCACGAGCAGATAAAGGCTGCGCGTGGTGAGAAAGAACTGGTGCGTTGAATGCTGAATCTCCTGCCCGCCGAAATCCCAGATGTTCAGTTTGACCGGCTCGCCTTCGCCTGTCACCTCGCCCTGGACGACCTTCATCTCGTCGTTGATCTCGACGCCCAGAGTTGTTTCTTTCTGCGGATTGAATGTGCCGTAAAGCAATTGCTCTACGACCGAGCTTTTGCCGACCTTGCCGTCTCCGACCACCAACATCTTCGCCTCGTTCAGCCGCTCACCGCTCCCCGCTCCGGCCAGCGCAGCAAAGATCGCTTTTACGTCTTCCGGATCAGCTAAAGCCTCAGGCGGAATAGGCAGCTGATTACCGCTGAGGTTGAGGCGTGTCAGGTTAGTCATCCTGGTGATCTCGGGCGGCAGGCTCGTCAGTTGATTATCGCTGAGGTCGAGGCGTGTCAGGTTAGTCATCCTGGTGATCTCAGGCGGAAACTCCTCAAGCTGATTACCCCAGAGACTGAGGCTAGTCAGTTTGGTCAGCTTGGTGATCTCAGGCGGCAGGCTCGTCAGCTGATTGTCGTAGAGGTAGAGGTCGGTCAGGTTAGTCAGCCTCGTGATCCCCGGCGGCAGGCTGGTCAGCTGATTTCCGCCGAGGTTAAGGGCAGTCAGGTTAGTAAGCTTGGCGATCTCCGGCGGCAGACTCGTCAGTTGATTGCTGCTGAGGTCGAGCAGTGTCAAATCTTTCTTTGCCGCCTGCTCAATGAGTTTGAGTATTTTCTTCTTGTCGGCCATAGCGTCCTCTTTCGCTGAAGTGAGGTGAATATTACTTCGGGTCGCTATCTCGTGACAATCTTTTCTACTGCAAGACACCGCTGCGGCTTGGCGATGTAGGTCGTTAGGCGCTCGGAGGCTGCAACGCAATCTAGCCCATTGCGTTATACTGAGAATTGGAATTAGTCTCGGTAGTCGGTCCTGCGATATGAAAGATGTGAATTCAAAATTAGAGAGACTGCTTTATCGCAGGCTGCAAAAATCGCCAGACCCGGCGCAAGATTTAATCAGTAAGCTGAGCCACGTCAAGCAACAGGCGTATTTTAATAAGCCTGAATTCCTAGAGATGTGCAGTTGGAAAAGCCCGCGCCCGCGCCATCTATACCAGTCGAACTCAAGCGCACTGATACGAAGAGTCTCTATCGAGGTCTTTGCGGCGGATTGTGAAAAGCAAAAAGTCGAGCTGCTTACGAGCCTGAAAGGGGTGGGTGTCCCGACGGCGTCCGCTATTCTCACCCTGATAGACCCGCAAGATTACGGCGTGATCGATATAAGAGTGTGGCAACTTCTCTACCAGTGCGGGGCAGTCGCGACCCGTCCTTCGGGCGTGGGCTTCTCGTGCGAGAACTGGCTTGAGTTCCTTGAAAGACTGAGAGACTGGGCGCGGAACTTTAACGTAACAGTGCGAGACGTGGAGAGAGCTTTATTTGAGCATCACAAAGAGAATCAAGAAGGCACGTTATATGGGTAGAGCCATTGCATGATAATCAAAAGATGCTTTAACTCTCCACGACCCCAAGCGCCACGGCGATCACTTGAACTGCGAGACGTTTATTCCGAACCGCAGTATCTTCATGTTCAGAGTCGTCGGCTTGATGCCCAACAACTGCGCGGCTTTGTTTTGCACCCCGTGACACTGGCGGAGCGCCTCGCTTAGAAGCGCTATCTCGAATTGCTCCACCTCGCCCGTCAAGTCTATCCCCGACACGGGGATGGGCCGCAGCGCAACCGAAGCGCGCGACAGGTGCGCGGGCAATAGCGATGCGTCTAAAGCTACGGGCTTCGACCGCTCGATCAGCTTGAAGATGACTCGCTTCAGCTCGCTCACGTTCCCGGGCCAATCATAGCGAATCAATAGGGTGACTACTTCGTCGGAAATCTCCCTTGGCTCTTTGTTCAACAGGCGGCAGAAGTCCTCCACAAAATGGCTGCTCAACGGTTCGATGTCGGAGGCCCTTTGATAGAGTCGCGGGATGATCAGCTTATCCCCGATCGCGCGCCTGAGCGACTCGGAATCGCTGCTCTCAAAGGCAGGCTCGGTCGGCTCGCTCGACCCGATGATCACACGCACGTCCGCGTACTGGATAGAATCCGAGCCCGCAGGGCAGAACTCGCGGTACTCGATAAACCGTGCGATCTTTGCTTTCAAAGACGGTGTAAAGCTTGTTACCCCGTTTATGTAGAGCGTGCCCGCGCCGAGCGCCTGGACCAGCCCCGTCTGCACGAAGTTGGAGACGCGCCGAGAGCCGAACAATGCGGCCTCTACGGATTCGGGCGAAACCTCGCGGCAGGAGAAGGCCACGAACGGTTGCTCGAAACGCGCGCTCGAATTGTGAATCAAGCGGGCCAGGAACTTCTTGCCCGCCCCCACAGCGCCTTCAAGCACGACAGTGTTGTCGTGCGCCGCGTGCGCGGCCACGGCCGACCGGGCACGATCGGCCCACGAGCTGACGCCTATCAATTGCTTCCGGATCAGGTCTGATGTCACAGGCTCGACGCGGTGGTCAAGCTCTGTCTCTACGCCGGCGAAGCTATGTTTATAAACTTGCATGCGCACATCCTTTCGTTGTTAAGAATGGGGAGAGGGTTGCCTCCCCCCATTCACTCTGCCGTGTCCGGCTCGCCCTTCTAGAAGATCAGGCGCAACCCGAACTGGACGACGCGGCGGGCCATCTCTATGTCTTCATAGTTATTGAAGGCGCCGCCCTCGACGCCCGCGAAGATCGCATTACGGCTAGCGGGGATCGACTCGTTTACGAAAGTCGTCCCGTAGCCGGGCTGCGAGTGGTTAAGCACGTTGAAGATTTCCGTGCGGAATTGGATCGTGAATCGCTCGGTCACGCGCGTGTTCTTGAAGAACCCCGTGTTGAGCTGGTTGATACGCGGCGCAACTTCGCTGTTGCGCGGCACAGTGCCGTAAGGATTGTTGAACAGTATGGTCGATCCCGGACCGTTGAGAACGAACTTCACCAGATCGCGCGACGTGCGAGTCACGATGCCGTTGTTCAGGTCATTCAGAAGGTAGAGGTCCGTCGTCGGCGTTATGCCCGTGGTGTCCCATCCGAACGCCGCCGCGCCAAGCAGCGCGTCTATCCCGGTTATGCCGACCTGTGTGCGGTCCGCTTCCGGGTTGCCGTAGAACGGGCGGAAGCGGTCTGCCGTCACTTGCGAGCTGTAGACGGGAATGCCGAGTGCGTTGAGCTGGTTGTTAAAGCCGTTGCCGATCGTAAATCTGCGGCCGCTGCTGATCAAGTAGACGCTGTTCAACTGCCACCCGCCGAGCGCGCGACCGAGGAAGCCCCGCTGTTCCTTGAACGCAGGGATGTCCCAGATGCCGTTGACGGAGAAGACGTGGCGACGGTCGAACGCCGCGTAGCTGCGGTCGGCAGTCGTGATGTTGAAAGGCGTCTGCGAGATCGAAGCCGTCCCGGCGGGCGAAGTCACTTCGCTCGCCGTGTCGAGCGCCTTCGACCAGGTGTAGCTCGATCCCAGTGTCACCTGATTCCAGAGCCGCCCGTTGTAGCGAGATTGCAGCGAGTGATAAAGCGACTGGCCGTTGTTGCCCGTCTCAAGCACCTGACCACGGCCCGCGAGTATGCGCCCGTTGCAGACGCTTTCGATGTCGCGAGTTGCGGGGTCCTCGACGCAGGTGACAGGAGTTACGCCGGGCGGAACCAGGTCCGGGAATCCCGGGAATACTATGTCCTGGCCCCCAACGTTGCGAGTGAAGCCGTTGACCAGGCGGTCAATTCTCGGGTTGCGGTCGGCGTTCTGGAAAAGGCTCACGCCGTGCGTGCCGAGGTAGCGGACTTCAAAGACGTTGTTGCGGCCGATCTGTCGCTGTATGCCGAACGACCACTGCTCCGAATAAGGCGAGTGGAAATCGCCCGGCAACACCGACTGCGTGAGCAGTCGCGGGTCGAGAACGTTCCTGGTGATCAGCCCGTTCGCTTCGGCAAAGCTCTGCACGGTGCCGGCGGTCGGGTTCGCGTTCGGAACGGGGAAGAGTATCGGGTTTTGCGCCGTAGGCGCAGCCGGGTTCGATACTGTGTTTGAGAAGACGACCGGAGCGCCGGTCGACAGGAAGATCAGGATGTTGTAGAACGCCGGGTCGTAGGCGACGCCGAATCCGCCGCGAATCACTGTGGCGTCTTCGCCGAGCAACCTTCCTAAGAACCCGTCGCCGCCGAACCTGGGCGTCCAGGCGAAGCCCACGCGCGGCGCGAAGTTGTTCTTGTCGGCCTGCGTCTTAGGAACGATGCGCGACTCGATAGGGATGTTCTGGCGGAAGAAGGCTTCCTGCGGATTCGACTCGCGATCTAAGGTCAGCTTGTGAAGCTCGTTGACGGGCTGACCCGTGTACTCGTACCGGAGGCCGAGGTTCAGCGTCAGGTTATCTTTGACCTTCCAGTCGTCCTGTATGAAGTAGAACTGGTCCGTCTCGTTGTACTGAATCGTCGGCGGGCCCGCGGCGAACGTTACCGCGCCCGGATTGTTTTGGACAAGACGCGCGGGGGTAAACGAGCCGAACGTGCCGTTGAAGTTAAACAGCACAGTGCTCTCGTTGACCAGACGGCGCACGTCTCCGCCTATCATCAACTGGTGACGGCCGCGCGTGAGCGAGAAGGTGTCTGAGAACTGATAGACCTTCACCGAGCGGCCTTGCGGGAAGTTGGCGCTGCCGCCCGTGACAAGCGAGCCTGCGCCGGAAAGACCGCGCACGCCCACGAACTGCACCTGCGCGACTGCGTTGTTGATGTCGGCTATGCCGGGTATGCAGCCTACAGAGTCGATTTCGCACCCGCCGCCGAACTGCACCAGCAAATCCGTGTACGAGAAGAAGAGGCTGTTGAGCGCGTTGCTCGACACCTGGCGGTTCCACGTAACGCCGCCCTTCTTGCTCGTGGCCGGAACGTCGCCCCTGAATCCGTTGGCGAATTGCTGCGTGAAGTCAGGCAGCAAGGCGAGGAAGTTCTTGTTGTTGCCGTCCTGGTAGAGGAAGCTGCCCCAGATGCTGTCGACCTCGCTCACTTTCACGTCGCCGCGAATCGTGTACTCGTCCTGATCGAACGGCACGCTGAATATGCGCTCGGGTTGAGCGGCTGCGAACGAGACGGCGTTCGCGCCCGTCGCCGGCAGGGCCGGGTTGAGCGGGAGCACGATTGTGTCGAACGGATTGGCAATATCTGTCCTCGGCTGCACCAGCCCGAAATCCGTGATCGCAAACGCGCTCTGGTTTGCCAGCAACTGGATCGCGGGGTTGTCCGGGAATGTGTTTCTCAGCCGGTCGAGGTCCGAGGCCAATATCGACAACGCGTTTCCGCGCACGATTGTCGACTGGCGCTGCTTGATGCCCTGGAACGAGCCGAAGAAAAAGGCTCGGTCTTTCCACACTGGACCGCCGACCGTAAAGCCGTAGATGTTTGACAAGAGCGGGAAGGCCTCTTCCTGCCCGCTTCTACGCTCGATGTTCGTGAGCGTGTCGAGAATCTTCTGGTCGCGGTGGAACCAGAAAGCCGATCCGTGAAAATCGTTCGTGCCCGATTTGGTCACGATGTTTACGATCGCGCCCTGGTTGCGCCCGTACTGCGCCGAGAAGTTGTTGGTGATGACCTGAAAATCGGCCACCAGGTCCTGGTTGCCGACGAAGTAGCTCGGGCCCGCAACGGCCAGGTCGTTATTGTCCTGCCCGTCGATTGTGAAGTTGTTCGAGCGCGAGCGGTTCCCGTTGACCGACAGGGTCGTGCCGTTCGAGTTGCCCGCAAGCCCCGGCACTACGCCGGGCGCCAGTAGCGCGAGCGTGTCTATGCCGCCGCCCGCCGCGTTCGACGGCAGCTCTTCAACTTTGCGAGCCTCGAAGTTCGCAGAGACTTGCGAAGTATCTCTCTGCACGACCTCTTCCGTGCCCGCGACTATCGTAACGGTCTCGGTGACGCCGCCGGTTTCAAGCCCGACATCGATCGTGGTCGTTTCGCCGAGCCTGACTATTACGTCCGTGAAGACCGCTCGCTTGAAGCTGCCGGCCTCGACCGTCAGCGTGTAGCTGCCCGGGTTCAAGTTAGGAATGTTGTAGATGCCCTCATTCGTAGTCTTGAATTGAGGGGTCTCGACGCCCGTGGCCTGGTTCTTCGCCACGACGATTGCGTTCGGAACCACCGCGCCGGCCTGGTCGTTGACCGTGCCACCTATCTGCCCAGTGGTGGCCTGCGCCAGAGCCGGCTGGCTAAACAACGGCACGAGCGATGCCGAGAGCATCACAAGCATCATTGTCGATACTAAAGATTTCAGTTTGCGAAGGTGCCTCATTTCTTCTCCTTCCAAAAGAATCGGGAATGGTAAATCTCGCCTTTGTCAAACGAGATGAACGTTCAGCGATCTGGCTTTATTTGTTCAATCTTCAACACAGACCACTGCCAGAGTGACAATAAGGGTATTTGAGAGCGAGTGGCTGGAAAATGATTTTGGGTTATAGCACCCGGGCGCTGGGACGAAGCGGCCTAAATCTGTGACGGGCCGCCGCGCGCTCGACGCACATCAAATCGGCCTGCCCAAAAGCTCGTGCAGTTTTTCGCGGTAGGTGCGCGACAAGGTGAGTTCCGCGCCGCTGTTTAAGATGATCCGGTACTCGCCGTGGAACCAGGGCTGTAGCTCCTGTATACGGTCTATGTTGACGATCGTAGAGCGGTGAATGCGAAGGAACTTCTTAGGATCGACCTGCGACTCGATGGCGCTTATCGTGTCGCGCAACAGGTAGGACTCTTTGCCCGCGTGCAGGCGGACGTAATTGCCTTCGGCCTCGAAATAATCGACCTCGTCCGTCTTTAGAAAGAATATGTGGCCGCTCGTCTTTATTACGAGCCGCTCAAGATATACGGGCCGCGTCTTTATCTCTTCGAGCGCGCGCAGTATGCGCTCGCCCAGGTTTCCGCCCTGCTGGCTGAGTATCTGTTTCTTGGCCCGGCTCAACGCTTTTTCGAACCGCTCGCGGTCGAAAGGCTTCAACAGATAATCCAAAGCCAGCACGTCGAAGGCGCGCACGGCGTACTGGTCATAAGCCGTTACGAATATGACGCAAGGCATGCGATCCGGGGGCAGGGCTTCGATGACGGCGAAGCCGTCGGTCTCGGGCATCTGTATGTCGAGAAATATCAGGTCGGGCAGCGTTTCATTAACCGCCTCGATTGCCTCGCGACCGTTCGTGCACTCGCCTATGACTTCGACTTCGGGATGCTGCTCAAGTATCTCACGGATTCGCTCGCGGGCGAGTGGCTCGTCATCAACTATCAAGACCCGTATCCGCGCGGACTCCGACATTGGCTTCTCCTTTGATTCCTTTAACGTCGGAACGAATCAATCAGTTCAATTTTGCGCGATGTTCGATTTTGCCACACAAATATTCTTCCAATACCTTAATGAGACGTTTCGCCGAATACTATTGTTAACAAAAGTGGCTAGACGTGAGTGGTTATAGGTCGGGTCTTTTGAGCGGGGCGCTCGGCGAACTCTTCTTTGAATGGGATTTCAAGCGTTACGGTGAGTCCGCCCAGCGGCGCGTTTGATAGGTCGAGACGGTGCGCCTTGCCGTAGATCTGCTGGAGGCGCGCCTGCGTGTTCGCAAGTCCGACGCCCTCTTTGAGTATGCCTTTCGAGTTGCCGTTTACCGGAAGGCCCGGCCCGTCATCTGTCACCTGCACCTGGAGCAGCCCGTCTTGACGCCGCGCGTAAATCTCTATGCGGCCGGGCTTCGAGCGCGGGGCGATGCCGTGGCGTATGGCGTTTTCAACGATCGGCTGCAAGATCAGGTTGGGCACTCGCGCGGCGAAAGAATCGGGCTCGATGTTTATATGAACCGTGAGCCGGTCGCGAAAACGCATCTTCTCGATCTCCAGGTAGCACCTCAAAAACTCAATCTCTTCCTGAAGCGACACCTCTTGAGTACCCGCGTTTTCAAGCGTCAGGCGCAAGAAATCTCCGAGCCGCGCGATCATCGTGTCTGCCGAGTTTACATCTTTGTGCAGCAAGGCCGATATGGAATGGAGCGTGTTAAAAAGAAAATGCGGCTGCAATTGCATCTTCAGGGCCTGCAACTCGGCCTGCGCCAACTGCGTTTCAAGCCGTGATGCTTTGACCTCGCCTTCCTGAAAGCGGCGGTAATAGTCGAAAGAATAGCTGATCAGAAGTATCACCCAGTAGATCAACATGCCGTAATCGAATATCAGGTATATGTTCTGTAAAGCGCGCAGAGGCGTGATCGGCTTGTCGTAGAGGAAGTAGTAGAACATCAAATCGTGCGCCAGCCGCGTGGTGAAACCTATAAAAAGGCTCGCAAAAATGTGTATCGTGAGGCCCTCTTTCCAGTTGTTGCGCTCTATGCGAAACTTGCGCGCGAGCCAGAGTATCAGCGGAGTGAGCAGTGCCCAGATGTAACCGTAGCTCATCTCTACCAGAAGTATGTTGTACCACTTGAACGGCCGTTCGCTGCGCGAGTAATCCATGTACAACTGGCTGGCGAGGAACAGACCGAACAAAGTCCAGATGATGAAGATAAGGCTCCACCTGTACCTGCGGTCCCGCCACATCATGACAAGCTTCATGTTATTCCTCGGCAAAAGAAGTGGTGACATGGCGATCTAATCAAGATTACCATAATCTCAGGCTGCGTGAAGCTTGAGATTAGTTACAGGACTAATTGATTGATCTGATGCCACCGCCGGAACCGAAAGTGCAGTCCCGGCATGAGAGCCGTGAGAGAAAAACGGGCCTAGCTCTCGCATACTGCAATCGCTTTTGGGAGCGACTGCTGGCGCAACATAAACTACACTCACTCTATTTCCAAAAAACCTAACGCCTAATCAAAACCAACGAGGCACATCCTGAACTCCAAGGCCGCATATTGTATGAAAGCTCTTTTGCGGCAAAGTGAATTGGGACGAAGCGGCCTTAATCGGTGACGAACCGTCCACCTGTCATGATAAGCCGCTCCGACGAGCCGTCCTTTTATTGATAGACTGCTGTGTCCGGATGATACGCTTTCCAGTCGAACCAGTAATCGCTGAGCGACGGCAGCTTGCGGAGGCTGCGCCCGGCGAGCGGCCCTAATACGGCTTTGCCCGAAAAATCCCACTCGCTGCCCGTCTCGGAATCAATAAGTCTCAACGGCTTGGTTTCGGGCTTTAAGAAAAACTCAAGCTCGCGCTGGTCAACCCTCCGGTCGAATACGCGCGCCGAGCGACGCTCTTCGTCCATGACGATCACTATCGGCGCGCCGCCTACGGTGTCGAGGAGCGGGGCCTGGCGTTTAAGATCGCTAAACCGGTAAGCCTTCGACGCGCCGTCGATCTCTAGGCCGAGTATTAGCTCGCGCGGGGGGAGCGGGTCGCCTTCCGCCGAAGTAGTGACGACAGGCATTCTTCCAACCTGTTCCTCCCAATCCGCCGGGGCGTATTTATCCTTTACGCGCTCGTCGGGCTTCAACACGCGCCCGCCGGGCTGTTCGCGCTTCCAGGTGGCGAACGATATCTCGTCGTGGTTGACCAGCTTGAGCCTGCTCCCTTTGAGCGGCCCTAATACGGCTTCGCCCGTCACCTGCTGCCACCACGTGCCCGTCTCATCGTCTCGCATGATGAAGTTTTGGTTGTTGATGCCCGCGAGATGAAAAGTCAACTTTCGATCTTCGACTGTCGATTCCCACACCAGACCGGTGTGACAGAGCGTTCAGTAGGTGGCGACAACGGGCACGCCTCCGACCGTGTCTTCTACGACGTGGTGATAAGCGATCTGGCGGATGGGGTAAGCGACGGCGTCTCCGTTGATCTCGATCGCGATGACGCGGTCTGCATCGTCCACGAAACCTGTGTCGGCGACCCGCGCATACGAGGCGTCGGGTTGAGGGCTGAACATCCATTCGAAAATGTTCTGCCGCGCAAACCAGGCGACGCCGATTGACAGGGCGACAAAGACGACCAGTGCCGCTTTGCGCCACCAGCGGCGAGCGCCGCGCCAGAGCCAGAGCGTGAGCGCGATGATGATGACGGAGGCGATCAAAGTAACTACCGGCGCCCACCGCCCGAGCGCGTATGCAAGCTCCAGCCCTTCGGGAGTCTGAGGCCGAAACGGATGGATGACCCTTATGGGGATTACGACCAGCGCGAGCGCCAGCAATAATAAGACTATCATCACGGCCCAGGCCGCCTTGCGACCTGACGAGAAAGAGCTTCTCGTATTAGCTTTGGCTGCAACGCTTTTCATGATGTGTGCTCCGGATCGAAGATTTATTTGCCGATATAAGCTACCACACGCACCGAGAAAAGTCCTGAGTGCTGAGTGAGAAACCAGAACCAGTCTGCTGATGTTTTACTCAGGACTCAGCACTCAGCACTTAAGTGGGTGGCTAGAGCCGCACTGCGGAGTTAAAATTAGTATCAGGAGCATAACAATATGAGACACAGAATGATCATTGTCCCGGCGGTGATAGCTATCATCGCGACTCTTTTACCGTTTGCAGGCGCAAGCGCGCAGGACAGATCGCGCAGGCTGCGCGCTGATGGGCGCGAGGTGACTATACTTGTGACAGCCCACCCGCACAACGACCGCACTCGCCAGGCGGCGGCCGCGCTCCAGCCGGGCGATTTTTCCGTGAGGGAAGAGAAGCGCCCGCAGCAGATACTGTCTACGAAGCGGGCGTCTGAAGCGCCGCCTGTCCTGGCCGTCTTGATTCAGGATGATCTGGTATCGCGCGTCAACAACGAGATCCGAGCGATCAAAGATCTCATTCGCGGACTGCCCGAAGGCTCGCGCGTGATGACCGGATATCTGACGACCGGAAGCATCAGCGTCACGCAAGATTTCACCACGGACCGCGAGCGAGCGGCCGATTCCCTGCGAATAATCAAGAGCAGCGAGTCGAGCGCGCCGTTCAACCCGTACGTAGAAGTGAGAGAGGCTTTGAAGCGTTTCGATGCGGAGCCTGCTGGCAGGCGAATGATCTTGTTGGTTTCCGACGGGCTTGATATTTCGAGAGGGTTTTCCAGCGCAAGCCCTACGCTCTCCATAGACCTCGACCGCGCGATAGAGGACGCGCAGCGGCGGGGCGTTGCGGTATTCACCTTTTACGCGTCTTCGGTCGGGCTGACCAGCTCAAGCCGCATCGCCGTAAACTTCGGGCAGGGGTCGCTCAATAGGCTTGCCGATGAGACGGGCGGGGAGGCGTTCTTTTCAGGCACAGATTTCGTGACCTTCGAGCCGTACATCAAAGATTTTAAGGAGCTGCTGGGGTTGCAGTGGGTGATAACCTATCGAAGCTCGACCGTAGGCTCAAGCTTTCGCCGCATAGAAGTGACGGCCGAATCGGACGTGCACCTGCATCACCCGAAAGGCTATCGCCCGGCGAAGTAGATTCACGAAGCCGGAAACTTGTCAGCCATTCCCTTACAGTTCACGGTGATGACGCGGCAAAGAAACTTCTCTTTGCCGCGCTTGACTTCGTGCGCCGCGCCCGGGTTGACGACGATCATGTCCCCCGCGCGAAGAGCGTACTGGCGGCCTTCGACTTCTATCGTCATCTCGCCTTCGACGACCATGTAAATCTCTGTCGCCTCCCTGTGGTAATGGCGGTCCTGAGCGGCTTGCTCCGTGAAGACGGCCAGCTCTGTATCCGCCGTGACCTGGACCGGGCAGCGCTGTGCGCCTTCGGGCGGCGACCATAAAACTTCGGTCGCCTCTTGCTCTGTCTCCGAGTAAAGCTCTGTGACGAGCAGCTTTCTCGCGCCCCGACCTTCGGGGTCGAGAGCGGCATCTTTTTTCACGGCGTCAAGCCTGATGACGAGCGCCGCCGGGCGTTTCACAAAACCAATCTCCTTTGAAATCTCATTACGGTTCTTTCGCGGTGTCGACGGGGTCGCGCTTCTTCTCGTCCGCCTTCTCGTCCTTCAGCGTCGTGAGCAGCTCGCGCCATTCGAACCAGCCTTGCTTTCCGCGAACCCACTTCTCAAACCAGTTGAACTCCGAGACCATCTTCACCAGTTGATTGCGCGGCTCCGTGATGCCGTGCGTAGTTCCCGGGTAGACGAACAGCTCCGTCGGCACGCCCAGCTTCTTGAGCGCCATATGCAACTCTTCGCTTTGCGGGCGCGGAACGCGCGGGTCGCCATCGACTACATGAATCAGAGTGGGCGTCTTTGCGTTCTTAATGTACTTGAGCGGAGAGACTTCCCAGTAATGCTCGAAGTTGTCGTAAGGCAGACCACGGTAATAAAACTCGCGGTTGCGCTGTATGTCGCTCTGCGCGTACATGGAGATCCAGTTCACGGCGCCCGCGCCCGACGAGATGGCTTTGAAGCGCGTGGTGTGCGTCAAAATCCAGTTGGACCAGTGGCCGCCCGCGCTCCACCCCATCACGCCCATCTGGTTGCCGTCGACTAAGCCCATCGCTATCAGGTGATCTACGCCCGTCATGATGTCGTCGTAGCCGAGACGGAAATAATCTCCGCTGATCTCCATCTTGTGCCGCTCGCCATAGCCGGTCGAGCCGCGATAGTTCGGCAGCAAACAGACGTACCCCGCCGCTGCGTAGACGTGCGAGTAATAACCGTGATTCGCGTTGAAATTCATGACGACCGCGCTCGCAGGCCCGCCGTGAATCTGAACGATCAACGGATACCTTTTGCCTTTCACGTAGCCTACGGGCTTGACCAGCACGCCTTCGACCATGCGGCCGTCGCTCGATTTCCACTGAACCGTTTCAGTCTCGCCAAGCTGTAAGCTCTTCACCTGCGGGTTCGAATCGGCCAATTGCTTCCACGCGGCGCGACTGGCCGCTTTATCGATGGACGCGACCACGTACATGTTTTGCGGCGTTACGGGATCTGAGTAATTGATGAGAATCATCCCCGTATCTTCATCCTGATTGGCGGCAATCGCGGCCTGCTCGCGCGTTACCTGAGTGACGCGCCCCGTGTCTGTCGCGACAGACATGAGCTGGCTCGTGGCGCGAACCCCTGAGTTAAAGTAAATGGTCTTTCCGTCCTTCGACCAGAAGCCGACCGATATGTCTCCGTCGAAATCGGCCCCCAGCTTTTTCCACTTGCCTCCAAAGTCCTCGACCGCGCGCAGGTATACGCGGTTGTTGCGAAAGTACGTAAAATCGTCGTCGGCGGAAAAAGCGATCCACCGGCTGTCGGGCGAAAAACGGAGCGCGCTTTCGCCTATCTCCTTGTTGTTGGTGAGCCGCTCGATCTTTCCGGTCGCGGCTTCGACCAGGTAGAGGTCGCCGTAAATGTCCGCTTCGGTCACGGTCCGCGCGTAGCGGCTGGCAGGCGTCGCGCGAAAGCCCACCCACCGAGAGTCTTTCGACACGGTCACGTCAGAGACGCTATATTCGCTCGCGGAAGTGACGCGACTCTCTTTGCCCGGCTCAATGTCATAGGCCCAGAGGTGCATGAGCGGTGAGTCTTCGTTCCTGATTCGCACGTCGAACTTCTTCTCTTTGCGCTCGCGGTTATCTTTGTCGGCGCTTTCCGGCGCGAGAAAATATATGCGGCGACTGTCGGGCGAAAACTGCCACGAGCTTACGGGAGTGGCGTGTTTGGTCAGCTGGCGAGGCGATTCCGTCTCTACGTTCGCCACCGAGATGACCCAAATTTGTTGCTCGTCATTCTTGCCGGCGGAAAACGCCAGCCACTTTCCGTCGCGGCTGATAGCGAACTGGCCCGTGCCGTCTTTGGCGTCCGTGAGCCGCCGAGCTTCGCCGCCGTCGGTCCGCATCAAGTAAAGCTGGTTCTGGTTGGGGGCCGTGGCGGGCGCGTCGCGGTTCGACGCGAAGACGAAGAAGCGCCCGTCGCGCGTCCATCGCGGCGTCGTTTCGTTCTTCTCTTTGGTAAAGGTCATCTGGCGTGTCGAGGGCGCGCCCGCGTCGGTCGAAACCAGATAAACGTCCGTATAGCTTTTCGCCGATTTCCAATCCGGGGTCGCGAGCGTGTAAAGCACCCACTTGCCGTCGGGACTGATGGCGGGGCTTGAGACCTGACGCATCGCAAGGATGTCCATGAAGGTCATCGGTCGCTTCGTTTGCGCGCGCGCGGCGACGGCGGCGAGCGATAACGCGAAGCACACAAATAGCATGGCTGTGCGCGGACGGTGCCAGCGAGTATTCATAGTTAGTCTCCTCCTGCGACGAAACTCGTGAACGAATTGCTTATGGCTTTTGACTGGGCGGCTGCGATTGTAAATATCGGCGGCAAAGAGAGCGAGGCTTTGGCCGCCCGCACTTTATTCAACGACCGATAAGATGACTATGTGCTGCGAAAACCTGGTGCCGTTATTCGTGTTGGCGTAGATCACTAAGCCTTCGTCCCTGCCGATAATGGAGCTGTCTATCCAGGCGAAGTGCAACACGCCTCTGCCGTCTATGACCATCGCGGGGCTGTGCGCGCGGCCACCCTGAACGTCGTTGTTCGAGCGAGAAACCTGTAATGGGTTTGAGAAGCTCACGCCCGCGTTGGTCGATTTCGCCAGGAAGACTTGCTTGTCTCCCCGCCGGTCATTTTGAAAAGCGAGATAGACCGTATCACCTGAAGCAGTGATGACGGGCTTGCTGATCTCTGCCCCGGGTTTCTGGCTCACGTTGATGGGTTCGGAAAATGTCGCACCATTGTCGGTCGAGCGCGCAAATAAGGCCTGACGATCACCCGCGCTTTCATCGACCCAGGCAACAAAGATGTGCCCGGCGCTGTTTGTAAATATGTGCGCTTCGGTGGCTCGGCCCTCGCCGGTCGAGACTCGCAAGGGCGTCGAGAATGTCTCGCCGTGATCGGTCGAGCGCGCGAACATTATCGCGCTCACGCCCGGCGTCGTGTCTTCCCACACGACGTTGATCCCGTCGCCGGGGTCTACTGCAATCTCAGGCTCGAAAGCTTCGCCCGGCGAGCGAGAGACGTTCGAGAGCGCGCTGAAGGTCGCGCCCAGATCGGTCGAGCGAACAAAGACGACCTGCTTTTGCGCGACCGCTATGTCTCCCCATACGATGTTTACAGCCTCGCTCGAATCCAAAGCGACGCGCGGCGAGAAGGCTCCGCCGTTATGCGGCGTGATGTTGCGAGCGCGTTTGAACTTCGTCCCTTTCTTCGGCTGGATAAAGAACGCTTGCGTCGGGCCATCCTGATTGTCGTGGTACGTGACGTAGATGCGCGTCTTGCCGTTTTTGTTGATGGCTACGCTCGGGCCGAAGGCTTCGCCCGGAGACTTCGAGAGGTTGCGCGTGAGCGGGAAGTTGTCCCAGTTCACTCCGCCGTTTTTCGACGTGGTGAGGAATATCTGGCTGCCAGGACGGCCCGCGCCTGCGGGCAGAGTGGCCGTCGATGAGAATAAGTAGAGGTTGTTCGACCGGTCGACTTCGATTATGGGAGTGCGCTGCGCCCCGAAAGCCGACTGAGCCTCGACGCGGCTGACAGCCGGGAGCGGCCCCGTGGTTGAAGCGGCCATCGCGAAGATGGCGAAAGCGATAAATGCCAGCGTTATTCTCTTGTTCATACTGCCCTCACCCGATGTGATAAAGATGCTTTATGGTCGTATGGCTAATGCGGACAACAGGTCGCCGCCGCACGGATGATGTTACACGAGACTCCTGCGCAGTTTCAACCGAGTTGTAAACCCGCTTCGGAGTGATGTATAACGATAAGCATCGATGCCAACCGTACTACGAGTAGGTCGCTACTGCTTTTTCTTCTTTAGCAATGAACGCCAGGAGCCGGCACATATTCATGTTAAAGCGGGAAGCGACGAAGCAAAATTCTGGCTTAATCCAATAGAACTGGCGTCGAATTATGGATTCAATCCGCATGAGTTGAATGAGATTAAGCGCATTGTTCTAGAGCATCAAGCATTATTGATGGAGGCCTGGAATGAATACTTCGATTAAGGATGAATCAGGGGCGCGACGAGCCTATGTGCCGACAACCGCCCTGGCGAAATCTGTGGAATTCGATGATGAGATGATGCACGTCTCCCTGACTGACGGGCGCATTATCAGCGTTCCGATTATCTGGTTCCCCTTACTGCATGAGGCGACCGCCCAACAGCGGACAGAATATGAGATTGGCGGCGGCGGCATAAGTTTACACTGGCCGGCATTGGATGAAGATTTATCAGTTGCAAATCTGATGGCCGGTGTTGATTGGGAAGCTGCTTAACTGTTTGAGGTCTGATTGATGGCTGCGAAGTTGCTCGACGGCGCGAGCGTTGCCCGCGCGATAAAAGATGAAGTGGCGCGAGAGGTGGCCGAGTATTCAAAGCGCGGCCTGAGGCCGGGGCTCGCCGCCGTGCTCGTAGGCAATGATCCCGCTTCGCAAATCTACGTCTCGAACAAGGTCAAGACCTGCGCGGAACTCGGCCTCTATTCAGAAAAGATCGAGATGGCCGAGACCGCTTCAACCGGCGAATTGCTGGCGTTGGTCCGCGACCTCAACTCGCGCGATGACATAGACGGCATACTCGTGCAACTGCCGCTGCCTCGCCAGGTAGATAGTGCTCTGGTCTTAGATTCCGTAGACCCCGCAAAAGACGTAGACGGATTTCATGCCGTAAACATCGGGCGGCTGGCGATAGGCGAGCCGGGCCTGAGATCCTGCACGCCTGCCGGAATAATCGAGATGCTCGACCGCTACGAGATCAAGATCGAAGGCGCGCGCGCAGTCATAATCGGTCGCAGCCGCATTGTCGGGCTTCCAATATCATTGCTCCTCTTGCACCGCCACGCGACCGTCACGATCTGTCATTCGCGCACGCCGGACCTCGCCGCTGTCGCGCGCACGGCCGATATACTGATTGCCGCGATAGGCCGAGCGGGCTTGGTCGAGCGCGACTACATAAAGCCCGGCGCTGTGGTCATAGACGTGGGCACAAACCGTGTCACGGACCAGAGAGACCTTGAGCGATTGTTCGGCGATGACCAGAAGCGGCGCGCGGCGTTCGCAAAGAACGGCTACACGCTCGCGGGCGACGTGAACCCGCGCCAGGCGGCAGAGGTCGCAGGTTATCTTACGCCTGTGCCCGGCGGGGTCGGCCCGCTCACTATCGCTATGTTGATGAAGAATACTCTCACTGCTATGAAGATGCGCCGGGACGTTTGAACCCTCAATCTGTAACACCGAATACTTCTCAGGAGGACGTGGATGATCCGCAAAACAGTGGCGGCCTGTCTTATCGGCGCGCTCGTCTTTCTTCCGGCGAGCGCGCGCCAGTCATCAACCGCCGATACGAACGTAGGACGAGTGATAGGTGAAGTCTTTGCAAACGGGCGGCACATGAAATACCTGTCACTGCTTGCCGACGATATAGGCCAGCGCCTCACAGGTTCGGCGGGCGCGCGCCGCGCGGAGCGAGAGATGGAAGCCGAGATGAAACGGATCGGCCTGGTAAACGTCCGTCGCGAGCCGTTCGAGATGCCCTCCTCGTGGGAGCGCGGCACGGCGCAGGCGACGATCATCTCTCACGATAACCGCCCGCTCACCGTAGCTTCTTTCACGTGGACCCCTGGAACCGATGGCGCAGTCGAAGGCGACGCCGTTGACGTAGGCGCGGGCCGTCCCGATGATGTCGCGCGAGTGCGCTCCAGACTTAAAGGCGCAGTCGCGATTGCTTCGCCCGCCGGGGTGACGCTTGACGAGGTCATCTACAATTTCTACCGAACGCCGCTGCTGGCAAAAGAGGTCAAGGAAGCCGGCGCAGTAGCCCTGCTCATCGCATCCGACAAACAGAACACACTGCTTTACACCGCGCCCATAGATTTCACGGCTTCGCCAAGGCTTGCGGCGCTGCCCGCGCTCAACGTCGCGCGCGAAGACGCGATTCTGCTTGCGCGGCTGCTGGGCCAGAACCGAACGGTGCGAATAAGGCTCGACGTTAAAAACAAGCTCGGCCCCGCTTTCGAGAGCACCAACATCGTAGGCGAGATCCGTGGTGCCGACCGCGCGGGTGAGATCGTAGTTGTGGGCGCGCATCTGGATTCTAACGACCTGGGGCCGGGCGCGCTCGATAACGCCGCCGGGTGCGGCGCAGTCCTCGAAGCGGCTCGCGCAATCCTCGCGCTTGTCCGCGCGCCGCGACGCACCATAAGGTTCGTGCTCTTTATGGGCGAAGAAGAAGGCATGATAGGCTCTATCGCATACGTGCGCCGTCACCGGGACGAGATGGACCGCACCGTCGCCGCCTTGATTATGGACATAGGCGCGGGCCGCCCGCTGGGCTGGTTTTCAATGGGCCGGACTGATTTGGATGGAGAGATTCGACAGCTTATGAAACCGCTCGACCAGTTCGGCGTCTCCGCAATCGAGCACTCGGCATTCGCGGCTACCGATAACGCGCCCTTCATGGCCGAAGGCGTGCCGAACCTGATACTGCTTCAGGACGATTCGTCATACTTCCCCGTTCACCACACCGCCGCAGACACCTTCGATAAAGCCAACCCGCGCGACTACTCGACCGCCGTCGCAACGCTTGCCGCGACTACTTTCATGATCGCCGACAGCCCCAAGCGCTTTGGCCGTCGCCTCACGCGCGACGAGGTCAAAAAGATGGCCGCTGACACAAAGGTCGACGAGCAATGGCGCGCGGCGGGCATTTGGCCTTAGAATTAGGGCGTCCAAGAATTTGGGCATCCCCGTTTTGCTCAGGCCAGGCGGCTTGGGAGTTCCATCATGCAAGAATATATGAGCCGGTTCGGCGATCACCTGAAGTATGAGCGCAATGTCTCTGCTCACACGCTGCGCAACTACATGAGCGACCTGGAACAGTTCTATGATTACCTCTGCCCCGTAGATGCGACGGGCAACCGCCGCTTTATAGAGATTCGTCAGATAGATCACATCACTATCCGCGAGTACCTGGCAAAGCTCTACCGCGAGAAACGCAAAAAGACTTCGATCGCCAGAAAGCTCGCCACGCTGCGCACCTTCTTCAAATTCCTTTGCCGCGAGCAAGTCCTTGAGATGAACCCCGCGCGGTTAGTCTCAAGCCCGCGCCTGGAAAAGAAACTGCCGAAGGTGCTCTCCGTCGATGACGTTGTTCGCTTTATAGAGACGCCCGACACCGAGACGGTTTTAGGCAAGCGCGACCGAGCAATTCTCGAACTGCTTTACGCGACGGGCATTCGCGTGGCGGAGCTGGCGGGCATAAACCTGGACGACATAGATTTCAAGAACGAATCGATCCGCGTGCGCGGCAAGCGCCGAAAAGAGCGAATAGTGCCTTTCGGGTCGAAGGCGAAAGAAGCCCTGCAAGATTACCTGGGCGTGCGGGGCGAGCTGCTCATCGAAGCGCCCGAGGAGCAGCGCGAGCCTATGGCGCTGTTTATGAACTATCAGGGCACACGGATCACGACCCGCTCGGTCGGGCGCATGATCGATAAGTACGTGACCGAATGCGCTATGGCGCACGACATCAGCCCGCACTCGCTGCGCCATTCGTTCGCGACGCACCTGCTGTCGGCGGGCGCGGATTTGCGCTCGATTCAAGAGCTGCTCGGGCACGCGCGGCTCTCTACGACGCAGATATACACGCAGGTCTCTATGGAGAAATTGATGGAGGTCTACGACAAGTCCCACCCGAAGGCGTGACCGGAGACTGACCCTCCCGATCAACCAAGAATGAGGCGTGCCGCACGGCTGCCACGCCGGCCCGTAAAGCCTTTAATTTCAATCACCTGCACCTTTTTAAAACTCTTTTAGAATTTCTTTAGACCCTCTTAAAGACCTCGCAGCCCATGCTCGATTATCCTGGCTGCGGGTTGAAGGGAATCTGGCGCACCTTTCAATCCGGAGTCGGACAAAGAGATTTTCGATCAAGGAGAGCATTATGAATCATCGTACTTTTTCCGAGCATCAGGCGTGGGCGGTCGAGGGCTCAAGCCATGCCGTCGTGATCGGCGGGAGCCTCGCAGGATTGCTTACGGCCCGCGTATTATCTGACTACTTCAGCCGCGTGACGGTCGTCGAGCGCGACCTTTATCCCGAAACGCCCGAGGCGCGTCGCGGCGTGCCGCAGGCCCATCACCTTCACGCGCTGTTGCAACGGGGCAAGCAGATTCTGGAGCAGTTCTTTCCGGGGCTGTGCCAAGAGCTTGTGGCCGACGGCGCGCCGGTCGTTGACGTGGCCAATGACGTCGCATGGCTTACGCCGGCCGGCTGGGGAGTCCGTTTCCCATCAAAGATGGCTGCGATCAGCTTCAGCCGCAGCTTGCTCGACTGGCATGTGCGCCGACGCATGAGACAGATTCCGAACGTCGCGTTCATAGAAGGCTGCGACGCAGAAGGGTTAGTCGCAGAGGCGGGCGCGGTCACAGGCGTGACTTTGCGCTTCGACGAAGACGGCGGGCATGTCTTACCCGCAGACTTTGTTGTTGACGCGAGCGGCCGCCGCTCACGCGCGCCGAAGTGGCTTGAGAGCCTCGGCTTCGAAGCCCCGCCCGAAACCGTAATTAACGCGCGCCTGGGTTACGCGAGCCGCCTCTACCGTGGCGTCGGCGGCTTTAAGATCGGCGCGCTTGACACTGGCGCGGCCTGTACGTTCATCCAGGCGGCCCCGCCTCACCACAGGCGCGGCGGAATCATCTTCCCGATTGAAAATGGATTGTGGATTTTGACCGTCGTCGGAGGCGGCGGCGATTACCCGCCTTCGGACGAGGCGGGATTTCTGGAATTCGCCCGCAGCCTCCGAAGCCCGATCATCTACGACGCGATCAAGAACGCCGAGCCCGTCACGCCCGTTCACACCTACCGCGCTACGGAAAACCGCCGCCGGCATTACGAGCAGTTAAAACGTCTGCCGGAGCGATTCGTAGTCATAGGCGATGCGGCGTGCGCTTTCAACCCCGTCTACGGCCAAGGCATGTCGACTGCGGCCATCGGTGCCGAAGCGCTTGCGTCGCTGCTCGGTGAGCGGCGCGGCGATCTCAAGGGATTGGCCTCGCGGTTCCAACGTGAGCTGGCGCGGCGCAACAGTGCGCCCTGGACTATGGCGACGGGCGAGGACTGCCGGTACGAAGGCACCGAAGGCGGGCGCGTCGACCGAATGACGCGCTTCATGCACGGCTATATGAATTGCGTGATGCAGCTTGCGACGAAAGATGTACAGGTGCGAAGAGTCTTGCTAGAAGCCTTCAACCTGCTCATCGCCCCGACAGCTCTGTTTCGACCTTCGATCCTGTTTAAGGTCGCCGTTCAGGCTCTGAAGTCCGAGAAGGCCCCGGCCGCGAGCACGCAGGTAACACTGGAGCAAAGAAGGCAGAAAGCAGCGGGCGGGATTTAATAGGGAACGGGGATCAGAAGGCGGTAAGCATAAATCGATTGCCGAGCGGCGTCCCCGGTCGCCCGGCAATCGAATAACCTTTCTACTCTGCTTACTGCCGTCTGATCCCCGTTTTCATTTTCGGAGCCTCTTTCTTACTTCCTTTTATACTTGTCGAACCAGGCCATCAGGTAAAGCTGCTGCAAAAGCTGGTGCGAAGGCCGCCGCCAGCCGTGAAACTCGTCCGGCATGCGAACAAGCAGCGTCTCTTTCTTCAGCATCTTCAGAGCGCGATAGTACTCTTCGCTCTGGGCCATCGGCGTTCTCAAATCCGCCTCGCCCGTCATCACCATAGTCGGCGTCTTTACGTTTTTGGCGTAAGTCAGAGGCGACCGCTCGTAGTATTCCATAGGGTCTTCCCACGGATACTTCTTGAACTGGTAATACCAGAAAGGCCCGTCTGTCGTCCCCACGAAAGAGTGCCAGTTTATGACCGGCCGCATCGAGACAGCTGCCGCAAAGCGGTCTGTGTGGCCCACGATCCAGGCCGTGAGCACGCCGCCGCCCGACCCGCCGCACACAAACAGATTGCGCTCGTCTATCCACCCCTTGGCGAGCGCCGCGTCTACGCCCGCCATCAAATCGTCGTAATCCTTGCCTGGGTACGAATACTGAATGCCGTTGACAAAGTCCTGGCCGTAACCGGTCGAGCCTCGCGGGTTCGTGTAGAGCACCGCGTAACCGCTGGCCGCGAAATTCTGCCACGCCCAGTTGAAGCCGACGTTGTACATAGACCACGGGCCGCCGTGTATCCACAGGACCATCGGGTATTTTTTGTTGGGATTGAAATCCGCAGGCTTGATCAGCCAGCCCTGCACCTTCAACCCGTCCTTAGACGTGAACCACATCTCTTCGGCGTCCGACAGTTGTATGGTGGCTAACACATCATGGTTGACGTCTATCAGCTTCTTCATCGCCGCGGGGCTTCCGATCTTGAACGTCACGAGGTGGCCGGGCTCTTTGTGCGTCGACCGCACGGTTGCCACCTGTCCGCCCTCCGACATCGTGAAGCCGCCCATGGTTTGAATGCCGTCTGTGATCTTGCGAATCTTGCCTTCGAGCGGCGCGAAGTAGATGTTCATAGAGCCGCGCTCGCCCACAAGGTAGTAGATGCCCGAGCCGTCGGCGGCCCACTGGACCGAGTTCGGGGATTCTGACAGGTTGCCCGACCAGACGCGCTTGCGCCCGCCCGCCGAGTCCATGATGTAGAGGCTTGAGATGTGACTCGTGTACTTCATCTCGTCAAAACCCGTGTAAGCTATCCAACGGCCGTCGGGCGAAACGGTCGGGTTGCCGTCCGGCCCTTCGCGATCGGTGAGCTGTTTTACATCAAGCGTGTCGAGACTGATGGAGTAGATTTCGCTATTGCCCCGGAGGTGCTCCGCATCAGGTTTGCGGATCGCGGAGATGTAAACGGTCTTACCGTCGCGCGACCATTCGGGGTCGTCGTGATGATACTTACCGCTGGTGATCTGGCGCGGGGTCCCGCCCAGCACCGAGTCTATAACAAAGACGTGCGAGTAACCCAACGGGAGCGGCCCCTGCCCGTCGCGCGCCCAGGTCAGGCGGTCTACGATGACGGCAGGCTTCGCCCACTCCGAGCCGCGAGGCCGGTCGGGCAGCTTCACGGCGAGGATAGGGTCGTTGTCCGGCACGAGCATGGTGAAGGCTAGCTGCTTGCCGTCGTTGCTCCATCTGAGATTTGCAGGCGTGCGCTCGGTGTGTGTGAGCTGGGCTACCTCGCGCGTGTCGACCCACATGACGTGAAGCTGCGAAGTAGAGTCGCGGTCCGAGATGAAGGCTATGCGGCGACCGTCGGGCGACCAGACGGGAGAGCTGTCTCGCCAGTTGCCGTGAGTCAGCTCGCGCGGGCGCGAGCCGTCCGTCTCGACTATCCAGATGTTGCTGCGGTACTGGTCCTTCATCTTGTCGACCCAGGTGCGCGTGAAGACTATCTGTTTGCCGTCGGGAGAGATCGCAGCATTGCTGACGCTCTCCATATCCATGAAAGTCTCTTTATCAAGCAAGCGTTTGCCGTTGGCGAGCGCCTGAGTCGAGCAAACGGCAAAGATCAGTAAAAGAAATAAGGTGATCGAACCTTTCATTCGTTTCTGCATGGGGGAATCCTCCTGCGACAAAAACTTTTTTGCGCCCCACTAAACCGCCCCGACCGGGCGGCGGCGCAATCGGGATTAGTGCTTACGGCTTCGGCAGCAGAGTGAGTTTTACGCCGCTCTGCTCGATTATCATCGCCTTCGGGCGGCCGTCGGCCATCTGAAACTCCGCGAATATCTCGACCGGCACGCCTTCGACTACGACCTTGAATCGGTTCGCCGCCACGGGCACGAGCGTGCCGACGGGCTGGCCCGGTATCACGCCTTTCAGCTTGCCGCCCAACATCTCTATGCTGATTTCAATCGGCGGCGTCTTCGACTCGTACTTGCCCATGTACTTCTTAAGCTCGTCTTCGCTCATCGTTATGCTCGCGACCTCTTCGGCCTTTTCCGGCGCGCGCTTGAAGGCGATGTCCGAGGCATTAGGGATGTTGAATTTCATCTCGTCCACCTTGCCCGAAGAGTTCAAAGCGAAAGTGACGAACGGCTTTCCTAGATGCCGCTCCCTGAGCGTTGTGCGGAACGTGTCAAAATGCCAGTGCTCAAGCTCTCCCGTCATCGCGGGGCTGTACTCGACGATGAGCTTCCCGTTCTGCTCTTTAACCTTGGCTTCGCCGTACATCTCGTTTGCGTAAGTCCCGGCGTATTTCGCGAGCGCGAGCGACGGGTTAGTCCCTTTAACGCGGTCGGTTTCCAGCTTCTTCTCGACCGTCGCGGCCTGCTCTTGCGCAGATTTGACTATCTTCAAAAGCTCCGCGCTCCAATCCTTCTGCGGGGCCTGGAGGAACGCATCAAAGACGCGGTACATTATCGCAGTAGGGATGGACGTGCCGTTCATGTTCGTCAGCATGACAACGCCGAGCTTCTCTTCGGGTATCATCGCCACCAGCGCGCTCATGCCGTCGATGTTTCCGCCGTGATGAACGATCTTGCGCCCGCGATAATCCTGCAAAAACCATCCGAGCCCGTACGTCATGAAATGCGTTTCCGAGTGAATCTTTTCCGACAACCCCTCTAACCGCATGACGGTCTGGGGCATGTGCATCTCTTTTACCGCGCCCGAGCTTAATATGCGCTCGTTCTTAAAGGTCCCCTGGTTCAAATGCAGCCGTACCCACTGCGCCATGTCCGTGACGTTCGAGTTGATGGAGCCCGCCGGGCCTATGTTGTCTATCTTACGCCAGGGGATGGGCTGGACCTTATCGTCGAGCTTGGTATGAGGGCTCGCCACGTTCGCCTCTGTCTTCAAGGCCGTGATCGAAGTGCTCGACGACGACATCCCGAGCGGCGTGAATATTCTCTGCCGCACGAACTCGTCCCAGTTCTTGCCCGAGGCCGTCGCGACCGCCTGACCCGCCGCCAGGTACAATATGTTCTGATAGCCGAAGCGGCTGCGCAGGCTCCAGCTCGGCTTGAGGAACCGGACGCGGCGCAAGATTTCATCCCGGTCGTATTCGGTGCCGTACCACAGGAGGTCGCCGCGCTCCAGGCCGCTGCGATGAGTCAGCATATCGCGCACCGTGAGCTCGCGCGTGACGTAAGGGTCGAAGAGCTGAAAGCCCGGCAGGTATTTCGTAGCGGGCTCGTCCCACTTCATCTTCCCTTCGTCGACAAGCATCGCGATTGAAGCCGCTGTAAAGGCTTTCGAGGCCGACCCTATTGCGAACAGCGTCCGCTCGTCTACCAGAGTCGCGTCGCCGAGCTTTCTGACGCCGTAGCCTTTCGCCAAAAGCACCTTGTCGTCTTTGACTATGGCTATGGCCATGCCCGGCACTTCCCAATCTTTAAGCGCCTTGTTGACGTAATCGTCAAATCCTGTGAGCGGCGCTTCCTGCGCGCGCGCCACCTGCGCGCCGACCAGCGCCAGCAGCAGAACGTAGATTAATCGAGCCTTTATTTGCGATTTCATATTTAGAGAAACTCCTTCCACCATGAGATGTTCAGAGGATATACCTGAGCGCTATCGCCTGTCGTTTTAAAGATTGCTTTACGCCTTGAAGAGATTTAATGTTGCAACGGTTGAAAGAGCATTGTCAACCGCATCATGGATTCATTCGAAACCCTTAAATGAGGTCTGAAACGATGACGACTCCCGCGCGCTCGACCCATATTCTCGAAGCCATAAGACCGGAAGATTACCTGATCGAAAACGCCTCTGAGGTCCTAACCCCCGCGCTCGCGATCTACACAGAGATCCTCGACCAAAACATCGCCGTCACGCTCGACCTAGTAGGAAGCGCCGACCGCTGGCGGCCTCACGTCAAGACGGCGAAGCTCTCTTACGTGATGCGCAGGCTGGTAGATCGCGGTGTCATGAATTTCAAATGCTCGACGACGCTTGAGCTGCGCGTTGCCTGCGAGGCGGGCGCGGCGGACGTGGTCCTGGCTTACCCTGCAGTTGGTGCGAATGCGCGACGCGCGCGGGCGCTGGCCGATGAATTTCCCTCCGTAAAAGTCTCGGCGCTCGTCGAAAACTCCGAGCAGATCGAGGGATGGAGCGAGAGCCGCGTGGGCCTGTTCATCGACATCAACCCGGGCATGGACCGCACGGGCATAGAGCAAGACCGCGCCGACGAGATAGCCCACCTTGCTCGCGCAATCGAGGATGCCGGGATCGCTTTTCGCGGCCTTCATTATTATGACGGGCACCTTGCAAAACTCGACCTCGCGGAAAGAGAGCGCGTCGCGCACGCAGGGTATGACCGCCTGATAGATATCGCCCGTGCGGTCGAAGGCATAGGCATAAAAGTGCCGGAAGTGATTACCGCCGGCACTCCCGCGATGCCTTGTAGCCTCTCTTACCCGCGCCTTGCGGCGGGCGCGTTCATCCATCGCCTCTCACCGGGCACGATTGTTTACAGCGACTGTACGAGCCTGTCGCAGTTGCCGAAAGAGTGGGGCTATCGCCCTGCGGCGGTCGTCGTCTCTACGGTCGTCAGCCAACCTGCGAAGGGGCGCATTACCTGCGACGCGGGACACAAGACCGTTTCAGCCGATTCGGGAGTGCCTACGTGCGCGGTGATAGGTCGGCCTGAGCTTCTTCCCGCGCGACCGAGCGAAGAACATCTGCCCGTTGAAATTTTAGAAGACCAGGACGGGCCTAAGATCGGCGAACAGCTTTACCTTGTGCCCATGCACATCTGCCCGACGGTGAACAATTTCGATTACGCGATGATAGTGGAAGGCAACAGAGTCGCAGCCGTCGAGTGCGTAACGGCTCGCGGTCGCGAAGCTCCGCTGTGAAGAATAAAACTCTTAATGAGATACGTGTAGGGGCAGGGCTTGTCCCTACACGTATCTCGCGTTAGCGCGATGACGAAATACGAAACAAGCGAAGTCCGCGATAAGAAACTCACATCATCGCCTTCGGCGATCCTGGCAGGGACAAGCCCTGACCCTACAGAGTAAGCTACTGCCGCCGGTTGGTAGCCGTGGCGCTCTGGCCTTGCTTGATCTGCTCCATCTGGCGGCCCATCTCCTGGAGGCGGCTTTGGCCGAGGACTTTTTCAGCCTTCGGGAACATTTCGTGCTCCTCTTCCTCCACGTGATGCTCGACGGAGTCTCGCAGTTCTGTGAGCTTGTCCATGAACTCGTCGCTGCCCGGATTCATAGTAGCCATCTCGGCGAGCATCTCCTTCACTTCGTTGTGCTCCGAGTGCGCCTCGCCGATTATGTCTCGCGTCTCTTCGTGCTGTTCGAGGGCAGGATAAAAGACCTGCTCCTCTATCTGAGTGTGAAGCGTGAGCGCGGCCTTAAGCCGCCTGAACGTATCTCTGGTTATGTTCAGGCTGCCTTTGTCTGCGGTCTCAAGCTCGTCCATCATGCCCGCTGCTTCTTGATGGTCCTGTTTCAAAAGCTCTATTGCATTCATCAGTACTCCCTCCTTCAACCCTGATTCGTGACATAGTTATTACTGGCACATGCCTGATCAGCAATCAGTGTGCCTCGCGCGCGACTGGCATACGTCGCCTGTCGGGCGGTTAAACGGGCGGGGTCTGTTCGACAAGCAAGCACGAATGCAACAAGACAGAACATCAGTGAGAAAGATTTGCGAGGCGGCATAAGTTGTCAACTCGCGCCCGGTTCGGCTAGCATACTCAGGCTTGACTTCAAACTCGCAGGTGGATTTCTGAATGAGATTGAGAAGAATCTTGATGCTCGCGCTTTTTATAGCGTGCAGTTGGGTGGACAGCTTTGCGCAGGAGAGCTTCGATTTTTATGCGCGCGGCCCATACCGCCAGAACGTGCCGCGCCCCTCGTCGGTCACGGGCTACGAGCCGGGCCAGTTTCAAACGCCTCACGGCCAGATAGCGCGCGTCATCGAAAATATCGCCGCCGCCGCGCCCGACCGCGTGCGCGTGATCGAAAACGGACGGACCTGGGAACACCGCACCCTCTATCTGGCGGTAGTATCGGCGCCTGAAAACATCAAAAGGCTCGATGAGATTAAAGCCAACATCGCGCGCCTGGCCGACCCGCGAAAGCTAACGGAAGCGGAAGCCGACCAGATCGCGCGATCAACTCCCATCGTCGTATGGCTCAACTACGGCATTCACGGAAACGAATCCGCGAGCTACGAAGCCGTTCAGCAAGTGCTTTATCAACTGGCCGCATCCGATGAACCGCGCACGCTGGAGGTTCTAAAAAACGCCGTCATAGTCCTCAACACCATGCACAACCCGGACGGCCACGAGCGCTTCGCCGTTTGGATAGACTCAGTCGCGATAGGCGAGCCCGAGCGCTTCAGCCTGGAGCACCGTGAGCCTTATCAAATCTACGGTCGCGGCAATCACTACCGCTTCGATATGAACCGCGACATGCTGGCGCTCACGCAGCCCGAGAACCTGGCCGTGCTTGCGGCCTTCCGCCAGTGGCGGCCGCAGGTCTTCGTAGACCATCACGGTCAGGTTGAGAACTATTTTTTTCCGCCCGCTGCCGAGCCTATAAACAAAAATCTGCCCATCGAGAAATCTAGACTCTGGTACGACAAATTCGGGCGCGGCAACGCCGCCGCCTTTGATCGCTACGGCTGGAACTATTACGTGCGGCATGTCTTCGATGTTTTCTATGCCGGGTATATGGATTCGTGGTCGTCGTTGCAAGGCGCGACCGGCATGACTTACGAGACTGACGCCGGGGGGCCTACGTCGATCAACCTGAAGCTTGACGATGAAACGATACTTACATTCCGCCAGGGCATAGCAAAGCACTTCACCGCTTCGATGGCGACAATCGAGACGGCGGCCGACAACCGCCAGGCGCGGTTGAAAGACTATTACCTCTTTTTCAAAACCGGGATGGACGAAGGGCGCGCGGGCCCTATGCGGCGCGTCGTTCTGCTGCCGGGCAAAGACGCGGGCCGCGCCGCCGCGCTCGTCACGAACCTCGTGCGCCACGGCATCGAGGTGACTGTCGCGCGCGAGGGGTTTCGCTCCGCGTCAGCTCACGATTATTTCGGGTCAAGGAGTGCTGCGCGCGATTTCCCGGCGGGCGCCTATGTGATCGACCTCAACCAGCCGATGAAGCGATTGGCAAAGGCGCAGCTTGAGCCCGTCTCGGAGCTTGACCCGGCTTTCGTAAAAAGCGAGATGGAGCGGCGCGAGCGCAACGAGCGCCGGGGGAAGAATGAGCGAAAGGAAGACCCTGAGTTTTATGATGTGACTAGCTGGTCGCTGCCGCTCGCTATGGGAGTTGAAGCTTACTGGACCGAAGACGCGCCGGCGTTGAAAGGCTCGCCAGTCGAGTTCAATGAAAGCGGTTTCCCCGCCTTTTCGCCAGGCGGCGGCTTTAAGAACCTACCTAAGCTTGTTGCATCCGATTCGCAGCCTATCGCGGGACTGGTCGGCAGGGTGGAGGGCGCGCGCGCGAACACCGCTTACATCATTCCGTACGGCACGGATGCAGCGACGAGGCTTGCGCTCCGTTTGCTCGCGGAAGGTTTCAAACTCGCTGTCGCGACACGGCAACTGAACGCGGGCGGTCGCGACTGGCCCGCAGGTACGCTCGTCGCGCGCACCTCGCGCAACCCCGCCACGCTTCACGAACGCATAGGCGCGCTCGCGGTCGAAGCGGGCGCGCAGGTCTTTGCGGTCAACTCCGCTTACAGCGAGCAAGGCGATACGGGCGTAGGCTCCGAAAGTATTGCGAGCCTCAAGCCTCCGCGCGTGGCCGTCGTCTGGGACGAGGCTACGAGCCCGACTTCTTATGGCGCAACGTGGTACGGGTTCGAGCAAAGTTACGGCTTGAAGTTCACGCCCGTCACGGTTGCCGCGATAAAGTCCGCTGATCTGTCAAAGTTCAACGTCATCGTCTTGCCCGACGGAAACGCGGGCGCTTACCAAACGCTTCTCGGAAAAGATGGTATAGATAAGCTCAAGTCGTGGGTGCAGGCAGGCAACGTGCTGGTAGGCGCAGGCGGCGCGGCGGCGCTCTTTACTCGCAAAGACGTGGCGCTCACATCTTCGCGCCTGGTCGGAGCAGAAGAAGATTCTCCCCCGTCAGGCGCACCAGCACCAGCCGCTCCCGCGCCCGCTCCCGCCGGGACATCTGCTGCAAGCTCCACTACAGATAATAAGCCGTCTGAAAAACGGGCCGAGGCCGAGACGAAACCCGAGCAAAAGCCTGCCGACAAGCCGCAAGAGAAGCCGAAGCCGAAAGAGCCGCTCTCGGTGCCCGGCGCGGCGTTTCGGGCAAAGATCAATCGCGATCATTTTCTTTCATACGGCTATGATTCGGACACGATTGCGGTGTTGATGGACGGGAACAGCTTTTTCCGCCCGTCGAAGGATGGCGCGAATGTCGTGACGTTCACCACCGGTGGGCCGCTCCTGGTTTCGGGATTTGTGTGGCCCGACAACACGGAAGAGCTGCTGCGCGGGACGGCTTATGTAATCGACGAGCCGACGGGCCGTGGCCACGTGATACTCTTTGCGGAAGACCCGACGTTCAGATATTTGTGGCGGACGACTCAGCAGATGTTTATGAACGCGATACTGCTCGCGCCGTCGATGTGAAGCCGAGAAAGGAGGGCAAACGCGTGAGCGAAGCACTACCTATCAAAGATCGGGCGAGGGATTTTTTTGCCGCGCTTCAAGATGAGATATGCGATGAGCTTGAAAGGCTGGATGGCCGTGCGCGGTTTCGCGAAGACTTGTGGGAGCGCGAAGGCGGCGGCGGGGGCCGCACGCGAGTGATCGAAGGCGGCGCGCTGTTTGAGAAAGCGGGCGTCAACTTTTCCGAGGTCCACGGCGAGTTGAACCCGAGCTACGCGGACCGCCTCCCCGTAGGCAGCGGAACCCAGTTTTTTGCGACCGGTGTCTCGCTCGTCCTGCACCCGTTGAACCCTATGGTCCCTACGGTTCACGCCAACTTCCGATACCTTGAAAGAGGCTCTGGCGGCTGGTTTGGCGGCGGGACCGATCTGACGCCTTATTACCCTTACCTGGAAGATGTATTGCATTTTCACACCACTCTGAAAGAGGCGTGCGACAGGTTCGACCTCGCGTTTTATCCGAAGTTCAAGAAGTGGTGCGACGAATATTTTTTCATCAAGCACCGCGACGAATCGCGAGGCGTGGGCGGAATCTTCTTCGACTACCTGACGGGCGAGCGCGAAGGGCCGCTGCTTGACGCGGACGACAAAAAGTCTGACGATGATCGCGGCGTCGAGTTCATATTCGACTTCGTAAAGAGTATAGGCCGCGCATTTCTTCCGGCTTACATCCCCATAGCCGAGCGCCGCGAGGGCGAGCCTTTTAGTGATCGCGAGCGCGCCTGGCAGTTAATACGCCGGGGCCGCTACGTCGAGTTCAATCTCGTCTACGATCGCGGCACTCATTTCGGCCTTGAGACGCGCGGGCGCACGGAATCGATCTTGATGTCACTGCCGCCGCTCGTCCGCTGGGCTTACGATTACCAGCCCGAACCCGGCTCGCGCGAAGCTAAAGCGATCGATTATTTTCGCCCGCGCGACTGGCTGAACGAGCAGGCGTAGCAGAATCGACTTTGATAAACAAGCGATACGGTTCTCAAGAGACTACTTACAGTTCCTCAGGCTTGCTTTCAGCTTGTTTATTTCCACTGTCAGAATTTGCTCGCGCCTCTTTGCCGTTTGCAATTGTTCTCGCAAAGAATCGACATCTTCTTTTTTCAAATCATTTCTTTTCAAATCATTCAGTTGTTTTGTCAAAGAAACGACTTCTCGTCTCGCTTTATTCAGTTCCGCCTCCAGGAATTGCTCGCGGTCGGTTGGACCGGACTGGTCTTTTTTAGACAACTCTCTAATCCTTGCCTCAGCCACGTTCAATTGCCTGTTTAAATCATCCGCCCTCGACTTATAAGTCGATGCTTCCTGCCTTGCCTTCTCCGTCAGTCCCTTTTCTACGGTCAATGCCGCCATAGCTTTCTCGGCGGCCTCCTTATCTACTTCTGCCTCGGCTCTAGCTTCGATGGCGGCTACTTCTTGAGCGAATGCCTGTTGCTTTGCCATCTCAGCAGTCGCCCTTTGCTCCTCTGCTATTCTCCTCTCTTTTTCAACCTCCTCTGTCTTTATGACGGCGGCGGTTCTCTCCTGTAGCAGATTCTCGGCGTGCATTTTTTCCTTTTGAGTCTTATCTATCCACCAGGCCAATGCGGCCAGTATCAAGACGAACCCGGCGAGGGCATATCCTGCTCTGCGCCGCTGGACAGCTCTGTGTTTACGGCGTTCTATATCTGCGAGCCGCTCGATTCTTTTCCGCCTTATCCACGGCACTAAAAACTCGCTGGTTATCTCCCAGTAAACAACGTCGCGCCGGAGTTCGCGGCGCACCAGCTTGGTCCCTTTCCCGAGGCCTTCCAATGCTCGCTTCAGCAAGTCCTGAGCTATTTCCTCTTCGTCGTTCACGCGGCTGATCAGGTCTTCTTCGGAGACGACGTTGCGCGCGCCCGAAGCAGTGACCATCCGACTGAGCAAAGCGACTGCCGGGTCGCGCAACTCCGGCGCCAATCCGTTGAGAGAGTCATTCAACGAGTCTTCCAACAGCCCCTGGACGCCCTTTTCCTCAAAGAGCCTTTCGGGATCAGATGATTGCCACAATTTCAAACAGGCGATCTGGACCTCAGACAGATTGATCGCCCCGCTTTCGCTGCGCTCCTCAATCGCCGAAGCCAGTCTGTCGGCCAGGCTCTTAGAGAAACCCTTACCGTAGTAAGCTGGAAACTTTTCAATGGCGCCGTGGATGATTTCGGGCAGTTTTTCCGTGCCCACGGGCATCAGGCGAAGGTATTGGTCCGTCAGGTTCGGGTAGAGTTTAAATAGAGTGGTGAGCTTCGCCAGGTAGTCCTCTCTAAAACTGAATATGAGCTTGATTGGCAGTGAAGGGTCTCGCAGCAGATCGACCAGGGCTTTCAAAATGGCTCCTTGAACATTGAGCGCCTCGCCAAGCTCTTCTCTGCGCGGGGCCTCTTCGAACAACGTTATGAGCTCTTCGAACTGGTCGAAAACCAGGATTCTGTATGAATCGTAAGACGCCTCTCTAAGCTTTCGCATGAAGGCGTCGACTGAGAGCACGATTCGCGGCGAAACGTCTTTATCGCCCGCGAAGATAGAAGGCAGGTAAGAGTGCGCGTCAGAATCGGTCTTTTGGATTTGCTCGATGATGATCTCTTCACCGCGACGAGGTTGAACTCTCAACCTCTCGATGCCGTATCCTTCATCGCGCGCGACGGGGACTAGCCCGGCGTTGATGAGCGACGATTTGCCCGTCCCCGACTCGCCGTAAAGCAACACGCCCCTGTAGATCGTGATGTAGCGCAAGAGCTTCTGTGTCTCTTGCTTTCTTGCGAAGAAGACCTGGCTATCGATAAAGCGGAAGGGCTCTATGCCGCGAAACGGCGAGTCCGGCAACACTGCCTGAGTGTCGGGTGCGGCTTGCGATAACTTATGCGTATTGATTGAACTGTTCATAGCGGCCTCGCTATCTCACGGCATGGGTTGGCCCGTAACCTTTTCGTAGAGTTGCGGGATGAATGTCCAGACGTCTTGCGCGAGGAACGTGACGTACTTGTGTGTGTTATGCCAGACATCGAAGATGAGGGGGTCAGGATACGGGTCGACCGAGTACGTCTGCGGGGTCTTTGATTTGTCCATCCTCCACCTGAGCGTCATGAATAAGAGCCGCAGGTTGTAATCCAGGAGGCTGTAGCCGACAAACAGAGTGGGCCACTGTTTGAATCTGTAGCGGAACGTTTCCGGCACGGGGTTGTACGGGTCTTTGTCGCTCATGCGCAGCACAAACTGTATGTAATCTTCGTCCGTGATGACAATAGATTCAGGCTGGTCTATATCGCCATGTATCTTGAAGATGAAGGGCCTGTCGGTCGAAGCATCCATGTGATCATCCGTAGGCGTGTTTTCATCTTTGTTGTAGATGCCCTTGACGGGCCTTTTGCCCGCGCCGTAGAGCGCCACTTCGAAAAGCTGATCGTAGTTTGTGGTGACTATCAGAGGAAAATTCAAGCGCGCCAGCGCGTTGAGAAGAGGCGAAGGCTTCTTGCCTATGTCGACAGCCTTTCTTAATTCATCAACCAGCTTCGTCCGCTGATAATCTATCTCGTAACATAGCGACACCCTCTGCAAATTGCCCGCGTTCTCTCTGGGGAATTTCTGCGAAAAGGAGCATTTGCCGGCTAAACTCTCAGAGAACGCGCGCCCCATCGGCGGGCGTTCATTCTCCGGGTAGATGTATTCCGGTTTTTCAGGGGGCGGCGGGCTATGTACCCCTGCGCCTAAGAATAGAATGCACTGACCTCCGCTGACGGCTTCGGCGATTATGGACATTATCGTTTGGTCTGCGACTAGACTCATTCCACACCCCTTTTTGTGAGTCGCCGCTGTGCGCTCGCACGTCATAGACACAGCGGCCCGAGATCAAAGAGTCTCACTGAGACAATTCGTCCGGCATCTCCATAGCGAACGGCGGGCGGCGAATCTGGTTGATACACGAAGCGTCAAGCCCCCGCGCGGACGCCTTGGAGATGAAATCTTCTATGAGGCTATTAATACACCTCCCGCCATACGAGTGAGGCGTGTTCGGCACGACTATCTGCCGACCGTTGGCGAGATGTCGCACGGCCGCTTCGCCGTACTGCGGAGGTGTTGCAGGGTCTACCGCGCCTGAGATCAAAAGTACAGGCACGTCGGATTTCACAGGCCCCGTGAAACCGGCAGGCACTTTTCCGCGCGGCCATTGCTCACAAGCCTTTATGTGCGTCCGCACGCGATAGTCGCCGAGGAACGTGTTCGCCGTCTCGCGCGCGATCTCGTGTTCCGTTATCAACAGCGCGTCTTCCGGGCAGGTCACCGAAAAATACATGCCCATAGCTACTTGATCGCCGATCAGCCGCGTCATGAAATGAGCGAGCTGGGCGAACGGGGTGAAGTTATCCTTGTAAGCTTCGTGAATCAAAAATGGGACGAGGCTTGCAAGTTCCGGAGAGTACAACAGCAATCGGAGACGCTCGCCGAAAACGCCGCGCGACATGCGAACCGTCTCAAGGGTTTTCGTGACCGGGTTGGTCATCTTAAAACTGACCGGGCCTTTATCCAGCTTTGCTAAGACGGCGGCGAACTCGGCTCGCAAGCTCGGGAACGACTTGCGGCAGGTCTCATCCGAGGCGCAATCCTCTATCAAGCGGTCGAGAGCCTGCTGAGCGCCTTTCGCAAACGGGAGCGGCAGCTTGAAATCGAGCGGCGCCGCGCCTTCGAGCACGACCGAGCGGACCTGTTTCGGATAACGGCGGAGGTAAGCAAGCGATGCAGTCGTGCCGTAAGAGCCTCCCCACAGGTTTATCCGGTCGTAGCCTAATACGCGTCGGACCTCTTCAAGATCTTCCACGGCCATCGAGGTGGTGTAGAGCGCGGGGTTTGAAATCTTTTCAAGCTGCGCGCGACACTCGCGCACCTTCTCTACCGGAAACAGCTCGTCGAAATAAGGCTGAAGCGAGCTCCCATCGCCATAGAACTTGCAGTTTAAGAAATTCGATTCGCCCGTGCCGCGCTGGTCCACAAAGACCACGTCGCGCTCGCGGCGAATCGTCTGCATGAAATCGGCTCCGGCGTTCTTAGCAATTGCAGCGGCCCCCTGGCCCGGCCCGCCCGCGAGAAAGAAGACCGGGTCGGGGGCGGGCTTATCGGTCATCGCCGGAAGCACAATTATGTTGAGAGCAATCTTACGCCCGCTGCGCGCTTCACGGTCTTCAAAGACTTCGTGCTTGCCGCACCTCGCGCCTTTAATGTTATTCAGATCGCATGGCTTGAGCTGGAGGCCGCCCGTCTGGTAGGCGTTAGTTATGTGAAAAGCAAAGCTCGTAAGAATAAATGTGACGACAAGGCTCGCTCTGAAAAGATTCATGCTTCACCCGTTTATCAGGGACCTCTATTTCTGTGCAGCCGTGGCCGGCTTGCCCGATTGCATCTCGGACGCCGTGCGCTCGACGGCAGCCATCACGCGCAAGAAATTCTCGCCCAGTATTTTCTTTATGTCCTCGTCCGAATACCCGCGCTTCATAAGCTCGAAAGTGATCGCAGGCATCCGCGATATATCTTCCATCCCTTCGGGCGGCGTGATCGAACCGTCGAAATCGCTCCCGATGCCGACGTGGTTTATCCCCGCCACTTTCGCCACGTGGTCGAAATGATCTATCAGCACGGAAAGAGGCGTCTTGCCCGAGTCATTAGCCGCGCGCCACTTTTTCATCTCTTCTTCGACGCGAGCGGCATCATTGGGAAACTGCTTGTTCAGTTCTTCCTGACGGGCGTTTGCGCGTCTGTTGAAATCGGCTTTGCGCGGATCGATAAAGCCGTCATAAAAATTGATCATCACCACTCCGCCGTTGCGTGCGATGGCGCGAAGCATATCGTCAGTCATGTTGCGCGGGTGGTCGGCCAACGCGCGCGCCGAAGAGTGAGACGCAATGATGGGCGCGCGCGACACTTCTACAACGTCGTAAAAAGTCTTATCCGCGACGTGAGAAATATCTACCATCATGCCAATGCGGTTCATCTCTTTGACCACCTCGCGTCCGAAATCCGTCAGCCCGTTGTGGTGCTTAACCTCTTTGTTATTGATGTCGCCCGAGGAGTCCGCCCAGTTGTTAGTGTTCGAGTGCGTAAGGGTCATATACCTTACGCCGAGCCTGTAAAACATGCGCAGGGCCGCGAGGCTGTCTTCGATGGCGTGCCCGCCTTCGATCCCTATCAACGTTGCGATCTTCCCTTTTTTCGAGATGCGGCGAATGTCGTCTGAGGTGAAAGCCATCTCAAGCGCGGCGGGATGGCGGCGCACCTGTTCGTGAATAACGTCAATCATATCGAGCGCGCGGCGGGCCGAGCCGCCCTCCTTCACGTATTTCGCCGCGACATAGGCTACAAAGAATTCCGCGTCGACGCCGCCCGCTTTCAGCCGGCGCAGATCAGTCTCGGTCTTATACTTGCCGTCTTTCGGAATGGGCTGCGTGCCTGTGTAATCGAACGCGACGCCGCCCGGCGCGTCGCCCGCCATCCCCAGGTCGAATCCGAAATCAATTATGTGCGAGGTCACGTCGTTATGCGTGTCTACGACTATGGCTTCGCGGTGCAGGCGCTCGGCGCGCGCGCGCAACTCGGCGTCGCTCGCCTTTGGCGCGGCGCGGTTTGTCTGCCGCGAAGGGTTGTTGCCGGCCGCAGCCGCGATTGCGAGAGCCAGGAAGAGACAGATTGCCGTTATGGATTTCGTTGATCGTCCAAGCATAGACAGCCCCCTAAAGATTTGAAATCTCAAATCTCAAATCGCCGCGCCAGCGTAGTCGCTGGCTTATGCGTAAGCGCATCATCGGCCATGCTTACTTCGTCGTGTAGTAGCCGCGGCGTGCGCGCACTTGAAGGCCGGGCCGCTTGACCTCTACGCGGATGGCTCTGAACCCGTCGCGCCGCGCCTCGGTGTTTCTGGAATAGTAGGTTATTACGAACTGAGCGCGCACCTCGGCCGCTATGCGGCGGTATATCTCGTCCAAATCGCGGGCCTCTTTCTTCGGATCATCATAGATCGGCGGGAAGAATGCCCGCCCGCCCGTGTCTTCGCTCATGGCCTTCAGCACGAACTCGCCCGCCAGGTCCTGCACGTTCGCCGACGGCGCTATGCCCGTCGAGTGGACGGCGTAGATGACCGCGTCCGATTTTTGCACCTCAGTGAGAGCCTGCGCGAGCGTGGCCGCCGAAGCCGTGTCGGTCCCGTCCGACAGTACCACCATGACGTGACGCCCTTCGGCGGGGCGTATGTACTTTGCCGCTTCGGTCATCGAGGAGTAGAGCGAAGTCGCGCCTTCGGGCTTTATAGCCGCGAGCGCCGCGACGAGTTTTTCGACATCGCCGGTGAACTGCATCTCGATCCTGGGGTCCGTCGCCACGCTCATCAAAGCTGCCTGATCGCCCGGCCTCATCAACTGGCGAAAGAATTGCGCGGCGGCGCGCTGCTCGAAGTCGAAGCGGTGTCGTATGGAGCTTGACGCGTCAAACAAAAAGATCAACCGGAGCGGGAGCTGCCCCTCGCGATAAAAGCCCGCGATCTCCTGCGCCACGTTGTCTTCGTAGACGACGAAATCCTGCTGCGTCAGGTCGTTGACCTGATTGCCCGCAGGGTCTGTGACCGAGGTGATCGCCGTTATGAGGTTGGCGCTCAGCTTGATCTCGTCCTGGTCATCGTCGACGCGGCGCGGGCGCGTCTCCTGAGCAGGCGGGGGCGACGGCTTGCTTTGGCCGGGCTGGCGGCCCGATTGCGGAAAGGCAACAGGCAAGAGGCAAAAGGCAAACGTCAAAAGTAAAAAGACGGCTGATGTCGCTCGCGGCTTTTTCGCTTTCTGATTATTCATCACGGTTTCATTACGCCCGGTAAACTTCGCGCGCGCGATCAGGCGACAGGTGATTTGCGCGCCACTCGTCAAAATCTTTCAACGCAAGCTCGACCTGAAGCCTGCGGCGGTCCGCCTTGCGGCGAAGCCTGCGGCGGTCTTCGTCTGCGAGCGCGGGCAGAAGCGCGAAGGTTATGTTCATAGGCTGAAAACTCTTCGCCTCTGCGTTCGCAATGTAGTTGACAAGCCCCCCGAGGGCCGTGCGGCGCGGCGGCGCGATTGTCTCGCGGCCCTGAGCGATGCGCGCCGCGTTGACGCCCGCGATAAAGCCCGTCGCAATGGCTTCGATGTAGCCTTCGACGCCCGATATCTGCCCCGCAAAGAGAATGCGCGGCTGTGCGCGCATTTGCAAAGTCTCGCCCAGAACGAGCGGCGCGCAGATAAATGTGTTGCGATGGACCTGGCCGAAACGGAAGAACTCGGCCTGTCCGAGCCCCGGTATCATCCTCAGCACGCGCTTCTGCTCGCCGAACTTCAGATGGTTTTGAAAGCCTACGAGGTTGTAGCTGTCGGCGAGCAGATTCTCCTGGCGCAACTGGACCACCGCGTAAGGCTGACGACTGGTGCGCGGGTCGCTGAGGCCCACGGGCTTCATAGGCCCGTAGCGCAACGTGTCGCGGCCGCGGCGGGCAAGCTCTTCGATGGGCAGACACGCTTCGAAATAGATAGTCTTTTCAAACTCGTGGAGCGGGACGGATTCGGCTTGGATGAGCGCGTCATAGAATCGATTGTACTGCTCGTCGCTCATCGGGCAGTTTACATAATCGGGCCCGCCTTTGTCGTATCGAGCTGCGCGAAAGGCTATCGAATAATCTATAGTCTCTGCGTCGACGACCGGCGATATGGCGTCATAAAAATAGAGCGCAGTAGAGCCTGTCACGCGCGAAATCTCTTCCGACAGCGCATCTGAGGTGAGCGGCCCCGTGGCGATCACTACCGGACCTTCCTCGGGAATATGCCGCGCCTCTTCGCGCATGATCTCTATGTTCGGATGCTCATTGATTCGGAGGCTGACGGATTCGGCGAACCGCTCGCGGTCTACGGCTAGAGCCGACCCGGCAGGCACCGCAGTCTGATGTGCGACTTCGAGCAACAGCGACCCGCCGCGGCGGAGTTCTTCTTTGAGCAGATAGGGCGCGGTCCCCGGCTCGTCGGACTTTAGCGAGTTAGAGCAGACGACTTCCGCCAGGTTCGATGTGCGGTGCGCGGGAGTCTGGCGAACGGGGCGCATCTCGTAGAGGCGGACCCGCGCGCCGCGCTCGGCCGCCTGCCAGGCTGCTTCCGACCCGGCCAGCCCGCCGCCTATAACTGTTACCTGAGCATCATTCTTCATGTTGAAAGCCGATCTTGATTCTATCACTCAGCAATGAAGCTCATCAAAGTAGATGGGCGGCGATAATTCGCTTGAATTCTTTGCCGCATGAGTATAAGTTTTCGCACCTGACCGTGATGACGAAAGAGATTTCAGTCGAAGAAGCGAACGCCGCGTTTTATCGCGCGATTGAAGCCAACGATATCGATCTCATGGATGAAGTGTGGGCGCACGAACCCTGGATAAAATGCGTCCACCCGGGGTGGGAGATGATTTCGGGCTGGCGTCGGGTGCGCGAAAGCTGGTCGCGGATATTTGAGGATGAGCAGCGAATGCGCATATCGCCCTCTTCGGTCTTTGTCCACACCGAAGGCGATTTCGCCTGGGTCACCTGTCTTGAGAACATCACGGTCTTTGAAGAGACAAGCTTTGACTCCGTGCAGGCGGCGGCCACAAACCTCTTTATACGCCGCGACGGGCGCTGGCTGATGGTCCACCACCACGCTTCGCCTATTCCCATGATAGTCGCCGACAACTCGTCGGATACGATTCAGTAAATTCGAGATTATGGATTTATTTCCAAGATTTCAGAAACATTTCAGCTAGGGCGTCTCTGATCTAATCGGTTTAAATTGTTCTTAAAAATAAGGTTACACGCACCCCGCACGGGCTGGTATAGGCTTTGCAGCTTTCCGCCTAACCCTGATTAAAGGAGAAGCTCCGGTCTAGAACGCTTAATGAAAGTGTAGCCTTTTTGAGCGTTCGTCATCAGGCTCGCGAGCTTTAAACATGGAGGCCGGTAAAAAAAACTGAGGAGGACTTTATGAGCACCATAAGGTTTAGGCAGTTGATAGCTTCGCTTCTGATTCTAAGCATATCGTTGGTAATCCCAGCGCTGGCGCAGGTCACGACCGCCGACATCACGGGCCGAGTCGTTGACGCGCAGGGCAACGCAGTTGTTGGCGCAACTGTCACCGTGCGCAACACTGGCACGGGTCTTTCGCGCACGGCCACGACCGGCGACGAAGGTGATTACACCATCACACAGTTGCCGCCCGGAGTCTACGAGATAACGGTCGAAGCCAGTGGCTTCAGCCGCGCGCTCCAGAAGGATTACGAGCTAAACGTCGGGACAAAGCCGACGCTCAACTTTGAGCTAAAGCCGGGCGGCGTGACTGAGACGGTCGAAGTGACTGGCGACGCGCCGCTGATCGAGACGACCAAGTCGGAGATAGGCGGCGTCGTCACTCCCCTCGAAGTCCAGAACCTGCCGCTGTTGAACCGCACGTTCGCCGCGCTGTCGGTCATCATGCCCGAAGCGCGCCCGGTCGGTAACTTCGACCCGACAAAGACTCGCGTCGGGAACTTCGCGATGAACGGCGGCGACGGTCGCCAACTCGATGTCAACGTAGACGGGGGCGATAATAAAGACAACGTCGTCGGCAGCCTCCTTCAAAACTTCGCCTACGAAGGGATACAGGAGTTCCAGGTCCTGCAACATCGCTGGACGGCCGAGCAGGGCCGCGCGGTGGGCGGAGTCGTAAACGTCATCACGAAGTCCGGGACGAACGATCTGCACGGCTCGTTCTTCGCGAACTTCCGCGACGAGAAGTTCCGCAAGAAAGATTTCTTCGAGAAGCAGACAGACGAGCTTAACCTTGCGGCGGGCCTGGAAGAGGTCGAGAAGCCCGATTTCAGCCGTCAGGAGATCGGCGGCTCGATAGGCGGGAAGATAATCACAGACAAGCTCTTCTACTTCGGCGCGCTCGAACGCTTCCGCGAGCGGCAGAACAACCTTGTCCCGACGGCGCGGTTCGCGCAGTTGCAAGCCATACCGGGACTCGATCCCGTCGCGGAGATTCCGACCCCTTACGACGACTGGCTGCTTACGGCCAAAGTCGATCACCGCATGTCGGACAAGCAGTCGATGTTTTACCGCTTCTCGTTCCAGGACAACTCTTCTCCGAACGACCAGATAGCCGTCCCGGCCAACGCCGACCCGACGGGTGGCAACCTGAACGACAACCGCCTCTACAGCTTTGTCGCTAACCACACATACACGCTCAGCCCGACAAAGCTTAACGTCTTCTCGTTCCACTATCAGGATTTCAACAACGCGATCCTCGGCGTCACCGACACGCCCAACATCACCTTCCCCACGGTCACGACCGGGCGCAACGTAAATGTGCCGCAGGCCACGCTCGAAGAGAAATATCAGTTCCGCGACGACTTCTCGTTCCAGAAGGGCGCGCACAATATAAAGGTCGGCGGGAACTACATCTACACTAAGCTCGATGGGTTCTTCTTCTTCGGCGCGCAGGGCTACGCGATAACGTTTTTCGACGACCCGCTGACGATCGCCAACAACCTGAACGGGAAATACCCGCAGGGGTTCCAGACGCCCGGCGCCGTGCGCAACATCACTTTCTCCGACGGCCGCGGCGACCACAAGCAGCAGATCGACCAGCTAGCCTTTTACTTCCAGGATGACTGGAAAGCCTCGCAGCGGCTGACGCTCAACCTCGGCCTGCGTTGGGATGCCAACATAGGCAACCTGCCGGACCAGTCGAACAACCGCACGCTGTTGATACTCGACCAGCTCGACCACCCGCTCGCCAACGCGCTTACGGATGATAAGGAGAAGTTGAGCCGCACGACGCCGAACTGGAAAGAGTTCCAGCCGCGCCTCGGATTTGCTTTCGACCCGAACGGCGATGGCCGCACGGTGATACGAGGCGGGTACGGAATCTTCTTCGATCAGTTGTTCCAGAACCTGACGCTCTTTTCGATCACGCAGTCGAACCCCGAGCTTTTCCAGACCATACTGAGCCTCACAAACAATGATGTGGGGGCGGGGCAGTTAGCGAACTTCCGCTTCGGCGTAGACCCGTTGCCTCCGATCCCGGCTGGAACATCGCTAACCGAGCTTGCGGTCGGCGGTTTCGGGCGCATAAACGACCCGGACGCCAGCGAGCCATACGTACAGAAGTTCTCGATAGGCATACAGAAATCTATCGGCGAGAACTATGTGCTTTCGAGCGACTACGTGCATACGCTCGGTCTTCACGAATCGCGCGTGCAGGTGATAAACCCGCGCATACGCCATATCTGCGACCCGGCTTTTCCGGGCTCGACTCCGAACTCAAGCGACTGCGTTCGCGGGGCCAACAGCCGATTGCTCGACCGCGCGTTTGTCAACGCGGGGTTCCCGGCAAACCGCATCGAGCAGATAAACATGATCGGCACTACGAACCGCTCGCTGTTCGATAGCTGGACGACGCAGCTTCGCGGGCGCGTGGGTCGCAGGACGGTCTTTTCCGTAAGCTACGTGCTGGCCAACTCCAGGGCGTGGGGCGGGCAGCCCGTGGCCTCCTACAGCGGCAACGGCATCGCCATCGACCCAAGGGTTCAATTCAACGATGAAGAGTTTGGCCCGACCCGCATAGACGAGCGCCACCGAGTAGTCTTTAGCGGCGTGTTCGATATGCCTTGGGGAGTGCAGCTGGCGCCCATCATGCAGTATGCCAGCTCGCGACCTTATTCGCTCAATGCCGGCATAGACCTGGATGGCGACGGGCAGGCGACAGTAGACCGCCTCTGCGAAGGCACGGATGTCCGCGCGGTGCTACAGGCCATAGTCAACGGACAGCCTATCCCTGCCGGCGCGCGCGCTCTGGGATGTCGACAATTAGAGGTCAACAGCCAGCGCAAGGGGTTCATCGTTGACGCAAACGGCAACATAGAGGAGCGCGGCGGGCGCTACTTCAACGTAGACCTGCGCGCGAGCAAAGAGGTGTCCGTAGGTGAGAGATTAAGGTTCAAAGGCTACGTCGATTTCTATAATCTCTTCAACACCGAGAACCTCTCTTTTGCGAGCAGGCTGGGGTTAAGCCCCGCCTCATCGGCGCTGTTTGCACAGCCTGTCTCTCTGTATGGGCCGGGGTTTGGCCCGCCTGTTGGCCGCCCGCTTACGGTCCAACTCGGCTTCCGCATGGACTTCTAAAAAGCTTCGAAAAAGCTAAAAAGAGGGGCGCTGGGCTCGCCGGTCCAGCGCCTTTTTTTGTGGCTCGGACGACCCGGCATATTCATATTTTTGAATAAAAATCCGAGAATCGGTATTCCTGAGGGCGAAACCGATCAAATTCGTGCTTGAAAAAAGCGATTAAGTAGTATAATGCCAGACCGTTAGCGGCTTCCAGGGATTTGATCGGCAAATGGAATATGGCTTGCTCAATTACTGTTTACCGCAGCTTTAGATCGGCAAGCAAGCATCTGGTATGAATAACAGGATCGACCCTAGTATCAGATCCATGTCGCGCAAATCCATGCGCTCATTCTTAGACACATCTGGCATGACTTTTAAGGTTGCAGGGCGATGGGGATGGTCAATAAACGCTCTGTGGCCGCTCGGCCCCGCTCGCTCGCGGGGCGTGGATTAAAATCTTTCACCAAATTAACCTTGATAGGAGGTTCCAAATGAGGACCAACAAGTTTAGGAGGGTTTTTACATCAGTACTTACTGCACTGGTGTTGCTGGCCTCTGTGCCGTTGGCGGCATTTGCGCAGACAGCCAACACGGGCTCCATCACCGGCGTGGTCAAAGACCAGTCGGGCGCGGTCGTCCCTGGCGCTACGGTCAAGGCTACAAACATAGGCACGGGCGTCTCGCGCACGACGACGACCAGCGACGACGGCGTCTACGAGCTGACGACGCTCCAGCCGTCCGATTACCGTATTGAGATAGAAGCCTCAGGCTTCGCCAAATACATTCAGGAGCCGGTCACGGTCAACGTGCTTGGGCGCGTGACCATAGACGCCGAGATGAGACCCGCCGGCGCGGCCGAGCAGGTGACCGTCACGGGCGAGTCTGTCCCGCTGATCGAGACGACCAAGACCGAAGTGAGCGGCGTCATCGACCAGCGCCAGATGGAGAATCTGCCCGTCAACGGGCGCTCGTTCGCGTCGCTGGCGACCCTGATACCGGGCGCGACCCTGCAGCCTTCGTTCGACCCGACGAAGGCGCGCGTAGGGACGTTTTCCGTAGGCGGCTCGACGGGCCGCAACCTCAACATCACGATCGACGGCGGCGACAACAAAGACAACGCCGTCGGCGGCATCCTCCAGAATTTCACTATGGAAGGAATTCAGGAGTTTGCCCTTTCGACCCAGCGATTCAGCGCTGCTAACGGACGCAGCGGCGGCGCGCTGCTTTCGGTCGTCAGCAAGAGCGGCACCAACGACATACACGGAAGCGCGTTCGGCTTCTTCCGCGACGAGCAGCTCAACGCCAACGCCGCGAAGCTGCTGGCCGAAGAGAACCCCTTCGCGTTTTCGGAGTCGGAGGCCGTAAAGCCCCCGTTCGGTCGCCAGCAATTCGGCGGGTCGATAGGCGGCCCGTTCGTCAAGGATAAGGCTTTCTGGTTCGGCGCCTACGAGCGCACGCGCGAGCGCGGCAACTCTGTAGTCACAGGCGACGCGCAGTCACAGATCAGGCTGCTTGAGCCGCTTGGCTACCAGGCGGTGCAGTTTCTGCCGCAGCCGTTCAACGATCACCAGTACACGGTCAAGACTGACTTCAACATCTGGGAAAACCACGCGATGACCTTCCGCTTCGCGGGCCAGAACAACAACGCGCTCAACGATCAGGCGGGATTCCTGATCGTGCAGACAGACCTTTCGGGCGGCAACGAGTCGCTCAACGACCTCTACAGCTTGCTCGGAACCTGGACGTGGACCGCTTCCGACCGTATGGTCAACCAGTTCGCTTACCAGTTCACGGACTTCGATAACCGCATCAACGCCACGACCGATCTGCGGCAGCTCGTCTTCCCCAACGGCCTCACAGTGGGCCGCAACGGCAACGTGCCGCAGCAGACCATCCAGCGCAAGAACCAGTTCCGCGACGACCTGACGTGGAACCGCGGCCGGCACGGATGGAAGTTCGGCATCGACTATACGTGGATACCGACGCTGGGCGGTTTGTTCGCTTTCAACTCCGCGCCTGAGTATGACTTCAACTTTGACGTGGAAGATATAGTCAACAACCCGGGCGACTTCCCGCAAGGGTTCGACACGCCGGGCGTCGTGGGCGCAATCTTCCTTTCCGGCGGCGATCCGAGCTTTAACCTCAGGGATGGCGCGGACCAGTTGTCGTGGTACGTGCAGGACGACTGGAAGGTCACTCCGCGCTTCACGCTCAACCTCGGCCTGCGCTACGACGTCGACTACGGCTTTGTCGACTCAAACAACCAGGTCAACAATCGCACGTTCAGGTTCCTCCAGATCATCGGCAGCCCGTTCGGCGAAAGGGTTGTCGAAGACGACACGAATAACTTCTCGCCCCGCATAGGCATGGCGTGGGACATAACGGGTGACGGGCGGTCCGTGCTGCGCGGCGGCTACGGCATCTACTACGACCAGTCGTTCCTCAACGTCCCGCTGTTTGCGGTGCAGTTGGCCAACCCCGAGATTTACGCGACGTTCCAGAGAGTTGGCGAGGACCTCTCGATCAGCTCGGCGCCGCCCGCCATTCCGCGCCCGCTTACCCAGCCGCTGCCGGGCGCGCGCGGTCGACTGATCGACCCAGACTTCGAGTCGCCCTACTCGCAGCAGTTCAACATAGGGTACGCTCAGGAGCTATGGCGTAACGCCTCGATAGAGTTCGACTACGTCCACATACTCGGTCTGCACGAGTTCACTGGACTAGAGATCAACCCGCGCGTCGGCCCGCTGCAGAACGCGCAGTTCGAGGACCCCGTGGGCAGCTTCCCCAGAGTCCTACAGCCGCTGGTTAATGCCAACCAGGCCGCGCTGATAGCGGAGTTCGGCAATGGGAACCCCTTCGGCCGAATAACCGTCGCGCAGTCGGACGGGCGCTCGCGCTACGACGCGTTCACCATCTCGTTCAAGAAGCGGTACGCGAACCGTTTCCAGTTGAACTCGCACTACACGCTGTCGAGGGCCGTGGCCTGGTTCGGCACGATCGCCGACTTCGGCCTCCAGCCCATAAACCCGTTCAACAAGTTTGACCCGGATGCGAACTTCGGATACACGCCGGAGGACGAGCGCCACCGGTTCGTGCTGTCGGGCGTTATCGACATGCCGTGGGGCTTCCAGGTTTCGCCGATCCTTCAACTGGCGTCGGCGCGACCGTTCAGCATACTGCCGTTCTGCGGCCTGTGTGACATAAACAGGGACGGCGTTGCCAACGACCGCCAGACGCGCGACGGCAACGACCAGAACCAACTGCCGCCGGCCACGGAGCGCGGCGACTCCTTCAAGCAGATCAACGTCCGTGTGTCGAAGTTCTTCAACTTCACCGAGAGGAGAAGGCTCGGCGTCTTCTTCGAGGCGTTCAACCTGTTTAATGCGGCGAACTTCGGCAACCAGTTCCAGAATGTCGTTGACACGGATGATTTCCTGCTGCCGGTTAACTTCTTCGGCGCGACAGGTTTTTCCGAGCCTATAGGCATTCCGTTCCAGGCTCAATTCGGCTTCCGATTCAACTTCTGATCTTTGCGATTGAAGCCGAAGATCAATGCGCCGGGGCTTCCACGAAGCCCCGGCCATTTTGCTTTTAACCGCCATCTTAACTTTGACCCGAAACATCCCCGTCGTGGCTCTTGACAGGCTGCGCCGGGCGGAACATGCTTATCGACACTCGGTCCTATTCTCCGTGGATGTGTCACCGCAGTTAGGAGGGTAGTTATGTCAGCTATCAGAATCATTCGATCTGTTTTCATAACCTTCGCTCTTCTGATCGCAACCGCCCCGGCCTTCAGCGCCTCGGCTTTCAGCGCCTCAGCTTTCGCGCAGGGCCAGCACACGCTTCAAGGAAAAGTCTCTTTCCCAAACGGCATGGTGCCGTCGAATCCCGTCAAAATTACTCTCACGTTCAACGGCAGGCGCATCTACGAGTTGTTTACGGACTTGAGCGGGCGCTTCATTTTCCCCGGCCTGGCGCGCGGAACTTATCAGCTGTCGGCCGAGGGAGACGGACAGACGTTTGAGACGACCAGCGTCTACGCAGATGTCTCCGCTTACGGCAGCGCCCCGCAGAACTTCACACAGAATATTCAGCTCACCGTGAAACGAAACCAGCAGGTGCCGGTCGCGGGCGTCATTTCCGCCGACGCCATAGACGCGAACATGCCCGAGAGCGCGCGGAAGGCGTACGAGAAAGGGGCCAAGAGCGCCGACAGCAACAAGGCCAACGATGCCATAAAACATCTGCAAGAAGCGATACAGGCTTATCCGAATTTCTACGCCGCGCATGCGCTGCTGGGCGACCAGTACAGTAAGCTCCAGCGGTACGACGAGGCCGTGTCGGCTTTTCAAAAAGCGATCGATCTTAAGAGCGACGGGGCCGACGCACACGTAGGGCTAGGGGTCACTTTCGTCAAGCAGAAGAGATACAATGAAGCGATCGCTCCGCTGCGCAAGGGAGTTGAGTTAAACAAACAGTCCTCGACCCCATATCTGTTCCTCGGCCTGGCAGAGATGTTTACGGGCGATTACGCGGCTGCCGAAGCCGATCTCCTGCGCGCATACGAAATCGGCAAGCAGCCGATGGCGCGCCTGTACCTGGCGAATCTTTACGAGATGAAGGGCGATCCCGCGCGCGCCATAATTCAACTCAAGGCGTTTCTCAAAGAGACGCCCAACTTGAATGAAGCCCGCCAGGCCGACATACGACAGGCCATCGAAAAACTCGAAAAGAAGGCTTCGGGCAGGGATTGACTTGCCGCGCGCGTAACGCTCGCCCCTCGGTCGCCGGAGTAATATCTTTATCGGCCACCCCGTTTGATGTTAAGATAAATATCACCTCAGGGCCGTAACTTCAGTTTTATCACTTAAGTCGGCTTTATATTTGTCTAAAAAATTGGGAGATGTAGTTATGAAGCATAATGATCGACGGCGGATTTCTGCGTGCGCGCTCGCCGCAGTAATCTTAATAGCCGCAGGTTTTGCTTTGCCTGCGAGGGCTCAAAAACTTGACAACTTTGACCGCGAGCGCGGCAAGATGATGCTCAACAATGTCAGGAGCGAGATTAAGAAGAGTTATTACGATCCTAAGTTTCACGGCCTGGACCTCGACGCGCGCTTCAAAGAAGCGGAAGAGAAGATCAAGCAAGCCACATCGCTCGGCCAGGTCTTCGGCATAATAGCCCAGGTGGTGCTGGACCTGGACGATTCGCACGCCTTCTTTATCCCGCCCACGCGCGCGGCCCGCACAGACTACGGGTGGGAGATGCAGATGGTCGGCGACAAGTGTTTTGTCATGGCCGTCAAGCCGGGCAGCGACGCCGAGGCGAAAGGGCTTAAGGTCGGCGATGAGATATACACCGTCGGCGGGTTCGGGCCCACCAGAGAAAATATGTGGAAGATGAATTACCTCTTTAAGATTCTCAGGCCGCAGCCGGGGCTGCGCGTAGAAGTGCTGGAGCCGAACGGCTCTCAGCGCCAGCTCGACATCATGGCGAAGGTGACGCAAGAGAAGCGCGTGATCGATCTTACGGGTTCGGACGGCGGCGGCGACTACTGGAACATGATTAGAGAGATGGAGAACGAAGCTTACATGGACCGCCACCGTTACTACGAGATGGAGGGCGGCGCCTTCATCTGGAAGATGCCCGCGTTCGACCTGTCGGAAAAGGGCATCGATGACATAATGGGCAAGATCGTCAAAGGCAAGTCGCTGGTCCTGGACCTTCGCGGCAACGGAGGCGGTTACTTGCTGACGCTCCAGCGACTGCTCGGCTACTTCGCAGACCGCGACATAAAGATCGGTGACGAGAAGTCTCGCAAAGAGACGAAGCCCGTCATAGCTAAGGCTCGCGACCGCGTCTTCAAGGGCAAGCTGGTGATTCTTGTCGATAGCGAATCGGGCTCGGCGGCTGAATTATTCGCGCGCGTGGCGCAGCTTGAAAAGCTGGGCACGGTAATCGGCGACCGGACGCCCGGCAAGGTCATGGTGTCGAAGCCGTTTTTCTTCGACCTGGGCACCGACACTGTAGTCCGCTACGGCGCAAGCATCACGGTGGCCGATTTGATAATGACCGACGGCAAGAGCCTTGAGCGAATCGGCGTAACCCCGGACAAGCTGTTGCTCCCGACTAAAGCAGACCTCGCGGCAAAGCGCGACCCCGTTCTCGCGCGCGGAGCGGAGCTTGCCGGAATCAATATTGACCCGGAGAAGGCGGGCGCGCTCTTCCCCGTCGAGTGGCGGAAGTAGTCAGGGGTCAGGGATCAGGGGCCAGGGATCAGGGTATCTGGATGGCGGATGATTCGCTTGCGCACCGCGATCTCAAATTTAATAATTCAAATACTCTTTGCCCTGATCCCTGACCCCTGGCCCCTGATTACTGGCCCGGATGGTAGGACCTCTCAAGACCCGCTTTGATCTCAGCTTCCGTAAACAGCGCTTTCTTGTAGGAGTGGTTCGCAAACAGCGCGGCCTGGTCCGTGCTGTGCTTCGATCTGGGGTTTGAGGTCTCGCCGTAAGCGAGTATCGAATAGGCTTTGAGCGGCTTTGAAAACTCGACGACGAAGACCCAGCCGTCGCCTCCCCCCTGCATCGGCTTTCCTTTTTCGATCGTGCCTATGACGCGCTTGCCGTCGGGCGAGCTTGCGTATCCCATCACGCGGAATATCCCGTAAAGGCCGCTTTCGCCGCTCACTGGCAGATCGAGATCGCCAAGCCTGAGACGGTGTACGTCGCCCCAGGCTACTGCCTCCGACCCGTAGGTTTTTCTTGTCCACCGCACGGCTTCTTCAAAATGCTTCACCGCAAGCTTCGCGTCCGACAGCCCCACGGGAGTTCGCGCCGGGTTCGATTTATCCCACGCGACGCGGTAAGGGGCGCGGTTCTCTTGCGTATAAGTCTCCCAGAATCTCTTGAACAAGACCGCGCCGCGGCTGTCGCGGTCCGTGCGGTTGTCCCACGCTTCGATCACGGCAAGGCCGCGCTTTAAATCTTCAGAAGGCTGGGCCGACTCGCGCGCAGCTTTTATCAGATCGGGCTTCACGCGCTCGGCCGCGAGCATCCGCGTTTCGTACTTCAACCGCTTTACGTCTTCGATGGAGAACTTCTTTTGCCCTTCGATTAGCTCAAGCGACATCTGTGTGCGGAGCATGAGAATGCGGCCCGGCTCAATGTAAGATGGGTAACGGCGTGGATCGATCGGGTCGCGGAGCGAGGTCCACCACGGCGCGTCATTGCAGTTCTGAACGTAGCCTCCCGGCGGGTTTATCAATTGCGGCAGTTCTTCAAGGCTGTGCAGCCGCGTCCAGACGTGCTTGCTCGTCTGGGCCGGCACGTCCTGTCGATAATCGGTCCCATCGTCGAGCCGCTTCGGCACCATGCCGTTCCACCAGTAGGCGATATTACCGTCCGCGTCCGCGTAAGCGATATTGAACATCGGTATGCGATTGAGCTTCAAGTTAGAGACGAACTCCTGAAGGTTTTTCGATTTGCTCAAGGCGTACCACACTTCGTAGTAGCGAACCTCGTCGAGCAGCGGCGACTTGATGGCGAAAGCTTTATCGGCCGTCATGTGGATGACGGGGCCGAGGTGTGAGTAGAGATAAGTCCGCCGCTCCTGGCGGAGCTGGCCGTCGGGTTGTTTTATCTCGACCGCGATCTCTTTTTTCGTGACCGGCATCCTGCGGCCATCGAACACGTAATAGTCGCGGCTTTCGGGAGCGAGCGTCAGAGCGTACACGTCTGCGAGGTCGGGGTAATTCACAGTGTGGCTCCAGCCCAGATGCTCGTTAAAGCCTGTTGTCAACACGGGGCGGCCCACGAAGGTCGCGCCATAAAAGTTTATCTTTCCGGGCACGGTGACATGGCCTTCCCAGTATATCGCCGCCCAGGGTTGATGCGGGTTGCCCATCAAAATAGCCTTGCCCGAAGTGGTGCGCGAGCCGGCGAGCGCCCACATGTTCGACCCGTGCAAATCCTCAACACTATCTTCGCTCGCCTGCTTGAAGGGAGACGTAATCTCTCCCACGGTTGCGTCCGCAGGGTACTTCATCTGAACCGCGCGGACCATTGCTTCGTCGAAAGCGAATCTCATGACCTCGGCCCGCCCGCGCGCCAGCACGTCTACGCCGTCGAAGCGCGGGATCCAACCGGGCAACTCCGCGCGGTGACGCTCGACATAGAGATTGAAGCCCGCCGCGTAAGCATTCATCATGCTTTGAAACAGCGGGCTCAGCTCGGAGAAGCGCTCGCGAGCGACTTCGTAATTCCCGTACCGCTTCATGCGAAAGTCGCTTTCGGCATCTGTGCCGAGGTATTTCGCGCCTTCGCCCCGCGCCGTGACGAAGCGGCGCGCGACCTCGACCGCGTGGTCTTCGGCCTGAGCGTAACCCATGCCGAAGGCTGCGGCCTCTTCCGACTCGGCGAGTATGTGAGGGACGCCGAAATTATCCCGCCTGATCACGACCTGTTCGGCAAGCGTGCGGCCTTGCGCCGAGGCGTGCGTGTACCTGAGCGCGGGCACAAGAGCGACACCCGTCACCAACAGGCATAAGAGAGTCGCGAGCTTTCTCTTCATAGCTTTTCTCCGAGGAGCTTTTTGGCCGTTAGAACAGGGTCAAGTCTATCAAAACCGTTTCTGCTTGCCTATACAACCTGTGAGGTAATTGACTCTGTTTTTATAGGGCTGTCTTTACATCGGTATTGATTGCCAAAGCTGATGTTGCTGCTTTTTGTGGCCTGTCTCCCACCAGGCTATATTTGCGATTGTCACCTTGATTACTTTTCCTCGTCGCTTGGCTCTTGTCCTGAAATCAGGGTGACGTAACAAGCGCCGAATCATGAGTGATGTCTCTAGGACCGCGCCTGTTATTACAACAATGCAGTAATTAGGATGGCAGAAGCGCCTGTGAAAGAATCCGAGATCGCGGGTAAAGAAAGTTGCTTGCTTCAAGCTGTGTAAGTAGCGAAGCACTTCCTGTTGGTCATCCCATTCTGGCCGACCGACTTCATAACCAATCTGTCGAAAATGAAAACGCCATGTCAAAAGCTGTTCAGCCTGATCCTTGGCAATGTTATGGTCAAGTATTATCACTCCCGAATCTATGCTCTCGTGGCTGCCTCTCTGACGACTCCTCGACGTATAAGAGAGAGAGCTTCGCGGACGGCGTCGGGAGTGATTATGCGGTGATATTGTTCAGCTACAGCTTCGGGACTGTAACCCGCCGCTGATAGCTCTAGCGCGTCAGCAACGAGTATGCGCGTGCCTTTAAATATCAATCGCCCTCCGCATACGCGAGTGTCTGCGGCAAGGTGTCTGCCTATTTCGATTCTTGCCATCACTACTTCCTCATACGCTGAATTCTATCTGGAACGCCGTCACGGCTCAACCACTGGAGGAAAATGGCGGGCGCATTAATTACCTTTGCGCCCGCCAATCCTGACATCATTGTGGCGGCGTGATGCGCTGGCCCACGGTCAAGAACGGAGCGCCGCTGTCGCGCATCTGCTTGTTGAGATTCGGGACAGACTCTTCGATCACTTTGTTCAACTGCTCTATGACCGCCTTTAACTCTTTCGACAGGTCGTCGATCCTCTCCAACTGCGCGGCGGTTGGCGCTGCCGTGTAGCCGTCAAGCCCGCCGGCCATCTGGCCTATACGCCCTACGAGCGGGCGCGGCGTTCCGGGGAGCGCGGGGCCCGCGCCCCCGAGCGGCCCGTCTGCGACCGGCACGAGCTTGCGCTGAATCTCATCAATCTGGTCTGCGACCGTCTTGACCGCCGAGTTGATCGCTTGCGACGCGGCCGCGTTCTTCTTGAGCGAATCTTGAAGCGCGGTCATTTGCGTCTTGAGGCTCTGCGTAGAGCGGCGCGCCTCATCGGCAGCTTTTTGAAGCTCATAAACTCTCATAGTCGCATCAGACCAGCGTGCGCGGTCAGCTTCCGTAATCTGTACGCGAGAGTCTTCTTCCACGCGCACGGTGCGGGTCAACTGCTTGCCCGCAGCCGAAAGCCTTATAGTGTATTCGCCGGGGGCTACGCGCGGGCCGCGCCCGCCGCCAAAAAATCCGCCGCCGCCGCCACCGCCACCACCGCCTTGCTGACCGGGTTGAGGCTGTATCGGTGAAGCGAGCCTCAAGTCCCACACGGCGCGGTTAAGCCCGGCCTCTTTCACGCCGTTGATCTCGCGTACGACCTTGCCGCTCTTATCCAGGACCGCGATCTTCACATCGTCTTTGGGCTTCGCCTTCAAGTGATAATAGACGACGGCGCCATACGGCGGGTTAGGGGCCGAAAAATACTTATGCCCCGTGTTGCCTTTGCGCCCGTAAAGGCGAACGTGAGTGGCGGGGGAGATGTCGAACAGGTGTACGTCCGAGGCCATCACCGCTTCCGACATCTGCTCAAGCGGCGTGATGTTGTCCAACACCCACACGGACCGCCCGTGAGTCGCGAGCACAAGGTCGTTGTCGCGCGGGTGAATCTGTATGTCATCGACGCGCACCATCGGGAGGTTACCTTTGAGCCTTGCCCAGTTGCTCCCACGGTTGAACGATACGAACGCGCCGAACTCCGTGCCTAAGAAGAGAAGGTCCGCGTTGCGGTGGTGCTCGCGTATGACGCGCGCCGTCGCGCCCGAGGGCAGATCGTTCTTGATAGGCTTCCACGTCTCGCCGTAGTTGGTCGTCATAAAGAGATAAGTCTTGTAGTCGTTCGAGCGGTGCCCGTCAAAAGTCAGATAAGCAGTGCCTTCAGCATGGCGCGACGCCGCGACGCGGCTCACGTAGGTGCCATCGGGCACGCCGGGAACTTTGCTCGTGATGTTTTTCCAGGTCTTGCCCGCGTCGCGCGAGATCCAGAGATAGCCGTCGTCCGTGCCCGCGTACAGCAATCCTTCCTTTGCGGGAGACTCTGTAAGCGTTACTACCTGGCCGAAAGTCTCCTGCCCGTCGTGGCGCGAGAGCATGTCTTTGTCGGGCATCGCACCCATGATTGCCACACGGTCGCGGTCCTGGTCGCGCGTAAGGTCCTGGCTCGCGGTCCACGAATCCCCACGGTCGGTCGAGCGGAACACGCGGTTGCCGCCGAAGTAGATGGTGCGGTTGTTGTGCGGCGAAATAACTATGGGCGAGTTCCAGTCGAAGCGGTAAGGCTTCTCGCCCACGCGCGGCTCGGGCCGAATAGATTTGCGCTCGCCCGTCTTAAGCTCAAGCCGCGACACGTTTCCGTTCTGCGATTCGACGTAAAGTATGTCAGGGTCTTGAGGGTCTACCTGCACGTAAAAACCGTCGCCTCCGCCTATGCGGAACCACTCGTCGTTCGTCACGCCTTCCTGGTTGTAAGTGCCGCTGGGGCCCGCCCAGCTCCCGTTGTCCTGAAGCCCGCCGTAGACCCAGTATGGTTTCCGGTTGTCGAGCGAGATCTCGTAGAACTGGCCGAGCGGGATCGTGTTGATGAAGTCCCACGAGCGGCCCCTGTCATAAGAGATGTGAATGCCGCCGTCCGAGCCTACGATCATGTGATTGGAGTTCGCGGGATTGATCCACATCGCGTGATAGTCGCCATGGATTCTCGTGACCACGTTCGTCTGCCAGGTCTTGCCCCCGTCTTCTGAAACGAACATGGGCGCGGCCAGTTGCCAGATGCGCTGGTCGTTGTTGGGGTCTATACGGATTTTGCTGTAATACATCGGGCGCGAGTTTGTGTCGCTCATCTTCTTCCAGGTGAGCCCGCGATCATCTGAGCGGAAGACGCCGCCCTTGGCGTTCTCGACTATGGCGTAGACGATGTTCGGGTCTGCGCGATAGATGTCTATACCTATGCGCCCTGTAACGCCCTCTGGGAGCCCGTTTGAGAGCTTCGACCACGTAGCGCCGCCGTCGACAGTCTTATAGAGGCCGCTGTGCGGCCCGCCGCCGTTCATGCCGGAAGGGGTGCGGCGGCGCTGGTAGGCTGCGGCGTAAAGCGTGCCAGGGCTTTTCGGGTCCATCGCGACATCGATGACGCCCGTGTCTTCGTTTATGAAAAGCGCGAGCGTCCAGGTCTTTCCGCCGTCGGTGGTCTTGTAAAGCCCGCGCTCTTTGTTCGGCCCCCAGAGGTGGCCGGCCGCTGCGACGTAAACCGTGTTCGGATCCGTCGGGTGTATGGCGATGCGGCCGATGTGCTTCGTATCCTTCAGCCCCATGTTCTGCCACGTCCGGCCGCCGTCAAGCGAGCGGTAGACTCCGTCGCCCCACGAAGAGCTTTGACGGTTATTAGGCTCGCCCGTGCCCACCCAGATGACGTTCGGGTCCGACGGCGCGAGCGTTACGTCGCCAACGGAATGTGTCCCCTGGTCGTCGAAGACTGGCTCCCAGGTCGTGCCGTTGTTGGTAGTCTTCCACAGTCCGCCCGTCGCCGCCCCGACGTAGAAGATGTGCGGGTTGTTTTCTACGACGGCGAAGTCATCTATGCGCCCGCCCATGTTGGCCGGGCCGATTGCGCGCCACTGAAGGTTTTTTAGTAACGTTTCGTCTATACGACCGTTGCCCTCTTGCGCTCGGGCCGCGCCTGCGGCGGCGACGGCAATGAGCAAGAAGAACATTGATGCTTGTCGTACAGATCTGCCCGGTCTAGCAAGGCTCATAAGCGTAGCTTTCATGGCAATCCTCGTAATTATTTTTTTGTCTGACTCCACTGGTGAAGGAAAGAAGTGCGCCTTTTGTCTCGCCAATTTTGCGCGGGCAAATTATCACTACCTGAATCCCGAGTCAAGCACGCTAGAAGCCCGCCCGGCGGCGCGACAACTAAAGTGCGGGTTTCGTCATCTATGACAACACTGCGCGACCGGACCGAGGCCCATCGGTTATGATTGTTTGTGCGCGCGTCCAGCCCGGTTGTAGAATCCAACCAGCAGGCGACGGAGCTTTTATGCCAGAAGACGAACCCTCTCAAGACCGCATAGATCAACTGATCTCTCGCCTCGATTATTTAGAGCGAGCCTTACGCGAGCAGACCACGCGACTTTATTATATCGAGCAGCGGCTCGGCCTGGTTTATCATCCTTCGCAGACGCAGCCCGTCCACCCGACGGCTCCGCAACCACCAATAGCGGCCCCGGCGTCGCCTGCTGTCCCCGTTCAGACCTCGCCCATTCCGCCGCCTGCCGTGACTGCTCAGCCCGTCACGCAGCCTATCGCTTCACAAGCTCAGACGGCGACTCATACGCCGTTCGCCCAGACGCGGCGCGTAAGCTCCAGGCCCGGCCCGGACCTTGAGACGCGCATAGGCGGGAGCTGGCTTATGAGAATCGGCATGATCGCCATCAGCATCGGCATCGCCTTTTTCTTAAAGCTCGCAATTGACAGCGACTGGATAGGCCCGCGCGGGCAGGTGCTGATCGGCGCTTGTATAGGCATAGGGTTCGTGATCGCAGGCGAACGGTTGCGCTTGCGCTATGCGAATTATGCTTACGGGCTGACGGGTGGCGGCATACTGATTCTCTACCTCTCCATCTACGCGGCGTTTGCTTTTTATGAATTGATACCTCAAGAGCCCGCGTTCGTTTTGATGGCCATAGTGACGGCGATGGCCGCGCTGCTGTCGGCCCGCTACAGCGCGCTCCCCATTGCGGTTCTCAGCTTGATCGGGGGATTTCTTACTCCCTTTCTGCTCTCTACGGGTACGAACAACGAAGTCGGCTTATTCGGATACATCGCGCTACTGGACGCGGGGGTCCTGGCGCTTGCTTACCGCAAGCAATGGCGCAGCCTCAACTACATGGCTTTCGTAGCTACCGCGCTTACGATCGCCGCATGGATGTTCAGGTATTACAAGCCGGAAGCTTTATGGTTGACGATATTCTTTCTCACGCTGTTTTTCGCCATCTTCGCTACGGTTGCGGTGCTCTACAACATAGTCAACCGGCGGCCGATCGAGTGGGAGGACCTCGTCCTGGTCTTCGCCAACGCGCTCGGTTATTTCGGCGCGAGCTACGATCTTCTTGACGACAATTATCATGGGCTGCTGGGCCTGTTCGCCGTTTTGATGTCGGCATTCTATCTCGCGTTAGGCTACATCACTTACCGCCGCGACCGCGAGGACCGATTGCTGGTCCACACTTTCCTCGGGCTGGCGTTCCTGTTCGCGGTGCTGGCGATGCCGATACAGTTCGATCAGCACTGGGTCACTATGGGCTGGGCGATCGAAGGCGCCGTGATGACGTGGGTCGGGCTGAAAGCGAGTGACCGCGTCTCGCGTTACGCGGGGCTGGTAGTCTTCGTCATCGCGGCATTCCACTGGCTGTCGACCGACGTGATCGATTTTTCCTATGGGGCGGATGCGTCTTTCATCCCGTTCATAAACCGCCGCGCCCTTTCGTGCGCCGTGCTGGTGGCGGCCCTGGTCTGCGCCGCGTGGCTTTATAAGCGGTTCGGACAGGATGTCGATAAAGGCGAGCGATCAACATTTATGGGGCTCTACACGATCGGCGCAAACATGCTGGTCCTTACGATAGCGAGCCTCGACATAAACGGTTACTTCCAGCAATTGAAAGCCGGCGCGCCGCCAGCCGAGGGGAACTTTAACTTGCTGCAAAGCTATATGGGCTGGAGCGAGCTTGATAACGCGAGGCAACTCGTCCTGTCCTTGTTATGGATTAGCTACGGGCTTGTTGCGCTAGCCGTGGGCGTCATGCGCGACCTGGCGGCGCTCAGGTGGTGGGCGCTCGCTTTGCTTGCGCTCGCGACCGTAAAAGTGATGGCGGTCGATTCTCAGTATTACAGCGCAGACTGGAATGCGCTCGTCTTTAATTACACGTTCGCGTCTTTCGCATTGCTCATAATCGCGCTCTCTGTGAGCGTCTGGCTTTACTCTAGAGCCGAGCGCGCGAGCGAGGCGGAACGCTCGTTGATCCTGCCGATGATGATAATCATTGCGAACCTGGCTGCCGTCATGGCGTTGAGCCTTGAGGCGTACGGCCACTTTGAAAGGCGTACAATCGCGGGCGAGGAAGCGGGTGATGATTCGCGGCTGGCCCGCCAGCTCTCGCTTTCGGTCATATGGACCGTTTACGGCGGGGCGCTGCTGGTGCTCGGGATAGCAAAGCGCGAGCTGTTGCTTCGCGTCATGGCGCTCGTGCTGCTTGCGGTCACGATTGTAAAGGTCTTTCTCGTAGACATGGCTTCGCTGAGGACGATCTACCGCATCATCTCGTTCATAGTCTTAGGGGGCGTTTTGCTCGCCGTCTCGTTCCTTTACCAGCGCTACCGCCAGAGGCTCGAAGAGATTCTGGGCGATGAAGAAGAGCAGGCCCCGGCCCAAAGCGCCTAACGAGGCGGGAATGATTAACTGTTGCCCCGCGTTAGGGTTGACTTTATAATACGGTAGCTCATTGCTGCCCCTTCTCGATTCACTATCCTGATTCACCACTGTCCCCTTTCGGCTCCGCCACAGTAGTGAATAGTTGCGAGGCAGCGCTAATGTCATCGAGCATCGATCAATTGCTCACAATTGCTTGCAGCAAGGGCGCGTCCGACCTGCACATAAAAGCGGGCAGCTTCCCCTTCGTCCGCGTCAATGGCGAGCTTCAACCCATGGTCGAAGCTCAGCGTCTTTCGGCAGAAGATACGCTCAACATGTCCTTTTCGATTATGAACAACCGCCAGAAGCAGCGCTTCGGCGAAGCGTCAGAGATAGACATCGCCTACGGCGTATCGGGGCTGGGCCGCTTCCGCTGCAACATATTTCAGCAGCGCGGCACCGTAGGCATGGTCCTGAGAGTCATTCCCACTACCGTCCGCACGACGGAGGAATTGCGATTGCCCGGCGTGATGGAAAAGATAGCCGACGAAAAGCGCGGGCTGGTGCTTGTGACGGGGACGACTGGGTCGGGCAAATCGACGACGCTCGCCGCGATGATCGATTACATAAACCGCACGCGGACGGGCCACATAGTCACGATCGAAGACCCCATAGAGTTCCTTCACCGCGACAAGAAATCTTACGTGAATCAGCGCGAAGTCGATGTAGACACGCGCAGCTTTAGTGAAGCGCTCCGAGGCGCGCTGCGCCAGGACCCCGACGTGATACTCGTCGGCGAGATGCGCGATTACGAGACCATAGAGACGGCGCTGACCGCAGCCGAGACAGGACATCTTGTGCTGTCGACGCTACACACTCTGGACGCGACCGAGACTATAAACCGAATCGTTTCGGTCTTCCCGCCTCACCAGCAGCGGGCAATTCGCCTGCAACTGGCGAGCGTGCTCAAGGCCGTCATCTCCATGAGGTTAGTGCGCGCAGCCGAGCAGATACATGGCCGCGTCCCCGCTGTCGAGGTGATGGTGGTGACGCCTTACATACGCGACTGCATCATTCAGCCGGAAAAGACTTCGCTCATCAGAGACGCCATAGCTCAGGGGACTTCGCAATACGGGATGCAGACGTTCGACCAGTCGCTGTTTGATTTGTATTCTCGCGGGTTGATAACATACGAAGAGGCGCTGGCAGGGGCGTCGAACCCCGACGAGTTCAAGCTGAGAGTTTCCGGCGTAAGGTCGGTCGCAGACCAGGCGCGCGAAGACATGGAGCGGTCAAGGAAACGCACCGGGACGCTTGATTCTTCAAAGCCTGAGACAAAGCAATTCGTAAATTGGCTGCTGGAAGGAACAGAGCAGATAACAAGATGAGCCGCGCCGCCCGACGGCGCGAGGAAGACCCGCGCGCGCGGGAGAAGACCGTTGGCGACGAAAAGATCGGCGACGAAAAGGTTGGCGCTGAAAAGATTCGCGATAAGACTATGGCGGCGGCCCTCAAAATACTGGCCTCGCGCGCGCGGAGCGAAAACCAGTTGCGCGAGCGGTTGCTGGCCAAACCCTGGGCCGATCAGGAGGCGGTCGAAGATTGTATAACCCGTCTCAAGGAACTCGGTTATGTAAACGACAGCCGCTTCGCTCACAGCTACGCGAACTCGCGCTTGAGCCTGCGCGCGGTCGGGCGAGGCCGCCTGACGCGAGAGCTTCGGGCGAAACGAGTCCCGAGCCGTACGATTGACGAAGCCCTCGACCTTGTGTTTGACGAAGTCGGGGAAGACAGCCTGATAGACCGCGCCATCCGAAAGCGCATTCGCACTCACGGGCGCCCCACGGACCGCGCGAGCGCGAAGCGAATGTTCGATCATCTGGTCAGGCTGGGGTTCGAGTACGATTTGATTATACGCAAGCTCCGCGCCCTCAAAGCGGAAGTCGAACAGGAAGAATAGAGAGATTGCGAAGATGGGAAGGATAGACAGACGCGTATCAAAGCGCATCACCTACATATGCGAGGTGGAATGCGAAACAGCCGGCGCTCACCGCATCACCACGCGCGTCAATGACATCAGCCTTACAGGCATGTTCATAGACTCGATGACGAGCTTCGCCGTGGGGGCCGTGCTGAAGCTGAAGTTCCGCGTGAAGGACCGATTGATAGAGGCGCTGGGCGAAGTCCGCTATTCTATGCCGCAGGTGGGCATGGGCGTGCGCTTCATCAACCTCAATGCCGAGCAGACGGTCGTGCTTGAAAGCCTCATCGAAGGCAAGCCGCTCGTCCTGCCCGAGCCGGTAGCCGCGCCGAAAGAAGCGATAAAGGACGCGGCGGCTTCGGACCCGAATATGTTCTACGGCAATTTCGCGGTCATCAGCCTGTTCGATGTAATTCAGATGATCGAAAACAGCCACCTCACGGGCGCGCTTGAGGTGACGCTGCCGGCCTCAAGCGGCGAGATATATTTCAACAGCGGTCAAATAGTCGACGCGAAATCAGGGACGGACTCCAGCCTCGATGCGCTGAACAATTTCCTGGGCGCGACCGAGGGCAAGTTTCAATTCATGAAATCTGACGAGACTTACGAGCCTACGATACAGTCTACGTCCAACATGGCTCTGCTGCTCGACCTTTTGCGCGCGAAGGATGAAGAGGAAGCAGGGCTCACAGCCCTTGAGCAAATCTGAAAAGCCTATAGCGTTTTGCGATAATCTGTAGGGGCTATGGCGCATCATGCGCCATAGCCCCTACTTTCGTTTGATAGCCTGTCCTACCCCGTCAAGCCTGCCTTTGCTATAATTGAATCTTTAATCAGAGCGGAATATTTGCACTATGAAGAGTATTGATATGACCGGACACGAGATCAGACAAAAATTCCTCGACTATTTCGCCGCGCGGGGGCACAAGGTGGTTCGCAGCTCGCCGCTTCTGCCGGCTAACGACCCGACGCTGCTTTTTACTAACGCGGGGATGAACCAGTTCAAAGACGTTTTCTTAGGCGTCGAAACCAGGGACTACAAGCGCGCCGTCTCGTCTCAGAAGTGCGTGCGCGCGGGCGGCAAGCACAACGACCTGGACGAGGTGGGACGCACCACACGGCATCAAACTTTCTTCGAGATGCTCGGCAACTTCTCGTTCGGAGATTACTTCAAGAAGGAAGCCATCTACTTCGCCTGGGATCTCCTTGTCAACGAGCTGGAGCTCGATCCCGCGCGACTCTGGTTCACCGTTTATGAGGGCGACGCGGAAGTGCCACCCGACGAAGAGGCCGAACGGTACTGGCAGCAGGTCGGCGCGCCGCCCAACCGCGTCTTGCGCTTTGGCCGCAAAGACAACTTCTGGCAGATGGGGGAGACGGGTCCGTGCGGGCCTTGCTCGGAGGTAAGCTACTACACAGGGCCTAACCCCGAAGACCCCGAGTGGAACCGCGCCGACCTGGTCAACGGCCCCGGAGACACCACGGTTGAGATATGGAACCTGGTCTTCATGCAATACAACCGCATCGAGACTGCGCCCGGCCAGTACAGGCTTGAGCCGCTTCCCGCGCCATCAGTCGACACGGGAGCGGGGCTCGAACGGTTGACGGCGGTGCTTCAGGGAGTTAAGTCGAATTATGATACTGACCTGATAAAGCCGATCGTCGAGTTCATCGCCAAGCTTTCAGGCCGAGAGTACGTTTACGAATCCGAGGAAGGCTTCGCGATGCGGGTCCTGGCCGACCACGCGCGCACGACCGCGTTTTCGATAGCTGACGGGATCGCGCCGGGCAACGTCGGGAGGAGTTATGTGCTGCGCAAGATAATGCGCCGCGCGATCTTTCACGGGGCAAAGACGCTCGGGCTTGAGACTCCTTTCTTTTACAAAGTGACGGAGTTCGTAACAGAGCTGATGGGCGAAGCCTTCCCTGAGCTTATTGCTTCGCGCCGATTGATCGAGCAGATAGTGCGCGCCGAAGAGCAGCGCTTCAGCCGCATACTGAATGTCGGTGAGCCGCGACTGGCCGATCTGTTTGCGACTTACGCGCCCGCCGCTCCGCCTATGCAGGAGCTTGCGCGGACTTATGACACTTACGGGGTGCCGAAGGACTTGATTCGCGTCGTGCTGGGCCAGCACGGCCTGGAGATGAGCGAGGAAGAGTTCAACGCCGAGTTCGACTCAGCGCTCGCAGATCTTCAGCGACAGAGCGAATCGGCGATGGCCGCCACGTCATCCGCGCGACGCGCGCGCGAGGTCTACGCGCGCGTGACCAAAGATTTGCCCGCCACACAGTTCACGGGCTACACGGAGACGGAGACTTCGGGCAGCCGCGTGCTCGCGATTATCGTGGGCGACGACAGCCGCGAAAGCCTCGCCGCAGGCGAGTCGGGAGAGATAGTGCTCGACCGCACTCCGTTTTACTCCGAGGCCGGGGGGCAGATCGGCGATACGGGAGTGATGGAATCTGACGGCGGGCTCGCCGCGATTGAAGACGCTTACTCGGTCGTGTCGGGCTACTACTTTCACAAGGCGAAAGTCGAGCGTGGCGTGATTGCAGTGGGCGACAGCGTCACGGCGCGAGTAGACAGTGAGCGACGGCGGCGCATCAAGGCGAATCACACAGGCACGCACCTTTTACATGCGGCGCTGCGCGAAGTGCTGGGGCCGCACGTAAAGCAGGCCGGTTCGCTGGTCGCGCCCGACCGTTTGCGGTTCGATTTCACGCACTACGCGCCGATGACTTCGGAAGAGATCAGCGAGATCGAGCGCTTGGTCAACAACGAGATACTTCACAACCGCGCCGTCGAAACCGAGGTCAAGCCGCTTGAAGAGGCTATGAGGTCGGGCGCGATGGCTCTGTTCGGGGAGAAGTATGCGTCAGACGTTCGAGTGGTGAGCGTGCCTGGTTTTTCGACGGAGCTGTGCGGCGGCACGCACGTTCATGCCACGGGCGACATCGGGCCGTTTAAGATCATAAGCGATTCTTCGATAGCGGCGGGCGTCAGGAGGCTTGAGGCGCTGACGGCTGATGCGGCTATAGCGCGGTTTCAGAGTGACGAGCAGGTGCTTGAACAACTGGGAGATCGTTTGCGGGCAAAGCCTGCGGAGATTCCCGCCCAGGTCGATAAGCTGTTGGACCAGGTGCGTCGTTACGAGCGCGAGATAGAGCAGCTCAAGATGAAGCTTGCTTTAGGTCAGAGCGAATCGGCGTCAGAGGACGTGCGTGAAGTCGAGGGCGTGCGCGTTATGACACGGCGCGTCGCGGACCTTGACGTTAACGCGCTGCGCCAGCTTGCCGACACGCTCTCTCAGAAGCTCAAATCGGGCGTGGTCGTCTTAGGCCAGGCGACCAACGGTAAAGCTTCGCTCGTGGCTCGCGTGACGGATGATTTGACCGCGCGTTTGAACGCGGGCCAGATCGTGCGGGAGATAGCCGCCATAGTCGGGGGCAAGGGCGGCGGTCGCGCGGACATGGCTACGGGCGGAGGCTCGGAGCCTGAAAAACTCGATCAGGCGTTGAGCGCAAGCTACGAGACTGTCCGGCGAATGCTCGGCTGAGATGATGGACGGGAATCAGATCGCCTCCCGTCCGTCACGAATTCGTCTCGCCTTCATTATCGACGGGTGAAAAGTCTGAGCCGTCATTGTAATCTTCGTTGTACTTCGTCACGTCTGAAGATTCAGTTACGGCGGCGTGATCTTTTTGTCGCTCAGGCGTGGGAGTCTCTTTCGCAGTCCCGGCCACGCCTGCGCCTCCAAGCGAGTTGAGCGACTGGTAGTCCGTCAAATCATCTACCTCGGGCTTGAGCGAATGTTCTCTCTTGTCTGTTTCTTCAGGCATCATCGCGCCTCCCTTCCAATAATGATACCCGTCATTTGAGGAGAGATTCAAACACGCGCCCCGCCTTGAACGGCTATTGCGAACTGCTTATCGGGCTCCGAGGTCTACGGCGAGGAGGTTTTTCCTGTCGCGCACGTAGAGCCGCGTACCTACGAGCGTGGGCGCTGTCCAGGAGTTATTACTGAGCAGCGCGAATTTAGCATGCACCGTCAGCCCTTCCGCCGAGGCGGTCGAGAGCGCGAGGTTGCCGTCTTCGTCGAGTATGATGAATCGGCCCTCGGCCATCACGATTGTAGCTCGGGAGAAGCTCCGGTCGCGCCAGACGACCTTGCCTGTCTTGACGTTGACCGCAGTGAAGGGCGCGGGCCCGAAATCGCCGCTCGATCCGTAAACGAAATCGCCCGCGCGAATCACGTTGGTGAAATGAACGCGCATCAAGCGGTGCGCCCAAACTTCTTCGACTTTAGTCTTGCCTTCTGCTCTGGTGAGCTTGATTACGCGGCTGCCGCCGTTATACCCGCTTGATACGAACAGCAGATTGTCTTCCCCCCAGACGGGCGTGGTGGTGTTGAGGCCGTGATCGGTCGGGTGCGGGTGGCTCCACAGCAATTCGCCGTTGTCGGGCGAGACGCCGACTATATCGTCAAACATGAAGGCGACGAGTTGATCTTGCCCGCTCACGTTTATGAGCAGCGGCGACGATGTCGAGTTCTTAAAGTCGTGCTTTTTCCAGACGACCGCGCCATCTTTTTGATTGAGCGCGACTATCGCGCTGCCTGCGCCTCCGACCATCATTATCACGCTGTTCTTGTAGGCTACGGGGCTGCAAGAATAGCCGTTGACTCTGACGGTGCCGTTGAACTCTTTTATCAGGTCGCGCGACCAATGGAGCTTGCCCGTCTGCTTATCCAGACAGTGAAGCTTGCTAGTAGCGCCGGAAGTGAAGACGTAACTGCCCGAGACGAGCGGGGTGGCGTGCGGGCCGGGACCGTTCGACATGTCATAATCTTTTGTGAAAGGCGCTTCGTAAGAGTATTCCCATATGGTCTTGCCCGTAGCCGCTTCTAGGGCGATTACTACTTCGCGGTCGCCCGCGCGATACAAAGTGTAGAGGCGGCCCTCGCTCGCGCTGATGCCCGAATAGCCCTCGCCGAGCGGGCGCGTCCACAATTGCTTCGGCCCTTCGGCGGGCCAAGAGCGGGCGAGCCCTACGGCGTCCGATTTGAAATTCCTGTTCGGCCCTCCCCACTGAGGCCACTCGTGCGCTTGCGCATGGGCCACGCCGCTCATTAGAAGGATTATTATGATTTGCGGCAAGAAAGTGGTCGCCCGTTTACTCATCGTTCGATTCATTTCTGTGCCCAACCTTTCCGCTACTGAGCGCCAGCCGTTTTGGGCTTCTCGAACGCGGCGGGAGCGATCTGCCCGTTTACGGTTATCATCTCAATGGTTGTTGATACCTGAGAGTCAGTCTCGCCGTTGAAAGTGCCCACGATCTTAAACGGCAGCAGAAAACCATCGACCGTGCGAAAATCGGAATAGGTTCTCGTGATCTGCCCGACCGTGCCTCCCGGCCCACGCCCTTTGTACGAGAGACTCAGCACGCGGCCCGTAGCCGGGTCGATGCCCAGTCTGATTTTGAGCCCGTTAGTCTCGACCGCTACCTGCTCGACTACCGTGTCGCCGATTTTGTCGGGTCCTGTGGAAAAGGCTTTGAAGCTTGCTTGCTTGCGGTTCTTCAAAATGACGAGCGGGTTGCGCGCGATCTGTTTCTCGTAACCGACGCGCACCATCTCACGCAATGAAACGGCAGGGCGGGACGAGGCCGGGCTAAACCCGAAAGATTCGGACGGGGTTATGACGATCACCTGATTGTAGTCAGGCCCTATCTCTTCCTGTCGCGATTGATTCGGGAATACGACAGTCGTCACGTATTTGATCTCCACGTCACCCGAGTGACGCCGCTGCATGGCTTTGCGCTGCTCCTGGTAACTGGCGAGCGCGTCGAGGCGCGCGGCTCCCCCCAGGGCGCTCACGGCTTTCTCTACTAGCGATTCTCCTTTCCTGATTGCGTCGGAACTTGCTGCTTGCACAGTTTCTTCCGTCTCAAGATATTTTTCGGGCGCAGCTTGAAAAAGCGTCTTACAGTTGACCGAGCCGAATATGTAAATGCGCTCTTTGTGAACCGCGTAGAGATCGGGGTTGCCCGAGACGGGCGGACCCATGCGGGCGCAAGCGCCGCCGAGCTGTATCTCGTATCGCGCGGGCTCTTTTTCAAAAGCCGCTTTACTCTCCGCGTTGGCAAACAGGTACTGGAACTGGCCGCGAGTGACCGTGATGTTCAACTCGCCCTGAACCTCTTTGCCTTTGACGAGCATCACGGGGTCGAGCCCCTCAAGGACAGGGGTCGCCTGCGAGCTTTGCGGGCGGGCGCTTTGCGCTTGCCAGCCGAGCAGCGCTGCCGTGAGCAGGATGACGAAAGTCCTCTTATAAGCAAACTTGAGACGGCCTGCTTCTTTCGATTTCATATCTTCCTTCCTTTCGGGACTGTTTTGCTTATGGGCTGATGGTCTGCGTTCTCTGCATACGCGACTGTGCGAATAATGTTCCTACAATTATTTGAAGTCTCGGTTCTTCAACACATGTACGGCGACCGACGGTGGGCGGGAATCGATTTGCAGCTAGCTGTCGAGAAATGCAGCCAGTGACCGAGAATTGCAGCCAGCGAAGAATTATTGCGGCAAACGAGGAGATTATGTGATTGAATGAGCATGAAAGGGGATTCACATGCCTGAGATAGGACGATTGACAATAGGAGCGATCATCTTCCTGATCGGCGCCGTTATCTACATAGTCAGCCTCGTGATGTCGCTTACAAGAAGAGGGAAGCCTTTGGGGATTGACGGAGTCGGCCTGATGGTGCTCGGGATAGGGCTTGCGCTCTTGTTAAAGCTCTAGCCCGTTTACCTGAGGAGCTTCAATCTTAAACTTCGCTTCTTGGCGGCCAGGGGAATGGCAATCGGTTTTTAGGGGTGCGCGACTACCAACAGAGTTGGGACTCTGTCGAGCACACATTTCAAGCACTGGTGCAGGTTCTCGGGATCGAGCGCCGCGAAGCTCTCATCAAGTATGACAAGATCGGTATTCTGAAGCAGCGCGCGCGCAATGTACAAACGGCTGCGCTCGCCGTGCGAAAGCTGCCAGCCCGTCTCGCCTACCATTTGCAACAGGCCCGCAGGCATCCGCGCGAGCAAGTTGCCGAGCCCGAGTTCGCGGCATACGGCTTCTGCCTCTTCGGCGTCCTTCGCGCCCGGCGGCCACTCTCGCCCCATCAACAGATTGAAAGCAAAAGTTCCCGTCAGCACGTGGTTCTCGTGAAACTGAGGAGCCGCCACCACGCGCGCTCGCCAGGCGGCCGAGCCGACAGTTCGGTGATCCAATCCGCCCAACAGCAGCAGACCCGAATCAGGTGAACGCAGCCCTGTCATCAGAGAGGTCAAGGTCGATTTGCCGCCGCCCGACGAGCCCCTGAGCAATATACGATCGCCGGCTTGAATCTTCAGGTTGCACCCGCGAAGCACCGCGTCACCGCGCTCGCGGTAGCGAAACACTACGTCGTGCGCCTCCAGCACGGTCTGCCCTCGAACGGGCCCGCCCATGTCAAAGTCGCCCGCCACGGCTGCGGGCGGCTCAGCTTCTTCGCGCGTCGCGGCTTGAAACAGCGGCGCAACTTGCCGCCACGCGATAGCCGCGCTCGCCAGCGACGATATGCTTTGAACGAGCTTCATCAGCGCTCGCGATGCTAAAAGGATTCCGCCGATGCTGATCGCGACCTGCGCGGGCGGCGCGCTCCCTTGCACAAAAGCAGGTATCAAGCCGGTGACGCCTATGAGGAGCCAGCCTCGCGCAACGCCTGCGTGCACAGCCGCCGCCCGATCCATCGCGCCGGATTTATCAAGATAACGCTCGGCCATCTGGTCTTCGCCTTCGTGCCAGGTCTCGCGCGCTTCTTGAGCGAGTCGCGTCCTGTGTCCCACCATCCGTTCGATCAGATCATTAGTCATCGCCAGGCGTGTGTCCGTCCAATGGCGGCGAGTTCTGAGATACCACCAGCTTATGAAGACAGCGAGCGCGACCCATCCCGTCAAAGCGAGGACGTGTAAAACCCCCGCAGCTCCTAATGCCAGGACTATCGCGGCCATTAATAGCTCTATTATCGCGACGAGGCCGAGAAAGCCTCCGCTCAATGCTAGAGATTCGACGGCCGATGATTCGATGACGCGACCCATCATCTGGCCCGCGCCTTCGCGGCGCACTTCTTCGGGCTCAAGCCGCAGTGCGCCATACAAGAGCCGCTGCTTGAGCAGGCTGCCCGCCCCTATCGCAAAGAGCCCCTGCGACCATGTCGCCAGTATACGGAACGGGACGGCCGTCAATAACAGCAGCGCCCAGGCGATGAGCCATCCGCGATCAAGCTGATCGCCGAGCGCGGCCTTGCCCAGTATCCACCATGCGAGCAGCCCGAGGATGTATTGAAGCGAGTACAGGCCGACGAGCCTGACAAGGTGTCGCGGCAGCCGCGCGAAGTTGAGCTGCTCGCGGAAACTCGCGCCCGGTCTGAGCCGCAAGAGCCACCCGCAATTGATTCGCGCCTGGCTCAACCGCTCGCGCAAAATGGCTGCCCGCGCCCGCGCCAGTCGTCGCCTCGCCACGCCCGCTTTCCGAAGCAGCCCTTCTACCGATGGCTCGATAGGCGCTTCGAGGTTGCGCGTCATCCAATCACGCACGATCTTCGCCCGAATACTGTGAATTGATAGATCAGGCGCGAGCAAAAACACGCTTCGCCCCTTCGATCCGAGCAGCGCCAGATAACCGGCTTCGCCATTACCAGGCAGCGGTAGGATTGCCGGGCCGCCGCCGCGCACAAAGCTTTCGACCTCCGGGTAGGTGGTCTCTACGGGCTCGGCTTCAAGCCCTAGAAGACCGGCGGTCGTCTCGACCCATCGGCCCACAGCTTTGCCGCCCGTTTGAATGATCGATGCTGGCGGCGGCGGCGCTTCGACGTGCCGGGGAGAGAGTCCGCTTTTGCGCGCGATTGCTTCAATCGCTTCGCCGAGCTTCGAGACAGGCCACGCGAGGTCATGAAAGTTTACGGTCATGCGTAATCCCTCCTGTCGGCCTCGAACAACTTGCCCGCATCAAGCTCCAGGTGTCGCCACTCGTCGCTCGCCCAGAGCTTTTCGCGCACTACCTGTTCGGCTTCGAGCAGGTCCCTGTAGCGCGAACGCGGTCGCGCGGCGAGCTCGACGGGCGGGCCGTCTTCGACGATACGCCCTTCGTCCACCACCAGCACGCGCTCGAACCCTGTTGTCTCGCCGACATCGTGCGTGATGCACAGCAGCGTCGCGTCGCTCCAGAGCTTGCGCGCCCGCGCGAGCAATTCGCGGCGGCGCTCTCGGTCGAGCCCTCGGAACGGCTCGTCGAGTATCACGAGCCGCACGCCGGGCCTCAGCATAGCGCGGCCCAATCGAACGCGCTGGCCTTCGCCGCCCGACAGCAACGCGCCGCCTTCGCCGATAGTGGTCTGCAATCCGTCGGGCAGCTTTTCAAGCAACCGGCGCAGGTCCGCGCAATCGATCATCGCGCCGAGCGGCAAACGAGAATCTGCCCGCGCGCCATAGCGGAGGTTTTCGATCAGCGTGCGATTCCAGAGCTGGATGGCCGGGTCGACCCATGCCGTTTCTCTTCGCAAACGTTCGAGCTTTTCACCCGCTAAAACCTCGCCGTCGACGATCACTCTGCCCGTCGCGGCCCTGTGCCAGCCTAGCAGCAGGCCGACGAAACTCGATTTGCCCGCGCCCGACGGCCCCACGATGGCGATGTGCGCGGAAGGCTCTACACTGAGGTCAACTTCGTCAAGTATCAAGTGACCTGCCGCGCGCACGCTCACAGACTCGAAGGTGATCCGAGCGCCTGACGCTCTTTCCGGCCCGTCCGCCCGGCGGTCTTTCGTCGGAGCGAAACCGATCTCATCGACGACAAGGCGCTCGGCCCCGACAAGTCTCTGCGATTCGGAGCGGACGGCTTTCGCTATGACGGGTTCGGCCCGCGCGGCTTCGACGGCGACTGCCCTGGTGGAAGCATCACCTGTCGTTTCGGTTGCAGGCGCTTCCGCATCTTCGGGCGCGGCGAGCGGCTCAAGCAGTCTGAGCGTCACGTTGCGCTGGGCGGGGTATTGTTGAGCGATGAGCGCGATCTCTTGTCCGAGCACGGGCAGGTTCAGAGCCCAGTAAACGAGCAGCAGCACGCCGCCCGCCCCGCCCCCGCGCGCGAGATGATCGAGCAGAAGCCACGCGGCCAATCCGAAACCGACCAGCGCCTCTACCGCTTCAACCGTTATCGCTGCGCGAAGCAGCCCGAAGCTCGCGTGCATCCATTCGACGAGCAAGCTTTCGTGCTCGCGCCGCACCGCGCGCTCAGCCCCGTGCGTTTTCACGGCCACGAGGCCGAGCAGCGCGTCGAGGTAAAAACGGCTGAGGGCCGCGTTGTGATTGCGAATGCGAAGATCGCGCTCGGTGAGCCTCACTTGCATCGCGAGCGGCAGCGCCACGGCTATGACCGCCACCGTTATCGCTGCGGTAGCGCCTTTCGGGTCGAGCCAGATTATCCCGGCTGCGGTGAGAGCGATCTCAAAGATGAGCCTGATGAAACGCCCCCCGAGCGTCGGCAGTATTCTGAGCAACTGAACACTGTGGCTGCGCTCGGCCATGTCGGAGACTGTGCGGCTTTGAAAATAGCGATCGCCGAGTCGAGGAATCTTTCTGAGAAACGAAACACGCAAACGTGTTTCGAGCTTGCGGCCCAGCCTGAGTAGGTTCGAGGCGAGCGGCAGTTCGAGCAGCAACAGCGCCGCGGCGAAAGAGGCGAGCAGCGCCATCGCACCAATGCGCTGCTCGGCCACGCCGAGCTTCCGGCTCAAATCGAACAGGCCTTGAAAAAGCAAAGCCTCGACCATAACTCCGAAGGCCGCAGCGGCGAGCGCCGCAAGGATGACTGCCGGGGCTAGCAATCCGTCTTCGCCAAGCATTCGAAACAGGTCGCGCCAGGGCCGGCTCGGCTTTTCTTCGAGCGCCGCGACCAGCTCCGGCGAAAGCGGCTCCACGGCGCCGCCAGAGCCGCTTTCGTCTTGCGGAGACTGGTCGGCAGTGCGGCGGCCGTTGACGTGAATGAGCACTACGCCCTTCATTTTGAGTTGCTCATTGCCGTCGGAATCGTTCGGGGCCGACCGAGCGAGCCAGTAGTTTTCCGGAATGATCTCTGTTTCGCTCGACGAGCTGCTTCCAGCCTCTTCGATGAATGATGAAAGAACGACGGCGGCCTGCCGTTTTCGGATGCCGCCGGCGCGCACGATCGAATCGGTCATGCGGGTTGCCGCATCAAGCCGCGCAAGCGATCGCCAGCCCTCATCTTCAAGCGCGTCGCTTACGAAATGGGCGACCTCTTTTTTGGAAAGCCCCAGGTTAGAAAGCCGCCTGCGAAGCGGCCCGAGGAAGTTCCCCGTCCCGGCCCACTCGCGCCAGTCCGCCGCAGGGACTTCTGTCGTGTGAATGTAGAGTTGTTTTAGAAACTCTTCGCGCGTAGGCCAGCGGCGGCCCGTGCCCGGGTCCATCAGTTGAACGAACCCGCCGTGACGACGCCACAGGACGACGAAATGAGTGAAGCCGTTTGGGAGTCGAGTGACGACGACTGCGGGGAGCGACTCGGCTTCCGCTAGGAGCAAGTGGTCGTCGGGGACCATCACCTGCTCGGCCTGAAGCCCGAGCTGCACGGCCACTTCTTCGATAGTGTCTATGGAAGTTCCGTCTACGTCTGTCTGACAGGCTTCGCGCAGGCGACCGTAGCTGACGGGAATGCCGAAGCCTTCAAGCAAGCACTTGAGCGAAGCGGGGCCACAGTCCATTGCCGATGTCTGCACGACCTCTGGCGCAAGCAATCGGCGTTTGGTGATTATCTGATTGCTGGCCATCATTTTTCATCGCTGCTGTGTGGGTTCGCCTGGCCGACCACTCCTGTCAATCGCCTGCCTGCTGCGCGCAGCAACAACGCGGCGGGCGACACGCGCTCTACTTCGATCTCGACCGTTCCCGGCAGGCCGTGCTGAAGGGGTATGGCTGAAGACGCATCAGGGTTGATTACAAGCTCGACGCGCACGCTGCCGCTGCGGGGTTCGCCCGCAACGTTGGCGACCGTGGCCGAAACGCCTCCGTACTCGGTCCAGGGAAAACCTTCGAGGCGAAGTCGCGCCGGCTGGCCCGGCCGTATGCGACCGAGGGCCGACGACGGCGAGAACTCTGCAACGGCGCGGAGCGCACCGGCGGGCAGGATCGCGCCGAGCTTTTCACCTTCGCTCACGACTTTACCCACGCGAAGCTCGGCGACTTCACCGAGACGCCCCGTCGCGGGCGCGCGCACCAGCCGCCGGTCTATTTCATGCCTGAGCCGCTCAATCGTCGCTCGCCTCGTCGTGGTGTCACCTTCGAGCGTGGCGGCATGACGTTTGAGGCTTTCGATTCGCGCCTGCCGGTCCTTTTCTTTAGAGCCTTGATCCTTTTCGAGTCGAGTGACCTCCAAAAGAAGCGCGTCGGCTGCGGCCCGGTTCTTTTCGGCTTCAGCCTGCGCGCGGAGCAGTATGAGTTCGGAGACTAACCCCTGGGCTTGCAGCGTTGCGTAGCGCTTCGCTTCTTCGACCGATTGTCGCGCAGTCGCTTCGGCCTCCTGGTGGCGGGCGCGGGCCTGAGCGAGCGTGATAGGCGTCGCCTGCTCGGTTTGACCGAGCGACGAGGTCTCGGCGGCTATCTCGCTGCGGAGCACGTCGAGTTGCGCCGACAGGGCAACGAGTTGCGTTTGCTCTTCATTGAGCTGAAGCTGCTCGGTCCGAGAGTCAAGCTCGACCAGCACGTCGCCGGCCTGCACCTGTTTGCCGATCGCAAGATGGGTTGCGACGACGCGGCCTGAGACGGGCGCGTCTACCGGGTGTACAGCGTTGTCTGTTTCGAGCCTCGCAGTCCCCGTCGTTTCATACAGCGCAACTCTCGCCAAAAAAATCCACGCGACCCAGACGGCCAGGACCAGCATGACCGCGACGAGTCCGAGCGATGAGCGGCGATAAGAGTCTGCTTTGAGCGAGCGCGTAGACCGCGAGAACGGTATCGCCATGGTTGCACCTTGATTATCAGATGGGATGAGCTTACCGAACGCGCCGAGAAGATAACATGGTTCTGGTTATCCGGCAAAACATCTTTTTATCTAAAGTGACTCAGGCTTCAGTATGTGATGGGTTTTATCTGACCACATACTGAAGCCCGCGCTACATCACGCACGACGATCTGATTGCGGTTAGGCGATCCGCCAGCCTCCTTCAGGCTTACTCTGGAATGATTACGCCACCGGCCTTCACGCCGCTCTTGACTCGAAGCCCACGAGCGACGGTCTGGTTGTGTTGCTCCTGGAATCCGCCGGCTTTGACGTTGCTCTTGATGCGCAGGCCCGGTGGTTCAGGCTGCGGGTTAAAGCCGCCCTTCATTCCGCTCTTCACCCGCATACCGCGAGCGACGGTCTGGTTGTGATTAGTGAATATTCTATCGTTACTGTTGCCAGCTTTGATATTGCTCTTGACTCGCATCCCGCGAGCGATGGTTTCGTTGTGATTCACGAGTATTCTATTGCTGCTGTCGCCGGCTTTGACGTTGGATTTTACCTTCATGCCCGCCACTGCGAGCACATTCTTCGTTGCGGTTACGTTTTCAGTCTTCATGACGTTCTCCTTAAAGTATTAATTTATCCGGCAGCTTATTTCTGCCTTCACTTACTTAATGCGAGAACTTTGTGTGAATCCCCTCACGCTTAAATCAGTTCTTTTAGAAGTGGCGGTTGAATCGTCAGAGGTGCGGTGTAGACTTGTCGGGGATGGGTATGTGTTTAACCTAACAAAGATTATCAGCCGGCGATAGGAGTGCTCTTATCGCCGGCTGATATGAAAGCGTGCAGGACGTGTTATTCCGCCTCGCGCGCTATGGTCTGGTTGTGATTGATTCTCCACCCCCCAGCCTTAACGTTTGATTTGACGCGCAGGCCGTGGTTCTCGCGATTGATCGTCTGGTTGTGATTAAGGTTTAATCCGCCAGCTTTTACATTCGATTTAACTTTCAAGGTATTCTCCTTCGATAATTGATATTGGTTATTCAAGGCCGCAACGAAGCCCTTCGGTCTCTGGTGAAATCTGTTTTTCGACCGACCGCCTCGCCACCTTCGTTTCCAGGCTTTTTATCGCCCTCGTATTGATAATGCGCAGGAATGGCGGAAAAACTATCATGAAAAATGGCTGAAGAGTAAAAAGAGGTATCACAGGCTTCAACCTGCGGCCCGTCAAGCCCAAAAACAGACTGAAGTCTATGCTACCTTAATGGAAGTACGAGCAGATCGCTGATTTTGGGGATCGGCCCGCCTGTATGAGCGATAGCCGCAGACTTGTTTTTGTCCATCAGAGTAAACTCTATATTGTAGACACACAGACAAAGAAGCCGCGCGAATTATTCTACGCCGCGCCGTACGAGGTCGAGAGGTTCAAAATATCCAAAGACGAGCGAATGATCTACTACAGCATTACCACCAGAGAGGCCGACATCTGGCTTGCCACCCTTGAATAAGAATCGCACCTATTTCAATGCTCTCAGCAGATGATACATTTTCGTTGACCCGGTCAATTATTCTCTGCTGTTAAGCTCTCGTAGTTTTCGCGGCAGGTGATTGTGTGCGGGTGCTTCGGCCCAAGCTCTCTCTCGAATATCTTGAGCGCGCGGCGGTAGAGCGTCTTTGCTTTACCAACCTTCCCTTCAGCCTTGTAGAGCACCGCGAGGTTGTTGGCGGTCATGGCAACCTCTGTGTTGGTTTTTCCGAATAGCTTCTCTTTTATTCGAAGCGCGCGGGTGTACATAGCTTCTGCTTCTTGCGGGTCGCCCTTGGCCTGGCGCACTGCCGCCAGGTTGTTGAGGTTGACCGCTATCTCGTAATGCTCCGAGCCGTAGACTTGCTCGAACGTTGAAAGGGCGCGGCGGTAAAGCGGCTCTGCCTCATCGTACTTGCCCTGCCCGTCTAAGAGTGCGGCCAATGCGGCAACGTCGGCGGCGACTTCCGGATGGTCTGGTCCGAAAGCTCGCTCGCGCAACTCGACCGAGCGTCGGGCGAACGGTTCTCCCTTGGCATATCTTCCCCGCGCGTGTTCGAGCCCGCCGAGGTTGTGATAGATCGAGGCGAGACTTGGATCGTCCGGCCCCAACTGCCGCTCGATAATCTTGAGCGCGCGGTTGTACAGCGGCATGGCTTCTTTGAAGCGGGCCGTGAATTTGTAAAGCATCCCGAGATCGTTGAGCGCCCCTGCCATTTCAAGGCTCCTGGGGCCGAACTGCTTTTCGACAAGCGCGCGAGCGCGCAACAAGGGCGGCTCCGCCCGGTCGTAGTGGCATTGCATGCGATAGATTCTGCCGAGGTTGGATAATGACTCGATGCGGAGGCGCTCGATGTCTTCGTCACCCTCCAAATCCTGCACTATATTGACTGCGCGCTCGTAGAGACGTGCGGCCTCGTCGTAATCGCAGCGGTTCTCAAGGATGGCGGCGAGGCTATTTATGACGTTTGCGACATCTGGAGAGTCCGGGCCTTCGGCCTCTTCGAGCAAGCTGATGGCGCGGCGAAACAATCGTTCAGCCTTTTTTTGCTGGCCTTCGTTGTAGCAGGCTACCGCTTCGTCGTTCAACCGGCAGGCCAAATCGACCGGGTCGCTGGCAGCGGATTTTCTTTTTGCTCGCGTCATATATTCGATTGCTCCCCGAAGTCTGGTGCGACGGATGAAATCACAACAGGCGTTAAGCGTCAAGCAAGTTCGTTTGCAAACGCTACCGGGCCGATTGCAAGCAGGAATGCTGCTCACTGTCGGCCCGCGATATGTACTTTAATCGGTCCGCACGTTGTTGTTAATTGCCGTCGAGCTATCTTAGCAGATGCTTTTGTAGTCGCGAGCAACAGTCTGGTTGTGGTTGTAATATGTGCAGCCGATACCACATCCAGCACCAGCCTTCACATTGCTCTTGACCTTCATCCCAGCGCTGTTTGCTCTCTCATTCTTGCTCTTCATGATCGGTTCTCCTTTTATGTTTTATTTAGGCAGCTTATTTCTGCCTTCACTTACTCATGCGGATTTCGACAGCGATTTCCATCAGGCCCATATTTTTTCAGCAGATATTTCTTGAAGCCCATTTCTACACAGGTGTTATAATCCGTCTGCTCACAGACTTATCAGCTTGCAAGTGAGGTAAATCCTCTATGGAGCTTTCGGGCGAAGTCACCCAACTCCTGCGCGACTGGACTGAAGGCGACAAAGCGGCCCTCGACAAGCTGCTGCCGATAGTGCAGGACGAGTTGCACCGCCTGGCTCGCAATTACATGCGGCGCGAGCGGGCGGGCCACACGCTTCAAACCACGGCTTTAATCAACGAGGCTTACCTTCGCTTGGTTGACGCAAATCCAGTATGGAAGAGTCGCTCGCACTTTTTCGGCATCGCCGCCCGATTGATGCGCCAGATACTGGTGGATCACGCCCGCGCCCAACATAACCTCAAACGGGGCGGCGACCAGCTTCGCGTATCGCTTTCTCAAGCGGATGTCGGCAACCAGGCCGCAGACCTTATCGCACTAGACGACGCTCTCACGAGCCTTGCCGCGCTCGACGAGCAGCAGAGCCGGATCGTGGAGTTGCGATACTTCAGCGGGTTGACGATAGAAGAGACAGCCGAAGCCCTGAACATCTCGACCGCGACGGTTGAGCGCGAGTGGAGGAGCGCCCGCGCCTGGCTGCGCCGCCCTATGAGTTCGTAGAGTTAGGAGCATAATTATGCGAAAGAAGATTCTCTTAACCCTGATACTTGCAGCAGCAGTGTTGGGCGCGGCCACTGCGAGCGCTCCGGGGCAGCGGCGGGCCGCCGACCCGGAGCTGATCGCCCGGCGGCACTCGCTCGAAAAAGAGCTCCAGTCGATCGCCATCGTCGAGCGCAAGCTCATGATCCCGATGCGTGACGGCAAACGCATGGCGACAGACGTTTATCGCCCGAAAGACACGTCGAAGAGATACCCCGCCATATTCGTCCGCACCCCTTATAACTTTAATTTCTGGGACGTGCGCAACGGCGCGCCGAGCGACATGAGCGACGAGCTTGAGGCGGTCAAGCGCGGCTACGTCTGGGTTGTGATGAACGAGCGCGGCCATTTTTTCTCCGAGGGGAACTACGACATTTTAGGCGCGCCGCTCAGTGATGGCGATGACGCGCTCAAGTGGATCGCCAAGCAGCCCTGGTCGAACGGCAAGGTCGGCACAATCGGGTGCTCCTCGACCGCCGAATGGCAAATGGCGGTAGCGGCGCTGGACAATCCTGCGTTTGCGGCGATGATCCCGCAAGGGTTCGGCGCAGGCGTGGGGCGCGTCGGCCCTTATTATGAACAAGGGAACTGGTACCGGGGCGGCGCGGTTCAAATGCTGTTCATTGCCTGGCTCTACGGGGAGCAGAATCAGGTGCGGCCGATGTTTCCGCCGAACACGTCGCAGGAGGATCTGATCCGCGCTTCGAAATCGTTCGACCTGGCGCAGCAGATGCCGCCGGTAGACTGGTCGCAGGCGCTGCGGCACCTCCCCGTCATGGATATTATAAAGGCGGTTGACGGTCCCCACGGCATATTCGCCGACACCATGCCGGTTGACACTGGCGGCGCGATGATCAAGCGCGAGCCGAACGATCCGGCATGGTACAAGGGCGGACTGTGGCACGACAATATGACTATCAACGTGCCAGGGTTCTGGTTCATGTCCTGGTACGATGTTTCAGTGGGTCCAAACCTCGCCGCGTACAATCACGTGCGAAAGACTGCCAGGCCCGAGATCGCAAACAAGCAGTATGCTGTGATCGCGCCTACGCTCCATTGCGCCTACAAGCGAGCCACCGAAAACACTACGGTCGGCCAGCGCGACGTGGGCGATGCGCGTCTGAACTACGACGAGCTGACGTGGGCCTGGTTCGATCACTTCCTAAAGGGGGAGGACAACGGCATCCTCGAAAAGATGCCGAAGGTGCGCTACTACACTATGGGGCTCAACAAGTGGCAGACCTCCGACACGTGGCCGCCCCGTGGCGCACAGCCTATGACCTTTTTCCTGTCGAGCGGCGGTAAGGCGAATACGCTCAACGGCGACGGCGCGCTCGCCGACGCGGCCCCGGCGGAGGATAAACCCGATAGATTCGATTATGATCCGATGAACCCTGTGCCGTCTTACGGCGGGAACGTCTGCTGCACGGGGAACGCCGTGGCCGGCGGCGCATTCGACCAGCGTAAGATGGAAGAGCGATCCGACATTCTTGTCTACACCACCGAACCCCTTAAGCAAGCCGTAGAAGTGAGCGGCCCCATCGAGGTGACGCTCTATGTGTCGTCGGACGCCAGGGACACGGACTTCACGGTTAAGCTGATCGATGTCTACCCTGATGGCCGGGCTTACAACCTGGACGAGACGATCCAGCGGATGAGGTATCGCAACGGGTACGATAGGCCGCCGGCCTGGATGGAGGCGGGGAAGGTCTACAAGGTAGTGCTACAGCCTATGACGACGAGCAACTACTTTGAGGCGGGCCACAGGATCAGGCTAGAGGTATCAAGCAGCAACTTCCCGCGCTTTGATCGTAACATGAACACGGGCGGGAAGAACTACGACGAGACGCGAGGGATCGTCGCTAAAAACGCCGTCCATCACTCGAAGCAGTACCCGTCAGAGATCAAGATCACGGTGGTGAAGCGGTAGGCTCCACCCTATTGTTAACTCACTCATTGAAGTTGAACCGACGTTAGGCGGCAGACAACAGATGCTTAAAGCCACTAAAAAAGAACGTGAGCACGTGTTAGGTTACATGTTGGGCCAAGCTCCCGATGAAACCGTCGAACTTGCCCAAAAGGTTTACTCCGAACAGGTTCATACGGTGAGACATGATATCTGGGATGTCCACACGAGTCTTGCGCGATGGTGGGTAATCACAAATCCAACGAACCTATACTCCCAAAGTCAGTTCCCCAACATGGATTTGGCGCTTACGTTTCACGTCGGGCTATGCCTAAGAATCCCTAGGAGTGAGCACCAATCACTAACAGATATTCCGGTTGAACCACTGGTGGCCTGCTGGCGAACGGTACAAGAAGCCAGCGAAGCGTTAAGCCACGCCGAAGAAGTGGAAGATTTTCAAGCGATTGGCATGCGGTGTCGCGAATCATTAATCAATCTGGTTCACGTAGCTCAGGAACTCGTTAAGTTTCCAAACACTCAGCCCAAACCGAAAAGATCAGATTTTCGCTCGTGGAGCGAGATTGTGGCGAACGCAATACTTCCCGGCTCAAGCAATCAAGATCGTCGCGGACTCCTAAAGTCATCTGCCGATGCTGCTTGGAAGTTCGCGAACTGGCTCACTCACGCAAAAGTCGCCCACCTCAACGACGCAGAGGCAGCGGTCGGCTCAACAGAGTTTACGATCTCCTTGTTCACGACAGGGCTGATTCGCTACGTTCGCGGAGTGCCTGATCGCTGTCCGTCTTGCGGATCGCAAAGGCTATCACCCCAGCGAGGGATTCATTCCAGTGACCCCGACACTACATACGAGCGACCAGTCTGCGAAAAATGCGGATGGACTGGTATGCCTGTCATCGTTAAGCCGTCCCCGCCAAAGCTTGATAGCTCTCCTCCGGAAGGCGAGTGCGCGATTATGAGTACACCGTTGCTGCATTTTCCAAATCTGAGTGATGGACACGATGAAGAGTAGCTTGGTCAACTTGCGGTCCTAGTTGAGCGGCGAAGAACAGGCCGCGCGCTTTGGCGCAAGGTCTTTCTCGAAGATGACCGCGTTCTAATCCTTAACGATCTCATCAATTTCGTTCTGGTCCCTTGCGGGGTCATCAATTCTAGCGCCGAGCCTCTCCAACTCGGCTCTCGATGGATATTTCAATGCTCGAAGGTCAGTAGCGTTGACTTGTGTGTGACCACTGAATTGCCGGAAATATACGTCAACTACCGTAGAGTTCAGAAATGCTGCTAATCCTTTCGCGAGGTTCATCGACAGTCCGCTGCCGTTCAAGTGGAAATAGTTGAGATGGTTTTCGAACCCGACAGACGTTGCTGCAAGCTTGTCGGGATCATAGATACAAGCAACAACTCGCCTTCGCTCCTCTTTGGCTGTGAATCGCTTAACTAACACGTACACCCCGCTGGGCACAAGGAGTTCCTGCGTCATCTCATCACACAAGATGGCGTTCGGCTTACGCGAATTCGCCTTCGGCCAGTTCACGAACCCGCCACCAAAGTGACAAGGGTAAATAAGTGGCACCGTGTTGGCATCGGGCTGTCGCCGGAGGAATGACCTCGCCCGAAAGTCCACGACCCGCCCAGTTGAAACACTGAGACCGATGTCATCGAGTGTTGCCGAGAGCCGCGTGATTACTGATTTCGCATTTCTGTGAGTCTCGTCAACAATCAAATGAATGAACTGATTGGGGTCGTTCGGTGATACCACGTCACGATATGGAACATGACTCTTGATAATCGCGCCGTGCGGCTTGCCGCTGCTCGTCGAAATGATAACGTCCTTTGGTTCCGCGTTCCCCTTTACCGCGTGGATGATAATGTTCTCCTGAAGAACGTTATCGTCATTGAATGCTGCAGAGCGTGATTCGAAGACGTGTACACGGCGCAGCGACAGACTGTCGAGAAAGTCTGCGCGGAACGGCTTGAAGTACGGGCCATTGCAGAAGCTGCGAGGAGTGATTGCAACTAGCTGGCCCTTGGCCGCGAGGAGCTTAATTATAAGCGCCACGAAACCGGTGTACAGGTTGCTCGTTTCAATGCCTGCGGAGCGTAGCCACAGTCGCGCAGCAGAGCTACTACGGATTTTGCGATACGGCGGGTTGACTATCGCGGCGCTGAAGCTTGGCAATTCAGTCGAGAAAAGGTCTCCACGAGCCACAGGCGCCGCTGCCGAGATGAAATCTTCGTTTAGCAAGGTGGCTGAGAACGAGATGCCAGCCCGTTCACATTCCTTCTTGCACTCCGACATCGTCAGCCGCAACGGATCAATCAAGCTGGGATCAAGTTCATAGGCTGTCACTGAAAGACGTTTGGGTTTTTGCCTCTCCGCACACAGCCGGCGCACAAAAGCTGACGTCAAAGCCCCTGTGCCAGCACCCGCATCGAGCAGTTCGACATCACCTGAGTCAATGTCAAACATTGAGGCCATCAAATCCGCTACCGGTCGAGGTGTGAGGAACTGACCAAACTTATGGCGCTTCTCTGTGTGATGGTCTTTCACGGATGCCGATGAAACTTGCATTGATGCTCCCGTTCTCCCTCGCCGCAAATTCTATATCGCCGAAGGCAGTTTTAGAAAGAGATTGCGGAACCAGGCGATCCAGCGGATGAGGTATCGCAACGGGTACGATAAGCCGCCGGCCTGGATGGAGGCGGGGAAGGTCTACAAGGTAGTGCTACAGCCAATGACGACGAGCAACTACTTTGAGGCGGGCCACAGGATGAGGCTAGAGGTATCGAGCAGCAATTTCCCGCGCTTTGATCGTAACATGAACACGGGCGGGAAGAACTACGACGAGACGCGAGGGGTCGTCGCTAAGAACGCCGTCCATCACTCGAAGCAGTACCCGTCAGAGATGAAGATCACTGTCGTGAAGCGGTAGCCGAGCGCGCCGCTTCGAATGATAAAGCACTCTCTGCGCGTGAAGCATTATGCGAGAGTTAGTTTTGCGGATTCATTTGTCATCGTTTTGGACAGGTTGAACCAGCTTCTTAAACTCCGCCAGGTTCGCCAGCGGCTTTAAGTCTTCTTCTGCGCTCAGGTCTTCTTCCATGAACTCACTAAGCTCGATCGATCGTTTGAGCGCCGCGATCGCCTCCTTCTTTCTACCCAGTCGCGCGAGCGCGCACGCCCTGTGGTAGTGGGCCTCCGAGTCCTCTTGATCAATTTTGCAGGCCGCATCGGCTGCCGCAAGCGCCGATTGCCATTCGCGCAGCTTGCGGTAAGCGGAGGCCATCAGGTTGTGAGCGGCTATGTAATTCGGGTCGATGCTTATCGCCTTTTTGAGCAGCGGCAGAGCCTCCCGCGCGCGGTCTGTCTTCAGGCGTATCCCTGCGAGCGATGTGTTGGCCCGAACGTTCTTTGCCATCCTCTCCGGTTGGGCGGCGGCGAGACGGTCGGCCACCGCCTCTTTGCCTTCTGAAAAATAGAATCGCTCGATCAACTCAGCAAACATCTCGTCCGCCGACCCGCCCTGCTTTGCGCCTTCCTCTATCTTGGCGAGGGCTTCAAGGTGGCGGTCGAGTAACGCGAGATATTCCGCAAGGTCCGTATAGGCATCCGTGTTCTCAGGGTCGAGCTTTATCACCTGTCTGTACTCGGCCTCGGCGCGCGCGGTATCCGATTTATCACGATAAAGAGCCGCAAGCTCTTCATGCGGGCGCGGGTCATAGGGCATAACGGAGGCGTAGCGCTCGAATAACTTTATGGCCTTAGTGTGGTCCTCGGCGGGGTCTTCTTTTTCAGACTCCTGATAATACCAGGCGAGCTTAAGCATCGCGGGGGCGAACGGCGCTTTCTCATCGCTAAGCTCCGTAAGGAGCTTCACCGCTTCATCTTCCTTTTCAAGCTCCAACAGCGCCAGGGCCTTCAGGTGCTTAAATCGCCGGCTCTCGGGGTCGGCGGCGAGCGCCTTGTCCGATAGCTCAAGCGCGGCCTGAGCGTCTTCATCCAGCAGCAACGCCACCCTTGCATGCTCGGACATCGGGACATTACTGGCCGCCTTGCCGTTGCGCTGCTCAAGTATGGTCTGCGCCGCAGGGCGGAGGCTTTCTGATATGACATGAAGGTCGAGGTCTAAATAGATCAGCTCCGAAATGCTCCATGCGTCCGCCCTGCGCGTGAGCTTGAACTTCAGCAGCATGTCGCCCAGCCAATTCGGCACAATCGCGAGCGCCTCGGCGTTGTCGCCCGTCTGTGTGACCTTCAACAGCCTCATCTTCTCGCCCAAGCCCCCCTCGCTCGCATAAGCAACCGTTAGCTCTGCAAGCAGCCTGCGATAAGCCGACGACATTCGCTCGCGCTCTCGACTGTTCAGAGAGTTCCACGAGCCCGCGCCCATGTACTCATCTGTGAGGGCGGCTATGTCGAGCGCAACGGCCAGCGCGGACCCGCGCTTTTGCGGTAACTCTTCGCACAGCTTTTTCGCAAGCGTGGTCGCGTCGCGCTGAAAATCCGCGACCCCGCGCGTCGCTTCCAGGACTTCGATTTCAATCGCGTTCAGCGCCGTGTAGCTTAACAGCTCATCCGATCCGCTCTTCAAATGAGTGGCGTCGACGAAGTCTGTGCCCCAGGTCGGGTCGAGCTCTATCCACTGGCCCGCGTAGACCTCTACCCAGGCGTGTCCGCCGAACGAGTTTCCGTCGTAAGCCAGCCCCGAAACTATCCGCGCCGGCAACCCGAGCGAGCGCGCCATAGCGACAAACAACTGGCTGAACTCGACGCAATCAGCTTCGCGCGTGGCAAGCGTCTCCGCCGCGTCCGCATCATCGACGCGCTTCCACTTCAGGTTCTTGTAGGTCCAATCGGCGAGCTTTCGCGTAACGCTCCACGCGTCACGGTCTTCGCCCGCAATCTCGCGCGCCTGGGCGATCACGGTTTGATCGTCAGACCGAATCTCGCGCGTGGGTTTCAGGAAGGAAGCGAGCGCCGGGTCGGAAACAGGCAGTTGCACCTTCTGCGCTGTCTGAGCCCTGCGCTGAGCCACCGTGACGATAAGCTCGCTTGCCGAGCGCTTCTCTACGCGCTGGTCATTCGAGGCGATGTCCGCGTTGATGCGGTCGATTATTCCGCCGCTCTTGGCTCGTATCCTCAGCTTCAAGCTCTGGAGATGCTGCTGATCTGGTATCGCGACGCCGCGCGCTTCAACCGAGGCGTAGGTGAGTTGAAAATCGTCCGACAGAGATGAAAGCTCCGCGACAGAGTAGCGCCCTTCGCGGTCGAGCGAGACCGACATCTGCGCGCCCACGCCGTCCGACGCCGCGCGCGCGTAAAAGTTCTGGCTGTGAAAGGCCCTGGCGATCGAAGTGAGAGCGGTGATAAACCTCTGTCTCTCCCGGTCGCCGGGAGAATCGCCGAGCAACTGTATGACGCCGTCCAGGTTGTAGCCCCCGAAAGCGATCACGTCATTGGGCGCGGCCTTTGCCGCCCTGGCGAAATCGCGCGCGCCATCAAGCTTCTCTTTCTTGTCAAGGAGCGCAATCGCGGCTTCGCTCCCCGAAAGTATCAAGTAACCGTTTTGAATGCTCAGGAAAAAGTCGGCTCCGCCAACTTTAACTGCCGCCGAACGAGTCGCAGCCGTTATGCCCTTTAGCAGCTTGCCTTCGCTCGCCAGCCGCGTAAGCTTGTCGCTCTTGAGCTTGAAATAGATGACCCACGGCGCGTTGAAAGCGCCGGCGTTCAGGTCAGGAAGGCCGAGCAGCGCTGCGCCGGATTCCGGTCCTATCTCGGGCAACACCTCTTTTTCAAACTCGATTGCCCAGAGGTCGGCAAACTTTTTTATCTCATCCGCGCCGAACATCTCGCTCGCCCAGGCGCGCCATGCCAGGGCGGCGTCGAACCTCGTCAGGAAGTAGATCACCGTTGAGCGCGGAAGCAATTCGCGCGGCGCGGCGGCTTCCGCAGGATGGAAGGGTCTGAGCGGTTTGTTCCACTCGCTCTGCTTGAATGAAAAGTTATAGGAGTTTTCCCATGCGCCATTCGATATTTTCAGCGCGCCGCTTTCGGCAATATTAAAGCCATCGCCCGTTGCGCCGGTCTTCCCGCTAAAAGAGTCCAACACGGCTCCGAGGTTGCTCAAATAGATCACGTCGCCGCCGCTCGACTGCGCGCGCTTGAACTCACTGTTGCCCGCTATGCTTGCGCCGCCCGTTGCCAGGCGCGTCAAGCATTCGCGGAGCGAATGCCAGTCCGGCGCGAGCACCGCAGCATCGCCTACGTAAGCGAGATAGACGCGGTGGCTTATTATTCCCCCGTATTGCATGACTTCCCGCCGCTCGAAGACTTTGACCTCGTAGCCATTGCACTCGTCGCGCCCAACGAGATGAAACGACAACGGCTTGTCCTTCTTCTCCTTTGCCGAGTCGTTACCCGACAGCGCGGCCAGAGGCAGGACGGCAGGGGCAAGCCCTATGAAGCGCGCGCCCACCGAGACATACTCAGGAAGATTTCCTACATAACCCATCCGCGATTGGTAAAGCGCCACCAGCCGCTCGAACCTGTCGCGGTCGCTGACGCGCACCAGTATGGCCTTGCGCTCTGCGGTCGCGAGGCCGCGCGGCGCGCCTTCAGCCGTCCAGCTTGCCATAGCAACAGGCGCGTCCAGCTTGATTCCGAGATAGTCAAGCATCGCCTCGCCGTGCGGTGATCCGAAAAGCCTGGCTAACTGCTCTCGCCCGAAACTGAGCATCAAGACCAGATGGGCCTGGCCTTGCGCCGAATCCATTTGGAGGGACCTGAGCGAATCTCCCAGCTTGTTTAACGCAACCCCCGGATTGGGCAGCGCCGCATAAAGCCTCACGTTGGCGGGGAAGAGGTTCTCTCCAAGCGGAGATATCACGCGATCGGGTTGCTTCTCTTTTGCGGTCGTAGCAACGGGAGGAGCCTGCGCCTCACTCTGCCGGCGCGGCCCTTCGATCTGCTCGCGGAGGTACTGGCCGTAAACCCATTCGGCAAGCCGCGCATCAGTCATCGCTTCTTTAATGAGCTGACTTTGCAAGTCGCTGTCGGCCCCGGTCAGCCTTTCGCGCAAACGAATCTTCTTAATCGTCGTCTGTAACTCGTCGGCCAGCCTCTTCGCCTGCCTATCTGCTTCCTCAGCCGAGCCCGAAGGCTTTTGCCCGGCTCTTTTCGCGCCGGGTTGAGGAGATGGTTTCAGCGCATGCGACTCGATGCGCGCGATGTCTGCCGCAGTGGCGGACTGGCCGAGGCTGACGGCTGCCATAAGCCGCACTTCTTCGTTAGGCGAAGCGAGCAGCTTGAGCAAGCTGTCGACGGCCAGGCGCTCGCCTCTTTCGAGAGCTACCTGGAGAGCCGCCACGATCACCTGCCGGTCACTTCCGACGACTATCTGATCGAACGGCATTTTTAAGTCGCTCGCGGGGATGTCGCGCAACAGGTTGAGGGCAATGAATTCTCTATTGATATACATATCGCCATAGCCGACAAACCCTTCCGGCTTCTGGTCGGGCATGGCTACGGTGATGCTACCCAGCGATGGTAGTTTGCTACCGCCGGCACGCGGCTGCTTTGCCGGGGGTTTCGGAGCCGCAATTTTTATCGGAGCCCGAATTTTTATAGGCGCGGCGGGCGTCTTCAGCAGCTCGGTGACGATCCGCGCGCGAGTCTTCTGATCCAGGAATGCCGATGCATTCAGCACCATCTGGAGCCCCGGCATTGCCCAGTTGCCGGTCACGTCGCGCAAAATCGCTTCCGGGTCAGGCATTCTTGCAATTGCTTTTGCGGCGCGCTCTACGACAAACGTGTCGTCATCCGTTACGGCGACAAGCAGGAATTTAGAGAGGGCTTTGTTCCCGCTTAGCGAAATGGCTTCGATAGCGGCGGCGCGCACCATTGGCCGCTTATCTAATGTCAGCTCTATAGCCGAATCGGGAGATGAGCTGAAGATCGCCGCCAGGCTCGACACGGCTTTCGCGCGCGCAGTTTGATCCATGCCATCGAGGGTCGCGATCAGGGGTTGAACCTCGTCTATGCGCGCGGGCTTGCTCTCTTTGATCGCCGCAGCGCGAGTCGTTTCAAAACGGGTGTACTCGAATGGATACCTGAAAATGACTGCCGACTGCACCACCGCTTTGAAATAGGGTTCGAGCTTATTGATCTGCGCCAGCGGCGCGGCGAAGATGAAACAGACGGCCTTAGACCCCGAAACCACACACCAGATCGAGCGCCGGCTCAGGACTCCTCGATTGTCAGTAATCTCGAACATGACCTCGCGGGCTTCGACCCCCGAAATCTGAGTTCGCCGGACGGTTATCGAATCGGCGCCGCCCGGAAGATCGCGCAGACCTTGCAGCAGGGCCGAGACATAGCTTTTCAGCGGAATCCCATCAGGCACTTCTTCTACCACCACCCGAAGCTCCGCCGAATCGGGACCTGTCAGGTTCAGTTCGAGGCCTTGCTTCTTCCAATCGACAGGGGCGCGAAACAGCACCGACTCTGAAGCGTCGACGTGTCGCACGAAATCCGACTCGGGCAGCTTATAATTGCGCCATTCGGCCTCCCTCGCGACCACGTTCGGGTTTTGCGCAATGCTTTGCCCGCAAAGAGAGAAAAAGGCTAACAGGAGACTGAGCGCGTATTTCAAAAGCGTCTTTGACACGATCCCACCTCTTTATTCGGGAACGCTGATACTTCAATTATGTCCTGGCTTTTTGATTTAAGAGCTGCTAACAGGAGCCAAAAAGTGAACGGGAATATTAATACAGCAAAAGCCTGCCGACTTCAAGAGGCCGTTTCGTTGACAAATAGAAGTGAAACCAACTGCTAAAACCTCTGTTATACTTGCCGGAGCACCGAAGCGGCTACGGCTCTTTTTTTATTCGAGATCAGCCATTCTCCAGGCGTCATATAACTGTAAGATTATGCTGAAGCTTTGGAAAAGCGAGTACAGCCACGAGGACTTATTCATCCAGCGTTATGAGTGGTTGAGGCGCTGGTCTCTGCAATTAACCGGCCATAATCTACAGCACGCAGAAGACCTGGTTCACGACGCCTTTATACAGTTCACGCTCGCCTGCCCCGACCTCGACAAGATTCAAAACCTTGAGGGCTATCTTTACTGCATGTTGAGAAACATGCACCTGTCACAAGTCCGCAGGGCCGCGCGCAACCAGAACAGAACGGTTTCGATCGTGAATTACGATTCGGCCGAGATCAGTCTCCGAGCCGTCGACCCCCGCACGCTGATTCAGGCGCGCGACGAGCTGAGAATGATTTGCGATTATGCTTGCAGCCGCAAAGAGACATCGAAGGCGGGCAGCGTGCTCATACTGAGATTTTTTCATGGGTACTATCCGGGGGAGATAGCTAAAGTCATGCGCTCTCAGCGCCGCGCCGTCGATGATTGGCTGCGCATCGCGCGCAAAGAGGCGAAAGATTATCTTCAAAATCCTCGTCGCCTGAGCCTGCTGAAAAATAAATTTGCGATGGGGACGGTCGGAGGCGATCCGAGCGAGCCTGCGGGGTTCCTTGAAAAGCTCCGCCATTCGATCTTCCGGTCGCGCCAGAGAGCCTGCTTGCCGGTCGAGCAACTTCTGGAACGCTTTGGCGCGTCAGAGCCCGCGACTATCGACTGCGCGCTTCTTGCGCACATAGTGAGCTGCCCGGATTGTCTTGATGAGATCAATAAGCTGCTCGGGCTCCCGCCTCTTTCCGAGCGCTACCCTACCGATATGATAGGGCCTGACGCACGGTCGGGTCGCGGGACTAATAAGTCCGGCATCAAAGGCGCGAGTAAGGATAGTGGAATCTTCCTCCGCAAGGTCAGGGAAGTTTTCGAGCACAGCCCTAAAGAGCTTCTTGTTTCGGTGAACGGTTTCATAATCGGCTCGCAGAGCATAGGCTCCGAGCTGAGCGAGCAGACGATCAGCATCGGCTCGGAAGAGAAGATCGGCTTCATAGAGATTTTCAGCGAGCAGCAGATTCGACTTATCTACCTCGGCGTGGAGCCGCCGCCCGATGGCCCTGTTGACCAATCGGCGCGTGTCGAGTTGAGCGAAGGGCGCACGCTCGACCTGCGGTTGAGCTTCAGCGATACTCGCCCCGATCTGACGGTCGTCTACTACGACCCTCTGCTGAAACCTGTCAGCTTCCCCTTGCTGCAAGACGCCGTCGAGCGCTACGAGGCTGAAACGAACGAAGAGGCGCGCGAGAAGGCGGTCGTCGAGGTCGCCCCGCCCCGTTTCGCGCTCGAACCTCGCATCTCTTTCGCCAGCCTCCGGTGGTGGCTCAGACCCGGCCCGCTGACGGCGGCGCTTGCGATGCTGCTGGCAGTCCTCTTTTTGCTCGCGCCTTTGCGCAGCCCTTCAGTCTCGGCGGCGGAGTTGCTTCGCCAGTCCGCAGACCTGTATGAAGCAAGCGTCGCCGGGACAGATTTAGTCATACATAAGGTGATTAATTTCGAGGAGCGCAGACAATCGGACGGCGCTCTGCTGGCCCGCCGCCGGATCGATATATGGTCGAACCCGTCGAAAGGAATCAGCGCGCGCCGCGTTTATGATTATAAGAACGAGATGATCGCAGCCGAATGGATTGAGACGGACGGCTCGCGGCTGGTCTATAATCGCGAAGCCGGACCTGGAATCCAGCGCCTCTCTGAGCGACACACCGACAGGCTGCTTGAAGCAATGTCGGCCTGGCAACTGGACCTTTCGGCCAAAGACTTTTCCTCTCTCATCCAGCACGTCGATGCTGCGGAGGTGAAAGAGAGCGGCGAGGCTTATATCATCAGTTATCAGGGCGAGCCCGAAACTTCTGCGAGCAAGCTCGTGAAGGCTACGATCACGATTGGCAAGAGCGATTTTCGTCCCATCGAACAGGTCCTGCTCGTAAGCCGAAGGGATGAGATCATACAATACCGATTTGCCGAACAGAGGCTTGAACGCGTTCCGTCCGGTTCAGTCGCCCCATCAGTTTTTCGTATCGATTCTTACCTGCTAGGCTCGGATTCAAATCGAATCGGAATTAAGCCGCCCGCCTTGGAGAGCGAGACTGTTGAGCCGGCGGCGGCCCAGCCGATCGCGTTCTCAGAGTTAAAAGTCAGCTCTTCCTACGAGCTGCATCGCGTCGGCGCGTGCCTGGTTGAACAGCCCGATTTGAGCCGGACCGCTGAGGGAGAGCTGCGAATTCAAGCTATAGTCGAAAATGAAAGGCGCAAAGGCGAGCTGATGCGCGCGCTCAACTCAATCGCAAATTCACCCGCAGTAAAGGTCGAGATCAGCACCCTGGCCGAAGCCGTAAGCCGTCATGTACAGAGGCCGCAGGCGCCCGTCCGCCGCAGGGTCGAGATAATAAAAGATCAGATACCCGTCTACGACGAATTAAAGCGGCACTTTTCAGGGCAGGGGGAACAGAATCTGTCCGCCGACGTTAGAGTCGATGGAAAGATTCGCCAATTCGCCAACCGCACTCTCACTGGGTCGCGCGAAGCTTTATTGCAGGCCTGGGCTTTGAAGCATCACGCAGCCGAAGTTTCAGAAGGCGAGCTGAGCAGCCTTGATCCGCAGACGCGCGAAAAATGGCGTCAGATGCTGCGCGAGCACCTGCTTTCTTACGAGCGAGAAACCCGTGGGCTGCGGCTGGAGTTGCAGTCGGTCTTCTTTGAATCGTCGGCTTCCGGCCTGGCGGATGACACAGGGGCTGAGAGCGGCTCGGACTTGCGGGGCGACATCGAGCGGCTTTTCAAATTGGCCTCCGCTCATGAAAAAGCTGTTCGCAGGGCGTTCACAGTTTCCAACGAAAGCCCGGAAGATTTAATTGTCAAGAAAGAGCAGTTCCTGAACTCTCTTAAGAGCGCGGAGCGACTCGCAAGGCACTTGATCGATTCCCGATGATGAAGATTGGATTTTCACTTCCGGTACTGGGCCAACGAGAAGCAAGGTCGGCGGGGCATAAATTCAAAGCCGCTCCGCTCCGCCTGATTCTCTGTCTCACGCTCTTAGTCTTTCTCATCGCTTTCGCGTTGTGCGTATCGGTCCCCGCAACAGCGCAGGCTGCGATGTCGACTTTGAGCGGGACCGTCACGGACGAGACGGAGGCCACAGTCTCTGACGTGATGCTCACGGTCATGAACACAGACACGGGGCTGCGGCGACAGGCCGCGACGAACAAAGACGGCTACTTCGTCTTCCCCTTGCTGCCGGCGGGCAACTACACCCTTACGGCCGAGATGCCTGGGTTCGCAATCGTCACGATTAACGACATCACGCTTGAGGTCAGCATCAACTCGCAGATTCAAATCGTGCTCAAGCCCAGAGCCGTGGCCGAGACGATCGACGTGACGGCTGATGACAGCGTCGAATCGAACGGCAACCGCGTCGACATCACTACGGCCACGACCAAGCACACGATTAATAATAAACAGGTATCGAGCCTTCCCGTCTTCACAAGCGATCTTGGCCGCAACGCGCTCAGCGTTCTCCCCTTTCTCGTCCCAGGAGTTTCGCCCACGACCGTTTTCGGGTCGGGCAAATCGGATTCGAACCGCTTCGGGAACCAGATGAGCATAAACGGCGGCAGGCCCGCCTCCGTCAGCTTTTATCTGGAGGATGGGGACAACAACGACGAGGGGCTGGATCAAGCAGCCTCTCCGCTCCCCAACCCCGACGCGCTTCGAGAGCTCGCGATAATAACGAACAATTATCAAGCGGACCTCGGGCGAAGCTCGGGCGGCGTGCTCAACGCCATTATCAAATCCGGCACGAATAAATACACGGGCAACCTGCGCTACTTCGCCGTCAACGAGGCGTTGAACGCGCGAGGTTTTTTTGACACGAAAGTCCCGCTCGACCGTTTGAACACTTTTGGCGGGCAGATGGGCGGGCCCATCAAACCGCAACGCTTCTTGAAAGGCATGAGCCGGACCTTTTTCTTTTTCGATTATGAGGGCACGCGCTCGGGCCGCGAGACGCTTTCAACCATGAGTCTGCTCACGGTGAAAGAGCACGCGGGAGACTTTACGGAAAACCCGCGTCAACGACCGAGCGACCCTTTAACTCGCAGAGCTTTTCCTAACAATCTCATTCCCGCAGACCGCATCGATCCGATAGCGCGAGCTTACCTTGAGAAATACGTGCCCCTGCCGAATAACGGAGACAGAGGGTTTAGCCGTCTGCTCCTGACAGAGTTTCAAACGGACCAGATCGTGACAAGGATAGACTCGAACGTTGGCCGGGCCGACAGCCTGAGCGCGACTTTCTTTTCGACGCTCTCGACGATAGACGTTGAGATGCCGACCTTGCCGGTCGGCTCCAACAGCAGCACGGAAAGCAGCAATCAGAATCTCGTGCTGCGAGAAACTCATGTCTTTTCGACCCGTGTTATAAACCAGATCACTTTTGCGTTAACCCGTTTTGTAAGCGATGAGCAGAATTTTTCTCCCGGCGCGACCGACATCGCGCCGCGCGAGTTTGGATTTACAGGCGTGCATCCTCAAAGCGACCGCTTTCTCGGCATCCCCTCCATCAACATCACGGGCACAGACGTGCGGGTGATGACGGGAGGCGGCTCAAACAGATCGAGGATCGGCTGGCAAATCAAAGACGATCTTTCGCAATCCTATGGCAACCACGCGCTCAAATTCGGTGCGGAGATCCGAAAGTACAGCGAGCACAGCGTCATCGGCAGCGACAACGGGAGCTTCTCGTTTGTAGGCGTCAACGCCCCGTTTGGCACCGCTAACCCGATAGGCGACTTTCTGCTCGGCCTCCCATTTACGTTCACTCAGTCAACGGACAACCAGAGGAACCCGCGCAAACATTCTTATCACCTGTACGCGATGAGCGATTGGCACGCGCTGGCTAACCTGACGATCAACCTCGGCCTGAGGTACGAGCTTTCGCCGCCGATCAAAGACGAGCTGGATCAGGTGAGCGCGTTTAGACCCGGAGCGAGGTCCGAGCGGTTTCCGAATGCGCCTGCCGGGCTGCTGTTTGTCGGCGACACCGATCCGGTTCTGGGCCAGTTGCCGCGAGGGCTCTTTGCGACCGACAAGAATAACCTCGCCCCGAGGCTTGGCGTCGCTTATTCGCCCGAGCCCGAGAGAGGATTGCTCAGATTATTTTTCGGTAAAGGCAAGACGGCGATTCGCGCAGGCGGCGGCCTCTTTTACGACCATGTCTTCGGGCCAGGATTTGCCAGGGTCTCTTCGACGCAGCCTTTCTCAATATCGCAAACGCTCAACGCGCAGCAGATACGCTCGACGGGCGGGACGCTTGCTAATCCTTTCGGGTTATCGCCAAGCCCCTGGCCCCTGGACCTCAGCAAGCGGAACTTTATAGGCATCCCGGACCTGCAACCTATCGAGCCACATTTTCGCAGCCCCTATACCTATCAGTATAACCTGACGTTTCAGCGCGAGCTGCCGGGGTCGGTTCTGTTTGAAGCGGCATACATCGGCAGCAACAGCTTCAAATTGATTCGCCAGGTTGAGATAAACGAAGCGACGATAACCGCAGGCTCCAGCCTGGTCAATATACAGTCGCGCCGAAAATATCCGCACCTCGGCAGCATACTGCAACAGGAGAGCAGCGGGCGCGCGCGTTATGACTCGCTCCAACTGGCGGTGAAGCGCAGGCTCAAGAGCGGGCTCTTGATCGATGGCTCGTACGTGTACGGGAAGTCGCTCGACGATGGGTCAAGCCCCCTGTCGGTCCTTTCGACCAATCCCTTCCGCTGGGCGCGTTCATCTTTTAATCGCACGCACAATTTTGCGGTCAGCTATTCTTATGATCTTCCGAGCCTCGCCGACGGGGGCATGGCGGGAGCAGTACTGAACGGATGGCAGGCGAGCGGGATAACGGAATTCCGTTCCGGCTTGCCCATCGACATAGCGCAGTCTCAGGACTCGACCTTAACCGGGCGGTCGGCCCTCGGCAATCCGGATATAGTGAAACCTTTTGTCAGGCTCGATCCTCGCAACCCTCAGACTATAGTCATCGGCGGCAGCTCGCAGACCGGAAATTATTTCTTCGACCCGACCTCTTTTAAGATCGTCTTCGGAAACGTCCCATCTCAAATAAGGGCCGGGACGCTGGGCCGCAACCTGTTCGACGGGCCGGGCATGAGCCTGACGTCGCTTTCGATCGTGAAAATGATTCGTCTGAAGGAGTCGCATCAAATCTTACTGCGCTCGGACATCAGGAACTTGTTCAACCAGGCGAATTTTGATATGCCTTCTCTGCTCACCAACAACCCTTTCACCTTCGGGAAGGTGACGCGGGCGGCCCCCGGGCGTAACGTGCAGCTTTCGCTCAAGTATCTTTTTTGATCCGCCGCTTTTTATTCCAGATTGAGTCGCTTCGTGACGACATGTAAACAGAAAGGGAGATCAGCTCAGTCATGACGAATCTGTCTTACGATGAAGCCGCGCACATGTTCAGGCGCATGGGGTTCGGCGGCCACAAAGATGACATAAACGACCTTGTCGCGCGAGGCCGTGAAGGGGCTGTAGATTACCTCATCAATTACGAGGCGATTGATAACAGCGCGCTTGATTCTACTTTCCGTCCTATTGATTACGCCAATTTCTTTCAGCTTCAGAAAATGTGGGTATCGCGAATGATTCGGACCCGGCGGCCGTTTCAAGAGAAGCTCGTGCTGTTCTGGCACAACCACTTCGCGACGGCGAGAACGAAAGTTGACCTTTCGGTCCTGATGTACATCCAGAACGAGACGCTCAGACAGCACGCGCTCGATCGCTTCGACACGCTCTTGCTCAAGGTGTCGCAAGACCCCGCGATGCTCGTGTGGCTCGACGGTCTGACGAATGCCGCAGGCCGTCCAAACCTGAACTTTGCGCGCGAGCTTCAAGAGTTGTTCAGCATGGGGATCAATGACGTTGTTACGGGCGAGGCGAACTATACGGAAAAGGATGTTCAAGAGATAGCGCGCGCCTTCACGGGCTGGGGGTACAAGCTCAAGAAGAAGAACAAAGATTACGCGGTATTCAAGCTCAAGGGAGCCGATCACGACAACGGCGTTAAAGAGGTCTACGGCCAGAGCGCAAATTTCAGCGGCCAGGATATTATCACGATAATTTGCGCGCGGCGCGCAACGGCGCGCTTTTTGGTCAAGAAGCTGTTCGATTTTTTCGTCTACCCGCTCACCTCAAGCCCCCAGGACAAGGCTACGATAGAGAAGTTCGCCGACGTTTACATGGCGAGCGATCACTCGTTCAAGGCAACGGCGAGGGCGATCTTTGCGTCCGACGAGTTCTTCAGCGATCGCGCGCGGTTCGCGCTTATAAAAAATCCCCTTGAACTCATACTCGGCACGATTCACATGCTCGACATGCCGTTTGATACCCCGGCAGCGGCAGGCAACAACAATTATTACGTCCGATCACAAGCTATGGGCCTTGAGATCTTTAACCCGCCAGATGTCGGCGGCTGGGAGCTTGACCTGGGGTGGATAAACACTGCGACGCTGCTTGAGCGTTATAATTTTGCCAACGACCTTCTATCCCGCCGCGCCTTGAGCAGCGCTGAGTTCGGGGTGCCCGTGGTGACGATTGAGCTGTTGAGGAGATTCACGGACGCCAGCCCTCAAAAGACGGTCGAGAATTTTCTCTTCGCCCTGGGCCCGCTCAAAGTAAGCCCCGAGACGCTCGGCATCCTGACGGACTATCTTCAAACCAATGATGCCGGAGAAAGGGTGGAGTTTGTTGTCGACGACGCGACGATAGACAAAACGGTGCGTGGTCTGGTTCGCCTGATTATGTGCCTGCCGCATTATCAGTTGAATTAGAGAGGAGCCAACCATGTCGATAACCAGAAGACAATTCATAAAACGAAACGCCGTCGGGATGGCGAGCGCCAGCCTGTTGTTGCCCGAGCTGTTTTTAAGCCGCGCTTACGGTCAAGCGGCTCCCAATCCTGATCGCAAGATACTCGTCGTCATCCAGCTTGACGGCGGCAACGACGGGCTGAACACGGTGATCCCATACACGGATTCCCGCTATTACGCTCTGCGGCCCAATCTCAGTTTCAAGGAATCGGAACTCAAAGATGCGCAGGGACAGTCGACTATAATCTCCGACAGGTTTGGCCTCCACCCTTCGATGGGCGGGTTGAAAGGGCTGTATGATGCGGGCCGCGTCGCCATAGTGCTCGGGGCGGGCGATACCATGCTGCCCTCCGGCTCCCACTTTTCATCGCGAGACGTAATGCACACGGCTTCTCTTGACGGCAACACTAAGGGCGAAGGCTGGCTCGGCAGGTATTTGAGTCAGACGCTGGCGGAAAAAACCGGGGTGAGGGCATTAGCCATAGGCGGCGGGCTGACGAAGTCGTTTGACGCAAGCAGGGCCATTGCCGCCGCCGTGCCGAACTTTGAAGCCTATAATTTCAAGACAGACCCGCTTTACCCCGGCAATGCCAATAACCAGTTAAACGCTTTCAGAGCCTGTAACGGCGAAAGCTTCGCGGAAGGGAGTTTCGCCGGCTCGATCGCGCGCATGGGAGTTGAGGCGGCGGGGACGGCGAGCAAGATCAATTCTGCTCCTTCCCGGTACAGATCGACCGTAGTTTATCCTACGGGTTCTAATATCGCCGATAGGTTCAAGATGATTGCGCAGATAATACTGGCCGTCGAGGAGGCCGAGCTATTTCATATCCAATTCGGTTTCTTCGACCATCACGGGCGGCAGATCCCTGCCGACCGGAACAAGCTCGCGGGCGACCATGCTGTGCAACTCAAAGAGCTCTGCGACGCGGTGAAGCCATTTTATAACGACATGGCTGAGCACGGCCTTGCGGACAACGTAACCTTAATGACCTGGTCCGAGTTCGGGCGGACCGCGCGCGAAAACGGCTCGCTCGGGACGGATCATGGGTCGTCGTCGGTCATGTTCGTCATCGGCAACGCGGTCCGAGGAGGTCTGTACGGCCAGCAGCCTTCGCTGGAGAGCGCAGACCTCGACGCCGCCACCAACCCGAAGACGCACGTCGATTTCCGCTCGGTTTACGCGACGATACTCGACGGATGGTTAGGCGTAGATTCTGTCTCGATACTCGGGCGGCGGTTTGAAGACGTTGGCTTCTTTGGCTGAGAAAGCCGCGAAGCCTGCTCGCTCGATCTTATTTACAACGTACCTGCTCGCTAAACAAAACAGAACGTCTCGATTGTTTAGCAATATGGCAAATCAGTGAAGCGCCGCATTACTTCAAGTAATGCAGGCAAGGATTTCTGTGTAAACCCTGACAAAAAGTCAGGCCCATTCTGAAATTCTTAAGATGTCTGGAAGGCTTCTAATAAAGGTCTTGATAGGATCGGTCTGCCTGTTGGCCGTGCTCGCCCCGGAAGCCGAAAGGCCATCGGGCGAGCGAGCCTCATCGCACGCCGGGATGGTTTTCATTCGCGGCGGGGCCTTTGAGATGGGCACACCGGATGGATTCGCTTTTGAAGGGCCCGTTCATCAAGTTTCAGTGAGCCCTTTCTGGATCGACGAGCACGAAGTGACCGTGGGTGAATTCGCCGCCTTCGTCAAAGCGACAGGATACGTAACGGACGCCGAAAGATTCGGATGGTCTGCTGTGTTCCGCATCGATGATGGCAGGTGGGTGAGGGTCGAAGGGGCTGATTGGCGATCTCCGGAGGGGCCGAATTCCGAAGCAAAGTCTGACGAGCCTGTGACACAAGTCTCCTGGCAGGACGCGCTCAATTATGCGCGGTGGGCGGGCAAGCGCCTTCCCACCGAAGCCGAGTGGGAGTGCGCCGCGCGCGGCGGGATTGAGGGGAAGAGGTATGCCTGGGGAGACGAACTCCGCCCGCACAACAAGTGCGCTGCAAACTTTTGGCAGGGCAATTTCCCTTTTGACAACAGCCGCGAAGATGGTTATCAAGGCCGCGCTCCCGTCGGCAGATTCCCGGCAAATTCTTATGGGCTTTATGACATGGCCGGCAATGTCTGGGAATGGTGCGCTGATTGGTTCGACAAATCTTATTACGGTGACTCGGCAGCACTCGACCCGCAGGGCCCCGCTTTCGGTCTTGAGCGCAGCATTCGCGGCGGCTCATGGATGTGCAGCGAAACCTACTGCCAGGGCTATAGGGTAGCGGCTCGCAGCCATGCCACGCCCGATAGCGCGATGAACAACCTCGGTTTCCGTTGTGTGAGAAGCCTCAAGTGATAGGAGTAGAAGTTATGCGATTACTCATAACAACTTTTCCGCGCGCCCGTGATTGTTTTTTTTCAGTCGTCATACTCTCTGTTCTGGCGCATTGCGGCTCAAGCGCATTGCCTAAGGCTACCACTTTAACCCGGCCCAACGTTTTGATAATTACAGCCGACGACCTCAGCGCGATTCTAGGCTGTTATGGAAACCCCATAATCAAGACTCCGAACATAGATCGTCTCGCGGCGCGCGGCATGTTATTTGAGCGCGCGTACTGTCAGTATGCGTTGTGCAATCCGTCACGCACTTCGATGCTCAGCGGCCGGCGGCCCGAAACGACAGCCGTTTTCACCAACACTATCGACCCGCGCACAAGTATCGGTGACGTGCCGTTTCTGCCTGAGTTTTTCAAGCAGTGGGGGTACTTCACTGCACGGGTTGGCAAGATCGCGCACGGCAAGTACGAGGATTCCGTCAACTGGGATGTAGAGAAAAGCTCAGGCGATAATGAGACGCAAGACTGTCCCTTCCGCCGCGACTCCAGGTTTCATCTTCCGTGCTGGGAAGCCAACGATCATAACGATGAAGATGAGCCTGATGGAAAGACCGCGCGCCAAATAGTGAAGCTGATAGAAGAGCATCAAGGTAAGGCTTTTTTTATAGCCGCCGGTTTTATCCAATCACACCTGCCGTTTTCGGCTCCTAAAAAATACTTCTCTCTTTATCCCCCAGATTCTATCGTGCTAACGGAGGAGCTGACGCGAAATGAGAAGCCCGATAGAAAGGAGCGTGAAGCGATTGCTGCTTACTACGCCTGCATATCGTTTATAGACGCCCAGGTCGGAGTGATAATCGAGGCGCTTGAGAGATTGAATCTGTTCGATAATACGATAGTCGTCTTTATGAGCGATCACGGGCTTCACATGGGGGAGCAAGGCTGGCTTGCTCGAAAACGCACCTTGTTTGAAGCCGATACGCGCGTGCCGCTGATCATTGCCGCCCCCGCAAAGCAAGCGAACGCAGTCTCGTCTCGCCTGGTCGAGCTTGTTGACCTGTATCCCACGCTTACGGCCCTGTGCGGGCTTCCAGCCCCTGAGGGTTTAGAAGGGACGAGCATTGTTCCGTTGCTCGACGAGCCGGACCGGCCCTGGAAGAAAGCCGCCTTTACCAGCAAGCTCATCAACGGCAAGCCTACGTTTTCGGTAAGGACAGAGCAGTTTCGTTATATAGCTTCACACACAGGGAGCGGCAAGCTATACGATCATCAAAGCGACCCGCAGGAGCGGACGAATCTGGTCAAAGACCGCAGGTATCGAGAGACAGTCGCGGAAATGAAACGCATCGTGTTGGAAGGCTGGCGCAAAGCAGTTCCGGCGGAGATTGTCGTACCTGTGATTTAAGCTCCGCAGCCTTAATCATTCCCCCTGTACGCCCCTTCTTGACCTCCAATCCGTATCCTAGTATCGTTCCATAGATTATCTATGGAACGGAGCAAAAGAAAAACAGAGCTGCTGCCAGGCACGCTCGACATGCTCATACTTAAGACGCTCGCCCGCAGCGGCGAGCCGATGCATGGCTACGGAATCGCCCAGCATATAAAACAGACCTCTAACGAAGTGCTCAGGGTCGAAGAGGGCTCGCTCTACCCGGCCCTGCAACGCCTCGCCTTGAGGGGATGGGTGAGGGCCGAGTGGGGGCAGTCGGAGAACAACCGCCGCGCCCGCTTCTACAAGTTGACCCCCGCCGGGCGTAAGCAGCTCAAACATGAAGAGGCCGACTTCGAGCGCATGCTGGAGGCGATTCTGCGCGTGATGCAACCGGGTGAGCTGAGCTAAATGGGGGCTGAATCATGAAGGATCAATTCATTCAATTCTGGCGCAAGGTGCTGTTTTACCTGCGGAGAGATCGGTTCGACCGCGAGCTGGAAGAGGAGATGCGCTTCCACCTGGATATGAAAACCGAGCAGAACATAAAGGACGGTATGGGTGACGCACAGGCGCGGAATGCGGCGCTCAGGGAGTTTGGCAATCCCCTCCTGGCAAAAGAGGAGAGTCGCTCCATGCGGGGGTGGCTGTCAATAGAACAACTGGCGCAAGACCTGCGATTTGGTCTGCGGATGCTGGGCAAACACCCTGTCTTCACGCTCGTGGCCGTCATCACGCTTGCGCTCGGCATCGGGGCCAACACCGCCATCTTCAGCGTGGTCAACGCGGTCTTGCTTCGACCGCTGCCTTATGAATCAGCGGACCGCTTAGTCTGGATATGGGATAGCAATCCATCAATAGGCCTTCCGCGATTCCATTCATCCGGTCCGAACTTCAAGGACTGGCGTCAGCAATCCGGGTCGTTCGACTACATAGCCGCTTTCACAGGCTGGAGCTTCAATCTCACAGGCGAAGGCGAGCCGGAGCGGATACAGGGCGCTCTGGCGAGCCCCGATCTGTTTTCGATGCTTGCCGTCAAGCCGGTCATTGGCCGCACGTTCTCGCCTGAAGAAGAGGAGGCCGGCAGCCACCGAGTCGCGCTCATCGGCTACAGTTTTTGGCAGAAGCGCTTCGGGGCTGACCCCGCCATTATCAACAGGTCGCTTACACTCAACGGCGAAAGCTACACCGTTATCGGAATAACTCCTGACGATTTTCGAATCCCGTATCAGGTCGATATATGGACGCCGCTCGCGCTGGACGTGCTAGGGTCGGGGCGCGGCAGTCACTTTCTCAGCGTGATCGCCCGCCTCAAACCGGGCGTGAGCATCGAGCAAGCTCAGGCCGAAATGAATGGCATCACAATCGGGCTCCAGGAACAATACCCCGACTTGAACACAGGATGGGGCGCAGAGCTGCAACCCCTGCACGAGCGCATCGTCGGAGAAGTCAAACCCCTGCTCTGGATTCTGCTCGGGGCCGTCGGCTTCGTGCTGTTGATCGCCTGCGCCAACGTCGCCAACCTGCTAATGGCGCGCTCGGCTGCGCGGCAAAAAGAGGTTGCGATTCGCGTCGCGCTCGGCGCTGGCCGCCTGCGGCTAATTCGACAGTTCCTCACTGAAAGCCTGCTGCTCGCGCTGGTCGGCGGCGGATTGGGGTTAATGCTTGCAGTTTGGGGCGCGGACTTGCTGGTCGCTTTAAACCCTCGCGACATCCCGCGCGCAGAAGAGATAGGCATTGACGGGCGCGTGCTCGCATTCACGCTGCTGGTATCGCTGATTACGGGCGTAGTCTTCGGACTTGTGCCGGCGCTGCAAGGCTCAAAGGTAGACTTGAGCAGCTCACTAAAAGAGGGCTCGCGCGGGCTCAGCTCAAGCCCTCACCACAATCGCGCGCAAAGACTGATGGTCGTTTCAGAAATCGCCCTTGCGATAGTGCTGCTGGTAGGCGCGGGGCTGATGATAAAGAGCCTCTTGCGTCTGACCGAAGTCAGCCTGGGGTTCGATCCCGAAAACGTGCTGACGATGCATATTTCGCTGCCCCAATCGAAGTACGGCAAGAAGGACCAGCGGGCGGCTTTTTCTCACGAGCTGCTCCAGCGAGTCGGGCGTCTGCCGGGAGTGCAAGCGGCAGGGACCATCAGCCCGCTTCCTTTGACGGGCGGCTCCACGCAAGAGATCTTCATAGAAGGAGGCCCGTCGGCCGCTCCGAACCAGGGGTTCAACACAAACCTTCACATGTGCAGCCCTGACTATTTCCGCACGATGAGGATCCCTCTGTTAAAAGGCCGTTTCTTCGATGAGCGAGACGTCGCCCAGTCTCAGTCGGTCGTGATCGTCAATGAGACTTTTGCGCGCCGCTTCTGGCCCGACGAAGATGCTGTCGGCAAGCGAATAAGTTTTTCAAGACCGGAAGGCCCCTGGAGCATCATCATAGGTGTGGTCGGGGACACGAGGCATCTGAGGCTAGACGCCGAAGCAGGGCTTGAGATGTACCGGTCCTACTCGCAATCGGCTATTCCGTACCTGGCTCTCGTGGTGCGATCGGGCTTAGACTCATCAATGGTTGCCGATTCGATAAAAAGTGAGGTGCTGGGGCTTGACAGCACCCTGCCCGTTTACAGCATCAGGCCGATGCAGCAGATAATCTCACGGTCCGCCGCGCCCAGGCGTTTTCAAATGATCTTGTTGAGCAGCTTCGCCGCCATCGCCTTGATTCTTTCGGCGATAGGCATCTACGGTGTGGTGAGCTACTCGGTTGTGCAGCGCACGCACGAGATAGGCGTTCGCATGGCTCTGGGCGCTCAGAGCCTTGACGTGCTGAAGCTGGTTATTGGTCAGGGCATGAGGGTGGTGTTTGTGGGGGTGGTGGCGGGGCTGATCGCCGCATTCGCCTTGACCCGCTTGATAGAGAGCCTCCTGTTCGGGGTGAGTCCAGCAGACACGGCGACGTTCATATTAATTGCCCTTCTACTGATGGGAGTGGCGCTACTGGCCTGTTATCTGCCGGCGCGCCGTGCGACGAAAGTGGATCAGATGATCGCGTTACGATCTGAATAAGGTAGCGGCTCCGCGCTGACGAACGTTGAAGTCATTGGGACTGCTCTTGCGGCTGTCCTTTACTTCGGCGGCATCGGCGAGCAGGGCTTACTTGTATAGCGATACTCGCGGGAGATGATAAAGCTGTTTAGCGGGGCGCTTAACCGAGCGCGCCAGACGGCGTAACAAAACAAGCCTGATGCGGAGGACAGATATGGAGCTACACCCGTTTGGTCAAGCCAGGCACAAGGTCTCGGTGCTAGGGCAAGGGACTTGGAACATCGATAGCGGCGACCGCCAATCTGCTATCGCCACTCTGCGCCAGGGAATTGAGCGCGGCATGAATCACATAGACACCGCCGAGATGTATGGCGATGCAGAAGTAATGATAGCCGAAGCGATTGAGGGCCGCCGCGACGAGGTCTTCCTGGTTTCGAAGGTGCTTCCCGAAAATGCATCTCGTAAAGGGACGATTAGAGCCTGCGAGCGGTCGCTTGCGCGCCTCAGAACCGACCGGCTCGACTGTTATCTCTTACACTGGCGCGGCAAGCACCCGCTCTCAGAAACCTTCGCGGCTTTCGAGCAGCTTAAGAGCGAAGGGAAGATTCTCTCCTGGGGTGTGAGCAACTTCGACGCGCCTGACCTTGACGAGGCTCTTGAGATTACAGGCCCCGGTCTTATAGCTTGCAATCAAGTTCTCTACCACTTGAAAGAGCGCGCAATCGAGCACGCCGTGCTCCCATGGTGCGAAGAGCACGATGTTGCCGTAGTCGGTTACAGCCCCTTCGGGAGCGGGAACTTTCCCGGCCCGCGCACGACCGGGGGGCGCGTGCTGCAAGAGGTTGCCGAGGCTCACAACGCAACACCGCGCCAGGTGGCGCTGCGGTTCCTGGTGCGGCGGCCTTCGCTCTTCACAATACCTAAGGCTTCAAGACTCAAGCACGCCGATGAAAACGCGGGGGCCGGACAGCTTCGGTTAAGCAACACCGAGCTTGAGATGATTGACAGAGCATTCCCGCTCGGCCCGCGTCCCCGCGAGCTTCCAACGCTGTAGGCTATTAATGAGGTGAACGACATGGCTGTAAACAGCATAATCTTGCATATATTCGCGAAGTGACTCCGAGCGCCGACGCTTTTTCCAAGCTTGATGACGCCCGGATGGTTTAGCTGGGGAGCTGCTCAGGGGCAACGCTCAAACAGTACAGCGACGGGCAGAAGCTGACAAGCACGTCTGAATAGAAGCATGTCGACAGTATTAGTGAGGGAAAAGGATGTGAGGGATTTTCGCCTGATTCACCTGTGAGGGGTATAGACTCTCGGTCCTACCAATATGCGTATTATGCAGTATCAAGAAACTCCATGGTATCTATGGCATAACTTACAATTTGCAGATTGACACTGAAGTACCAGTGTGATTCAATCGCCGCGCCCGCCCTTGGAAGTCATTATGGTTCGATGGCGGTTTCGAAACCGAAGACACAAAAGAGACTGAGCGCTTACCGGTCGCGTACAGAGCGGAATCGGGTTTAGTCATTCCGCGAATTCCTAAATGAGATCGAACCGATGGCGCTAAGCGGATTGGATGAGAACGAAGGCTGTGAGGAGACTTTAAGAGATTTGTATTCTCAAAGCATTACACTGTTGCTAGCGCAGGTTTCACGGGAACTTCGGGACTTGAGGTTGATCTCTATCAGCGGTCCAGCCACATGTTGACCCAAATTGGGCAAGCAACTACGAACGGGGAGGAATATCTTGACAGAATTATTCCTGCCGCAGGTGCAGAAGATCGTTTTTCTCATGCTGGAAAACCGCTCTCTGGACAACTTGCTCGGATGGCTTTACACGAAGAGTCCGGGCTGGAACCCTCTCCCGAGGCCACAGAACGTGTATCCCAAGGGGAGTTCGATAATTTACTGCGGCCTCACGCCGGGAACGTACTGGAACCCTGATCCCGACAGCGGTGATTCTGTCACTGTCATTCCAATATCGGAACCAGCAACCTTACAGCAGGCAGTAGCGAATGCTGCAGGCAAGCCAACTATGATAGATAGGTTTGGATCGTAATCTTGCTGCTGCTTTTCCTGCTTAAAAGACAACCCCAAGGAGGCGAGAATCATGCCAATTCCCATTCCCAAAAGGCCCAGCGGATACGTCAAGGGTGCGGCGAGCGCATTGCTGCAAATCGAAGCATTCGGCGATATCCAGTGCCCCTATAGCAAAAAGGCTTGGCCCACCCTGTTAGCGGTGTCCGACCATTATGGTCCTGAAAAAGTGCAACTGAGAGTTCAACTGTTGTCGATGGCAAACCACCGCCAAAGTTGGGACGTGACCAAAGCGATTTTTGCCGTCGCGGGAGCTGACTCCAAACTATTTTTCCCGCTCGCAACATTTCTGTACGAACGCCAGGAGCAGTTTTTCAACGGAGTTTTCAAGCAACGTACCCAGCTCGATCTGTACGATTTGATCGTGCGCCTCCTTACAGAATACGGATATCAGACCGACCGCACGGAATTCATCAACCGTCTCGAGAGCGATGAAGTTTACGCCGCAGCCAAGATCCCCTCTCGCATTGCTTTCTCGCGGGGCGTCTGGTCCACACCCACCTTCTTCATCAATGGCGCGGAAGCCACCCAGGTCTCCTCGTCGTCCACGCTTGATGACTGGAACAACATCTTGGAGCCCTTGCTAAAAATCTGAAGCGGATCAATCTCAAGACCATTGAGGGGCCAAGCTTAACTTTAACAAACAGCGCAGGGAGGGATCAGGCTTTACTTGGTTGACATTTGAACTCTTCGCACTATGGTACCCGCTGCGCAATGCCCAGGAAACCAAGGATCGAAATCGGCGAAACCCTTTGAATTTCTGTTGAAATTCCAAAATCGCTCTAACCGTAATGCTGAATAGTAGTGCGGCTTTTGTGCTACACTGTAGCCACAGAAATGTCATACCGTTACCTTCACAATAATCACTTCCAGATAAAAGGGGAATTGTGAGGATTACAGTACAACTGAACTGTTTTTTTGACTAAAGCAAGTAGGCAGAATTGTCACTATATTGCTCCTTCATATCAAATCTTCCTCACTATTCTATTACATTAGTTGGTTAAGAAACGGGAAAAGGGGCAGTCGTCGCAGGCGAAAGGACTAGCTGCCCCGCTTTGCCCCGTCCGGCAATCTCCCTCACAAGATAACCAGCAGGGGCAAATCTCAAATTCTCAAACATCGAGCTGTTGCGACAGGGCCGTTGAAATCATTGGGCGAGGGTTCCCTATATATCTATTCTTATAAGCAACCCCATAAACTGTCAGCCTCTATAAAAGTCATGTGACCTCTATGTGACCGGAATACCTGTCGCTCGATACATTTCATTGCTACTAGATGCACTAAGCGTTGGCTGCGATTCGTGTTTAAGTAGTAATAGATGGGAATAGATAGGAAGGGATGTTGATGGCCCCTGCAGGATTCGAACCTACAACCAAAGGATTATGAGTCCCGCCTAGAGTGTTTCTCCTTGTTTCTGTATCTTCCCCTTTGTTTCATAAGTCCTTTAATTTCATTATTTACTTGCCATGTTCGTTGTCTCTTGTTACATGGTGTGTCTGTAGCTTGCTCAGTTCTTCACTCGTATGTGGGACTGAATGTGGGACAGAATTAAGGAGAGATTATGCCTAAAGCTAAGAGCGGCTCAATAAGAAAACGTGATGGTTTGCTGTATGCGCGTGTAACTTATTTGGATGATGGCGGCAAAAGGCGAGAGAAATGGAAACGCGCCGAGAGCCGTAGCCATGCCAGAGAACTGATTAAAGATATGCTGCGAGACTTGGACGATCATGGGCCAGAGGTTTTCGACCATGAGAAGATGTCCTTTGCCGATCTTGCAGAGCATTACAAGACAACCTACCTTATACCTCCTCAGTATGTAGATGGTCGAAAGATAGCTGGTCGTCGTGACTGGAAAAGATTTCGACAGATACTTGAAGTCCTAACAAACCATTTTAGGAAGCATACCCTCAAAGCTATCAGCTATTCTGACATCGAGGCTTTTCGTAATGTGCGACTTCGGACAAAAACAAAGCGAGAATCACAGCGATCAATAACCACAGTCCATCGAGAATTGGCACTGCTTCGCCGTGTGCTCAATGTTGCAGTCCGCAATGGCTGGATAGTGCGCAACCCCTTCAATTGTGGTGAGCCGCTTATACACCCAGGCGACGAGAAGGCGCGCGAGCGCATAATAACCATTGATGAAGAAGAACGATTGCTGGCAGCATGTTCTGGCCCGCGTGCTCATATACGTCCTATTGTAATTGGCGCACTTGATACCGGAATGCGAATAGGAGAGATACTAAAGCTTATCTGGAATGATATTGACTTCGAGGAGCAGATTATTACAGTCAGAGCCTTCAACACTAAGACTATGCGCACACGGTATGTCGCCATGACTCCACGCCTCTCTACTATCCTTAGAGAGGTCTATGAGGCATCGACAAAAGAGCCGGAATCGCTGGTTTTTGGTATCTCGAATAGTATAAAGACTGCCTTCAATACCGCCCGCGATCTAGCAGGGCTTTCTGATGTGCGTATGCATGATCTTCGCCACACCGCAGCCTCAAGGTTAGTACAAGGTCATATACCATTGTCCGAGGTTGGTCGTGTGCTTGGTCATACGCAGGCGAACACAACATACCGTTACGTTAACTCAAATATTGAGACTGCACGGCGGGCTGCGGCTGTGCTCTTTGAACTGAACCGTAAAGTGAATGAAGAGGAGAAAACACTAATCAACTAACACAGCTTGGTTTGCCTAACATCGGAGTCATGACCCGGTGGACAGCCTGCCTGATCCCTGAAGCGGGTTGGCAAACCAGAATTAGTCAGGGATGCCAACAGGGAGGGCAGTATGACACTTGACGAACTGGAAGTAGAACTTCGGAAGCTCTCGCATGCGGACTTTTCTTGTTTAGCTAGACGGTTAGGGTTCACTGCACCCGCTGATCTGCAATGGGCACAAGTAGAAATTGATGACGACCATGAAAACCCCATTGCTATCATCGAATATGCTGATGGCAGTAAGCAGAGGATAGATATATTTGCTGCGATTCGGCACAACATCATGACTGTTGGTAATCCGATAGTTCTAATCGCGATTCACCATTGGCATGAGATATTAAGGCATCGCCCCGCTCTGACATTCAAGGATGGTTGGGACGAAAAAGACGAGAGGAGTATAGCTGTTAGGAGATGGTTGTACTCTGGACGCCCTGAAAAGGCTTCCAAAAGCCTCTCTAAAATCGGTAAGACTATAATTGATTCAGCTAGAGAAAGAAGTGTCTCTAAGGAAGACGCACTTGTCGCATTAGTTCAAGATGATGGGTACGACCAAAAGAACACACTCCTGTATGAAGCATTCGAGTGGTTGCGAAATGACAAAACACGTAATGAAGATCAGAGATTAAATAAACTGGAAGAGTTTCTTCGCGAAACTTGGGTGAGCAATCAAAGCATATCTGTTGTGCGAGTTATGGGTTTTCTTAGAAGCGAGAAGGGAAAGCGTTGCATACGCCCTAGAAGTTGGGATGCCATGCATAATGCCTTTATTGCTTGGCGCTTTGGTATAAGTCAAGGTGCAGTAGTTAAGTATTTCTCTAAAGCGCGAAAAAGAAAGAATGACAGTAATAACGAGATTAATACCAGATTCTTTTTTCCTAAATTGAACTCTTATCAGCTTTCGGAATTAGGCCAGATACTCGTGCGCTATACTGCGATATTGCCTAAAGAAGCCTATCTAAAAGAGGATGAGGCAGATGAAGACTTCGGACAACTCAGTGCTGGCTTATAAGAAGTATGGATAAAATCCCATGAGTTTTATCCATACTTACTGTGAAAGTATGGATAAAACTTTTTTTTATTAGTCCAGAATAGATACCCAATAACCGGCGTTATGATGCTCGTAGCAACACAAAGCTACGAGCAATTTTTTTATGAATCACGGAGGAACGAAATGAGCAGTATGGCAAATGAGAAAGCGACTCTGAATGAACAAGAATTTTGTGAGCGAGTAGGCATCAGCCGCACTACCGCTTGGAGGCAGAGGAATGCTGGCAGGCTGCCTCACTGCCGCATCGGAGACAAGGTCGTCTATCTACCGCGACACGTCGAGGAGTTCCTGGCAAACTGCGAGCGGCCTGTTAGGCGACCACGGCGAAATCGATTAGCCGATGAGGAGAGAAGCTAGAACCTTAGGTGCCCGGGCTGTGGCGTAGAGGTGAGATATGCGCAGCACACTTGATTACGCTTTTGATTATTACGATCGGCAGTGGATGCCGCTCTGGGTGCCGGGGCGAACAAAGAATCCGGGCAGGGTCGGTTGGCAAAAAGAGCGTCTGAGAAAAGAGGACCTGTCGGGCGTATTCAGTAATGGCGTCAACCTCAGTCTTTTGCTTGGCGAGCCTTCAAACTGGCTTTGCGATACGGACCTTGACTGTAAAGAAGCCGTATTACTTGCATCAGAATTCTTGCCGAAAACAGGGCGAAAGAGCGGGCGGGGCGCAATAGCATCCTCGCACTGGTGGTATTACGCAAAGGGCTTGGTCACACGCAAGTTCGAAGACCCGATGCTGCGAGGCAAGGGTGAGCGAGCTATGCTTCTTGAGCTTCGCAGCACAGGCTGCCATACCCTAGTCCCACCTAGCCTACATCCGAGCGGCGATCTGTATATCTGGAATGATGAAGGCGAGCCTGCAGCGGTCCACGTTGATGAGTTACTTTTGGCCGCAAGCAAGCTGGCCGCTTGTTGCCTCACATCTAGGTATTGGCAAGAGGGTAAACGCCACAATCTCGCTCTCGCACTTGCAGGCGTGCTTCTTAGGGCAGCCTGGTCAGTCGAAGATACAGAGCATTTCATCCTCGCAGGCGCGCGCGTGGCCGGCGATGACGAGCTTGAGGATCGAAAGCAGGCCGTCCTCGACACGGCAGAGCGACTTGCCGAAGGTAAAAGTGCCACCGGCATTCCACGCCTTACGGAACTATTCCCCAAAGACGTTGCTGACTGCATCCTGAGGTGGCTTGGCGTTCAATCACGGGCTTCCGGCACTTCTGGCACTTCTCAGGACCAGGCAGATTCAGACGAGCCGGATTGGTCTGACCCCGAACCTCTACCAGTAGGGTTATTGCCAGTCCCCGCCATGCAACCGGAGCTGCTACCTGAGCCGTTCGCCCCCTGGCTCACCGATATTGCCGAGAGGATGCAGTGCCCCCTCGACTATCCCGCCGTCGGCGCGATGGTCGCTATCGCGGCCACTGTCGGCAATCAGATAGCCATCCGCCCGAAACGCCACGACGATTGGACGGTCATCCCGAACCTCTTCGGGGCAGTTGTCGGACGCCCCGGCGTGCTCAAGTCGCCAGCTCTTGAGGAAGCGTTGAAGCCCCTTAAAAGGCTGGCTATTAAAGCGCGGGAAGACTATCAGCAAGCCATGAAGGATTGGGAGATTGATCGGATAACCACGGACGCCAAAAAAGATAAGCTGAAAGACGATATAAAGAAAACCGTGAAGAGCGGTGAGCAGGTTGATAAAGACCTGCTTCGTGCGGAATTGGATGCGCTAGCCGAAATGGTTGCGCCCACCGAGCGACGTTACATCATCAACGACTCGACCGTTGAGAAGATGGGCGAGCTGCTGAATCAGAACCCTCGCGGATTGCTGTTGTTTCGGGATGAAATTGTCGGGTGGCTGCGAACACTCGACCGGGAAGGGCACGAGGGGGATCGGGCTTTTTATCTGGAGGCGTGGAACGGGCAAGGCAGCTTCACCTATGACCGCATAGGGCGCGGCACGCTCCACATTCAAACCGTCACGCTGTCGGTCTTAGGTGGGATACAACCCGGCCCGCTTTCGGCTTACCTTCGCGCAACGCTCTCAGGCGGGCAGGGTGATGACGGCCTACTGCAACGCTTGCAGCTAATGGTCTACCCGGACGTGAGCGAGCACTGGCGAAACGTAGATCGATATCCTAATACCGTAAGTAAGAATCAAGCCTTTGAAGTGTTCAAGAAACTCGACCGCCTGGATGCGGCCCAGTTAGGCGCTCACATTCCCGATGAAGCCGATGCGATTCCCTACTTACGATTCGACGAGAAGGCACAGGAGCTATTCGATTCCTGGCACGAGGAGTTGGAATTATACCTGCGGAGCGGGCGGATAGAGCATCCAGCCTTGGAAGCCCACCTGTCGAAATACAGAAGCCTCATGCCGAGCCTCGCCCTGCTCTTTCACCTGATTGACCGGGCAGACGGACGGACGGACCAGGATGCTGTTTCATTGGATGCGGCGGCGAAGGCTGCGGCGTGGTGTAGCTATCTGCTCGAACACGCGAAGAGGGTTTATGGGATGGCGATTAATGCGGCAGCCCACCTCGCAAAATCATTGGCCGAACACATCCGGCAAGGGGACCTGCCGGACCCGTTCACGGCGCGTGATGTCTATAGGAAGCACTGGACCGGCTTGACCAACGCCAAAGAAGCAGCCGAGCCGCTCGAACTGCTCGCCGACCTGCAATGGGTTCGCCCTGTGGAGATTAAAACGGGCGGGCGATCAACGACACACTACCTAATTAATCCTAAGGTCGGAAGGAAGCAGCAATGAAGGATTACCTGAAAGATTATCTGGTTGGCAGAAGGCAGGAGGAAATACTCCCACACACTAGGGAGAACGAAGTGCCAAAAGTGCCAAAAGCCGCCTTTGAAGTCGGGAATGAGCCTTCTGTCACTTTTGGCACTTGCCGGGGGGTAGGGTATCCAGAAAATGTGGAGGCACAGTCGGCTGAAAATGCTACGGATGACCCTGAGATAAACTGGCGCGTCGAGGCAATGCTTTCGCAGATTCCTGATAGGGGGCCTATACCTTTTCTGGTGGCGCGAGAGGCCGTAGAGCCAGAAAAAGGGCATTGTTTCAGTTGTGGAAATGCGCTCGATTATGGCGAAGGGAATAGGTGCAATGCCTGTTGTCGTGCGGCTAACCTGGCGATTGAACTGTCCTTGTCTCTCAATAAATCGAGTAACCAGAATAGATTGGATTGAATGAAAAAAGATACTACATCGAAAAAATGCCTCCCCGACACGAGGCGCGAAAAAAAATCTGAGAAAAATGCCACTAAGATTGGCCCCCTTCCCGGCTTTCTCGAAGCTCGCTACGTGACCTGTGGCAAGCCTAACTGCCGGTGTGCAAAGGGCCAATTGCATGGCCCGTATTTCTGCCGAAGATGGCTAGTGGAAGGCAACAGGTGTTCTACATACGTCAGAAAACAGGCTATTCCAGATGTAAATGAGGCTATATCTGTCTTCAAACAGGAGCGAGCAGCAAGGCGCAGGCGGGGCCATGAGTTGCTAGGTTTGCTCAGGATGATACGCCGTGAGCAGCGGTACATATTTAATTCAATGTTGAATGGGGGTCGTGATGGCTGCTGATTATCAAGAGGAATACGCCGAACGTGTGCGCGAGCAAATGCAGGACGCGGGCGATGTCGTTTATGCGCCGATCACTGAGGCGGAGGCCGGGGAGGGCGTTAGCTGGCGCGTGACTGAGGCTGGCGTGGCCGTAAGTCTCGATGGCAGCGAGCCGCCCGAAATAGCCTTGGAGAAAGCCAAACGAGTTGAAGCCGAGTTGAAGCCGCAACTAAAAACCGTGCTTAGTGAGGCGGAGCTTAAATGGGTTAAGGAGAGACAAGAACAAGAGGTAGCGGCGCTTCGGCAAGTGAAGCGGTTCAACCCTGACAGCCTGCAAGCCCGGTTCAGCCTGGAGAGAGTTTCGCTGCTGCGAGAGTTGAGGAAAGCTTACGTCCAAATGGTGCTGTTCTACACGAAGCCGGAGGGGGGCAACAATACACTAGAGGATGCGATCAGGCTGGCGGGCGTGAAGATCAAAGGCACGAAAGAAGCGAAGCGGCTGTATAAGCAAATGGGGAGGAGGCCGCCGGATCAGATTAGCTGGTATCAGCTTAACGACCTGTTTTTGTGCGACCCGGAGGCGGCGGAGTATTTCTGGCAGGACATAAAGGAGGCGGCGCGAAAAGACGTTGAGAGCGGCCATTACCTGGCCCGTGTGTTCGAGAATACTGACTGGATGAGCAAGCCGTGGCAGCGGGCGGAATTCCAGGCCATCAGAGATGGATTTATAGCAGAGTGGGGGCCTCGCGGGCAGATAGAGCTATGCATGATAGACGCGATGGCGGTGTCGTTCTATCTCTTCCTGTACTGGACTGGCGAGCACAATAAGCGGACCAAGCTAGACGCGCGGATGATAAGCCAGGACTACAAAGATTGGTGGGATCGGAACTATAAGCATTGGTCAAGGAACGGGGAGACTTACAAGACAAAGTACTCAGGTCAGTACCATGATGGCTACTGGGACATGCCATATCAGAAAGAGGCTGACGCTATCCAGCAGGCGGCGGAGTTGGCCGACAGATTCCGGCGGGAGTTCTTCGCTGGTGTAAGGCAGCTTAGGGATTGGCGGCGGTACTCAGGCCCGGTGATCGTGCAGAATGCCGGGCAGGTCAATATTGCAGCCGAAGGCGGGCAGCAGGTTAATTTGCAGAAGAAAAAGCAGAGCAAAAAGCGAAAGGCATCTACCAGAACCAGCAAAAGCAAGCAAAGCAAGAGAGCTAGCAAACCAAGGCCAAAGCAAATTGCTCCAAAGTCGCCCGAAGAGAGCATAAGAATGGAACATGCCTCAGAATGCGTGCGAGTAGAATGAGTTAAAATAGCTGATAATACGCGGCGGTTGAAGTGGGCGGGTGTTAGCAGTTAGCCTTCTGTCAATAATCAAGCCGGAGGGTCAGCACAGCTTAAAGCATTTTCATAGGAATCTACTTTACCCATTCTACTCCCAGGCCCAATCAATTCCAATTATCGAGCATCAAGTAGAACAGCTTTATATTGTGAGCTAAGGCTGCCTAGAGTAAAATGAGTGGCCGATTCACATCTTGATCACAGTATTTGCCTCTGATATGTATTTAAAGTGGCACTGGGTCCTTCACTGGCGCAGGTATTTCGAAACACGATTGACAGTTGAAGTTTTGTTAAAATGGCCCTTTAGAATATCTTGGATTCTTTAGGGTCAGGTATCGCCTAATGCACGAACTCACAGAGAAAGTTTCTCAAGTTGCCGAACTCTACCACCGACTTATCCTGGTGGTATCCCCTTCTGGTTGGGGAAAAACTTCGCCTCTGCAAGAGGCAGCGAGGGAAACTGGCGGACGCTATATCAACGTTAATCTGGAACTAAGCCAACGGTTGCTTGATCTGACTGAGCATCAACGGTCACTGAAAACCCCACTGCTGCTGCGCGAAATCGTCGAGTCTGGCGTTTGTGAGGTTGTTTTGCTTGACAACATTGAACTGCTCTTCGATTTGTCGCTCAGACAAGACCCGCTTCGCTTGCTTCAAGGATTGTCTCGTAACCGAACCATAATTGCCTCATGGAGTGGTTCTCTCGAAAAGGGTCATCTGATCTATGCAGAGCCAGGCCACCCCGAATACCGTACTTACCCGGCCAAGGACCTTGTAATAGTAAACTCAAAGCCATCGTCATTAGTTGAGGGCTGCGGTCCTTTGGCTTAAAAGAAGAGGCTTATGAAATATAGAGACTTAATTCATTTTGACCCGATCGAATCAGTTGTTGAACTCCGAAGCTCTGATAAATTGAGTGAAGCCAAACGCCTCGTGGCCACTTATGTGGTGTCTGACGAGATGGCCGAGAAGCTCAACATTGTGGTGTTCCCTCAGCTTCAATTTGAGCAATCTGCGGATAATCGCGGCATTTTTGTAGTCGGAAATTATGGCACAGGAAAATCACATTTGATGTCGGTCATCTCAGCCATTGCCGAATATGCCGACATGATTGAGTACATCAAGAATCCCCAGGTGATCCAAGGAGCCTCTTCTGTCGCGGGCAAATTTAAAGTAGTTCGTACCGAGATTGGCTCAACCACCATGTCGCTACGCGATATTCTGGTTGCAGAACTGGAAGAACATCTGGCCAGCTTGGGGGTTCAGTATTCTTTCCCGCCAGCCAATCAGATAACCAACAATAAAACTGCTTTTGAAGAAATGATGGCGGCCTTCCACGAAAGCTATCCCGATCAGGGGTTGCTGCTGGCAGTTGATGAGTTGCTCGACTATTTGCGCACGCGTAAAGATCAAGAACTTATTCTTGACCTCAACTTCCTGCGCGAAATCGGTGAAGTGTGCAAAGACTTGCGCTTTCGTTTCATAGCAGGGGTGCAGGAAATGCTTTTCGACAATCCTCGTTTTTCGTTCGTTGCCGAAACCGTGCGCCGTGTTAAGGATCGGTTTGAGCAAGTGCTCATCGCCCGCAAGGATGTGAAGTACGTCGTTTCAGAACGTCTACTCAGGAAAACCGCAGAGCAGCAGGTTAAGATTCGCGAGCATCTGACGCCGTTTGCGAGATTCTATGGCAACATGAATGAACGGATGGATGAATTCGTACGACTCTTTCCTGTCCATCCAGACTACGTTGATACCTTTGAACGCATCACGGCTGTGGAAAAGAGAGAGGTGCTGAAAACGCTATCGTTAGCAATGAAGCGGCTGCTGGAACAGGATGTGCCTACAAACCAGCCTGGGTTGATCGCTTATGACAGCTACTGGCAGATACTGCGCGAGAACCCATCATTCCGTACCGTGCCCGAAATTAGAGATGTCATCGATTGCAGCCAAATTCTTGAGTCTCGCACTGAGCAAGCTTTTACGCGCCCGACTTACAAACCGATGGCGCGCAGAATCATTCAGGGCTTGTCGGTACATAGACTGACTGTCGGCGATATCTATGCACCACTTGGAGCCACGCCCGAAGAACTGCGTGACGGCCTGTGTCTGTATGATCCTACTGTTGCAGAACTCGGAGGAGAGCCTGCCGACGATCTTCTGTCACAGGTGGAAACGGTGTTGCGCGAAATTTACAAGACAGTAAGTGGCCAGTTCATATCTTCAAATCCAGACAATCGCCAGTATTATCTCGACCTCAAGAAAACGGATGATTACGACGCTCTGATTGATAAGCGCGCCGAAAGCCTCGATGAAGATCAACTGGACCGCTACTACTTTGAGGCGCTCAAGGGCGCGATGGAATGCAGAGATTTGACAGTAGTTACAGGCTATCGAATCTGGGAACATGAATTGGAATGGCGCGAGCGTAAAGCAATGCGCCAGGGCTATCTTTTTTTTGGCGCACCCAACGAACGGTCTACGGCTCAACCGCCACGCGATTTTTATCTTTATTTCCTACAGCCTTATCGCCCACCGAAGTTTGCAGACGAAAACCAAGCCGATGAGGTCTTCTTTCGGTTGACTGCCGATGATGCTTTCAGGGAAAGCCTGAACCTATATGCGGCGGCACTTGATCTCGCCTCTACAAGTTCAGTCCAGGCAAAAGCCATCTATCAGAGCAAGGCGTTAAGCTATCGTCAATCGCTGGTTAAGTGGCTCCAAGAGCACCTGACAACAGCATTTCAGGTGACCTATCAAGGCAAAACTCGACCGCTGCTTGAATGGGTCAAAGGCAAACTTACAGCGACAGGTAGTGTGCGGGACAACGTGCGCGACATCGTTAATACGGTCGGCTCCGTATGCCTCGCCCCTCACTTTGAAGACATCGCGAGCGAATATCCAACCTTTTCAGTGCTCATCACTAGCACCAACCGAGCGCAGGCCGCGCACGATGCATTGCGCTGGATTAAAGGAGCGACCAAAACGCAGCAGGGCGCGGCGGTGCTGGATGCGCTCGAACTGCTTGACGGAGACCGCCTTGATCCATCGCATTCGCGATACGCTGGCTACATAACCACCCTTCTCAAGAAGAAAGGTCATGGCCAAGTACTTAATCGAAGCGAGCTGATTCAAGATGTTCTTGGAGTTGAGTACATGGCACCAGAGAGGTATCGCCTCGAACGCGAATGGGCAATCGTACTGCTGGCCTCGCTGGTCTATCGCGGTGATGTTGTGCTAGCGATTCCTGGAAAGAAATTCGATGCGAGCACACTCGATCAACTAACAACTACACCTATAGACGAACTCATTCGCTTTAAGCATATTGAACAACCAAGAGAATGGAATCTACCTGCACTCAAAGCCCTCTTTGAACTACTCGGCCTTGCGCCGGGGCTTGCCATAGAGATTACGCAAGGCAAGGACGGGCCGGTTCAGCAATTGCAAAAAACAGTTGCCGAAAAAGTTGAGAAAGTCTTGCTGGCCGGGCAACAACTTCAAAACGGCTTTCCTTTCTGGGGCGTCAATCTGCTCACTGAAGACCACCAGGCAGAACACCGAGCGCGACTCGACAAGATCAAATTATTTCTGGAATCCCTGCAAGCCTACTCAACATCCGGTAAGCTCAAAAACTTTCGCTATGATGAAGCCGAAATTCAAACGCAACAATCCGGGCTTGGGACACTGGATGAAGTGGCAGGGTTTCAGGAATTGGTGACTGAGTTTGGCCCGGTGGCCGGTTATCTCTCGCAGGCTGAAATGGTTTTGCCTCCAGCTCATCCTTGGGTTGAGAAAGTTCAACAAGCGCGATCAGAGATTCTTGCGCAGATCGGTTCTCCCGCAAAGCGTAATGCCCCCACTTTTCGCCAGCGGACTATTCAGAAACTGAACGAGTTGAAGAAGAGCTATATCACTTCATATATTGAGCATCACGTCCGGGCGCGGCTAGGAGCGAACGAAGACAAGCGCAAAGCGGAGTTGCTGCGCGACGAACGACTTAATACTCTAAAGAAACTGGCGACTATTGACCTGATGCCTGCAAGCCAACTCGCAACTTATCAGTATCGCCTTGCAGGACTCAAGAGTTGCTTTGCGCTCACCGAACAAGACTTGCAATCATCGCCTATTTGCCCGCATTGCGGTTACAAGCCTTCTGGTGAGAAAGTGGACGCGCCGGTAAACAAGCTTTTGTCGGCGTATGATGATGAACTCGACAGGTTACTTTCCGATTGGACTACAAGCCTTTTGGACAATCTAAAAGACTCGACAACACAGAACAATCTCAATCTGCTCAAAGCAGCTTCTCGCAAAAAGATTGATGCTTTCCTGCAAGCTGGGGAATTACCTGACAAGCTGGGGCAGGACTTCATTCAGTCAGTGCAGGAAGTGCTATCGGGTCTGGTCAAAGTCGTCGTAAAGGCAGATGACATGCGCTCTGCGTTGCTCAATGGTGGGTCGCCAGCGACTCTTTCAGAAATAAAGAAACGCTTTGATGATTACCTCAACGGTTTGGCAAAAGGACAGGAACAGAACAAAGTGCGCATCGTCGTGGAGTAGCTAACGATGAACCGAGACGAATTGATAGAACGCCTCAATGGTCATGAGTGGAATGATGTCGAGTTCAAAACATGTCAACGAGGCGTGGGGGATTCCGCCTATGAAACTGTCTCCGCATTCGCAAACACAGGTGGGGGATGGCTGATTTTTGGAGTGAGAGAAAGAGACGGAAACTATGAAGTGGTAGGCGTGCTCGAAGTTGACAAGGTTCAAAATGACTTTCTTAGCGCATTACGCGCTGGCGGCAAACTGAACAAGATTATTCAAGCGACATCTTATCTTATAGAAGAAGATGGCAAGGCAGTACTGGCATTCTACATCCCAGAAGCCCGCAGGCAGGACAAGCCGATCTGTCTGAGAGAGAATCTCCGTCTTTCATACATCCGGCGAGGGGGGTGTGACGAAAGATGTACACTTGCCGAAATCGAAAGGTTCGTTCGAGAAGCCGCCGATGAGCGTTATGATGGGCAGACTGTTGATCTTGATCCGGAGCATTGCTTCGATTCTGATGCGCTCCGCTGGTATCGCCGTATGTATGGCGATCAAAATCATGGCCAGCAATCTGATCTGACTGACATAGAATTCTTACATCATTGGGGGCTGGTGATAGAAAAAGAGGGCCAGCTTCTGCCGACAAAGGCCAGCCTCTTGCTTTTCGGGGACACTCCATATCTTCTACAAATCCTCCCACGCCCCGTCGTTGATTGCCAATGGATCAATGAAGACTTCTCTGATGTTTTGCCTGATCAGCGATGGGATGACCGTATTCTCAGTGAGGTCAATCTGATTCAGACCTGGAGGAGCCTTGTAGACTTCTACCGAAGGCATGCAGAGACACCATTCTCAATCCATCCTGACAGATTGCAACGAGATGATACCCCACCCGATTACATCTCCTTTCGAGAGTCGGTCATTAACCTGCTTATTCATCAGGACTACGCCGACCATAATCGCAAAGCCTCGATTAAGTTCTATCGAGATCGTACTGTAATCTGGAATCCAGGAGACGCTTTCGTAAAAACAGAAGAGCTACTTGATCCCAGAGAAAAAGAAGTCCGTAATCCTCGTATCGTCGGAACATTCCGACGAATCGGCTTGAGCGATCAGGCGGGCACAGGTGTCAGAGCCATCTTCATAAGTTGGCGAAGACTCGGCCATGTCCCGCCCGTGATTCACAACAATAAGACCGATAAAACTTTTGAGCTTGACCTGCTCAAACAGGAATTGCTTTCTGAACAGCAGCTTCTTTTCCAAGCCAGCTTGGGCGTGCGTCTGAGTCCAGAAGAGGCAGCCGCTTTCGCTTTTGCCTGTCATGAGACTTCAGTTCATCTCATTGATGTTAAAGCAGTGACAGGTTTAGCATCTCCGCAGGCACAGGCGATTCTGGATAGACTCGCCGTTCAAGCCCTTCTTGAGCGTATTGAATCCGCATCGCAACCTTACTATGTTGTGGTTGAGCATTTGCGGGATAGAATGCACGCAACTGTTACTTCCGGCGATCAGGAGGTTGCGGGGGAGAGGTTGGTCACTGACCAACCTGAACAGATTTCGGACAACTTAGTCAGTGACCAACCTCGGCCAATACTAGACAGGTTGGTCACTGACCAACCTCAACCTTTGCAAGGAATTACCGAAATTCAGTGGAGAATAATCCTGCTTTGCGATACGCCACGATCTCTGGCTAATCTGATGGAAAATCTGGGGGTAACTCACCGAACCTTTTTCCGTAGAAGGCATTTAGATCCATTAATTACAGGGGGTGTCGTGCGCTTGACGTACCCAGATCAGCCTCATCACCCAGATCAAGCTTATGCATTAACCGAAATTGGAGCGGAACTGAAGGCTCGGCGTGTCAGTGAAGAAAGGAAAGCGCAGGAAACAGAAAGTGAATGACAACAATTTTGAAGTATATTAGAAAATGGCGGATCAGTCGCGAGAGAATAGCATGAGCAAAAAACGACCAGCCCAGGCAGACCGCCTTTTAATCGAATCATCCGGCCAGTTGCGCTTGATTAATAAATCAACCGAACAGCAGGCAATCGAGAGCCAGCAGGTTGAATGCCTCGGCATGACATTCGAGAGCGATGAAGCGAGGCGCGAGTATTTCCTGGATAAGCTACGTGAGAAGCTCAATGATCCTGAGTTCCGCAAGATAGAAGGCTTTCCCCTTGGCGAAGATGAAGACATCCTTCGGCTGTCTGATCCACCTTACTACACCGCCTGCCCCAATCCGTTTCTTGAGGATTTCATCCGTCACTATGGAAAACCCTACGACCCGGAGACAGATAATTACCGCCGCGAGCCATTCGCCACTGATGTGAGCGAAGGCAAAAACGACCCTATCTATAATGCCCACTCCTATCACACCAAAGTGCCGCATAAAGCGATCATGCGCTATATCCTTCATTACACCGAACCGGGCGATGTGGTTTTGGATGGATTCGCCGGATCAGGTATGACAGGCGTGGCGGCGCAGATGTGCGGGAGTCCTGATGCGGAATTCAAACTAGATGTAGAAGGTGAATACAAGAAGGCTGATTATGATGTGCCGCGATGGGGTGCGCGCAGGGTGGTCCTGAATGATCTTGATCCAGCAGCCACTTTCATCTCGGCCAACTACAACTTGCCGTTTGACGTTAGAGATTTCGCTGAGGCTGGCCGCAGGATTCTAAAAGAACTGGAGCTAGAAATTGGATGGATGTACGAAACACTACATACTAACGAACGAGTTGGGCATATTGAGTACACAGTGTGGAGCGAGGTTTTTACCTGCCCTGAGTGTGCCGGTGAAGTGGTGTTTCTGGATGAGGCGCTAGACGCAGAAACCAAGCGCGTCAAAGAGGTTTTTCCTTGCCCACATTGCCGTGCAAAACTGAGTAAAGACAATCTAGATCGCATGTTTGAAACGAAAATTGATACAGGCGTTGGCGAAACGTGGAAGCGCATCAAATTGCGTCCATCGCTTATCCAGTATCGTTTTGGTAGAACACGCTATGAAAAGATTCCTGATGAACTCGACAAGGAACTTCTTAGTAAGATTGAGAAGCTACCTCTACCTATATCTGTGCCCACCAACCGCTTCCCGATTGAACAAATGTATCATGGCTCAAGGATTGCGCCGAAAGGGTTCACACGTGTTCACCACTTCTTTTTACCACGCGCGGCGCAAGCGATGGGCGCTCTGTGGAAGAAGGTGAATGTCTATCAAAATACACGGTTACGCAACGCTCTTCTTTTTTGGATCGAACAAGCCATATGGACAACATCAATTCTGAACCGATATCGTCCGACGGGATTTTCTCAAGTCAATCAATACTTAAGCGGAGTCTATTATGTAGCATCTCAACATTCTGAGGTTAGCCCTTGGTATATTCTCAATGGCAAATTAGAGCGACTTGAAAAAGCCTTTAGCCGAGCACACACTAAATACAAACTCTCAGTGATTACTACCTGCACTGCTGCAACACTGGGATTGTCGGATCAGTCTATTGACTACATATTTACCGATCCGCCTTTCGGCGAAAACATTTACTACGCCGACCTCAACTTCCTCGTCGAGTCCTGGCACCGGGTCTGGACCAATGCAGAAACGGAAGCCATCGTTGATCAGGCCAAAGACAAAGAATTGCAAGATTACAAAAACCTGATGCAAAGCTGCTTTGAAGAGTACTATCGGGTATTGAAGCCAGGCCGTTGGATGACGGTCGTCTTTCATAACTCGCGCAATAGCGTTTGGAATGCGATTCAGGAAGCGATGCTCTCTGCCAAGTTTGTTGTGGCCGATGTACGCACTCTCGACAAGCAACAAGGCTCCTATAGACAGGTGACCAGCACCGCAGTAAAACAAGATTTGGTCATCACTGCTTACAAACCGAATGGCGGATTGGAAAATCGCTTTGAACTAACAAAAGGTACTGAAGAGGGAGCATGGGATTTTGTGCGGACACACCTCAAACAGGTCCCGATATTTGTATCAAAAGATAGTCAAGCTGAAGTTATAGCCGAACGTCAGAACTACCTGCTTTTTGACCGCATGGTTGCTTTTCACGTTCAGCGCAACGTAACTGTTCCAATGAGTGCCGCTGAGTTTTACGCCGGGCTTGATCAACGCTTCCCTGAGCGCGACAGTATGTACTTTCTACCTGAACAGGTGGCTGAGTACGATAAAAAACGAGCGACCGTAAAAGAACTTGGGCAGCTTGAACTCATCCCGCGCGATGAAGACTCGGCTATCAAGTGGATTCGCCAGCAACTGCTTGCAAAACCGCAAACATTTCAAGAATTGCAACCGAACTTTATGAAAGCCGTCGCAGGCTGGGCAAAGTATGAAAAGCCGATAGAGCTTTCTGAAATGCTGGCTTACAACTTTCTCTCCTACGATGGTCGCGGCGATGTGCCGAGCCAGATTCACAGCTATCTTTCGACAAACTACAAAGACTTGCGTAACCTCCCCAAAGATGCTCCTGCTCTCAGAGCCAAAGCGAAAGATCGCTGGTACGTGCCTGATCCAAACAAAGCGAGCGATCTTGAGAAGCAGCGCGAGCGCGCGTTACTTCGAGAGTTCGATGATTACCGCGTCTCCTCTCAGAAAAAGATCAAGGTATTTCGCATCGAGGCCGTGCGAGCAGGATTCAAGAAAGCTTGGCAGGATCGTCAGTACGAGACGATCATCGAGGTTGCGAAGAAGATTCCAGAAGATGTGCTGCAAGAAGACCCCAAGCTGCTGATGTGGTATGACCAGGCGTTGACCAGAACCGGAGAGTAGCGGTGCTGGCAACTGACGATTGGGCTTGGAACACACTCTAAAACAATAATGGATTGGCGCGATCATATATTGAAAGAGTTCACACCACAGGTTTCCCGACTGACTCTAGTAGCAGACCCTGATGGCTTGTTCTTAGAAGAGAGACTGATCCAATGCATACGAGAACGGAACTTTGAGATTATTCCGTTTGACGATAATGTCGCCTTCCGCTTCGCCTACGAATCCAAATATCGCTCTCACCAGGGCTCTGAAGAGATACCTGACCTGATTGTTGTTCTCCGATCTCATAACAGAAATCTGGATGGTTTGCCTTATGACCTTTTGCAAGCGGGGCGCAGGCTGAATTTCGGTCTCGGCGATTTATTTCCTAATCTGAGCTATCCTATTATTGCCGCGCTTGACCGCAGCGATCTTGACTTGCTCTATGGAGCCCAACAGCAATACACGCCAGAATCTATGGGCGACAACGCGACCAAAGATTTTGTTCTGCGTCACGTCTTTCAGATAGCACCGGAAATGATTCAACACCCTTCTGATTTGCTCCGGGTACTCTTACGGCGACATTATCAGGGGCATTATGTGCCCAAAGCATTCGACGAGCGTTTTATTCAGGTTCTTGAGCAAAGTGGACGCTTTACGGAATGGCCTTTAGAGGAAATCGTACCAGACCGCGAAGCCTTTTTTGCTTTCCTGCAGGAACGCTGGCAGCGTTTTATTGCGCGCTTGTTTGGTGATCATGCGCGAGATCATGGCGTAGCGGCTGAGACTGCTTCGCAAACGGGTTCAGACATTCTCCAGATTGCTAATTTGCCATTTGATCACGATGACGTTCGAGTCTACATCGACAATCTCTTCTTTGAAGGCTTTTTGAAACCCGTTGACCTAAGCAATTTCAGTCTTGCGAAACGGGCCGGTCTTCTGTCGAGTTGGATAGCCGTTGGCGTCCACACAGACCCGGCTGCGGATAGGCTGCGACGGCTGGATGGACTTACGAGGTCGCTTCAAGAGCAACTCCCCGGAGATGAAGCCCGACATCAATCCTGGCTCGCATACGCGCATAGTTGGGCGGAGTTTCTCGCTCTTTGGCATGAATTGGACGCTATTACACAATCAGATCGCAAACATGATTTTCTGTCATTGCGAGAAGCAATGGATGTTGCATTTGGTTCCTGGATAGAAAAGCGATATGCCGGATTGCACAATCAACCGGCAATAACTCCTGTTATGGTGCATCACATTCCGCGCTACCTTGCGCGGCAAATTGAGAAAGGTATTTACAAGAAAGCAGCACTGATAGTTGTCGACGGACTCGCGCTTGACCAATGGGTTATCTTGCGAGAAGTGCTCATACAACAAAGGAAGAATTTGATCCTGCGCGAAGACGCTGCTTTTGCCTGGGTACCTAGTATTACATCCGTATCGCGTCAGGCTATCTTTGCAGGCAGGTCGCCTCTTTTCTTTCCTGCAAGCATCCACACTACTAGCAAAGAGCCCGCGCTTTGGGCTCAATTCTGGATAGATCAGGGAGTGGCGAAAGACGACATAGCTTATGTTAAAGGACTTGGCGATGAGGCGAGTTTATCTAATGTAGAAGAATTATTGGCGGACCCGAAAAGCCGCATAGTTGGTTTGGTCATTGATAAGGTTGATCGGATTATGCATGGCATGGAATTGGGAACGGCAGGTATGCATAATCAGGTTCGTCAATGGGCGACTAAAGGAGTGTTTGCGCGTATTCTGGATTTGCTTCTTGAAAACGAGTTCGAGGTGGTTATTACTGCGGATCATGGCAATATCGAGGCTGAAGGTTGCGGACGACTCAGTGAAGGAGCTATTGCGGACTTACGTGGAGAGCGGGTGAGAGTTTACCCGGAACAATCATTCAGGGCAAAATCTAAAGAGAAGATCACTAATGCTATAGAATGGCCGGTGATCAACTTGCCAAATCACTATTTTCCCTTGATAGCGCCTAGCCGTAGTGCTTTCATCTCTCAGGACAGGTTTCTAGTTGGTCATGGTGGAATCTCTATTGAGGAACTTATAGTCCCGCTAATACGTGTGGAACGGAGGGCTAATGAGTAATAATCCACGAATGGTTGGTTTTGATCGCAAGGTTAGCCTGAACTGGCTCGATGCGACTGCGGAGTTAGCATCTCAAGGATTGTCATTTCAAGAAATCAAAGACAGATTAGAGCAGATACTGAAGAGCGAGCTGTCTGACACAGGGAACCGTAGTGCCAAGTCGAAAACTTTGACCGTGTTGCTCCGAATATGGGTCGCGGTACGCGATGATGTAAGACCGTTCCGTGATCAAGCATTGAACTTGATTCGTGAGCAACCTCATTGTAATCGGGTTCCGCTTCACTGGGGACTATGCCTGGCAGCCTATCCATTTTTTCACATTATTGCTGAGACGGCTGGTCGGTTGCTTACACTGCAAGGAACCTTTACTGCATCTCAAGTTCAGAGACGCGTCAAAGAGACGTTTGGTGAGCGAGAGACTGTAACCTATGCCGTCCGGCGCGTTCTGCGATCAATTGCTGATTGGGGCGTAATCGAAGAAACTGGTAACTCGGGCGTTTACAAGTCAGCGACCCCACAAGTAATACACGATACCAGGTTGGCGGTATGGCTGATTGAATCTGTTTTAGTTGCAAGCGAGCCGAAATATGGAATGCTGTCTTCTATCTCTCAAACACCATCGCTTTTCCCTTTCGTATTGAAAGCATTTAATATCAAGGAGCTTGAAGAGAACGACAGGCTGGAAGTTCTACGTCATGGATTAGACCAGGACGTTATTAAATTGCGAGCGAACTGGGCTTCAAGATAAAAGACAAGGAATCCAACCCGAATCTTACTCTTAAAATCTGAAGCGGTTTTGGCCGCTTAATGTTCCTGTTCGATCCTGTGTTGGTACTTTGCCCATTCGCTTGCTAGCATCAATTCGTGACAGTAACGATGCCCTCTTTTCACATTCTGGAGCTACCACGATAGCATCGAGCAGGCTGGCCGCACCCTATACAACCATAATTGTGCATGCTGTTGATCGGTGTGCGCATGGCGTGTTGTTCAACTTTTCAAAACTAACAAGCTACCACATCAATGGCGAGCAAACCTAATCTTTCAATAAGAACTCAATAGCTTGAAGCGCAGACCCCACCGTGCAGGCCCGGTCAATGCAGCGCCACTCCTGGCCTTTGTGCCCTATCCACAACCCTGATTTTGTATCAATAGCGAGGCATCTCTTGCGATACTCGAATACCTGGCACTCCTCGGCCTCGCCAAGAACGACAATCCCTGGCTCTAGCTCGATATGTCTGCTCGCAAGAAGATTCTTAATATACCGTGTGGCCTCTGCTTGCTTGGGAAACTTAGGCATAGAAAAAAAGAGGGAACCGCCTTACCTCCCCAGGTGTTCTAAGGCAGCTCCCCAGTCGCGTAAAAGGAGATTCAAGTTTTGAAGTTAGCTACGATCTTCTCGATCCTCTTCCCTAGTCTTTCCCCTGCCTTGCACTCACACAACTTCTCTGTCACCAAACCAAGATACTCACTTCTTACTACACCTTCGTCTTTGCAATCGGGACACTTCATGATACAAGAATGAGATTTGATGGGGCCTAAACAGTGGCAAGTAAAGACCCCATCAAACTGTGTTTATTCCCCAGTATATCGGGGTGGCGCAATACTATCTGACTGCTTAGGCAATGTCAATCACAAATGCGCCTCCCTGGGAGGAGCGCGCATGGAATCTTTGAGTGAATACGTCCAGCTAATAATGGATGAAAAGAACCTGAAAGTAGCTGACGTGGCCCGCAGGAGTAAGGGGGGACTCGGAGAGACTTACATCACAAGTATTATTAAAGGCGAGGCTACCAACCTGACTATAGAGAGTATTAAAGCCCTCGCTCTTGGTTTAGGCGTGGATGAGATAGAAATCTTCAATGCGGCTCGTGGAGTATCAGAGGATGAATGGACAGTTAAGACGTTGCTTCGAGTAATGCAGAAATCTGTAGACAACTCAGAATTGGGCAGGTTGGTAAGAATCTTATCCAATCAGAAGCCAGCCAAGATCAGGGCGATATTAAAGTCGCTTGAAGCTAAGGAATAACCCTACGACTGATTTAGTAGGCCGATTATCATAATAATCTTCTCCAACCGACCTGATTGAAATATCTCTAGGAAATGACGAAAGGTAAACGCTTAAAATAGAAAAAAGATCATTAGCGGTGCTAAGTAATGCCTGAATCTATAACCAGTCTAAAGGTATTTGTCGCTTCTCCGGGTGATGTTGCCAGTGAGAGGAACCTTTTGGAAGAGGTCGTTGAGGAGATAAATCTAGCCTGGGGGGTGCATCTAAGAATCCGCCTTGAACTCGTAAGGTGGGAAACGCATGCTTATCCAGGAGTAGGTCATGACTCACAGGATGTAATCAATAAAGAAATAGGTGATAATTATGATATTTTTCTGGGCATTCTCTGGACCCGATTTGGCACTCCCACTAAGAGAGCAGAATCGGGGACGGCGGAGGAATTTGAAAGGGCCTATAGGAGATTCCAATCAAACCCTGGTCAGCTAAGGATCATGTTTTATTTTAGCCAAGCTCCGACATCGCCAGGCGAAATTAATCTAGAACAATTGGCCTTGGTTAACAGGTTTCGCGATCAGCTTGGGGTGCAAGGAGTTTTATGGTGGCCTTACAAAAAGCGGAAGGAGTTTGCAAGCTTATTACGAATTCATTTAAGCCGGCAAATACAGGAATGGGGTAATAGTTGGGGACCAACTAGGAAAATCTTAGAGAAGCGAGTAGACGTAGAAGAATCAATTATTCAAGAACCGTATACTGCCAACGAAGCAGAACAGCAGGAGAAAGGATTTTTTGAGCTTATAGAGGAGGGACATATACATATTCGGTCATTCATTGAAACTGCAACAATAATATCCGATGAAACACGCACACTGGTCATAGTCATGAAAGCGTGGAATCAAGCAGCATTATTGCTGAAAGAGGAGATCGATGTTTTAGAGATAGCTGAACGTTTTAAACAAATTGGTTACAGGGCAGCAGATGATCTAGCTAAGTTTGTCACTAATGTCGAGTCACAGATACCGCTTTTTTCAGAGTCCTATAGTGCAGCTATAGAGACTTTTGCTCAAGGCGCTCTTCGACTGCCTGAACATATAAACCAGAACAACCAGAGAATGAGGGAGGCGCTCACATTAATATCGACTTCCAAAAGCAAACTTCAAGAAATGAGTAAAATATTTGATTCGTGGAGCCAAGTAATAAGTCAATGGCCTCCTATTACACCTGCATACGAGTTTGCAAGGATGCATACAATATCTACTATGCAGACATTCGTAAATGAACTGAATAACGCAATAGTACTTACAACAGAGGCAGAAAAACTCTTAGTAGACAAACTATCTTAGTAGAATAAAGACTAGCAAGGAAACCTCAGCCTGCAAACTGTAATATCCCCCAAGAACGGTATTTAAAATAGGATTGAAAACCTGCCTGAGTTCAAACCTCAGGCAACGGTCAACAAAGGCAACGTAATTAATCGTTATGAGTATTTTGTGCGCGTTTTTCTGAAGCTAGCAGCCGCGCCCCTGCTGAATCGGCGGTTTATCTGTGGGCGGCTGGTCGCTTGAATAGGAATTGTGTTAGACATAGAATCAGCCCTCGTTTAGAGGGTCTTTTTCATTGTTAGATTACTCACACAATATTGACATTTACTCTCCGTAAAGAATATCATTTTCCGTGTTTTGGTTATTTTCAACTGACAGAGTACGGCCACTTCGATAGCCTTATATAATTTCTTACCTGAGTTGGGTATCAGTTTCATCTGTTTTGCGGCATCGCTGGTAAATCTTACAGTCAAGCACGTCCCGACAAGGAGTTATATTATGGAAACCAATGATAGGCGATTTCAAATTTTCGTCAGCTCCACTTTTGAAGACTTGAAAAAAGAGCGTAAAAAGGCCATTGAAGTTATATTTGAGCGTGGTCATATCCCCATTGCACTTGAAAGGTTTTCAGCCGCTAATAAGAGCGACCTTGAAGTTATTAAGAAGGTAATGGCTGAGTGCCAAGTTTACATTTTGATTCTCGGTCACAGGTATGGCTCAATTCCTCCCGGTGAGAAGATTAGTTACACAGAGCTGGAATACGAACTGGCAAAACAGAATGATTTATTGATTTTGCCTTTTATTCTTAGGGCAGAGGAAATACACAGGCGTCGAAAAGAGGAGCTCGATCCGAATAATGCTAAGGATAAAGCTGAGTTACTTAATCTGGAGAAACTAGAAAGATTCCACGACAGCATCCGTCAATACCGCCAACTGTGGAGGCCAGAAGATGATTTCAAATATAAGGTTTTGAAGGCGCTTGACGATAACTTGAAGGAATGCAAGAAGCCTGGCTTCGTCAGGGTAGAGGAAGAGAAGGTGAAGAATGTCGTGTCGGTTTCGGAAAATGAATTCATCTTCGACATTGTAGGGCAACTTAAAAACTTCAAAAAATTGTATCAGAGGTGTTTAGAGTATACGGAAAAGAAAGAAGCTCTCGCCAACTTTTTCCATAAGCAATACCTGAGTAAAATCAAAAACTCAAATGTCAGCCTCTTTTTTGAATCCGGTTCAACCGTAACTTATGTTGCTAGGGAACTAGCTCAATCCCTATCCGAGGTGGTCAAGATTGATGAGAAGGGAAGCCCGAATATCCATATCGCCACGAATAACGTTCTCGCCTATCTTCAGCTCTGGCTTAAAGCAAGAGTGCCCTGTACAACCTTTCCCTGGAGTCCGCCGTTAGAGGAAACCTATGGAGCTTTTTACGGAGGAATTCAACAGATGCCGGAAAAAGACCCTGACTACACCTTACCCCCGCTGGAGGACGAAGCAAAGGAAGAAATTGAAAAACTATTAGCTGCGCCCTTCTCGCTGACTTGGAGGCAGCCCACACTGCTATTGGGCGCTGCCTCTGGGCTACAGATTAGCGAAGAACATATATTGAAGATTAATGAAGAACTCGATGAAGCAACCAAGAATGAATTGAGGGAACAACTTAATCGTTGCTTCGGACCTCACGTAGGTAGCTACCGCAACAAGGTTTTCAAGCGTTATATGTACAAGACCGGCCTCCCGATAATGATCTTCATTACGGGTGATAAAATCGATTGCGAAATCGATGTCGGGAAATGTCATTTCATTTTAGATTCCGAAATAACCTGGGAAGCTTTTTATAAGAACTATCCAGTAGCTTTCTGTATAGGATGCACTCAGGAAAAGAAGCGTATGTACATTGAGATGTTTCGAGATTTAGACTTCGAAATCTTAGAAGGGCCTAACACATCGCCGGTGACAGCTCTAATCGCACGGAATAGCGCATTCATTGATAAATTCGAGAGGATGGGACCCTCAAACCAGGCATCCCCCTCATAGCCTAAATGTCTTATGTGAAATTGGTGTGGGTATATCTATGGAATTGTATTGCGATCTTATCTTCAGCTTTACCTGAATCAGCCCTGACTTCTGTCATAGTAGAAAAGACTCTCAGAAGTGGGGTGATTAAGGAGTGCCGCGATCTAACAAGCGTGCACCGGAGCGCAGCAAGCGAGTTTCGTATATTCCCGTTAGTGCCCCACTTGAGGGCTGGTGATGTATATCATTAGGTGGCTCACCCAATTTAGAGAGTGGGTGTACTCGCATGGTGGCGACAGACAGGATCAAATCGATGTTGATCGCAGTTGCAGGACCGTATAGCGCAAATACCGAACAAGAGCGAAAGAGGAATCTGCTTACGATGAACCAGGCAGCCGCACAAGTAATGCGTCTGGGACACATCCCTGTCATAGGTGTGAACGCAGCCTTACCTGTGGTTGATTTAATGGAGGAAGCTAATCGGTACGAGGCAATTATGGCGATTTCACTTGCTCTTGTGGATCGCTGTGATGCGATATTGATGATTGGAGAGTCACCAGGGGCGAACCGAGAGCGGGACTTGATTGCGGCGAAAGGATTGCCTGTTTACTACAGTATTGATGAGATACCAGATGTAGCTCCGGCAGACGAAACCAACTAGCAATACAATCAACCGGAGCGCGCGAAGCAAATTGAGTTGGCGCGGCTGCATAACAACCGCGCCCCTGCTCTCGAACCTATTCATCTTGTCCCGCTTTAAGAATCCGATCAGCAGCCCCGAATATCTTCATCGCTGACTTCTCAGGGATCACATCACCGCGCAACCAGTTCTGTATGTAGCCGCGCGAGAATTCTGCGCCGGGAAGCTGCAAAGATTCACACAGCAGCATCGCTACTCCTTCGGCCTCGACTTCGCGGAGGTTTCGAGGGGTTGTCTCTGCGTCGGTGAAGTTCGCTTCTGCTGTGTGCCCAAGCTCGATGTGAGCGATTTCGTGAAACAAGGTCTTGTGAGGCATCGCGGCGATTGGTGAGATTGCAACCGTCCTGCCTTCGGCATACCCCTGCACATTGCCGTCCGTGAGCGTAAAGGGTTGCTCTGTGATGCCGAGCGCGGCCAGGGCAAGCTCCTTGCTCCAGGCTGGCGTTGTGATCGGCTCTATTGGCTCGCCTTCTGTCTGGCCCAAGACAAACCATCGAGGCTTCCATACAAAGTTCGTTGCTACCATTGCGCTCTCGCCTGTTGCCTCGTCGGTTATCTTTCGTGTCAAAGGCATACAAAGCTCGATGGCCTTCTCTCCGCGCTTTACTTGGCGCTTGAGTGCCTGCCAACCTGGATAGGTGTTAATCGGTCCCGGTTCAATACCTCTGAGCGCACATTGCATCATCGCCGCGATTCTGTTTCCTAGAGAATATCCGTGAAAGGCGCTGTATGCTTTGAGAATCAAGCCAGGTTCGCTCACAGCCTGATTTAATAACTCTGTCCATTTAGTCTGATTATTCATGATTAATCCTCCGTCAAGAATGAATGGGAAAGGCTTTCTGTCGCCTCTCCCCTTGCCCGGTATTCATATCCCTTCGCCCCATCCCGCGTATGCGTAATTCGTCAGGTAGAACTGTCTAGCTGAGTCATAGGCGGGGTGTGTGCGAACATTCAGAAGGTGGAACGCCCACCGCTTACTCGATGCCGCCTTTTTGCCCCAGGCTTTGAAATCGCCTTGCTTGGAGTGGTGTTCTCGATGGCAGCGGCGGTGTGTCGGCGCGGTCTGCGTCCCGCCGTTCGACTTGTAAACGGGGTGATGGAAATCAACCTTCTGGCGTGCTGTTATAGGCTTTTGGCATAGGAGGCATGTCATATCTCGATACCTCCTATCCGTACAGCCTTAGCGCATCGCGTGTGCGGGCAGCCTGTGTGCTCACACTGTTTCTTGATGAGGACTCCGTTAATCTCTTTGGAGCCTTGCCAAGCTGACTGCTCTTGCTCGCGGCTCCAGTCTTCGTAGCCTTGCCAGCCGGATTCATCCTCGGCCATCAGGCTCATTACTTCGTCATACTCGCGCTCAGAAGTTACAGGCGCGATTTCTTCGCTGTAGATTTGCGAATCAAACTTTGATATGCTGGTCATGGTTGGAAAACCTTTCTCCCTGCGCAAACAGGGGGATATTCAAGGCTCAGGTGTTAGCGCACTTGAGCCTTTACCGTTTTAGCCTCTCGTTTGATTGCTGGGTTGTCGGCGTGTGAGTGTCCTGCTCAATCTCGCCTTGCGCCCGTCGCCTACTCAGCACAGCATCGAATCTCACTAGACCCTTTCGGCTTCGCGCTTGATTGTCAAACATCGTTGCTTCGATGTTAAGGATAATACCATTAACAGTAATACCTGTCAAGGGAATAATCACTTGCACGGTAATATTTTTTATGGTAATATGGTGGTATGGTAGAGCTACGAATTCAAGAAGTGGCAATGAGGCGGGGTATCACCACTGCATACCAGTTGCAAAAAGCCCTGGAGTCGCATCCTGCAATGGCGGCGCGGCTTTGGAAAGGTGACATGGACCGGATCGGACTGCAAACAATAGACGCACTCTGTGAGGCACTAGACTGCGAACCAGGCGATTTAATTGTAAGAGTGAAGACCCCAACCGAGGGCAAGCGTCAGAAGGCAAAGCAAGAGAAGTCTTGAATGTGGGACTATATGTGGGACTTTTCAGGACAACAGGCCGGAAAGCGAAAAGGCGAGACAGTTAACTCGTGCCTCGCCTTCACTTATGAATGGCCCCTGCAGGATTCGAACCTACAACCAAAGGATTATGAGTCCTCTGCTCTACCGTTGAGCTAAGGGGCCTTCCCCAGATTTCACATCTTCAATCAAGAAGCTTCAATACATGCCGGCTTTATACCCGTCTCGGCAAAAGACAATCTTACATGCCCGTTTTTCTTGATGTCAAGTTGCGCTTTTCAACCGGCTTGCATAGTTGCTACAGCAGCGCTTTTCGGCTAAGACTATCTCATGAATTTCATAGGCCAAGAATCCTCATCAAAACTCAGAGGAGCGTATTATACCGATCTCGATATAGCTGCGTTCCTCGCGCGCTGGGCGCTTCAAACACGCCCCAAAAGAGTCCTTGAGCCGAGTTGCGGCGACGGCGCTTTTATCGCGGCCATCGCTCAATCCGATTACTCATCTTTGCGCGACCTCGTGGCTTTCGAAATCGATCCGAAAGAGGCGGCTAAAGCAAGACTGCGAGCCCGCATTATCGGGCCCCGACGGGTTAGGGTTTTAACGCAAAACTTCCTTGAGTGGAGCATCTCGAATGACGACACCTCTAAGCAGTTCGACGCCGTGCTCGGCAACCCGCCTTTTATTCGCTATCAGTACTTGGACGACATCGATCAGCAGCGCATGAGAAAGATTTTCGATGGCTTGGCGCTCCCCTTTACCGGGCACACCAACGCATGGGTTCCGTTCGTCCTCCTGGCAATCGATTGCCTCAAACCCGAAGGGAGACTCGCGATGGTAGTCCCGGCGGAGATCTTACACGTCCTCTACGCCGAGCCGCTGCGCCGGTTTATCTCAATCAATTGCTCGCGCGCGCTTATCATCGATACGCAGGAACTCTGGTTCAGTGACGCCTTACAGGGGGTAGTTCTGATGCTTGCCGAAAAGAGATCGCCGGATGCGAATGCTCAGCCGGGCATAGCCATCGCCTCCGTAGCGAGCAGGGAGTTTCTCAATCAAGACCCGGAGGCGCTCTTTGAACATGCGCGTTTCACAAACGCGGACGACTTGAAAGGGAAGTGGACGCGGGCGCTTCTCACCGACAGGGAAAGGTCGCTGCTCGACGCGGTAGCTCGCCACCCGGCCGTCTCTCGATTCCAACAGATCGCAAGCGTCGATGTAGGCATAGTTACCGGTGCTAACAAATTCTTCCTCGTGCCGGATAAGACCGTATCCACATATGGCCTTGAGCCCTGGGCCTGCCCCATGTTCGGGCGCAGCAGCCACGCGCGCGGCGTCATATACGATGTCCGGTCCCATGACGAAAACCGTAAAGGAGGGCTCGCGACCAACTTCCTGTGGTTCAAGCAGGCCGAGGCTTCAAACTTACCTGACGGCGTTCGCCGGTACATACGCCTGGGCGAGGCCGAAGGGCTGCACCGCCGTTACAAGTGCCGCATCCGTGAGCCCTGGTACAACGTCCCTTCGGTGTCGAGCGCGCCCGTGGCTATGCTCAAACGCTGCCACTTCTACCCACGCCTTATTCTGAACCGCCTGGGCGCGCTGACGACCGACACCGCTTACAGGGTGCGCCCCATTGCGGTCGACCCCGCTCGCCTCGTCTGCTCGTTTGTAAACAGCCTCACCGCTTTGACGGCCGAGCTTGAAGGGCGTCACTACGGCGGGGGCGTTCTTGAGCTGGTCCCTTCCGAGATCGAGCGATTGCTCGTTCCCGTCGCCTCTGCGCCCGACTCACTGCTTGAAAAGCTCGACAGGGCTGTTCGCGCGGGGGAGCCGCCTGAGAGCTTGCTGCCCCGCCAGGATCGCTTGTTGCTCAGGGCGTTGGGGCTCAGCCCTGTCGAGCGCGAGAGCCTGTTTTTGACCTGGGACCGGCTGCGGCGTCGCAGGTTGCGGGCTTCAACCAGGGACATGCGGCCACGTTAAAAACCGCAGGCTCGAACAAATACGGGACCGGAAGATTGAATTCTTCGGGTCCCGTTCAAGTTAGGTTGCCTATTGATTAGGCCATCCGTCGGACTATAACGTGCGGAGGAAAGCTACCAGATCGATCTTCTCCTGCGATGTGAGCCTGGTGCCCAAGACCAGGTTGAAAAACTCTACTGTGTCTTCAAGCGTTAGCAGGCGGCCATCGTGCAGGTAGGGCGGCGACTCTTTTATCCCTCGAAGCGGGAACGTCTTGATAGGCCCCTGTCTTGTAGCGAGCATTCCATTTATCGTTTGCGGCTTGTAGAACCGCTCTACTTTCAGGTCGTGCATAAGCCCGTCCGTGTAGTAGGGCGGCGTGTGACACGTCGAGCAATTGCCCTTGCCGAAAAATAGCGCCTCGCCACGTCGCTCGCTTTCCGTAGCTCGCGCAGGGTCGAGCCTGCCTAAGATGTTCAGTTTCGGCGCGGGCGGAAAATCCAAAATCTCCTGTAGCTCTGACATGTCGTGGACCTGGCTGCCGCGGTCGAGTATGTTCACGCCCTTCTTCATTGCGATCACCGGGTCGCCGTCAAAGTAAGCCGCGCGCTGTTCGAACTCCGTGAAATCTTCCACGGTCTTGAGCGCCCGCTGCGAGCCGAACAATCGCTGTATGTTGACGCCGCGCAGACTAGGCGTCTCGATGCGGCGACGATTCTCCTGGGGACGTATGTCGCCTACCAGGTGCACTGTGCCGTTCGTATGGCCATTGACGTGACAGTCAAAGCAGGTCACGCCCCGGCTGGGCTTTTCCGTCCTTCGGTCTTCGGTCACGTTGAATTGCTGTTGCGGGAACTGCGTGACCAACAGCCGGAAGCCTTCGAGCTGTTTCGGATTCAGTATGCCGTCGAACAGCTCGTAGAGGTTATCTAAAGTCACGACCTTGCCTTGCGACACGTCGCCCAGGTCGGGGCGCGTCGTAAGAAAGATTGCAGGCGGGAACTCCGGCAGAAAATGCTCGGGCAGATCGAAATCGAGATCGAACCGCTCAAGACGGCGGCCTTCGCCCATCCGCTCCAGCTCTTTGATCATCATGTCTGGGAAAGTCATCCCGCCTTCGGGGTGGTTCGGGTGCGGGAGCGGAAGATACCCCTTCGGGAAAAGCCCCTTATCTCTGATCTCTTCGGGCGACATCTCTGCCAGACGCTCCCACGTAGTCCCCCCGGCGAGCTTCGCCGTGGGCCCCACGGGTATGGGCTTGCCGCGCGTCATCTTCACTTCATTCGAGACTCGCTTCGAAAGATCATATCGCTCGTTGAGCAACTGCATCTGTCGCCGCATGATCTCGGCCTTGGCCGCTTTCATGCGCGCCATCACGACCGGGAACGGCTCCTTGGGCACTACGGGAGAGAAGCTCGTGTCGGGCTTTTTATCCCTCTCCCTCTGCGGGTTTTGCGCCGACACCGAAAACAGCAGCGCGGCCACAAAGCAGGCTAACAATGTCAGCTTGAAACGTCTCATACCAAAATCCTCCGTTCAGTCATGGGCCATGCGGCTATAGACCTGTAACCCGTATAGCCGTGATTTGAGGCTGAAATAGATTGCCGATTTGCGCCTTGGTATAGAGCGCGATCTTCATTACAATTCTGTTTTCCTGTCGCAACGGTAATAACACGCGGCGTGCGCTTTTATTCCTTCTCGAAAAAAGCTGCGATGCGAGGGAATAACCCGGGCAAAAATGTGTTATTCTCCCTCAGTCGGGGCCGCCCGGCCGCGACCAGCAGGGACAGATGACGGATTTAGACAAAACCAGTTCAGCCTTTGCCGGCGCGGCCCTCGTGCACATAGACGCGCTCTACGGGTTCGCGATGACGCTGGTCCGCAACCAGTCGGAGGCCGAAGACCTTGTGCAAGAGACATACCTGCGCGCAGTCCGAGCGTTCGGCCAGTTGATGCCCGACAGCAACCTCAAGAGCTGGATGTTCGCCATAATGCGCAACATATGGCTCAACCAGCTCCGCCATGCGCGCAGCGGCCCGCGCTTTGTCGAACTCGACGCCGATACCGAAGAGGGCGCGTACTGGTTAGACCGCGTGACGAAAGACCCGCACGCGTCATACGTCGAAAAGATCGAGCGCCAGGAGGTCCGCGCCGCTATCGAAAGCCTCCCGCGATTGCACCGCGAAGTCATACTGCTTCGCGACATAGAAGGATTCAGCTATCAACAGATCGCTGAGATACTGGGCTGCCCTGCCGGGACCGTGATGAGCCGTCTCGGACGGGCTAGAGAGAAGCTAAGGCTGCTGCTCGCCGAATGGCGAGTCGGCTCGCGGCCGCAAGCTCTTAAGGCGAATAGAGCATGAAGCAATGTGAAGGCGCGCGCGCGCAGGTAGCTTTTTATCTGGATAACGAATTGAAAGGCGACGAGCTTCGGGCGTTTGAATCGCACCTTGCCGCTTGCCCGGATTGCCGTAGGCTGTGCGATGACGAGCGGAGTTTTCTCGCGCTCGTGCGCGCCGCGCGCCCGCTCTACGTCGCGCCCCCCGAGCTTCGCGACCAGGTCGAGCGGACTTTATCAAACGCGCCCGCGACTTACGCGGCCTCGCCTCAGTTGCGCCGGCGCGTACAGCAATCGATTTGGCAAGCGAGCGCGACCGCACTTGATTCGAGCAACGCGCGGCGAGCATCAATGCTCGCTTTTATCGCAATCTTCATTCTTGCAGTGGTCTGGCTCATCGCCTCGCGCAGAGACGCGCCCGCCAGTGGGCCGTCGGAATTCGCGGTCAGGGCCGTTGAGATGCACCAGCGTTACCTGCGGGGCCAGCTCCCGCTGGAGATAAGCTCGGTCTCGCCCGAACAGATCACCAGGTGGTTCACGGGAAAAGTCTCTTTTAATCTTGAGCTGCCTCCTTATCAAGGGCCGCCGGACCAGGAAAAACTCTACAGCCTGGAGGGCGCGCGCCTCGTAGGGTTCAATAATGATGATGCGGCGTATGTCGCTTACCAGATGCAGCAGCGCCCGATAAGCCTCGTCGTCACGTCGAACTCAGTCGTCCTTCCGTCCGGCGGCGAAGAGATCGTCTCGCAAGGCATGACCATTCATTACGCTTTGGTCGACGGCTACAAGGTGATGACGTGGTCGCACAAGGGGCTTACCTACGCGCTGGTGAGCGACCTGGAAGAGTTCGGCCAGGACTCTTGCATAGTCTGTCACGCGGCGACGAAAGACCGCATCTTCATCGAGAGTCTCAAGCCGAAAGGCAAGTAACCGAGATCGGGTCGTGGCAGATATGGACTCTATGGCTTGCGCTTTTTGATCGCTATCACGACCATGCCCGATTCGTCCGCGCGCAGCAGAAACTCTACCCTGTCGCCCGGCGCCACCGCGTCGAGAAGCGATCTGTCTTTGACCGGAAAAGGCATGTTCATAGCGGGCATGAAATCCTTTATCTCTTCGTGATCGATCTGCACATGCCCAAGCTCTTTATCGATAGATTCTATGACGCCGAACGCGCGATGCGTGCCCTTCGCGCTCTTAGCCAGCCTCTCTGCAATCTTCGCCGATGTTTGCTCGGGAGCGGGCAAGCTTCTCAAATCTTTTATTATATCGTCCGTCTTCCAATCGCTGCCGTGATAAATCTTTAACAGCTTTCCGTCGGGCGCGATTATCGCCGTACGCAGCGAATGAATGATCTGGTCTTTGTCGGGCCAGTATTCAAGCCCGAACCATGTGGCCGCCCTCTTCACTTCTTCCGGGCTGCCGGTGGCAAACTCCCAGTGATCGAATGACCGAAGCCCGGCCCCCTGGCCGTAACCGCGCAAGACCGCAGGCTTGTCGTAATCGGGATCGACCGTGATGCTGAGCAGATGCGTCCTGCCGTAAAGCGACGCATCGGTCTTCAGTCTGGTTTCGATCTCGGCAAACCGCTCTGTCATCAAAGGGCAATAATCCGGCAGCGGGCAACGCGTGTAGATGAAAGTCAGCAAGACGGCCTTCCCACGATACTTCGCCATGCCTATCCGACGGCCGTCCTGATTTGTGAGCGGGAAGTCAGGCACGCTGTCGCCGGGTGCAGGCCCTGAGGACACGGCGACCGGCGTGCCCGCAGGGTCCGCGATGGCGCGCGTGCGGACCACGTCTTCAAGCCAGGAACTATTTCCCGCTACGACGAGCGTCGCCGTGACCTGATCGCCCGGCGCAAGCTCGTCGTAAAGCGATTCGTCTTTGAGCTTGAAGGGCATGGTCATAGCAGGCATGTAATCTTTGATCTCTTCGTGAGCGATCGTGACTGCCGAGCCTCGCTTGTCGACATGCTCTACTTTGCCCTTCAACTCGTAGCGCTGCGCGTTAGCATCGCCGGACCCGCACGCCGCAACCATCGCGGAGACGGCCGCCGCAACGAGCGCCGTCGCAAGGCGCGCCATTCTGTCTAACCGTTTGTCGTAGCTCATAGCTAGATATTGATTGCGGTTTGCGATTGAATGAACCCTGTAGGGGCAGCCCTCGACCGCCCCGGCCCGGATCGCCGAAGGCTATGACGTCCGGCGCTAACGCGCCGCCGGGCGGGGACAAGCCCCGCCCCTACAGATTATTGCAAACAGTTATAATCATGCAGAGGCCGATTTCTGGAAATCTGAAAACAAGCTCAGGTTGCCCCATGAAACAATCAACCTTCCGCCCTTCTCTTTCTTCTCCAGGTTTATAGTCAGCGCCTCGATCGAGTTATCAAGCCTTTGAAGCTCAAGCGGAAGTTCGGCCACGGGCGTGTGGTCCTGTGTTTCTATCAAAAGGTGCCACTTCTTCGGCTCTACGAGCTTGGCCTTGAGAATATACTTCCCGGCATCAATGACCTTGTCGCCGAACTTCAATGGCGTGTCGGTCGTAAGCGTAGTCGCATTGTTTGATCCCATGCGCCATTCGTCGCCCGGCTGTATCAGCGCTTCTATGTTTCGCCCGCGAAGTGTGGGGCGGCCATACTCAACCGAGACTTTCCCGCCCTCGATCGCCAACTCTGCCTGCCCACGATCTTGAACGGCAGGGTCGGCTGTGGCTGCGGGCGAACCCGGCCCCGCAGTCGATTCGCTGGTCGCGCCCCCTCGCGCGCAGGCGATGGTCAAAAGCAAGGCGGCTAGAGTTATTAATGAAGATACGGTTTTCATCAACACTTTCTCCTTATCGATATCTTGAAATCGGCCTGGTCGAGCTTTCATCTTACGCTAAGGCTTTGCTTCCATCCAGTTTCGCCCCACGCCTATATCTACGACCAGAGGGACTGCCAGTTCATAAACAGTTTCCATCTCCGCGCGAACGATCTCGCGCGTCCGCTCAACCTCGTTTTCCGGGACCTCTAACAGCAGCTCGTCATGCACTTGCAGGATCATCCGCGCGCCGAGCCGCTCTCGCCTCAGACGATTATAGACGCGGATCATAGCCATCTTCACCAGGTCGGCTGCCGTCCCTTGAAGCGGGGCGTTGATGGCTTCGCGCTCGGCCCGCGCCCGCAGATTGTGATTGCGATTGTTTATATCCGGTATGGGTCGTATGCGCCCGAAGACCGTCCGCACCACTCCCGTCTCGCGCACACCTGCGGGCGTCTCTTCCATGTAGCGCCGCACGCCCGTGTAGGTCTGGTAATAATTCTCGATGGCCTTCTTCGCCTCCGCGCGCGAAAGGCCGGTCCTTTGAGCCAGGCCGAACGGCCCCACGTCATAGGCGATTGCGAAATTGACTACCTTGGCGAGCCTCCGCGATTCGGCCTCTTCTTCTTTGGTCTTCGCGCCAAAGACCGCCCGCGCCGTGCGCGCGTGAATGTCTTCGCCCTTGTTGAACGCCTCGGTCATCACGCGGTCGCCCGTGATGTGCGCAAACAGCCGCAGCTCGATCTGCGAGTAGTCAGCCGACATCAGCAGGTAGCCGGGCGAGGGGACGAACGCCGCGCGAATTCTCCGGCCTAGCTCCGAGCGTATGGGGATGTTCTGCAAATTAGGATTCGTGCTCGAAAGCCGACCCGTAGCCGTGACTGCCTGGTTCAGTGTCGTATGCACTCGCCTCGTGCGCGGGCTGATCAGCTTCGGGAGCGCGTCAACATAAGTGCTCTTGAGCTTGGCAAGCTCGCGGTACTCGATGATCAAACGCGGCAGCTCATACTTCGCCGCCAGCTCTTCGAGCACGTCTATAGAAGTCGAGATGCGCCCGGTCTTGGTCTTGCGGCCGACCTCGAAATTGAGCTTCTCAAAAACCTCTCCGAGCTGAACGGTGGAGTTGATGTTGAACTCCTGGCCCGCAAGCTCGTAAATCTTTGCCGTAAGCCGCGTCAGTTCTTTCTCCATCTCGCGCCCGGCCTTTTCGAGCGCCGCCGTGTCGATGCGAACGCCTATGCGCTCCATCTCGAAGAGTATCTCGACCAGCGGCATCTCTATCTCGGTGTAGACTCGCTCAAGGTCCGCCGCTTCGATCTTCGCCCGCAGCACATCCGCGATGTGAAACGTCAGGTCAGCCGATTGCAGCGCACGCGCGTCGGTCTGGTCGAACCCTTCGACCGTTTCGGCCATCTCAAGCCCAAGCTGCTCGCGCGCGATCTCAAGTATACGGTAGTTGGTGCGATTGGGGTCGAGCAGGTAAGCCGCGAGCATCGTATCGTCCTCGACGCCTTCGATGCGTATGGCGGGCTTGAAGTCTTGAATGCACCCTTCGTCGCTCTTCTTGCCGCGCTTTTTCTGGGTAGCCGCCGGAACGGGCTCGCGCTCGCAGACGTAGGCGTCGAGCAATGTGAGCGCGCCTTTCCAGTCGTGAATCGATTTTCGTATGAGCCCGTTTTCGAGCGCCTCTTTTATCATTTGAAGCGGGTCGGCGCCCTCCTCAAACTTCTCGAAATCTACGAGCACGGCGTTCATCTGCGCGGTCGAGATCGCCAGCCCGTAGACGGCGCCCTTGCGCTCGGCTATAGAGATTGCGAAGCGGTCCAGCGACCACAATGAATTTAAGAAACGTTCAAGCTCGCTTCGAGTCGTGATGCGCCAGTATCGGGCGCTACCGGGCTTTCGCGCCGCCACGGTCGCGACCGCGTCGTGCGAAGCCGCGTCGGCAAACTCGCGCGTCAACTGCGAGAACTCAAGCTCTGAAAATAGCTCGTAAGCGGCACGCCTATCAGGCTCCTCGTAGACAACCGCTTCCAGATCGAGCGCGATCGGCATGTCACATTTGATGCGGGCGAGCTCTCGCGACTGGCGAATTATGTCGGCATTGTTTTGCAGGCTCTCGCGGTATGTTTTGCGCGGGATCTCCTCGGCGTGCGCGATGGCGTTTTCAATCGAGCCATATTGTTGAATGATCTGTTTCGCGCCCTTTTCGCCCACGCCTGGCGCTCCGGGTATGTTGTCTGACGCGTCTCCCCACAGCCCCAACAGATCGACCACCTGGTCGGGCCGGACGCCGAGTTTCTCTTCCACCGCGCTTGCGTCCATCCATCGAAGCTCGCCCGAGCGCTCCGTGCGCAGTATCTTCACGTGGTCGTTGACCAGCTGGCACATGTCTTTGTCGTTCGTAACGATCACGACATCGATGCCGAGCGAGGGGGCCTGGCAGGCGTACGTGCCTATGATGTCGTCGGCTTCAAAGCCGGGCTCGCGCGTGATCGGGACTCTGAGCACGTCGCACACGCGCTTGAGGTAAGGCAACTGCGCCACCAGATCGTCGGGCATCTCTCCGCGCGTGGCCTTGTAGCTTTCGAACGCGTCGTGGCGAAAAGTTTTCTCAGGCGAATCCAGGGCTACGCCGAGGTAGTCGGGCTTTTCAGCAGAGATCAGCCGGCGCAACATCATCGTAAAGCCGTAGACGGCATTCGTGGCGAGCCCGCTCGAATTAGTCAGCCCGCGAATGGCGTAATACGCGCGATAGATTTGCGACATGCCGTCGATGATAAACAGTCGCTTGCGTCGAGTTTCGACCATAAAAATCATGCTACGGATTGCGGAGGCAAGAGGCAACTGGCGAACGTAGAATTGATTTTTAGCCTGGAGAATTAATGCAGGCTACATTAATGACGGGGTTTTATTCTGATTGAACATGTTCGCGCACAATCTGAATGCCTTCCCACGCGGGCAGCTTACCCTCTTCGCGCGCCATTACGGTTTGTAACCACCAGTATGCTTCAAGAATCCACCGGTTATTCTCCTCTGTCCAAACTTCATTTGTGTGTTGGCGTGAGGGTCGTAGCCACCTTAAGCGTGAGCGTAGATTCTTAGTTTCGGGAAAAGTTGTGTAGAGCATTTTGAGGAACTCAGCATGGTTTTCTCGTAAATCATGTCGCGCCTTTGCCTTATCAGAGGCGCTAACGCCTCTGAGCAAATCACCTAACATGTTAGCCCGAAATAAGCATAGTTCTGAATAATAGAGGAACCCGAAAAAGAATCTTTGGGAATCCGGGAGTTCGCGGGCGAAACCGCAAATTCGGGCAATGTTGCGGGCAATGTCGAAGGCGGAGGCTTGGGCACTTTCGAGATCGAGGCCGAGACCAATGTCGCGGGCCAGGGCGCGGGCGCCGATAAAGCTGTGGGTGAGGACTTGAGAGAGGTCGAGCGTGAGACCTGGGTCGAGCTCGCGAGCTAGGGCATGGGCACCGTCAAGATCGAGGGCTAAGTCGCGCGCCACGTCGCGGGCTAGGGCGAGTTCGAGGCTGCGGGCAAGGGCGAGTTCGAAGGCTAGGTCGCGCGCCACGTCGCGGGCCAGGTCGTGGGCCAGGTTGCGGACGCGCGAGGGAAATGATGATAAATCTGATAAAGTTGAGGGCTGCTCTAAATTCGAAAGGGTTGAAAATCTTTGCCTAGTATCTTCTTCAAATTCATTGGCTAATGGTGTCAGATTGTAACTCTCTCCATCGCTGCACCATACCCCCATATCTTTCGTTTTTATGGGCCGCTGATTTGCTTCGTCAGGACTGGGCAGGCGAAATCGCCCACCGCTGCCTTGTCGCTGTGTCAGCCAATCACAAAATGCTACAGCATCTTCTGCACGGACGCCGCGCACAGGTTGATCGGCCTGTCCGCTTGGGAATTGATACTCATTCCAATGATCAGGCTGATAATAATTGCCTTGCTGTCGCATCTCGTCAAGAAAGAGCTGATACTCAGCGCAGCTCAGACAACCTGTATCGATAGCTACTGCGCTTTGGGGAACCAGCGGCATCAGCCGATTCAGTCGTAGGGAGAGCTTGACCTTTGCTGCCAACTGCCGCAGTTCTTCTTCGGGAGATTCGAGCGCGCCGCCGATGCGTTCGTAGACCGCTAAGCGTACCGCTTCATCCGCCTCGCGGTATCCTTCCTCAACGATCTCCGCCGCCAGCATTAAAGCCGCCACACTGTTTTTGTCCAGGCACGCCTGCAAAATGGGAGTTGCATCGCCTTGAGCCGCATAAAGCCTCAGCGTCTCGTGCCACCAGCTTTCCTCAACCAACTGGCCCCAGTTTTTCGGTGTGTTTTTCTCAGCCAGCCAGTGGGCAGCCGTTAGATATTCCTGAAACGTCAAGTGGGCGAAACCCCAGCGATCCAGATCGCGCTCCTGCACCAGGCCGCTACTTTCTTGCAAATCGCTCAGAAAGGTTTTTACCTCATCGCCTTTGATCCCGACGCGAAGGAGCGGCTTTTGTATTACCTCAAGCGCAGCACTGGCCTCGATCTCGCGCAGGTTGCGCTCCATCATCTTAGCAGCCATCGGCATCAACACCGTGCGCTTCTGATCGGCAGTTATCTTTTCTTGAATGCCCCTAGATTGTCGCCAACGCCCGAACAAGACCTCGCAAATCTCGCGGTACAGTTCCACGCGGCTGCCGGGAAGTGCCCCGCGATAACGATGCACCATCGTTATCATTGTCAGCAGCAGCGGGTTGACCGTCAGCTCGCGCAAGGCCCTCGCCTCCGGTTTGTTTAACCGCTCAAGCAGATCGTCTGCGTCCTTGCTTGCGCGCTGTCTTACGCCATCGTCGAGCTTATTGCCTGAGCTGACAATCTCGTTCGCCAGGTACCAGTTCTTGATGAAGCGCGCGACTTGCTCGCCGCTAAAGGGCCGCACTTCGACAATATTAGCGCGATTCAATGAAGCGCCACGATAACCTTGCGGCCGTGAAGTGATTACGAACCGACTCCTCGGATAGTGTTTGAGTTGCTCGTCAACCCATCGCGAGACGGCTTCCCGCTCGCTGGCCTGCGCCACTTCATCCAACCCGTCGAACAGCACAAGACACTTCCCGTCTTCAAGTCGCTCATCAAACCATTTTCGCGGCGGCTTCAGTTTCGGGTACCGCTTAGGGTCGCTGAAATGCTGCTCGGCCAGCTCGCCGAGCGTGATTGAAGGGTTAGCAGTGATCGCGGCAATGTGATTTCGCAGAAAGAGCAGAACAGGCGTGTATGCGCGCACGCCGTAACGCTGCTGGCGATTCAGAGCCAGCGTCACGGCGATATACTGCAACAACGTAGTCTTGCCGCAGCCCGGCGGCCCGATGACGACGAGCGCAATCGCGTCGCCTGATCGATCTTTACTCGCCCGCATAAAATCCCATATGCTCCGCGCGTCCGCGAATTGCTTTGCGGCCACCGGATCAAGATTGAGTTGATTGGGATTGCTGGAAGTCGAAATCTTCAGGTCTACGAAAACATGCTCCAGCTTTAGCGTATGCGCGGCAATCAATCCGAGACCGCGCACGTTGAAGATTTCATGCTCGAAACACACCTGCTGGCGGTAACGGCGGAGGAAGCCCGGCGAGTATCTCCCCGGCAGCGCGCGTAGCCATTTGTCAGTCGCTTTCAGAGCGTCATCTTCAAAATGCTTCTTCCACAGTTTGATAACAAAGATCGCAATGACGACAATGACCTCATAAAGCACAGCCATCAATAAGAGGAAGCGCCTGTTCGCTTTCGCCCAATCCAAATCGTACCGATAGGCCAAATATATCCCGCCCACGAGAATAAGCTGTGAAAGCGGAAGCCCCAGCTTTCGAAGCTTCTCAATATCGAGCATGGCATCCTCCGAACGAAAGGACTGTTGCTTACCTTAGAGCCTGTGGCGGGCTGCATTATATTAGAAATAATCTTGATTACAAGTGGATCACTGAAGCTAATTAACGAAGGCCGACTCGCTCGATCAATTCTGTGAACCGCAAATCTATGCGCAAGCTGTCGAGCATGGGGTCGACTTTCAGAAAAGGCATTGAGCGCGAGCGTTCGTCAAGACCCTTTTCCAGCGATTCAATTGCACGGTCCTTATCGCCGAGCCCTTCGTAGATCAATGCCGTGAAGTAGGGCGATATGTATCTCCGCTTCGATAACGTTTTCAACTGGTCTAAGACCTTCTGAGCTTTCGCCGTCTCTCCCGATGCTGCGTAAGCGTGTCCGAGCGAGGCTAACGCTTCGGGACTCCCTGCCGAAAGCGATACAGCCTTTTCGTATGATGCGATCGCTTCGCGGTAAAGCCCCTTCTTTTCGTAAGCCTGTCCTAGCCAGAAATGCGCGGGGTAGAAGCTCGCCTCTGTCTCTACGGCGCTGCGGCAGAGAGTGATCGCGCGGTCGTAATCGCGCGCGATGTAATATATCCAACCTTCGACGGAACTCAAAATGAGCGAGGTCGGGTCAAGCTCCTGCGCACGTTTTATGCCCGCTTTGGCCTCTTCGAACCGCCCCATCGCCACCTTGTATTCGCCGTACCACTGATGAGCGGTCGGATAGCTCGGGCTTAGCTCTAAAGCTTTTTCGAATTCGCGCTCGGCCCCCGGCCAGTTCCAATCGTAAAGAAAACTGGCGTAAGCGAGCGACGTTTGAGCTTCGGCCAGCGCCGGGTCGATGTTGAGGGCGTTGGTCGCCGCCTCTTTAGCTTTCGGGAAAGCTTCGTGCGCCGAAAGGTAGCCGTAGTCTCCGAGAAGATGATACGTGTCGGCCAGCCCCGCATAAGCCAGCGCGTAATTGCGGTCCAGATCGATCGCTTGTTTGAAATGCTCTATGGCCCGGTAGTAGCCCTCTTCGGTCCGCTGATTCCAGAAGTAGCGCCCCCTCAGGTATGGCCGATACGCATCTGTGTTTTCGGTCGCTCGCCTCGCAAGCAATCGCTGCTCCTCGCCCGTAAGCTTTAGCCGCAGAGCTTCCGTAATCCTCTGAGATATTGTGTCCTGCATCTGGAAGATGTCCGTGAAGCGCTCGTCGAATTCGTCCGCCCAGAGCGCGTGCCCGTCTTTCAGCCGCACGAGCCGCGCGGTGACGCGGATTCTCCCGTCCGCCTGTTGCAGGGAGCCTTCAAGCACCGTTTCGACTTTCAACTCCCTCCCCGCACGCATCGGGTCCTGGCCGGGGCCGGCGTATTTTCTTACGGACCCCATCGGACGAACCACCAGCCGGTTTATCTGGCTCAACTTTGTAATCAAGGTTTCGGCCATCCCATACTCAAGATATTCGTCGCGGTCGACCGAGGCCACCGGGCGGAACGGCAACACGGCGATGGTCGTCACCTCAGACGGCAAGGGTTCCTCTTCGCGCATTGAAAAGATCAGAGCCAGAACGACGCCTGCGACGATGAGCGCCGCGAGGGCCACGACGAGCGCCTTAGACGATCCAGCTTTAGCCGGAATAACTTTAGCCGGCTTGCTCCCGTCGCTCTCTTCAAAGGACGGCGCCTCGTCGCGTGCGAGTTCGGAAGAGGTTTGTTCTCTGAGCGCCTGCGCAGCATCGTAATCTGTGACCTCTCTCACATCCGCGACGAAGCGATAGCCGAATTTCGGCACAGTCTCTATGAAGCGATTCTCGTGCGAGTCTTCGCCGAGCGTCTTGCGCAGCGTGAAGATGTTCTGCGCCAGCGTAGATTCTCGGACAACCACATCGGGCCAGACGCGCTTTATCAAATCTTCTTTCGCGACTATGTGACCCGAGTGTTCGACAAGGACCACCAGTATGTCAAAAGCTTTCGCGGTCAGTGCGACCTGCTCGTCGTCGCGCAAAAGCAGACGGCGAGCGCTGTCCAGACGGAAAGTGCCGAATTCATACAAGCGGCTTTTTTCCTCACTAAGGCGAGACATTCAATTTAACTGCTGCGGGCGCGGAGGGGCGGAAGCGAGCACGGGGTAAATTCGCGACGCAAGTTCTGAGAACCTTTTATCCTTGCGTAACAGGTCGAGTCGCGGGTCGACATTTATCTGAACCAGCCAGGGGTGGCGCTCTTCAAAAGATTTTTCGAGCCATTCAAACGCCTTATCCGCATCATTCAGCCCCGCGTAGATCAGGCTGATCGGGTAAGGCGGCACATAGCGCCGCTTCGACAACTCGTTCAGCTCTTTGAGCACTCTTTCGGCTTCCGCGCGGCGGCCCGCCAGGGCGTAGGCGTGACCAAGCTCTGCAAGCAGGTAAGGAGTGCCGCCGCTCAAACGATATGCCGTTTGAAACTCTGAGATCGCCTCCTCATACATGCCTTTTTGCAGATAGATCAAAGCCAGATATTTATGCGCCACAAAGAAGTTTGAATTCATATCAAGCGCCTTCCGGCATTCCGCTATGGCAAAGTCGTACTGACGGCCCAGAAAGTAAACCCACCCCCCTGCGGCAATGAGGTTGAGCGCGACGGGGTCTGTCTCCTGCGCAATTCTGATCTGGTGTATGGCTTCGTCCAGCCGCCCCTTTGACATTAAACAGACGCTGTAAAACTGGCGCGCGGGGCAGTAGTTTGGATTGATCTCTATAGCGCGCTTAAACTCTTTTTCAGGCTCCGCCTGTTCCCAATCAAACAGGTGGTGGGCATACGCGAGCGCCGCCCGCGCTTCGGCGAGGTCAGGGTCTCGGTCGAGCGCCTTTTGAGCCGCCTGTTTCGCTTTTGGAAATGCCTCCTTCGGCGATACGAATCCCCACGTCCCAAGCACGACGTAGGAATCTGCAATGGCTGAATAAGCCAGCTCGTAATCGGGGTCTTTTTCAATCGCCTGCTCAAAATACTCTATGCTCTTTTTGAGGGCCTCTTCCGTGCGCTTGTTCCAGAGGTATCGCCCCTTATGATATAGCTGGTGCGCCTCCGTGTTTTCAGTCTCTCTTTTGGCGAGCCTTCTCTGCTCGTCGCCGGTCAGCTTGAGGTCGAGCGCGCGCGTCATCTGCTCGCTTATGACTTCCTGGACGCGAAACACGTCCGTAGAATTCTCGTCGAACGTGTCGGCCCAGAGCGATTGGCCGTCTTTCACCCTGATAAGCCTGGCCGTGATGCGTATCCGGTCGTCCCTCTTTTGCAGCCCGCCTTCGAGGACGTAATCTGCTTTAAGCTCGCGGCCCGCGGCTATGGGGTCTTGCTCAAGCCCTTCGTATTTTCTTACTGACCCCATAGAGCGGACGACGAGCTGGTTTACCTGGCTCAACTTTGTAATTAATGTTTCGGCTATTCCGAACTCAAGGTATTCGTCGCGGTCAGCCGGGCTGATGGGCTTGAACGGCAGGACGGCTATTGTCCTGACTTCCGCAGTCGTCGCCGCGTTTTTGTTGAGCGGCCAGAAATAAACGAGCGCGGCCACTATCCCCACGAGCAGGACCGAGGCCGCAACAAGTAAGGTCATCGGTTTGAAAGCCGCCCGGCTGCGCTTTTTGTCATCAGATGCTTCCGGCTTACGCGCGCCTTCCCGCTTAGCTTTTGTCTGGACGACGGTCTGTTCTTCACGTTCGGCTAACTCTCGCACATCCGCGACGAAGCGATAGCCGAATTTCGGCACAGTCTCTATAAAGCGATTCTCGTGCGAGTCTTCGCCGAGCGTCTTGCGCAGCGTGAAGATGTTCTGCGCCAGCGTAGATTCCTCGACCACCGTGTCGGACCAGACCTGTTCGAGCAAATAATCCTTCTTGACCACCTGGCCGCTGTTTTCGACAAGGACCAGCAGCGTGTCGAAAGCCTTGGCCGTCAACTGTACGGCCTGCCCGTCTCGCAGAAGCAGCCGCTCGGCTGGGTCGAGGCGGAAGGGGCCGAATTCATATAAGTGATTGGCCTGTTTAGTCATAGTCGCTTTGAAAAAGATTTGATGACTATTTGAAGAACATTTGAAAGCCCTTTCAAGACTTTCCGGCAGCAAATGGTTTAGCGTTTCGGCCGTCGAGTGATGCGGAAGGCGAGCTATGGTTTTGAGCCTCACTCGGCGCGCTCATTATACCGCAGGGTAAAGGTGCGGACAACCGTCTGCGCCTCGACCCCGAGCAGTACAGTTCAACTGATAAAGGAGAAAACTATGAAGAGGATATATAGAACATTTACGCTGGCAGCCGTGATAGGCGTCATATTGGCGGGCTGCGGAATATTCGGCATCGATGGCCGCGCGGCGGCTGCGCCCAACGACGGCGAAGAGCGACTGCTGCCGGCCACCCGCCGCGAGCTTGCCCGCGCCCGCATGGCGACTGCCCGTTATCACAATATAGCCCGCGCCATCGCCGACGGCTACGTAGACATAGATGTCGTCATCCCGAACATGGGGTTTCATTATTTGAGGCCGGCCATACTCGACGAGACGTTCGACGTAGAAAAGCCCGAACTGCTGGTCTACGCATACATCAACAATGATAACCGCCCGAAGCTGGTGGCCGTCGAGTATGCCGTGCCGACCTCGCTGTCGGAGACCGCGCCCGAAGGCTTCACGGGCGACAGCGATCACTGGCACAGGCAAGATCAATTCGGCCTGTGGACGCTGCACGCCTGGCTTTGGTATCCGAACCCCGACGGCGTATTCGCAGAACTCAACTTCCGCGTACCGTAGTGCGGTGTTCAATTGAATGTAAGGGAATTCAATAAGATTCACCGCAGAGACACAGAGCACACAGAGACAGCGCAGAGAGAACATAATTCTGCTCTGCGTAAACTCTGCGTTCTCTGCGTCTCTGCGGTGAGATGTTTCTCTCATCACCTGGATTAGAAAGGAGAGCCGTATGCCCAGGTTCCTTATCGAGCGCGAGATCCCTGATGCCGGGAAGCTCTCGGCGGAAGAGTTGCAAGCAATATCACAGAAGTCTTGCGAAGTGCTCAACCAGATGGGGCCGCGAATTCAATGGCTCCAGAGCTATGTCACGGGTAACAAGATTTACTGCGTCTATATCGCCCCCGACGAAGGGATGATAAAAGAGCACGCCCGGCAAGGCGGGTTTCCCGCAAACAGCATATCCGAGATAAAGGCTGTCATCGATCCGACTACGGCGGAGAGGTGATGGCCGCGAGCGAAGATCAATCTGCGGCGCAGCGGAATCCCGCGAACGCGGCGCGAAATCGCGGGCGAAAGAAGTTTCTGAACGACACGCGCAGAAGCGGCTCGCGCGTCACCCACGAGCCGCCTTTCAAGACTCTGTGGTCGCCGTCAAACCACAGCTCTGAATACTCGCGGTACGGGTAGGCTTCAAACCCCGGGTACGGGACGAACACGCTTGAGGTCCATTCCCAGACGTTGCCCGTCATATCAAAACATCCGTACGCGCTTCGCCCGCCGGGGTAGGCCGTCACGGGCGTCGTCGACCAATTATGACTGGCAAAATTGGCGAGCCCCGCTGTCGCCGGCTCGTCGCCCCAACTAAACCGCCGCTTGCTTTTTGTCTCCGGGTCCCACGAAGCGGCCTTCTCCCACTCGGCTTCGGTAGGCAGTCGCTTGCCTACGAAGCGAGCATAGGCCGAGGCCTCGTGCCAACTCACCCCCGTCACCGGGTGATCGGGCGGCGCGGGGATTTCTCGAAACATCTCTCGCACGACCCACGCGGACCCGTCGTGCGCGCGCGACCAGTAGAGCGGGTGTTCTATCTTATTCTCTTCTTTCCACGCCCACCCCTCGTCGCTCCATAAAGAGCGCGTGTCGTAGCCGCGCGCTTCGATAAACCGCTCGTACTCCGAGTTAGTGACAGGATATCGGTCTATGCGAAAGTCTCCAAGCTCGACTGTGTGCGGCGGCTGCTCGTTGTCGTAGGCGAACGGGTAGCCCCGAGAGCCTAGCTCGAACGGGCCGCCGGGGACGTGAACCATCTCGCCCCCAACGCGATCCGGGGATTTGAGATTTGCTACTGGAGATTTCAAATCCGATCCATCCTTTAATCGCGTATCGAGCATTTGAAGAAGGTAAGCGAGCGTCTCTTGATGCTGGTATTCGTGCTCTAAGACCATGTGGAACAGATAACCGTCGCGGACGAGCGGATGGCTGTTTGAAGCAGGGCTTCTCAGAAAGTCGAAGACCTCTTCGCGCACGCGGGCGAGGTAGCTTTCGATCTCCGGGATGGGGGGCAGATTCGTCGAATCGTCTCTCGGCGTTTTTATCGGGTCAAAGATCACGTCGTAGGCGGGCGAGATGGTCCGCTCGCCTTTCACGCGCTGCAATATCCAGTAGCCCTCGAACGCGCCCACGTGTCCGAGGTGCCACAGTATCGGGCGGAACCCCTCTCCAGGCGGGCGGCGAAGGTCGGCTTCCGACTTCACAAGCTTGAATAATCTTTGGGTCTCGCGGCGCGACTCGCGCATCAATCGCGCCATCTCTTCCGGGTCGAATCTGTATGACATTAACCACTCCCTGCGGCAAGCCGGTTGGCACAGCCCCATTACTTAATATAGCATTAAGGATCAGCTCATGGTGAGCGCGGAAGGAGAGGAGTGATGCTCCCAGAAAAAAGCCTTCAATCGCATGATCGACTGGTCATTCATCGCCTGGCCCGCCAGGAAGTCTCCGACGAATTCGCCGAGGACGTGCGCGCGGGGCTCGCTTCGCGCCCGAAGACGATCCCGCCCAGGTATTTTTATGACGACCTCGGATCGCAATTGTTCGAAGCCATCTGTTTGCTCCCCGAATACTACCTGACGCGGGCCGAGAGCGAGATTCTGCGAAACCACGCCGACGAGATAGTAAGCTCAGTTGAAGGCCCCGTCCGGTTGATAGAGCTAGGCAGCGGGAGCGCGGATAAGACGCGTTACCTTATAGAAGCCCTGCTGGCTAAACAACCGGAGCTTCACTACCTGCCGATAGACATTTCAGACGTCGCGCTGGATCGAAGCAGCGCAATCCTGCTGCACATCTACCAGCGGCTTCGTATTACGGCTTACGCAGCCGATTACTTCACGGCCCTCAAGGCGCTCGCGGAAGCGGGCGTGACCGCACGTGAGGGCAAGCGCACGCTCGCGCTTTTTCTCGGGTCGAACATAGGCAATTTTAACCCTGACGAGGCGGTCGCGTTCTTGAGCGAGATTCGCAAAATGCTGCACCCCGATGACGGATTGCTGGTCGGGGCCGATCTCAAGAAGTCTGCCGACCTGCTCGTGCCCGCTTACGACGACGCGCTCGGCGTCACGTCGGCCTTCAACCGAAATCTGCTCGCGCGGATCAACCGCGAGCTTGGCGCCGATTTCGACATAGCGCGATTCGAGCACCGCGCGATTTATAACGACCGGCTCGGTCGCGTCGAAAGCCATCTCGTCAGCCTTCAGGCGCAGACCGTCTTGATAAAAGCATTAGACCTGGAAGTCCGTTTCGAGCCGGGCGAGAGCATTCATACGGAGAACTCTTACAAATTCGATCTCGAACAGCTCGGCGACCTTGCGCGGCAATCGGGATTCTGTTTAACAAAGACATGGTTTGACGGCGCGCGCCGCTACTGCTTCAACCTGCTGGCCGCGTGCGACCCGTCTTAAAGCGCTTTTCATTATATCGTGAAGCTCGTGTTCAGTCCGTTACCTCCCATGTTCCCGACCGACCAGATCGGTCCGGCAAGCGATTTCTCGCACTATTTCAAGAGAGCCGCCCGGCCCGCCGACCAGTGGGCGATAGGCCCCGAGGTGGAGCTTTTCGGATTTACTTCCGACACGTTCGACCGCATAGCCGTAGACCAGGTGCAGTCGGTAATCAAAGGCTTTTCAACCTCTCTGAGAGACTGCGAGACGGAAGACGGGCTGATTATAGAAGCGGTGCTTGCGGACCCTTCGGGAGCGCGGAGCCGAATCACTATCGAGCCAGGCGGGCAGATAGAGTTTTCCGGCGCGCATTACACTGCGCTCGCCTCGGTCGAACAATCTTTGCGCAGCTACGTCGACAGCCTTTCACGGATTGCCGAGGCGAACGGGGTTATCTTCATCGCCACGGGGTTCGATCCGCTGAGAAGCCCGCAAGAGCAGAGGTGGGTAACCAAGCAGCGCTACAAGATAATGCGACCTTACCTTCGATCACGCGGGCGGAAGGCGTGGGACATGATGGACAGGACCGCCGCGATTCAGGTCAACCTGGATTACAGCGACCTCGACGACCTCGCAAAAAAATTCGCGGCGGCAAACAGGCTCGGCCCCGTTGTCGCGGCGATCTTCGCGAACTCTCCATTGGCCGAAGGGAGGCTTTCGGGTTATAAATCGCTGCGCTACGCCGCGTGGCTTGAGACGGACCCGGACCGCACGGGGGTGTCGCCGCTAGCCTTAGCGGATAATTTCTCGATCGAGCGGCTGGTCCGGTATCTTCACGCGGTGCCGATGATGTTCATACGCCGAGAAGGTCGCTACATAGATATGAGCGGGCGCTCGTTTGCTCAGTTCGTCGGGAACGGCGCGGGAGGCGCGGCTATCTTTCAAGACTTCACAGACCACCTCTCTACCATCTTCACGGAAGCGCGGCTCCGCCCGCACATAGAGCAGCGCAGCATGGATTGCGGAAGCCTGGAGATAGTTATGGCTGCGCTCGCTTTATGGAAAGGGTTGTTGTACGACCCCGCAGCGCTTGAGCGTGCGCTCGACATTGCGCCGCGCCTGGGCCAGGACGATTTCGCGCGGCTGCAACTGGAGGTCGCTCGCCACGCGCTCGAAGCGCGGCTCGACCATATTTCAATAATCGATCTTGCCGTCGAAGTTTTACGTGTAGCGCGGGCCGGGCTCGAACGGATTGCGCCCAATGAAGCGCACTACCTGGACGTGCTTGACGAGCTAGTTATAAAAGAGCGTTTGTGCCCCGCCGATATTTTGATTCGCAACTTTCGCGGCTCGTGGCACAATGATGCGCGCAAGGCCATCGAATACCTTCAGATTTTGGATTCTGGATTTTCATAGCGGATGATGCGCTTCGCGCGCCGCGATTTTGGATTATCGAAAGAGGATTGGAAAACAAGGAGCTTTGAATAAAAAGACGTGAGTGAATCCAAAATCCAAAATCCAGAATCCAAAATCGAGCGTGTTGTTGAGTTCCGCGACGTCTCGCTTGAGATCGCGGGCGGGCGGGCTATTGTCGAGCGCGTGAGCTTCGAGGTCGAACGGGGCGAAACACTCGTATTGCTTGGCAGGAGCGGGTCGGGCAAGACGACTACGCTCAAGCTCATCAACCGCCTGCTTGAGCCTACCGCCGGAGAGGTGTGCGTAGAAGGCCACGCGACGACCGACTGGGACGCGATCAAGCTCAGGCGTCGTATCGGTTACGTCATACAGGAGACGGGACTCTTCCCGCATTTCACAGTAGAGCAAAACGTAGCGCTCGTCCCGCAACTGGAAGGGTGGGACGCCGCGCGCACGCGCGAGCGAGTGCGCGAGCTTTTGAACCTCGTCGGGTTGGATTACGAAGGGTTCGCCCGTCGCTACCCGCGAGAGCTCTCGGGCGGGCAGCGACAGCGTGTGGGGGTTGCGCGCGCGCTCGCGGCGGACCCGCCCGTCATACTGATGGACGAGCCGTTCGGCGCGCTCGACCCGCTCACGCGCGCAGAGTTGCAGCGAGAGTTTCGAGGGCTTGCGGAGAGGCTCCGCAAAACGATCGTCTTTGTCACGCACGACGTGCGCGAAGCATTCGCGCTAGCCACGCGAATAGGGCTCTTTAAGGACGGCCATCTGGTCGAGCTTGCCGGCCCCGACGAGTTCGCGCGGTCCGACAACCCCGAAGCCAGGGCCTTTAACCAATCGATTTGAAATTTGAGATATCAAATTTGAAACTCTCCGAAGAAATCCTGAACCTCACGCTTGAGCATCTCTTCTTAGTCGCGCTGGCGACGGGCGCGGCCTGTGCCGTCGGCATACCCGTCGGCATACTGCTCACGCGGCGTCCCGCTCTGAGCAAACCCGTGCTGGCTGCGGCGAACGTGCTTCAAACAATCCCAAGCCTCGCGCTGTTCGGCTTTCTGATTCCATTGCTCGGGTCGTACGGGATAGGGCGGTTGCCTGCAATCATCGCCCTGTTTCTTTATTCGCTGTTGCCCATCATACGAAACACATTTACGGGCATCAGCCAGGTGGACCCGGCCGTGCGCGAAGCGGGTCGCGGGATGGGCATGACCGACTGGCAGATGCTCACACAGGTCGAGCTGCCGCTTGCGATGAGCATCATAATCGCGGGCGTGCGCGTGGCTACAGTCATATCCGTAGGCACGGCTACGATCGCCGCAGCCATCGGCGCAGGCGGCCTGGGAGTTTACATCTTTCGCGGGCTGCGCATGAACGACGACGAGCTGATACTCGCCGGAGCAGTGCCAGCCGCGATAATGGCTCTGGGAGCCGATTTCACGCTTGGGCTTGTCGAAAAGCTCCTCGCGCCGGGCCGCGTGTCGTCGGGGACAAAAAAGGCGATAGCCGTAGCGTGCGCGGCTGTAGTCGCCCTCGTCATAGCCGTTACGATTTTCTTGAGCGGCTCGCGCGGCGTCATCGTAGGCTCGAAGGATTTCACGGAGCAGGTGATACTCGCCGAGATGATCGCGCAGTCGCTAGAGTCGAGAGGCGTCGAGGTCGAGAGGCAGTTCGAGCTGGGCGGCGACCTCTGCCACCGCGCTATGCTCGAAGACAACATGGATGTTTATGTCGAATACAGCGGGACGGCCTTCACCGCTATACTCAAGCACGACCCTTTGACCGACCCGCGCGAGGTCTACAACCAGGTCAAGCAAGAATACAAAACGCTTTTCGACATCGAAGCCCTGGAGCCGCTCGGATTCAACAACACGTTCGCAATCCTCGTGCGCGGCGAGGACGCGCGGCGGCTGGGGCTGAAAACTATATCGGATGCCGCCCGTTACGCTCCGAACTGGAAGGCGGGCTTTGGTCAAGACTTCATGTCCCGAAAAGACGGTTATGATGGATTCGCTCGCACTTACGGTTTGAGGTTCGCAGATCGACCTCTCGAAATGGACCTCGCACTCTCTTACCGCGCTCTGGCCGGAGGCCAGGTCGATCTGATCGCCGGGAACTCTACGGACGGGCTCATAGACAAGCTCGACCTCACGCAGCTTGAAGACGACCGCAGGTATTTTCCTCCTTATGAAGCCGTGCCGCTCGCCCGCCGCGCGTCGCTTGAGCGTTACCCGCAGTTGGGCGAGGCCATCAAGTCGCTTGCCGGAAGATTAACAGACGCCGAGATGCGGCGGCTCAACTACGCCGTAGACGGCGAGCACCGCGACGTGAAAGACGTAGTCCGCAACTTTCTCTCTCAGTAATAAGAAACATTCTTGACATCGAAGGCGTAAGACGGTACAGTACTATTGTACTATAGCAATAGTACAATTTATTATGTTCTTCAAGCCTAACGCATCGTCGGGTGTGCCCATCTACGTCCAGTTGATGGAGCAGGTGAAGCACGCCATAGAGACGGGAGCCTTGAGGGCGGGCGAGCAGTTGCCCGCGATCCGCAAGGTGGCCGAAGACCTGGTGATAAACCCGAACACGGTCGCGAAGGTCTATCGCGAGCTGGAGCACGAGGGCGTCATAGAGCTTCGCCAGGGTTCGGGAGCGTTCGTAGCGGATCGCCGACGCGGGCAAGCGCGCGCGTCGAGCGTGATCGACGCGCGCCCCGTGATCAGAAATGCCGTCGCGCGGCTACTCGCGCTCGGGTTGAATGAAGAAGAGATGCGGAGGCTCTTTGAAGCGGAGCTTACACGACTGCGCGAGGGCGCGGTCACGGAGTTCGCCCCGCGAAAGAGGTGATCTATGTCGGAGCCTGTCATTAAGACTGTCGGACTAAAGAAGAGCTACAAGGCGGTCGAGGCCGTCTGCGGGTTAGACCTCAGCGTGCCGCGCGGCTCGGTCTACGGATTCCTGGGCCGGAACGGCGCGGGCAAGACGACGACTATAAAGATGTTGCTGGGGATGGTCGCGCCCGACGCGGGCGCGGGACGTGTGCTGGGTTACGCGATAGAGAAGCGGAGCGACTCGCTTGAGATTCGCCGCCGCACGGGGTTTGTGAGCGAAGACAAAGGGCTTTACGATTACATGACCGTGGGCCAGATGGTCGAATTCACGCGCCCGCTTTTCCCCGCCTGGCGGCGCGAACGCGAAAGCCAATTGCTGAAGTCGTTCGACCTGCCTCCCGCGCGAAAGGTCAAGCAGTTGTCGAAAGGCATGAGGACGAAGCTTGCGTTGCTTTTGGCGCTGGCGCGCGGGTCGGAGCTTCTCATACTCGACGAGCCTACCGAGGGGCTCGACCCGGCGGCGATCGAGGAAGTCTTACAGATACTCGTCCGGCTGGTCGCCCAAGAAGAGGTGACGATCTTTTTTTCATCTCACCAGATCGCCGAAGTCGAGCAGATAGCCGATCACATCTTGATCATCAACCGGGGTCGCGCCGTAGTCGCGGGCGCGCTCGACGACGTGAAGGAGAATTACCGCAGGATAAACCTGACGTTTGACGGATCGGCGCCAGCCCCGAGCTTTGAGATCGCAGGCATTGAGCGGATACAGAAAGATGGCCGGCAGATGTCGCTTTTGGTGAGCCGCAACCTGGACGAGATCATCGATCAGGCCCGCGCGCTCCGTGCGCAAACGGTCGACGTGGTCCCCGTGACGCTCAAAGAGATATTTCTGGAAACCGTTCGCAGCGATGAGTAGAGCCGCACGCGCGGCTCACGCGGAGGTGAATTATGCTCTGGTACAGACATTGGTTAGAAACTCGATGGCGCTTTTTCATAGGGCTTGCCCTGCTCGTGGCGTTCAGCGCGATGATGGTCTTGACGGAGCCGCTGGTCGGCTCTGCGCTGGAGAATTTTCAAGACCCCGGAGGCAGGATAGGAGAATTCCTGCGCGAGCAGGTCGAAACCGCAAAGACCTATGACGGCTATGTGTGGCAGCAGTGGTTCAGCAAGAACCTGTTGATGGGCTGGATTCTGCTTGCGACCTTGATAGGCGTCGGCGGCATTGTGACGGAAAGCTCGCGCGGGACCGCGCTGTTTACGCTGTCGCTTCCGGTCACTCGAAGGAGGCTGCTTGCGGTGCGCGCCGCGACGGGCGCAATCGAGCTTGCATTGCTCGCCCTCGTGCCATCGCTTTTAATCCCGCTCTTTTCGCTTGCGATAGGCGAAAGCTACAGCCTGGCGAAGACGATTGTTTACGTGCTGCTGACGATCTTAGGGGGCGCGGTCTTCTACGCTCTTTCAATACTGCTTTCAACAATCTTCAGCGATCAGATGAAGCCCATCATCATAGGCATAGCCGTGGCCTTCATCTTGTCGACCGTCACAATATTCTTCAAAGAATTCGCCCCCTACAGCATACTCAATGTAATGAGCGGCGGCAGTTACTTCCGCACGGGCGAGCTGCCCTGGTTGGGGTTGGCCATAAGCCTCGCACTCGCCGGGGCGATGTTTTACCTGTCGCTCAGAATAGTTGAGCGGCGCGATTTTTAGCGAACGGAGTCCGTAATGGCTAAAGCAAATCTCGCAGCGATAATTATCTTGCTCGGCGTCTTGACAACCGCCCGGGCGCAGCAGCAAACGGGCAAGTACACGATGTTTGTGGGCGGCCAGATCGCCACGACCGAAGCTTACACGATCAGCTCGCAGCCGGACGGCTCGCTCAAGGCCGCAGCCGAGATCGATTCCCGAGGGCCGAAACAGAAAGTCACGACCGTTGCCGCAAAAGACCGCCTCGTAAGTTTCACGGGCCAGGTCGGCGAAGCAAAAGTTATCTCGGCGCTGTTTGACGGCTCGAAGGCGAAGCTCCAGGTTGCGGGGCAGGCCGAGCGGGAAGTGGCGACAAAAGCCACGGTGATTTTAGAGAACGGCGTGTGGCATCACTTCATCTTTTTGTTCAACCAGTACCGCGCCGAAAAGGCAGAGCCGCAAAGCTTCACCGCCTTCTTGCCGAGCAAGGGGCTGGATTTTGAAGTGAGGATAGAGCGCGGCAAGCCTCAAGCCTACACGGTGAAGGGGCAGACAGTCGCGACCGAGCGTTACACGATTGTCGGACCCGCAGGGATCGTAATCGACGCCTGGACGGATCAGTCGCGCACGCCCCTGATTCTCGTGATCGCGTCGCAAGACGTAAAGATTGTCCTCGGTGGCGCGGAAGAGCTGGCCGAAGTGGCCTTGAAACCGCAGCAGACATCACCGGACGTTTTCACAAGCGAAGAAGTGACGTTTCAAAACGGCGAAGTAACACTGGGCGGCACGCTCACGCTGCCCAAACGAGAGGCGGCGGCCCGCCACCCGGCTGCGGTCATAATCAGCGGCTCGGGCTCGCAGAACAGAGACGGCAGCGGGGGCCTGCTCGGGTTCTACAAGCAGATAGCCGAACGACTCTCTTCAAACGGCGTGGCCGTTTTGCGCCACGACGATCGCGGCGTAGGGCGAAGCTCCATGCCTAAAAAGCCCACGGCGTACCGCGACCTTGTCGCAGACACGCGGGCGGCGGTCGACTACCTTCGCGCGCGCAAAGAGATCGATCCTGACCGCATAATGCTCGTCGGTCACAGCGAAGGCGGGACGACGGCCGTCGTGATCGCTTCGGAAGATCAAAAGATCGCGGCGCTTGTCTTGCTCGCGGGAGCGACGCTTGCGAACCTGGATAAGCTGCTGATGGAACAGACCGTCTATCAGCAGGCGCTCGAACGGTCCTTCAATCCGCAGGACCGCGAAAAATATCCTCAGATAGTTCAATGGCTGCTCGCGCGGATCGAAGAGGCGCGCGCGGGCAAGCAGGATGTCGCTCCTACAGATTTGTACGAGTACCTGCGCCAGCACCTGTCGCTGAATCTGCCGGACGCATACAGGCGCGTAAAATGCCCCGTGCTGATACTGCAAGGCGAGCGCGACGCGCTCGTGCTGCCGCACCACGCAATCGATGCGGCCCGCGCTCTGGCCGAGTCGGGCAACAAGCGAGTTCTACTCAGGATACTGCCGAACCTCTCACACATATTCGCGCCTTCGCCGCTCGACGGCGCCGTCGAGGCCAGGCAGAAGACAGAGATAAGCCCGGACGTTTTAGAATTGATTCAAAAATGGGCCGGGGAAACAGTAGCAGCGAAGCCCGGAAAATAAATCTCGTATCATTTCTTAGGGCCGCGCAACTTTGTGATGGCCTCGCGAATCGCCGCGCCGTTTTTTGCTTCAGGCTCGGCTTTCAGATAGCTCTCAAGGTCGCGGGCCGCTGCCTCTTTGTCGCCCCGCCGCTCGTGTATGCGGGCGAGCTGGAGGTAGGCGGCCGCGAGCCGCTTGTCGCTCAGGTCGAGCGCGCGCCCGAGTTCCTTTTCGGCTTCCGTAAAGTCTATCGCGCGCTGGCTCTCGTCGGAAGAGCGCACGGCGACTTCGATAAGCGCCATCCCGCGATAAAAATGGGACATCGCGTTGCCGGTCGCCAACCGCGTCGCCTCGCGGAACGCGTATTCGGCGACGGCGAACTTCTGCTGCTTCAGCATCACAAGGCCGAACGTGTGATAGACAGCCGCCTCGCGGTCGTTTATCTGGCGCGCGCGTTCGAGCGCTTCGAGCGCTTCGGCGTCTTTACCTATGCGAAACAGCTCCCGGCCGAGCGAGAAATTCGCATCGAAGTATTCATTAAAGATGCCGATAGCTTCGTGCAACAGCAGCACGCCTTCGTCCGACTTGCCCTCGCGAAGCTTGGCAATAGCCTTATCGTAAGCGGCGCGCGCGGGCTTCGGAACGTCCTGGACGAAGTTTATGCCGGGCGGACCGAGCACGGCTTCAGGCTTCGGGCGCAAAACGACATCGACCGTGACGACCTCCCAAAACCCCATCCTCTCGCCGTAGTTGAAACGAGCGATCTGTAGCGCGGGCTCGTAGCCCGCGAGGAGGACTACGACTTCGTATTCGGCGGGCGTAATATTCGAGAATGCATAATTGCCGTCATTGCGGGTCACGGTCTGGCCTACCATGCCGCCGCCGCTTTGCCGAAGCTCGACGATTGCGTTATTAAGGCTGACGCCGTTGGTTGAGCGGACCTTGCCGCGAACCATATTACCTTGCGCGCACACTGTGGCGGGCAGTAAAACGAGCGCGAGCGCGAGGAAAAGGTTTCGCCCTCTCATGGCTTCCTCCTTCGCCCTGATCTAGCAGCATTATAACTCAAAAGAGCGGTGATTGCGGAAGGCTTGAGGAGAGGCGGCGATAAAGGTAGCATAGCGAGACTCGGTTTCATTTGGAGGCTGGAATGTATTGCCCAAGGTGCGGCGCTCAATCCGATAGCGTCAAGTTTTGCAGGTCTTGTGGAACTAATCTCACGCGCGTCTCACAGGTGATCGAGCGGCCCGCGCAGACGGGCGCGACCGCCGGGTCGACGACCGTAGGCTTATTTTCTGAAAAGAGGCTTTCAAACAGAAACCTGCAAGTGCAAGGGCACAATGCCGGAGCGATCTTCGGCAGCCTCAAGGTCGATTTAACAGCCGAGCGGCTGCCTGAAGGCGAGACAAAGATCACGCTCTTTTCTGTATTCGGCGCCGCCGAAGTCCTGGTGGCGGATGACGTAGGCATTCACGTGACGGGCTTCACCGGCTTTGCGACCATAAACGTACGCGGCAAAGATGTGAACAGCGGCTTTGGAACTTGCAATTACTTTTCAGATAACTACGAGAAGGCTTCGCGGCGATTGCACATCGATGCGTCAGCGGTCTTTGCAGAATTGAAGATCAAAGGGCCCAAATGACTAACAGAGCGCCGCCGCCGCAGGCTTCGGGGAGCCAACCTTGACAGCTCAACGCACAATCGGTTAACCTTAAATGTTTCTATTAAGAGACAAATTCTTGACAGGAGCAACCAAGAAGGTGAAACCCGATATTCATCCCAAGTACGTAAACGCTAACGTGCATTGCGCGTGCGGCGAGACGTGGCAGACGCGCTCGACCAAGCCTGAGATACGGCTTGAGATCTGTTCAAACTGCCACCCGTTCTTTACAGGCAAGCAGAAGCTGATTGATACCGCAGGACGCGTCGAACGGTTCAATCGCAAATATGGTCGCAAGACCGAAGCTTAACTGATCTAAAACAGAATATTGGTTGTCGGGGCCTGTAGATGGTGAGTGCGCCCCTTCTGCCCATCGCTTCGCGTGACACCGGAGCGATGAGCAGACGGGAAGCCGGACCAAACGGGCTCAGGCGACCAATTTTTTTTGTACCTGAAGGCGGGCTTTATGAAGGAAGAACAGATCATAGTCGGCGGCCAGGCCGTCATCGAGGGCGTTATGATGCGCGCGCCGCACTCCTACGCGGTCGCCGTGCGCAAGGCTGACGGCCAGATCGTTTTTAAGGGCGAGAGATTGCCCGTGCTGTCGGACAAGTATCCTATTTTGAAACTGCCCGTGGTGCGCGGCGCGGCGGTGCTTGTTCACTCGATGATACTCGGCATTAAAGCTTTGAACTATTCCGCCGCCATCGCCTTTGACGAAGCCGACAATGCGGATAAAGCTGATGTGGTCGAGCACGAGTTCGAGCTTCAGGCGGCGGCCATAACCTCGGGCGTCGTCGCGAGCGCGCCGGTCGCGGTGGCCGCGCAGGTGCCCGGCGTCGAGAAGCGGGAACAGAAGCCCATAAAGAAGACGACTACCGCCGCGGCGATCGGCTCTATGGTCTTCGCCCTGGTCTTCAACGTGCTGCTGTTTATAGTGCTCCCGCTGCTGCTCACCAACATGCTGTTCGCGCACCTGGAGGGCCGCACGATAGGCGCAGCCTCGGACAGCGGGGCGTGGTACGCTGACGCCTGGGCGTGGCTCAAAGCGGCGCTCAGCCCCGTCCGCCCTTCGGTGATGTTCAACCTGGTCGACGGGTTGATCCGCATGACATTTTTCCTGATTATGATCGTGAGCTTCTCGCTGTTGCGCGACATCCGCCGGGTCTTTGAATATCACGGGGCGGAGCACAAGGTCGTATACACCTGGGAAGCGGGCGAAGACCTGACGGTCGAAAACGCGCGCGTCAAGCGGCGACAGCACCCGCGTTGCGGCACCAGTTTCCTGATGGTCGTGATGCTGGTCGCGATAGCGGCTTTCTCGGTGTTGAAGTTCGACTCGCTGTTGCTGAATCTTTTAGTGCGCGTGACGATGATCCCCGTCATTGCAGGCATCTCCTACGAGATCATTCGCGCTTCGGCGCGCAGCCGCGGGCAGTGGCTGTTGTCTTTAATCACTCGGCCCGGGCTTTGGCTCCAGAACATCACTACGCGCGAGCCGGATGACGAACAGCTTGAAGTCGCTATATTCGCGTTGAAAGAGTCGCTCAAGCTCGAGCCCGCAGCCGACCCCGAGCCTGCGCCTTTGGCATAAACAGGGATCAGGGAAAAAGGGAAAAGAGGATTTGAAATTTCAAATCCCTGGCCCCTGACCCCCGATCCCTGACCACTGAGGTTTTTATGTTCGATAAACTGGATGCGATAGAAGAGAAATACGAAGAGCTTTCACGCCAATTAGGCGAGCCTGAGCTTCTGGCCGATCAGCAGAAGTACGCGCGCGCGGCAAAACAACACCGCGACCTTGAAGAGATCGCTGCGAAGTACCGCGAGTATAAATCGCTTGAGCGCGGCTTGCGCGAAACCGAAGAGATGCTCGGCACGGAAGATGATGCGGAGATGGTCGAGCTTGCGCGCGTCGAGCTTGTCTCGCTCGCCGAGCGGCGCGACCGCGTCCAGGCCGAATTGAAGACGCTGCTGATACCGAAAGACCCGAACGACGAAAAGAACGTGATCTTGGAGATTCGCGCGGGCACGGGCGGCGACGAAGCGACGCTTTTTGCCGCAGAGATCATGCGCATGTACACGCGCTACGCCGAACGCCAGGGCTGGCGCGTTCAAGTGCTCGACGTATCCGAGTCCGGCATAGGAGGAATTAAAGAAGGGATTCTCTTGATCGAGGGCGACCGCGTCTACTCGAAGCTGAAACACGAGTCGGGCGTTCACCGCGTGCAGCGCGTGCCCCAGACGGAAGCTTCGGGCCGCATACACACTTCGGCCGTCACCGTGGCGGTGCTCCCCGAAGCCGAGGAGGTCGACATCAAGATCGATCCGAAAGATTTACGCATAGACACATTCTGCTCTTCGGGTCCGGGCGGCCAGTCGGTTAATACGACTTATTCCGCCGTCCGAATAACGCACCTGCCCACGAACACGGTCGTCTCTATGCAGGACGAAAAATCGCAGATCAAGAACCGCGAAAAGGCGATGCGAGTCCTTCGCTCGCGGCTGCTGGAAATGGAGCAGAGCAAGCAGCACGAAGCGATCGCCTCGGAACGGCGATCTATGGTTGGCAGCGGCGACCGCTCGGAAAAGATTCGCACCTACAACTTCAAGGACAACCGCGTCACAGACCACCGCATAGGTTACACGGCGCACCAGTTGGACCTCTTTATGGAAGGCGCCATCGGCGATTTGATAGACGCGCTGGTCGCGCACTATCAGGCGGAAAAACTGAAGGCCGACACGGAGGCCGCCGCTTAATTTATTATAGATTGTGGCAGACGACGGAGGCGTCGCATGAAGGAATACGTCGTACAACGCGATGGCGGATACTACATCGGTGATAGTCGCATCTCGCTTGACTCCGTAGTCTATGCCTTTCAGCGAGGCGCTTCTCCTGAAAGTATAAAGCGCTCGTTTCCTCTGCTCACGCTTGAAGAAGTATATGGAGCCATCACTTTTTATCTGTCCCACCAACAGGAGGTCGACTTATACCTTAAAGAAGGTGAAGCGCAATTTGAGGAACTGAGACGGCAATCACGCGAAGCCAATCCTGAGCTGCGCGAAAAACTCGACGAAGCGCGCAAGAATCTCCAGACTCAACGCTCGTGAAGATACGTTTTCAGGCAGATGCCGATCTTAATGAAGACATCTTTACAGGTGTGCTGCGGCGTGAGCCTGGCATTGATTTCCAGACCGCCGAAGAGGCTGACCTGCGAAGCTTGAATGATTATCAAGTGTTGAAACTCGCTGCCGATCAGGGCCGCGTTCTTGTCACGCATGATAGAAAGACGATGCCTCGCCAGTTTGCAGATATGAATCATAGCCTGCCGGAGACCTGATTCTCTTGCCTACGATAGCAGAAGCAATTGCCGAGGGGGCGCGACTGCTCGGCGACTCGCGAGTCGCCGAAGCGCGGCGCACCGCAACCCTTCTGCTCGGCCACGCGCTCGCCGTCGACCGCACATACCTCCTCACACGATCCGATCAGCAGGTTGACGATGATCGCTTCCGAACTTTTATCGAGATGGTGACGCGCCGCGCCGCGGGCGAGCCGCTGCAATACATCACGGGCCATCAGGAATTCTACGGGATCGATTTCTTAGTCACTCCTGATGTGCTGATTCCTCGCCCCGAAACCGAGCTGCTTGTCGAATGCGTCATCGATCTGGCTCAATCAATTCCGAGCCCTCTAATCGTCGACCTGGGCACAGGTTCAGGGTGCATCGCCGTGGCGCTTGCTTCCGCGATTCAAAATGCGCGCTTGATCGCTACGGACATTTCGCGCGAATCGCTCGCGGTCGCAAGCCGAAACGCCGCGCGTCACGATTTGCAGGCCCGCATAGAGTTTGTCGAAGGCGATATGCTAGCCCCGCTCGCGGGCCGTGGGCTTGAAGGCGCTATCGATTTTTTAGCCTCCAACCCGCCTTATGTTCCGACGAGGGATTCTCATCTACTTCAGCGCGAGCTTGACTGGGAGCCGCGCGAAGCACTGTTTGGGGGTGTTGAGGGGCTCGATTTTTACCGGCGACTGTTAGCCAATGGGCATCGTTACGCTAAGCCGGGCGGTTATCTGGTCTGCGAGATCGGTTACACTCAACTTGACCGCATTCGTGAAATGATCGACGCGACTGTGTGGGGGGATGTGATCGTTAAAGATGATTTGCAGGGGATCCCGCGAGTGCTTGGGATAAAAAAGAGATGACGCACGCTGTATTATTCATAACTCTTGCCTTTTGCCTTCCTCACCTGCCTGCGCAGCAGGCGAATGCGCCTCTGCGGCTGGCGTTGATCGGGCTGAAATGGCCTGAAGCCGCTCAAGCCGCTCGTTCAGCCGATCAAGCTCTGGCGCAAGGGCTCGCGCTTGACGGGCGCGTTGTGATAATAGACGGTGCGCAATCGCGGCCCGCGCTCGCGGGCGTCGGCTACGACGGCTCGACAAACCTGACCAAAGAGGAGGCTCGCCGCCTGGGGTCGGCGATGGGTTGCGACTTTTTTATAATCGGCAAGGCCGAGATGCTCACGCGCAGCGAGCGAGAGAATCAATCGCACGAAGAGACTCTGATCGCACTGATGATAGTCGATGGCCGCAGCGGCCAGCTTGCGGTATTCGATCTCATAGCCGAAAAATCGGCTACGAGAGAAGCTTCATTCGAGGGCGCGGTAAAAACGCTCGCGACGCGAGCGCCCGTCTACGTTGATCGCATGATAGCGTTTCGCGCGTCGCGTGCGAGCGTTCAACCCCCCGCGTCTTCATCTGACGACCCCGTAGAGGATGTTCCCGAAGAAGGCTCGGCGCGTTCAATCGGGTTCACCCCGCCGGAATTCCTCAACCGCGTAAAGCCCGAATACACGACTGAAGCCGACCGCGCGGGCATCAGCGCCACTGTCGAAGCGACGGCTGTGTTTCATCGCGATGGCAGCGTGGGCGAAGTCGAGATCATTCGATGGGCCGGATACGGTCTGGATGAATCGGCCGCGCAGGCCATACGGCAGCTCAAATTTAAACCCGCGATGCGCGACGGGCGAGCCGTAAGCGTGCGCGCCGTCGTCCGGTACAATTTCCGCCGCACGCTGAAGACTAACGACTGAAGCTTGCCTTCAACAACTCGCGCGCGTGGCGCAAGGTCTCCGAAAGGATGGAGCCGTCGTCCGTAACAGCATTAATCGTGTCGACGGCGATGACGCGGCTCGTACACGGCCCCGCAGGCCGCCATCGATCAAGCATGCGCGGCGAGCTGAAGCCCGCGAACACGTCTATGCACGCCACACCCGCCGCCGCCGCGATGTGCTGGCCCGCCGAGTCGTAGCCGATGTAAAGATTGCTTTCGGAAATCAGCGCGGCAAGCAGCCCTATGCGCCCGCTCCACACCAGAAGCTCTGCGTCGATAGCAGTGGAGCTTAATAATTCAGGCAGACTCGCTTCGTCCATCTCAAGCACGCGAGCCTCGCGCTCGCTGCTTCGATGAGCGACGTGAGAAATGACAGCGTCCGCGCGTTTGATTTCGTCTTCACCCGCGCCTTTATCCAGGATTACGCGGGTGCCTTCTTCGATCAGGCTCGCAACAAGCTGTCTCTCAAACTCGTCGTTGATGCGTTTGAGCGGGTTTTCGCCGACTCCGAAATTGATCGTTACGATCGGGCGCGCGCCCCGCCTCATTCGATTGACCAGAGCGGATGCCGCGTTGCGGTCTGAGCTTCTGAGGCTTATGCGCGGGAAGAGAGTCTCGTGAGCGCCGAAGAGTTCGTCGGTCCAGGCCGCAGCCAGCCGACTGAGTGTGTGCTGAGTCTCGGAGCCGTATTCGCGGCTCGGAAAGAAAAGATAATTGTCCGCCAGCGGCAGCAGCCCCAACTGAGTCAGGCGGCTGTCGGGGTCTACGATCAGAAACTCGTCGGGCTTGATGTCACGGGTCAGCTCGCGCGTGGTCCGGACAAGCTCCGTCCACGCGAGCAGTCTTTCAATCAAGGTCCCTGCTCGCAGGTAATTGATCTCTTTGAACGAAAGCCGCGCGTCGCCTCCGAAAAGCTCGGCGGCTTTCCGCGCCCCCAATAGCACGATCTCCGCTCCGGGCAGTTCGCGCTTCAATCGCTCGATGATGACGCTTGTAATTGCCACGTCGGCCCCCAGCGTCACGCGCGACAAGACGATCACGCGCTTCACCGCTCGCCCCTGGCCCGCGCGGTCATTAAACCCTGTGACTGTCCTTAGACGCTCGGCGCGAATCAACAGATCGCGCTCGTCTGAGAGGTGAAAGTTTGCAAGCTCGCCGGCAAGCGCGGCGCCCGCGTCCGTCTTGCGGCAGCAGTCTATCAACTGGGCGAACAAACGGTTGTAAAGCGACACGGCGCGGGGGTCGAACGAGTCCGCGAGCGGCTCTACCAACGACGTGAAAATGGCTCCGGTAGCCGCTTTCGCGGTCGCTTCATCTTCAGACACGGCCATCTCGGCCAAGGCTTTTATGCTTTCTTGCGAGTAGTCGCCCCGCTCTCGCGCGCGGGAGAAGAACTCCGAGGCGAGGGAGTGAGCTTTGCTTTCGACAGGCGAGCGGTTTTCCGTTTCGATCCGGGTATTCACTGATGGCTGATTATCCCATCTTGAAATGAGCACCGCAATAAGCTAGTATGCCGCCGCTTCTTGCTTGATGCTCAAAACAGGTTTCTTAAGGGTGAAAGAGATGAAAAGGATTGGGAAGACGGTCGCGCTAGTCGCGCTCTTTTTATCTATCATCGGTCAGGCGGCGCAGGCGGTCGGGCCTGAGGGCAAGAGAATGAATGATGAGAAATGGATAGAGCTATTCAACGGCAAAGACCTCGCGGGGTGGCGGCAGGCCGGGCCTGGGAGGTTTACGATCGAAGACGGCGCGATGGTGACTTACGGCGGGATGGGCATGCTCTGGTACGAGCAGAAAAAGCTTCGCGACTTCGTGCTTGAGGTCGAATGGAAGGCCAATCATCGCTGTAACAACTCAGGCATTTTCCTGCGCTTTCCCGAAAAGAGCGACGACCCGTGGTACGCCGTCCGCAACGGCTACGAAATCCAGATTGACGATTGCTCTAAAGATGGTCTGATACATCAGACCGGCGCGATCTATGACATCTCGCCCGCGACCCGCGTCGCCTCGAAGCCCGCGGGCGAGTGGAACCTCTACGAGATCAAAGTCGTCGGGCAGCATTACACCGTTGTCCTGAACGGCGAGAAGGTGAACGAGTTTGACGGCGACCGTGGCCGCGACGGTTACATAGGATTGCAGAACCACGATCCGATCTCGCGCGTGTCGTTTCGCCGCGTGCGCGTCCGTGAGATCAAGTCGGAGGATGGCAAATAGGAGGGATGAGGATGGACGGGAGAGTTTACTGGCGGCTGAGCCTGATGATGTTTCTCCAGTTTTTTGTCTGGGGCGCGTGGTTCGTCACTCTCGGGACATACCTGGGGCAGCTAGGGTTTTCGGGCAGTCAAATCGGCTACGCTTACTTGATGAACAACATCGCGGCTGTAGTCTCCCCGTTTTTTGTAGGCATGATTGCGGACCGCTATTTCGCTTCGCAAAAAGTCATGGGAGTATTGCACCTGATCGGAGCCGTGATCCTCTATTTGTCGGCTGACCTGACGGGGGTCGGGCCGCTGATTTTCGGTCTTTTCCTTTACAACCTCACTTACATGCCAACGCTGGCGCTGGTCAACGCCGTGTCGTTCCGGCAGATGAAAAGCCCTGACGCTCAATTCCCGAAGGTACGCGTGTGGGGGACAATCGGCTGGATAGTCGCCGGTCTTGTCATCACATATATTCAGTTTCATTATTACCAGGACGTTGAAAAGAGCTCGCTTCCGCTGAAGATGGCGGCTGTGGCTTCGGCTCTGATGGGATTGTATTCGTTCACCCTGCCCAACACGCCGCCGCAAAATGTCGGCAAGGAAATTACAGTCGGGGAGGTCCTGGGGTTGAAGACGCTCAGGCTGCTCCGGGAAACAAATTTCTTTATCTTTGTGCTTTGCTCTCTGCTTATTTCGATCCCGCTCGCCTTCTACTACAATTTCACAAACCTGTTTCTAAACGAGCTAGGAATGCAAGGCGTAGCAGCCAAACAGAGCATGGGGCAGATGTCGGAAGTCTTCTTCATGCTTCTCATGCCTTTTTTCTTCGTGCGACTTGGCGTAAAGAAGATGTTGCTCGTGGGGATGCTCGCGTGGGTGATTCGTTACGCCTTCTTCGCGCAGGGGAATCTCGGCTCGCTAGAGTGGATGCTTTACGCGGGCATCCTTCTTCACGGCATCTGCTACGATTTCTTCTTTGTCACAGGCCAGATCTATGTCGATAAGAAAGCGTCAAGCGAGATTCGCGCAAGCGCGCAGGGCTTCATAGCGCTGATCACGTACGGCGTCGGCATAGGGCTCGGCTCACTTGTGTCGGGCAAGGTCGTAGACGCTTTTACAAAAGATGGCGTGAAGGATTGGTCGAGTATCTGGTGGATACCGTGCGCGTTTGCTGCGGTGATCGCTTTGTTTTTCGCGCTGACGTTTAAGGATAAGACGGCGGATAAAGAGGCTCCGATAGATGTGGAAGCGGCAGCCGGAGTGAAGTAATATCATTGTGGAGAGCAACGATGACGAGTCGGAGTTCAATTGACGAAGAGCAAATCATTCGTGAGATTAATTCGATCCCGAACGAATACTGGCCGAACCTACTAGAGATTGTTCGACTGTTTCGAGAGAGCGTAACATTGATGCCCGCAGAAATCAGCTTTCGAAGGGGCTTGCAGGAAGCCAGGAGCGGACAAACTCGACCGTCTGCTGAACTGTGGGAAGATATAGATGCCGAATGAGTCGTCTCTGGTATCGGTCGAGTTTACCCAAGAGTTCAAGCGCAATATTCGCGCGCTTTCGAAGAAATACCGCCACATCCGTTCGGACATTCAACCAATCATCGAACAATTAGAGGCAGGTGATTTTGTCGGTGATCGTATAACAGGAACAACATACGTGGTGTTCAAGGTGCGAGTAAGAAACAGAGACATCCAGAAGGGGAAAAGTTCCGGCTATAGACTCATCTACCAAGCACAATCTCCTAAATCTGTCATCCTCGTCCCCATTTACTCGAAGCTAGATCAGGGAGACATTTCTCCCAAACAGATTAGGCAAATACTGACTGAATTTGAGGAGGCATGATAATGCGGTTGGGATTGAATTTCGGTTACTGGTCTTCGGGGCCTTCGGACAATGTCGCAGTCGCGCAGGAGGCCGAGCGGCTCGGCTATCATTCGCTTTGGACGGCAGAGGCTTATGGATCCGACTCTGTGACAACGCTCGTGTGGCTCGCGGCAAAGACCGAGCGCATCCGTGTGGGCACGGCGATAATGCAGATGCCCGCAAGGACGCCCGCGATGGCCGCCATGACGGCTGCAACTATAGACCTGCTGACGGGCGGGCGGTTCCTGATGGGCATCGGGGCTTCAGGCCCGCAGGTGGTCGAAGGCTGGCACGGGGTGGTCTACGGCAAGCTGCTCACGCGCACCCGCGAGTACGTCGAGATTGTGCGGATGATACTCAAGCGCGACCGCCCGGTTGAGTATCACGGCGAATATTACGACATACCTGTTACGGGCGGCACGGGACTGGGCAAGCCCTTAAAGCTGATCGTTCATCCGTTGCGCCCGGACATCCCTATCTACCTTGCGGCGATTGGCCCGAAGAACGTCGCGCTCGCCGCCGAGATTGCAGACGGCTGGCTGCCTGTCTTCTTTTCGCCCGAGCGCGTGGGCGTCTTCCGCGCTTCGCTCGAAGAGGGCTTCGCGCGCCGGAAGGACGAAAAGTCTCAGAGTGATTTCGACATTGCGCCGACCGTCAGCGTAGTCCTCGGCGATGACGTGGACGCATGCCGCAATCAGGTGAAGCCGCAGCTCGCGCTTTACATCGGCGGGATGGGCGCGCGCGGGAAGAACTTTTACAACGACCTCGCGTGCCGTTACGGCTATGAAGAAGCGGCCGCCCGCATTCAAGAGCTTTACCTTTCGGGCAAGAAGAATGAAGCCATAGCCGCCGTGCCCGACGCGCTGGTCGATGAAGTGGCTCTATGCGGGCCGCGCGAGCGCATACGCGACCGATTGGGTATGTGGAAAGAGGCGGGCGTTACGACGTTGATCTGCGGCGCTCATAACCTTGAATCGATCCGCGCGATGGCAGAGGTAGCATTTTGAGTAAGAGCCCTGCGCATCGCGCCGGGTAACGCATCATACGAGATAAAGCCCTGAAAGGGCGATATCGCTTATCGCGCCCTTTCAGGGCTTCTATTAATTGCCGCTCAGGCGGCGAGTTATTTCGTTTCCGCCGGCTTGATCGAACTCACGTCGATCCATTTCTTGCCGTCTTTCTCGCTAACGGTCCCTTTCGCTTCTACCATCGAGGCGACAAAGGGGATCAGCTTTTCGTTCTTATTGGCGGCATAGTCGCCCTTGATCGAGTAGATCGTGTTCGACTCATCGATTATCGCCATCTGGTTGCCGCGCTTGGCGCAGGCCAGCGCGCAGCTTTTATGACCTTCCCCGCGCGCCCCGTCCTTGCCTTCGTAGCAAGGTTGATCGATGACTTCGCCTTTTATCGTCACCGACTTATCGTCACCCTTCTTCTTATCACCCTTCTTGTGGTCATCGGCCAACGACGGCGCCGCCGTCAAACAAAGGCCAGCCACCATTAAAGCGATAGCACAGTAGATCAGTCTCTTTTTAATCACGCTCGTATCCTCCTATTATTCATTAAGTCAATTCGTTCTTAGCTCGAAGCGATGCCGGCCAAGCTTTACGGTCCCTACCCTGGTTTCGATTGAGCCATTCTAGTCCGCCGAGGGCCGTTCTACAAGCCCGTGGCGCGATCGATTCTGCCGGCGCATTGGGCGGCGCGCTCTAGCAGCAGGCGGCGCTCGCGCGCGTTGCGAGTGAGCGATGCCGCGCGCTCGAATTCCGCCCGCGCCTCGTAGAAGCGACCGAGCTTTGTCAGCAGGTCGCCGCGCACGCTCGGCAAAAGATAATAGTTCTTGAGCGATGGCTCGTCGCCGAGCGCCTCGACGATTTCCAGACCCGCCGCTGGACCGAATGCCATCGCGACGGCGACTGCGCGATTGAGTTCCACGACGGGTGACGGCGCAAGCTGGGCGAGCGCGTCGTAAAGCGCAGCGATGCGCTCCCAGTCCGTCTCTTCCGCCGTGCGCGCCCGCGCGTGACAGGCCGCGATTGCCGCCTGCAACGCGTACGGGCCGAGCGCGCCGCCGAGCGCCTGGGCGCGGTCTAGCGCCTGAAGCCCCCTTCGGATCAGTATGTGATCCCAGCGCGCGCGGTTTTGATCCAGCAGCAGAATTGGCTCTCCCCCCGGGCCGATTCGCGCACGCGAGCGCGACGCCTGTATCTCCATCAGCGCGACGAGGCCGTGGACCTCTGGCTCCTGCGGGACAAGCTCGGCCAGTATGCGCCCTAAACGCAAAGCCTCCTCGCACAGCGCGGGCCGCATCCAGTCGTCACCGGCCGTAGCCGAGTAGCCTTCGTTGAAGATGAGATATATGACTTCGAGCACCGACGACAATCGGACGGCGAGATCGGCCCCGCGCGGCACTTCAAAAGGGACCTTAGCCTCGGAGAGAGTACGCTTGGCCCGGACGATCCGCTGGGCGAGCGTAGGCTCGGGGACCAGGAAGGCTCGCGCAATCTCCTCTGTCGTCAGCCCCCCGAGCAAGCGGAGCGTGAGCGCAACTCGCGCCTCCTTCGATAGCACGGGGTGACATGCCGTGAAGACCAGGCGCAGGAGGTCGTCGCCTATGTCGTCGTCCACGGAGTTGTCGAAATCCGTCACGGCCATTTTTTGCCTTGCGTCCACCTCGCGACCCAACTCCTCGTGCTTACGCTCAAGCAATTTGCCTCGCCGCCAGAGGTCGAGCGCGCGATTTTTTGCGGTCGTCATGAGCCAGGCACCCGGCTTGTCCGGGATGCCCGACTCCGGCCACCGCTCAAGCGCTGTGATGAAGGCGTCCTGCGCCAGGTCCTCGGCAAGCCCTATGTCGCGCACGATCCGCGCGAGACCGGCGATGAGCCTGGCCGATTCGATCCTCCAGATCGCCTCTATCATGCGATGCGTATCAGTAGCCATTACGATTTACTTCTTCGACTCTAGCTCCGCGCGCAATCGCTCCTCTTGCTCCCTGAGCTCGGGTGTGAGATGGTCGCCGAAATCCTCAGTCTCGAAGACCTGGCGAATCTCGACTTCGCCCTCCTGGAAGGGAGCGCGCTTGAGCCACTCGACAGCCTCTTCCATAGACTTCACCTGCCACAGCCAGAAGCCTGCGATCAGCTCTTTCGTCTCGGCGAAAGGCCCGTCGATGACTGTCCGCTTCCCTCCGTCGAACTTGACGCGCGCGCCCTTCGAGCTCGACTGGAGCCCCTCGCCGGCCAACATCACGCCGGCCTTCACCAGCTCTTCGTTGTATTTCCCCATCTCAGTAAGGATCTTCTCGTCCGGCAGAATGCCCGCCTCTGAATCCTCGTTAGCCTTTACAATAACCATAACTCTCATCGTAATTCTCCTTATCATTCAAGCTTTAGAGCCGTGTCTAAATCCTGGCTCTACTATGACGACGAACGAGGGACGGCCGGATCGACACGGCGAAGAATTTTTTCGCAGCGAATTTTTTCGCAGCGAGCGCGCATTCATGAGGATAATGATTACCAGAAATAGAAAACGATTGACAGCCAGCACACGCGGGCGTATCGTTGGCCCACTGCCGGTTAATCCTTTCCCCTTAGGAGGCCCTATGAAACAGCTGCGGATCTTTTCGGTTGCTTTCCTGATATTGAATCTCTCGGTCGGAACGCTGGCCCAGACCTATCAAGGCCGCATACTCGGCACCATCACGGACGAAAGCGGCGCCGTCGTCAAATGCAAAGTGACGATAACGAATACGGAGACGGGCATCTCGCGCACGCTTGAGACTAACGATTCCGGCGATTATATCGCGCCGAATCTGCCGCCGGGCCTCTACACCATCGTCGCCGAAGCCCAGGGCTTCAAGCGCGTAGAGCGCAGCCAGGTGCGCGTCGAGGTCGCTAAAGACGTTCGCATAGACCTGACGTTAATGCCGGGCGCACTCTCCGAATCGGTCACTATTACCGGAGACGCGCCGCTGATCGAGACTACGAATAATACTCTGGGCGGGACCTTTTCGAACAAAGCCATAAACGACCTGCCGCTCAACGGGCGTGACTTCCAAAACCTCGTAGTCCTGCGGCCCGGCGTGCAGCGGTCTACAGGCGGCGGGTTCCTCTCGATCAGCTCCAACGGCAACCGGCCCGAGAACAACAACTTTATCGTCGACGGCACGGACAACAACGACCCCTACTACGGCACGACCGTCATTAACGCCGAGGGCGTGCAAGGGACTCCCGGGACTATTCTTCCGATAGACGCCATCCAGGAGTTCAACGCGCAGCAGAACCCTCCGGCTGAGTACGGGTGGAAGCCGGGCGCTATAGTCAACCTCGGGTTAAAGAGCGGGACCAACGATATTCATGGATCGCTCTATTACTTTCACCGCAACAGCGCGATGGACGCCAGGAATTTCTTTAACACAAAGCCCGACCCGAAAAAGGCGCTTCGTCAGCACCAGTTCGGCGCAAGCATTGGCGGCCCAATCAACCGAAACCGCACATTCTATTTCGGCTCGTATGAAGGCGTGCGCGGATTCGTGAGCAACTCGAATCTGGTCTCTACGCCGGCGACAGTATCTTTAGGCGGCGATCCCGAAAACAGCATACCCGATGCGATCGCCAATATAAGAAGGAACGGCTTGGACGTGAACCCGCTCAGCGCGAACCTGATAGGCACAGGCTCGTTCACGGGCAACGGGCCGTTCCCGGGACTTTTCCCCATAAACGACGGCAATAACCCCGCAGGGCCTACGCAGGTCAACGCGGGATTTCCGAACACCAATCGCATGGATAACTTCATAATCAAGATCGACCATCGCCTCAACGATCAGCAGAACCTATCGGGCCGCTACTTCTTTGGCGACAGTCTGCAACAGGAACAAGACATCGCGGTGCTGAGACCGGAATGGCGCTCGCAATCCGATCTGCGGGCGCAGGTCTTTGGCGTCAACTGGACGTGGACGCCGAGCGCCAGGTGGGCCAACGAAGCAAAGTTCGGGTTCAACCGGTTCTGGCAAGCGATCCTCACTGTAGACAATCAAGCGAACCCCATTGATACGTATGGCATCAACGCGGGCGTGACCGACCCGGTCAATTTCGGGATGCCCACGATCTTGATAGGCGGCTTTAATCAGTTGGGCGGCAACAGCGGCTGGCCTCTGTTGACCACTCCGAATCAGACTTTCCAATTCGCCGATAACATCTCTTACAACATGAGCAAGCACAACCTCCGGTTCGGCGGCGAATATCGTCACGGCACTACGGATAATTTGAGGAACCGTCGCGGCAAAGGGCGCATACGTTTCACGGGTGGCGAGGCGTTTCCGGATTCAACGCCGCTCGAAGATTTTCTCGCGGGCTTCCCGTCGCGCGGCGACATCTTCATAGGCGATTCGCGCCGTCAAGTGACCATCGATTCGTTCGGCGCGTTCATTCAAGACGACTACCGCGCAAGCCCTCGGCTGACGATCAACTTCGGCGTCAGATACGATTACAACGGCGTCATCAAAGAGAAAGAGGACCGGCTGGGCAACTTCGATCCGGAGGTAGGCTTGCAGCAGGTCGGCATCAACATCGATAGACCGTACGAGCCTGATCGAAACAATTTCGCTCCGCGATTGGGAGTCGTCTGGGACCCGTGGGGCAAAGGCAATACGGTGATACGCGCGGGCATGGGCGTCACTTACGAGATGCCTATACTGGCGCTCTTCCTCGGCCAGAACGGCGTCAACAACGCGACGACGCCTGGATTGAACGTGATTCCTACCGGGGCGATTGGCTCTAATATCGCGGGCACGATAGTGGCGGCCGCCACGACTCAGGTCGGGTTGAACTGGTCGCCTTCGGGGCCGATCTTCAATGTCACGGCGAATTGTGACCCTGATCGGGGCGGGACGCCTTGCGATCTGCTCGGCGTAGACCGCAACTTACGAACCCCTTATGTGACTACGTGGACGTTGAACATACAGCAGGCGCTGTGGGACAGCGCCTCTCTGCAATTGGCTTACGTAGGCAATCACGGCGTCAAGCTTTACGGCATACGCGACATCAATCAGGTCAATCAAAACTCGCAGGCCGAGCAAGACTGCGGCAACTGCGAGCAAGCAGGGCGGCCTTTCAACAACAGGTTCCCATTCCTGGGATACATCAATTTCATAGAGAACTCTCACCGTTCGACTTATCACGGGTTGCAGACGACGCTGACGCAGCGGTACGCGCGGGGGCTGACTTACGTGCTGGGCTACACGTGGGCTCACTCGATAGACTTCGCTTCGCTGCAACGCGCGGCGCAGCCGCAAGACAGCAACCGCGTAGACCTGGAGCGCGCGTCGAGCGACCTGGACATACGTCACCGCTTCACGCTCGCCCTGACCTACGATCTGCCTTCGAGGGAGGCCTGGGGCCAGTTGCTGGAAGGCTGGCAGGTCAACTCCATCGTCACGCTACAGACCGGACCGCCTTACAACCCGATCGATTTTGGCAATGACGTGAGCCTGACGGGAGAGTTCAGCGACCGCTGGAACGTCATAGGCAGCGCAAGCTCGATACCTAATTTTTCGACCACCGGCCCGATTCCGATTACGCAGATTCTGGAGCAACCAGAGTTTGGGAGTTTTGGAAACGCGGGTCGTAATTTACTCAGAGCGCCCGGTTATCGCAACTGGGACTTTTCGCTCGTGAAATCGTGGAGAGCGACCGAGCAGGTTAGCGTGCAATTTCGCGCGGAGGTTTTCAACATTCTGAACCATCCGAACTTCGCCAACCCGGCTATACTGTTCACAAACGATCTTTCGTTTTTGGATGTGTTCGGGCTGGTCACTGCGACGCCTGACGTTGCCGGAGCCAACCCCGTGATAGGGAGCGGCGGCCCGCGCAACATCCAGCTAGGGTTGAAAGTGCGGTTCTGATTGATCTGACAAATTACCGGAATTTGAGAGTTGAATCTCACCGCAGAGACGCAGAGTACACAGAGATCACGCAGAGCAGAATTTGTTCTCTGCGCAGCCTCTGCGTTCTCTGCGTCTCTGCGGTGAATCTTCTTCCTCTCCGGTCCGATTACTTCTTCAGGCCGTCATTCTCTATCCCCGTGAAGACTTCCGTGGGGTGAAGCCCCAGCCAGATGTCGGAATTCGGCGTCAAGAACAACGTAGCATACACCGCCTCGTTCAACCTCTCCACGTCGTTCGCCATGCGGTCGTTTATCAGCCATTCGTGTATCCGCGCGTGAAACAGATACTCGTTGCGCGCCGTGTCGCCTGCAATCGTCCGCTCCAGCATTTGCACCGAGTATCGCAACAGCTGAGGTGAGGCGAAGCCCTGCGGATTCTTATTTCGCATGAGCGCCTGGCTGTTGTCGTCGAGTCGCGCATCCTGTAGGTGAGCTTCGCCTACGCGCATCCAGGCTGCGTCTTCGGGCCTGACCTGTAACACTCTGCTGCGCGCGAGGCCGCCCAACAGCGCGCGCTCGGTCCCTAATTTAGAGACGACCATTCGCGCTGCCTGGACTGCGGTCGGAAGCTTATTCCCATCCTCACCCGTAGCCTGCCCCGCAGGGTCAATCAAACCGGCCCTGGCGAAAGCGGCATTCATCTCGGTCGCGATCTCTTTGATCCGCGCTTGATGATACTGGTCAAGCATCGCTTCGCGGTCTTTATCGTCCCGCCCAGCCGAACGCTTCACGGCGTCCGCGGCTTGCCGCAGACCTCGCAAGAAAGCTTTTGCTCCGTACAGGCCGGGCAGCCCGTCTACGACCCGCCCTTCGGCATCGAGCACATAGTGAATGCTGTTCCCGGTAAGAGTGCGCTCAAGCTTACGGCCATCCCCGAAATCGATAGTGACTTTCGGCACGGGCCGCACAGACTTCCAATGCAGCACGAAATTCTCGCGCAGATAATCGCTCACCTCTTGGTTAGCGTAAAGCGTTATGCGAAAGAAGCGGCTGTTTGCGCAACTGAGATCTTCGTCAAGGTTGCCGAGTAATCGCAGCGAGAGAATCGGCTTGCCGGTAGCGCGCGCCGCTGCCTTCGCCTGAGTGATGTCCGTGTGCCAGTACAACCGCGAGCCGTAACAATCTTTTTGCTCGCAAAGCTGGTCGAGCGCCGCGCGCAATCGGTCCCACTCCGGGTCCGCCTTCTCTGAGACGGGCGAAGAGAGATTGAGACGATTGCTTTTCAGCTTGTCGGCGTGAGTCGATAAGAACGCTTGAAGCCCGGCCTGGCCTTCGGCGCGCAGCGCGGCAATGGCCGATTCCGATTCCGCAGAATCCAACGAGACGCTTTTGATGGCGAGCGCCTCCATCGCCGAGCGGTTGTTAGAAGCGGCAACAGTAAAGTTGATCGAAGCAAAGGCGAGGGCAAGCGCAATAAGCCTTGTGCGCATGAGGGTTCTCCTTTTTGCCGGAGAAATATTCAGGGCGGGAGCCGACACGATGTTTCGCTGTCAGCCTCAAAAACGCGCCGGGCAGTTACAGGTTCCCTTTTTTGTGCTGGTCGACGATGTAGTCGCATGCGCGGACCGTGAGCGCCATCATAGTGAGCGTCGGATTCTGGCAGCCCGAAGAGACAAAGCACGACCCATCCGTCACAAAGAGGTTCTTTACATCCCAGCTCTGGTTGAATTTATTCAAGACCGATTTTTTAGGATCATTACCCATGCGGGCCGTGCCGACTTCGTGAATCGCAAGACCGGGCGCGCCAAGAAACGGGTTCGCGTAGGTGATTTCAAAACCCGCAGCAGAGGCCATCTCTTTGAGCGATTCCAGGCCGTCTGCCATCATCGCTCGCTCGTTGTCCGAATGTGTGCAATCGATGTGGGCCACGGGAATCCCCCAGGCGTCTTTGACATCTTTATTGATGCTGACCCGGTTCTCGCGTTGCGGGAGCATTTCGCCGAACGCGGCCATCCAGAAAGGCGCGGGCGCTTTCGCCTCTCGCACCATCTTCTTATACTCCGCGCCGAATCCCGGGATCGACTTTATAGTCGTAGGCAGCATGCCGCGCTGCACGCTTCCTTGAATCCCATAGCCGCGAATGAATTTCTGGTGGCGCTCCGAGATGTTTCTGAACTTAGGGATGTAGATGCCGTTTGCGCGACCGTCGTCGTAATTGTAAGGGTAGTTCGCGACCGAAGGCACGACGCCGCCGATCGAGATTGCGTAGGTGTGGTCCATCAGATAATTGCCAAGCTCGCCCGACGAGTTGCCCAGACCCGCCGGGTGCTGGCGCGAGACGCTGTTTAACAACAGCCGCGTCGATTCGATGGTTGAAGCGCAAAGCACTATGACTTTGCCCATCACCTCGTAGCCCTTCTTTGTGACCTGATCGATTACCGCTATGCCTTTTGCCTTGCCGGTCTTCATATCGACTATGACGTGGCTCGCGATGGCGTTCGGGCGAATCTCGCAGCGGCCAGTCTTCAACGCTGCCGGGAGCGTGGAGCCAGGGCTTGAGAAGTATGACGAGGTCGTGCATCCACGGTCGCAGTGGCCGCAGTAATGACACGGCGCGCGCCCCTTGTGACGCTGTGTGAGAATCGCCGCGCGGCCTATCATGACGCGCCGGTCTTTCCAGCGGCTTTCGACTGCCCGCTTGAGCATCCACTCGCCGCAGGTGAGCTTCATCGGCGGCAGGAATTTTCCGTCCGGCAGGTTCGCGACGTTCTCTACGGAGCCGCTGACGCCTATGAAATCTTCGACGCGGTCGTAATACGGCGCAAGCTCGCCGTAAGAGATGGGCCAGTCCTCTCCGTACCCGTCGCGGCTCGCGGCTTTAAGCTCGTAATCGCTCAAGCGATAAACCTGGCGGCCCCACATGATCGTCCGTCCCCCGACGTGACGGCCGCGAATCCAATCGAAGGGGCGCCCGTCGGGCGTCGTGTAAGGGTTGTCTATGTCGTCTACAAAAAAATGATTGCTGTATTCATTACACGCGTAGCATTTCGACTGAATAGACTGGCGCTCGCGGAAGAGTGTGCGGTTGCCGACCGTCCCGCGATACTTCACCTCGTAAGGCCAGGCGTGCTCTGTAAAATCTTTCATCGGGTCGAGCTTGCGCCCAGCCTCAAGCACGATCACTCTCATGCCTTTTTCAGAAAGCTCTTTCGCGGCCCAGCCGCCCGTAGCGCCTGACCCTACGATTATCGCGTCATAGATAACTTCTTTAGCCATCGCTCACCCTTTCGCTAAACGGAGCACATCGCTGAGCGTCTCTTCTGCCGCCCGCGACGGTTTGTATTCAAGCCCGACAAATCCCTGATAGTTTGTTGCGGCTATCGCGCGAAACACGCTCGCGTAGTTTATCTCACCCGTGCCCGGCTCGTGGCGGCCGGGGACATCGGCCACGTGGAAGTGCGCGATGTCGGCGATGTTTTTTGTGATGTCTTCGATAATGTTACCTTCCATCACCTGATGGTGATAGATGTCAAACAGCAGCTTGACGGCGGGGCTTCGGACTTCCTTGATTATCTCAAACCCTTCCTGCGCCGTGTGCAGGTAATACATCGGGTGGTCTACGCGAGTGTTGAGCGGCTCAAGCACGAGCGTGATCCCGGCCTCTTCGGCAAACGGCGCTGCGGCCTTGAGCGCGGCGACGTACCCGCCGCGCTGGTCCGCGCGCGGCATTTTCTTGTCCTCAAACCCTGTGGTCACTATCAGGGTTTTAGACCCGAGCTTGCGCGCGACCGGGATCGATTCGCGTATCTCTGCGACGAACGCCTTTCGCGCCTCCTCCGAATTCATCGCCTTCCACCCCGAGCCCATCAACGTCGCCACCTCAAGCCCAAGCTCGGCTTTCTTGCGCGCTATCGCCTCAACATCTTTGTTCTTCCACGCCCAGAACTCGAATGCCGTGTAGCCTATCTTTTTGATCCGCTCCATTCGTTCGAGGAAGGGAATCGCGGTCAAGATCATGTCTATGCAGACGGATAGTCTCACCCCGCCTGCCGCGAAACCGGCTGCCGGAGCCGATTTCAGGGTCGCTGGGAGAAAAGCCGAGGCCGAGGCTGCCAGCTTTATAAACTCTCTTCTACCGGTCATCTGTCGTTCCTGTAGCCTACGAGAGCGCGTTCTTAAGGTACTCGAACGAGTGGCGCACACCGTCAACGGGATTTTCGGCTTCCATCTCGTATTCGATATTGACCGCGTAGCGAAACTTGATCTGCTTGAGCAGTTTCATGGTTTCGGCTATGGGCGTAGCGCCCTGGCCGAAGCGGCGGTAAGTGTGCTTCTCGTCGCGGTCGCGGTCCTTGACGTGCAGGCTGACTATGCGAGGGTGATGCTCGCGAATGAAAGCTACGGAGTCAAAACCGGCTGCCGAAAAATGGCCGATGTCGAGGTTGACGCTCATGTACTCGGACGAGGCTTTGAGCGCGTTCTTATAATCTTCGGGCGTTTCGAACTCAAGCGTCCTGTCGCCCTTGAACCACGGGTCGCCGAACCAGTGGTTATGAAGTCCCATCTTGACCTTGTACTTGCGGCACCACTCGTCCAGGCGCGGCACGATTGCCTTTTTGACTGAAGCCGTCATTACGTTCGTGCCCAACAGGAGCGCGCCGTTATACCCTCGGTCCAGGTGTTCGTCCGTCGCGTTCAGCGGAAAGTTCACGCAGTAGGCGCTGACGCGAATCCCCGCGTCGTCAAACTTTTTGCGCGTGGCCTTGAAGTCGGCTTCCGTGGCCTTCATCGGGTTGAGGTGGCCGTCCCAAAGCTCTACGCTCGACAGCCCGATTGAACTCATCGCCTCGATCATCTTCTCCAGCGAGAAGCTGCGGAACGTATAGCTCTGGACCCCGACTTGAATCTTAGAAAAGACTGAAGGCTTCACCTTATCGCCGGGCGGAACAAGCCCGAGGCCCGCCGCCGCGAGCAATCCTGCGTTGAACTCTCTTCGCGTGAGATGGTCCATTTCGTGACTCTCCTTTAGGCCAGCGTGCGACGATAATAGTCATAATAAACGGGAGATTCAAGTCACGTTGTCAACTCGCGTCGCAACACTTATAATTCCGCCGCCTCTGGCCCGACGATAACGGCAAGCGAGGAGTGAAAAGTTATGGCGGAGATGACCGGCGCAGAAGCGATGTTTGAGATGATGGTGCGCGAGGGCGTGCGCTACGTTTTCGGAAACCCAGGGACGACCGAGCTGCCGCTGATGGATCTGTTCGCCGCGCGCTCTGAGATCGACTACATCCTGGCGCTTCACGAAGATTCTGCTTTAGGCATGGCCGCAGGCTACGCCGACGCCACGGGAAGGGCTGCGGTAATCAACCTTCATACGAATCCGGGGCTCGCTCATGCGCTGGGTAATCTATACAACGCCTACCGCGCGGGGACGCCGCTGGTAGTCACGGCGGGCCAGCAGGACACTCGCGCGATGATCGAAGAGCCGCTGCTGACGGCAGACATGTTGGAGCTTGCCCGCCAGCACACGAAATGGGTTTGGGAGGCGCGGCACGCTTCCGAGATACCCGCCGTGATGGCCCGCGCATTCAAGATTGCCGAAACGCCTCCAACTGGTCCGGTGTTCGTATCGCTCCCCGTAGACGTGATGGAACAGCGAGCCGACATTACTCTGCCGCCTACAACTCGAATCGGCACGCGCACCCGAGGCGACCGCGCGAGCGTAGAGCGAGCGGCGCAGATCCTGATAGAGGCGAAAAACCCCGCGATCATAGCGGGCGACGGCTGCGCGCGGTCAGGCGCCGTAGAGGATGTAGTCAATCTTGCAGAAACGATTGGGGCGCGCGCCCACAGTGAGCCGTTGAATGCGCTGTTAGATTTTCCGACCGACCACGCGCTGTACGCCGGGCCGATGTTCGCAAACGCCAAGCAGACGAGCGAACAGCTTGAGGGCGCGGACGTGATAGTCATTATCGGCGCTAACAATCTTGCGCCGCTCGTCTACACCGGCGCGCGAATGATACCTGAAACGGCGCGGCTCATTCAGATCAACGCAGACCCGCACGAGCTTGGAAAAAACTACGCGGCCGAAGTCGCGATACTGGCCGACCCGCGCTCGGCAATCGAGGAGCTGATCGAAGCGATTCGCGCGAAGGCCACCGATCAGGTTACGGAGATGATTGCGCGCCGCCGCGAGATGATCTCGGCTCGAATAAAAGAGGCCCGCGCGCGCTTCAGCGAGCAGGCAGGGGTCGCTTCCGACGACGCGCCGATGACGCCGGCCTACGTCGCGCGGGTGATGCGCGAGGCGGCAGACCCGAGGGCCGTGCTCGTAGACGAATCGGTGACTTCGACGGCCTTCGTGCGCACAGGGTTTACTTTGAGCGAGCCGAACTCTTACTTTTACGCAAAAGGCGGATCGCTCGGCCTCGCGCTTCCGGCCGCCGTGGGCGTCAAGCTCGCGATGCCCGACCGCCAGGTGATCTGCGCCGTGGGCGACGGGTCGGCGCTCTATTCGATACAGGCGCTGTGGACCGCTGCGCGTTACGGCCTCGCGGTCAAGTTCGTGGTCTTCAATAACTCAAGTTACATGATCTTGAAAGGCGGGTTACTCGCGATGAAAGGCGCGTCAGTCGCGCGCGGCGTCTTTGTCGGAATGGACATCACAGAGCCCGAGATAGACTTTGTGCGCCTGGCAAGCTCGATGGGCGTCGGGGCGCGCCGCGTCGCTCGCGCGTCAGAGCTGCGCGCAGGGTTGGACTGGGCGCTTGGCGAAGCGGGGCCTACGCTCTTAGACGTCAGCATAGCGCGTGAAGTGCGAAGCGTGCTCAGGTAACAGAAGACGGCGGGGATGAAAGCGTTACTCATGATGCTCATAGCGATGCTCATGATAAAAGCGATGCTCATTAATGATGCTTCTTCGCCGCGTAGCGGCGCGATGACTTTAGCCGTGTGCTTCAGCGCACGGACAACAAGCAGCAACGGATTCCCGTCGCGTCAGCGACGCTTGAATTCAGAGGCTCAGGCGTCGCGTCAGCGACGCGGCGCTTTTGATTGACGGTTGTCCCGGCGTTGAAACACCGGGCTAAAATCAAACTGCCGCTACGCGGCAGCGATGAATATTCATTGCTAAGAAGGTATTCACGGATGCTCAAAACTCACCGAAGGTCAACGCTCTTCACCCTATTCTTCATAGCCGTTTTAATCGCGCTGCCCGCGCTGGACCTGTTCAACACACGGGCTGCGCAAGCTGCGAACGTCAAGGTCGTTTACGCGGGCCGCTTGATCGACGGCACGTCGAACACGGTGCGCACAAACGTTTCAATCATCATCGAAAAAGACCGCATAAAAGAGGTGCGCGATGGGCGCGCGACCGTCGCAGGAGCTGAAGTCATAGACCTGTCTGACGCGACCGTGATGCCTGGTTTTATCGACTGCCACACTCACATGACAACACAGCTCGGGAGCACCTCGTTTCTCGGCGCGCTGACGCGAAGGAATTCCGACACGGCGATACAGGCTACGGTCTACGCGCGGCGGACTCTTATGGCGGGGTTCACAACCGTCCGTGATGTCGGCGCGCCGAACTTCGTCGATATAAGCCTCAGAGACGCGATCAACGCGGGGACGGTTCCGGGTCCGCGAATGTTTGTGGCCACTCGCGCCTTGAGCATCACCGGAGGCCACGGCGATGCGGGCGGCTTGCGCGAAGACTTATTGCCCGAGCCCGATTATCGCAACGGAATAATCAACAGCCCCGAAGACGGGGTGCGCGCCGTCCGCTACCAGGCTAAGTACGGCGCGGACCACATAAAAATATCGGCCACGGGCGGCGTGCTATCGATAGCCGATTCCGGTTCGGGCCAGCAGATGACCCTCGAAGAGATGAAGGCAATCGTAGAGACTGCGCGCATGCTTGACCGCAAGGTCGCGGCTCACGCCCACGGGGCCGAAGGCATGAAGGATGCCCTGCGCGCGGGCGTCTCTTCCATTGAGCACGGCAGTTATATCGACGCGGAAGCGATAGTTCTGTTTAAGAAACACGGCGCGTATCTTGTGCCTACGATCATCGCGGGAAAGACGGTTGAGAATGCGGCAAAGATACCGGGGTTTTTCCCTCCGGCCATCGAAGCGAAAGCGCGCACGATTGGCCCGCTCATTCAAAACGCTTTCGGACGAGCCTACAGGGGCGGCGTCAAGATCGCTTTCGGCACAGACGCGGGCGTGGTCGAGCACGGCAAGAACGCTAAAGAGTTCGAATACATGGTCGAAGCCGGTATGCCGCCAATCGAAGCAATACTGTCGGCCACGCGCTCGGCCGCAGACCTGATAGGTCGCCCGGCAGAGATCGGCAGCGTTCAAGCGGGCCGCTACGCCGACATCGTCGCGGTCAAAGGCGACCCGCTGGCCGACATCAAGTTGCTTCAAAATGTCAGCTTCGTGATGAAAGCCGGGCAGGTCTACAAGAGCGACGGCAAGCCCGTGATGTAGAGACTACTTGAAATAATCGGAGGAGATTTCATGAATGTCTTAAAGCGCGCGCTTCTTGCAATCCTTCTGGCAGGCGCGGTCGTCTGCTTTCCCGCTCAGCAAGCGCAGACCTCGCACGCGCAGTCTGCGCGGATCAAGGCGCTGGTGGGCGGGACGCTGATCGATGGGTTTGGCAGCAAGCCCATTCGCAACAGCGTCGTAATCATCGAAGGCGAGCGAATCTCGCGCGTAGGCCAGGTCGGCTCGCTGGCAATCCCTGCGGGCGCCGAGGTGATATCGACCGAGGGGATGTCTGTGCTGCCGGGGCTTTGGGACATGCACGTTCATCTGATGATTAACGGCCATAGCGATTACGCGCACTGGGACAAGACTTATATCGATCAGTTTGAGACGGTCATCATGCCTGCTTCGGCAAAACAGTTGTTGTTGGCCGGGGTGACGAGCGCGCGCGACCTGGGCGCTCCGCTAAAGGCGAGCATAGCCGTCCGGGACGCGATCAAATCGGGGAGGATTCCCGGCCCCACGCTTTACGTTTCGGGGCCTTTCATCCAGCACGAGCCGTATCCGGGCACGGAGGCTTTCCGTTGGGGAGTCAAGGGCGCGGCTGACGCGCGGGCGAAAGTGCGCCGCCTTGCCGACGCCGGGGTCGATTGCATCAAGCTGATAGACCAGGACCAGATGACTATGGAAGAGGTCGAGGCCGTAGTCGATGAAGCGCACAAGCGGCGTCTGACGGTCGTCGGCCACTCTCACCGCCCGGAAGAGATTCGCCGGGGGTTGCTCGCGGGCGTCGATTGCTTCGAGCACACGGGGCTCGCCACCGCGCCCGAATACCCCGCAGAGTTGATCGCGATGATACGCGAGCGTGCGGCGAAGATGAGCCTGGGGCCGTTGTTCTGGACCCCGACTATCGAAGGGCTGTTCAACTACGAATACATTCGTGATAACCCCGAACAGCTCGACGATCCCTCCTGGCAGGTCGGGCTGCCTGACAACATCATCGCCGACATCAAGGCTTCGCTACAGCACCCGGACCGCCTGCCTTATTATCAAATAACCCCGAGCCGTCGGCCCACGCTTGAGAAGAAATTCAATCAGCTTCGCGAGTCGGGCGTCGTGCTGTTGATAGGCACGGACAGCGGCATCCCTATGAAGTTTCACAGCCAGTCTACATGGAAAGAGCTGGACATATGGGTCAACCGCCTGGGCGTAGATCCTATGACTGCCATTCGCGCCGCGACCTACTGGCCGTCGGTTTTGATGAAGGTCGATAAAGATGTTGGGACTATCAGCGAAGGCAAATACGCGGACATCATCGCCGTGCGCGGCGACGTGCTGAGGTATATCGCTCTCTTGCAGGATGTCGATTTAGTGATCAAGCACGGGGTCAGGTACAAGTAGCAGGCGAAGGCATTGAAAAGCAGAAACCTATTTCACCGCAGAGACGCAGAGAGCGCAGAGCGGGCGCAGAGAAAACGTATTAGAGAGAAGATAATTCTGCTCTGCGTGAACTCTGTGTTCTCTGCGTCTCTGCGGTGAATCCGGCTCTCTTATAATCACTGCTCATCTATTGAACGGCGCAGGTCTTTCTTATGCTTCTCGCGCCGCTCTTCGCGGCGGCGTTTGTCTTCGAATTTCTTGGTAGGCAATATGGGCGCGCGCTCGCGCGGTCGGAGCTTCTCTTTCTCTATCGTTATCTTGTCAGCCTTCTTTGCCACATTTTCATTTTGGCCTAACTTGAAAGCGGCGACAAGTCGCTGAGATTCCGGTATGCTTTCAGGAGGCCCACGAGCCTGCCGGTTTCAGATTAAATTCTCTGTGAGGAAATATCGATGCCCAGTCACATTCAACTCCGCCCGCGCCGAAACGTAGTCGCGCTGCTCGCGCTTATACTCGCCGCCCTTGCGGCTCCTTGCACTATCCAGCAGGCCGCTTCGGATGAGGCGCGGGTCGCGAATCAGCCTAAGACTGAATACCGCGCGCGGCGGCAGAAGCTCTTGGAGCAAGTCAAAGACGGCGTAGTCGTTTTGATCGGCGCGCGCGAAGAAGACCTGGGCGAAGTGGCCCGCTTCCGCCAGAAGAATGATTTCATGTACCTGTCGGGTGTCGAAACGCCCGCCGCGTATTTGATGCTCGTTCCCGCGAGTCTCGCTCCGAACAAGACCGCCCAGGAGGTAGTATTCATCCCGGCGCGCAACCCTTCGCACGAGCGTTGGAACGGAATCCAGATGGGGCCGGGCAAGGAAGCCGAGCAGTGGTTCGGCGCTCAGGAGGTCGCCTCTGCGGACAAGTTCTGGGACCGACTGCGCGAGACGGTTTCATCCCCCGAATTCAAGTCGAGCCAGGCAAAGCTCTACACCATCGTTCCCCCGGGCGCGACGGCCAAGCTCACGCGCGAGAACGAATTCATCGAAACCGTTCGCCGCGACTTCCCGCAGGTCGAGGTTGCAAACGTTTCGCATCTCATCTGGGAGATGCGGAAGGTCAAGACGGCTGCTGAAATCGAGCTTCTTCAAAAAGCTATAGACATCACAAGCGAAGCCCACCGCGACGTGGCCCGCACGATCAAGCCCGGCGTCTACGAGTATCAAGTCCAGGCCGCGCTCGAATACGCATTCATGCGAAACGGCGCCGAGCGACCCGGCTTCCCCTCTATCGTGGGGTCAGGCATCAACTCGACGATCCTGCACTACAACACGAACCGCAAGCGGATCGAAGCGGGCGATCTTGTTGTCGTAGACATAGGGGCCGAGTACAGCTATTACACTGCGGACCTGACGCGGACCTACCCGGCCACTGGCAAATTTACCGCCCGCCAGCGCGAAATTTATCTGCTGGTCTTAGACGCGCAGCGCGCGGCGGAGCGCGCATTCAAGCCGGGCGAATCTACAGTGCATTCGCTCTATCAGGTTGCGGCCGACGTAATGCGCGCGAGCAAGCTGCGCGATACGCAGGGCCGCACTCTTGAAAGATATTTCATTCACGGCTTGAGCCACTGGCTTGGCATGGACGTGCACGACGTTGGGGAGTACAGAAAGATTCCGCCCGGCGCTGTGCTGACGATCGAGCCGGGCATTTACATTCCCGAAGAGAACTTCGGCGTAAGAATCGAGGACGATTACCTCGCCACGGATAAGGGGCTGGTCAAGATGAGCGCAAAGCTCGCTTCGGACCCCGACGAGATAGAGCGAATGATGGCCGCCGGGCCGCAAGCCGCAACGGGGCAGCGGAGATAAGTGACAATGGTCAAAGCGAGCAAGAATGCGGGCGAATCCGAGACGGGGCTTTTGACTCGAACCGTCAACGTAGGTGGGGCGAGCTACGACTATCAGGTCTATGTCCCTGCGGCGTTTGAGGAGGGCAAGAGACTCCCCGTGGTCCTTTTTTTGCACGGCATCTCTCAGCGCGGCACGGGCGGCATAGTTCCTTCCAGGGGGCCTGCGAGCTTCATGGCCCGTCATTATCTCGATCGCGTGCCTGCAATCATAGTGCTGCCGCAGTGCATCCATAATCGTTACTGGTCGAACCGCGATATGGGGGAGATGGCCGTGGCGGCTCTGGACCAGGCTGCGGCAGAGTTCGACGGCGACGACGAGCGCATGTCTTTGATAGGCGTTTCGATGGGAGGCTACGGCGCCTGGCGCCTGGCTGCGGAAAACACCGGCAAGTTTTCAGCCATAGTGCCGATATGCGGCGGCAGCCCTTTGCGCACGGGCGACAGGTTTAACACGATAGCTCGCAAAGTAGGCCGCACGCCCGTCTGGGTATTTCATGGCTCGGACGATCCGGTAGTGCCCGTGAGCGAATCACGTCTCATGGTCGATGCGTTAAAAGCGGCGGGCGGCAACGTCCGTTACACAGAGTACCCTGGCGTAGGCCACAACGTCTGGTTAAACGTCATAGCCGAGCGCGATTTGCTCCCGTGGGTGCTCTCTCAGCGCCGGTCGTGATGCGCTCGGAGAGATTTACCGCGGCCATTCGACCGGGCGACTGCACATTGCAACCAGCTTGTTCGATTCATCATACCCGTTGACGAGCAGCATGATCTTTTCTCTTTTTCTTTCCCGTTCTATTCTACCTACGCGCCTCTTTCCGTCTTTGGTGTCCAGGGTCTTGAAGGGGCGATCATTCAAGTAGATATCGAGCCTTGAGATATTTCTGGTTGAGACTTCTATAGTCTGGGATCGGTCCCGGCTTTGTCGGAGTGTGACCGACAGGCCGTACACAGGTTTTTTCATCAACATTCTTGCGGCATTCTTGATAAGGTCCGCGTTCCTGTTCAGCAGATCATTCCGCGTCATGTAATGACGGTGGTCGGGAATGATTCCTAGCTCTTCAAGAGGCCGCCCGGCATACCTGCCTACGCGTATGCTTCGCCGCAAGGCAACTTTCATCCCCGCGCCTTTCGGCAAAGGTGTGAAATAGTATCGCGCCGTCTTGCCCAGAGCGAATCTTATAGTCTCGTAGGGCCATACGTTTGCGCCGCCTGCCCCCGTGTTGCCGCTCGTGCCCAGTATCTCTCCTATCTCGTTATCCTGGAAACCGGCTGCAAATATGTCCGTAGCGCTGTAGGAGAGCGCATCCGTTATCAGCACGACCGGTCCGTAATAAACCTGACCTATGTCGTTGCAATCCATTTCAGGGGTGATGGGAAAACCGGAAGAGTAAGTGGCATTGGTCATAACCGACTCGGCGATCGATTCGGCCCATTGAGACATTTCCCACTCTTTCGGAGCCCTTCTACATATTTCAAGGTTCAGGGGCGTGTTGATGAATTCAAACAATTCGGGCAGGATCCATCGGGGTGTGAATAACTGTAGCAGACGCTCGCCCGCGTCTATCTCACCGCCGCTGTTGCCGCGCACATCCAGTATAAGCCCTTCCTGCGGAAAAGAGTCGGATGTGAGAATGCGTCTGATGCGGTTAACCAATCGGCCCGGGCTCACTTCAAAAGTGAAAATCCTTATGTAACCGAACTCTTTTCCGTCCAGTTTTATGCGCTCGGCGCGAAGCACATCGGTCAGCCCGGTCTTTATGGCCTCTCTGACAAGGTCGGATTCAACCTCATCCTTTACACTCGTATAAAGCATCTGCAACACGCTATTGATCTCTGTCTTCTTATGGTCTGTGGCTCGTTTGTGCATGCGTAAATATTCTTTGGCCGAGTCCCGAGGTCGCGGTTTGCTGGAGACGGCGCGGGGGTTAAAGACCATCCAATCCTGTTTTATCTCATATTTTTTGCCGTTCCTGGCCCGGTAAGTTAAGGTCACCCACATCTCATCGGGCGGCAAGGATGTGTCTAGCGGTCGTATTGTAAGGTTATCGAGGCCGCGCGCGAACCACGCCTCAGGATTGCTGCCGGCCTGTTTTTCGCCGTTGATCTCTATGGCCCGCTCGATAGGTATGCCGTTCCAGTAAAGCACCTCCACGCCGGGCTCCAAATAGTAGTACCCTTCGCTCTCCTCCCTTAGCGGCTCGTAATACGATTCGACTACGCGCGAGACCATGAATCTTCGCCTGTTATTTGTGAAGTACTCTTCGATCAAGAACGGTAGATAGGCGACCATCTCGTTAAACGGCTTGGGCAGTAGATACATCGTGTGGATGTCGCGGGCTGATGTGAATATCTCAAGCATCCTCTGGTGGAAGTCCATCTCGCCGGGCATGTCGCGTCCGCGCATCTCCGTCAGGCTGAACTCCATCAGTCTGAGCCTCTGTATGGGGTCGACCGCATGCAGCGCGCGCTTGAGCGGCAGATGCACATAATTCATCTCCAGCAACACTATCGCGCGATCAATTATGCTCAGCCGCTCTCGCTTAGAGAGCCTTTGCTGTCTACTATATGTTCGCAGGAATTCTGAAAGGGTCTTCGATTTGTTTATGACCTCCTGGGGTTCCTGACGGCTAAAGCTGAGAAACTGCTCGGCGAAGCTCACAGTTTGTTCGCCTCCACTGACATCATCAGGCTCTTGCATGACGGCTCTCCTTCTTATCAAAGCTGACGGAGGACACCACACCTGATTACACGGCAGGTTGCGGCTCGGGCCGTATAAGCGGCGGCGGCGGCTCTAATCTTTTGCAGACTCCTGAAGGGCGGGCTCTAAATTTTTATCTCTTCTTTGCGCCCTTCTTTGCGGCTGCTTTCTTTGCCCCGGCTTTCTTTTGTCCGGTAACGAGTGTTTTGCGTCCGGTTCCGCCCTTGTTACTAGGTTGTCCTGTTGACATTAGATTCGTTCCTTTCCAGAAGAGGTTCGGCTCAGTTGTTGACTCTGAGTAAGTCGGCCAATTGGTTCCGGTACGATGCGATATCTGGACGCTTCGTGTAGCTGCTAAATGCTTCGGCGTCCCAACTTTGTTGAAGAGCCAGAAGCAGCTTATCGGAGCGCGTCACATAGTCTGTGGTCTGCGGGCCGTCGCCTGCGATCCGGCTGGCGCGAGCGGCAACAAGCAACGCACGCCACTGTGAGTCCTGACTGCCCGCGCGCGCGAATATCTCCTGCGCCTCCAGCACGGCTCGAAGCGCGCCCTTCGCGTCGTTAGCTTCCAGCATTACTTCAGCCAACACGAGCAGCGCGCTCGAAACCAGCCTGGGGTTCTTTATCTCTCTGGCCATGGCAACGGCTTCTTCGCAAGCTTGAACCGCAGGCCGCGCCGCGCCTGAAAGCGCATCGGCAAGGCCTATGCAGTATTTTGCCTGTATAGCCACATCCTTGAACTGTGTGCCCGCCAGCTCCAGCGCGCGTTGCCCTTTTTTTCTGGCCTCTGCAAAGTTACGCTCGCTGAGCGCCATCTGCGCATATATAAGGTAGACCCATGCATGCAGGGCCTTATACTCGGCCTCAGGGCGTGCGGCTATCGAGAGTGCTTCTTTCAGCGCGTTGCGCGCCTCTTCGTACCGGCCTACCTGCCACAGGATTCCGGCTCGATTCATCTGGTCGTATCCGATATACATCGGGGACCCCGAAGCCTTGTTGATCTTATAACTCGCCTCTACATGCGTGAGCGCCTCGGGGTATCTTTCCTGCTCAAGGCCGAGCGTCAGGGCCAGGCTGAGATGCGCATCCGACAGCATCTCAGAGTCCCCCAATTCTTCCGAGAGGCTTAGCTGTTGTGTGAATATCGTCGTAGCGTCCTCGTAATTTCCTTTGCTGCGCTGGGCGCGACCGAGCAGCGATAGAGCGATAGAGGTCTCTTTGCGATAGCCCGAAGGCTGATAGAACGCGAGCGCCTGCTCAAGGAGTTGTATCGCCTCGTCATCATTAGCCTGCTGCACGCTTAAAGAGCCTAAAGCGAGCAACGCCCTGGCCTCGCTCTTTCGCGCCTTATCGAGGCGGGCGAATTCCAGCGCCCGTTTGAAATACTTGTCGGCTTCATCAAATTCCCCGCGCCAGGTGAATATATAACCGAGATCGATAAGGCCGTTTACCGCAAGGCTGCGCAGGTTGTTAGCCTGAGCCAGGTTTATGGCTTCCGTAGCGACGGTCCTGGCGCGGTCTGTGTTCTCTTCAACATAGACCGCGCTCAACTGAAGCTGCGCCCTGACTTGCTGATGCTGGTTCTTGTTCTCGCGGGCGATTTCCAGGGCTTTCTCAAGCTGCGCGCGCGCGTCTTGGACTTTATTAATTTTGTTAAACATGCTGCCGCGCTGAATGTAGACTTCGGCGACTCCTTCCATGTTGCTGCTTGAGTCACGATAGTTTTTTTCGGCCTTATCGAAGCTTTCGGTGGCGCGCTTAAAATCCTGTTTCCGACCGTAAAGGATCGCCAGCCGCAGAAAAACGCCCGGCGATGCGGGCGCAAGTCCGGCCGCTTGCTGATATAACTCGATGGCTTTGTCTATCTCCTCATTCTTTTCGTATGAGCGGCCAAGATCCATGTACGCGCTCGATTTGTCGGCCTCCTCCGCCTGCTCGGCAATCGCGCGGTAATGGTTGATCGCCGCTGTAAGCTCTCGCCTGACGGTGGCCGCGATGGCGTCCAGGTACATGGCGTCCAGCTTCGGGAGCGCGGTCCGATCAGGGACTAAAGAGAGGGCCGTGAGAACCTCTTCGCTGGCCCTGTCGACCGAGTCAATCTCCATGTAAGCTTCCGCCAGCCGCGCATGCGCGAGCGCGTACCGGTCGTCGATCTCTATGGCGCGCGCGAGGGATTTTGTCGCCTGGTAGTAAGAGCCTTCGCGTATGGAGCTTGTGCCTCGCTCATACCAGACCCTTGCTTCGGCGGGCGGCTGGTGCGTGGCGCCGCCGAAAAGCGACAGGGCCGACCATATCAGTGCGGCTAGCAGCACAGGCGCAATAAACAGAGCGAGCTTAAAACGATTCTTTCGCAGACGGCTCGCAAATGGCGCCGGAGCTGTGACCGGAGCTGTAACAGGCAACGTCCGTATCTTGCGCGTTACAGCGCGCGTCTGCGCCGAGCCTGTTTCCCCCAACATTGCTTTCAGGTCAAGAAGGTCCGCGAGCATCTCTGCGGCAGACTGGTAGCGGGCAGCCGAATCTTTTGCCATCGCCTTGACGATTATTCTCTCCAATTCCGGCGGCACGTTCGGGTTGAACTCCGTGGGCTTTGGAGGGTCGGACTGAATCACCTTCAGGCAAATCTGAATCGTCGAAGACCCGGTAAAGGCCGATTTGCCGGTAGCGCAGTTATAAAGAAGCACTCCCAGCGAGAATATATCTGTGCGGGAATCGATCGGCTCGCCTTTCAACAACTCGGGAGACATGTACCCGACAGTGCCCACCACCTTCCCATCGCCGGTCAACTGGGTCAACGTGTCCGCCTCCGTCTCGACGGCCTCTTTCTCAGGCAGGAGCTTGGCGAGCCCGAAGTCGAGGATCTTTATCTGCCCGCGTGCGGTCATGATTACGTTTAGCGGTTTTATATCTCTGTGAATAACCCTGTGCGAGTGGGCCTCGGCAAGCGCTTCGGCCATCTGCACTGCGATCTCTACGACCTCCAATGGCTCCAGGGGCTGGCGCTTTATCTTAGTCGAAAGGATTTCGCCCTCGATGTACTGCATCACTATGAAGGGCGTGCTGCCTTCGTCGTTCACCTCGTAGATGGCGCGGATATTGGGGTGATCCAGCTTTGCCGCCGCTTTCGCCTCTCTTATCAATCGCTTCCTCGCCACGCCATCGTTCAGTCCTTTGTCCAGCAGCAGCTTTATGGCAACTCTACGCCCCAGCTTTAAGTCCTCGGCAAGATACACCTCACCCATCCCGCCCCTGCCGAGTGGCGAGAGGATTTTGTAATTCTCCAGCACTTGTCCGGCTTTCATTGTCGGGAGCGCCGCTGATTCCTCATTGACCATGTCTTTAGACCGGGGATCGGGCCCCGCGTCGGCGGGCAGGGTTCAGGGGCAGGGATTAGAATGAACGCTAGCTCCTAGCCTTTAGTCTCTGGCCACCGACCGTTTCCCTCTGATCTTTCATTCTGCATGACTTCGAGCGAGAAAGAAGACGTGACACCATCTTCAATGTGATCTCGTTTACCTGGGGCTCGAACCATTTCATACGCGTGGCGACAAGCTAACACACCTGCGGCTCTACCGCAATCTCCGTGTATTAATCAGAAAACTATCGTTACGCGCGGCGGCTTGTAAGGAAAGTCTAAAGATTTTAGAGAGCCGGAGATTCGACACGCCATCAGGGAGCGCGCCGCTGCTGCCAGGCTTTCAGATAGCGCGCGGCTCGCGGATGAGCTTCGTTCCACTTCGGCTCCTGCTGGTTGTTTGCGATCATCACCGATGCGAGCGCGACCATCCGGGCCACTTTTTCCATGTTCGCATAATCGATCTTTTCCCAGTGATCGCCCACTCCGTGATAATCGGGGTAAGAAAAGGCTACGCACAGCGTGTGAGCCGGGACGCCCTGGTCGGCCAGCGCCTGGTTGTCGCTGCGTCCGAAATAAGCGTCGCTGTTTCGCTCGTGCTTATAAACGCGGACTCCCGTGAGACTCCCCGCCTCTTTTATGATCGCACCAACGTCCGAGTAGTCAAAACCCGTGAGCGACGCGGTGCCGACCTGCGGCCCTTCGTCGCTATCCGTGCGGCCTACCTGCTCAAGGTTTATGTCGGCCACAGTCTTCTCAATCGGAAATATCGGGTGGCGGCCATAATAGCGTGAGCCGAGCAGCCCTTTCTCTTCGCCGAAAAACAGGACGAAGAGTATGCTGCGGCGCGGGCGCTGCTTCATCGTGGCAAGCGCCGCAGCTATCTCTATGACGGCGACCGTCCCGCTCCCGTCGTCATTCGCGCCGTTGTAAATGCCGTCGCCTTCCTGGGGCCGCGCGCCTATGTGGTCGTAGTGCGCGGTCACCAATACGCAAGTATCTTTAAGCGCCGCGTCAGAGCCGCGCAGCAACCCCGCAACGTTGCGCAGCATTACGGGCCGCTCGCGGAAATCGGGCAACTTCACGGTCATATTCGTTTGGGTTGCGCCCGTCGGCATCGCGTCGTAAAGCTTGATCGCCGCCGGGGCGTGAACGGTTACAAAAGGAGGGCTCGACGTGGCGAAGTTTGCGACCCTGTTTTCAGGGTCTATCAGACGGCCCTGCCCCGCGCCCGAACCCACGGGGTTTACCCTATCGAACGAGACGACGAACACGGCTTTGAGGTCGTGCATGCGGTCTAGAAATCTACGTTGCGCTTGAAGCAACTCCCCACGGCGAGGTCCCACTTCACGGCGAAAGTCTGGAATCTCCGTCACGATCACCCGCCCGGCGATCAACTCGGGCGGGATAGAGTTGCTCGCCGCCATCTGTTTGTAATCGAGCTTGAATACCGGGGCGTTTGTCAGGTCGAGGACTCCTGATGACAGGAGGCTTACGTGATTTTTGGCGACGCTGACGGTCTCGCCGCCGGATTGAATCTTGATCTCGAAATTATCCATATCCCGCTCGGCAAGCAACCACCTGGCGGTCTGAAAATATCCGTCGTCGCCCGCAGGCTCAAGCCCCGCCCTCCGCATCTGCGCGGCGATGTAGCTTGCGGCCAGGTCCAACCCAGGCGAAGGCGTGTTGCGACCTTCCAGCAGATCGGAAGCGATAAAAGAGAGATGGCCCTGCATCGAAGCGGCCGATATGCGGGCCAGCGCCGATGTGATCTCAGCGCTCAGGGCGGGCTTACGCGATGCCGGTCGCTGCGCGTCGAGGCTTGCGACGCTCAAGCATAAAATTATCAGAGCCCCGACTGCTCGATTGACAACGCGCTTGTTAAGCATTCGACTCATCGCCTCCCGTTTTTCTCAACCCCGGTCGCGGCGCAACGTCAGGCCGCCGTCGACCGTGATGACCTGGCCCGTTATGTAGTTGTCAGGCTCAACGAGCAGCCTCACCACGCGAGCAGTATCTTCAGGGCGTCCGAATCTAGGAATGATCTTCTTGTCGATGTAGAAATCGTACTTGCCCGACTCTATCGATTTGACGGCCATGCCCGCGCGGTTGACGCCCGGCGCTATGACGTTCACGCGGATGCCGCCGGGACCGCCCCACTGCTTCGCCATTATCCGCGCCGCCTGCACGAGCGCGGACTTCGGACCCGCGTAGTTTATGCTCGATTCAAATGCAGCCACAGCCTGCATCGTAGAGACCAGCACTATCGCCCCTTCGTGCCCCCGGCTATGGATTCGCGCCGCCGCCTCGCGCGCAAGCAAGACGGGCGCGACATAGTTTTTTTGAAACGAATCGTGCAGGTCTTCGTCCGTCGCTTCGTCGAACTTTACGCGCGCCGGGTCGCCCGTGAAACAGATCAGCGCGTAAAGCCCCCCGCTCAAAGAGTCGGCCACGTCGACGTAACGAGCGCGCGCCGAGGGATCAGAGATGTCACCTTCGACCAGATGTATCTCGCGCCCGAAACTGGCTCCCACGGCCTGTTTGAGGGCTTCGGCGCGCTCGCGGTCGCTGCGGTATCCGGCAACCACTGTGGCGCCGTCGCGGGCCAGGAGCGCTGTGGTCGCGGCCCCAAGACCTCCCGTGCCGCCCGCCACCAGCACGACGCGGCCCGCCAGCCCCGCGTCGTTAAAATCAAAGTTGAGTTCGCCTCGGCTCATGTTTAAACAATAGGTGGACTGGCGAGCGGGCCGCAAGCTAAAGGTTGAGCCGATGGTTCGACAGCCGCGCGCTTTCAGCTTATATTCTTCCTACTGGTGCGCTTTCATCTATCCCAGAACGTTCGCTCGCTTGTCGGTCTGGCCGCGCTCGTCTTGATCGGGCTCGCGAGCGCGCAATTGTATGATGAAAACGCGAACCTTCTCGAAACGAGCAACATCCTCTGGTACATCACGCTGTTCCTCTTACAGTTCGTTCTCTTCATGTGCGCTAGCTGGATCGCAATCAACACACCAAAAAACGACCGGGCGATCAAATTAATTGTGCTAGCCGTCATTCTTATCTTCTCCGTCGCGTTTCACGAGCGCCTGGCGGTCGAGACTCCTTACCTGTCGAGCGATGTTTACCGCTACATCTGGGACGGGCGCGTGCAGGCCGCAGGGATCAATCCTTATCTTTATATGCCCGTCGCGCAGGAGCTAGAACCCTTGCGCGACGAAAAGATATTTCCGCACATCAACCGACCCGACTACGCCCGCACTATCTACCCGCCCACGGCGCAAGCAATCTTCTTGATAACATATCTCGTTGGCCCATCGGACGTGACGACGTTCAAAGTCACAATGTCGCTTTTTGACGTGCTTGCGATACTGGCGATAATGCTCGCGCTTGCGCGGATGAAGCTGGACCCCGCGCTTGCGATCATCTTCGCGTGGCACCCGCTGGTCATCTGGGAAGGCGCGCACAGCGGGCACATTGAATCGCTCGCGATGGCGCTGCTTGCGTTCGCGCTGCTTGCGCGCGTTTCACAAAAGCACGCGCTCACGGGATTTTTGCTCGCGCTCGCAGTGCTTACGAAATTCTACCCCGCTCTACTCCTGCCGGCCTTTCTGTTTGCAAATCCGCAGCCGGGCGTGTGGCCCAGGTTACGCGCAATCTTAACCGACAGGCGCAACATTAAAATGCTGATTGCTTTCTTCGCCACAATAGTTCTGGCTTACCTGCCTTACATCAGTGCGGGCGGGGAAGTGCTGGGCTACCTGCCCGGCTATTTGAAAGAGGAAGGCTTTGTCGAAACCGGGAGCCGCTATTTTCTGTTGGACCTGGCGCGCAAGTTCGCCGACGTTCCTACGGCTGCCTACTCGGTCACGGCTGCGGCCGCGCTCATCGGACTGGCTATTTATTTTTTGCTGAAAGAAAAGCGCGACGGCCGGGAAGTGGCTCGCGCGGCGGTCGCGCTCATAGGCTTATTCTTGATCTTGAGCACGCCGCGCTATAGCTGGTACACGGCGTGGATAATCCCTTTCTTATGCTTCGCGCCGTGCGCGGGCTGGCTCTACCTTACGGGCGCGTCAGTCTTCTTGTATTTCTTATGGCTGATACCGAGCTACCCGAACATACCCGCGTGGATAGGCGCGGCCATCTACGCGCCGGCAGTCGCGCTCCTCGTCTTAGAATTGATACTTGTTAAAAGAAGAGAGAAAGCTGTTGAGCTAAAGCCTAGCGAGGTAGTTTCTCTGCCAGGGCAATAGCAGACAGACCGAACGGGAATGTCACGCGCTTAAGCAATCTGGCTTCGAGCTTGAGCGTAGCCGCGAGCCCGCGATTCATCCATTCAGGCACGGGCTTGACGTCCGACCCTTCAGCGCCCGTGAGCCTCGATATCAGCCGGTGCGCAGTCGCCGCGCCGAACAGCAAGGTATTCGCATAGGTCGCGCGGCGCGGCCTGAGCCCCTCGGAGTCGAGCAGTTGTCTAAGCTCTCGGAGCGTGTAACGATGGCGCGTGCCTACGGCTATGTCGTGACGCCCGCGCACCCATTCGTAAGCAGGCTCACGAATAAAGAGCAGCCCGCCGGGCTTTAATACGCGGCGCATCTCTCGAACGGCGCTTCGCGCTTCATCAAGGTTTAGCTGATAGATGACATCAAAGCAGGTCACAAGGTCGAACGCGCCCGAGATAAAAGGCAAGCTCGCAACCGACGCTACGGCGCCTGTATCCAGCCCGCGCGCGCGCCAGAACTCCGCCGCGAGCGGAGAGAGATCTACACCGAAGCAGTCCTCTGCGCCCAGGCGCTCTCTGAGCCAGGCGAGCGAATAGCCGGTCCCGCAACCTACGTCGAGCAGGCGGAGGCTTTCATCTCTCTTCAGATGTTTGTTGAGAATCGCGGCGGTCACCGCGCGCATGCCGTCGTACCACCAGAGACGGTCTTCAAGCTCGAACATCGCGCGGTACTCTTCGCTTTGCATAAGAACAGGGCCATTTGGATGGCGGATTATGCGCTTCGCGCACCGCGATTTCAAATCTCAAATCTCAGGTCAATCCCTGACCCCTGACCCCTGGCCCCTGGCCCCCGTCTCGGCAAGCTGTGACTGACCTTTTGCTACGATGCGCCACCACAGTAGGCTTAAGTCTACGAGCGTTTTGAAGAGCCGCCGGAAGTTGAAGAACTGAGATTTGCCGTAAACCCTGTGATAGTGATGGACGGGGCATTCGGCGAAACGCAGCCCCGCGTCCTGAAAGCTCTTAATCATCTCGACACAGATCGTGCCGCTTGTAGAATAGAGCCGGACGCGGTCGAAGCTCGACCTTCGGATCAAGCGGAAGTCGCAGTCTACGTCTTTGATCTTTATCCCGAACGCGAGCTTGACCGTCCAGCAATAGATATTACCGACTACGATTCGGTGAAAGGGGTCGGACCGGCTGATCTTGTACCCGTTGACAATGTCTATGGCTTCGGTCATCAGCGGCAGGAGCTTTTCCATCTCCGAGGCGTCGTACTGCGCGTCGCCATCCGTATAGAAGATCAACTCCTTTGTCGCGCTCGCAAATCCCGTCCTCAGCGCGGTCCCGTAGCCCAGATTCGTCGGGTGGTGTATGACTCGCAGGCGCGGGTAAAGCGCCTCAAGCTCAGAAAGAATCTGCGCGGTGTTGTCGCGGCTTCCGTCGTTGATGACCAAAACTTCGTAATCGTCCGTTAGCCGTCTCAGGGTGCGGTCCGCGCTCGCGACCATGCTTGCTATCGTGCCCGCGTCGTTGTAGGCGGGAAAGAATGCGCTTATGCTCGGCTGCTTGTTCATTGAGGATTAATTCTATAAGCCCGACACCCGGTCTTACAAGTGCTGAGTGCTGAGTGAAAACTATTACTCAGGACTCAGCACTCAGCACTTCTTTCTTGCGCAGGTAATCCCACGCCAGCAGTGCGAGCGTCGGGCCGTAAAGTGATGCACCCAACCACACAGGCAAGTGAGGGTATACGTTCGGTATGTACCAGAGCAGGTAGAGCAGAATCGTCGCCCCCGTAAGATAGAGCCAGCCCGCGCGCGGCACAAAGCATAAGAAAGGGATTATCCAGGCATAGTACCAGGGGTAGCGCGGGGTCGTCAGCAGCAGGTAGAGCCCTATGAGTGCGACCGCTGCGCGGGCAACATCCGTCGCGTCGCGCTTGGGCCGCGTGATCCACCAGAGACCCAACGCGAGAAGCGCAATCGCGGCCAGGGCGACAAAAACAGCGGTCGGCAACGGCACGATTTTTTGGATGAGAGAATACAGAAAATATCGCGTGCCGCCTTCGACATAACCTTCTTCCGCAAATTCATTCGGCAAGTAGCCCAACACTCCTCGGCCTACGCTCAGGTAAGGAATGTAGGAAGCAATAACCGTGGCGACGAATGCCGCAATCATTTTGAGATTCGGCTTGCTCAGTATTGTCGAGACAAGCCGCCGCAGCCAGCCGATCTTTTCGTCAGTCTCATATGAAAACATCATCGCGGGGAGCAGCAGCCCTGGATAAAACTTGACCATAGCGGCCAGCCCGATCATCACTCCGGCGAGCACAGGCTTTTTATAAACGCGCGCCACGAACGCCAGCGCGAGAAATGCTATGAAGGCCGATTCGACGTGCCCGCTGTGAGCGCCTTCCCATACCAATAGCGGGTGCCACGCGAAGATGATCGCGCGCGCGGGGTTGAGGCCGGCCCTCGCCAGCACGAGCATGACCGCGAGCATTGTGAGCATGTCGAACAACGACATCGCCACTCTGAACGCGGTGATGCTCAAAGGGTGAGCGAGGTAAATGCCCAGGTAGATCGCCTGCGCGATGGGCGGGTAAGGCGTCGGCGCGTAGTCGCTGCGATTGATGTTCGGATAAATCTTGTCTTCTCTGAGATGTGCCAGCTCCGGCGCGGAAGGAACGTAACGATACGGGTTGATTCCTGCCGCTTGAACGCGCCCGTCCCATATGTAGCGGTAGGTGTCCGTCGACAGGTATGGCCGTTTGTTGACTAGCTGAGCGCGAAAGCAGCCGGCGAAAAGAATTATTACGCCCAGGGTGGCAAGCATTACTCCGCGCGGAAGCCCGGCGGGCATTCGAAGCACAGCGTAGCAGGCAATGAGGTAGAGAGCGAAATGACCTATGAAGGTCATTATGTAAGCCGCTATCCATTGCGTGAACCAGTGGAGGTCGCCGCTATACAAATAGAGCGCGGCGCTCGCGAGGCCGACCAGCGCGAGCGCCAGGGGATAGCCGAAGGCCCGCGCCGAAGATTGAGTCGGATCGGCTTTCGTAAGCGGAAGGTCTGTTGCATTTAACATTACTTATGAAATGCGTCGGCGGCGGGCCAACGCGACAGCATAAAGCGCCTGGTGTTTTCGGCCCGCGCCGGATCGCGCCCGTCTTCTGCAAGCTCGCGGCGTAGCCACCGAAGCGCGTCGACGTTGTCGACGTCATACCACTCCGGGAGCAAGACGACTTCAAGCCCGATCTCGCGCGCGCGCGCGATGGTTTCGGCTAGCACCAGCTCCGTAGACCACGTGATGCGGTCAAACAACTGACGGTGAGGCCGCTTGATGCCTATCAAATAGTACCCGCCGTCGACCGCCGGACCCAGCACTACGCGGTCGCCCGCGCGCCCGAGCTCTTCAAACGCTCTTACGAGATACTCGCGCGGAAGTGTCGGGCTGTCCGCGTCCATGATTGCAGCCGAACTGTAGCCTTCGCCGAGCAGGTCCGAGAGCGCGTGAAAGAGCTTATCGCCAAAGCTCGCGCCGCGCTGCGCAAGCATCCGCGCACCGTTCGACAACATGCCGTCGAAAAAATGTTCGGAGCCAATGGGTGTGTACGATATGACCGCGTCGGTCGCAGGGACGCCCCCGATCAACGCGAGAGTGTCTTTGAGGAAGCAACGGTACAACTCTGTCGCATCGTCTTTTGATAACAGCGAATGCAATCTGGTCTTCACCGTCCCGGGCTGTGGCGCTTTGGCCGCTACTGCCAGTGCTTGTCGCATCCGTCAGGTTCAGCTCTTTCTTAGAATCTGGTACAGCTTCACATTCTCTGCATCTGCCTCATCAAGCATTTCCAACTGAATTGTTACGTGCCCTATGTTGAAGTCATGCTGCAGTCGCTCTTGCAGGGCGACGAGCGTCTCGCGATGCCTGGCGCCCGGCACCACCGTGACGTGCGCCGATAGCGCGTCTTTCCCCGAGCTTATCGTCCAGACGTGCAGGTCGTGAACGTTCGTAACGCCCTGGACTTCGTGCATCGCCGCGATCACCGCGCGCACGTTGATGTGAGACGGCGTCCCTTCGAGAAGTATGTTCACGGACTCGCGTATGAGATGCCACGAGCTGTAGATTATCAGCAACGACATAAAGATGCTGATAATCGGGTCGACTATCGTCCACCCCCACCGCCAGATTATTACCCCCGCCGCGATGGCCCCGACAGAGCCGAGCGCGTCGCCTAACACATGCAGGAACGCGGCGCGCACGTTCAGATTCTCTTCCGATGCCGAGTGCAACAACCACGCGCTGATTATGTTGATGACCAGACCGCCCGAGGCTATCCATATCACCTCTAAGCTCAGAATCTCGTCCGCGCGCTTGGGAGTCTTTATCCGCTCGAAGGCTTCGTAAAAGATCAGTAGAGAGATGACGACCAGCGCCACTCCGTTTGCGAGCGCGGCCAGTATCTCAAGACGGTAATAGCCGTACGTCTTGCTCGTAGTGACGGGGCGCGCGGCGAACCACAACGCGAGCATTGCCAGAAGGAGCGCGGCGACATCGGCGAGCATGTGCCCGGCGTCCGACAGCAGCGCGAGAGAGTTTGTCAAAAACCCGCCTATCGCCTCGGCGAGCATGTAGACGACGGTCAGGCCGAGCACGAACTTGAGCCTGCGCCGGCTCGCGCTCGCGTGGGAGTGCGCGTGTTTGTGATCGTGTTTATGCCCCTCGTGCTCGCTCATGTGGAACTCGTCTATTTCTGGAACTCGTCTATTTCACCCCGAGCAGCTCGACTTCGAAGATCAGAGTCGCATTAGGCGGGATGACTCCGCCCGCGCCCCTCGGACCGTAGCCGAGATGCGAAGGGATGATCAGCTTGCGCTTGCCGCCGACCTTCATCGTGATGACTCCCTCGTCCCAACCTCGTATGACCTGGCCGACTCCGATGACGAAGGTGAACGGCTCGCCGCGCTCATGCGAGCTGTCAAACTTTTTGCCGTCTTCGAGCGTGCCGGTGTAATGAACGGTGACCTGCTGGCCGACTTCGGGTGTCTCTCCTGTGCCTACGGTCAGGTCGCTATATTTGAGTCCTGAAGCTGTCGTCACCACTCCGTTCTCCTCCGAGGTTATTGCCAGGTTTGAGATCTGTGTGCCTTGCCAGGAGACTATCTGCCAACGGCCCTGCCGTTTTGCCCAGACCTGCGTGTGATTGATCCTGCGCTTGCCGCCGAAAACGATCTGGCCGGTTATTATCGCCGTGTTTCCGTAAAAGCGCACCTTCTGATTCTCGACCACCATCGGCTCGCGGTTAGGCACTTGAGACCGCGCAGGCTCAAGGGCTTTATTCTTATCGCCGACCATCCCGTCGTGGCTTATGCCTACGTAATCGTCGGCTATTAAAGAACCGAGCACGTTCGCGTCGCGGCGGCGCAACGCCGCTATCCACTCTTGTTGAAGCTTCAGCACGGCCTGTTCTTCGTTGACCGTAGCGCGAGGGCCGGGGGCCGTGCGCGGTTTTCGGCTCCTGGTCTGCGCCCCGGCGGGCGAAATAATTGCGACCGCAATGAGCGCGGCGAGAATCGGTCTTTTTATCTGCATAACTCCGTCTCTATAATTTGAAATTTCAAATTTGAAATCTGAGATTCTTAGAGGCTCCACCGCACGCCGCAGTTTTTGCACGCGCTCGGCGGCTCATCGCTTTGAAGGTCGCTTCTGAATCTCTTGTAAAGGTGATCGTTCCATATGTCCATCAGCGGCCGCTCGAAAGCGTTGCCGAGGACGTACGAGGTGTAATCGCGCTCGGCGAAAGGAGCGATGCAGCACGGCAGCACGTTGCCGTTCGCCGTGATGTACATCAGCGTCCAGGGCCTCCGGCACAGGCTCCAGGGCTGGTCGTCTTCTTTAGGCATCAAGCTCTGTTCGGGCGAAGCGGCTCCAGACGCGTTGAAAACAATTCCAAGCTCGGATGCCAGTGCGTGCGCCTCTTCGATCACGCGCAACTCGTCTTCTCTAGCCGACGCGAACAGCGCCTGGTCGGGCCGCGCCAGGCCCTGCCCCTGCTGGTGGTCGTCAAAAAATACGAGCCGTTGCAGATAGACTTCGCCCACTCCCATATCGCGCGCGAGCAGGACGAAGGCTTTAAGCTGGTCGAGCGTCTCTTTCAACCCGACCAGCCACAGCGAAAGTCTCGGCTGCTCGACACGCATCTCTTTTTGAAGCGCGACGAACTCGCGCACGTTCTTGACTATAAGGTTGAAGCGCGAGAGCCCGCGAACCATCGCGAAGGTTTCGGCGTCAGCCGCGTCGAGTGAGATCCGATATTCGTCGAGGCCGCTGGCGATCAAATGTTGCTGCACGTGCGGGTAGAGCATCGTGCCGTTTGAATTAAAGAGCACGTAAACGCCGCGGTCTTTCAAGTAGCCGATCATGCGAGGCAGCTCTTTATTTATCAGGGGCTCGCCTATGCCGTGCAGGACCGCGCGCTTGAGGCCCGGCACCTGATCGACGATCATCTTCATCTTTTCAAAAGAGAGGTCGGCGGGCCGCTCTACTGAAGCGAACGTGCGCGGGCAGTGCTGGCAAAGAAGATTGCAGCGGTTAGTAGTCTCAAGATAGAGGCAGACCGGAGGGTTTGAAACAATCGGCCCTAGAGTCTTTACTTGTTTGAAGTAAGGCTTGCTCTCGATTGTCGCCATAGCGCAAAAGTTTAGCTTGCGCTACTCCGCCTCAGCAAGTCCTGAGTGCTGAGTCCTGAGTCCTGAGTGAAGAATTAGAGGCAGTGTTCTTAAGTTTTTTACTCAGCACTCAGCACTCATTTAGCGTTGACGACTTGAGATGCGACGCCGCCCAGGTAGACCAGCTTGTGATTCGAATAGCCTATCTCAGCCGCGTTATACAGATCGTTAAACAGCGTAGGGCCGTAACGCGACAGGAAGTAGTAGACGTTAAGCTCGCGCTCTTGAAAATTCTTATCGGGCATCAATGTGAGATACGCCCTTTCGATCTGGCGATAGACGGTCTCTTCCCTGCGCGCGCTTGAATGAATGAAGCGCGTGCGAAGGTGCTCGATCTGGTAAAGGATCTTTGCGCGCGCGCGCTTGAGCGAGACGGAAAGCGTGCGGTCGGCGCGGCTGATGGTGTCTTCGAGCTTATTGAGCTGCTCGGTCAGTATTCGCTCGGTTTCGGCGAATGTGTTAGCCGTCTCGCGGTCCAGGCTCTGCTCGACGACTTTCGTCATCGCCGGGTGCAGCCCCTCGAAAAAGTCGCGAAGCGCGAGGCCGTGCTTCTTCATGGTCTTCTGATGCCGGCCTTCGACTATCGTGAAGCTCGCGCGGGGCAGCACGCAAGGCTTGGCGCGACCGAGCGTTTCGTAAACGGCTCCGAGTTGCGCGAAGTAAGCTATCTCCGCCGGGCCTCCTACGTAAGCAGCCGTAGGCAGCAGGTAATCTTGAACTACGGGCCTGAGCGTCACGTTGGGGCTGAAACAGTTGGGGCAGCGGCGCGCAAGCTCGACAAGCTCTTCGCGGCTGAACGAGCGGTCCGAGCCTTTGAGATGAAAGCGCCCGTCCTGTTCAACCATAGCGACGCGGCGGCCTTCGTCGAGTATAAACAGCGGCACCATGTCTTCAGAGACATGAATTTGCGCGTGATAACCCGCCGCTTCAAGCTCGCGGCTGCGCCCGACAAGCGCGCGGACGATCTCTGTCGAATGCTCAAGGGATTCGGCGTAAAGCGGTGCCGCGACCTGCTTCAACTGCTCGTCTTGAGGATCGAGCAGCACGACCCCGTAATCTCGAAACAGCCGCGCCATCAATCGCGCGAACGCCTCGGCGAACCCTACGCCGTGTTGATAACTTTCGCGCAAATCGCGTTCGAGGTCTGCCACGAATTCCGAGGGCGGGAGCGCGTTGATGAACTCCGTGATCTTCTCGTCAATCCCTTCGCAGAGCGTGATGTGGCCCACGGGGGAGTCCGGCTTGTGCTCGCACGCCTCGTAGCGCACGTCTTTCAAATGGCCTTCGCGGTCGATCAGGCGTGTGTGATTGACCTCTTCGTAATCGTGGTCCTCGCTCGCCACCCAGAAGACCGGCACGGCCTCGACTCCCTGCTCGCGAAGACATGCGGCGAGCTTGACTACAGTCAGCGCTTTATGAATCGTGTAAAGCGGCCCGGTAAAAAGTCCCGCCTGCTGGCCTGTGACAATGGCGACCGAGCCTGGGCGGCGGAGCATATCGATGTGTTTGAAAGTAAGCTCGGGCGATCCTGCGCGGCGGTTTATGCGTTCGAGCGCGTCGGCTACATGGTCGCGGTCGCGCTGCTCGGCCCCTACGCGGCGAGCGTGTTCGGCCAGTGGCGAGATTGAGCGGCCGCCGTCGCTATAAAACCTGGAGACGCTATCAAAGTTGTAAAGGAAATCGTTATAGAGTCGTGACGTGCGCGGGATGTCCGTGAAGCGGATCGCGTCTGACAGACGGTCGGCGGCGGCTTCGAGGTCCTTACAGTCAGCTTCTTTCATAATAACACTGTTTTATTCCAATTCCGGGAAAAGCCCTGATTCACGCAATACGGATTCGATCTTTCCTCTCTCTTGTTGAGAGACGGGCGCGAGCGGAGCGCGAGGCTCGCCGCCCCTGTATCCGATCATATCCATCGCGGCCTTGAGCCCCGCGACTCCGAGCCCCGCCGTGACTATGTGCGAGACAGGGGCGAGCCGCGTCTGGAGGTCGCGCGCTCGCGCGTGGTCGCCGCGCCCGGCGGCGGCGTAGATGTCTACGCAAGCGCGCGGGGCCGCGCACGCCACGCCGAGTATTGCGCCGCGAGCGCCCATCAAAAGCGACGGGTAGAGTATGCCTCCGTTGCCCGTCAGCACCGCGAACGCTTCGGGCGCGCGGCGTATCGTGTCCGCGATGGCTCCGAAATTACCAGAGCTGTCTTTGACGCCCGCGATATTTTCGTGCGCGGCAAGCTCGGCGATTATTGCGGGCTCTATGACGACGCCAGTGTTTTGCGGAACGTTGTAGATGAGCACGGGCACTATAGAATCATCCGCGACCCGGCTGAAGTGACGCCGGAGGGCGTCGCCCGTCATAGAGGATTTATAAAAATAAGGTGTGATTAGGAGTACAAAGTCTGCGCCCGCGTCGGCAGCCGCCCGGGCTGCTGTTATCGCCGCGCGCGTAGAAAGCTCGTTTACCCCGGCGACAATGGTGTGGCTGGGCGCAGCCGCACGCTTTATTGCATTGATGACCTCCAGCCTTTCATCCTGCGAAAGGTGTACGGCCTCTCCGTTCGAGCCTAAAGCGACGTAACCGGCAAGCCCCGTCTCGTTATAACGCGCGATGTTTTCGGCCAGGGCGTCAAAATCGACGCGCCCTTGCGAGTCGAACGGAGTCACGAGCGGCGGCATTATTCCGTTGAGCGGTAAGTTATTCATCTGACTTTGATACTGCTTGTACGTCACCTCTAAATAAAGGGTTTCAGACAACTCAAAGGCAAATAGGGATTATAAGTGTCCGCATCGAACCCCGCAACTTTTGGATCGATTCAACGATTTGTACTCCGCAAGTGTTGAAAAACCTTACGGGCGGGGTTATCAATCAATTATGAGATTAATCTTCATGGGCACGCCGGAATTCGCCGTGCCCACGCTCGCGCGCCTGCTGGATGACCGTCACGACGTGGCGGCAGTCTTTACGCAGCCGGATAAACCCGCTGGGCGTGGCAACAAGCTGCAAGCGCCGCCGGTAAAGACTCTCGCGATTGATCGCGGGATAGAAGTTTTTCAGCCTTCAAAGATCAAAAACAATGAGGAGGTGCGAGCCGCCTTCGAGCGCATTCGGGCAGACGCCTGCGTGGTCGCGGCCTACGGGCGAATACTCCCCCCGTGGATGCTCGGCCTGCCGCGATTGGGGTGCATCAACGTTCATGCGTCGCTGCTGCCGAAATACAGGGGCGCGGCCCCCATCAACTGGGCGATTGCAAATGGTGAGCGCGAGACGGGCATTACGATTATGCAGATGGATGTGGGGCTCGACACCGGTCCTATGCTCGCGCGCCGCGCGGTCGAGATTGGAGCAGAAGAGACTGCGCAGGAGTTAACGGCGAGGCTGGCCCGCATCGGCGCAGAGCTTTTATCCGAGACGCTGCCTCGCATAGAACGCGGAGAGGTCCGGCATTTCCCGCAGAATGACTCGGAGGCGACGTACGCGCCTGTTCTGAAACGCGAAGACGGGTTGATCGATTGGCGAATGAGTGCGCGCGAGATAGCCGACCGCATCCGTGGGTTCCAGCCCTGGCCGGGAACTTACACGATCTTTCGCGGCGCGCGGTTGATCCTCTGGCGCGCGACGGTCTTTGAGGAAGAGGCCAGAGAGGTTGAGCCGGCTACGATAGTCGCCGCGGATAAAAACGGCTTTACGGTTGCGTGTTCGGGTGCGACTTTTCTTCGCGTCGAAGAGTTGCAGATCGAAGGGAAGAGAAGAACCGGCGCGCGCGATTTCCTGAACGGCGCTCGCCTCGGCGTAGGCGACAAGATAAAGGACGAAAGGGAGCCGCCTTGACGTGGCGCGCGCGCGGCTAATATAATTTATTCCGTAACTGAATAAGGGGAGTAGATCACTCCAGTCCGGCGGGGCCGTCAATACGTTCACTTTGCCAAGTGATCCGGTACGCCGGCGAGGCTTCAAAAAAGCCTACGGATCAAGACCTTTTGCGGCAATTGCGCAAAAGGTCTTTTCTTTTGCGCAGAAGGAGTATTTTTGATGAACCGTTTGAAGACTGTGATGTTGCTTGCCACGCTGACCGCGCTTTTCCTGTGGATCGGCTATGCCATCGCAGGACAGGCAGGGTTCGCCATAGCGCTCATATTCGCGGGCGCGATGAACTTTGCGGGTTATTGGTGGTCGGACCGCATCGTGCTCAGGATGTACGGCGCGCGCGAGGTGAGCGAGGCCGAAGCGCCCGAGCTGTTTCACGTAGTCGGCGATCTGGCCGCGCGCGCGCGGTTGCCTATGCCCAGAGTCTACATAGTGCCCGAAGAAACGCCCAACGCTTTTGCCACTGGGCGCAACCCCGAGCACTCAGCCGTTGCCGTGACCGAAGGGCTGCTTCGGCTGCTCGACCGCCAGGAGCTGCAGGCCGTCCTCGCGCACGAGCTTGGACACGTGCGTAACCGCGACACGTTGATCTCGACCGTCGCCGCGACGATCGCGGGGGCCTTGAGCATGCTCGCAAACATGGCTATGTGGGGCGCGATGTTTGGCGGAAGCTCGGACGACGAAGACGAAGGCGGCGGCTTTGCCGGAGGACTGCTCGGCCTCATCATCGCGCCCATCGCGGCTGGCCTGATCCAGATGGCTATATCGCGATCGAGAGAGTTTCTGGCCGACGAGACGGGCGCGCGATTGTCGGGCAACCCGATAGCGCTTGCTCGCGCTCTGGGCAAGATCGAAGCGTGGAGCCGGCGCGTGCCCATGACAGCGGGCACCCCGGCGACTGCACACATGTTTATCATCAACCCGTTCAAGGGCGCGAACCTGGCGCAGTTGTTCAGCACGCACCCTTCTACGGAGGCGCGCGTCGAGCGGCTTGAGGCGATGGCTCGACAGACTGTGACAAAAGTTTAAAGGAGGCAAAAAGATATGAAATGTCCTGCTTGCAGTAATGAGCTAAAGATGGCGGATCGACAGGGAGTGGAGATCGATTACTGCCCCGGTTGCAGAGGCGTCTGGTTGGATCGGGGCGAGCTTGACAAGATCATCGAGCGGTCGGCGGCCGCCTACGACGACAGGAGTCATCGCGACGAGCGACGCAATCAATACGACGATCTTGATGATAGCGATTACGGCAGGCGCTACGGCCACAAAGGCCAAAAGCGCAAATCGTTCCTCGGCGACCTTTTCGATTTCTAACGCGATAGGCTGCGCCCAAGCGACGGGCGCAGCCTATCGATAAACTGTTCGATCGTAACGAGTGTAAAGAATAAAAATGGAGATCAGTCTTTTTCCGTTCGCTGAGTACTGGTGGTTTTACGCTGCTTTCACGGGGTTCGTACTCTTGATGCTCGCGCTGGACCTGGGCGTCTTTCACCGCAAAGCGCACTCGGTCACTTTCCGCGAGGCAGCAGTGTGGAGCGTCGTGTGGGTGACGCTCGCGCTCGCGTTCAACTACCTGCTCTACCAATACGCGCTATGGAAGTTCCCCCAGGACCCGCGGCTGATGGCCGTGGAGGGGTTTATCCCGGACGTGGCGGCGTGGCAGGTCTCGCTTGAGTTTTTGACCGGGTACGTAGTCGAGAAGTCTCTTTCGGTAGATAACATTTTTATATTCGTAGTCGTCTTCGGATACTTCTCGGTCCCGGCCAAGTACCAGCACAGAGTTCTATTCTACGGCATACTGGGCGCCCTCGTCTTTCGCGCAATCTTCATCGCGCTGGGCGCGGCGCTGATCCAGTATCATTGGGTGCTGCTCGTATTCGGCGGGTTCTTGATCGTCACAGGCATCAAGATGGTCTTCACTTCGGACAAGGAGATCGAGCCGGAAAAAAACCTGCTGATAAGACTCTTTCGCCGCTTCGTGCCCGTTACTCACGAACTCCACGGGCAGAAGTTTTTCATCCGAAAGGTCGACCGCCTGTACGCCACGCCCCTGCTCGTATCGCTACTGTTTCTTGAGATGACCGACGTGATCTTTGCCGTAGACTCTGTGCCCGCGATATTCGCGCTCACTTCGGAGCCGTTGATAGTATTCACTTCAAACATATTCGCCATACTCGGATTGCGCGCGATGTATTTCATGCTTGCGGGCGCCGTAGACAAGTTTTATCTGCTCAAGTATGGGCTTGCCGCCGTGCTTGTCTTCGTCGGCTTGAAGATGATCTGGCTCAACGACGCGTATGGCGGCAAATTCCCGATCCTGTTTTCGCTAGGCATAATAATCGGGATCATCGCATTGTCGGTCACGCTTTCACTTCTGTTCCCGAAAGCCATCGACGTGCCCGTCCGGTCGCCCCGCGCGGAAGTCGAGCGAGTGAAGGGCGAGAATTGATTTTCGCTTTTTCACGTTGGTAACATCAGGCGGTGGCGAGTCAACGACTGATACCGGCAATCGTGGGGCCTACGGCTTCGGGCAAAAGTGAGCTTGGCATAAGGCTGGCCCTCGCGAGCGAAGGCGAGATCATAAACCTCGACTCGGTCCAGGTCTATCGCCGCATCCAGGTTGCCACGGCCAAAGTCTCCGTCGAAGAGCGGCGCGGCGTGCCGCACCACCTGATCGATGTAGTCGAGCCTACCGAGAATTTTACCGCTGGCGAATACGCGCGCCTTGCGACCGACGCCTTAGGCGACGTTGAGGCGCGCGGTCGGACGCCTATATTCGTGGGCGGCACAGGCTTTTATTTGCGCGCGCTCGTCTCGCCTCTGTTTGAAAGCCCCAGGACAGACCTCAGGCTGCGCGAGCGATTGATCGGTGTTGCCGAGCGTCGAGGCAGAGAGCACCTGCACAGACTTCTCAGCCGCATAGACGCGCGCGCCGCATCGCGGCTACAGCCGCGCGACCTGTCACGCGTCATGCGCGCAATTGAAGTCTTCTTTCAGACGGGCCGAAGAATATCAGAGTCGCAGCCCGAAGCGCCGCCGCCGCCTGAGTTCGCCGCGCGCGTGCGCGTGATCGCTTTAAGCCCGCCGCGCGACGCGCTCTACGAGCTGATAAACCGGAGGGCCGAGCTGATGTTTGAAGGCGGGCTTGTAGAAGAAGTCGAGCGGCTGGCGAGCGAGGGCGTCCCCTTAGACGCGAAGGCATTTCAGGCCCACGGCTACCGCCGCGTGGTCGAGTACCTCAAGGGCGCGCGCACGCGCGAGGATGCGCTCAACCAGATGAAGCTGGACACGCGCCACTACGCCAAACGCCAGTTTAGCTGGTGGCGCGCGTGGCCCGGCGTGAAATGGATTTATCGGTTCGGCAACGACCCGAAAGCATTCGATGAGGCACAGGATTATTTGAGATTTGATTCTTCAAATCTCGAATAATCACACGAGCCGGGATGCCGATTGGCCGTAATATTGATAAGCACCCCAGGTCGGTCCTTCTTTCATAATCTTATCGCGGGCCTCTGCAAGGGCGTCGGATAAGAGAGCGCCGCCGAGCGCTCTCTTATAAAATTCTGTGGCGAAAGTCGTGGCCGTCGAGTCTATAACCGGCCAGCCCGTCCCTATGTAGTTCTGGACCCCACGCTCGAAGAATGCTTCGGCCATCCCCGCCAGCTTTTTATTCGATTCCTGCGCGGTCGGACGCTGTTTTTTGTTCATGACAGCCGAGAAACAAGCATTTGCGAATACCAGGCGCGGAACCTGGCGAGAGCGAAAAATCTCGCGCGCCGACAATATGCAATTCCTCTTGAATACCCAACCGCTGCGATTCGGGTTAGCCTCATCAAAGACGCCGTGGCCCGCGTAGTGTATTACGTCAAACATCTCATTCACGATCAGCGCAAGTATCTCTACGGGGTTGCATTGCTTAGCGCCGATTCTGGATTCGATTGTAATTTGAAGCCCTCCCCTCTTAGCCAGCTCTTGCTGGAATTCTTCGAGCTGTTTTTTTACGGCCTCACCCTCTTCGGTCGCGCTGGGGAGCGTGAGATCCAGGTCGTCGTCGGCAGGGTTGGCGATCACCAGGCAGCGGAGCGATTTGTTGACCGGCGGCGCTATGCCCGGCGCTGAAGAGAGCATCGTGCGAAACTGGCGCGTCAGCTTTAAGTCCGTGCCAAAGTAACTCCGCCGTTGGTTCGGGCCGAAGCAAGCCATCTCCCAGGGGAGCGAAGCCGTCGTGTTGTCTAAAACCAGGGTCAGGGGCTTGCCCGTTATGAGCCGCTCGAAATCCTCTGGGAAGATATATTTATGCAGCAGCCTTGCGAACTTCTCCTGGCTCTCGGGGTCTGAATTCATCAAGCTCTCTGCGATGCCCTCGGTGAAGAAGGGCTGCACATCAACTTTACGAATTGGTACTACAGCCTTGTCTGTCAAAGCCGAAAACTCGAACCCCTCTGCGCCCCGCTCAATCGTTATGCGATTGACAAAACCCCGATCCCCGACGTTGTCTCTCCGGGCCGAGGCTGCGGGGTTCGCCGTGCCTATCATGTCTACAGACTTCAGCATTTTCACTTCTATGTTCTCGAAAGGCTGATCCTTGACGAAGCCCTCAATTATGCGCGTCAGTTCTTCGACGCGCTCCTTATTTCTCTCTACCAGGATCAACTCTTTAAGGAATCTTTTCTTCTCGTCGAGGTGGTGCAAGCCGTCGCATATCCCTGAGATCATGCCTTTGACGGCTTCATCCACTTTCAAACCGCCATCTCCCGAGCCTATTAGAACGGTTGCGAACTTATTGAGCTGAAGAGACGAAATCGCGTAACTGATGTTCATCACCAGGTAGCGCAGGTCGTCGTAGGAGAACTGCCCGTAATCGCCCATGCCGCCCAGCAGTATCGAACTTGCGGTGATCTGTTTTTGGGTCACGGGGATGAAGAACAGCTCGCCGAGGTCTCCGCTTATCATCCCGTGCTCGCCCGCCTCTGTTATCCAGTTGTCCATAGCCGCGTCGAGCGCGCCGACTGCTCTGATCGGGGCGACGCCTTTATAATGCCCGACGACCACGACCGGAACTGCGATTTGTGTGATATCAGCCCGCGCGATCTTGACCCTAAGCTCCAGCTTGCTGCCTGCCCCGGGGCCTTGACCCTTCTTCTTCTTATCTGCGGACCCTTTAGTTTGCTGACCGGCTGGTTTAAAAGCCATGTTCGCCTCCTGTGTTGCGAAAGGTTAGAATCATGCAACGGCGACCGTGCCATGTTCCTTAATCGTTGGGTTAATCGGCTTAGTCTATACCACATGACGCGAAACAGAGTCTATACATTGCAAGCAGCATTACACGCGCGAGTGGGCGCTCGCGCCTACCAATACTTGCCGCAATCTGTATAATGAGGCTGGCTTTCGTCAGGTCTTTCGCACGTCGTTTCGGGACAGCTTTAACGGAGAGAAGATTGTGAAAAAGCTAATCACTCGAATACCCGTCTCGGTTTTGCTGATCGTTACGGTGTCGCTCTCGGCTAGCCTGTCGGTCGCGGCCCCGCCCCAGGGAGCCGGGCGCGACTGGCCCACTTACGGCGGCACCTTGGACAGTCAGCGATACTCCTCTCTCACTCAGATCAACCGCGCGAACGCGTCTCGACTCCAGGTCGCGTGGACTTTTCAAACGGGCTTCTCGACGCCGCAAACGTCATTCGAGTGTACGCCCATAGTCGTCGACGGCGTGATGTACGTGACTTCGGCCAAAGGCGACGTGTTTGCGCTCCGGGCCGACACGGGAGAGATGCTCTGGCAATACGATCCGCTCGTCGACCTCGCAAGCGTGAAGCTTTGCTGCGGCATCATCAATCGTGGCGTCGCCGTCAGCCGGGGGCGCGTCTTTATCGCGACGCTCGACGCGCGACTCATAGCCCTGGACGCTCGCACGGGCCAGGTCGTCAAATCATTCGGCGACGGCGGCGAAGTCAAGATCGCCGACTACACGAAGGGCTACAGCGAGACGGCTGCGCCCGTGGTCTTCGGCGGCAAGATACTCATAGGCGTGGCGGGGGGCGAGTTTGAAACGCGAGGCTTCTTTAGCGCTTACGACGAGCAGACGGGGAAGCTTATCTGGCGCTGGCACACCATCCCCGCTCCCGGTGAGCCGGGCAGCGACACGTGGCCCGACACGGGCGTCTACAAAGTCGGAGGCGCGACGGCCTGGATGACCGCCGCAGTCGATGAGGCCAACAATCAGGTGATCTTTGGGACCGGCAATCCCAACCCTGACTTCGACGGGCGCGCGCGTCCGGGCGACAACCTCTACAGTTGTTCAATCGTCGCCTTGGACATCACGACTGGAAAGCTCCGGTGGTACTTCCAGCAGGTGAAGCACGATCTTTGGGATTACGATCAATCGTCGTCTCCCGTACTGTTCGACTCTACGATCAATGGCCGAAGGGTAGAGGCCGTGGGCGCCGCCGGCAAGATAGGCTGGTTCTACATACTCGACCGCAAGACGGGAAAATCCTTGCTCCCGATGCGCGAGATAGAAGTCCCGCAAGACGCGCGCCAGGCCACAGCCCGGACCCAGGTCGTCCCGGCTGTGCCGCCGTTCGTAGCTCACAAAAACATATTCGCGCCGCCTACGAAAGCGGGCGTATTGATCTCGCCGGGCCTGAGCGGCGGCAGCGAGTGGAGCCCTCTCGCCTACAGCCCGCAAACGCGCTTTGCCTACATCGCCGCCGTCGACAAGCCGATGTTTTATACGGTCGAGACGCCCAACCCATTCGGCCTGGTGCTGGGCGGGCTTGCGGTCGTCCCTCCAGAGGTCGAGCCAGTGGGCGCGTTCGTAGCGATAGATGTGAACACGGGCCTCGTGCGCTGGCGCACGGCGACGAAGCCTCACCCGGTTGGCGGGCTTTGCGCTACAGCGGGAGGTCTGGTCTTCGCGGGCGAATCGAACGGGATGTTTAATGCGCTGGACGCCCAGACGGGCAAGCGGCTCTGGCAGTTTCAATGCGGCGCGGGTGTCAACGCCGCACCCATGACTTATGAGGTGAACGGGCGGCAGTATGTCGCAGTCGCCGCGGGCGGGCTCGCGATGGAGAGCTTGACCAGCGGCCAGGCGGGGATTACCAACTTCCGTCGCGGCAGCGCCTTGTTCGTATTCGCCTTGCCTGCCACAGAAAGACAGTCCTGAGTGCTGAGTGCTGAGTGAAAGAAAAAGGACGGTTCGCCTATCAGGTTTTTACTCAGCACTCAGCACTATTCTTTCCTCGTGGGCTTGAAATTTCTCCCCCCATAGCCTATAAAGTCGCTGGCTCACTCATAATCCTCAGGGCATACAAAATGAACGGCGCGCGCCGCTCTGAATAGATCTTTTAATTACACTCACTCTCGACAAGGAGAATGCGAAATGAAGAATCTCCGGTTGTATATCCGCGCTCGCCTGCGCGCGGGTCTCACCATGCTCGCATTGATTGCGTTGACGATCCCCGCACTGGGACAATCTCAAGCGACCACGGGCGTCATCGAAGGAATAGTCTACGATCAGAACGGGGCTGTGATCGCGGACGCAAACGTGCGCGTCAAGCAGAAGGAGACGGGGCTTGAGCGGACCAGCCGGACAGATGAGAACGGCAGGTTCCGCGCGCTGCTGCTCCCGTCCGGCACCTACATTATCGAAGTCGAGAAGCAAGGTTTCGGTCGCCTCGTGCGCGATACCATAGAACTGAGCGTAGGCCAGACGCTGAACCTCCCGCTCACGCTCCAGCCGGCGGGCGCAAGCGAGGTCGTCACGATCACGGGCGACGCGCCCGTAGTCGAGACTACGCGCTCCGAGCAATCGACGCTCGTCGACAAGCGCTCGGTCGAAAACCTCCCAATCAACGGGCGGGACTTCGTAGGCTTTATCAAGCTCGCGCCGACAGTCTCGATCGTGCAGGGGCCGGACGGGGCTGAGATCACCATCAACGGGCAGAAGGGGATTCAGAACAACATCTCCGTCGACGGAGCGGACGCGAACAACCCGTTTTTCGGCGAGCAGCGCGGCGGCCAGCGGCCACAGTTCACCATCTCGCTTGAAGCCGTCAAAGAGTTTCAAGTCGTGGCCGACGGCGGCTCGGCTGAGTTCGGCCGGTCATCAGGCGGCTTTATCAACGTCGTCACCAAATCGGGGACGAACGAATTTCATGGCTCGGCATTCGCCTTCTTCCGCGACGAATCGATCACTTCGGAGAATCCTGACGCGGTCGACGCGGGATTGCCTACGGACGATTTCCGCCAGTGGCAATTCGGCGGCTCGATTGGCGGCCCGATCAAGCGAGACAATGCCTTCTTCTTTTTCGCCTTCGACCAGAACGACGGCATAAGCAAGAAGCCCAACCGCATAGACCCGCGCCTGGTCGAGATCTTTGCGACTCGTTTCAACAGCCCCGGCGAAGAAGGGATCATCGAGCGCACGAACGACGCGACGGCTCTGCTCGCCAAGCTCGATTGGAATGTCAATGCAAAGAACCTGCTCACGGTCCGTCACAACTACAGCCGGGCCGAACAGGTCAACGGCACGTTCGACGTGCCGACCTGGGGCCGCAGCGCGAACGGGCGCGAGACGGACAACTCCAACGCGTTCATCACTCAATTGGTGACGACTTTTTCGCCGACGCTGCTGAACGAATTTCGATTCCAATATGCTCGTGAAGCCCGCCCGCGCTTTTACGACGGGCCGGACATCGCCGACGTGGCGATAGGCGGCGTCGATCCTGAGACAGGCGCGGAGACGGCGTTTCGATTCGGGCGGCCATTCTTTCTGCCCGTGCCGGAAGTCGACAAGCGGTGGCAGTTCACCAATAACTTCTCCGTCATTCGCGGCTCGCACTCGATCAAGATGGGGTTCGACTACAACCAGACGAATACGAGCCAGACCTTCGTAGGCTTCGGGCGCGGCCGCTACATATTCGCGTCCGTAGAAGCGTTCGAAGCTTATCTCGACGACCCGGCTGATTCCGGCGGGCTGCTTTTGTACTTGCAGTTCGCACCGCTCAACGGGCTTTCAGTTGAGGAAGCCGGCACGCAGTCGTTCACTCAAAAAGAGCCCGAGTTCTACATTCAAGACAAGTGGCAGCCGAAACCAAATCTCTCGATCAGCTACGGGCTTCGCTACTACGCGCAGCTTCAAGACCAGCCTATCACGCCTTTGGAACAGCGCCCCTACGCGCAGTTCATAGGCCAGCCGGGATTTCCGTCCGACGGCACGATACCGTCTGAGAAGAACGGCTGGCAGCCGCGCTTAGGCATAGCTTGGGACCCGAACAACGACGCGAAGACGGTCTTTCGCGCAAACATAGGCATCTACTACGCGCGCGTACCGGGATTGGTGCTCGCCGGGCCGCGCAACACGGATGGCGCGATAGCGTTTAACATATTTACCTGCTGCGCCCTTCCGTTTTTGCCCACGCCGCCCGCAAACTTGGGGATATTCGAAAACACCGCGAGCTTCGCTCCGTTCAATCCGGGCGTGCGCGTCTTTGCTGAAGACTTCCAGAACCCGCGCACCTTGCAGTGGGGCATGTCGGTCGAGCGCGAAGTCGCTAAAGACTTCACGCTCTCTGCCGGATTCAATTATGCGAATACGGTTCACCTCACACGCTTCGTCAACCGGAACGGGCCGAGCTTCCAGGGCAACTTCGCGCCCGACGGGCGGAGGCTTTTTGACGGCCCGCAGCCGTTTGCCAAACCGGATGGGTCGGGGATAGGAGAGCTTGCGACGACCGAGTCCTCGGCGCGCTCGCTTTACCGAGGTTTTGTCTTTACGGCGAACAAGCGCTTCAGCAGTCGCTTCCAGTTCCAGGCCAACTACGTGTTGAGCTGGGATTACTCGGACGACGACAACGAGCGCGACCCGTTCACGTTCCGTTACGCGGACGTGTTGGACTTCGGCCCCGAGTACTCTTATTCGGACCGCGACCAGCGCCACCGCTTCAACGCGTTCGGCGTTTTCCAGTTGCCCGCAGAGATTTCGCTGACGACTATCTTCCAGGCGCGCTCGGCTCAGCCCGACCAGATACTGCTGGCCGACTTGAACCTGGACGGCATCTTCAACGACCGCCAGTTCGTCAACGGCCAGGACGTCGGTCGCAACACGCTCAGGAAGAACAACCAGTTTTACTCTTTCGACTTCCGCGTGAGCCGCATATTCAAGGCTGGCGAGAATATTCAGGTTGAGCCATTGATAGAAGTCTTCAACCTGTTCAACAACACGAACCAGATTTCGCCCCCGCGACCTCTCCTGCAGAACTTCGACGGCACGGTCCGTTCTGGCTTCGGCGAGCCGCGCCAGGCCCAGCTCGGATTGAAATTCCGTTTCTAATCCCTCATTTGCTATGGGCGGCCCGCGCCGCCCATAGCGCCGCAAGACCGAAGCGCCGTCAGACGCCGCGCGCACTCCGCGTCAAATAGACACGAATTCAATTTAGCGAAGGATTAGAATAAGTATGGAACTTGAGCAAGTCTGCTGATATTATCTCGCACGATTATTTGGCTCACACGTAGATAACACAGGAATCAAAAGCCGGTGATTACCGCCCTTCTAATTACAGTAATCTTTATCGCAGGTTCTGTCTTAGCTTTATACTTCTGGCAGCGAGCCCCGCGACAAGGCCGAAGCGATAGAGCACTGCCGCCCCCTCCCGAACACCGTGGCTTATTCGACGCACAACCGGATGAAACCGAGCCCGGCCTTTCGTCTAAAGAAGAGGCCGACTTAAAACGCGCGCGGCTGATTGAGCGCGCGGCCCGGCGTGATCTCGCCGCGCTCGACGACGCAGGCGGCGATCGCAATCTTTATAACGAAATCTTGGATGAATTTGTGCGGCGAGCCGAAACAAGTCATGAAGAGTTACGCGCGCTCGTCACGCACATCTCGGAAAGCAAACAGCTACGCTCAAACGCCCGTTTGGCGCGGGCGTTGATTGAGCAATTGAAGCACCCGGCCGACCGCCGCGCTATCGCAGATGCGCTGCACGTCTCTGCTTTATCGGATGACGCGGCCGTCTACGAGCAGGCGGTCGAAAAGTCTGTTGAGATTTGGCAAGCCGGGGAAGCGACAGAGTTAAAGTCAGAAGATCTGCTCGCGCTGATTGAGAGCCAGTACTGGGTGCTGGCTCCGGAGGCAAGGCGCTCCGGCGCGGGCTTTGCGCTCAGACAGGCTCTTGAACGTTGCCGGCGCCAACTGGCCGGGCGTGCGCGAGCGCTGTAACGCGCCTTACAACAAGGAGAATCGAGGATCACCATGATCGAAAAAGATATTATCGCGTTAGCTCCGTACTTGATCGCCGGCTTCATCGGGCTGGTGATGCTGATCATTATCTACAAAATCTTCAGCGTCAACGTAGGCCCGACAGAGATCGCAATCAAGGAGCGGCGCTACTTAGGCGCAAAGATGCCGCCGGGCCGCGTGGTCGCGACCGAAGGCGAGGTCGGCATACAGGCCGACGTGCTCAAGCCCGGCCTCCACATGATCAAGTGGCCGACCGAGCGCGTAGTCCGCAAAGTGCCTCTGATCGAGATAGGGCCCGACGAGATTGGCATCATCGAAGCCATAGACGGCGAGCCTATGCCTGCGGGAAGGATATTCGCGCCCGACCGCGCTCAAAACGCGCACAACAATTTCCAGGACCCCATTGCGTTCATCAAGCAGGGCGGCGTTAAGGGCATTCAGCTCCGCACGCTCCCGCCGGGGCTGTGGCCGATTCACCCTTACCTGTTCCGCGTCTCTGTAGCAAAGATGACGATCGTCCCGCCTGGCAGAGTAGGCATAGTTACAGCGGCGGACGGCGGGCCGTTGGACGCGGGCCGCCTTCACGGCAAGGCCATCGACGGTCACCGGAACTTTCAAGACGCGGAGCAGTTCATCGCCTCCGGCGGGCAGAAAGGGCCGCAGGTCGAAATCCTCACGCCCGGGACCTATCGCATACTGACGGACTCGGCCCCGATCGAGGGCGGCGCCGAGCGCAAGCCGGGCCTGTTTTTTGTCCGGCTCTACGACGCGACGATAATCAACGAGAATAACATCGGGCTGGTCGAAGCTTTAGACGGCGCTCCGCTCGACCCGCGCGATTACGTCGCCGTGCCAATCGAAGGCCACGACAATTTTCAGGACTGCAACGAGTTCATTCGTCACGGCGGTCAGCGCGGGCCGCAGAAAGACATACTGCTGCCCGGCACATACTACATCAACCCGCTCGTCTTCAAAGTGATCCCTGAGACCGCAAAGGAGATCAAACCGGGCGAGGTTGCGGTGATCGTGTCAAACGTCGGCAAAGACCCTTCAGAAGAGATACGCCGCGCGATGGCTGACAAAGTTCGCGAGCGACTTGAGCGCGAAGAGAAGGAGCAGGTCGCAATGTCTGTGGCGCGATTAGACAAGCTCGATACCGAAGATCGCAGCGTCGCCGAGATTCAAGAAGAGTTGACCCTGGTTGACCCGGCGGACTCGCGGCTGGATGAAGGCGCGCACGAAGCTTACGTTGTGCCCGACGGTTTTCGAGGCATTCAAGAAACGGTCGTAGGGCCGGGCCGTTACTACGTGAACACCCTGGCCGTAAGCCCGATCGTCATCCCGACTACCAACCAGACGGTCGAGTGGACAGCGGGCGAGATCGCAAACACGTTCAACCCGTTCGAGGTTATATCGAAAGACGGCTTCACGATGCAGCTCGAAGTCCGCGTGGTCTTCCGCGTCAAGCCCGAAGACGCGCCCTTCATGGTCGCGAAGATCGGCTCGATCGATCGGTTGATTCAAAACGTGATGCACCCGCTGATCGATTCCATATTCCGCAACCAGGCGTCGGAATCCTCCGCGATGGCTTACTTGCAGAACCGCCACGAAGAGCAGGAACGGGCCGAAGCGCGCGTGCGCGCTCACCTGCTCAAGTATCACGTGGATGTTGTGAACGTCTTGATCTGCCACATACACCTGCCCGAAGAGCTGATGAAGACGCAGACGGAAAAGATACTCGCCGAGCAGCGGCAGAACATGTTTAACGCGCAGCGCGAGGCCGAAGAGAAGCGCATTCAACTCGAAAAGACTCGCGCGCACGCCGACAACCAGAGAGACTTGATGGCGGCAACCGTCGGCGTCGAGATCTCTACCAAGCGCGCCGAGCAGCGCAAGGCCGAGGGCGAGGGCGAAGCCCATTACATCTCTGCGACGGGCCGCGCCGAGGCCGAAAAAGTTCGCCTGATGGGCGAAGCGCAGGGCGTGGCTTACGCAGAGCAGGTCAACGCGCTCGGCCCGCAAGGCGTGGCCTTAGTCGAGATACTGAAAGTGATCGGCGAGAAACAAGTTCGCATCACGCCTGACGTGATGGCTACGGGCGGCACGGGCGACGGGGCCGGAGGTTTGGGCACGCTGCTCCTGCTGAATCTGTTTCGCGAACGCCTTGGCACAGGTGCTCAAGCGACTCCGGAGAACGGCTCGCCCGTCCCTGCCAAAAGGTAATCAATAGTCCTGAGTGCTGAGTCCTGAGTGCTGAGTAAAAACCCTTATCGGGGCGCTGTCCTTTTTCTTTCACTCAGCACTCAGGACTCAGCACTCAGGACTTCTTCTCGCCTTGTCGGTCAAAACATCCTGCCCTAGAATACCCTGCACAATGATAATCAATCTTATTCGATCAATTTCAAAAATGGGTCTGGTCGCGTTGGCCCTGATGTTCGTCTGGGCCTGCCCGCCGCCGCCTAACCTGAATTCGAATCAGTCGAACGCAAATCAGCCAGGCGCTTCCGCGCCCAGACAGGCGTCTGCTTCAGGCGATGTTAAATTCCAGCCGCCCGCCGCCTGGGTCTCTGAGCCGTCGTCATCGAGCATGCGCGTTGCGCAGTACCGCCTGCCGCGAGCAGCGGGCGACGGGGAAGACGCATCGCTAATAGTCTATTACTTCGGGCAGGGGCAGGGCGGCTCGGCGCAGGCGAACCTCGATCGCTGGATAGGCCAGATGGAACAACCCGGCGGCGGCTCTTCGAAAGAGAAGGCCAAGACCGAAAAGATGACCGTCAACGGGCTCGACGTAACGCTGCTCGATGTCACGGGGACTTACACGGCGGAGATGACTCCGGGCTCGGGCAACCAGCAGAACAAGCCCGGCTCTCGCATGCGCGCGGCCATGATCGACACGCCGAAGGGCGCGTACTTCGTCAAGCTCGTCGGGCCTGAAAAGACAATCGCCCGCTGGGACGGCGAATACATGTCTTTCATAAGATCGTTCGAGTTCAAATGACCGGCTAAGGAAGATGATAGAGATTGCGCTCAAGCTATTAGACGAGGGGCTTGCGCTCCCGCGTTACCAGCACGAGGGCGACGCCGGGTTTGATCTCACGAGCCGCATAGACTTTTGTATAGAGCCGGGCGAGCGCGCGACTGTGCCAACAGGGATAGCCGCGCAGATACCGCGCGGGTACGCCGGGCTGGTCCTGCCCAGAAGCGGGCTGGCGGCCCGTCACGGAATTGCGCTCGTCAATTCGCCGGGCTTGATCGACTCGGGCTATCGCGGCGAGATCGCCGTCGTGCTTATAAACACCGATAAGCGGAACCGGTTCGAAATCAAGCGCGGCGACCGCATCGCTCAGCTCGTAATTCAAAAGATCGAAGAGGCGGTCATACGCCAGGTGGCGGAACTTGACGAGACTTCGCGCGGCGCGGGCGGCTTCGGAAGCACGGGCACAAAAACATGACCAAACCAAAAAACATGATTAAGCCGATATTGCTTTTGCCGGTAATGTTGCTCACGGTCTTTGCCGCTTCCGCATTTGCGGCGACGCCCACGATGAGGCTCGACTACTACCACACGGGCAACGCGACCGAAGAGATGTTCAGCCTCGACCGCGTAGTCATAGAGCCGCTCCCGTGGCCGGGAAACCTGCGCAATGGCGTCGACGCGACCAACCTCGGAAAGTACATCTTCGAAATCATCGACCCACAGACGAGCAGCATAATTTATTCGCGCGGCTTCGCATCGATCTACGGCGAGTGGGAGACGACCGACGAGGCGAAGAGCATGAACCGCACTTTTCATGAATCGCTCCGCTTCCCCGCGCCCGAACGAATTGTGAAGGTCGTTCTGAAAAAGCGCGACGCGAAGAACGCTTTTCGAGAGATATGGACCGTCAATGTTGACCCGAAAGATATTTTTATCGATAACTCAAAGCCCGCGTCTCCGGGTCCGTTGATTGAGATTCAGAAAAGCGGCGACCCTGCGTCGAAAGTAGATTTCCTGATCTTAGGCGACGGGTACACCCCACGAGAGCGCCAGAAGTTTGAGCGTGACGCGCGCCGCTTGACTGAGATACTCTTTCGGACATCGCCTTTCAAAGAGCGCCGCGCCGACTTCAACGTGTGGGGGCTTTGCCCAGCGTCGGCTGAGTCGGGCATCTCTCGGCCCTCGACGGGCGTCTATCGCCGGTCGCCAATCGGGGCGACTTACGACGCGTTCGGCTCGGAGCGTTACGTACTGACGTTCGACAACCGCGCGTTTCGCGACGTGGCCTCGTTCGCTCCTTACGAATTCGTAGAGATATTAGTAAACAATCAGACCTACGGCGGCGGAGGAATATTCGGGCTCTACGCGACGGTGGCGGCAGACAGTTTGTGGGCGCCTTACGTCTTCATACACGAATTCGGCCACCACTTCGCGGGGCTTGCCGACGAGTATTACACGTCAAGCGTGGCTTACGCCGCTCAGACCGAGCGCGTAGAGCCGTGGGAGGCAAACGCGACGGCTCTGCTCGATCCTAATAATCTGAAGTGGAAAGACCTCGTAGCGCCCGGCACGCCAATACCTACGCCCTGGAATAAAGAGGCTTTCGAGACTTATTCGCGCGAGATTCAAAAGCGCCGCCGCGAGATAAGAGCGGCCCGGCGACCCGAGCGCGACATGGACGCGCTGTTTACGGAAGAGAAAGAGCACGAGAGCCGAATGCTCGCTGCCGATAAATATGCGGGGAAGGTCGGCGCGTTTGAAGGGGCGATCTACGAGGCGCGGGGATACTTTCGCCCGCAGGTAGATTGCATAATGTTCACGCGCAACGACGTGCCTTTTTGCGCCGTCTGTCGCCGCACGATAGAGCGCGTCATCGATCTCTACACGCGCTGACAAAAGTTAAACCTTGGCGAGCGTCAGCCCCTGCTGGTCCTGATATTTTCCGCCCCTGTCGCTGTAACTCGTCTCACACTCTTCGTCGGATTCAAAGAAGAGAATCTGTATAAAGCCTTCTTCGGCGTAAAGCCGCACGGGAAGGTTCGCGGCGTTGTACAGCTCGACGACGAGTCGACCGCACCAGTTGGCTTCCAAAGGAGTTGTATTCGCCATCAACCCGCAATTGCTAACAAAAACTCCCGCCTCGATAGCAAAGTTTCCGGCTTCGGGCACAGTAAGGCAATAAACGTCATGGGTGCCGCCAACTTCAGAGACGGACAGTACCTTATGGTTCTTCTGCGGCTCGCCTCGAAAGGCTTTTATGACCTCCGGGAATCTGCGAAATACCGAGCGATCACATTGTAATAACCGGGCAGCCCCCCGGATCGAGCCTGTTTCATCAAGGGCCGCTCTTACGACCTCTTCGTTTATTTCGAATCGCGTATTGAGTTGGCGCGCGATGCTGCGTTGCTTCTCGCGGCGCTCTATGTCGACGGATGCCCAATACTGTTTTGACTTTTCGGAAACTTCTTCACGGCGCTCCGGATGATTTGTCCAGAAGCTTTCTTGCCTCGTCCGCTGTTTGGCGCGCTCCGCTTCTGTCCAGTAGGCTCTCCGCTGATCACAGAGTCGTATACGTGCCTCTCGATAGGCATCATCCTTCCAAAACTTGCGCGTTCTTTCTGACTGTAACTTGCTATAACGAGCGCGCCACTCTTCGCTCTGTCGCAAACGATCAAAGGCCGCGCGGATCGACTCGCTGTGTTCTCGGGGATCGAAATCGGCTCCGTAGCTTATGCAGTTGTGATAGCGAATATGCTCGCCGGCATTCATCCGTGTGATGTTCAGCGGTATGTTGTTGGTCCGATCATTATCGATGTGGTGACGATGTGTGCCAGGAGAATCTTCATAAATACCATTTCGAAGATTCCACTCATCGGCCAGGCGGTGCGTAGGAATCAAATGACCGTTGATCGGTTGATAAACCATCTCATATCCACGATGAAGTTGACGATACAACGGCATGAGCGAATCACCTGGGCGCAGATCATGGGCCTGAACCATTCGCCCATCTCGACGGATGAATTCATGGTCGGGAGTGCAAAGAATAGGTTTATCATTATCAAGCACTATCTTTATCAAAGAATCACGCCCAATATACCTTGGGTTATCCAGAAGCGAGACGATAATCCGTCCGTTAGGCCCTACGCTGTATCCCCAAAATAACTCGCCCTTTTCAGCCCGACAGGCCATCTCTTCCAATGTCGGCGATGTGCCATCAACAAGCTCAACGCGCGTGTCCCCGCGAAAACATCTCGCGTAAGTCGATTTTCCGATCGCGAGCGCCGTTACATTGCGGGGTATGTTGAACCGCTCGATCGTGACCCCGAGCGCGTAAGAGTGCGGTGGCAACAGCCAGTACTCGGAGCCGTCATCCGCACGGCGAATAGGCACATTCAGCAGACTGTTCGGGTCGAAGTTCTTCGGGTCGATCTCGGTCCCTGTGACGGGGGAGAAGACTTTGAACTCGTCGCGCGCCAACCGGCAGTCGTAACCGTAGCTCGACAGCCCGCAGCTAATAATCCGCCTGTCATCTACGCGGCGCACCAGGCGCTCTTCGTACGGATTGATAAGCCCCTCATCGCGGCACATGCGCTTAATCCAACCATCGGACTTGATTGACATCCGCCCTCCTGAAAATCTATCTGTCGCTGCGATCAGGCGAGAAATTTAGCCGCCCGCGCCCGCCGAAGTCAAACCGCGCCGTGCCCAACGTAACTAATCTGCAACCCGAATGGGAAACGTTTCGTAGAATCTCCTTTACTCGCTTTGTAGTTCTTGTTATAAATGTGCGCGCAAATTGGCCCTGAATTTTCAAACAATATCCTCAAGCAGTGGACGGGCTTGTAGGTTGGGGAATAGGGAAAGAGTTCTATAAGCCACGACATAGACTGACCGCACCTGACAAAGCACTCATAGGACTGCCGATGTCTTGGGAGGCCGCCTGCTGAAGGTGTCCCTGGCTTTGGTGTGCATGTGCTCGCGCGCGAGCGCGAAAGCTTCAGGCTTAGTCTGTCCGTAGCTACATATCTTAAAGCCTATGCCCTAACCTTTGGCTGCGCGGATGCCGGTGCGCAAGAAAAAAACAACAAAGGAGCAGATTGATGAAATCACAACCTGTGATTGACGAGACGATCCGAACCGAAGCGTTCACAAAACACCTGGGAATGTTCGCCTTCCCCAGGGGGGCGAACCTCATAGAGAGAACAAAGCCGCTCGGCCGTTGGGTCGATGAGCGCACGAGCTTTTCCACCTGGCCTTATAGCCGCTCTCTTCGCGGCGCTCCTTCGACCGTCACTTCGCTCTCTTCGCAAAACGGGCGGGTCGTAGAAGGCATCAATTTCGGCTCTCAAGATTACCTGGGGCTGTCTCAGCACGCCTCCATACGCGACGCGGCGATCGCGGCCTTGATCGAATACGGCCCGCACGCCGCAGCCTCGCCCATGCTGCAAGGCAACACGGCTCTTTCGCGCGATCTCGAACAAGACCTCTCGGAACTGCTCAACATGGACCATGTCCTCTTATTCCCGACGGGCTGGGCCGCAGGCTTCGGCGCGATAGCGGGGCTCGTCCGGCCTCACGATCACATAGTCATAGATCAGCTCGCTCACGCCTGTCTCATGCAGGGCGCCCGCGCCGCGACCGCGAACCATCACTTCTTTCGCCACAACGATGTGGCCGACGTCCGCCAGAAGCTCGCAGCCATACGCGCGCGCGACGCGAAGCACGCAATCCTCGTAGTCTCGGAAGGCCTCTTTTCGATGGACTCCGACTGCCCGGACATCAGGGGTCTGCAAGAGGCCGCGCACGAATTCAACGCCGTTCTGCTAGTCGACGTGGCGCACGATCTCGGGGCCAGCGGACCGCGCGGCTCGGGCCAGATAGGCGTACAACACATGCTCGGCAACGTCGATTTAGTGATGGGCAGCTTCTCGAAGACCTTCTCAAGCAACGGAGGATTCCTGGCCACTCACGACCGCTCTGTGCGTCAGTACGTGAGCATATACGCGGGCTCTCACACCTATTCGAACGCGCTCTCGCCCGTGCAGGCGGGCGTCGTCAAGGAAGCCCTCCGAATAGTGACGAGCGAGGAAGGTGAGCTGTTGCGCGCCCGCTCGCTAAAGAACATAACCGACATCAGACGTAGTTTCGCCGAGCGCGGCATAGAGTGCCTGGGCACTGGGTCGAACATCGTGCCCGTGACGGTCGGCGACGAGCGGCTGGCTAAATGGACGAGCCGGTTGCTGGAGGAGAACGGGCTGCTGGCAAACCTGGTAGAGTTTCCGGCGGTGTCGAGAGGCCGCGCCAGGTTCAGATTTCAAGTAATGGCTTCGCACAACGAAGCGCAGATCGAGGCGGCGGTCGATATATTCTGCCGGTGCCTGGAACGTGCGCGCGCCGATGTTTCTTAAATTAGGTTGCTGTTGATTAGGAGGCCGCAAAGCTCGCTAACTTATCAGCGAGCTTTGCGGCTCTTTGCGCTCTTTGCGTTGAAAATAGGTTTATCCAATTCTACTATCATCGCATGGCCGAGCATTCGTTTGATAACGTCGGGCAGTTGTTGGGCGCGCGCGTCCGCGAATACCCGGAAAAAGATTTTCTGTTTTCAGAAAGCTCGGGGCGCGTATTCACTTACACAGAGTTTGACAGCGCGGTCAACCACGCCGCCGCTCTGCTGATCTCGTCGGGCGCGCGCAAGGGCGAGCGCGTGAGCCTGCTGCTTACAAACTCGGTTGAATACCTGATCTTCTATTTCGCCTGCTTCAAAATCGGGGCGTGGGCAGGCCCCGTCAACGCCTTGCTCAAGCCCCAAGAGATCGAATTCATTATCGGCAACAGCGAGTCTTCGACAGTCGTCACGCAACCGGACCTCTACGCGAAAATCACGCGCACGCCACAGCTTCAATCCGTCATAGTAATTGACGACGAGCAGCCGCTCGAAAAGGCCGAGAAAGCCATTTCGGAAATCACAGTTCGTTATGGCCTGCCTGCTGCCGAGCATCTGGCAGACTTTCGCGCGCAGGCGGTTGACCCGGAGATCACAATTGATTCGGAAGCCGTCATCATCTACACGTCGGGGACTACGGGTAAGCCCAAGGGCGTGCTGCTCACGCACGGCAATCTCCTTGCCAACGCCGAGCAGATAAGCGACTGGCTGCGGCTTACGGGCGCGGACCGCTCGCTTTTGATAATGCCCTTGTTCCACGTCAACGCGTTGATGACGACCTGTCTTGCCGCGCTTTGGGCCGGCGGAAGCGTAGTGCTCGCGCCTCGCTTCAGCGCCTCGCGCCACTGGGAGACGGTCACGACTTACGGGGTCAGTTATTTCGGCTCGGTCGCGACGATGCTCTCGCTTCTAAACCAGACTTACCCCGAAGGCGTCCCCGCCGGTTTAGATATCAGCAGCCTGCGGTTCGCGCTGTGCGGCTCGGCCCCGGTGCCCGTCGAAGTGATGAAGCGGTTCGAGTCGCTTTTCGCCTGCCCGGTGATCGAAGGCTACGGGCTTTCGGAATCGACCTGCCGGTCGACATTTAATCCCACGAACGAGCGTCGCCGCGTAGGCTCTGTCGGGTTGCCCATAGGAAACGAGGTCAAGGTATTTGACGACGACGACCGCGAGCTCGGGCCGGGCGAGGTGGGAGAGATAGTGTTGCGCGGGCCAAACATAATGAAAGGCTATTACCACAACGAGGCGGCCACGCGCGAAGCATTTCGCTCGGGCTGGTTTCACACGGGCGATCTTGGTTACAAAGACGCGGACGGCTTCTTCTACATAGTCGACCGCAAGAGCGATATGATAATTCGCGGCGGCGAGAACATCTACCCGCGAGAGATAGATGAAATCCTGTACCAGCACCCGAAGGTAAAAGACGCCGCGACCGTAGGCGTGAAGGACGCGCTTTTCGGCGAGGAGGTAAAATCATTTGTCGTGCTCGCCGAAGGCCAGCAGGCTACCGAGCAAGAGCTGTTGGATTTTTGCCGGGAGCGGCTTGCGGACTTCAAGTGCCCGAAGGCGATAGTCTTTCTTGACGATATTCCGAAAGGCCCGACTGGGAAGCTGCTCAAGCGAGAATTACAGAAATAGTTTTAAGTTTTTAGTTTTCAGAATCTCTGAGAAGCAACGACGACTAGAAACCTAAAACTAAAAACCTAAAACTAAAAATTAAAAACTGTCTTAGCGATCCAGAAGGCGAGCGCGAGGCAGCCGAAAAATAGCGCGCCGCAAGCCACGGCCTCGCCTACGCGGAGCCGCCTTGAGCCGACAAGGGCAGGGTTTCGGCCTTCGGCCCGCGTGATCGAAGCTGCGATCCAGTGAGAAACCGTAAGCCAGACTAAAATGCCTGCGGCCAGTCCTATGATTGCTGATATGAAATACAACTCTCGATCCCCGGTTCAGGATTTGGCGAGAAGGCGCAACTGCTTAGAGGTTAGCAGCCACATCAAATTGCCGTGAAGCGTCGGCACGGTTTCAATCACGTTGATCAAACAGACGCTGCCCTTCTTTAGGACCAGCGATAGATTTCCGTTGCCCTGCGCTACACGACTGATGATCTCGCCCAGGTCGGGCTGATGGCCCACGAGCGCGAGCGACTCTACGCCCGTGAGCTTTTTGATCTCGGCGAACAATCTGTCGATTGAAGCGCCCGGCTTGAGATTATCGGTCTGCTCAATCTCTTTTTTTGAAAGCCCCAGGCCGCTCGCCACGATCTCGGCCGTCTCGACGGCTCGCACGAGCGGGCTGGTGAGTATCAGGTCCAGCTCAACGTTAAGCTTTAGCAGGCCCTTTGCAATCTCCCGCATCCTCTCCCGCCCTTCACTGGTAAGATCGCGTTTCTCATCCGTGAAGTTGTTCTTCTTATCGAGCTGCTGTGCTATCGCATGCCGGATAATATAAAGATCCATAAAGGTCTACCTTCCGAGACTGCTGATTATACGTTATCGGCGGGCCGGACGGCCAGGGTTCGATTTGAATGGCGCGACCCGTCAGAACGGGTTCCCCGGCGCTTACGCATAAGCCGGCGACTACGCTCTCCGCCGCGATTTGGGATTTCAAATCCCCGATAGTGCGAGTAAACTTTTCTAAGAGCGCAAGCACACATTTTGGGGCCGTAGAAGATGACAATCAACCCGAAACCGTTTTACCTTGGCCGAGTCTTTGGCATACCGATCCGCGCGCACTACAGCTGGCTGCCGGTCTTCCCTTTTTACGCCTGGGCCATAGCCGAGTTCTTGCTGCCGCGCGAGATCAAAAACCTCGAGATGAGCGACCTGCCCGCTTATCAATACTGGGCGCTCGGGCTTATGACCTCAATGCTGCTGTTCGCATCGGTCCTCGCGCACGAGCTTTCGCACGCCATCATGGCGCGCGCCGAAGGGTTCGGGACCGGCAACATCACGCTCTACATGTTCGGCGGCCTCGCCTCGCTCGAAGGCCAGCCCGCCCAGCCTTCATCCGAGTTCAAGATAGCAATCGTAGGCCCGGCCGCCAGCTTCGCCCTCGGACTTGTCTTCTACGGTCTGGCCGAAGCGATCAGTTACCAATCCGACGGCAGCGCCGTCAGCCTCGTGCTGCGCCACCTTGGACTGGTCAACTGGTTCCTCGCGGGATTCAACATACTGCCCGGGATGCCGCTCGACGGGGGCCGTGTGTTGCGCGCCCTGCTTTGGCGCTTCAATAAGAACTTCCGCGTGGCGACGCAACTGGCCGTCCGCTCAGGATTCATGATCGCATTCTCGCTCGTAGCACTGGGCGTCTACTCTTTCCTCTACCAGGAGCGCATCACGGGGTTATGGAGCATCGCAATCGGGCTGATGATCGCGTTCATGCTCAACACGACCGAAGGGCACTCGCACCGCATACTTCGACCGAAGCGCGGCACTATAAATGAAGTGATGAACCCCGACGTCGTGCTGATCCCGCCCAACATGAAGATATCCGATTTCATAAATAAAGTGCTCAGGAATAATCATCACACCAGCTTCCCCGTAGCCCTCAACGGGAAGCTTCACGGGCTGCTGTTGCTCGAAGAGCTGAGATCACTCCCCGAAGAGAAGTGGGCGAGTGTCGAGGCCCACCAGGTCATGCGCCCCGTAGACAATTCGATGTTTTTGAGCCTTCAAACGCCGATAGAGGCTGCGCGGTCTTTGATGACCGGCAACGGGCTTGGCCGCGCGGTTGTGATCGATTCAAACGGGCTTATCGTCGGCTACCTGACTTTGAACGATGTAAGTAAATAAGATTCGTCTTCTATTTGGCTTTCGGCGCAGCGGCGCGATTTTTCTTCAGGTAAGAATTGAACCCTGCGAAAAGCGAAGCGGCGATGCGCTCGCGGAAGGACGAAGTCTGTAACAGCGCTTCGTCGCGCGGGTTTGACATGAAAGAGACTTCCGCCAACACGCTCGGCATTGCTGCGCCCAGCAGCACGACGAAAGGCGCGTGCTTCACCCCACGATTGGCCGCCGTGCGGGGCGACGTGGCGCCTATTCCGCGCACCAGGCCCGCCTGAATATAACGAGCAAGCTCACGGGATTCGGCCACGCGGTTTCCCACTGTGACGCTCGCGACTACGGGCTGGATTTTTTCGGCTGTGCTGTCGGAAGCTATCTTCGCGTTCTCGCGATTTGCCGCTTGAAGGTCTTCGGACTTCGCGCGGTCAGGGCTGAGGAAGAAAGTCTCGACTCCCGAAGCCGCCTTCGAAGGGCTCGCGTTGGCGTGAATCGATATGAACAGATCGGCCCGCCGCGAGTTGGCAATGGCGGTTCTCTCTTCGAGCGCGATGAAGCGGTCCGCGTCGCGCGTCAAGATGACCTCGACATCCGGGTAGTTGCGCTTGATGTAAGCGCGCAGGCGACGGGCAACATCAAGCACCAGGTCCTTCTCTTTCATTCCGCCGGGGCTTATGGTCCCCGTGTCGTGCCCGCCGTGACCAGGGTCTATCACCACGCACTTGACCGGCGCTTCACTCGTCCTGCCGTCGACCGTCGTCGCAACGGCGCCTGTCGCCGGGGCCACCGGTTTAACGTCAGCCGCGTTGAAAGGCATTATCGGTTCGGTGATCTCGGGGAGCGCAAGCATCGCCTCTCCTCGCGAAGCCGGCCCGCCCGGTTTTACGGTCGACCCTGATGCGGGGCGATTTTCAGGTCTCGCCGCGCTAGCGGAATCATTAGCTTTCGCCTCCTCGCTTTCATGCGAATCCGAAGCAATCGAGTACCTCGGCTTCGCCGCCGTCCCTGCGGCGTGCAGGTCGATGACGATGCGCTCCGGGTCCGAGAGCCGGAACACGGAATGGTCGGAGAGCGAGCTTACATCGATATCGACTTTAACGCCCGACTGGTTGGCGCTGCTGACAACGATTCGCTTGAGCAAGCTGGACTCGCCAACTATAAAGCGCCGCCCATAGAGAGATGGCGACACGGCCGCGCCGCTCAGAAGCAGGCTCAAGCGATTTGCGCCCGCGCGCGAGTCTTCGAACGCCGTCTCGCCCGAAAGGTCGATGACCACGCGCGCGTAATCAGGCCCGCTGAAGTTCCGCACGTTTGTCAGCCGCGCCTGGTTAGGCGACTCGGCGAGATTGCCATCAACGATTTCGCCGGAGACGAAAACGTCTACGGGGCGATGGCTCAATTGCGCTTCAAACCTGGTCAGCACGGCCCGCGCCTCGCGCGCCATGACAGAGTTGGGATAATACTCGATCAACTCTCTGTAAGCGCTGGCCGCGCCGTCTAGGTCTTGCAGGTTCTCTTCGTAAATCTCGGCGATGTTTATAAGCGAGTCGCCGACGAAACTGCTCTGCGGGTGATCGGCGATTATTCTTCGGAGCGTCTCAATCGATTGCTGATAGAGCGCGGAATCGCCGGTGGCGTCGGCCATCTCGCGTTGAAGCTCGGCCATTCTTAGAAGCGATTCGGCGGTAAAAAAAGTGTCCGTGTTCAGACGTATGACCTGGTTGTAAGCGTCGAGCGCGCGACGGTAATCCGTGCTGCTCCTCTCTTCGAGAGGGCGCTCGTGCAGCGCGCGGCTGAAATCTTTGGCGTGCTGGAAGAGGCTTTCAGAGAGTGAGAGCGGCCCGCGCGCCGAGGCGCTCTCCGGGTCGGCGGCGTTTAAGCTGGGCCGGACCGTGAGGCAGAAAGCCAGCGCGAAGACGATAGCATTGATTATGAATTTCTGCCGCCCTGCTCTTTGCATTTTTATCGGTCAATTGGGGCGCTTTACAGGGAGCATCGCGCGAATCCGAATACGCTGATTGAATTTAATCTCGCCGCACCTGCCGCGACTCCCGCTCAGTATACATCAAACAAGGGGCCGCATATAAGTACCCATCGGGGGAAGGGCCATCTCAGATTTCAAATCTCAAATTTGAGATTTGAAATCTGAGATGGCCGCTAGTAGTTATTCGACAAGCGGCCCGCGCCGCCGCCTGAAAAGGTTATAGCTGATGGCGCCACGGGGCCGGTCTGGGCGACGGTCTGCGCTACGCGACCGGACCGATGGCGGTCGCGACCGTAGCGGGCCGATATGACTTTTACATAATGCTGCGTTTCGCGGTATCGCGGGACGGTGTAGCCGTGACGGATGACCGCGCCTTCGCCCGCGTTATAGCCCGCAAGCGCAAGCTCGACATCGCCGTTAAACATGTCGAGGAGGAACCGCAGATACCTCACGCCGCCTTCTATGTTTTCAGCCGGATCATATATATTCGACACGCCGAACCTTCGCGCGGTCGCGGGCATCAACTGCATCAACCCCGAAGCCCCTTTGTAAGATCGCGCCCGTGGGTTAAAGCCCGATTCTTGTCTCATCACCGCGAATATCAAGTTAGGGTCTACGCCGTGGCGCGCGGCCGCTTTCATCACCATCTCGTCATAGACGGGATTGCCGCTCGTGCCTACGCTTGCGGCTGCAAGCTGAGGCTCCGCCGCCGTAGCCCCCGACATGACTACGGGCGGAGGTGGAGTCGGCGTAGCGGGTGATTGTGCGACCGCTGCCGCAGGTTTCGCCGCGCCCTTCTTTTGCGCGCCGGGCTGCGTTTTGCCCGCCGGCTGAGCTGTCGCTTTCGGGTCTGCCGTCTTTGCGTTCTGCACAGGCAATGCGGCCTCTTGAACTGTCATGACGGGCGTGCGTTGAGCTTCCTGCTCTTGCGCGCGCGCGTCGCCGCCGGCGATCCCCAGAATAAGCATGATTGCGAGGAAGACGGATAACTTCATTTACCCTCCGGTTTCTTGGGGCGAGTTTATCCGGTAAAGACCGACCCGTCGCACGCCGAGCGGGGCAATTGCTTCCGGGGACGATTCGAAAGTGGAGTTGAAAACCCAGGTGGGAGCCGTTTCTCAACCTCACTTCGGCAGCCAGTCATCCTTAACTGGATTTTAGATTTTAGATTTTGGATTTTGGATTGCCGATGCCGGTTCCTGAATCCAAAATCTAAAATCGCGGCGCGCGTATGCGCATCATCCGCCACGAAAATCCAAAATCGAAAGGCCTTGGCTTTGCGACCCAGGATCACTCCTGGTGTGCCTTTATCGGTGATTTTCTTACAGCTAACTACGCGGCCAGTCTAATATGCTAGTCGAGCTTTGTCAATAATTAGATATGGTTGACGCTCGTTTCAATCGGGTGCTAACCTTTATGGTTCTAACTCTAAAGGATATTTTTATGAAGCTTAACTATGGCATTCTGGAAACGTAAAAAGGAACCCGACATCATCACGCTGGGCCTCAACCGCGCGGCCACGCCCGAAGAAGAGGCCATAGCGGCGCTCCCCGACGAGCCTGAGACAGACTTCATTGACAAGTTCAAACAAGCCGTCGCTTCGACTCGCGAGAACCTTGCCGAGCGGATTGAAACGGTTGTCGGAGGCCGCCGCGAGATCGACGCCCAGGTGCTTGACGAGCTTGAAGAAGCCTTGATAGGCGCAGACATCGGCGTGCAAACGTCGCTTGAGATAATTGAAAAAGCGCGCCAGCAAGTCGCCCGTAAACAGCTTAACGACGTAGACGAGCTTAAGCGGCTTATCAAATCCGAGCTTCTCGCTATACTCGACGCCGCCGAGCGCAACCGCAAGCGCGGCACCGTAGCGAGCGAAACCGAAGTGCCGCTCGACATAAAACCCTATATCATCATGATCGTCGGCGTGAACGGGGTAGGAAAGACTACGACCATTGGCAAGCTCTCGCACCGCATCAAGAGCGAGGGCAACGAGGTATTGATCTGCGCGGCGGACACTTTCCGCGCCGCCGCAAACGATCAGCTAGCCATTTGGGCCGAGCGCTCGGGCGTTCCGCTTGTGCAGCAAAAACCGGGGACAGACCCGTCGGCGGTGCTGTTTGACTCGATAAGCTCGGCCCGCTCCCGCAACGCCGATGTCTTGATAATCGACACGGCGGGCCGGCTGCACACGAAGCTGAATCTGATGCAAGAGCTTGAGAAGATGCGCCGCGTGGCGGGCCGCGAAGTCGAAAGAGCGCCGCACGAAGTCCTCCTCATCATCGACGCGGTCACGGGTCAAAACGGGCTTGAGCAAGCGCGCCAGTTCACACGCGCCGTTCCGGTGACGGGACTTGTGCTTACGAAGCTCGACGGGACAGCCAAAGGCGGGATCGTCATCGCCATCGCGAAGGAGCTTGGCATTCCCATCAGGTATGTCGGCGTTGGCGAGAAGATGAACGACCTCATAGAATTCTCGCCTGAAGCTTACATCAACGGCCTGTTCGATTGATTTTTTGGTCAGGCGAGAGCCGCCGCGGGGTGGCCGACGACTGCGTCTCTCCGCTCAAGCGTCATTCGTATTCCTCGCCGGGGCCTCAAGGTTATCATTGGCCTCGGCTCGACCTTTTCTCCCTCGGCCAGCCGCATGCGCCAGCGCTGCGCGATAGTCGCGATCAGTAATACGCCTTCCATCCACGCGAACCCTTCGCCTATGCACACGCGGGGGCCGCCGCCGAAGGGGAAATACGAGAACTTTGGCCGCGCTTCCCTCGCGGCGGGCGTCCAACGCTCGGGGTCGAACCTGAATGCATCCGGGTAGTAGCGCTCGTCGTGATGCATCACCCAGGGGCTCATCAAGATTATCGACCCGGCGGGCACGATGAAGTTATCTATCGGATAGTCACTGAGCACCTGTCGCCCCATAGTCCACGCGGGCGGATACATCCTCATCGCTTCGGCCATCACCATCTCCGTGTATTTGAGCCGCGCGAAATCGTCAGAGGTCGGCAGCCTCGCTCCAAGCTCCCTGTCTATCTCTTCGTGCAGACGCGCTTCGACATCCGCGTGACGTGCGAGCAGATACCAGGTCCAGGCTAGCGCGTTTGCCGTAGTCTCGTGGCCCGCAAGGAATATTGTCATCGCTTCGTCGCGCAGTTGAAGATCGGTCATGCTCCCGCCGTCGCCTTCTTCGTCCTGGGCCATCAAAAGCATCGACAGCAAATCTCCGCGATCCGCGCCCGTAGCGCGATGCTCGTTGATGATGCGATAGATCGTAGCGTCTAATCTTCGGCTTGCTTTCAGAAAACGAAAATTGCTCGGCAGCGGCAGCTTCATCAGAAGGTTCGGGAACGGGGAAGTGATTCGATTGAATAGCTGCATTATGTCTGTGAGCGCCGTGCGAATCTCCGCCGCTTCAGATTCAACGTCGGTGTCAAACAGCGTCTTGCCGACAATCGCCAGAGTCACGCGCATCATCTCTTGAGCGATATCTAAGGTTTCTCCGTCCTGCCAGCGGTCGCGAGTCATCGCGCCGTATTCGGCCATCACCTTGGCGTAAGCGTTCATGCGCTGGCGGTGAAAGGCGGGCTGTGACAGGCGGCGCTGGCGGCGGTGGAATTCGCCCTCGCTCGTAAGCAGTCCTTCGCCCAGAAACCGCTTCGCCATCTGAAGCCCACGGCTCTTGATAAAGTTGCGGTTATTCGTGACGAGCACGTCACGTATGTAATCCGGGTTATTGATCAGGTAAATGGCCTGCGGGCCGAACTGAAGATGGACAACGTCACCATGCTCGCGCGCGGCCGTGAGCAAGAAGCCCAGAGGGTCGCGGCGAAAGTCCAAGAGATTACCGACAACGGGCTTGCCCTTCGGCCCGGGCGGATGGCTTTGAGTTGACATACCGTACTCCTGGAGTCGTGAGGCGGCGCGCAGATTCAATTATGCACTTTTTTCTAGTAATATAGCCATAGACAGCGATGGCCATTCTAAGATATTAAGTTACTTTGTATGGGTTTCCATGCGATATAATGATTCTGAACCTAATGACGACGACTTTATGCAGAATTAGCGCGAGATATAACAGGAGTTGATAATGGCAGAAGCAATGTTGGACCGGCATATCGAAATCACGCCCGAGGTACGGAGCGGTAAACCGCGTATAGCGGGTAGAGGGATTACCGTAGCAGATATTGTCTTAATGCATTGGCGCCTGGGCATATCTCTGGAGGAAATTGCTGGAAAGTACGATTTGCCTTTAGCAGCAGTTTACGCGGCAATGTCTTATTACTATGATCATAAGCGGGAGATCGATCAAAGCATCGAAGAAGATGAAGCTTTTGCCGAATCATTCCGGTCTAACAACCCATCTCCCTTGCAAGAAAAGCTTGAAGCCCTGGTTGACGACCTTGCAGCAATCACAGAGTTTTCAGACGAAGAGATAAGGCAAGAGGTGACCGACAAACAGGTCGGCAAAAAAACATATGGCAGAATTGGCTCGCCAGATGAGTTGCAAGCACGACTCGCAGACGACGCGGCTAAGATACCGCAATGCACAGAATCTGAACTGGGCCGGGCGCTAATCATCTTCGCGTATCGGATAATAGAGCAATTCAACCTGACGCCCAAAGAAGTATCTGATGACATTCATTACACGGAGTCACGGAGGGTAGTCCAACCGCCTTCACTCCAATACGGCTACGACTTGGCTGAATTCCGCCGCGCCAACAACTACGACCTGATAACGGCGATCAAGCAATCAAGCGCCGAGGGACTAAGGGGGGTTCGCAGCTTCGGCTATTACGATCACTGGGCTGATGAGGTGAAGGGTGAGGGTGAGGGTGAGGCGAAGGAGAAGAGGAGGGCGTAGATATGACAAGCAAGGGCGAAGAGAAATTCTTTGTTGAATTTGAGCCTTCAAGCTTGAAGTAAGAATGTAACATCCTAATGTCCGATCCGGCTGACAAACAGCGTAACTTCATTAAGGAAAAGATACGTTTTCATCTTGATGAGCATGTCGATCCTGCCATAGCCGCGGCTTTGCGCCGCAAAGGTATTGACGTAACAACTACTGTCGAAGCCGGATTGTACGGGCGAAGTGATAATAATCATCTAGAGTATGCCCTTCCCGAGCGGCGAGTGGTCGTAACTCACGACGCGGATTTTCTGAGATTTGCCGAACGTTCCAAAGATCATGCCGGAATTGTTTACTGTAAGATGAAGGCTCGCTCGATAGGTGAAATCATTCGCGGCCTGATTCTGATCTATGAAGTTCTGACGCCGGAGGAATTGGCTGGTCGTGTTGAGTATTTGTGACAAGCTTTTTGCTTAACTCGCGTATCTCTCTTCGACTGTGGCGGCGAAGACGATCACGCCGATGACGCCGATTATGCCGGCGATAATAAAGGGCGTCTGCGGGGTGACGGTCCACAACAACCCGCCGATTGCCGCAGCAGGAGTGACCGTGAGGCTGCGGACCAGGTAATACAACCCGACCGTTCGCGCGCGCAAATGCGGTTCCGCAAAATCGACTATCATCGCCTTGCGAGAAGGCTCGCCGATCTCTCTGAGCCCGCCGATGATAAAAGCCGCGACAAGCGTCGCCGCGCCCGTCGCCATCACGACCGCTACCGGAAAGAGCGCGAAGCAAAAAAAGGTCGCGATCACGAAAGGCTTGCGCCCTATTCGGTCCGCTATTTTCGCCGCGGGGATGTAGACCAGCATCGATGTCGCCATCTGTATTGCCACGAGCGCGCCGTAGCGGACCGCGCTCACGCCGAGTATGTTCGTCACGTAAAGCACTATCAAGACTTCCGCCAGCCCTTCGCACGTCCTGATTATGATGTCTGAGATGAGCAGCCGCTTTAACGCCGCGTGAAACGACCTCCAGACGCCGCGAATGTTTGTGGCCTCGCCTTTTGTTATGGGGATGTTTACGACCATCACCGCTAGCGCCGTAACGGCCGCCAGAATGAGCGTGATGACGAGCCCTTTCTTTACGCCCGCCGTCACGCCCGACGCGGCGATGAAAGCCCCGCCCACGAGCGGCGCGATGGCCATCGGCACTCGCTTGATTAATGACTGGAGCGTGAAGCCCATGGCTCGCCGTTCTTTCGGGAGCGCATCGCCGATCACCGCAAAGATCGCGGGCGAAGCCATGCTGACCCATGCCATTGAGAATGCAAGTCCCACGAAAGCGAAAGGCCAGGAAGGGCTGAACAGGTAAATCAAATAGCCTATCGTTGCCAGCGCGATGAAGAAATGGAAAGCCCGGCGGCGGCCTACGCGGTCCGCGATCCAGCCGCCCGGATACTGATAGACCGCGTCAAAGAAATCTTTCACCGTCCCGAACGCGCCTATGGCCACGGTGCCCGCGCCGAGCGCTTCGAGATATTTCGGAAGAAACTTCTTCCACAGCTCTTCGCCCATACCAAGCAGAAAGACTGCTAAGGATGCGGCGGCCACGTTGCGCTCAAGGCCGAGAAAGTCGATCAAGCGCGAACGGCGCGTAGCGGCAATCTGCTTTTCTTCACTTTTGCCTTTTGCCGTCATAGCCCGCCTCAATCGAACAGCAGCGCGCGCGCAAGGCCTATCAAACCACCTGCCAGCACTACCCACAACACGTCGACTCTCAATCTATAAAGCGCAAAGAAGGCTGCCGCGCTCACGGCTAAGGCAAACCAGTTTATGCCGCCTCCGGACCCGCGAGGGAGGATCACCGCCGCGCCAAACAGCAGCGCGAGATTCAAGATCACTCCGACGACGGCGGCCGTCACAGCCGAGAGAGCGCCGGTCAAGTGTTTGTTCCCGCGCAGCTCTTCGATGTAAGGCGCTCCCACGAATATAAAAATGAAGCTCGGCAGGAACGTAGTGTACGTAGTCACGAGCGCGCCAATGACCGCGCTCGTCGTTTGCGGCAATCCTTCCTGGCCCGCCAGGTTCCACCCGGCCATAAAACCTATGAACTGCAAAACCATGATGAGCGGTCCCGGCGTCGTCTCGGCAAGGGCGAGCCCGTCGATAGCCTGTTCGGGCTGAAGCCATCCATAAGTGCCGACCGCGGCCTGCGTCACGTATGCAAGCACTGTGTACGCGCCGCCAAATGTTATGAGAGCCGCTTGCGTGAAGAAGCGATACTCTTGCGCGTGAAGGCTATCCCATCCGCGCCACGCTACCAGCGCCGCGTACGGCAATGCCCACATCAGAAGCCCTACGGCCAAAGTTTTGAGCAGCCGTCTTCGCGAGGGCAGGGTGTGTGGCGGGGCGGGCTCGTGGTCGAGGATCACCGTGGGCGCTTCATCTCTTTCTTGAGTTGTCGCTTCGCCTTTGCTCGTCGCCGATCGGAACACCCCTGGCCAGAAGAGTACGCCCGCAAGCCCTATCGCCGCCGCCAGGAGCACGATGAGCGGGAAGGGCGCTTTGACAAAATAGATCGCGACGAAAGCTGCGACGGCTATCAGGAAATGCGCGACGGAGCGGAGCGCGCGGCTGCCGATCTTAATGACGGCCTCGACGACTATCGCTACTACGACCGGCTTGAACCCGTCGAGCGCGCCCGCCACTGCCGGGAGCCGCCCGTACGCGGCGTAGATGTAAGAGAGCGCGAGCAGGATGAAGATGGACGGGATGACAAAGAAGGCGCCCGCGACTATGCCGCCCCACGTGCGGTGCATGAGCCAGCCGATGTAGATGGCTAACTGTTGCGCTTCGGGGCCTGGCAGCAACATGCAATAGTTCAGCGCGTGAAGGAATCGCTCCTCGCCGAGCCAGCGGCGGCGCTCGACCAGCTCGCGGTGCATGATGGCTATCTGGCCGGCAGGCCCGCCGAACGAGATGAATCCGAGCTTCACCCAGAATCGGAATGCTTCGGCGAACGAGACGACACGCTCCGGCGCCGCAGTGTTGCTCGCCTGCTCGGTCGGTGCGACAATCGGTTCGCGCTCTCTCATGCTTATTCGACTTTTCACTTTAGCGCAGGCGGCTTACTTTTACATAGCCCGCGTCTGTATAATGCGTTTCGCGCAATCGAAGCTAATTACAAACCGGAGAACGAACATGAACAGCATTCCTGAAATCGGGCAGACGGTCTTGAACTTTATTGACGGCCAGTGGGTCGCGTCCGACACCGACAAATTGACGGACCGCTTCGACCCGGCGGACCAGACCGTGATGGTCGCGCGCGCGCCCGATTCCTCGCGCGCGGACGCGCGGCGAGCCATCGAAGCAGCCGACCGCGCGCTCGCAGGGTGGCGCGACTGGACTCCGCCCAAGCGCGGGCGACTTCTTTTCGAATGGCTCGCGTGG
>DASUNP010000006.1:0-53988 GCA_036277095.1 Blastocatellia bacterium
GCGTCAGCGACGACTGAATTCAGTCGTCGCTGACGCGACGAGAATCCGTTGCTGCTTGCTGTCCGTGCGCTAAAGCACACGGCTAAAATCACACCGCCGCTACGCGGCGATTTATGCGCAGGCTTCTGTTAATTGGTTGAAGGCTTCTCTTCTGGCTTCTTTTCATCCTTAGCCGGAGCAGGCTCCTTCACTTCGACTCCAAGAACATATTTTGAATGCCACGCGTATTCGCGGCGCATCTTATCGAGCTGGTGTCGCGGCTCTTGCAAACCGTGAGGCTCGCGCGGGTAAAAGACAAGCTCTACGGGAACGCCGTTCTTTCGAAGCCCCATGTACAGCTCTTGAGCCTGGCCTACGGGAACGCGTTTGTCTTCGGCCCCGTGTAATATCAGAGTAGGCGTCTTCGCTCGCTTTATAAAAGTCATTGCGGAGCGGCTGTTGTAAACCTCCAGATCGTTCCACGGTTCAGCGCCGAAGTAGCCTTCGAGAACGCGCTGCAGGTCGTTCGTCGAATACATCGAAAACATGTTCGTAAGCCCAGCGCCGACCATCACGGACTTAAAGCGCGTCGTCTGTGTGAGCGTCCATGCAGTCATGTATCCGCCATAGCTCCATCCCGATTGCGCCAGGCGGTCCGGGTCGGCGACGCCTTTCGCGATCAAATGATCTATCCCGGTCTGTATGTCCTGGTAATCGCCGCCGCCCCAATCCCTGACGTTCGATAGCAGAAACTTTTCGCCATAACCGGACGAGCCTCGCACGTTGGGATAAAACGCCACCCAGCCTTTGCCCGCCCAGACGTGGCCGAAGTTGCCCCACCCGCCGGGGAAGCTCTCTGTCCACACGCCTGCGGGGCCGCCGTGTATTAGCGCGACCATCGGGTAACGCTTCCCCTGCTCGTAACCGATGGGGTAGATCACCACGCCTTCGATCTCCATTCCGTCTTTGCTCTTCCATCGTATGACTTCGCTCGCGCCCCTCGCGAGTTCGCTCACTTGAGGGTTGTGATTCGTGAGCTTGACGCCGTCATGCACGTCCGGGAGTTTGCCTACAAAGACGTCCGCCGGGTTCTGCACATCCGACCTTGTGAATGCGACTACGCTCCGGTCGCGTGAAAAAGTCGCCTGGCCCATCACGCCGCGCGCTTTTGTTATCTGCTTCGCCTCGCCGCCCGCCGAAGCGACTGAGAATAGCTGCGTCGTCGTTTTCATTGACGCGTTGAAGTAAATCGTTCGCCCGTCGGCAGACCAGGTGGCCGCGCCGGGTTGATATTCGAGATTATTCGCGACCGCGCGCGGCGTCCCGCCTTCCGCAGCGATGATCGAAAGTCGCAATTGGCCAAGCAATCCGCCCTTAATATCGCGCGACTGATAAGCTATCCAACGCCCGTCGGGCGACCATCGCGGCGACGTGTCGGGGCCGTCGTTTTCGACCAGTTTTCGCTGGCGGCCCGAAGCCGTCTCGATCACCCAAATGTCCGTCAAAGACCCGTCGTCGGCTTTCGGCGTAGGCGTAGTCGTGTAAGCTATCCAACGTCCGTCGGGCGACCACTGCGGGTCCGTAGCGATGTAATCACTTTTCACAAGCTCGCTGGCTTTTTTCGTTTGAACGTCGATTATCCAGATGCGCGAGAACTTGAAGTTCTTGTCTATGACCTGAGCGTCATCTTTATCTTTCTGCTTCTTCTCTTCGTCCGGCGTCATCTCTTGCTGGGCGACGTAAGCGATCGACCGCCCGTCGGGCGACCACTGGAACGATTGCACGGGCGTCTTTGATTCGGTCAATCGCTCGGCCTCGCCTCCGAATGGAGAGATCAAAAAGATTTGCGGTCTCTCCTCGCGGGCAGAGATGAACGCAATTCGTTTCCCGTCGAGCGACCAGCGCGGCTGGGCGTCATTCTTCTTGCTCGTAGTCAGCCGAATCTGTTCGCCGCCCGAAGTCGAAACCAGCCACAGGTCTGCGTCGGTCGCGTTCTCCTTCATATCCGCTTTCGAGACTACGTAAGCAATCCATTTCCCATCGGGCGAGACCTGCGCATCACCGACGTTTTTGAGCGCGAGTACGTCTTCAAATGTCATTGCCCGCTTCTGCTGGGCGAGCGCAGTTATAAGAAAAAGCGATAGTGAGATTGTGATTAAAGAAAAGATGCGTTTCATATGCTTTCCCTCTTTTAGAAGAATTAAAAAGATGTCAGCCACTATGCCTGCGATCGCAAGCCTGAGAATCAGGATTAGATCACTTTAGCCGAGCGCCGTCAATTTATAGAATGAACGGCGCTCGGCCCTCATTGCTCGTCATTCGTGTCGCAATGCGACGAGCGGATCGACCTTCGTCGCTCTGCGCGCGGGCAGATAGCAGGCCAGGAGTGCGACGCCGGTCAGCAGGAAAGCGATCGCCGCATATGTCGCAGGGTCGGTCGTGCTGACGCCAAACAGCAGGCTTTCCATCAAACGCATCAATACGAATGCCGCCACCATGCCTATTGCCATGCCGATGATCGCCAGCTTCATCCCCTGGCCGATCACCAGCCTCAGCACATCCGGCTTCTGCGCGCCGAGCGCAAGGCGGACGCCGATCTCGTGCGTGCGCTGTGCGACCGTGTAAGAAATCACACCGTAAATCCCTACTATCGCCAGGACTGCCGCCACTGCCGACAGGACGTTGAGCAAGAGCGCATTGAAACGAGGACGGGCGAGCGCGGCGGAGACGATCTGTTCCATCGTCATCACGCTCGTCATCGCCTGATCGCGATCAAGCGCAGCCATTTCGCGCCGGACTATCGGGATAAACGATGACGGCTCCGATTCAGTACGGATCGTTACATACAATGGTGGGAAGGCGAATTGTCTATAAGGCACGTACACATCCCAGCGACCTTTTCTCAGTTCGCGGTAACGCGCATCACCGGCGATCCCGACAATCGTGGACCACCCGTGACCGCCCACATTGATGCGCTTGCCTATCGGGTCGACTCCGGGGGCAAAGATTGTTTCGGCCATCGACTCGTTGATAATTACCACCTTCGGCGCATCGGCATCGTCTTGCTCGTTGAACTCACGCCCCCCTTTGAGGGGAATGCCGGTTGAGCGAAAGTAATGTGGCGTGATCGATTCGCAGTTCAGTATGGGATTCTGCTTAATCTCATCCGGTGATTGCCCGTCGGTTGAGTACCCCACATCCCAGCCAATGTTTCCCTCAAGCGGGCGAATCAGAATGGCGCCTGCCGCAATCACCCCCGGCTGCGCCTCAAGCCGTTCGAGCAGTTGCTGGAAATAATCTCTGGCCCTGTCGGGGGCCGCATACTGCTTGCCATGCAATCTAAGCTGAAATGTCAGGACATTGTGAGGATCGAATCCTAAATCGACCTGCCGTAGATTTAAGAAGCTGCGCGAAATGAGGCCCGCGCCAACCAGCAGCACGAGCGTCACTGCGACCTCTGTAACTACCAGCGCGCCGCGTAAGCGATTGCCGCCTCGATCTCCCGCAACCTTGCTGCTCCCGGCATTGAGCGCCTCGTTAAGGTTGACCTTTGACGCGAAGAACGCAGGGGCAAGGCCGCACGCTATTGCCGCCAGCAACGTAAGGCCAAAGGTAAAAAGCAGCACCGGAATGTTGATTTCTACGGCCTCGATGCGCGGTATGTCTCTCGGAACCTGGCTCGAAAGCAGCTTGATGAGCCAATAAGCCAGCATAATTCCTAACCCGCCTCCGACCAATGCCAGCACCAGGCTTTCAGCCATCAACTGTCGCACGAGCCGACCTCGGCTGGCTCCGAGCGCAGCCCGCAGCGCAATCTCTTTGCGCCGCGAGGTCGCGCGGGCCAGCAACAGGTTGGCGATGTTGGCGCAGGCAATCAGCAGCAGTAACGCGGTGCCCGCCAGCAACAGATAAAGCGCCAGCCGCGCATCGCCGAACAGGTGCTCAGCCAGCGGAGTGATTACGGATCGCTGACCGGTAGCATGCGTCTCAGGATGATTGGCGGCAATCTGCGCGATGATCGTATCAAGCTCGGCCTGCGCCTGCTCGCGCGTCACCTGGGGTTTCAACCGCCCGACGGCCTGCAACCACCCCACTCGATTCTCAACGGCCCACTTGCCGCTTACAGCGGAAAGCGGCATCCACGCATCGGCGCCTTTCGGAAACTCAAATTCGGCAGGCATCACACCGACGACCGTGAAGCCCGTGTCGTTCTGCGTATTGGGTTGCGCGGCTTGGCCGGGATTAAAGGCCGCGTCAAATGCTGCTTCTCTCCCTCCATCGGCGAGCGCGATCATTTGCCCGACAATATTGGGATCAGAATTGAAGCGGGTTTGCCAGAGGCGATGGCTGATGACGACCGTGCGCGCCGCGCCGGGGCGGTCTTCATCCGTTGTGAAGCTGCGCCCCATCGCCGGCCTGACCCCGAGAGCCGCGAAGAAACTCGACGAGACCCTGGCGGTTTCAATTTGCACTGGTTCGGCTTGCCCGATCAACGTGTAGCCGAAGCCGTTAACCGTTGTCGTCATCGCCGCGAGATCTTCAAAGACCTGACTTTGGCCGTGCCAGTCATTGAACTCCGGGATTGATACTTCGACGAACGGGTGCTTCGTAGCCTCATCATTCTTCCAAATGACGACCAGGCGCTCTTGCTCGCTAAATGGCAACGGCTGCAAAAGCACCGTCTGCACTACGCTGAAGATCGCTGTGTTTGCGCCGATCCCGAGCGCCAATGTGACGATGGCGATTAATGTAAATAAGGGCTTTTTCAATAATGCTCGCGCGCTGTAGCGCAGGTCCTGTAGCAGAGTCTCAAAGTATCGTCCCATTTTAAGCTCCCTCAATCTTTCTTTGACTTGTCCATCCCCCGTTCCTTTAGCATTATGCGCCGTGCCGGGTCAACATCTTTCCCGCTTAAGCAACGCGCGGCTTGACCGGCATTCACAAAAGAACATATCCTCCCTTAGCCCAAGAAATAATTACGGAGATAGAGATGAAGCAAAGGTTGCTTACCGCCGTCGCATTGACTGTCCTGCTATTGCTCGTAGCCGCACCAGCGCAGAATCAAACTTCAAAACCAGGCCCGCGCGACGCGCAGATTGCGCAGGCGGCGGAAGGCTTACGCCAAAAGCTGATCGAGCAGAGGCGCGATTTTCACATGCACCCGGAGCTGTCAAACCGCGAAGAGCGAACCTCGCGAGTAGTCGCCGAGCGGTTGCGCGCGCTCGGCCTGGACGAGGTAAAGACCGGAGTCGGCAAATATGGCGTCGTAGCTTTGCTGAAAGGCGGGAAGCCCGGCCCGGTCGTAGCGGTCCGCGCCGACATGGACGCGCTGCCTATCAACGAGACGATAGACGTGCCCTATAAATCGAAGAACCCCGGCGTAAAACATGCCTGCGGTCACGACGTTCACACTACGGTCGAGCTCGGAGTCGCCGAAGTCCTGAGCAAGATGCGTGATCAGATTTCAGGCACGATCAAGTTCATCTTTCAGCCCGCCGAAGAAGGCCCGCCGACGGGCGAAGAAGGCGGAGCGGCGCTGATGATAAAAGAAGGCGCAATGGATAATCCGCGCCCGCAAGCTATCTTCGGACTCCACACGATGCCGAGCATCGAAGCAGGGCAGATCGGATATCACTCAGGCCCGGCGATGGCTTCGGCTGACAAGTTTATAATCACAGTGCGGGGCAAGAAATCACACGGCGCGCAGCCTCAGATGGGCATCGACGCGATAGTCGTAGCCTCCGAAGTCGTCACGGCGCTTCAGACTATTCACAGCCGCCGCATAGATCCGTTCGAGCCGCTCGTGATTACCATCGGCACGATCAAAGGCGGCGACCGCAACAACATCATCGCCGAAGAAGTTAAGATGGAAGGCACCATGCGCGCGCTCAGCGAAGACGTGCGCACGCGCGCTCAGGCGATGATGAAGCAGATCCTGGCGAGCGTCACATCGGCTCACGGTGCGACGTTCGAGCTTGAATTTGAGAACCCCATCCCGCTCACCTACAACGAGCCGAAACTTGTCGAAGAGGTGCTCCCCTCGATGCGCCGCGTCGTAGGGGAGGCGAACCTGATCGCGCCGCGCCCGTTCATGCCAGCCGAAGACTTTTCTCAATTTCAGAAAGTCGTGCCAGGGTTCTACTATTTCCTCGGAGTCGGCAATCGCGCTCGCGGCATCACAGCGGGTTGGCACACGGCGGAGTTCGATGTGGACGAGGAAAGTTTAGTAGTCGGCGTGAAAGTGATGACGACCGTGCTGCTCGATTATCTCGACCGCCACGCCGCCAATAGCCGCTGAAAGAGAATCGAAAAGCAATGGCGAAATCAAACGATCAAGCGAAAGTGTTAGTCACCGGGGGGACTGGTTTTGTCGGAAGCCATCTCGTAGACCGTCTCGTCGAGCGCGGGCGAAACGTGCGGTGCCTCGTCCGTCATTCGAGCGATCTGAAATACCTCAAACACCCGCAGATCGAACTGGTCCACGGCGCGCTGGATGAGACTACCGATTGGGACGAAGCGTTAGAAGGCGTCAGCACCATCTATCACGTGGCGGGGCTTACGTTCGCTCGCCGCAAGCAGGATTATTTTAGGGTCAACCATCGCGGCACCGAGACAATCGTCGGCGCTGCGCTCAAACGGCGCGACCGGATAAAGAAGTTCGTCCAGATCAGCTCGCTTGCGGCCATCGGCCCTGCGCGCGCCGGCGAGATCGTAAACGAAGACACCCCGCCTAACCCCATCACCCCTTACGGTCGCAGCAAGCTGATGGGCGAAGAAGCCGTGCGATTCGCAGGGGAACTATTGCCCGTGACAATCGTCCGCCCTCCGGCAGTCTACGGCCCGCGCGATTATGCTCTCTATGAATTGTTCAAAGCGATAGCGAAGGGGCTGTCGCCCACGATCGGGCGCTATGATAAAAAGGTGAGTCTCGTCCACGTGCACGACCTCGCGGACGGCATAATACTGGCGGGCGAAAGCGAAGCCTCGACCGGAAGGGCTTACTTTATTTCCAGCGAAGAAGTCTATTCGATACGACACATCACCGATCTGCTCGCAAAGATTTTTGATCGCAGGGTTCGCACGCTCGCCATACCTCGCACGCTCGCCTTCGGGGTCGCGGTCGCGGCTGAAGCGAGCGCCGCGCTCTTTGGAAAGCCGCCCGTAATCAACCGCGATAAGGTCCGGGACCTTTCACAAGTCTCGTGGGGCTGCTCTATCGAGCGCGCCAAACGCGAGCTTGGCTACAGCCAGCGAGTGCCTATCGAAGAAGGCTTGCGCAGCACCATCGACTGGTACAAGCAAGAGGGCTGGCTGTGACCGACCCGAACGCGCGACGGCCAATCTACTCGGGGCTGCTCAGCCCGGCAGATACAATCATCATAGGTTATTTGATAGTAATCGCCGCGCTGATCCTGATTGCGATTGATCGCGTCCCTTACTGGTGGCTGCTGGTCGCGGCGCACGTAGTCGCAATCGCAATAGTCGTTCTAATCGCCCGCCGGTATCGCAGCAGTGGGCTGGTAAGGGGCTGGTATCCGGTCGCCGTGATACCGTTCACTTACAAAGAACTGACTTATTTGATACCGCTCATAAACCCTAATGAGTTCGATAGGGAGCTTGCTGCGATCGACCGGCAGATGTTCGGCGTGGACCCTACGGTCTGGCTTGAGCGCCTCACCTGGCCCGCGCTGACAGAGCTCTTTCAACTCTCTTACATAACCTATTACTTCTTGCCTCTGGTCCTTGGCGCTGTGCTATGGCGCAAAGGCTGGGCAGAGAAATTTCATTTCTTCGTCTTCGTAATAGTGCTCGGGTTTTATCTGTCGTACCTGGGTTACATCGCGGTGCCTGCGCTCGGCCCGCGCTTTTTGCCCGAGATACAATCGCAGCATACGAAACCGCTATCGGGAGTTCTGTTGTTCGACACGATACACTCGACGCTCAACGAGCTTGAAGGAAAGACTTATGACGCTTTCCCGAGCGGCCACACGGAGCTTACGCTGCTCGTGCTCTACTACGCGCAGCGGTTTCACCGCCGTACGTTCTGGTGGATACTGCCAGCCGGGAGCGCGCTTATAATCTCAACGGTTTATTTGCGTTACCATTACGTCATAGACGTTATAGCTGGAGCCTTCCTGGCCCTGGCGATCATCCTGATGGCAAGGCCGCTTTATCGCCGTCTCGGCGGCCAGTTGCAGGGGTCAGGGGTCAGGAGTCAGGGATCAAGGATTTGAGATTTCAAATTTGAGATTTCAGATTCTCTTTTCCCTGACCCCTGACCCCTAACCCCTGACCCCTGCTTATGGAGTGGACTGATTCACAACTGGAAGCAGTCAGCGTGCGCGGTCGCCGCGTCATAGTGTCGGCGGGCGCGGGTTCCGGCAAAACGCGCGTGCTCGTAGAGCGGTTCTTAAAACTGCTGGAAGAGAACGAGGACTGGCGAGTCGCGGACATAGTCGCGGTGACGTTTACGGAAAAGGCCGCGCGCGAGATGGTATCGCGCATACGCCGGGAGATTCGCTCGCGCATAGACGACAGTCACTCTCTTGAAGCGCGTCGCCGCTGGCGCGAGCACCGTAACGCGCTCGACTCGGCGCGCATAGGGACGATTCACTCGCTCTGCTCGGCGATACTGCGCGCGCACCCGGCGGAAGCCGGGCTCGACCCGGCATTCGAGATCATAGACGAGATCGAGGGCGCGGCGCTCGTCGATCAAGCTATTCAAGAGGCGATTGAAGAAGCCGCCTCCTCTCCGCACGATTCCAAATCATTGGTAGAGATATTCGCTTATCTGTCTCCGCGCGACGTGCAAGCGGCGCTGAAATCGCTCATCTACGATGGCGAGCGCGCCCGCCGCGCAGTCGAGCAGATGGGTGATTATGACGCGAAAGAGATTATTCAATTCTGGCGCGCCGCCTTGGATGAATCACGCGCCGCTCGTGCGCGCTCGCTCGTCGAGCAAGAGAGTTGGGAGCGCGATGTTCGGACGCTCAGAAGCTTTATGGCTATCGACCCCGCAGATAAAAGGGAGCAGTGTCGCGCCCGCGTAGTCGACTTGCTTGACGATATTGACGGAAGCGAAGGCGTCAAGACGGCGGCATTGCTGCTTGAGGTGGCTGCGGCGATCAACCTGCTGGGCGGCTCGAAAAAGAAATGGAACAGCGAAGAAGAGTTCAAAGCTGTGACAGAGGCCCTGCGCCGATTGCGCGAGGCAGCGCGCAGCGCGCGGCTGCTGGCGTTGGAAATGAATGACGCAGACGCGGAGGCGGCCCAGGTCGCGTGGCGGATGGCGCGGCTTTACCGCATGGCGCGCGCGCGTTTCTCGTCGCTGAAACAGCAGCGGCAGCGACTCGACTTTAATGATCTCGAAGAGATGACCGACGAGATGCTCTCTTCACACGAAGAGGTTTGCGAGCGTTACACGCGCGCCGGCGGCGGGTTGATAAAAGCGCTGATGGTCGACGAGTTTCAGGACACGTCTCCGATACAGAAGCGGATACTGTGGAAGCTCGCGCCGCAATCGAACGAGCTGTTTATCATCGGCGATGCGAAGCAGTCTATCTACAGGTTTCGAGGCGCGGACGTCACAGTCTTTCACGATGCGCGCGACGAGTTTCGCGGCGACGGCCACGAAGTCGGCATGGACGCCTGCTTTCGGACGCACAAACGGCTGGTCGATTTTACAAATCACGTCTTCCCTTCAGTCTTCACGCTTGAGAGCCGTTACGACACCGCCTACGAAGCGATGAGCGCATCCCGACTGCCCGTGGCCGAAGCCCCAGCGGTCGAGCTTCACGTCATCGCCCAGGACAAAGATGCGAAAGACCGGCTTGTGACCGAAGAGCTGCGCGAGCTTGAAGCGCAATTGATTGCCGAGCGCATCAAAGATATTAGAGAGCGGCGCGAGGTGATGATTTGCGGCGAGCGAGCGGGCGAGGCGCGGGCGGTCGAGTACGGAGACTTCGCGCTGCTGTTTCAGGCTTCGACCAACTTTGAGATTTATGAGCAGGCGCTGGCCTCCGCCGAGGTGCCTTACGTGACGATAGCGGGCCGGGGTTTTTATAACCGGCAAGAGATAACCGACCTCAGCAACCTGCTCGCATTCCTGGCGAGCCCCTCGGACAGCCTGCGTCTTGCGGCCGCGCTGCGATCTCCGATGTTCGCGCTCTCGGATGAGACTCTTTTCCGCCTCGCGCTCACGCGCCGCACGCTCTGGGAGAGCCTGTGTGACGAGCAAGTGGAGCACGCCGACGAAGAGCGCGAGGCAGTCGCTTTCGCGCGCGAAGTGCTAAAGCGGCTACACGCGATTGCCGGTCGAATGAGCGCGGCTGAGATAATCATAGCGGCGCTCGCAGAGACGGGCTACCAGGCAACCTTGATGGCGCTGCCTCACGGCGAGCGGCGCTCGGCGAACATAGAGAAATTCATCGAGCAGGCCCGCGCCCTACCTTCAATCACGCTTTCGGAACTGGTCGAGCGAATAAAGGATTTGAAGTTCAGAGAAGCGCGCGAAGGCGAAGCCACCGTAGAAGAAGCCGGCGCTGTGAGGTTGATGACAGTCCACAAATCGAAAGGGCTGGAGTTCCCCATCGTGTGGATAGTCGATGCGACTTACGCAGGCGGACGCGACCGTTCTATCGTTGCCGCGCACGCGGAGCTGGGCGTCGCAGTAGACGTGAGGACGGACGACGAGCGCGGAGATGAATCGGTGCGCCCCGCATCATTCGAGATGATTAAGCTCGTCGAAGAAGAGATGGACCAGTCAGAAAAGAAGCGATTGCTTTATGTGGCGGCCACTCGCGCGCGCGACCATCTGATAATCTCGGGCTCGTTGCGCGGCACACGCCTCGCGGGCGACCACTGGCTCGGTCGCATAGCCTCCGCGCTCGGCATTGATGAAGAAGAGCGGCCCGGCTCGATAGACTACCCCGGTGGGCGCGTTCGAATAAACTGGCGCTCCTAGAATCTCAAATTCCTTCCTAGAGCGGATTGCGTATAAGTGTAAGGCATATCTCACCGCAGAGACGCAGAGAGCACAGAGTTCACGCAGAGCAGAATTATGTTCTCTCTAATACGTTTTCTCTGCGCCCCCGCCGTGCGCCGAAGGCGCATCATCGGCCATCCTGTGCTCTCTGCGTCTCTGCGGTGAATCCCCTTCGATTCCCTAACACCCGATCTAATTGTTGCAAAAATCGCTTTCGGCATAGTCGTTGCCTTAATCAGATTCGTGCGCGCAAACGGCCCGCACAATGTACGGGAACGGTGCTAAAAAACGTTGCGCCGAGACCCAGTTTGATACGAGCAATAGGGGTTGGGGATGACCATGAATAATAGGTTTCATTTAACTGCGAAGAAGCTGGCGGCGGCGGCGGCGGGTCTGGCGCTGATGTCTGTCTTTGCTTTTGCCCAAATTCAGGAAACCGCGCTCCAGCATTTCGAGCGCGCAAAACAGATGACCGCAGCAGGCAATCTTCAAGGCGCGGTCGTTGAGTATCGGAAGGCTATTGAATCTCGAAACGGCAATTTCGCCGAAGCTCGCAACAATCTCGGCATGGTGCTGGGAATGCTCGGCGACATGCAGGCGGCGATAAGTGAGCTTAAGATCGCCATTGAGCAGAACGGGCAATACGCCGAAGCCCACTACAACCTCGGCGTCGCCTACAGCCTGACAGATGATTTTGACGGCGCGGAGCGCGAGCTGTTGACCGCGATAAAACAGAGGCCCGGCGATTTCCCGGAAGCGCACGGGAACCTGGGGATTCTATACGCGAATCGCGGCGAGACCGCGCGCGCCGTGACACAGTTCAAGATAGCCATCGAGCAGGCCGAAGGGATTTACCCGGAAGCTCATTACAATCTCGGTATAGCTCTTTTCACTCTAGGGAAAGTTGAAGCGTCGGTCGATGAGTTTAAAGATGCGATCAATCAGAGCGATAACTTTCCCGAAGCGCATTACAATCTAGCGATCGCGCTTGCGCGTCTTGGCAAGAACGAAGACGCAGCCAGTGCGTTCGAGTCTTACCTGAAGGCAGCCGTCGATCCGAAGGACGGCGACGAGGTGCGCTCTCGCATAAGCGAGCTGCGCCGGTCAACGCAGAGGTAGGCCGAAAAGGCTTTAAGCCCCCATTCATCACGACGATGCCCCACGAGCGGGCGCGCTAATGGTTAGCGCGCCCGCTTAATTTGTGCGACTCAAATATATCCTTCCGCCGGTAAAACCGCGCTTTTATCAACATATGCGCCTATTGACAAACATCTGGGGTGAGGGTAGAACAGGTACGTTTCGAGGTGACGGGCTGCGGCTTATAGAAAGAGTTCATGAAGATAGCAGCTATCGATATAGGGTCAAACTCAATCCACCTGGCCGTAGTGCGCGCCGAACCCGGTCAACACCTTCAGATAATAGACCGCGAAAAGGATATGGCCAGGCTCGCGTCCAAGACCCTTCGCACGCATAAGATATCGGAAGAGACGATAGACCGGGCGGTCACCACGTTGCGGCGATTCAAACAACTGGCCGAGGGCAACGGGGTCGATCTCATAATTGCTACAGCGACCTCCGCTGTGCGCGAATCCGACAACGCCCGGGAGTTTGTCGAGGCCGTGCGCCAACGAGTCGGTCTGGAAGTCCAGGTATTGCCCGGCGTTGAAGAGGCGCGGCTGATCGCCCTGGCCGTATCAGAGGTGACGGAGTTCAACGACAGGCGCGCGCTGATTATAGACATCGGCGGCGGCTCGACAGAGTTCATCATAACCGGGGGCGGCGACCCCGAGCTTTTGTTGTCGGCCAAACTGGGCGCGGTCAGGCTCACCGAACAGTTTATAACTACCGACCCTGTCTCTGATGGTGAGTACCGGCAGCTCAAGGCTCACATACGGGCGGAGCTTGCCCGGATAATGTGGGAGATTAAGAGGCGGGGGTACGACTTCGTGATCGGCACGTCCGGCACCATCCTTAACCTGATAAACACCGTGACGGAAAGGAAGGCTGCTAAGGACGGAGCTGATAATTCTGATTTTTCTCCATTCAGTCAAACGATCTCTACGCATCAGATGGAGAAGCTGAATCGGAAGCTGGTTTCCATGAATATGCAGGAGCGCCGCCTTGTCTCGGGGCTTGATAAGGAACGCGCTGACATCATCGTCGCCGGGGGATTGCTCCTTGAAACGATTCTAGTTGAATTGGGGGCCGAACAAATAACGAGCTGCGACTGGTCATTGAGGGAAGGCGTTATACTGAATTACCTTCGCAGAGGCGACGCAGGCAAAGGTGAGACACCCGAACATGATGTCAGAACGGGATCGGTATTATCAGTGGCCAAGCGATACAACTATGACGCGGCGCATTCTCACCACGTCGCACAGGTGGCGGCTCAGATATTTGATGAGACGAGCGACCTTCATCAATTGGGTGACGAGGAGCGGCGACTGTTGGAGTATGCCGGTCTGCTTCATGACATAGGCTATTACATCGCGCATGAGGATTATCACCGCCACGGTTTGTACCTTATAAAGAACTCCGAGATGCCGGGGTTTAACAATTTTGAGATAGCCATCATTGCTAATATGGTCCGATACATAACGGGGAAGATGCCTAAGACGGATGCGGGGTCTCACTCGAAGCGCAGGCATAAAGATTTTTTTGCCCTTGAGCCCGCCCAGCGCTCTGCTGTGCGAAAGTTGACAGGGATCCTTCGGATCGCAGACGCGCTGGACCGCTCGCGCCGCCAGACGGTCAAAAAGATTCGTTGCGAGCAGGGCCACACAGGTGTGACAATTCATGCCGAGAGCGCCGACGAATGTGATGTTGAATTATGGATGGCCGACCGTAACGCGGACCTGTTTCGGGATGTTTTTGGCGTGGCAGTCAAGTTCGAGCACAAGTTGATAGCGTGACTTTTGCAAGCGAGCGTTAATTCTTCATGAGCGTAAGCGGAAAACTCCACCTCTCTGTCGGCGACGCCGAGAGCGTCTTCCTGCTGGAAGCGCCGCGATTTACGATCGGGCGCGGCAGCGAGAACTCACTCTGCCTGCCTGACCAATCGATCTCTCGCTATCACGCGGAGGTCATCCGCCTCGGCAGCGATTTTCTGCTCAGAGACCTCGGCTCGACCAACGGGAGCTTTGTCAACGGCGACCGCGTCACAGAGCATCTGCTGAATGACGGCGACACGGTTCGCTTCGGCAACGCGGGCATCAAACTGCTCTTCAAATTATCCAAAGGGAAGAAGCGGACCGCCACAGCCGAAAGGAGCAACCAGGGGAAGACCGATAACCTGCTCCAATCGCTTTCGGGTAAGCTCAACACTTTGACTACGGATGAGCGCGAGGAAGTCAGCCTGCGGTGCATCCTGGCCGAGGCGCATCTGAATCAAGGAGAGCCCGACGAGGCCCTGGAGCGGCTCTCGAAGTACGATGATCCGGCGGAGCTGGACTCGATCCCGCTTCGGTTCCGGTCTATGGTGTTGCTGTGGACGGGCCGCGCACACCTGGAGCGTAAGGACTACACCGTCGCGATGGAGGCGCTGCACAAAAGCCTGGACTACTACACACAGGTGGCCGAAGAGACGGGAATCGCAGAGGCGCACGCGTCGCTCGGCCGCGCCTTGATCGGCATAGGGAACCTGTTTGCGGCGCGCGATCACCTGCACCGCGCCACGCTCATCGCCCGGAAAGCAGGCAACGCGATGCTGCGCGCGGAGGTCCATCTGCTGCTCGGAAAGCTCGACTGGAAAGAGGGCGATTTCGAAGGCGCACGGTATAACTGGACGTGCGCCGCGCGCCTGGCCGAAGGGACGAGCGATAAGCTCTTACAGGCGAGCGTGCAGCTCAGGCAGGCTTTCCTGCTCTACTCGGAAGGGAAGCTCAAGGAAGCCGTCCCGATCTACCAGGCGGCGATAGACCAGATCGAGGAGTCTGGAAACGTGCGCTTCCTGCTCAAGGCTTACAGCAGTCTGTCGCGCGCGCTGACGCGGCTGGGCCTGTGGGTTGCGACCGAGCGATTTCTGGAAGACCGATTGCGGCTCGCGCGCGAATACAGGCTTGAGAAGGCAGAGGCCGTAGCATTCACGGACCTGGCCGAACTGAGGTTTTTGCAGGGCAACCTCACGGCCGCCTGGAACACTATCGAAGCAGCGCTTGAGCGCCACGGCTCGACCGTCTACCCGCGCACGCAGCGCATGCTCGGGCAAATACTGAGCGCGCGCGGACAGCACCTGGAGGCCATCGCGGAACTGGAAAAAGGGCTTGACGCGGCCAGCGAGAAACCCGCGATCGAGGAGCAGATACTGCTCAAGCTCACCCTCGCGCTAGCTTTCCTGGAGTCCGGCGACCTCGCGCAAGCGCGCGAGCAGCTCGAATCGGTCGAAGCAGTCACTTCGCTCAACCCGGCGCTCAGCGTGATCGGACGCCTGCTCTACGTGCGCGGCTGTGTTTGCGCGGCGGACGGTCTGATGTCCGAGGCAAACCGCAGCTTCGCTCAGAGCCTTTCGGTCTTCGAGAACATAGGCGAGCCGTTTCGCATAGGCCTGTGCCATGCGGCTATAGGCAGGCTCCGCACGCGCACAAACCGCCCCGACTCGGGTCGTGCGCATCTCGAAAGCGCGCAACAGATATTTGCCAAGCTCGGCGCCGAGGCCGAGTTGAAGCAGGTTGAAGCCGAGCTTGCATCGGAGACCTATGTCAATGTCAGGCCCGCAATGACGCGCGCGCTTACGGGCACGCTTGCCAGGACGGCCGCGCTCTCGCTGTCTAACCTCCCGACGACGTCGATATCGATTTTCAGGGTGACGCCGCATCGCATTCTCGTAGCGGTAACCAACGATCAGCTTGTGACGATTCTCACGAAGGGCCTGGAGGCTGAGAACTACGTGGTCGACTGCGTTCAGGACGGGGGCGAGGCGCTAAAGCGGGCCACCGGCGCGAAATACTCTTATGATCTGCTCGTGCTTGACGCTTTGTTAGAGCATTACTCGGGCTTCGATATATGCCGTGAGCTTCGCAAGAACAAACTGGAGACGCCCATAGTCCTGCTGGGAAGCCGGCAGGGGGTCGAAGACAAAATCGAGGCCTTGCAGGCCGGGGCCGATGATTTCATAAGCAAAAAGAATCTGGTCTTCGAGGAGCTTCTTGCAAAAATAGACGTGCTTTTGAGGTAATAGTCGAAAGGGATTTGCCGTGCGAATAGTCATCATCGGGGCGGGTCGTGTTGGTTGCGGCGCGCTGGGAATGGCGCTGGCGCTGCAAGGGCACGAGCTGGTCTTTGCGGCGAGGCGCGACGATCTTATCGAATCCATAAACCGGCATGGCTACGATGTTGTGACGAAGGGGGCCGTCACGGCCAGTTTGGAGATACGCGGCGTGCGCGCCGTGAATGTCACGCGGCCCGAATTCGCCCACGAAGTGGCCCAGGCCGATCAGGTCTACACGACTGTGCGGCCGGACAACCTTCCGGGCATCGCGCCCGCGCTGGCCGAAGCCATCTTGCACCGGGTCAATTCGGGCGTGACTCGAACGCTGGACGTCTTCTGCTGCGAGAACATAAAGAACGCGGGGTCGCAACTGGAGCGGCTCATCTTTACCAACGTGCCTTTCCAGTACGCGCAGCAGGTGCAGGACTTGATCGGGTTCAACTCCGCAGTGTCCGACCGCGTCGTGTCGAACTCAGAGAAGGACCCTGCGGGTCAGTACGTCTTCACAGCCGACGCGATGGGGGATGTGCTCTTCGACACGCTACAGATCAAGGGCGATTTCGATATCCTGCCGCCGTTAAAGGGCCTGGATAATTTCCCCGCGTGCATCGAAGAGAAGCTCTACGTCTTAAACAGCGGGCACGCCGTCTGCGCCTACCTCGGCCACCGGCGAGGCTACACGTACATCCACGAAGCGATGGCCGACGAAGCCATCAACCGAGCAGTTGTCGGGGCGATGCTGGAAGCGCAGAGAGCGCTGCAATCGAAGAACGGGCGCTCGCTTCACTACGCGGGATTTATCAATGAAATACTCGCGAGCTTCTCGAACTCGGCGCTGATGGACACGATCGCGCGAGTGGGGCGCGACCCGATTCGCAAGCTCCAGGCCGATGACCGATTGATAGGGCCTGCAAAGCTGGCATACCGGTACGGTTTCACTCCTACATATTTGATGCAGGGATGCGCGGCAGCGCTCAACTTCGAGCAGAAGGATGATCCGCAGGCTATGGAGCTGCGAAAGCTCATAGATGAGAACGGCATGGAGCAAACGCTCGACACCGTCTGCCAGTTGCGCTCCTGGAACCCGATTTCAAAACTCATCCGCGAGGAGCTTGAGCAAACTACAGCCAGTACGTCCAGGTTTTCCTAACGGATAAAGCCCGGGTTATTTCAGAACTCCTTTATCTGTTTCCCGGTCAGCGCGTCGAAAAAGAGCGTCGGGCCATCGGCCATCGCGACTTCAAAAAATGTCTGATTGCGCCCCCTGACTCGCTTCAGCTCCATCTCCGCAGCCTTTAGACCCGTGAGCCGCTCCGCTATCGAAATGATTTTCTGAAAACTCAAATACCTGTCGCTCAACGTCAGCGGCGAAAGCACGGAAAGACTCTCGGACGGTTTCGGCTTTGTTGCTAATAGCGCTCCCGTCCTTGCGTCGAACCTGTACTCCACGGCTGTCGCAAAGATAACCTTCCACACAGGCACGGCGCGTTTCGTGTCGTATTCGAGATTGATACGCGCCAGCTCGCCCGTAGCCCCGTCGGCCCTGGCCCGCTCTAACGCCTGGGCTGGAGAGACGTAGCGGGCGGTTGATGAAAGGGCGGCTTCCGTCGCGGCAGCCTCTGTGGCTGCGGCTGGCGCTGCAACCGGGGAGGGCTTTGCCGAAATCGCTTCTTTGTTTGCCGGCTTCCCATTGCCTTGCGCCCGTCTGTCGCTCTCTTTTCTATCGGGTTCCTGCCGCAGGCGCTTTGCCACACGCGTATTGCCGTAGGCGTAAAGAAACAGCTTCGGGTGCTCCTCGGGCGGGCCGAATCCATAAGCCTGTTGTTCTTTCCACGCGCGCTCGGCGGACCAGCCTTGATGCTTCATGCGGTATAGAGCGCACAGCGTCCCGGCCCGGTGTTTGCCCCCCGAGCAATGGACGAAGACGGGCTCTTTGGCCTCGCGTATGATCTGAAATATTTTATCTATGGTCGCTTGATCGGGCGTCACGTACTGGTCGAGGGGAAAATTGTAATACGTAATGCCAAGCCGCTTGCACGTCTCGGCTTCTTCAGGCTCCGCGTCGTCGCGCAGGTCTATGATCGTGCGAATCCCGAGCGCGGCAAGGTTTTCTATTCCCTGGGTCGTCAGCTCTCCTCCACGGAAATAATGTTCCGTCACCTGGCCGAAATTCGCGACCCCCTCGACGCGCCTGCGGGCTTCGGGCGCCTGCGCGTTAGCCGTCATAAGGCCGATATGCATCACCGCTATTGCCAAGACAAGAGCCTGTAATTTAGCTTTCCGTTTCATTGCCCAACTCCCGAATTATTCTAAGTTCGCGTAATCAAGTTTGAGGTAACGACTCGCGTCGCAGACGATGTAAATAAAATTCTGTCCGCCGACGTTGACCGCCGTGATTCCTTCGGGCTTCACCTTCTGATCGAGCACGCTCTTTTGTACGGGCTGAGATTTGCCATCCCATTGCCAGAGTATAAACTCGCCCTTCTCGACGTTTTCGGGGGCGCCCGAAATCACGAGGAATGATTTCAGCCTGCTATCATACTGAATGTCGCGCACGCCCGAGCCCCCGAGCGCGAGCATCATCGGTTTAGCCTCTTCGAATCTCAGGTTGTCTGCTGAAAAGGCGCCGCCGGGATCAGCCGGCTTCAAAGGGACTACCATCGCCTGCCCATTTATTATGGGCGAGCGCAACCCGAGCAAGAGCCGCTTCTGATCGGGGTCCCACGCAATGCCTTCGATATTGAGCCCTCCCTGATTGCCCTTCATTTCCCCCGCGCCTTTCAGGTCCGGCACCCTGCTCAACAGCAACTCTCGCAGATTCCCTATCACGCCAGCGGGGCTTGCGGTCTGCGTGTTGTGGTCGAAGGCGAACCGCGCGATAGCATTCCGCTCGCCGTTCTTCGGGTTTGCTTGAGAGCCTACGATGTAGAAATATGAGCCGTCGGAAGTGATCCCTTCCGGGTTTTCGACCATCGTGCCGAGTCTTATGGGCTTTATCTCGCCGACCTGCTGCCCCGCCTCGTCAATCTTCATCCAGAAGACCTCGCCCGGTCTTGAGTCGTCGACGAACAGGACGCCGTCCGTGCCCGGCACATGGGCGACGCCGGACGCTTCGAACGTGCCCCCGGTGAAGGCGGTCCCGGCGCCCCCCTTATCCTTGTTCTTACCTTTCTTGTCCTGCTTATCCGTCGCCCCGTTCGAGCCCGAGCAGGCGCACGTGAGCGTGACCCCCGCAATCGCTATGAAGGTTAACAGCAAAAGGTTATTGATTCGTCTCTTCATCTTTTCTCGTCCCCTCTCCTCACGTATCAAAGCTTTTACGTTTTCGCCTGATACATCGGTTCATAAATTCTAGACCTTGTACTTTCGCATTAAGATATACGCGTATATTTCGGCGATGATCGCCAGCACGGCTCGCACGGCCATCAAAGCGCCGAGCGAAAAATATTGTAGCAGCAGACCTGCCAGTACAGGGAAAGTGAGGTCGGATGCGTCGACGCCGCCTTCCATAATTCCCATGGTCCTGCTGCGGTTCGCAAGGTTAAAGCTTGAGACCTTTGCGGCGATGGCGCCCCAGGTTGGCTTGAAGGCCGCCTTGCCTATCTCGTCTACGGAGCGCGCGAGTCCCATCATCACTCCCAGCAAGGCCGTCCCCATAAACCAGGGCGTTATCCAAAACAGCACAGAGGTCGCGAGGTTGGCAATCGAGCGCAGGGCTATGACTTTGTTTGCGCCTATGCGGTCGGCGAGCCAGCCGAATGACGGGCCGAATATGAGCGGTATGGCAGTCTCGGCGACGAGCTTGATCCAGCCGAGCGCATACGGAGTCACTTGCAGCTTGACGGCGAGCACGACGAAGAACTCGCCCGTCACCATGTAAGCCGGGGCGGTCAGCGCCGCGCCGAGCAGGGCAAAGCTCCAGACGTTTGGCAGAGGGTGGAGCGGGCCTGCGGGCCGCCTCAGAATTGCCGACTTGGCCGACTTGTCCTTCTTTTTAGCCCTCTTCTCCTTCACAAAGATTTGGACCAGCAGTATGGAGAAGGCTGAAAATATGGTCGCCGCTGCAAAGATGGCGACAAGCGCCCTTTTCAGCATGGTCTCATCTACGACTTTCGGCAGGTCATCGATGGGGACCTGGTTGAGCTGCATCTCGCGCTGCTCGACGCCGACCACCTTGCGCGGCTCCGGGTGAGCTTCGGTCGGCGGCAGCGTCTGGTCTTCAGCGACTTCTTCCGGGCTTTTCAACAGGACTTCTATAGGCTCGCCTGTGGCCGAGGTTTCATCAAGCACGGCGACGTTGGCCGTCACCGTGCGCGTGCCGGCAAAAAAGATTATCAGCATGACGAGCAGGAAAGCGCCCAGCGCCTCGCCTATGCCGCCCGACGTAGACTTGGTCGTGGTGTATAGCGAGTAGGCCTTCGCTATATTCCTTTCATCCGTGTTATCGGCGATCATGGCAGAGGCGGAAGGCCCTTTAGCCGAATCGGCTATACCGCGAACCAGGCTTATAATAAACAGCATCGGCAGCGAAGCGACCGCATACAGCAGCCCCACGATCGAGCGTATGCTGAGCGAGATCATGAATACACGTTTCTTGCCGTATTTATCGGCCAGGGTGCCGAAGAAGGGTCGAAGCAGCAAGGGGACGATATTCTGTATAAGCACGAGCGCCATGATGGCAGTTATGTCCAGCCCGAAAACGAGCAAGGCGTATAAGGGGACGGCAGTCTTTATCAGCCCGCCCGACACGCGCGACAAAAAGGCTTCGACCATCAGCGCAAGCACGACGCGGTTTAAAGTCCCCTGGCCTTTCGGCTCGACCTGGGCGACGACCGAAGGCAAAGCTGCCTCTCCGGCTGGCACGGCGGCAGGCGCCTGGGGGATTATGATCGGGGCTCCTTTAGCCTTGTTTATAAGCGCGCCGACGAAGCCGCCTGCCGCGCCCGAGACGGCACGAAACTCTGCGGCCAGTTGCAGGGCGGTCGGTTGCCGAAAGCTGGGGTCTTTCGAGAGCGCGCGGTTGACTACCGCTGCGATGCCCTCATCCAGGTCGGGGCGGCCTATCTCCGTGATGTCTGGAACGAGCGCGGTCAGGTGCAGTTGAGCGACCTCGTTCGGCCTCTGCGCTTCGAAAGGAACTGAGCCGGTGAGCATCTCGAAGAGCATCACCCCCAGCGAGTAGACGTCCGAGCGCGAGTCAAGCGAGTGGCCCAGCCACTGTTCCGGCGACATATATTCGGGCGTGCCTAACGCCATCGCCTGATCGGCCATCGTCATGCCGCCGCTGATCGAGGGGTCTGCCTTCGCCAGGCCGTAGCCGCCGACTTTGATAAGCTCTTTCCCGTCGGCCCCCTGTTCGACGAATATAGATTCAGGCTTTATATCGCGCAGGACTATGCCGTTGAGGTGCGCCGCATGGGCGGCGCTGCAAATCTGGTTGAGGATGCCGACGATGCGCGACAGCGTCAGCCCGCCCTCCTCGTTCAAGAGGTCCCGCAAAGTTCGGCCCGAAACTAACTCTTCGACTACGTATACGGCGCCTTCGGGCGACGAGCCGAAGTCGTAGACCTGAATCGAGTTCGGGTGGTGTATGCGCGCGGCGATCTGCGCCTGGCGGCGGAAGGCTTCATATGCCGCGCGGTCCTTAACAAGCTCGGGCCGCATTATCCTGATCGCGACTTTATCGCCTAGCAGTATGCGGCGGGCGCGATAGACCGTCCCATCGGAGCGTTGCGCCAGCTTCGCCTCAAGCTCATACCGCCCGTCGATTATAATCTTGCGCAGGTTGCCCTGTTCCGCCTCACGCATGCGCCCGAGCGAGTCTTCGGGCGGCGACAACTGGCCGTCGCGCCCTACATCGTAGGCCGGCGCTTTGTAGGCTGGTGCATTGTAGGCCGGCTTGGGATCAGGAATCTTCTGGTCGCGAACCGGCTGGTTTGATGGCGGTCGCATTTGCGGCTCGACCGGAGCCGGAGGCTGTTCGACAGGCTTCGGGGGAGGCGGGCCGGGTTGTGCGCTGAATTTGAGAGTGGCGCCGCCTATGGCAATAACATCGCCCTGGCGAAGCGGCTGGCCTTGCGGCCCGACGCGCTCGCCGTTGACAAAGACGCCGCTGCTGCTGTTCGTGTCTAAGATGACGTACTGGCCCCCGCGACGGCGTAATAAGGCGTGGCGTCGGCTGACGGACGGGTCCGGAAGCACGATCGCGTTTTCCGTAGCCCTGCCGATATTGATCTCCGTCTCAAGCAGCGGGACCTCGCGAAGGCTGCCATCAACCATTTGAATACTTAGCTTCGCCTCGGGTTCGGCGGAAGGCGATTTAGGCGGGGTGCCTTTAGCCTGCCCGCCTTTGTCCGGGCGGGCCACTTCGACCAGGAGACTGCCGTCGTGGGGGCAGTACCTTCTTTCGTCGGGGGTCTCTTTATTGCAAAGGGGGCAGCGTTTCAAATGTAGTCCTCGATAAGAATGCACCTTTAAAAATGCGAGTTGACATAGGCTCGAAACCCCTTCAGGGCAGGTCGCCAATATACCTCAAGGGGTATGGCCAGTCAATTAGCGAGGAATCAGAAAGGCAATTGTCAGCCAAAGGCGGCGCTCTGCGTCAACTCTAAGACCAGTGGATTGAAAAAAAGCGAATCAACGAACCTGCAGGATTATATGTCTCGTATAACATGCAGTAAGGAGCTTCGACAGTATGTTTGAGAAAGCCGATTCTAAGATTGCTCATCAGAAGGTAAGGGCGGGCTCCGGCCAGCCCCCGCAGGAATTTCCGGCAAGCCTCATCCCAACTTAAAATCCGGCATCTGTGAAAAAAGATTGTTGAAACATCACTGTTAAAGCAACTATCATGGAGGACCATATGCATCATAGCCGTGTCGCCACAAGTTCAGTCAGGAGGAGATTATGATAGGTTTTTCAAAGGAAAGGTCAACACTGAGGATAGCTATTATCGCACTTGCCCTTGCCTTGGCTCTGCCAGCAATAGCTCTTACCAATCAGGAGCAGGAGCCGAGTCTAACCGAAAAATTCAAAAACACTCAGAGCGCGCCCGTTGGTGCCTCTGATAAAGACGACGATGAAGATAAAGATCGGAAAAAGGCTAAAGGTAAAAAGAAGCTAGACGGCAAAGAGGATAAACGCGAGAAAAAAGAAGAGGATCGCCAGAAACCGTCGGAGCCCGACGATGAAGACAAGGACGACGACGAAGACAAAGACGACGATGACGAAGAGAAGGATGACGACGAGGATAAAGACGACGACGAAGACAAAGACGATGACGACAAGGATGATGAAGATAAGGACGATGACGAAGATAAAGATGATGATGACGAAGACAAGGACGACGATGAAGACAAGGACGACGACGACGAAGAGAAGGATGATGGTGAGGTAGAGAGTGACCGTGTCGCGCAGCTTGTCGGTCCCAGGCCGGAAGCCGTTTCTGCTACGCCCGCACCTTCGCCCTCGCCCTCAACTGCCGTAGCCGTCAACGCGACGATCGAAACTGCTCCCGTACCGTCAACGGGAGACGCCGCTGATGACGCCGCGATCTGGATCAACCCGGCGGACCCGGCTCAAAGCACTATCATCGGCACCAACAAGCAGGGCGGGCTGGCAGTCTACGCCCTGGATGGAAAACAACTTCAATACCTCCCGGACGGGTTGATGAATAACGTAGACATTCGCGCGGGCTTTTCGCTGGGCGGGCAGAAGGTGGCGATAGTGGCTGCCGGCAATCGCGCGGACAACAGCCTGGCGATTTATCGGGTGAACGCCTCGACGCGAATGCTTGAAAACGTCGCGGCCCGCAAGATCGTTACCATCCCCACCTACGGCTGCTGCCTGTACCTGAGTAAGAAGACGGGTAAGCTCTATTACTTCGTCGCCAGCAAGACCGGTGAGATGGAGCAGTGGGAGTTATTCGAAAGCGGCGGCAAGGTCGACGCGAAGAGCGTGCGCCGGTTCAAAGTCGGGACACAGCTTGAAGGATGTGTGGCCGACGACGAGCTGGGCCACATCTACATCGGAGAAGAGGCCGTGGGAATCTGGAAATACGGCGCGGAACCCGATTCGGAAGACAGCCGCACGCAGGTCGACCGCGCGGGGTCGGGCGGACACCTTGTGGCCGACGTGGAGGGATTGACAATCGCCTACGGCAAAGACGGGACAGGGTATCTTATAGCTTCAAGCCAGGGCAATAATTCATATGTCGTTTACAGACGCGAGCAGAACAATGCCTACGTCAAGACGTTTACGATCGCGTCACACAACGGGATTGACGGGGTCGAAGACACGGACGGCATTGATGTGACGATGGCGAACCTCGGCCCTGCCTTTCCTATGGGCCTGTTCGTCGCGCAGGATGGGATCAATGATCAGGGCAATCAGAACTTCAAGCTGGTGCCGCTCCAATCGATCTTGAGCGCCCCCTAAAGCGAGGCTATCAAGCTCTGATCCTTAAAGACCAGTTCTGTAGTTTAAAGAGCCGGGCCGATTTGCCCGGCTCTTTTTTTCTCCGCGCTGTTGTCGAGGGCTGGCACAAAAGCTTATAATCAACGCCTTTATTCGTGGACGCTAATTATTTGTGGACTTGACGACAAGACCGTGAGGAAAGCGAAAAATGAAACCTCAGACCCTTCTGTTTTTGCGAACCGTCGCCCTGGCAATAGCAATATCAGCGATCGCAGCCTGCGGCGGATCAGACACACCTAACGCGAACGCGCCGACCGTTACGCCGTCAAACGACCCGGCAGCCTCTTCATCAAACACGAATGCGCCGGCATCGCCTACAACAACCACGGCGAATGCGAATCAGCCGGCCGCGCCTGCGGGGACGACGAATTGCCCGGATTGCTATGTGCATGTTTTCGACGACAAGAATTTTGATGCTACTGATGACAATCACATGATCTGCGGCCCTGGCAAGTGGGCCAGCCTGCGGAATCTTGCCGGCGCGGTTAAACCAATTTGGAGCGACGAAATAGAGAGCTTAAGGGTCGGCCCGAAGGCTACTGTGATTGTCTGGGCAGACGAAAACTTTACGGGCATGACTCAGACTTATGGCCCTGGCACGGCAATTCCCAGTCTTAAGGCGAGCACGCCGGGGCTGTCGGATAATATCTCTTCGATAGAGATCAGGTGCCAGTAGGATTATCCGCGCCAGGCCCGGCAGAAGTTAGCAGTAGGAAATCCCGGCTCGCGAGGCCGCTCAACTCGACGCGCGCTCAAGGATGAACTCTGTGATGCGGTGGCCTCCCTGGGGCACGCCCTTGTAGCCCGGAAAGCAGTTCACCTCGATCACCGAAAAGCCTTTGGGCGTCTTGACCAGATCGACGCCGTAGAGTTCGAGGCCGAACAGCTTTCCGCAGCGGCGAACCAGATCGGCAAGCTCCGGGTCGTCGCCCACGGGGGTGCCTTCCTTCTCCTCCTTGGTCGTAGCCGGGAAGATTCGCTTGATCGCGTGGACGTAGTCGCCCACGGCGTAGGCTTTATAATCGTAAGGCTCGTGCTCTTCATACTCCTGCGCAAAGATGAGCCGTTCGCCTAGCGCGGTCCCGTCTTCTCCGCCCTCATCTTCCGGCGCTCCAGCCTCAGTCGCGCGGCGGTTGACTAACTGGTCGAACTGGGCCTCGTCCATGCATATCTCGATTCCCTGACCGCGCCGGCCGCGATACGGTTTTACAACCACGGGCATCTCGCGCGCGACCGGGCGCAACGTCTCTATCGAGTCGGTTACGAACGTGCGCGGCGTGGGGATTCCGGCTTGCAGCAGCATAGTGCAGGTCAACACCTTATCGCGCACTTTCATCGTCGCCGGGTATTCATTCAAAAGATTCCCGCCGCGATAGTGGGCCGCCGCCGCAAGGGATTCGGCGAGCGGGGAGTGAGATTTGAAAAGATAAAAGTCGTAGTCGAACTTGAAACGCTCAAGGTCGACCAGCCCGGTGCGCTCCGTTACAATCTCTACGTCGGCGCCGCCGGATTTCAGGCCGTCTACGATGTCGTGCGTCACAGAAGTCTTGCTTCTGGGAGGCTCCATCAGAAAGCATATTCGCATAAGATTCTCCTAAGAAAACAGATTTGGCGCGAGATAGCGACTACTTGTACCTCATAATCTTTCTACGCGCAATTGCAAAAACAGGGTGTATCGAACGCCGCCCTCGCTCGCCCGCAGGGCCGTAGCCTTCTTTCTTTTCCAGCGGCGCGGCGATTATCATCGCGTAAATCTCGCCGACCAGGGCAAGCACCACGCGCGCGCCCAGCATAACCGGAATGCCCCAGGCGCTCCAGAGCAGTCCGGCCAGGATCGGCCCGGCAATTTCGCCCAGCCCTTCTCCCATGCTTAGATAACTCATCGTTCGCACGCGGCGCTGGCGGTTAAAGCTCGAAGCGTAGGCCATCAAGGCGCCCCAGGCCGGGCGGAACGCAGCCTTGCCTATGTCGTCTACGGCCCTGCCCGTAGTGACGCCCCAGAAGTTCGGAAAGAAAATGTAAACCAGCGAAGAGAGCGTGTTCGAAGCTCCGCGAACCAGGAGCACCAGCCTGCGACTCAGGTTATCCGACATCCAACCGAACAACGGCCCTGAGACTACAGTGACCACGATCGATATGGCGTAGATGATGCCTGTCTCAGCCGCTGTCAAGCCCGCGTATTCTATCGCCAGGATCGGAAACAGGCTGTGTATCATGTTTGCCGTGCCCGACATCAAAAAACCTAGTAAGGCCATCGGCAGTATCGCCGCCGGTTTCTGCTCGACGGCAGGCGCTTCTTGAGCCTGCTCTGTAACGCGCGCCGCCTGCTCGATCTCGTCTTCGCGTCTGTCAGAGCGACGTTCGTCGCGGATGTATCGCGCGACGGTGTAGAGCGGAAGGATCGACAGAATAAAGGCGACGATAAAGACGGTTGAATAACTGTAAACCGTAAGCTGGAGCAAGACGCCCGCAGCGCCTTTGCCGAGCGAGCCGGCTACGGTCTTTGCGGTCGCGTACCAGGCAAAGGAGGAAGCCAGACTTTTTTTGCCGGCGTTCTCCGCGATCAGCGCGTTGACCGAAGGGTCGCGCAGCGATTCCGACACGCCGTGCAAGATGCGTATCGCATATATTTGCCACGGCGCTCCCGCGAAAGCCAGCAGCAGCGCGACCAGGCTCCGCATTGCGATAGCGGTCGTGAAGCTTCGCTTGAGGCCGAAGCGGTCGGCTATCCAGCCCATGCCCGGCTTAAACGCTTGCTCGGCAATCAGGTTGAGTGAGAATAGAAAGCCTGTTTCGGTCAGGCTGAGCCCCAGGTGACGCGCGTAGAGCGGGAGCGCAAAGCTTATCAGGCCGAAGCTGAGGCGCGAGAGGAATCCTTCCGCGATGACTGCCGACAGCGCGGGGGCCACGTAGCCACGTTTGAGTTGCATCAGCTAGACACCCGCTGCTAGACACCTGCCGCCCGGCCCGCAGGATCGAGGCTGAAGCGCCCTTGCGCGTACCCATCTATGTAATCGGCGATGAGCGGCGCGACATCGGGCACGCCTTTATAACCGGGAAAGAAATTTACGTCCACCACAAACGGGCCGCGCGGGCTTTCGATTATATCGAGCCCGTACAGGCCCAACCCGCAGATCTTACCCACGCGCAAGGAAAGCTGTCGCACCTCTTCGCTTATCGGGACAGGGCGGCCCGGAACCGTAAAGCTCGATTCCGAGAAAGGCTTGCTCACGCCAAAGACCTGATCGCCGACTACGTATATTTTCAAGTCCTCTCCCGTGCCTTCGATGAACTCCTGAATAATCATGGGAGAGGTGAACGGCGGAATCTTCTCAAGGTCCTGGGGCTCGCGCACAAAGTGTATCCCAGCGCCTCTGTGCCCGAGATGCGGCTTGATGATAAGCGTCATCTCTTCGGCGAGCGACTGCAAGAGCGCCGGGTCGCCCGTCGCCCACGAGCGCGGGGCCGGAACGTCCGCCATTTGCAGAAGCCTGGAGACGACTATCTTATTCTGCGTGAGGTAGCACGAGGGGAAAGGGTTCAACAGCCGCGCCCCCTGCGAGTAAAGCACCCCTGCCAGGCTGAGCGACAGCTCAGTGTGCGACTTGAGTATGTAGAGGTCGTGCGAGACGGTCATCAAGTCGGGCCGCACGAGCATCTCTTCGGCGATGCCTTCATCGATCTCGTATCCGCGCCCCCTTAAAATGTTGTAGGCTTCGACAAGCACGGGGCTTGGCACGGGGGGAACGCGACGGACTACCATGAAATAGAGCTTCATATATTCAGCCTCATCTGAGAATTATTACAGCGACTCGCTTCCGAGCACGCGTTCGGCTGCCGAGTGTATATAAGCGGCCAGAACGCTTGCGGCGTCCGGCACGCCCTTAAAGCCGGGAAAAGTGTTGATGTCAACGACATAGGGTCGCCCGTTGCTTACGATTATGTCAAGCCCGAACAGGTCTACGTCGAAGGCACGGCCACATCGTAGAGTTATTTCGCTCATCTCAGGCGAAACGTCGAACGGCTCGCCGAGTTTTTCTTCGTAAGTGCGGGCGGGCCATACTCTCATCACGCCAAAAATCTGGCCGCCGATGCAGTATATCTTGTGATCGCGCCCGTCGGGCTTATGATAGCGCTGTGCGAAAACCAGCCCTTGAAAATCTTCCGCGTCATCAAGCTCGTCGGCACTCTCTACTACCTTCACGCCGCGACCCTTTGAGCCTCCCCAAAAAGGCTTAACGACCAGCGGCCCGGCGTTCAACAACTCTGCGAGTTGAGCGGGCCGCGCGGCCATAAAGGTTTCGGGCAGCGGCACGCCGGCCGCTTGAAGAATCTTTGTGGCGAGGATCTTGTCTTTCATCGTCGCCACGACCGGATAAGGGTTGAGCAGGTTTGCCCCTGCCAGATGCAGCAACCCGGCGAGGCTTATCGCAGATTGAGAGCTTGATTTGATGATATAGAGGTCGTATTCAACTTTTATGCTCGCCAGATCGATAAACCGCTCATCGGGGTCAAGCGTATCGACAACGGCGCCCCGTTCAGAGAGCAAGACGGCGGCCTGCTGCATGACGGAAGTCTTGCCCGATGGCTTGTCGCCGGTCGTTATCACTGCGATCTTCATAAGGACCGTTCCTGTCCGGCGCGGCGTATAACGTAATCAGCCAATCGCTCATCGGCTTCGGGGACGCCCGTATAATTCGGAAAGTCGTTGATCTCGATGACGAGCGGCCCGGCGTCTGTCTCTATGCAATCGACTCCGTATAGCTCCAGCCCGAACAGCTCGCCGCATCGGCGGCCCAGCGCTTCAAGCTCCGGGGTGAGCGGCGCCAGCCCGGCCTTCGACTCCGCGCCGTCGCCCTCGCTCCGCTTATTGAAGGGCGAAGGCTTGCGCACGGCCCATACCTCATCGCCTATGCCGTAGAGCTTGAGGTCGTAGCCGTCCGTAGGCATGTAGCTCTGGGCCAGGGCTACGGGTTCCGGCCATTCGATACTGGTCATCTCTTCCGGGTCGGCAGCGACGACCAGCCCCCGGCAATTATCGCCGAAAATCGGTTTGAGGATGAGCGGATAGCTATCTGCCGGAATCAGCCTGGTCAGCGATTCTATGCTGCCGAAATAGGTGCGCGGCACGGGGACGTTACCCGCCAGCGCAACAGACATGTCCGCCTTGTTGTAGACTGCGGCTATGGCGTCTTTACGATTTATAGTCGAGGCGCCGCGCGCTTCCGCCCACGCAAGCATACAAAGCAGCGCCCAGCTTCTGCCTCGCGCGACGACAAGATCGTAATCCTCGAGCCATCCATCGCCCTCCATCAGGTAAGAGTTCGATTGCGGATCGATTGCAGTCACGCGGTGGCCCCGCTCATCGAGCGCCCGCCTCATGCCGGACGGCTGGCTCTGGATCAGATAGCGGTTCTCAACTATGAGCGCGATGTGTAATGTATTAGTCATCCAAAAGTTCGTTCGTCGCGAGATTGAAAGGCCGTCCTGGCGTCGCGTGAATGGCCTCGGTGATTATATATGGAGCCACGATGCCGTCAAGTAGAAAACCGTGAGCCTGACCCGTAGCCAATCTTACGGCGCAATTTCTCGGCAAAATCAGTTGACACTTTCGAGAAGCGGCTTTATCTTTTTGCCTCAGCATATTTGACGCTTACCTCTATTCAGGTTGAGCCCGAATAAATAACCTCCAACTGAAGACCGAGAAAGGAGTCCGGGTATGAAAGCTATTAAAAACGATTGTCGAAAGCAACAGATCGCGCTGGTTATGCTGTTGGCGACCGTCTTGTTCGCCTCTGCGGGCCTGGCGACCGCTTCATCGGCAGGCTTTGACGAGAAAGATAAGAAAGAGAAGAAAGGCAAGAAAAGCAAGAAAGCGGCGGAAGCGTCACTCGCGCCTCAAGCGGCGGGCAAGCCTGCCTTATGGCAGAGCCGAGGTGACGTGTCGAGGCTCAACCTCCTTTGGGGCGCGGGCAGCGAAGAGCGGGTCCCGAAGCCCCCTTTCACTTTTGATAAAGAGGACGTCACCGGGACGAACCCTAAGATCAAGGTGATCGACGCTAACGGCGTCAAATGGAACGTGAAGTTTGATGATGAGGTCAATTCGGAAGTCGCCTCGGCCCGGCTGGTCTGGGCGTGCGGCTACATGGTCGAAGAGAGTTATTTCATCCGGTCGGGTAAGGTCGCGGGCGTAAAAAGCCTCGATCGCGCGAAGAAGTTCGTCGGGGCGGACGGCTCTTTTACTAACGCGATGTTTGAAAGACGCCCTGACGACATCGCGCGGCGCAACATCCGTTGGTCCTGGGAGTCGAACCCTTTCGTGGGGTCCAAGGAGCTTTCCGGCCTGGCTATTCTCGTCGCGATGCTTAACAATTATGATGCCAAGATCGAAAACAATAATGTTCTCGGAATGTATGGTGAAGATAAAAGCTCGGTTAATGACTGGTACATCCTGTCGGACTGGGGCGCGTCATTCGGCAAGACGGGCGGGGTCTTCTCGCAATCGAAGTGGGATTTGAAAGACTTCGCCAGCCAGGCATTTATTGACGGAGTTTCGGGCAGTTCGTTGAAGCTTCACTACAGCGGCAAGATGGGCAGGTCTATGCGAACCGTTCCCGTCGATCACGCGAAGTGGTTTGCAGGCGTAGTCGGGCAGTTGAGCGACGAGCAGTTGCGCGACGCATTCCGCGCGGCTGGAGCGACGGACGAAGAGGTGAACGGGTTTGCGGCCCGGCTCCGCCAGAAGATCAACGAGCTGAAGGCGGCTACAGGTCAATAAGCCAATTAGCATGTAGACCAGAAGAGTTTACGGAGGATTTGTTTATGAGATTCGATTTAAACGGTAAATGGAAAAGGCGGATTGCGCCGATTATTATCACCGCGCTGTTTACGGTCAGCGCATCAATGATCTGCGCAGCGCCGTCTGCCGGACTTCAAAAAGATAAAGAGAAAAAGGGTAAGAAGAGCAAGATCTCGGCAAACGCCCCTCAAACGGCTGGCACGCCCAGCCTGTGGCAAGACCCCGGCGACGTGTCGAAGCTCAACCTCTTCTGGGGTATAGGAAGCGAAGAAACCGCTCCGAAGCCTCCCTTCACCTTCGATAAAGAAGACACCACGGGAACGAATCCCAAGATCAAAGTGATCGATGCCAACGGCGTCAAATGGAATGTGAAGTTCGACGAAGAAGTCCATGCCGAAGTGGCCTCGTCGCGGCTGGTCTGGGCGACCGGCTACATGGTCGAAGAGAGTTATTTCATCCCGTCGGGAAAGGTCAGCGGCGTGACCGGCCTCGGTCGCGCAAAGAAGTTCGTCGGGGCGGACGGCTCTTTTACTAACGCGATGTTCGAGAAGCGCCCCGACACGATAGCGCGGCGCAACGTCAGATGGGCATGGGAGTCGAACCCCTTTACAGGAACCAAGGAGTTTTCGGGCCTGATCATAATGATCGCAATGCTCAACAACTGGGATGCCAAGATCGATAATAACAACGTCTTAGGCATGTATGACGATGACGGCAAGACGGTCAAAGACTGGTACATCCTGTCGGACTGGGGCGCGTCATTTGGCGACGGGAGAAGCACTTTTCATCAATCAAAGTGGCAACTGAGGAACTTCAACAAGCTGGGCTTTATCGAAGAGGTTTCAAACGGCTCGTTGAAATTCCACTACAGCGGCAAATTGGCCAAGACGGTTAGATTGGTCCCTGTAGATCACGCGAAGTGGTTTGCGGGCGTAGTCGGGCAGTTGAGCGACGAGCAGTTGCGCGACGCGTTCCGCGCCGCCGGAGCGACGGACGAAGAGGTGAACGGGTTTGCGGCCCGGCTCCGCCAGAAGATCAACGAGCTGAAGGCGGCTGTCAATCGCTGAAGCGAGCCTTATTCAGCAAAGTAGGAGGGGCGGGGACAAGCCCCGCTCCTCAACTCACCCCGCAGCCTCCTTCTATCAGCAACTTAACTTTACGACACAACCAACCCTTCCCTCGCGATGACTTCCGGCGCCTTGAGATGATAGAATTTTTTGCCGCAGCATAAAGAGATTACAGATTGAGGGAGTATGGATTATAGAGAAAACATCCTTGCGCTTATAGGGAAGACGCCGCTGGTGAAATTGAATAAGCTTACACGCGGCATCGACGCGCTCGTGCTCGCGAAGATGGAATCGCACAATCCCGGCGGCTCTGTGAAAGATCGAATAGGCATCTCCATGATCGACGCGGCGGAGCGCGACGGGCGGCTCAAGCCCGGCGGAACTGTCGTCGAGGCTACGAGCGGAAACACGGGGATAGGCGTCGCACTCGTGTGCGCCGTTCGCGGCTACAAAGCTGTGTTCGTGATGACGGACAAATGCTCCGTCGAAAAGATTCGCTACCTCAAGGCGCTCGGCGCGGACGTGGTAGTCGTCCCCGTCTCTGCGAAGCCCGACTCGCCCGATCACTACGTCAATACCGCGCGCCGTATTGCAGGGGAGACGCCCAACTCGCTCTTCGTATTTCAGTACGGCAACCCCGCCAACCCCGAAGCGCACTACCTGACGACCGGCCCCGAAATATGGGAGCAGACCGAAGGGCGCATAACGCATTTCGTGTCGGGCATAGGCACGGGCGGCACGATCAGCGGGACGGGCCGCTACCTGAAGGAGAAGAATTCGAACATACGCATCATAGGCGCGGACCCTTACGGGTCGGTCTTTAAGACGTACAAAGAGACTGGCAAGCTGATGCAGGCCACGCCATATCTTGTCGAAGGCATAGGCCAGGAGATCATCCCCGAAAACGTTCACATGAAGTACATCGACGAGATCATAAACGTCACCGACCGCGATTCATTTCAACTGGCCCGAAGGCTCGGGCGCGAGGAAGGCATCTTCTGCGGCGGGTCGACGGGGACGAATCTCTGCGCGGCCTTGCAGGTCGCGCGCGGCCTGAGCAAAGACGATGTGGTCGTCTTCATCGTGTGCGACACGGGCGAGCGGTATTTATCAAAATTCCTCTCCGACGAGTGGCTACGCGAAAAGCGCATGCTCGGCGTCGAACGCATGACGATCGGGCTGCTCAGTCAGACCAAACAGGACAGCGAGACTCCGCATCTCGTGTCCGTCAGCCCGCAGCACCAGGTCGCAGACGCTTTGCAGATGATGAACACCTACGGGCTTTCGCAACTACCCGTGCTGGAAGACGGGAAATCGGTGGGAAGCCTCCGCGAAGGCCGCTTGATGTCAAAGCTGCTGGCGGCGCCTGACCTTATGCGCGCGCCGGTCGCCGAGGTCATGGATAAAGGCTTCCCCGCAGTGAGCGATGACGCGAGCGTCAACACCGCCGTGCGCTACTTGAAGAACTCGCCTGCCATACTGGTCGAAGAGTATGGCCGCATCATCGGCATAGTCACGCGCTACGACGTGCTCGACGCGCAAACGGAAGACTGATAGTCAGGCGGCCGCGGTCGGGCCGCGAAGGAGGGCGTAATGCGAGTGCTGCTTGCTGTAATCCTGTTCGGGCTTTTCTCTGTGGCGATGGCTTCAAACAGACCCCAGGCCGCAAATCCGAAGCTGACGCCGGAGGAGCGAGCTAAGATAATCAAGTCGCTCGAAGATTCGCGCAAAGAGCTTCTCGACGCGATCGAGGGCCTCAGCGACGCGCAATGGAACTACAAGCCGTCGCCGCTCAAATGGTCGGTCGGGGAAGTGGCCGAGCACATAGCGTTGTCGGAAGACCTTCTGTTTGGGGCCGTCGAGCGCGCGCTTGCCGCAAAGCCTGATCCGGATTGGGAGACGAAGACAAAGGACAAGGCGGAGCTTCTGGAGCGGATACTCCCGAACCGCGTGGGCCGCGCGCAGGCGCCGGAGATGATACAGCCGCGCGGCAAGATGACGCGCGCAGAGATCATAGCGCACTTCAAAGCGTCTCGCGCCAAGACTATCAAATTCGCAGAGCAGACGGACCTGCCATTGAAAGCGCACACGCTCGACCACCCGTTCAAGATCTTCAGCACGCTTAATGCTTACCAGTGGCTAAGCTATATCCCGCTGCATCACATTCGCCACAACAAGCAGCTGGCCGAAGTCAAAGCGAACGCCGCTTTCCCGAAATGAATGAGATGCTGGAAGCGCCTGTCATAGGTATTACGGTCAGCGTGGACCACGGGCAACGGATAAGGCCGGGACACGATTACCTCTACGTCAAAAGAGCGTACGCCGAAGCCGTAAGCCGCGCAGGCGGACACCCGATATTGATCTCGCCCGACCTCGATGTCGATGCGGTCAATCGTATTTGCGATGGTGTGATTATCTCGGGCGGAGACGACATTCCGCCTGACCTCTACGGCGAGCAGGCGGACTCAGTGATACACGCAGAGTCGCTTGAGAGGATCGAATGGGAGCGTCGCGTGCTCGACCTCTGTTCGCGGATCGAAAAACCTGTTTTCGGAGTCTGCTACGGGATGCAGCTTATAAACGTCCATTTCGGAGGCAGCTTGCACCAGGACGTGGCGAGCGCAGCCGGCTGCGTTTTAGATCACGGCGGAAGAGGTAAGGTTACTCACCACGCGCTCAATATAAAAGAAGGCTCATTTCTGTTCCCGCTCTTTGGCGGCGAAGCGGAAGTCTGCTCGACTCATTGTCAGGCGGTAAAAAGAGTCGCCCCTGATTTCAGCGTCGCGGCCGTTTCGGAAGACGGCTTTATTGAGGCAATCGAGCGGGGCAACACCATCGCGGTCGAATGGCACCCGGAGTCTGATCGAACGGGCGAATCGATCTATTCGTTATTCGTAGAGCGAGCGAGACAGAGCAAGAACAGATAGATCAATAAGGAGAGCAGAATGGAAAAAGCTATTTTTGCAGCAGGATGTTTTTGGGGAGTCGAAGCGGCGTTTCGCCAGGTCAAGGGAGTTAAATCGACTCAGGTAGGTTACACAGGAGGCTCTGTCGCGAACCCAAGTTACGAGCTGGTTTGCACGGGGCGCACAGGCCATGCCGAAGCCGTCGAAGTCACATTCGACCCCGCTCAGGTTTCATACGAAGAGCTTCTCAACGTGTTCTGGGAGAATCACGATCCTACGACTATGAACCGTCAGGGGCCTGACATCGGCGCGCAGTACCGCTCAGGCGTTTTCTTTCTCACGCCTGAGCAGGAGCAAGCGGCGCGGGCGTCGAAAGAGCGGCTTCAAAAATCGGGCAAGCACTCGCGCGAGATCGTGACCGAGATCACGAAGGCGACAGAGTTCTACACGGCGGAGGATTACCACCAGCAGTATTTTGAGAAGCGAGGGATATCGCACTGCTCGATATAAACCGGGAGGGGCGAGATGGCTAAGGTAAAACGTTTCCGAGTGCTGCTTGAAAAAGACGAGAACAGCGAAGCCACGGGCATTCGCATCCCTTTCAGTGTCGAGAAAGAGTTTGGCTCGCGCGCCCGGGTGCCTGTTCGCGGCGCGATTAACGGGTTCGCTTTTCGCGGCTCGGTCTTCCCGATGGGCGGCGGCGATCACTACATGGCTGTGAACAAGGAGTTGAGGGCGGGCGCGAAGGCTAAGGGGGGCGAGATGGTCAGCGTCGTGATGGAGCGCGACGAAGAGCCGCGCGTAATCACGCCGCCCGCCGATTTCGCACGCGCGATGAAGGCAAACAAGGAGGCGCAAGCGGCCTGGGACAAGTTGAGCTACACGCACCGCAAAGAGTACGCCAAATCTATCGAAGAGGCTAAAAAGCCGGAGACGCGCGCGCGAAGGATAGAAAAGGCGATCGCAATGCTCGCGGCCACGGGCAAGGCGAAGAAGTAGGACGGAAGTAGACGAGAGGAGCAACGGAAACTCTGTGATCGTCGTGGAAGCGCAATAGGTTTAACCATAAGCCGTATTCTTGCGCAAAGAACGCAAAGCACCGCAAAGTTCGCAAAAAAGTCTTAGCGCGCTTTGCAGTGCTTTGCGTCTTTTGCGTTGAAATTCGATTACCCTTAATCGAAAGCTGCCAAAAAAGCAGGCTTGAGGCCAACCAAATCTCGTACAACGTGTCTATATAAACGACGTCGCGCGAAGGGTAATTACCTGTGACGAGTGAAAACGAGTTGATACGGCTCGCCCAATCGGGCGACGGCGAAGCTTTTTGCCAACTCGCCCGGCGCTACGAGCGCCGGATTTTTTCGCTCGCCCTTCATTATTGCCGCTCCGCGCACGACGCCGAAGACCTTTCACAGGAAGCATGGCTGAAAGCTTACCGCAGCCTTCAGAGCTTCCGGGGAGAGTCGAGTTTTTATACGTGGGTCCGGCAGATTACGATAAATACTTTTTTGAATTATAAACGGCGGACGAAGATGCTTGAGAAAGAAGTCATGACGGCGGACGCGGAAGGGCTTGAGAGCCGCCATGCGCGGAGCGTCGAAGAGAGCCTGAACGATAAAATCCTCGTCGAAAAAGTGATGCGGGCCCTCGGAGAATTGACGTCACAGCAGAGGTTGATTTTTTTGCTCAAGCACCGCGAGGGGATGACCTATGACGAGATAGCCACATCGCTCGGCTGCTCGGCGGGGACTGTGAAGAAATCATTATTTCGAGCCGTCTTGAAATTGCGCGAGCGCCTCGGCATAAGCGCCGAAGCCGACTCCTATGCGCCGTTCGTTACGGGTGAGGGCTGTTAGCTCGGGGTATTTCGATGCACGATTGTCGCAAATTCAAAGATCAACTGGTCGATCTGTTATTCGAGTCCGCAGACGCGGACGAAAGATCGCGGCTGCTTCGAGAGATGAACAGTTGCGAAAGCTGTCAAAACCTTTACCGCTCGATGAGCGAGACGCTCACGGTTTTCGATCAAGTAGCCGAGACGGCTTTGCCCGAAGAGTCCTATTGGGCGGGCTACGACGAGCGCCTGCGCGCGCGATTGACAGAGCAAGATCGTCCGAGACAAAGAGCGTTTGCCGCTCTGTTTGAAACAGTCTCGCTAGCCCGTTTCCCGCTCCCTTTAAGAATAGCTGTCGCCTCTCTTCTCGTTGCTGCTGGGCTGTGGCTGGTCTTTAATCAAGCAAAAACGACGAACCCGCCCGCGCGCGAAGTGGTAAAGAATGATGAGCCGGCTTCCGTGCAAAGAGAATTTTCGGAAAATAACAATCGACCTGAAATCGCTGACCTGAAGCCAGTTCGAAAGATAACTCTGGGTCCGCGTCGCGCAACGAAACGCGCGATGCGCGAGCGGAATACTGACAGGCCCCTCGATCTGGCGCGCGACGGCGGCCCGTCGGACCGGCGCGTCGACTATCTCAGCCTTGAGGTTGCGGGCCATGTGGACCAGGCCGAGCTACTGATGAGGTCGTTCAGGAATATCAAGCCATCCGAGGAGCAGGCGGCCGTTGACGTTTCATACGAAAAGCAATTATCGAAAGAGCTGCTTGCCAGGAATAGAAGGCTGCGGCGCAGCGCGGAAAACAGAAGAAACCTGGCCGTCGGAGATTTGCTCGCGGGCATCGAGCCGCTGCTTCTTGACATCGCTAACCTGCCCGACAGCCCGACTCAAGACGACGTGCGCTCGATCAAAGACTTGATCCAGAGACAGGAGGTCGTGGCTGCGCTGCAATTTTATTCGGCGAAAGCTTCGAGCCGGAATTATTGATGACTTTTATGGAGAGACTGATGTCGAACAGTGATAAGAATGAGAATCCATGCATAAGAGATTTGCTTTTTGCGGCGAGAGTCTTTGCGCTGGCCTGTGTCGCGATCATCGCGACCGCGTGGCTTCACACGAGCGCGGCCACGCGGTCGTCTGAACAGGAGATAGAGCGGCTCAACAGGCTGGTCCAGGCCTCTAACAGTTCGGACGAAGCGGCGCAGGTTTTTCGCGAAGCGAGGGATTACATCAAAGACCGCGAATGGGCAAAGGCGGAGCAGAAGTTTCGCTCGCTCGTCCGAGAGCACCCCCAACATAAAGACGCGGACGCCGCGCTCTATTATCTAGCTTACGCTTTGCATAAACAGAACAGGCTACAGGAATCGGATCGAATACTTGAGCAGCTAATCACAGAGCACCCCAAATCGAGCTGGGTGAACGACGCCAGGGCCATGCGAATCGAGATGGCCCCCCGGCTCAAGAACAACGACACGATCGCTCAGGGCATAAAAGAAGAGGACGAAGAGCTGAAGCTCGCGGCGCTGCAAAGCCTCTTTGAGTCCAGCCCCGAGCGCGCGCTCAGAGTTGCCCTCGACATACTAAAGCCGGGATCAAGGTCGAGCGCGACTCTGAAAGAGGGCGCGATCGAGCTGCTCGCCGATTCGGAAAGTGCGGAAGCTCGCGCTGCTGTGCTTGAGGTCGCGCGCAGTGAAACCGATCCGAGGCTGCGCAGGAGGGCCGTGGAGATGCTCGGCCAGGTGGGGGGCGCGGACGTGATCGAGCTTTTGAAGGGGCTTGCAATTAAATCTTCAGACAAGGAGCTGGCTCACGCCGCTATGCGGGCGCTCGCCGAGCATAGCGGCCCGCAGTCGCGAACCGTTCTGATCGAGATTGCGCGGAACTCAACTGACATCGATCTGCGCACGACCGCCATATCTGAATTGAGCGGCGAGGGCGACGACTCGCTTGTCGACGAGTTTGTGAAGCTCTTTGACGCAGAGAAGAATGAAGATGTTCGCCGCCGTATAATCTCTGCGCTGTCGGATATCGGCACGCCGCGCGCGCTGGCGAAGATCGTGGAGATCGCGAAGTCCAGCACCGATGTCGAGATTCGCCGGGCGGCAATCTCCGCGCTGGGCGACCGCGAAGACGGCCAGGCCGTTGAGACCCTCATACAGATGTATGACGCCGAGCGCGACCAGGATATGAAAGAAGAGATAATCTCCGCGCTCGGCGATATGGAGAACAAGCGCGCGCTCAGAAAGCTGATGGAGATTATAAAAAGCGACGCCCCGTCGCATCTCAAGAGAAGAGCCCTCGAAAGGCTGGGCGAAAGCGAAGACCCTGAAGCCGCGAAGTTTCTCGAAGAGCTTCTCAGAAAGAATAATTGACGCGGTCCGGACGAAAGGAAGGTGCAAAGATGATTAAGAGTTTGATAGTTGTATTTGCGCTGTTTGCCGTGAACCTGGGGGCCGAGCCCGGGAATTTTGATCGCGACGAGGCGATCGACCAGGCAAGCTCAGCGACAAATAAAGCCTCGGATCAGACCGCGCGCTTCACGCCGGTCGAAGGCGCCGACCTGAAGACACGTCTGGCCGCCGCGATCAAACAGGCGCGCTCGCGCCCTAAACAGGCACGCTTCTGGACCGCATACACGTTCGATGTTCGGCCCGGCGTCGGAGTCGATGTCTTGATAATAGGCTCCGGCGGCTCGCGCGTCGACATTGGCGGCGTGATGCACACGACTGACGGGCAGTACGAGACGCGCAACGTAGGGGTCTTTCTGCTCCACGAAGCGGACGGCGGCGCGATCGTGCGCGCGGAGATTTATAACCTTGAACGGCCGCGAGATTACAGCGGCTATCAGGTCTACTGGCTCGGCCGCGCCACGAACGACGAGAGCCTCAGTTTACTTAAGGGCTTGATCGACTCTACGCGGCTGAGTGAGGTGGCCGAGCGCGCCACAGACGCGATAGGTCTGCACGACGACCAGCGCGTCGAGGCGATGCTTAAAGAGTTGATCTCAAGCTCGCGAGTTGAGCGCGTGCGGGTTACTGCTGTTTCATGGCTCGGCCATTTTCCGGGTCAGACCGGATACCTGTCGGGCATAATACGCAACGACCGCGAGAGCGTCGAAGTGCGCAAAGAGGCAGCCGACGCGCTGGGCGACAGCACTGATGCGACTGCGCTCTCGGCGCTCGAACGCCTTTACGGGGAAGTAGGCAACCGCGAGGTGAAGCGCGAGATTTTAGACGCGGTCGCGGATAGCCGGGATGAAGCTGCTGCTACGAGATTCTTAATCAAAGTTTCGGAAACCGATCCTGACCGCGATCTGAGGCGCGAGGCTATCGACGGTCTTGGCGACAGTCAGGACCCTGCGAGCCTCAAGGCGCTGGAAAAGATCATCAATGATCCGAACAGTGATTCCGATCTGCAACGAGAAGCCGTCGATGCCATTGGCGATAAGGGACAGGATGTGGCTGTGCCTTTGCTGATGAGAATGGCAAAGACGCACCCTAATGCCGAGGTCCGCAGAGAAGCCATCGATCACCTGGGCGAAATCCCCGGTCAGCTCTCGTTCCTGGTCGATGTTGCGCGAAACGAGTCAGAGAATCTCGACCTGCGCAGGGAGGCCATCGGCGCGATAGGCGAAAGCCCGGACGCGGACGGGATGAATACGCTTCAATCGCTCTACTCGGCTATCACGAACCGCGAGGTGAAGCGGGAGATACTCGACGCAATCTCTGAGAGCCCTGACAGAGAAGCGGCGCTCAACTTTTTGGTCAAGGTGGCGCGCAGCGACGCCGACCCCGAAGTGCGGCAGGAGGCTTTGTCAGGGCTTGGCGAGATGAATGATGATAGGGCCATCGAGGCGCTCTCTGACCTTTACGCCGGCGAGCGCAGCGACGAGGTTAAGGAGCAGATACTCGAAGCGCTCGCGGAGTCGAACACGAAGCGCGCTTTGAGGAAGCTGATCGAAGTAGCGAAAAGCGATCCCTCTCCGAGGATGAGGCGCAAAGCCATCGAGGCTTTAGGCGAAAGCGACGACCCGGAAGCCGCAGAGTTTTTGGAGAAGATCATCAGGTGAATAGCCGGGGCGTTCGATGAGGTGAATTATTAGCTTTAACCGAATCTGATTACTATGCGAAGGGCGCGGAGCACCGCAAAGTGCGCTAAGAGTCTTGGCGATCTCTGCGGTGCTTTGCGCCCTTCGCGTCAAAAGACGGCTTCTTTAGTTCGCAGCCTGGCGCTGTTTTGCGAGCGTCTCGCGGAATGTTTTTTCGGCCTGCTTGATGTAGCGGCGTAAGCCCTGCGGGTGGATGAAGGGATTCGTTTTTGCGCCGCTGTCACGCTTCTGCAACTTCTCTTTCATGTCGAAGAAAGAGCCGTGCGGCCCTAAGAACACGTCGCAGCTTAACGACTTCAACACCCGGAAGGTCTGTTCGTAATCTTCGACGATATTCGGGTACTTATCGTTGTTGACCAGCTTATAGCCGGGAACGCTCGCGCTCCCGATGATCACAACGTCGTATTGTTTGCCATTCTCTTTCACCTTCATCGTCCAGGTCGTGCACCCTTTGGTGTGGCCTGGCGTCAGGCGTGCAATCATCTCGACGCCGCCAAGCTCGACCCTATCATTATCGCGAAGCAATCGGTCCGCCTTGACCGGCTTAAAAGTGAGCCTGTCCCCCCATTGAAAATCATTCCTGCCCCCGTCGGCCAGGAGTGCCGCGTCCGCTTCGCTCACTGCAAGCCTGGCGCCCGTCATCTCTTTCAGCAGAGCCAGACCGCCCGCGTGGTCGAAGTGGGCATGGCTGTTGATCAGTATCTTTACGTCTTCAACCTTGAAGCCGAGCCTGACGATATTCTCTTTGATTTGCGGAACCGTTTCGGCAAACCCGCTGTCGAGCAGTATGTGGCCGGCGGGCGTGGTGATTAAAAACGAGCTGACTTCCGTCGCGCCGACGTAGTAAAGATTGCCAATTACCCGAAAAGGCTTGATGGGTTGATTCCAGGCTTTGGAAACGTCGTCAAACTGCGGGCTGTGGCTGCCCGCAGGGCAGACCAGGGCAGTCAGGAGAAGCGCGATTGTAGAGATGGTTACAAGAGTTTTTTTCATCAAAATGATATTAAGAGTTTTCAACCCTGTAATTCAACATCGTGCGATATAAGAGCGTTGCCTTGAAACCCGGCACTCACGCTCCTATAATTGCACTCTTCACGACACTCGAAACATCCTGGAGGTCCAATGTTAGTTCCAAAAGTCCAATTGATACCCGATACAGATCAGGTGTGCGATTTGTTACGCGATACGGGGGCGATGCGCGAAGGCCATTTCGAGTTCCCCAACGGGCTGCACTCTGGCCATTACTTTCAGATGCCGCTGGCGATGCGCTATCACGGCAACGCGCGCGTGTTGAACGTCGCGCTCTCAAGGCTCCTCAGGCGCGAGCCCGAAGTGCTGGCCGCCCTGCCCGATTGCGCCGTGGTCGCACCCGCAGCGGGCGGCATACCCGTAGCCTTCGGCATCCGCGAGGCCCTGGACGCCGACCAGATATTCTGGGCCGAGAAGGAAGATGGCCGTTACTACTTTCGCCAGTACCTGGATGCGCGCGGCATGAAATGCATACTCGTCGACGACATAGTCCGCTCCGGCAAGGTACTCAAATACATGGTCGAATTGATCCGACAGGTCGGGGCCGAAGTGGTAGCCGTAGGCTCGCTCGTCCACTTCAAAGACGCGCACATCGATCTGGGTGACGTGCCTTATTACTGGCTGCTTGACGTCGATTGCCAGTTCTACACGCCTGAAACCTGTACGCTGTGCAAGTCGGGCGAACCGCTCGAAAAAGTTTGGATGTGATCAATTTCGATAAGTGAGGACAAGCTTATGAAAACTCCCCTCAGACGCTACGACCTCGGCCAGGCATTAACGCTCGCGCTCGCGGTCCTCTTTTTGTGCACGACTGCTGCGGACGCGCGGGCGCAGGAGAAGGCGGCCGCCGCACCTTCCATGCAGATGGCCCAGGCGGCGGGCGCTCCGACCAAAGTCGTGACCGTTTTCGGCGCGCGCATACATTACCAGGAAGCTGGCAGCGGGCCCGTGGTAATTCTGTTGCACGGGCTGGGCGGCGACATGTCGAACTGGGCGATGACTGTAGGGCCGCTCTCTCAGAAATATCGCGTGATAGTGCCCGACCAGATAGGTTTCGGCCGCTCGGACAAGCCTATGCTCAACTATCGCATCGGAACCATGGTCGATTTCCTGGACGGGTTTTATAAAGAGCTGAAGATCGAGCGCGCCACTCTGGTCGGCAACTCTCTCGGCGGATGGATCTCCGCTGCATTCGCGCTCGCGCACCCGCAGAAAGTCGACCGCATAGTACTCGTCGATTCGGCGGGCTTCGCGGTGCCGAAAGAGATGGACCCGCGCGTGCTCAACGGACTCAATCCTGCGACACGCGAAGCCGTGCGACAGATGATGCCGCTTGTGATCTACAACAAACAGATGTATGCGAGCGATGCGGCCATAGACATGATGTTCACGCGAAGAATCGCGGCGGGCGACAGCTATACTATCCAGCGGATAATCGATTCGATCCTGCGCGGCGAAGACGTTCTCGACAACCGCCTCGCCGGGCTGAAGCATCCGACGCTGATCATCTGGGGGCGCGAAGATTTGCTCACGCCGCTGGCGATGGGCGAGCGGTTCAAAAAAGAGATTCCGCATTCCGAGCTAGTCGTCTTCGATAAATGCGGGCACGTGCCGCAGCTTGAACAGGCCGCGCAGTTCAACGCGGCGCTCTTGAAATTCCTCGGCGCGGAAGTAGCGAGCAAGTGACCTGGAAAGCGCGGATGTCGTCTCCGCGCTTTCTAACCACCATCATTTCGCGGCTGCAAGCCCACGGGCCGCCGCTATTCTTTTCAATATATCCTTGGCAATCTTTGGCGCGGCGAAAGTGCCGTCAAAGGCCGTCACCTTGCCGTCTGTCAGAACGACGCTCGTCTCAGGGTTCGTTAGCGTAAAGGCGTAGATGAAAGTGAACGGAGGCCGGTTGATCTCAATCTCGATATCGGCCTTCCTCCGGTCGCGGACTATCGTCAGCCCGAGAGCTGAGAACTCGGATAACTTTTGAAGCTCGCGCTCAAGATTCTCGGATTTTAAGAAAACCGATTTTGATCGCACGAATACTGTTCGCGCCACGCGCATAATTGATTGAGGCTCGACAGCAGCCGTCGCAGCGCGTGCGACACCTGCGCTTCGCACGATAGCGTCGGGTTCTCTCCAACTGAGATCGCCCCGGCGGGCGGCGGGCGTTCTATGAATTATGACCGAGCGAGACGGGATGTGAATGCCAAGCTGCAGCTCGCGCGCCACCTCGGCGAAGGTCTTTTCCCAGCCATCGCGCTTGAGCCCGCCCTGCGGCACGAGCAGTTGTCCGAAACCGAGCGATACCAGTCTCGCGCTCCTGCTCACACGCGCTTGAAACTCTTTCACGTCAAGCCCGGTTTCGGCAGCCGCCTGGGCTACGGATAAATCCGCAAAGAAACGGCGAGAGAGAGCGCCCACAGGCTCCGCGCCCGCGCTCTCTACCGTCGCCCCTCCCGCTTGCCGTTCCGCCGTCAGGAAACGCTCGCGGTCTTTTTCAACAAGGCGGTCGAGCGTCTCTTGCGGGGGGTAGAGCGCGAGCGCGCGGTCGCGTTCGAAAAAGCCTACGGTCATGCCTTTGACGACCGTGCGCACGTCGTCGGTAAACGATTGCATGCCGTTGAAATGACAGTTCATGCACGAGCGCCCGTTCTCTATGACGGGGTCATCCGGGTTTGTGCGATTTGCTACGATCTCTATGGGGGCTTCGTTTATCCGCCGGCCGAACGTGTCTATCAAGAAGTATGCTTGAAACCCGTTCGGCAGGTTAAAGATTATCTCGCCGCCGGCGGGGTTCAGCCGGATCGGGTCTTTGAAGATGTTCTGATTTTCAAGGTTGCTGCGAAAGTCGAAGCTCTTCCAATACGCGCCTTGAGGCGAGACGTGACGTTCGAGCACACGGTTGTTGTGAGACACTCCGCTCGCACGCACCCCGGCGCGCGCCACGTTTTTCTCTTCCGCGAGGTTGCGCTGCGTGTCTACGCCGAGCATTCTTTCAAGCTCGGCTACGGTGGAGGGCAGACCCAGCAGGTCGTGATAGAGAGGCGGCGCAGAGGCGACAGCCACGAACCAGTCCGCGCGAACATAAACCGGCTCCGAGCCCGAAAGACGAGTGATGCTTGCGGCGTCTCGCGTGCGGACGCCATACGGGTACGCGGCGAGAATTGTGTCCCACGTGCGCTCAGTCCACGCGTAATCGCGCAGGTCTATTCGCAGAATCGTCTTTGCCTCATCAACCGGCGCGGGCCGTGTGATCTCCCTGTGCCACGAAAGGCTGTTAATGAGTTTTGCGAGCGCCGCTCGATATACGCCCATCTCCTGATCGGACGCCCCAGCATTGAGCAGATGAGCGAGGCTGAAGTAGCGCAGGTAAGGGCGCGACCGCTCGTCTGTCTTCAGGAGGTCGTCATGAATCTGAGCGATGATAGCGCTTTCTGTGATGAAGTTTCGCTGATTGGATTTGGCGTCGCCCTCATCCCAACCGTGTGCGCCCGCAAGCACCCACTTTCGCAGATCGGCTTTCTCTTCTTCGGCCAGCCGAGGCCCCGTGGGCGGCATCGCTTCGGTTTCGACCATACGGAGCAGGAGCGAGTTTGCGTCACCGGGGATGATAGTTCTTGTTGCGACGAGACGCGCGCGGTCAAGCACAAAGATATTCTTTCGGGCGACGCCGTTTGCGCCGTGGCACTCGAAGCAGCGCCGCGCGAGCACACTCTTCGCGCGCGAGGCTAAGGCAGACGGATCATCTTGTGCGCTGGCGGGCCGCGGGATAGCGATCAACCCGGCGGCGGCCGCCAGCCACGCAATCAACAAGAGCAGGCGGGGATTAGCAGGGGTTAACACGAGGCACCTCCGGTCATTTGAGAGTTGATTGCCGCAATCCGTCTGGGCAACGGGCGTGCCGGGCTGTAAGTCCTTGTAAAAAGGGAGAAACGCGAATACCTCAGTGCAACCCGCTTGCGCCACATGAAGTAAAATTGCGGCGGGCGGCTTCCGGCTCGCGCCTCACGTTTGCCAACTCTTTTCCAATCGCAAGTACCTTTTGTGGGGCTGTCCGCTCCTAATTATTAGGACGCTTGCTCGTAAAAGGAGCCCGGTCAAGTCCGCCTACCATGTCTAATAAGTTACATTGTTGACGAGTGTAAGAGGAATTATAGAAAAATGGCGGCGATATGCTACAGACCGCGATGACGAACCTCACTTCTAATAACCAGTATCGAAGAACCGCCTGAGCGAATAAGGGTCTGAGGCGGAAACGAAAGGAGACACAAGAATGAAGCGCGTTAGATTTACTGCCTTCGTGGCAGCAATAGCTGTGCTCGCGATGCTAGGAATCGGCGCACCAGGCGGCGCCGCCGGAGACAGCAAAAAGAATTCGTTAAAGGCCGACCTGGTAGGGGTCGAAGAGGTTCCGGCAAACTCCACCACAGGCTCTGGAGAATTGCGAATCAGAATTGCCAATGACGACAGCTCTTTCGATTTTGAACTGACCTATGAGGAGCTTGAGGGCGAGACCACGCTGTTTGCTCACATCCATCTGGGCCAGAAGGGTGTCATCGGAGGCATCAGCGTCTTTCTCTGCGGAGGAGGCGGCAGACCGGCGTGCACGCCGACTTCGGGAACGTTCTCAGGGACGGTCACCGCAGCCGATGTCATAGGCCCGACAGGGCAGGGGATTGCCGCAGGGGAATTCGCAGAGTTGCTGCGTGCGCTGCGCGATGGCGCTACATACGTGAACGTTCACACGAACAAACACCCTCCGGGAGAGATTCGCGGGCAAATCAAGTGATGAGCTTTTTGGGCAAGGGCGACGGCCGCTTGGTGCGTCGCCCTTAAACTAACTGGCGGGCGTTCTCTTAGGCAACAGGACGGCGCGCTCGATCTCGAATACTTTCTGCTCGACTTTGCCGCCGAACAGATCCGCGCCAGCGCTTATCAACTCGGCGAGCGTCTGGTTCTTAACTCCCACGAGGTGAAACTTCACGACGCCCGCGCGCTCGTTGTGATCGCGCTTTTCGATTACACGCGAGGCCGCGTAAATCGTATCGCCCGCAAAGACAGGCGCGGGGTGGCTTCCGCGATCATAGCTCAACTCCCAAAGCGCGTTGGCGGTCGTGTCGCGGCTCGCAAGCGAGCACGCCCACGCAAAGACAAGCCCGCCTTCTACCACTCGCGTTTGAGCAAAACTATTTTTGCGCGAATAGACTTCATCGAAATGGAGCGGGTGGCTGTTGCGCGAGAGGACGGCCAACTGCATGTGCTCGCTTTCGCCTACCGTGTGGCCCGTGCTGTGCAACAGCGTGTCGCCTGGCTGAAAATCTTCGAACAACCCGCGAGGCCGCCCGATCCAACGGGGCGATTTGATCTCTTGCGAAAGCTCTTGCGGGAGCGCGTCCGCTTCGCTTACGAGCGGGCCCGTAGAGAGCGTGCTTTTATCCCAGGTCGGCTCCTGCCGGTTATGGAAATCATGCGAAGCGGGATGAGCGCGCCCCGCCAATCGGCCCACAGGCATCAATGCTTTCCGCTCGAACCTGACGACCGTTGCGCCGTCTTGATTAATTCCCACGGTCCGCACGTGGACGACTCCCCGGTCGGGCTTCGATTCCGACGCCCTTACGCCTACGACTTTTGAATAAGCAGTCAGGGTGTCGCCCGCGTATGCGGCGCAGGGGAACTTCATATCCATGTAAGCCAGGTGGGCTATGGTCTGCTCTGAAACGTCGTGGACGGAAAAGCTGAGCGCCAAATTCATCAGCACTACGGGCGGGATCAGCTTGTCGCGGAACCCCAGGTCGCGCGCAAAGCGGCGGCTGGAATAGAGCGGGTTCGGGTCGAGGAACGATCCCGCGAACATCGCGAGCATACCGTCGTCGATAGTCACCTCCCAGGGGTGGTGATAGACTTCGCCCACGCGAAAGTCGTCCAGTAATCGCCCGTATTTTTGCTCTATCAGGTTCTCCTGTTTCGTCCCTCCGCTCATCTCTCCCCCTCTGTGTCGGTTTTCAATCCAAGCTCTGTAGCCGTCTCTTCATCCAGACGTCCGAGCGCGTAAGCGATCTTCAGCGTGTTGCGGTTCAAGCGATCCGTAGCGCGGTCGGCCATCTTGCCCGCGATCATGGTCGCGCCGCGCCCTTCACGTTCGGCATTCAAGAACTGCTTCGCTTCCTCTATCGCGCGCGCAATCTCTTCGTCAGCGACCTGAAATATCTCCACAGCCAGCGCCGACTGCTCGGGTATGCCCGTCCACTTGCCCGCGAACCCGAAGTCGCGCGCGAGAAGCGCGTCCCGCCTGAACTCTTCGATCGCGGCCTGCCGCTCCTCGTCCGTCTTGTCTCGCGTGGGGTAGTTCGTAGTCATCTCCGCGATGGCGGGCACGCCGACCGACGCAGCCGCTTTAACTATCGCGCCGCGCGCTTGATTGATAAGCGGGTGGTCCGCCCTGTAGCCGGCGGCGCCGTGGCCTAAGCTCGCCCAGTAATCGTAAGAGCCGAAGACGAGGCCTACCAGACGGCGCGACGCGCGGGCAATGTCGAACACCTCGCGTTCAGCCGAACAGGATTCGATCAGCACCTCTATTCGGATGCAACCGGCGGGAAGGCCAAGCTTCCGCTCTACCTGCGCTAGCGTCGCGTCTATCGAGCGCACCTCGTCCGCGCTTTCGATCTTGGGATAGATCAACCCGTCTAGACGAGCGCCCGCCTGCTCGCAGATGACGGCGATGTCTTCGTGCGCAGGGTCGAGCTCCAAACCTCGCGGGCGAAAGAAGCGGAGCCGCGCTCCCCAATCAAGCTCGTTGAAAGCGCGTATGACGTTGGCGCGGCCCTGTTGCAAAAGCTCGTCGCTTGCGCGCGGGATCGAGTCTTCGAGGTCTAACATTACGAGATTTGCTTTCGACTTTGTGGCCGCGCCTTCGACATATTTCCAGATGGTGGCGGGGACCGTGAGGTGCGCCATCTGAACGAGGTAGCGCGGCTCAAGGTCTATCATCTGAGCCGAAAGCCGCTCGATCAAAGCCGCGTTACGCTCGCGCGCCGCGCGGGTAATACTCGGGTCAGGTGTGTAGCTGGTCATCAGTGGAACCGCACGTCATCGATCTGAAAAGAGAATTTCCCGGGCGCAGGGCCGCCCGCGAACATGATGTTGGTTATGTCGTAACCTTCCATACCGCCGAAATCCGCAAACTTCATCCTGTACTGCTTCCACTCCGGGCCTGCGACAAAGTTTCTCGTTGCGGGCATGAATCCGCCGGCCTTGGTCATTATCATAATGCGGTATGTCTTGCCGTCGCCTTTAGCCCAGAAACTGATCTCCTTTTTGGATGACAGGTTGGCCGGCGACATCGGCTGCTCGCCGGGCGAGAAGGCCGCGCCGGCCCAGGGGAATTGAAAAGCCTGGACTGTCTCGCCGGTTATGAGCAACGAGCCGCGACTCCCGCTCGCGCCGCCTTCGACGATTTTGATCTCTGCGACCGATTTACCGCCCGCGAAGCTGTCGGTCGAAACCATCCAGCCCGAGCCGAATTTTGCGGCGGGCTTCTCTTCTTCAAACTCGCTCACGATCCCCGACTCCGAACCAGCGGGCGCGGGCAGCGAGCGCATGCGCGTGGCCTCGGCCCGCTCTTTTTCGAGCGGCGCGAGATAAGACTTGCGGTCCACGGCGACGCCGCCTTTCCACACCCGCACGATGTTGCGCGTGGCTTTGATGTCGAGGGTGGGATCGCCTTTGACGAGCAGCAAATCTGCGCGCAGCCCTTCGGCTATGCGTCCGCGATCGTTCAAACGAAATTGTTTCGCAGGGACAGAGGTCGCGGCGGCCAGCGCTTCGGCAGGTTTGAGGCCGGCTTTCACGAGCAACTCCATCTCTGTGTGCATGCTCACCCCGTGGGCAGTGCCCGGGTTTGGCGCGTCGGTCCCGGCCAGTATAGGGACGCGCGCGGCCTTGAGCTGGCGAACAGTCTCCTCGGCAACCCCGTAGCTCATCTTCGCTTCGGGCGGGAAACTAAAAGTTCTCTTAAGGCTGCCCGCGTCGGCGATGGTCAGGTACGGGCCGAGATTCGGGTCTTCGACGAGCGACGCGCCTCCCGCAACGCCCGTGAGGCTCGATTCAACGGCGAGCGTGGGTATTACGAAGGCTTTGTGTGATGCTGCGAAGCGCCCGAACTCCGGGTCGACTTTGTCTACGAAGAGATGGACCAGCCCATCGGCGCCGACTTCGATAGCGTCGCGCGCTTCTTCGAGCGAGTGTATGTGAACGACGGCCAGCTTGCCGCGCTTGTGCGCGGCGACGACGACGGCGGCCATCGTGGCCTTGCTGACGGTGGGGCTTTTGCGCGCACGCCCATAGCTTCGACCGTCGTCATAAACGATCTTGATGTAATCCGAGCCCTCTTTGACGCGCGCCTCGACAAAGCTGTCTGCTTCTTCGGGGCTTGTGATCGTAGGAATCCTCAGGCCGTATTCGGTGCCGTGGCCGCCGGGCGCGGTGACTAGAGTCCCGGCTGAAAATATGTCGGCGCGGTCATTGGCCTTGCCTTCTGCCTGTTGCTTCTTCCAGGCGGCTGCCGCTTGATAGCTCGTAAACATATCAAGCTCAGTAGTCACGCCGAACATCAATGCCTGCTTCAACACGGGGCCGAAAGCGTGTGTGTGCGAATCGATCAAGCCGGGCAGCAAAGTGTGGCCCGTCGCGTCGACGACTTCCGTTCCGGCAGGCACGTTGAGGTTCTTGCCGACAGCCTTTATCAACCCGTTCTCAACAATGACGGTCGCGTTTTGTAGGACGGCGGCGCCGTCAAAGACGCGCGCGTTTTTGATAGCAAAGGCGCGAGCTGGTTCTTGAGCCGACGCCGAGGGCGAGAGAGAAGTGGAGAAGCAAATAGCCGCGCTAATGACCAGGGCAAAACAGCGAGTCAGGCAACGCCTGAACATCTCAGTCATAGTAATGTCACCTCTTTATTAATTGTAAAACGGCGGCCTATTGTATCACCTTTGCAGGCCCATAACACAATGTTAGGACCTACCCTCAAGCCAGGCAATAATGTGATGCCAATTCGTTCATGATAGTGGCGACAACTCATCTACTGTCACGAGGAGGTAATATGAATCTCACAAGACTCACGATCGTACTAATAATTACCAGCCTGGCATTATCGGCTGAGGTCATCTCCAATCCTCCTGCCAAAGCACAAAAGACTGCAAAGGTTATCGGCGTAGTTGGGGATGAGACAGGGGCCGTGATACCCGACGCTTCTGTTACCGTACAAAACGACGAAACCACAAGGAAGACGGTTACTGATGATGGGGGTGAGTTCGAAATAGAACTGCCGGAAGGTGTTTACAGAATCATTGTAGAGAAGCGAGATTTCTGTAAATACAAACAAGAAGGCCTGGAAGTGCGAGCCGATAAGAAAGAACAGATCGATATTATTCTTCAACCACAGGCGACTCATAGATCCTGTCCATGAGCTTGCGTAGAAAAGATTGCGGCTGAGAAGTCAAAACGAGAAAAGAAGGGATTGTGGCAAAGTTATTTCACGCGGTGAGATGCGGTCTGACAAGCGCAGCGAGCGGAGGCCGCGCAAACGCGTTTCTCATCTTAAAGAATATTCACCGCAGAGACGCAGAGTACGCAGAGTTCACACAGAGCGGAATACTCTCTGCGCCGTCTTTGCGTTCTCAGCGTCTCTGCGGTGAGATTTATCGAACCCCACTCGTTACTTGTTACTAGCGCTGCCCGATTTGCCGCCGGCGTCGCGGCCGTTGCCCGTGTGATAATTCGGGTAGGCCGGCCGCTTGTATTTCGGCAGCGGGTTCTTCTTGAGCTCGTCCATCACTACCGCGATAGCCTTTTCAAGCTGCGGGTCGTGCCCTTCGCGCCAGAGCTTGGGATCGAGGTCGACTTCGATGTCAGGCGCTACGCCTTTGTTCTCTACATCCCAATCGCCTTCCAGGTTGTAGAAGGCTACGCGCGGAGCGGTCACCCCTCCGCCATCGATCAACTGCGGGTAGGTGTATATGCCCACGAGTCCGCCCCACGTGCGCATGCCGATCAGGGGGCCTATGCCCGCTTTGCGGAAGTACCAGGGCATGGCGTCGCCGCCCGACCCCGCGTACTCGTTGATGATCATGGCCTTCGGGCCGAAGATCGAGCCTACGGGGGTGGGGAAGTCTTCGCCCTCGCGCGTCGTCCAGTAGTTCAGAAGCGGCCGCCGCATGTAATCGATGATGTAATCAGCCGCCGTGCCGCCGCCGTTAAACCGCTCGTCGATGACCGCGCCTTCTTTGTCTATCTGGGCGAAGTAGTAGCGGTTGAAATTCGTGTAACCCGCGCCCGCCGTGTTGGGAAGATAAACGTAAGCCAGTCGGCCTCCGCTCATCTGATCGACTTTGCGGCGGTTGTCTTCGATCCATGCGAGATTTCTTAACCCGCCTTCGTTCGCCACGGGAACTACGGTCACTTCGCGCGAACCTGCAGAATCCGGATTCGGGCCCACGCGAATCACTACGCTCTTGTTGGCCGTGCTTTGGAAGAAGCCGTAGAGGTTATCCGAGGAGCGGACTTCGCGGCCATTGACGGCCAGCAGGTATTCGCCTGTCTGTACGTTTACGCCCGGCTGCGTGAGCGGCGCGCGCAGATTAGGATTCCAATTCTCGCCGTTGAATATTCGGGCGAAACGATAGCGCCCGTTCTCGACGCGATAATCCGCGCCCAGCAACCCTGTAGTCACGGGCTGCACCTGCGGCGCGTCGCCTCCGCCCGAGTTGTGATGGCCGACGCTCATGTTGCCGAGCATCTCCTGGAACAAGTAGTTGAGGTCCGCGCGGTGAGCGATGTTTTCGAGATAAGCTTCGTACCGCTTCTGAGTCGCTTCGCGGTTAAGCCCGTGCAGGCCCGGATCGTAGAAGAAGTCGCGCTGGATCCGCCAGACTTCGCGGTACATCTGCTGCCACTCAGCCTTCGGGTCTACGTAGACTTCCATCTCGCCGAGGTTTATGACTCCCTCGCCCGGCTTGAGCGGCTGTGTGGTCGAGGCAATGGTGAAGCGCTGCGCCGGGCCGAAGCCCTGGCCGAAGATCATCTTCTCGCCGTTGGCGGAGACTTCGAATGCGACGACATTTTCAAGCGCCTTATCGAATTTGCGCTTATCAAGCTCGAACTTGTGAACGATCACAGCGGGCCCGGTCGCGCCTGCGGGGCTTTCGAGTATGAAAAGCATGCCGGCCTTGCCCGACCTCATCCCCACGTAGTTGCGCGCGGGGATCGGGAGCGCGAGGATGCGCTGGCCGATGTTGTCAAAATCTATGTTTACCTTCGGAATCTCTTTCTTCTCGGGCGGGCGGGGCGGGGCCGGCTGCTCGCCTTCCTGTATCTTCTCTTCGTCGCTTTCAGGCGCCAACGGCGACGGCAAATCTTTGCGCAATACGACGACGTAGACGCTGCGGGTTATTTGATGAGGGAAGCTCGACATGTCGAGCCAGCCCGTGGTCGGCCCAATGTCGGTGCTCGCGGTGAAGTAGAGATACTTGCCGTTCTTATCGAAAGAAGCAAATCTCGCATCGCTCAGCCCGTCCGTCACTTGCGTGCTCTTGTTCGTCTCGATCGAATAAGCGAAGA
>DASUNP010000007.1:0-223001 GCA_036277095.1 Blastocatellia bacterium
GCGCCGGGCTTCTGGGAGAAGTTCTACTTCAAGCCGGGCAACCTCGGCTACCCGGCCTTCGACACGGCGTACGCGCGCATAGGCGTCTACATCTGCTACGACCGCCACTTCCCGGAAGGCGCGCGCGCGCTGGGGCTTGCGGGGGCGGAGATTGTCTTCAACCCGTCGGCCACGGTGGCGGGCCTGAGCGAATACCTGTGGGAGCTTGAGCAGCCCGCTCACGCCGTGGCGAACGGATATTTTGTCGGCGCGATAAATCGCGTCGGCCACGAACAGCCCTGGGACATAGGCGAGTTTTATGGGAAGAGTTATTTCTGCAACCCGCGCGGGAAGATCATCTCCCAGGCGTCGCGCGACTCGGACGAGCTTGTAGTCGCCGAACTCGACCTGGATCAGATACGCGAGGTGCGAAACATCTGGCAGTTCTTTCGCGACCGACGACCTGAGACTTACGAACCGCTTGTAAAAGATTAGTCCTGAGTGCTGAGTGCTGAGTGAAGAATAAGAGGCAGTGTTCTTATATTCATTACTCATTACTCAGCACTCAGCACTCAGCACTTTTTTGAGGGACGCTTATGCTCGAATTTGCAATCACTTTTAAGCCCGACATGCCCTACGAGCGCATCGTCGCGCTCGCGCGCCAGGCTGAAGGCGCGGGGTTCGCTTATAGCTGGATATTCGATTCGCACGTCTTGTGGCAGGAGCCTTATCCGCTGATGACGCTCATAGCCGTAAACACCGAGCGGATGCGCATGGGCACTTGCGTCACTAACCCCGCTGTTCGCGACGCGACGGTGACGGCGAGTTTGCTCGCCACGTTGAATCGAATCTCCGGCGGGCGAATGGACCTCGGCATAGGTCGCGGCGACAGCTCGCGCCGCGTCATGGGCAAAAAGCCTACGACGCTTGAGCGGTTGGAAGAGACGGTTAACGTCATTCGCGACCTGAACGCGGGCAAGAAGATCGAATACGAAGGGCGCGAGATACAGATGCCCTGGGCTACGGAAGGCGTCCCCCCGGTCTGGGTCGCGGGCTACGGGCCTAAGGCGTTGCGCTGCGCGGGCCGCATAGGCGACGGCGTGATCTTGCAATTCGCCGACCCGCATCTGATCAAGTGGTGCCTGGGGTTCGTGCGCGAAGGGGCCGAAGAGGCTGGCCGCGACTTCTCAAAGATTCGCGTGATGAGCGCGGCTCCCGTCTGGGTCTCTGATGATTTGGCTAAGGCGCGCGATCAGGTGCGGTGGTTCCCTGCGTTAGTCTCGAATCACGTCGTAGACCTGGTGTCGCGTTACAAGCCCGAAGAGCTGCCCGAAGAGCTGACCAGTTTTATACGGGACCGCAAGGGATATAATTATCTGCACCACGCGGAGGTAGGCAGCTCGAACGCGGAGTTTGTGACCGATGACATAGTCGACCGCTTTGCGATAGTCGGGCCCGCCTCAGAGCATGCGCGGCGGCTGCGCGAGCTTGCCGACGTAGGCGTAACGCAATTCAACATCTACCTGATGAGCGGGGACGAAGAAGAGACCGTCGAGCAGTATGGCCGCGACGTCTTGCCTCTGCTTGATCAGAATTGATTGAAGAGTCCCGCAGGCGCAACCGATCTATCAACAGCTAGGATTAACGTAGCTCCTCATCAGCCGAGACGGTCGTAGAATACTTCTCTTGTTTGAACGGCTTGAATCCGCGCTTGAGGTAATTAGGCATTGCCGCCGGATCATCAAGCGTGCAGGTGTGCAGCCAGACGCGGCTGGCTCCCTCAGACCACGCGCGCTCGACCGCTACGCTCAGCAGGTGCTTGCCCAATCCCCGGCCCAGGAACTCCGGCAACAGTCCAAAGTAAGCGATCTCGGTCGAGCCGTCTTCGTACCTCAAAAGCTCGAAATACCCGGACGGCGCTCCGTCGTAATACATCACACAGAGCGTGATTGATCTGTTCGCCAGGTGCGCGCGAATCTCTTCGTCGGTCCAGGCGAGGCGGTCTATCCAGTGGTAAAAGCGCCCGACCTCTCGGTAGAGGTAGCGGTAAAATGACGCGGGGCACTCGTCTACCCGCTCGATCCGCAGACGAGTGTCCGCGAGGTGAGCGGGCTCAAGCTCTTCGGGCGCGCTCATCTCTAAATAGGTCCGCGTCACTTCTACGGTTTTGTCTTCTTCCATTTCTATAGCCTTCTGGCTGCGGCCATAAATCGCTCGGCTTCGGCTTTCATGAACGTGCCGAAATTCGGGTGGTTCTCTTTCGCGCGCGCGAGCACGCGGCGGCAAGTCTCGTTCAGCTTCGCGCGGTTCTTAAGCCCCTGGTAAATCCTCATCATGTAGCGCGCGAATGTTTGATTGTCGGGATATTTTTCGTAAAGCTTGCGGGCGACAGGCTCTGCCAGATCAACACGGTTCTCTTTGAACGTGTATACCTCGACGAGCGCAAGCTGCGCGTCTACACGCACGAGCGGCGCGCGCTCGGCGGCAATCTTCAAATACTGCAAACCCTTTTCGCGGTCGCCTGCGGGCAACGCTTTTGCCCCGAGCACGGCCGTTGCGAGCTTGCCCAGCGAAGTGTCGGTCAGCAGCCCGACCTGGTAATAAATATTCCCCGACGCGAAATAAGCGTCCGCGTAATCCGGGTCTAGCTTCATAAGCTCGGCAAAGTGATTCTGCGCCGCGCGCGCAGCGCGAGCCGCCGGTATGGCGTGATTCTGATACAGGCTCAATCGCGATCTCAAAGCATAGGCCGAGCCGAGATAATAGAGCGCTTCAATCTCTTCGGCCTTAGATTTCGCCGCCCGGGCGCGAATCAATTCTGCTTTCTTGATGGCCGATGCGAGAAAAGCTTCAATCGCGTTGTCGTGATCGCGCACCCCCTGGTCAAGCTTTGGCGCATCGACGTAGGATTTCCAGGTCAGCGCTACGGCGTGGTAAAAATCGCCTGCGGGCGAGGCCGCGTGGTTTCGCGAAAGCTCATCAAAACGGCGCGCGGCTTCCGCATAGCTGCCTTGAAAGATTAGCTCCAATCCTTCGCCAACATCTTTGCCGAGGCTCGCGCGGCCTTCGCTTTGAGCCGGTAACGCGCGCGCCGACGCAAGGATGAGAAAAGCGATTACGCATATTCGGATCAGTATTAATCCACTTCGCATAACTGTTCCCGTTTCACAGTTAGATTATCGAGAAAGTGCATATTTTCAAACCTCTTGCGCGTACTTAATTGCGGGATTCATAATTAAGCGCGGCGCGCGACCTGCAAAACACGCCGTCCGTGCCGTTCATGCTTGCAAACGTCATCAACAGCCAGAGGTTTTATGAAAAGATTTATCACGCCATTCTTATTATTGATCGTAGCCGCAGTAGCGCCAACTTCATTTGCCGCCGACAGCGCTAAAAAGATTGTAGACCGCTACAAGAAAGCTTCGGGCGGAAAAGCGATTAAGCGCGTCAAAAGCACTTCGATGTCGGGCGTGATAAAGGCCGCAGACGGCGCTGCGGGCCGATTCACGTACAAAATCGCGGGGCCTGATCGCCTGCGCCTCGACATAGAGCTGACCGGCTTTAAGATGAGCGAGTGTTACAACGGCAAGTCCGCGTGGAGGATGGACGAGCGGGGCCTCAGGACTTTGCTCGGCGCGGAAGCTAAACGGCTGCGCCTCGAAGCGCTCGTCGCAAACAGTCGCCTGCATGACCTCTCGCGCAACCGCATAATCGCCGCGCCTCCTGCAAAGGCTATGATCGAAGGGCGCGAGGCTAACGCCGTAGAATTCTCAAAAGACGACGCCCGCATAAAGATCTTCTTCGACGCCAGGACTAATCTGCCCATCAAACAGGAGCGCGACAGGGCCGAAGGCGCGGAAGAGATTTTTTATGGCGATTACCGCGCAATAGATGGCGTGATGGAGCCGTTCTCTATCAAGTTCAAGAGCAGCGCGGGAGAGTTGACCGTAACTCTGGATCGCGTGGAGCATAACGCCTCCGTAGACGAGACAGCGTTCCGCTACCCGCAGGTGGAAGGCGCGCGCCCGCTGCCCGACCTCGAATCATTATTCAAAGCCGTTATCTCCAATCAGGAAAAGGTAGAAGAGATGCGCGAGCGGTACTCTTTCCGCGCCTCGGAAACCGAGCGCAAGCTTGAAAAAGACGGGCGCGTTAAAGAGACGGAGACGCGAGTCTACGACGTGACGCCGGTCGCAGGCGAGTTTGTCGAGCGGTTAATCAGCGTCAACGGCAAAGAGCTAACCGCTGCGGAGCTTGAGAAGGAGGACCGCCGCGTCCAGAAAGAGGTTGAAGACGCGATCAAGCGGCGCGAGAAGCGATTGAAGAAGGAAGAGCAGGCGCGCGAGCGCGGCGGGAAAGAAGAGGATGGCGATCGGATAACGATCCTCGATTTCCTCCGCATCAGCGAAGTGACCAGCGTGAGGCGCGAAGTCTTTCGCGGCCACGAGGTCATCGCTTTTGACTTCGAGCCGCGCAAAGGTTTTAAGCCCAAAACCCGTGCCGAAACAATCGCGAGCAAGCTTGCCGGCACGGCCTGGGTCGACGAAAACGCCCGGCAGATCGTCCGCCTCGAAGCGCGCCTTACGAACTCTTTCAAGATGGGCGGCGGGCTCGTGGCGTCCATATCTCCGTCATCCGCGTTTGCGTTCGAGCAAGAAAAAATGGGCGACGAAGTATGGCTTCCTTCATCCTTCGTCGCGGACATTTCAGCCAGGATAATGTTGTTTGCGAAATTCAACCGAAGCACGGAGCGCCGCTACAGCGATTATAAGAAATACCAGATCGACAGCGAGTACGAGTTATCCAAACCTAAAGAGACAAAGCCCGATCAGCAGCAATAAAAGATTTGCCACAGAGACACAGAGGACACAGAGTTAATATTTATTTCTCGGTGATCTCTGTGCCTCTGTGGCAAATGCCTCGCTGGACAACCGCGCGAACGCGCTGATAAAATCAGCGGCTTTGAAATGGGCGAAGACGGCGACCAGGAGAGCGAGGACCGTGCGAGCGCCCCTCTAAACGAGGACGGCGCGGACCCGCTCACGGACCCGGCAGCGGTCGAGCGCCGCGTCTGGCGCAACATCTTCGCCGTCATAGCGTGCGCCATAGTCGCGGCGGCGCTCGTGGCCGACCTGAGCTTCATGCTCGGGCTCTTGCTGGGCGGGGCGCTGGCGCTGTTCAACTACAAATGGCTGCACGCTTCTTTGAAGGAAGCAATCGCCACGGGAACGGCGAAAGCCGCGCCGGGGACGGTGATGAAATTCGTCCTCCGCTGGATCATCATCGGCATGGCCGTCTATGTCGCAAGTCTCACGGGCTATTTCAACCCTATAGCGATTCTCGCAGGCTTGCTCTCGCCCGCTGTGGCCGTCATGATAGAAGCAGGATACGTTACATACAAAACTATAGTTCGCAACGGAGAAGAGTAACGAATGTTAGCCGCCGAAGCGCATCACACTCCATTCATCGTCGAAAAGGTCAACCAGTATCTCGGCCCGACGGTGCTAGAGATTCAGCGGGCGATAATGCCGTCCATTTACGGGCTGTTTGGCGGGCAATGGCACGAGCCCGCGCCCGGCCAATTGATAATCCCCGCGCACGTCGTGTGGGTGATTCTCTTGATGATAATCGTCACGGTCGGCGTGCTGCTGATGCGCGGGAAGCTGTCGGTCGACAAGCCGTCGAAGGGACAGCAGTTGCTCGAAGTAGTCGTAGAGCAGATACGCGCGCTGCTCGATCAAGTCGTAGGCCCTTACGGGCGGCGTTATCTGCCGGTCGTCGGCTCATTCGCCATCTTCATTTTGATCGGCAATCTCATGGGGCTTATACCCGAGCTTGGGGCGCCCACCGAGAACATAAACGTCGCGGGCGCGCTCGGAGTCACGTCGTTTATCTATTACATCTCGATGGGATTTCGACAGCAGGGCTTAGGTTATCTGAAGCACTTCACGGCCGGGCTTACGGGGGTGATGCTCTACACGCTCGGGATATTGATTTTCGTCGTCGAGATTATTTCTAACAGTGTGCGCCCGGTTACGCTGTCGCTCAGGCTGTTCATCAACATGTTTGCTGACCACCAGATCGCCGGAGTCTTTTTGGACCTGGTGCCGGTGCTGGTTCCCATATTCACAATCGTGCTGGGCGTGTTCGTCTCTTTCGTACAGACTTTTATATTCATAACTCTTTCGATGGTCTATCTGTCCGAGACCGTGCCGCACGAAGAGCACGATCACGAAGAAGACCACGGCCACGCACACGAAGCAGTAGCCGAAACGCACTAATTTCAAAACTCAAATTTGAGATTTGAAATTAGTCTGGGGGGCTCAAGAGTAAAGCTTTATTGATAGAAGTTGACCGCACGCGTCGCTGGAGCCTTGCAAAAGTTAGGGGGAAAGCAAGCGCATACCGGATTCGTGGAAATAATGTTCGAGCTTGACTCCGCGCGCCTCCTCCGATCAATAACCCGCGCGACAGACGCCGGGTGACGTATGTCAGATGCCAGCTTCATATCTGTTAATAATCTTACTGGCGTTTGACAACTGACACTCAACATCTGTTGCGCAAGCCGGTCGATGCTCATTGCATCGACGTGGAGGAGAGAGATGATTAAAGTCAGATTGTTTGTAATGTCGGCATTGATGCTGCTGTTAGTCGTCGGGACGGCGATGGCGCAGGGAGCGCCCGGAGCGGCGGGAGAGCCGAACGCCGGCGGCGGGAGCACGTGGTTCTTTCCGGCGATCCCCGGATTCGCGGTCGCGATAGCTGCTTTTGGCGCCGCGCTCGGCGACGGCAAGGCAATCGCAGCGGCTTGCGAAGGCACGGCGCGCAATCCCGGCGCAGGCCCGCGCATCTTCCTTATGCTGATCCTGGGCCTGGCGCTTATCGAAACGCTCGTGCTCTTTACGTTCGCGACTCTGTTCATCGTGCCCGCAAGGTAAACCGCCTTCGGGTCTGATTGAGGGGAGGCTTCGGCCTCCCTTTTTCATTTGTGCGCGGCAACAGAAGCAAGGATAATCTGAAATCACACGGGATAATCATAAATTTCATCGGAGATACTAAGTCATGCAAGCATTCAAAGAGAGCATGGTCGAGCTTATCACTCAGACTTCGACCAACCTTCCGCCCGACGTGCGCCGCGCGATGGCCGAAGCCCTGGGCGCCGAAGATCAGGGCTCGCGCGCGGGGTCTGCGCTCGCCGTGATCGCGACCAATATCGATATGGCGACCGACAACGAAGGCCCGATTTGCCAGGACACGGGGATGCCTACGTTCGAGATAAAAACACCCGTAGGCGCAAACCAGATCGCGATGAAGCGCGAAATTCGTGAAGCCATCGCCGAGGCTACGCGGCGCGGCAAGCTGCGGCCTAATTCCGTCGATTCGATAACGGGAGAGAATTCCGGTGACAACCTCGGGCCCGGCACGCCCGTCATGCATTTCGACCAGTGGGAGCACGACGAAGAGATCGAAGTCCGCCTGCTGCTCAAAGGCGGCGGGTGCGAGAACAAGAACATTCAATACTCGTTGCCGACAGAGCTTCCACACCTTGGCCGCGCCGGGCGCGATCTGGAGGGCGTCAGAAAGTGCATACTCCACGCCGTGTGGCAGGCCCAGGGGCAGGGTTGCAGCGCGGGCGCCATAGGCGTAGCCATTGGCGGCGACCGTACATCGGGCTATCAACATGCCAAAGAGCAACTCTTTCGCACGCTCGACGACACGAACGCGGACCCGCGCCTCCGAGCGCTCGAAGAGTATGTGATGAATGCTGCGAACACGCTCGGCATAGGCACTATGGGGTTTTCGGGCGGCGTGACTTTGATAGGCTGCAAGGTGGGCACGCTCAATCGTCTGCCCGCCAGCTTTTTCGTCTCGGTCGCCTACGACTGCTGGGCCTTTCGCCGACTGGGCGTGATACTCGACGCGCGCACGGGCGAGATAAAGCGATGGCTTTACCGTGACCAGACCGAGTCCGCTCGGCGCATGGCCGCAGGCGAAGGCTTTGCCATGACCGGCCATGAGAAACGACTTGTCGCGCCGCTCAACGTCGATGATGTGCGAGGGCTTAAAGTGGGCGACGTGGTGCTGATTTCAGGGGAGATGTACACGGGGCGCGACGCCGTTCATTCTTACTTGATGAAGCACGAGCCGCCCGTCGATCTGAGCGGCTCGGTGCTTTATCACTGCGGCCCCGTAGTGATGAAAGAGAACGGCAATTACCGCATCACCGCCGCAGGCCCGACGACGAGCATACGCGAAGAGCCTTACCAGGCAGACATCATCAAGCGTTACGGAGTGCGCGCCGTCATGGGCAAAGGCGGCATGGGCAAGCGCACGCTCGAAGGGCTGCAAGAATCGGGCGCGGTCTACTTGAACGCCATAGGCGGCGCGGCGCAATACTACGCCCGCTGTATCGAGCAGGTGCTGGACGTAAACCTGTTGGAGTTCGGCATACCCGAAGCCATGTGGCACCTGCGCGTGCGCGATTTTCCCGCGATCGTGACTATGGACGCGCACGGCAATTCGCTGCACGCGGATGTCGAAAAGGCCTCTGCCGTGATGCTCCAGCGCCTGGCCGACCCGGTCTTTTGACCGAACTCTGTGAGGCTTAAGTTATGACAAAACGAGTTGAGGCAACCGAGCACGCTTTTGCCAAAGAGCTGTTGGCAGTCATCTCCGAGCGCCCTTATCGCGACCCGTTGCTTGACGCGATTCGATCGGGGCAAATGAGCCGCGCGGGGATGAAGCTCTGGGTGGCGCAAGCGATGATGGTCGTGCGCGAGTTCACTCGCTTTATCAGCGCAATGCACGCGAATTGCCCGCACGCGGACGCTCAATTACTGCTGGCGGAGAACCTCTGGGAAGAGCACGGGCAGGGCGTCGCGGGGCGCGACCACTACTCGTTGATAAGGCGGCTGGCGCGCGCTCTGGGCGCGACCGATGAGGAGCTTGACCAGACCGTTCCGCTGGCTGAGACCACCGCTTACATCGACTATTGCTTGAAGGTCACGCGCGAATCGTCTTTCATCGAGGGGATGGCGGCAATAGGCATAGGCATAGAGTATTTCTCGCCCAGGTTCTTTGCCGCGTTGGCCGAAGCGCTCACCGCGAGCTACGGCATCAGCCGCAAAGACGTTGAGTACCTGCTGGTTCATGTAGGAGAAGATGAGGATCACGCGCGGCGCTCGCTCGAAGTGATCACAGCTTACGCCGACACGGACGAAAAGAGAGAGGGCGCTAAGCAGGCATTGCGCGATATGTTACAGGTCAAGCACCTTTTTGCCGACGCCGTCTATGCAAGCTGCGCAAAGGTTTAATTTGCATGGCGGATGATGCGCTTACGCGCGCCGCGATTTGAGATTTCAAATCTGTTTATCGTTGACGGCCCAGACGTCTCGCTTGCCGCGAATGAAATAGAAGAGTCCTACGAGCGCGGCTGCGTTCATCACAGAGAAGATATAAGCCACGTTCAGAAGACGGACTTTGCGGTTGCGCTTCGCAAGAATCCCGCCCGTAATCACGCTCGCGTAAAACGCGGCCTGGCCCGCCAGACACAGAAGGTAAAATATCTGCTCGACGCCAATAATCAGGTTCGTCACAAACAGGAGCATCAAAAAGAACGGCGCGGCCAATCGCATCAGCTTGTGCGAAAAGAACTGGAAGAATAATCCGTATGTCGGCAAGAGCAAGCGCGGCATCAACTGGCAGAGCTGGTAATTCCCCGTAAGCGTGCGCACCTTGCGCGAGAACTCGCGGGCGGCCGTTCCGGTCCAGATGTCGCGCGCGAGCGCCGATTCTTCAAAGACTATGCGGTGACCAGACAGAGCAATCCTCATAGGCGTGTAAACGTCGTCGAGGATCGTGCCTTCTGGGACCGGCTGCCAGAGCCGTCTGCGTATGGCGTAGATCGCTCCCGCCGCGCCGACGACGGAATTGAGCCGGCCTTCGTTTTTTCGAATCCACTCTTCGTACTTCCAATAAAAGCCTACGCTCTCGCCGACCGAAGCATTCGCCCCCTTGTTCAGGAGGTACGCGCCCGACACGGCGCCTACGCGCTCGTCTGCAAAATTCGCCACGAGTTTTCCGATAGCGTCAGGCTCAAACGTCTGGCGCGCGTCGCCAAAGAGAATGATTTCGCCCCGCGCGTTTGCTACTCCGAGATTGAGCGCCGCCGCTTTGCCACGGCGCGCGGGGTAGGCGATCACGCGGACGCGGTCTTCGTTGAGACAGCGCGCAAGCTCCTCAGTCTGGTCGGTCGAGCCGTCAGACACGATGATGATCTCAAGAAGGCTCGTTGGATAATCCGCTTCGACGAGGTTCTTGATCCTGGCTTCGATTGTCCTGGCTTCGTTGTGGCAGGCGATAACGACAGATACATGTTCGTTGTGATCGGCCTTGCGGACCTTGCGGCCCATTAGTCGCGCGAGCAGCCAGACCATTACCGGGTAGCCGATAAAGGTGTAAAAGACCGCCGCAGCGGAGACCCAAAAAAGCGTCCTTGCCATGCAGACTCTTAATGACCGGAAGAAACCGGAACCCTCTCATCATCATGGAAATTCTCAAAACCGGGCTATTTCCAGTGGAAAAGAGAGTCCATTCGCGATTTACAACTATGTGAGGAGCAACTCTGAATGAAGAACGCCATGTCGATTGACCTTGAAGATTGGTTCTGCGTCCACAACATGGAGCAGGCCATCGACAAGCGCGATTGGGACGCGTGCGAGATGCGCGTAGTCGAAAACACACGCAGCATTCTTGAATTGCTCGCCCGCCACAAGACCGAAGCGACATTCTTTGTGCTCGGCTGGGTCGCCGAGCGCGCCCCCGACCTCGTTCGCGAGATCGCCGCCCGAGGTCACGAGATAGCGACTCACGGTTATTCGCACACTCTGCTCACGGACATGACGCCCGAATCATTCGAAGAAGATCTGCGGCGGGCCATTCACGTCACGCGCGATTGCGTCGATCAAGAGATAGTCGGTTTTCGCGCGCCGTCTTTCACCGTCACGAATAAAACTCTGTGGGCCGTAGAGGTTTTGACTCGGAACGGAATCAGGTACGACTCGTCGGTCTTCCCCGTAGGGTTTCACCCCGATTACGGAATGCCGAACGCCTCGCTCGCGGTTTATCGTCACAACGATAAGCTCGTAGAAGTTCCCTTGAGCTGCGCCGAAATCATGGGCAAACGCATCCCTTGCAGCGGCGGCGGCTACTTTCGCATTTTCCCATACGCGTTGACGAAACGATTGTTAAAGCGCTGCAACGCGCAGGGGCGGCCCGCGATTTTCTATCTTCACCCGTGGGAGCTCGACCCCAAGCAGCCTCGCATGAAGCTCCCGTTGCTAAAGAAATTCCGCCATTATTACAACCTCGACAAAACGCTGGCGCGGCTCGACCGCTTGCTCGGCGATTTCGAGTTCACTTCGGTAAGGAAGGTGATAGGTCTATGAATCAGGAGCTGGTCAGACAGAAGAATTTTTGGGACGAAGAGATAAACAACTTCGACTCTATCTATTCGCACCAGAAGAGCAAGTTCAGCAACTTTCTCGACAGGGCGTTCCGCTGGGATATGTACGAGCGGTTCAACTACACAATCAGAAACTCCGAGCCGGTCGTTGGCAAGAGCTTCCTGGACGTGGGCTGCGGGACCGGGCGATACTCGCTTGAGTTTGCGCGTCTGGGCGCGGCGAAAGTCGTAGGGCTTGACATCGCCGAACGCATGGTCGAAGCTTGCCGCCGCCGCGCCGCAGAGCAGGAAGTCACCGACCGCGCCTCTTTCATTCAAACCGATTTAACGAGCTACGTCGCCGACCAGCAGTTCGACATCGCGATAGGCATAGGGCTGTTTGATTACATCCAAGACGCGCTCCCGGTCATCAAGCGGATGAGAGAGGCGGTGAGCGACCGCGCGATAATGAGCTTCCCGCGCCGCTGGACCTGGCGCGCGCCGGTCAGAAAGGCGCGTCTCGGGTTGAAGCGGTGCGATGTCTATTTTTACTCTGCCAAAGATATCGAAAGGCTTTTAAAAGAGGCCGGATTCGCGAGATACACGATCGAGGTTGTCGGCCAGCTTTATTGCGTGACGGCATTCGTCAAGTGATTCTCGTTAAGTGATTCGGGCCGGGTTTGACCGGAAGGGGCCGCGCCGCGCGGCCCTTTTTGCGCTTCAGCGGGAAAGACTCCTCGACCGCGCCGCGCTCCTTTTAATACTGTTCCTTTTTCTATCCAAAAATGGTATAAGAGGGCGGGAATTACTCGAACCAGGGTTTCTTCGTTTGCTCATCCGAGCCGTTTGGTAGCGGGGTTGCCTCGCTTTTTAGGCTGGTGAATGCGCCTCCGACGAGATTGGCCTCTCAGTAGGCGCGCTCGTACCTGCTCCCCGTTGTATCGATTTGCCTCTACAATTTGTAAGCTCTGAGAGCTTACCGGTTCGCCTCACAGCCTGCTCGCAGCGAGGCTGATAGAGAATAAGGCGCGGCTTAAGATCGCGCATGTTCTTGAGCAGTGCTGCCCGCGCGGGCAGCGCAAAGTGGGAGATTGAGCGATGACCGAGATAGACTGGGCTGGTCTGCTCGCTGAAGAAGATGTCGAGAGCCTTTGGAACGGGCTTTACCAAATGGTCTCGCGCCACCCGGCTGTGCGGCCTCTGCACTTCGCAACCGACGGCGCAGCCGTGGCCTCGCAAGTAGAGATCAACGCCGACCTCGCGCAAGAACTGTTTCTTGAGCTGTTTCAGAAACAGCGCTTCGATCATTACTCACAGAATTGCTACACCAGCACAGAGATTGAAAACGAGATCGCGCACATCGAGGTGCCCAACCTGGTCGGCGCGCGTTTGCGCAAGCGTTATCCCGAATCTTTCCGCATGGCGCGGCGCGTAAGCTCTCTGCTAAAGACGAGCACGCGCTTCCGTCGCCTCGGGGCAGATGCCGCGCCTGAAACAAGCGAGCAGCAAGAAAAGGCAGCGCGCCGTCGAGGGCGCCCGCCCGGTTCTTCTAAGTCGAAACGAGCCGCCGAAAGCTCGGCGAGCCTCGCAGTGAACCTCGACGACAATGAAGCAGATGTCGAGCTGATCGATGACGCTTACGAGGAAGAAGATACGTCAGCCAGGAAGAACGGCACGAACGGCACCGCCCGCCGCCGCCGCATGGTCAACCAGGTATTTGGCCTCAAAGAGTGGCCGGCTTCGAAACCATTAGGCGATTCGGGCCATTTTGCAGAATTGATTAAGAGCGTCGCGATGAGAAAGCGCGACACGCGATTGGTCGGGCGCTCAGGCTCCTCGCAGTTGATACTGTCGAACCCGGAGCTCGAAGCTTTGATAGTCGAGGTCTTCGCAGCCATAAACTCGCCCGCCGACGTGAGGACGGTTCGCCAGTTGGTCTTGTCGAAAATCCCTCTACAGGATTACAACGTCGCGTCGCTTGACGAGGAGTTAAGCTCTGCGAGCAACGGCGCGGGGCTGCGGCGCGACGCGCCCGACACGCGCGAGACGCCCGAGGCCGCTCTGCTCAGGGAAGAGAAGCACGAGCGGATCGCGCTGATGGCAGACGATTTTTTGAATCGTTTGCGGCGGGCCGTAAACAACAACGAGCGGCGATTTGCGCGGCTGCTTTCGACGCTCTACCATTGTTATTACGACCCGCAATCGCCTTCACAGCTAGAGATCGCGCGACTGCTCGGGGTAAGCGACTCGCTCGTGAGCGATAATCGCCGTTTGATCGAATACGAGCTTAGGAAGCTGCGGCTGACGGTCGAAGACGGCGCAGTATTTTCAGAGTCGTTGCAGCGATTGGTCCAGAGAACGGCAAGCGTCGTTTCGGCTTGAAGATTCACCGCAGAGACGCAGAGAACATTCTCTGCGTCTCTGCGGTGAGATGTCTCGGATTAAATCACTCTGCCCGAAGAATCGTGATTGCAGTAAAACTTGCGAAGCAGCTCGTCGACATCTTTTTTCCCTATCACCTCGAAGACTACCGCCGGAGGCAGGTTAAGACCGTCTGCAAGCTTGAGCGCCGTCTCGACGTTGAGCGTGTTGACGACGGACGAGAGAATCTTTGATAACAACCCTTGATCGAATCCCGTCTGACGGCAAAAATCGATCTGCCTCAATCCCTTCGACCGCAGTTGTTTGCTAACCAGGTCGGCCAGGGGGCTGCGGCGCCGGTCGAGGCTTGAGTTGTCGCCGTTTGAAGATGTGCTCGCGCCTTTCACAGAGAATTGGGAGGTCGGCTTAGACATTACGTGTTCCTCTATCTTGAGTGTAGTTCCCTTTATCAGCGCGAGGAGGCCATCGCTTTTCGTATGGTTGTGGTCCGCAACCCTTCGATCAGGCTAGCGTCCTCCGCTCGTCAAGAATGTGATGAAGCTTGTAACCCCTACCAACCCCGAAATCTTTCCGATCTTTTTGTACAGGTTCCCGTGAACTATGATCGTATCGCCGGCCCGTAGATAAGCGTTCTCCTCCGGGTCGGCTTTGCCTTTGAGTATCTTCTTCACATTGCTCGTCACCATCTCGACCCGCCCGTCTTCATACTGGCGCAGAATCGAGACGCTCGAAGCGTTGCCCAGGTCCGTTATGCCGCCCGCGGTTGTGATCGCGTCGAGCACGCGCATGGGGCGGTTCATGATTATCACGCCGGGCGTTCTGACTTCGCCCAGCACGCCTATCTTAGCGCTGTTGACTTCGAGCAGCGCGACCGTGACGCGCGGCTCTTTTATGAATTCCGAAATCGATGTGGTGAAATAGGTTTGAAGCTGCGGCAGGGTCTTGCCCACGACTGTGACGTTGCCCAGGAGCGGATAATAGACCTGTCCTACGGGCGAAACCGTGACCTTCGCGAGCGTGTCCTCCGGGTGCTTGTCGACATAAATGGCTATCACGTCGCCTGGGCCTAAGCGATAAGAACTCTGGAAGCTTTGATACACAGAGTTTATCTGAGTCTGTATCGCCGCCTCGTCAGAGACGCTCGTATCGGATGAGCCGACGTGCTCGGTCCTGGCCGTAGTAATTGCGCTTATGTTCTGCGGTACAGTGCGCGGGCGGCTGTTGTCGCCCTTCGATTTTTGCGCGTCCGCGCTCGCCGCGAAAGCCAGTAACATAAACAACACGGCCAACATGAGGCTAAATATCTTTTTTGTGATTCTCATAATCATCCTTACTCCCGAAAATCCTGCTGCGTGCTATCTTCCCCCGCGACCGAAAATGACAATCTTGATAGTCTCAAAGATTATCCCCAGGTCGAGCAGGAAGGTCTGATTCTTGATGTAGTACAGATCGTATCTGAGCTTCTCTATCGCGTCCCCTACGGTCGAGCCGTATGGGTATTTGATTTGCGCCCAGCCCGTAAGCCCGGGCTTGACCAGATGGCGCTGCGAATAATAGGGAACAAGCTCGCCCAGTTGCTCGACGAATACGGGGCGTTCGGGGCGCGGGCCTACGAAGTTCATGTCGCCGCGGATCACGTTAACGAATTGAGGCAACTCGTCGAGCCTGAGCTTGCGAATTATTCGGCCCACGCGAGTGACGCGCGGGTCAGACTCTTCGGCCCATACCGGGCCCGACGCCTCTTCGGCGTCCGTGCGCATGGAGCGGAACTTGATTATCTTGAACCGCCGCCCGTTCTTGCCGACGCGCTCCTGCGTGTAAAAGATCGGGCCCGCGCTATCGAGCTTCACTGCTATTGCTACGAGTATCATCACCGGGAGCGAGACGACGAAACCTAAGAATGCCAACAGCGCGTTTACTATCCTGCGCGCGTGATGCGCGACTGCCGAGTAGCGATTGCCGCGCGCAAATATCAGCCATGAAGGTCTGAGAAGTTCGGTGGCGATCTTCCCGGTCAGCCGCTCGTAATAGCAGGCGGACTCTTCGACGGCGACGCGACCGCTCAAGCTCAAGTTGAGCAACTCTTCGGTCGGGAACTGGCCCCGCCGGTCTTCGACTGCGACCACGATTCTGTCGACCTGATGGCTTTCGACCAGGTAAGCCACTTCCGAAGTCAGGCCTATGACAGACGGGTTGATAAGACTCTTGCCGACAAGCTCTGGTTTGTTGTCCGCGAAACCTACGATGTGAAAGCCCGCGTTGCGACGCTCGAGCGTCGCCTGCGCGACTTCTATCGCCTGCTTTCCGGACCCGAGTATCAGCACCCGCTCGCGAACGCCGAGTTGTGGGTGGCCCGTGCTCCAGGCCACCAGCTTGCGCCACGCCGAAATCACTACGAACGTGAGGCACAGCTCGACAAGAAAGACCCCACGACCGATCTCCAGCATGGGCAGCGCGAAAAACAGGATCGCGAGCAGAACGGTCGCCGCTCCTAACGCTTTGACGAGGTTGATTACGACCCTGCGATAATCGCGGGTCGCGGGCAGCGAATAAAGGTCGAAAAGATAGAATGATAGTTGTATTACAAGCGTCGTCAATATGAGCTTCAGCCATCCCTGACGCTCCGATAGCTCGTAAGAGAGGTCGTGCGTGAGCCGCAGGTAAGCTGCCGTGAGTCCCACAACTAACAGCAGCGTCGTTTCGGCCATGACTAAGGATAAACGTCTCATTTGCGTTCCTCCTCAGTTGCCCCTCTCAAACAACTGGACCCGGTAAAGCCGGGGGTGTAGCTTATGTTTAATATTGACTTCATTTTTTTTACTTCCTGTTCTCGATCAATCACGCTCGGCGACTAAAAAGCCTCGCCAGCAGCGTCTTTCGGTCTTTACGGGTGAACGGTTCTTTTGCGTCTGAATCATTCAGCACAACGCCTGTGCAGGCGTCGCGCGGCACGAGCTTAAGAGCCTCTGTCACCTCGTTGTGAGGAGTATGACCGGCGCGAACTACCATGACCGTGCCGTCGGCTATTGAGGCTAGCCTCTGGGCGCCTATGCTCTTGATAGCCGGCGCGTCGATAATTACAAAATCGAAATGTCGTTCGAGGTCCGCTATAAGCTTTTCGAGGCGAGGCGAGGGCATCACATCACTTCGATCAAAGCCGCGGCCCGTGGTCGCGCGCGGGAAACACTTCTCCTGCCCCGCCGCTAGAAGGTAAAGCCCATTCGGGTCTATGCGCGCTATCGCGTCTGAAATCTGCGCGGCGTCTTCGATCACGTCGGCCCAGCCTCGCTGCGGGTTAACGCCGAGCATTCGGCAGACGGCCGCTTGGTCGGGGTTTGCGTCTATCAATAAGACGCGGCGCTCGGCGGGCTTTGCCATCGCCCAGGCCAGGTTTGTTGCGACGGTGCTTTTCCCTTCTTGCCCGCGCGCGCTCGTTATGACTATTGTCTTGAGCTTGCGTTTCGCCGCCTGGTTCAACAGCCGCATGGCGAGCGTGCGGTATCGCTCGCAGCCGCCGGTTATCGCGGTGAGGCAAGGGGCGACCGCAGTCTTTGAAATTGTGAACCGTTGGCTCGGCTCGACGAAATCTGGAACGGGCGCGGTCGCAGGCGCGACGCGCAAATCATTAGCTGGCCTTGACGGACGGGGGCGAGCCTGAGTTCTAACCTCGCGGCGCGGCGCGGCGGCGATCATTTCGCTGAGCGCGATGATCTCGCTGAAATCAAACGGCGCCGAAGACTCTGCCGCGACTTTAGGAAGTTCAATAGCAGTCTTATCGCGCGTTTCAACTTCGGTGGGCGGCGAGGGGATCACCTCTTTTCGAGGAACGGCGACAGGAGATGTGCGCGCTTGCGGCTCTTTATTATTGGGCACGTTATTATCACGCGCCGTCGGAGTCTGAACGCGGGCGGGCCGACCGATGGGGCGGTCGCTCTCTTTCATTCGCTCTGATCTCAGTAACGCGTTGTAGACTCTGCCCATAAAAACAAGCCTTTGCTATCAGCCTCTTGTCACGCGCACGCGCGAGAAGAATTTCAGCGGCGCAAACTCGTCGCTCTCGCTATCAGCCTCGATTGCGAATCCCGGTTTCTCGCCCGACGGCTGGCGATTGATGTAACGAACGTTGGTCGCCGCAGATTCCTTTGCGTGCTCGCCTACTGTCAGCATAGACGCGGCCTCGATAGGCGAGAGGTCGAGCGCCTCGACGACTTCGCCGATGATCGAAGCGGTGATGCGCGGACTGGCGGCGGCGAAACCGGTCAGCAGCGCGTTGTCGCAAATATTATTTATTATGCGCGGGATGCCGCCCGAGAAACTGTGAATCATCCGTATGGCATCGGGCTCAAAAAGGTTCTCGTTTTTCGCGCCCGCCACCCGCAACCGCCAGAGGATATACTCGGCGGTCTCGCGCGCGGCCAGGGGCTTGAGAGAGCATTTAAGGCTCACGCGCTGTTTGAGCTGCCGCAGTTCGGGCTGCGCCAGGACTTCGTGAAGCTCCGGCTGGCCGCAGAGAATTATCTGCAAGAGCTTTTCGCGATTCGTCTCGAAATTCGAAAGCAGGCGTATCTCTTCGAGCAGGTGAGCGGGCAACAGGTGCGCCTCATCGACGACCAACACGGTGCGCAGCCCTTGCGCGTGCCGCGTCATCAGCATGTAACCGAGCATACGGAGCATCGCCGCCTTCGAAGGCTGCGCGCGCAAGCGGAACTCGCCCGTCAATAGATCGAAGAACTCTTCGGTGGCGAGCAGCGGGTTGAAGATGTAAGCCGCAAGCACGGAGCGGTCGAGCGATTGAAGCATCGAGCGCAGGACGGTCGTCTTTCCGTTCCCGACTTCTCCTGTGACCACCACGAGGCCCTTGCCGTTCTCTATGCCATACTGAAGATTGGCAAAGACTTCGAGCAGGCTATCTGTGCGAAACAGATAGCCGGGATCAGGCGCGAGGCTAAATGGTATGTCGCGGAGTCCGTAGAATTGCTGGTACATTTTTCTCTTCTTAACCTCTACTGAGAGAAATGCTTAATGGCCCGCCCTTTTTACTTCTGGCCGATGAGCCCGAAAAGATTAGAGACGACAAAAAACTTTGTCAGCGCGAATATCGCAACCGCGACCGCCGCCGTCCCGATGACGAACCGAAGCCGGGCGCGGCGTGACGCGCGTTTGCGCTCGTCGTCCGACACGGTCTTTGGGATCGCAACCAGCATAGGCAGATTCGTGTAACGCTCTACGTCTGCGGAATCGTGAAGCGAGCGCGAGCGGCGTGATTCGGCCACAGCCGCGAAACAGGCTCCCAGAGCCAATCCTGCGGCCAGGGCGATCAGATGAAGCAGGCCCCGGTCGGGGTGGCTAGGGGTACCGGGCAAGTTTGCTTGCTCAAGGACCTGAGCGGCCTCCGGCTTTGAATCCGCCGGCTGTCGCCTTGCTTCGGCGCGCTCAATCGCCGCGACCGCCTCTTTGTACGCGCGCTTGATGGAGAAATATTCCTGTGCCAGGCGGCCGTACACGCCTTCGCGCTGGCCGGAATCGGTCGCGACGGGCTGAGCGGGTCGCGCCACGGGTTGCGGGCTTGCAGCCTGGCGTGCGATTGCGCGGTTAGTGACTTCAAGCTCGATTCTGATGCGGTTGCGCTCGGATTCGAGCGCGCGCAGTTCTCTGGCTTCGGGCGACTGTATGTTCGCGCCTGCCTCTTGCTGGCGAAGGTCTGCCAACTGGCGATCGATTGCCGCGATCTGGTCGGTGATCAGCAGAACGCGCGGGTGCTTGTCGGTCAGCTCCTGCCGGTTGATGAGATTATCGCGCTGGCCCTGAAGCTCCGCGCGCTTTCCAAGCAATATCGCGTAAGTAGGATTGGCCGCAATCCCTCCTCCTTTCTTTTGCTGCTCGACTATGCGGCGCTGCTCGGCGAGGCGCTGGTCTACGTCGGCCATCTGTTGCTGGAGCGCGTAAAGTTTGTCTCGGTAGCCTTCGACCAATAACTGCTGCGCGCGGGACGTGTCGGCGGGCGCTGCCGCGGGCGTTCGGGGGGGCGCGACCGTAGGAGCGACATAAGCAGGACCCACAAAGGCCTCTTCTTTGAGATTGAGCAGCCAGGGGCGAGCCGTCTCTTGCTCGCGCAGTTGCGCGGCAAGCTCCGTTGCGCGCTGGCGAAGCGCCGGAGTCTCGTCTGGAGATTGCGACTGGGTAGATTTTGCGCTGCCGTCGGCCACGAGCAGACAAGCAAGTTCGTCCGTCAGCTTTTGCGCAGTCACGGCATCATTAGCGCGATAGGAGATCGTAAAGCTGTAGGCCGGGCCGGCGTCTTTTGAATCCGCCTCAATGCGTATGTCGGACCTCATGCGGTTTACGATCTCGTCCGCTGATGCGCCTGAATTCTTCAAAGCTGGATAGAGGTTATGCTTCGAGATCAACTCTTCGAGTCGGGCGCGGCTTGTGATCTGCTGCCGGAGCGCGCCAAGCCGTCGCGATGGGTCAAGCTGAGCGGCCCCGCCTGCGGCCGGCTCGATTGTTACGCGGGCCGATGACTCGTACAGATCGGGCAGTTGCTTGATTGCGATGGCCGAAGCCACGACGACGATAATTGCGGGGATGACGATCACGAGCGCGTGGCGGCGCGCCATGTGAATAAACTTAAAGGGGCTGTGAGGTCTAGGCGAAATCATTATCGTTTCATTCGGGGCCTGGCCTATTAAACTTGTCTATTAAATTGCCGCAAGCATTGGCCTTCGTTATTAATGAAAGAGAGAATTGCGTGCGCTTTCCAGAACGCTCTTTGTCGAATATGAACCGTTCATTTTATGGCTGGCGGCGGGCCTGTCAGGATGGAAGAGGTGTTCCTAAAGTTTGAGAATTAAAACTGTTGACAAGCTATGGGTGTTGTTTTATAACGTGCCCGAAGCTACCTTACCCTGATAGGTCACGCTATTGAATGGACCTGGGTAATTCATGCGGGTCGGGTCAGGCAAATAACTGCTCTCACCACGACCGGCCCTCATGCCCCTGAAACGAGAATCGTGCTGCCGAATCGAGAGATCGATTTGTCTCACTGCATTTATTCGTCTCGGCTCCCGCCGGCAAGCACTGTAAAAAGGAATCATTCTATGCTCGCTCAAGGGTCTTACACATCTGCGTCCGTCGAAATGCCCGTGTCCCAGGGTGCTGACAGACTTTATAATCTTGCCACCGCTCTTGATGAAATAAACGAAGGCGCAGTCTTCATGAACTGCGAAGGACAGCTTATATGGCACAACCGCGCTTTCGACAGGCTGCTGGTCGAGAACCGTGAAGGCCACCACCTGGTGGCTGCCGTCATAGAGCTGGCTGGCGACTTCTACCAGGAGCTGTACACGGCCTCAGACCGTGCGGTGGGCGACGAGCAGGCCCTTGTTTCGCTAGCGCGCGACGTGACCGTAGGCCGTATAGACCACGAAATCCATTGCACGTTGATGCCTAAAGGAATGCTCGGACTTGAGAGCTATGTGCTCTGTCTCATAAAACGCTCGGCTTCGCGATGGTCGAGTTACGAAGAACATCTGCGCCAGACCTGGGGCCTTACGGAGCGCGAAGCTCAAGTGGCGGTCGAGTGCTTGCGCGGGAAAAAGAACCTGGAGATTGCCGAGCGACTCAGAATAAGCGTAGAGACAGTCAATAAGCACCTGGACAAGGTTTATCAAAAAGCCGGAGTGAGGGGGCGGTCCGAGTTGGCATCCCGCCTGCTCGACAGCGGCATCTGAAGACTTGCGCGGGCCGCAAGCGAGAGCTTATTTTAAGTGTGATGCGTATCGAGAAAACCTCATCAACCGTATTCACGCCTCTCGACGATGGGAGGGCCGTCTTGTTAAACCTCGACACACTCTTCTACTACAGATTGAATCGCACGGGCGCAGCGCTGTGGCAGCAGATCGAAGAGAGCAAAACGATCATGCTGGAGGATCTGGTGCGTGGCGCCTGCGAGCGATACGACGTGGACGAAGAGGGCGCGCGCCAAAGCGTCAGCTCGTTTATCGAGCGGCTCGAAGAATACAGGATGGTTCACATCGCTTGAGCGCGATCTGACAGGCTGTCTGCTGCAAGCCGCAATCGCGGCCTTCGGCTTTGCCGTCTTCAGCTTTGCACCTTCCATCTTTTCAACCGCGCAATGATCCGAATCTCCTGTTTGTGTGACGCCGTTTGTCAATGAAGTTTCCGATATTTGTTAACCTTCTTGGGTAGCGCCGAGTGCGGCTTATTATTTTTAAGGACTTAAGACTACCCGAAAGGGCTATGGAAGCTGGCACGCGCGTTGCTCAATCACTAAGCGCAGCCCAAAAGGCTGTCTGGCGGAAAGGGTCAAGGGGGCGACGCCTTCCGCCGGTTGACTGAGAGAAGCGACAGAAGTGAATTAGAAACGCCACAAAGGTCGAGGTCACGGGGGCGACGTCGACTTTTGTGGCTCGCTTCATTAGCGCAGTATTTTCATAGAAAGTTCACCCTCTATTAAAGTGGTTGCAACGGTTTTTGTTTATCATTCTTCTAACAGAATAGTTGCAAAGGAGGGAGAGATCATAATGTCAGCATTACTTCCAAGCGTGGAATCATTCACGACGGGGCAAAGAGTATTAACAGGGTTCGGCCCAGGAGTAGTATCGGCCGTCAGCCGTATCGATTCGATAATCTACGTGACGCTCTCAAACGAGCCCGCAGGGCTCTACATCATGCGCCCTGAGCAAGTCGAGCCTTTCGACGGCGAGCAGGCGTTTAACGATAACCCGTAAAGTTGCTCCCGACAGATTAGCCCCCCGTCGGCGGAGGCTGTTATGGAGTTTATGACTATCACGACAATTTCGGAAGGTCGCCGGTATATTGCGATCTACCGCAAATGGTTCAACGAGAAGCTGGGCGCGTGGGAGCTGGAGATGGTGCCCGGCACGCTGCGTTGGATCAATTGACAGCCGATCTTGAAAACCTAATGAATCAACCCTGAGCACTTCTCGCGCGTCGGTCTTCTTTTATCGCCAAAAGCTCTGCCGCAATAAAATAGCCCTTTATTCGTGAATCTCGAAAAAAGCATCAATACTTTCAAGCAGTTGCCGTTTTATCTGTTCTCTCGCGCCCTCTATCGTGTGCAGAGTCACCTGGCGAGTTTGCCCGTCCTCCATCAGGATTTGCCCGTGTTCGACCGCCGCGATCTCCTCGCCCGAAACGAGCCTCATTCCGTAAACCAGAGTCTTCTTATCCATACTTATTAGTGTAATAGCTGGTGCATTTGAGGAAAATAGTTAAAGTGGAGAAAAAAAGATCGAAATAATCGAGATCTGTAAACTGGGATTTTAAAGGGATTTAGCGGGATTAGCCGGACTTATTGCAGAGTCTTAATAATTTACTTTAACTTTTTGCTTGCATCCTATTGAGAGGTATGGTATAAACCACGCCCGTAAACAACACCGCTTTATGTTCCTGCCATAAAGCGGTTCTGTTTTGGCGGTGCGCTAGGGTAAGGAACATTCAGAAAGGGGGCTACTGAATGTTCAAGGGGGCTTGTCGATTAGACGACCTGGCGCACCGCAACATCATACGCATTTCACCCTTCCAAGTCAAGAACTTCTTTTGTTCGTGCGTTTACCTCCACACCACAGCCTTTCCGAGCATATCCTTGGGATAATCAACAATTTGCGGCCATTGTTTCGGTCGACGAGACAGGTAGCGGGGTAAGAAATAGTGACGCGCTGGGGTCGCGGGGTCAGGCGCTACCAAATCTTCTTTGATTTCAAATATCTGGCCTCAGATTGACAACGCTTTCAGCCGTGTGCTAAAAGCATCTGCGACAAGTGCAAATATAGTTTAACCGGCAGCATTCATTCTCTAAAGAAGTCAGATTGATACGAGCAGTTCTAGCGCGCGCTATAATTATATTCATGCGCGTCTCGTTTGGGGTTTACAATGGCAGACGAAAGCGATGATAAAGTAGACAAGCCGACGACTGATAGCACTGAAGAGTCGAAAGAGAGTCTCAAATCTACGGGAGCCGACGTTCCTGAAAAAGCCCAGCCGCTTCCGCCCGAAGCCGGCTCCAAGGACCCTGCCGCTGAGATCGAAGCTAAGACTAAGGCTACGCTGCCCGCCGGAGAAAAACCTAAGACCGAGGCAAAGGCTGAAGAGGCGCTGCCGGGCGTAGAGAAGCCATCAAAGACTCCGGCCATCGAAGGAGCGAGCGAAAAAGGCGAGCCTGCGACTCCTGAAAAGGTAGCCCCTACGCCTCCCAAAGCAGGCGCTGCGTCCGTAAAGCCCACGCCGCCGCCGCGCGCGCCAGCCGGTGAAAAAGCCGCAGGTGATAAAGCCGTAGGGGAAAAGCCCGCTCCCCCGAAAGCGGCTCCTGCAGCCGGTCACAAGCCTGCGCCTCCGGCTAAGAAGGGGCCGGTTGTTACAGTAGATATAACTGGCGATCCTTTGATCGATAAGATCAAGCAGCGGTTTGGCGAAGCCATAACCGAAGCCGTCGCCACGTTCGGCCAGCAGATCATTCGCGTCAAAAAAGAGTCGCTCATCGAGTTGTGTCATTACTTGAAAGACGACGAAGAGACTCTTTTCGATATGTGCACGGACCTGACGGCGCTTCACTGGCCCGAGCGCGCGGGGCAGGAGTTCGATGTCGTAGTGATGCTCTACTCCGTGCCTAAGAATCGCCGCCTGCGCATAAAGGTCGCGCTAGCGGACGGCGAGGCTTGCCCGTCTGTTACGTCCATCTGGGAAGGCGCGAATTGGATGGAGCGCGAGGCATATGATATGTTTGGGCTTCGATTCGAAGGCCACCCCGACCTGCGGCGAATACTGCTTCCGCCCGACTGGCCGGGATACCCCTTGCGCAAAGAGTACCCGATTGAGTATCGCGATAACGAGTGGACCGATAAGCATATTCAGTATCGCGAAGTCGATTATGACACCAGCTTGATCGACGTGAAGTACGCAGAGAGAAGATAGCGATGCAAGATCAAGAAGCGTTGAAACCGCAAGAGACGCTGTTCGACACCGAAGAGATGGTGCTCAACATGGGGCCGCAGCACCCTTCGACTCACGGTGTGTTGCGCGTCCTGTTGAAGCTGGACGGCGAGACCGTCATCGACCTCGATTGCGACATAGGCTATCTGCATCGCGGCGTGGAGAAGATCGCCGAGCACGACACCTACGCGATGATAACGCCTTACTGGGACCGCCTCGATTACGTCGCCGCAGTGTCGGGCGACCTGTGCTATGTCGAAGGCGTCGAAAAGCTGTTGCAGGTCGAAGTCCCCCGCCGCGCCGAATACCTGCGCGTGATTCTCACGGAGCTTCAGCGCATCGCCTCGCACCTTTTGTGGCTAGGCACGCACGCCATCGACATAGGCGCGGTGACGGTCTTGCTCTACTGCTTCCGCGAGCGCGAAGAGATACTGAAGATATTCGAGGATTTCATAGGCGCGCGCTTGACCGCACATGCGTTTCGGATCGGCGGGCTGTGGTGGGATGTCTATCCCGAGTTCGAAAAGCGCGTCCGCGATTTCTTGAAGATATTTCCCGAGCGCATAGATGAGTACGAGACCCTGCTCAACACAAACCGCATCTGGTTGAGCCGCACGGTTGGGATAGGAATTCTCCCCGCCGAAGAAGCGATCAACCTGAGCCTGACGGGTCCGGTGCTCAGAGGGTCGGGAGTCAATTATGATCTCCGCAAGGCGCAGCCATATTCGGCCTACTCGGAGTTCGATTTCGAAGTGCCGCTTGGCGAAAACGGCGACACGTATGATCGCTACCTCATACGGATGGCGGAGATGCGGCAATCGGCTTCGATCGTCGAGCAGGCGCTCGACGGGCTTCCGGAAGGGCCCGTGATGGCGAAGGTGCCGAAGGTGATCAAGCCGCCGGTCGGAGAGGTCTATCACGCGATTGAAGCGCCTAAGGGAGAGCTGGGCGTCTATCTTGTGAGCGACGGCACGGGCAAGCCTTACCGCATGCGGATTCGCCCGCCGGCCTATATCAATTTGCAATCGCTCAAGCGCATGTCTATCGGCCATCTGGTGGCCGACGTGGTCGCGCTGATCGGCACGATCGACATAGTGCTAGGCGAAGTCGATAGATGATAATTCAGTGCTGAGTGCTGAGTTAAAGAAAAGGACTCAGCACTCAACACTCAGGACTTAACTTATGCCGGCCTTCTTAATAAAGCTATTGATGGTTGCGCCCGACTGGGTCGCAAGGTCCATAACGGGCGAGCGGCGCGGGAACACGTTTTGGGCCGAATACGTCGTGTGGCCTTTGATGCAGATCGTGGTCGTGCTGTTCATAGTCCTCACGTTAGTCGCTTACCTCGTTTATGTCGAACGCAAAGTGTCGGCCTTCATGCAGGCGCGGCTCGGTCCCATGCGCGTCGGCCCCTGGGGGCTGCTCCAGCCAGCCGCGGACGGCCTCAAGCTTCTGCTCAAAGAAGACATCATCCCGATCAAGGCCGACAAGCTCGTCTTCGCCATCGCCCCGATCATCTCCGTCATTGCCGCGCTCGTCGTGCTTGCGGTCATCCCCTGGGGTGACGCATGGGCGACTATCGCCAACATTAATATAGGGCTGCTCTTCATACTCGCGGTTTCATCTGTGAGCGTGTTGGGATTAGTGCTTGCGGGCTGGTCGTCGAACTCGAAGTATTCGCTGCTCGGCGCATTGCGCTCGTCGGCGCAGATGGTGAGCTACGAAGTCGCGATGGGGCTATCGATCATCGGCGCGCTGATGTTCGCAAGGACGCTTTCGATGTCTGGAATAGTCGAAGCGCAACGCGCCGACGGGATGTGGTACATCCTCTTTCAGCCGCTCGGCTTTATGATCTATCTCGTGAGCGCGCTGGGCGAGACGAATCGCGCGCCGTTCGATCTGCCCGAAGCCGAATCCGAGCTTGTCGCAGGCTACCACACAGAGTATTCAGGATTCCGCTGGGCGCTCTTTTTCATGGCCGAGTATTCGGCAATGATAATAACGGCGGCCGTCGCGGTCACGCTTTTCCTGGGCGGCTGGATGTTGCCGGGGCTTACGGGCACGTCCCTTTTCGGCTTCGGGCCGATACAGAACCCGACCGTCCACACGATTGTCAGCATAGTGGTCTTTGCCGGAAAGATCTTTGTTGTGATCTACGCTTACATGTGGTTCCGCTGGACGTGGCCGCGCTACCGCTACGACCAGTTGATGGAGCTAGGTTGGAAGTGGTTGATACCGGCGGGCCTTGCCAACATCGTGCTGACAGGCATCTGGTATGTGCTCGCCCTGCCGAAGTCTCAAGGCGGGCTGTTTGATTTCATGCGGATGGAAAGCGGAAGGCTCGTGCCTACGGGCGCTGGCAAGATATACTTTATAGTTACGGGATTCGCAATCACGATACCGTTGGTCTGGGTGGTGCTGGCGACGATCAATCGGCGGTCGCGCGATTTTAACCTGCACGAGCAGCGCCAGCTTCAGATACGCTTGCGCAGCGAGCGTATGCAAAAGCCCGCCGAAGCCCAGCCGGCGGAATAGGTATTAGAGGATTTATGGCAGCAACAACACAAGGCAGTAAACGGACGTTAGGCCAGCTAATAAGGCGGCTCTTTTTGCTCGACCTCATTAAAGGCCTCGCGCTCACATTCAAGTACAACGCGCGCGCTTTGTACGAGCCGCGCGACGGCGGAAACCCCAACCAGGCGATCTACACCGAGCAGTACCCTAAAGAGCGGGCTCGCGTCTCGGAGAGGTTTCGCGGCGCACCGCGCTTGAACCTCGACCCCGAAACGGGCGGGACGCTTTGCATAGCCTGCGACCTGTGCGCGCTCGCTTGCCCCGTCGATTGCATCGAGGTGGGCTCGATCCGCCGCGAGGTGCGGGATGGCGAAAAGGTGAATAAAAAGAAGGTGCTGACGACGTTCATCTTCGACACGTCGCGCTGCATGTTCTGTAACCTTTGCTCCGAGGCCTGCCCGACCGATTGTCTGGAGCTTACGCAGAGCTTCGAGCTTGCAGTCTATCACCGCTCAGGCTTCCGCTGGGACCGCGAGATGCTTGAGAAGGGCATCAATTACGTTCGATACACTAAATAGTTAACGGACAAAACCATGCAACTACAGGGCTGGGAAGCAGTGCTGTTTTATGTGCTGGCGATAGGGACGCTCTTTATGGGCGTCTACGTGGTGACGGCGCGCATAGCCGTACACTCCGCGCTCTGCTTGATCTCGACGCTGGTAAACGTCGCGCTGCTTTTCATCTTGCTGCGCGCAGAGTTCGTAGCGGGCGTACAGATTCTGGTCTACGTGGGTGGCGTGATGGTCCTGTTTCTGTTCGTCATCATGCTGGTTCAGACGCGCGCCGAAGAAGAAGAGCGTGTCAAGCTTTACACGGGGCAGATGTATCCCGCGTTTTTTATCGCCCTGTTATTTGCGGCGGCGTTTTTCTTCGCGATGAACCCTGCGCAGGCGGCGTTCCGGCCTACGGAGAACGCTCCGAGAGCCGAAAGCGCGCCCGCTGCCGTCGAGAGCGAGGCAAGCCGCGCGGGCGCGGGGCCGTTGATATCTAAAGACACCCAGACGGTTGGCGAGGCGCTCTACACTAAGGCGGCGCTTCCGTTCGAGATAGCATCGCTGTTATTGCTCGTGGCTATAGTCGGCGCGGTGTTGCTGGCGCGCGGAGCCAAGCAAGAAAAATATTACGAATGATTTCGATTTTGGATTTTAGATTTTGGATTTTGGATTGAAGAGAATTTGCGAGCACGTTATTCCGCTAATCCAAAATCCAAAATCTAAAATCTAAAATCCGGCGGGGAGGTCGATGTGGCAGCGCGCCGCAATATCACAAACACATTGATATGGGTCGTAGTCCTCGGGGCGTTAGGCTACGGCGCTTACTTGCTCTTGAGTCGCGTCGGCGTAAAGCGCTTCGAGCCCACGCTAGTCCACTTCCTGATGTTGAGCTTCCTGCTGTTCGTCGTAGGGGTGGCGGGCGTGTTGAGCCGGCGCAATATCATCATCATCTTCATGTCGATTGAGCTGATCTTAAACGCGGTCAACATCAATCTGGTCGCCTTCTCGCGCTATCTTCAGCTCAACCAGTCGGCGCTCGCCGCGCGAGGGTTGGAAGTGGACCCGCTGGCCGGCCCCGTCTTTACCATATTCATCATCGTAGTGGCCGCAGCCGAAGCGGCTGTCGGGCTGGGAATAGTAATATCGCTGTTCCGAAACCGCGAGACCATAGCAATCGACGAGATCGATTTGCTCAAGTGGTAAAGCAGTTTTCAGTTCCGAGCTTTCATCTGAAAACTCGGAACTGAAAACTAAAAACTGAAAACTATGCTAAGACTCGTCTGGCTCATTCCAATATTTCCGCTCGCAGGCTTTCTCATCAACTTCTTGCTCGGCCGCAAGCTGCGGCTCAGCGAGAGGGTAGTCTCGATAGTCGGCTGCGGCGTGATACTCGCTTCGCTCTTGCTCACGCTCGGCGCGTTTTATGATTATCATTGGAATTACAACCCCGAAAACGAGACGAAGCCTTACATCAGTAATCATTTCACGTGGCTGCCCGGCGGCAAAGCGCACCAGACGCTCAAGCCCGCGACCGAAGCGGGTGCGGCGGCCTCTCAGACGACCACGCTGTTCGACTTCAATATCAACTGGAGCTACCAGATAGACCAGCTGTCGCTCGTGATGATGTTCGTCGTCACCTTCGTCGGGTTCTGGATACACGTCTTTGCTGTCGGGTACATGCACGGCGACAAGGGCTTTTACCGCTTCTTCTCTTACCTGAATCTTTTCATGTTCATGATGCTGCTTCTGGTCATGGGATCAAACTTCATGATCATGTTCGTAGGGTGGGAAGGCGTGGGGCTCTGCTCATATCTTTTGATCGGCTATTACTTCGACCGCCAGGAGGCGGGCGATGCGTCGAAGAAGGCCTTCGTCGTAAACCGCATAGGCGACTTCGGGTTTGCGCTCGCGATCATGGGAGTCTTCGCTGCGTTCGGCACACTTGAATTCAGCGAGCTTGCCAACCTGACTGCCGGCGTGCCCATCGAGGGGCTCTGGCAATTCGGTTTGATGTCGTGGCTCGCGCTCGGGCTCTTCATAGGCGCGACGGGTAAGAGCGCGCAGATACCCCTGTATATCTGGCTGCCCGACGCTATGGCTGGCCCCACGCCCGTGAGCGCGCTTATACACGCGGCGACGATGGTGACGGCGGGCGTCTTCATGGTCACGCGCACGAACTTTATCTTCCAGCGCTCGATCACGATGATGATGGTCGTAGCCTTGATAGGCTGTTTGACCGCCTTCATCGCCGCGACGATCGGCCTCACGCAGACTGACATCAAGAAGGTGCTGGCTTACTCCACCGTCTCGCAGCTCGGCTACATGTTTTTGGCTGCGGGCGTCGGCGCGTACATAGCGGCGATCTTCCACGTCTTCACTCACGCCTTCTTCAAGGCGCTGCTCTTCTTAGGCTCAGGCTCGGTCATACACGGCATGCACCACGAACAGGAGATGCCGCGAATGGGGGGACTGGCGAAATACATGCCCACGACCTACAAGGCGATGCTCGCCGGCTGGCTCGCCATCTGCGGCATCATACCGTTCGCGGGCTTCTGGTCTAAGGACGAGATTTTGTGGAAGACCTTTTCCGCGAACCTGTTCGGCGGCGAGAAGTTTTTATGGTTTATCGCATTTCTCACGGCGGGGATGACCGCGTTTTATATGACGAGGCTGATGGCGCTCACCTTCTGGGGCAAAGAGCGGTTCCGCGAGATACACGCGGGCGGCGAGGCCGACGAAGCTCACGCCGCCGCGCACGATAAAGCCGAAGCGCCGCACGACGCAGTAATCGCTTCTGTGGGCGACCGCCCGCACCACCAGCCCGGCGAGCACGTGGGCGCTGTCGACAAAACAGACCCGCTCGCCGCGCACGGCATACCCCACGGCCATTTCGAGCCGCACGAATCGCCGCGCGTCATGACTACGCCTTTGATTGTGCTTGCCGTCCTTTCGGCAATCGGCGGGCTCGTGGGGATACCGCATGTCTTTCCTGCGCTGTTCGGGAGCCACGCGAACATAAACCTGTTTGAACACTGGCTCGAACCCGTGACCAGAATGCAGGGCCGCGAGGGCGCGGAAGCGGCGCACGGCGATATAGGCTTAGAGTTGTTGCTTATGGTGTTGTCGCTCGCCATCGCCGCCGGAGGCATCTGGCTGGGCCGTTTGATCTACGTGAAGCGGACGGAGCTTGCAGACGCTTGGGCTCGTCGATTGCGCCCGCTCTACACGCTCAGCATGAATAAGTGGTACTGGGATCACCTGCTCGACGTTAAAGGCGTCGAAGCAGGCAAGTCCGTCAACAACGGCCTCTGGGCCGTCGACTCGGGACTGATCGACGGCGGAGTCAACGGCAGCGCGTGGATGACGCGGCTGTGGGCGAAGATAAGCGGGCTGTTCGACAAGTGGGGCATAGACCTGGCCGTCAACGCGACTGCGCGGGTCACGTACTGGAGTTCTTTCATCTTTCGCGTAACGCAGACGGGATTCTGGCAAAACTACGCGCTGCTGTTTACGTTGGGGCTCTTCATAATCGTCGTCATCTATGAATGGTCGGCCATAGTTAATACTGCCGGGATGCTGTGGGAGGCGATTAAAACAAGGCTGTTTTAATCGCCGGCTCGGGATAATTGCGCGACCAGGCGGCGCGGGACCTTAGTCTTGCGTCACAACTTCTAAAGGAGATTGACCATGAGTGGTCAGATCGATATTTTCGGCATCGGGATACTTTCCTGGGTGACGTGGCTTCCGGCCCTCGGAGCTATCTTCCTGCTCTTTTTCAGCCGCACAAAAAACGATCAGATCCGCTGGTTCGCCAACCTCTGGATCGTGCTCTGTTTTTTGATCTCGGTGCCGCTTCTGACGGGCCTCGGAAGCAGCAAGCCCGGCTATGACCGCGCGCTTGGCGGGCTCCAGTTCATCGAAGACCACGAATGGATACCGTTGATAGGCGCGCGCTACCAGATGGGTGTTGATGGCCTTGCGCTCGTGCTCGTTATGCTGACCACGCTGTTGGGCGTAGTATCGGTCATCTGCTCCTGGTCTTACATAAGAGAGAAAGGGCGCGAGAAAGAGTATTACGTCATGCTGATGCTGTTGCAGTCGGGCATGATAGGCGCATTCGTCGCGGCGGACCTCTTCCTGTTCTTCGTCTTCTGGGAAGTAATGCTCGTACCCATGTATTTTTTGATAGGCATCTGGGGCGGCAAGAACCGGCTCTACTCTGCGATAAAATTCTTCCTCTACACGCTCGTGGGCTCGGTCGTCATGCTGCTGGCCGTGCTGAAGCTTTTCTTCATCTTCCCCGACGTGGTCCAGGCGCAGCGCCCCGCTGTAGAAGCGCGAGCGCGCACGCTTGCGACGAGTCCCGTCACGGGGCAGGTCAACGGGCGCATGCTCAACCTGATGGAGGACGCGATAAAGCGCACCGACCCTGCACAGATTCCGCAGGGCTACGTCAACAGCTCGTTCAACATCGCCGCGCTCACCGCCGCAGGGCCTTCGATCGGCGCGGTCATGGGGCTGGGGGTTGTCATCTGGCTCTTTATAGGGTTCGCGCTCTCGTTTGCGATCAAAGTGCCGATGTTCCCCTTCCACACCTGGCTGCCCGACGCGCACTATGACGCGCCCACGGCAGGCAGCGTCATACTTGCGGGCGTGTTGCTGAAGATGGGGACGTACGGGTTCATGAGGTTTTCATTGCCGATCTTCCCTGAAGCGGCGACCCACCCGACGGTTAGAAAGTGGATGATCATTCTTGCGATAGTCGGAATAATTTACGGCGCGCTTGTCGCGATGGCGCAGAAGGACGTAAAGAAGCTGATCGCGTACTCTTCGGTTTCGCACCTCGGGTTTGTGATGCTCGGACTTTTCTCGCTCAACCCGAACGGGATTAACGGCGCGGTGTTGCAGATGATAAATCACGGCATCTCCACGGGCGCGCTGTTCATGCTGGCCGGGATACTCTACGAGCGGCGGCACACTTACGAGATCGCGGAGTTCGGCGGGCTTGCTCACGTGATGCCTACTTTTTCGACGGTCTTTCTGATCGTCACTTTATCGTCGCTCGGGCTCCCGCTGATGAACAACTTCATAGGCGAGTTCCTGACCCTCAGAGGCGCGTTTGAGGCGAACTGGGTCTGGGCGGCGTTTGGGACCACAGGCATCATCCTCGGCGCGGCCTACATGCTGTGGCTGTACCAGCGCGTCTTCTTCGGCCAGGTGACGAACCCCGCAAACGAGAATCTGCCCGACCTGAACAAGCGCGAGCTGTGGCAGTTCGCGCCGCTGATCTTTTTGATCTTCTGGATTGGCATCTACCCGAAGCCGCTGATCTCTTACATCGAGCCGCAGACTAACACGGTGGTCGCGCAGGTGAATCCTAATTACTTCAAGCCCGCCGCCCCGGAGCCCGCGGCGGAGCAGCCGCTGTCGGGTCAGGCCGACACGACCGAGACGACTCCAGCGGCCGAGGCCGGGCAAACGAGATAAGCAAGTCCTGAGTGCTGAGTCCTGAGTCCTGAGTGAAAGAATAAGGACAGTACGCCGGTAAAGGTTTTTACTCAGCACTCAGCACTCAGGACTCAGGACTTAAGAAAAGGACTCAGGACTAAATAAAGATGCTATTGATTCAGACTCCCAGTTTCCAAGAGCTAATCGATCAGGCCGTGCAGCTCATCATGCCTGAGATGATACTGACGCTGTTCGCCTGCGCGGCGCTCGTGCTTGACGTGATGCTGCCGCGCGATCGTAAAAATATAGTTGCGTGGGTGAGTCTGGCAGGGGTCGCGCTTTCACTCGTCTCGCTCGACCTTCTCTATTTCAACCTCGTGCGTAAAGTCGGGTCGCAGACCGGCTTTTACGAAATGATAGTCGTCGATAACTACGCGGTCGTCTTCAAGCTTATGTTCTTGATCGGCGCGGGGCTGTCGATACTGCTGTCGATTAAGTACCTGGAAGTGGAAGGCGAGCAGCACGGCGAATACTATTCACTGATCCTTTTCTCAGTCGTCGGAATGATGTTTATGGCGTCTGCCGTGGACCTGCTGTCGCTATTCATATCGTTAGAGCTGATGGCGGTCGCGGTCTACATACTGGTCGGCTATCTCAAGCGGGATCGAAAGTCGAACGAAGCTTCGATGAAGTACTTCCTGCTGGGGGCCTTCTCTTCGGGAGTGTTGCTTTACGGCATCTCGATGATCTATGGGCTGACGGGGACCATGAATCTGGCGCGCATCGCTGCGGCGCTGCCGAAGGTTGCGGTGACGAACTGGGCCCCGCTCGGCACAGAGGCCGACATGCGTTACTTCGCGCTGCTGGCGATGGTGCTGATGGCGGCGGGGATGTTCTTCAAGGTTGCGGCCGTGCCTTTTCATATGTGGGCGCCGGACGCTTACGAAGGCGCTCCCACATCGATCACGGCGTTCATGTCGGTCGCGGTAAAAGCCGCGAGCTTTGCTATGTTCGGAAGGTTGTTCCTCTACGGCCTGCCGGACCTGCGCACGGCGCTTGCGGGCGACGCGGCGCTTAACATTCCGGGTCTGCCCGGCTGGGCGGTGCTCTTGGGGGTGGTCGCCGCGATCACGATGGTCTGGGGAAATCTGGCCGCGCTCACTCAGCAAAACACTAAACGGTTGCTGGCATACTCGTCGATCTCGCACGCCGGTTACACGCTATTAGGACTGGTGGCGGGAAACGAGCGAGGCTACACGGGATTTATAATCTACCTGTTCATCTACACCATCATGAACCTGGGCGTCTTCGGCTGCATCATCGCGTTGCGCCGCCGGGGGATTGCGGGCGACCGCATGGATGACTTCAACGGGCTGATGCGCAAAGCGCCGTGGCTGACGGTGATGATGACGATATTTCTGCTCTCGCTGGGCGGCATACCTCCGACCGCCGGGTTCATAGGCAAGCTCTATCTTTTCATGGGGCTGATAGAGACGGGCAACCCGTGGATGGTGAGGCTAGCGATACTCGCGGTCTTGATGAGCGCCGTGTCGCTCTATTATTACATCAGGTTTATTCGCGCTATGTACATCGAGCCGGAGACAGAGCCACAGCCCGTGCGCGTGGCCCCTTCGCTTCAAGCCGCGCTCACCGTGGCCGTGCTGCTAGTCCTCTTCATAGGCGTCTACCCTCAGCCGCTGATCCGCATAACTCAAAAAGCGGCCACCTCCGAAGGGCTCAAGACCGAAGAGGAGATAAAACCGCCTGCGGCGACTGCGCCCCCTGCTCCACCGCGCCCGCCGGGCGGAAGACCTTCCGGCAGCCCGCCTCAGTAAGAAACATTTCTCACCAAACCGATGGCTACCGACGACGACAACAAGGGCGGGGTTAGCTGGCGTCAGGCCATGACTACCGTCGGGATGGCGCTGTCGATCCCCTGGATAATAGGCGCGCCCGCCATCCTGGGGTGGTACATAGACAAATGGGCCGGGACGTGGCCGCTCTGGTTTTTGATAGGGTTATCCCTGGGGCTTATAAGCACGGGATTCAGCATCTACAAGCTTCTCAAGAAATTCGGGCAGATCAAGTAGCCGAGACAGCAGTCATTTAGGATTGCTTAAAACCCCTGGCTTCTATCGCGCTCCGACGACAAAGCTGTATAATCCCACTTCAACAACGACTGATAAAGCAGCACTGATTGTTCGTTTGATCGGAGCGCGCAAAGTGAGTGAAGACGGGCCGCTTACCATACTCTGCCTCGCCAGCTACTATAAGGGAGAAGATTTCCTACGCGAATGCAAGCTTCAGGGCTGCCGCGTCCTGCTGGTCACTGTCGAATCTCTGTCGGGGGCCGACTGGCCACGCGATTCGATTGATGACGTTTTCTACCTGCCCGACCTCTACAACCGCGAAGACGTTATCAAAGGCATAAGCTACCTGGCGCGCACGCAATCGATCGACCGCATAGTGCCGCTCGATGATTACGACGTGGAGACGGCGGCCGTGTTGCGCGAGCACCTTCGCATCCCCGGCATGGGCGACACGACCGCGCGCCACTTCCGCGATAAGCTCGCCATGCGCGTGAAGGCGAGGGATCACCAGATACTCGTCCCCGAATTCGTCCACGTTTTGAATTACGACCGAATACGCGACTACCTTGAGCGCGTCCCGCCGCCCTGGGTCTTAAAGCCCAGGTCCGAGGCGTCTGCCATAGGGATTAAGAAGGCCGAGAGCGCCGATCAGGTCTGGCAATTGCTCGAAGAGCTTGGCGACCGGCAATCATTCTACCTTCTGGAACAGTACGTCGCGGGCGACATCTATCACATCGATTCCGTGGTCAGCGAGCGCGAAGTCGTCTTCGCCATCCCGCACAAATACGGAAAGCCCCCTATGGATGTGGCGCACAGCGGCGGCATATTTACCACGCGGAGGATAGAGGCTCACTCCGCCGACGCGCAGGCGTTAGAGTTGCTCAACCGAGAGTTGATAACGACGCTCGGGCTCGTGCGCGGCGTCACTCACACAGAGTTCATAAAGGGGCACGACGGGCGCTTCTATTTCCTGGAGACTGCTTCGCGCGTGGGCGGGGCGAACATCGCCGAAGTCGTCGAAGCGGCGACGGGAATAAACCTCTGGCGCGAGTGGGCGAAGATAGAGATAGGTCGAGGCGAGCGCCATTACGAGTTGCCCCCGCATCGCGACGATTATTCGGGGATACTCATATCGCTCGCGCGTCAAGAGTGGCCCGACACTTCAGCGTATGACGACAGGGAAGTCGTCTGGAGGTTGAACAAGCGATACCACGCCGGGCTGATCGTCGCGTCGCCCGACGCCGCGATGGTCGAGCGGCTGCTTGAAGAGTACACGCGCCGCTTTATGAAAGACTTTTACGCCAGCGCGCCTCTGCCCGATAAGCCGACCTCGTAGCTATATGAGCCTTTTACCTGCCTGGCCTCAAGCCATTTATACTTTCTGGCGTACTCAGGTTTATGTAAGGCAAAGCGACTGCTGAATCTTAGCCGTCGATTATTTCTTGCCCCCGGCCATTCGCATCGAGGCCACGCGCACGCGCGGTGAAGCTCCGGCTTCGGTCCACGCGAAGAAGAGTTCGTCGCCTGATGAGACCACCTGGGGAAAACCGCTCGCCCGCGCGGCGGCTGATTCGGCCACGATGATCGCCTCGTCGCGCGAGCCGTCCGCACGAATGCGCCGCGCGCGAATCTCCGCCCCCTTCTCTGTGCGCTCAAGCCAGGTGACGAGCGCCGCGCCGTCTCCGAGCAGCACGACTTCGACTCGTCCCAGCGGAGAGCCGTCATCGACTCGAATCGCATTACCGAAGTTTGCCCCGGCATCCGTTGAGAAAGCCAGGTTCACGCGCGGGCTGTCGTTGGCCGCCGTGAACCACGCGACGGCCACCTGCCGCGAACTGGCCGCAACCGATGGGCCGTTCACCGGACAGCCTTCGATCTTCCAGTTGTCGGCGTGAAGCGTGCGCGGCTCGGTCCACCGCCCTTTGTGAAGCCGGACGATAGAAATATCTCGGATCTGTTTATCCGAGCAATCGCGGTAGACGGCGACCACGCCCTCCTGCGTCATGGCCGCAGATGTCTGGCAGCATTCGCAGACGCGCGCGTCCAGCAGCGCCTCTTCAGAAATGCGCCCACGCGCATCTATCGTCGCAAAGCGCAGCGTCATGTCCCCGCCGTGCGAATCGTGTCCGTCGTGGCCGCCTTCTTTCATGTTGCGCCCGTCGAGCCAGACTGCCCCGACCCGACCGTCCGCCATCGGCACGAGAGTAACGAACCCGTGCTCTGTCTTCGTGCCGTCGCGGTGAGGCGTCAGAGGCTTTGACCACGATCTGCCGCTGTCCGTAGAGCGCGAGATGTTAACATCATAGGCGTATGTGTCAGCCGCGCTTTTGACAAGCCAGTGGGCGACGAGCGTCTGGTCCGGGAGCGCCACGAGCGAAGGGAAGTCGGCCCAGTTGACGAACCAGTTATCGCCTTCGGCAACGGTTTGAGGCTCGGACCAGCGGGCGCCGTTGCGCACGGCGAATTGAAGCCTGTGACGTTTCTCTCCGACCTTTTCTACCCAGCTCAGAAAGACCCGCCCGCTCGTGTCGCGGGACATGTTCGGCTGTCCGCTGCCCTCGCGTGCGGGCGGGTCTTCTTGAGCTGGCCGTGTCTGGCCCGAGATGTCCGCCGTTGCAATCGAGAGGAGAAACAGGAGAAGAGTTATTCTGAAAATGCTCGGCATTATTTCCTCTGATAATATCTTACCCCAGCTTGAAGACGCGGCGCGCGTTCTCGCGCAAGAAACGGGTGCGGACCTCGTCCGACAGGTCGAGCGCGCGGACCTGCTCCATGCATTTTTCGAACGGCAATTGAGGGAAGTTTGTACCGAACATCACTTTGTCTTTGCCGTAGGTTTTCATGTAGTGCAAGAGTTGCGGCGGGTAATAACGAGGCAGGTATGCCGAAGTGTCTATGAAAACATTTTCATGTTTCCAGGCGACTCCGATCATCTCGTCCGTCCACGGATGACCTATGTGCCCCGCGACGATTCTAAGCTCAGGAAAAGTGAGCGCGACTTCGTCGAGATAAGGGACGGGACGGCCCGTGTCTGAAGGCATAAGCGGGCCCGTGTGGCCCACCTGCGTGCAGAACGGGATGTCTAGCTCGATGCATTTTACGTAGAGAGGGAAATAGAACTTGTCGTTCGGCGGGCGACTCCACAGCCAGGGCACGACGCGGAGCGCCTTAAAGCCTAACTCGCGGACGGCGCGGTCAAGCTCGCGCACGGCCTGGACGGGCTTTTCAAGATCGACCGCCGCGACGCCCACGAAGCGGTCGGGGAACTGCCGGACAAATTCTGCGATCCTGTCATTGCTTACAATCACGCGCTCGCGCCTATGCCACGCCGAAAGCATGACCGTCTTTACCCCGGCTCTATCCATCGCCTCGATCATCGCTTCCGGCGACACTCCTTCGGCCAGTAGCTCTGAGGTGCCGGACCGTTTGAACAGAGGCAGGACTTCCGGCAAGTGGTCGCGCATCTCTTTGAGGGCGGGCTGCGCCCATGCGTCAACAGCCTCGTCGTTAAAATCGGTTGGCGTCATGATTTACCTTGTAATAGAAGCCACAGAGACACAGAGACACAGAGTTTTATTAATTATTCTCTCTGTGTCTCTGTGTCTCTGTGGCTAATCATTATTCCTTTAAGCTCCAGGCGCGTCATGGACTACTTTCTGTCTGCGCTCGTCGAAGTACAACACGCGCCCCTCGCGGTAAGACTCTACGCTCATGGCAATCGTCACCATTGCCTTGTAGGCCGTGAGCGCGTCGAGCACGGGCGTCTCGCGCGTCCGCACGCAACGGAGAAAGTTCGCCATGTGCGATTCGCGCGCTTCGCATTTCAAGACGACTTCAGCCGACCCGTGCTTCTCCTCGAACTCTTTTCTGAAAAAGCGCGACGGTGTGACGGTGATCTGCTCGACGGTGCCTTCGAAGCGCCCGTGCGGGACTATCATTATCGTCCCTTCGTGTCCCCGTATCAGCCCGGGTATGTGAGTCTCGTTACCCATTGAAGAGCTCAAGACCAGCGAATGGCCCTTCGCGAAATCTGCCGTCAGCGTGAAAGTGTCGGGCACTTCGCGCTCGTCTTTGAATACGTATATGCCGCCCGTCCCCGTTACGCGGTAGGGGAACTGTGCTTCGCCCCAGCAGATGTTGAGCGGGGCCACGACGTGGTAGAACAGGTCCGTGGCTATTCCGCCCGAGTAGTCCCAGTACTTGCGGAAGCGGAAAAAACGGTCCGCGTTATACTTTCGTTTCGGCGCGTCGCCCAGCCACATCTTCCAGTCAATAAAATCGTCGCCCTTACCCTCTGGCCCCGCCGCCTGGTCAATGGGCCAGTTCCATTCGCCCGTAGTCGAGTTGCGGTGATAAGAGCCCTGGCTCATTATCAGCTTCCCTATCATCCCGTCGGCCATCGCCTTTCGCGCCTTCCACCACTGATCGGAGCTCGTAGTCTGTGAGCCGACCTGCATCACCCGTCCACTCTTTTTGACCGCTTCGTAAACCTTCTTCGCCTCCTCGACCGTCCGCGTCATGGGCTTTTCGAGATAGACATCTTTCCCTTTTTCGAGAGCCGCGACCGCCATCCTTTCGTGCCAGTGGTCCGGAGTTGCTATGATGACGGCGTCAACCTCTTTGCGCTCGATGATCTCGCGATAGTCCAGGTAGCCGTCACACTTTGCGAACTCTTTGGCGAGCCTCAGCCGCTTTGCGTAAACATCAGAGACGGCGACGACCTGCGCCGGGGTCTTTTCTTGCTGGCCGGTATTGATGGCCCATTCGAGCAGGCCCCGCCCGCGACCTCCGACGCCGATCACGGCGACGTTGATGCGGTCGTTCGCGCCCAGTATGCGCGCCTTGACCGAATGCATTTGAGAAAGAGCACCGGCGGCCGCAGCCGCGCCGATGGCGGTCTTAACAAAATCTCTGCGCTTGATTTTATCGTTTGTCATGACAATCTCCGGTGTTGATCGGGCGGCGTATATATGACACATGCGAGCCACATACTTCAAGTAGTCTTCCCTCCCTTGACTCGGTTGACCGCGATTGCTCATAGTTGAATAACTATGAATAAACTTGCGGGCCTCTTGCTGATTCTTCTTCTAATTTCGCCCGCTCGGGGCGATGACAAGAAAGCCGGATCAGCTCGGATCAATTGTCTTCCCGAAGGCTTCGGATTGACCGACGTTGTCTCTTATAAGCTTAACGCGAGCGGGAAAGATGAGCATATTACTATTGAGAAAAAGCTCGCGGAGCTAAAGGCGCGGTGCAAGCGAGGGAGACTTTTAGACGGCAAAGGGCGAGAGATAAGGTTCTTCAGACCCGCTTGCTTTGGTAACCCTCCGGCTGACTATGAAGAGATAAGACAAAAAGAGAGTCAAGAGCTTGCCCGATTGCAAAAGGATTACAACGTCATAATTCTGGAATGCGATCTCCGCATTCAATAAATAGTCTCGGAGCGCAGTGTTGTTGACTCGACTACTGCGATTTGATATGACTTGCTCGCAAAAGTGCTGAGCCCTGAGTCCTGAGTGAAAAACAATTACTCAGCACTCAGCATTCTGAATGAGGAGACAACCGTGAAAAACTTGAGCGACCGCGTGGCGATTATAGGGATGGGCTGCACGAAATTTGGCGAGCACTGGGAGAAATCTTCAGAAGACTTGATCGTCGAAGCGGCTTACGAAGCCTTCGAAGAGGCAGGCATCGAACCCAATCAGGTCGAGGCCGCGTGGGTCGGCACGCTGACCTCGGGCATATCGGGCCAGGCGCTCTCGCGCCCGCTCAAGCTTCAGTACGTGCCGGTCACGCGCGTCGAGAACATGTGCGCGACGGGCCAGGACGCTTTGCGCAACGCGGCGTTTTCGGTCGCGGCGGGCGCTTATGATGTAGTTCTCGTCGCCGGGTTCGAGAAGCTGAAAGACACGGGGTATTCGGGCCTGCCCGGCGCAGCCTCCTCGGTCATAGGCGCGGGCAACACCGCGCCAGGGGCTTTCGCGCTCGCCGCCAACCGCTACTTCCACCGCTACGGCATAGGCAAAGAAGAGCTGGCAAAGATTTCAGTCAAGAACCACTACAACGGCGCGCGCAATAAGAAAGCCCATTTTCAAAAAGAGATTACTTTAGAGCAGGCGATGAAAGCTCCTATGATCGCCTCGCCTCTCGGACTCTTAGACTGCTGCCCGACTACAGACGGCGCGGCGGCTGCCATCATCACGCGCACGGAGCTTGCGCCGCGTTTCAACAAAGACTTTGTGACGATAAAAGCGATGGGGCTTGCCGTAGGTCCCGGCACTGGCCGTATGGACCCCGATTTTGATTTCACGAGCTTCCCTGAAACTAAAGCGGCTGCTAAACAGGTTTACGACCAGCTTGGGATTCGCGACCCGCGCCGCGAAGTCAGCATGGCCGAGGTCCACGATTGCTTCTCGATAACCGAGCTGATCATATACGAAGACCTGGGGTTTTCAGAGCCGGGCAAAGCCAAAGCCGACATCGACGCGGGCGCTTTCACGCTCTCCGGCGACCTGCCGGTCAACACCGACGGCGGTTTAAAATCATTCGGCCACCCGATAGGCGCAAGCGGGCTTCGGATGCTTTACGAGATTTACAATCAGTTGCTTGGGCGCGCGGGAGAGCGACAGGTCAAAGACATGAAGCTGGGTCTTGCGCACAACCTTGGCGGCAACCCCGGCTCGTTCACCTGCTCGATAATCGCGCTGGGCAATCCATAATGAGAGAGGAGAGAGAGATGGGAGAACAGGAGAATTTGAACGTGATAAAGGAGGCCTACGCGGCTTTCGGTCGCGAAGACCTGCCGGGAATAATCCGTCTGCTCGCGGATGATGTTGAATGGATTCATCCGAGGGGCGACCAGATTCCGTGGGGCGGCCAGCGGCAAGGCCACGACGAGGTGACGGGATTTTTTGTCGCGCTCGCCCAGACCATAGAGGTAGAGCGATTCGAGCCCGAGCGCTTTCACGCCGACGGCGACACGGTCATAGTCTTCGGCAGCGAGCGGATGCGCGTCAGAGCTACGGGGCGCAGTTATGAGGTCGCCTGGGCGCACGAGTTCGTAATACGCGACGGCAAGATCGCCAGGTTTATCGAATACACAGACACCGCCTCGATAATCGACGGATTGCGCGAGGCGTAGTAAAGCGATGGCTTATAAGCTTAACGAAGAAGAGCAACTCATACTTGCTACGGTAAAGCGATTTCTCGAACGTGAAGTCGCGCCCGTAGCGAGCGAGATGGAACACCGCAACGAGTATCCTACAGAGATCGTCGAGCGGATGAAAGAGATAGGACTGTTCGGCGCAAACGTGCCCGAAGCCTACGGCGGGCAGGACCTCAGCTACACGGTATTCGCGATGATCTTTGAAGAGATCTCGCGCGTGTGGATGGGGCTTGCTGGTGTGCTCGGAACGCACACTGTGCTGTGCGACGTGCTCGCGCGGTTCGGGACCGAAGAGCAGAAGCAAAAATTTCTACCCATGCTTGCGCGGGGCGATAAGCGCGGGGCGATATGTTTGACCGAAGCGCACGCGGGCACGGACCTTCAAGCCATCCACACGACCGCCGTGCGTCAGGACGATCATTACAGTATTAACGGCGCGAAGATGTGGATAACGAACGCGCGCCGCGCCGAAGCCCTGTTGATACTGGCGAAGACAGACAAGACGGCAAGCCCGGCTTACCGTGGGATGAGCGCGTTCATAGCGGAGAAAGGCGAGCCGGGCGTCACGGTGAGCCGCGACATAGAGAAGCTCGGTTACAAGAGCCTGGAGACGTGCGAACTGTTATTTGAAGATTTTCGAGTGCCCGCAGAGAACCTGATTGGCGGGCGCGAAGGCGAGGGCTTCAAGCATGTGATGACAGGTCTTGAAGCCGAGCGGTTGAACGTGGCGGCGCGCGGGCTCGGGGTCGCGCGCGCGGCGTTTGAAGAGGCGATCCGTTACGCACAGCAGCGCCGCACGTTCGGCAAGCCCATTTGTGAGCATCAAGCTATACAACTGAAGCTGGCCGAGATGGCTACGAAGATCGAAGCATCCAGGCTGTTGGTTTACGCCGCTGCGGAGAAGAAAGACCTGGGCGAGCGTTGCGACCTTGAAGCCGGGATGGCAAAACTTTTTGCGACCGAGACGGCGCAGGAATGCTCGCTCGAAGCGATGCGAATACTGGGCGGCAACGGCTACGCAAAAGATTTTCCCATCGAGCGATATTACCGCGACGCGCCGCTGTTGATAATCGGCGGCGGCACAAACGAGCTTCAACGATTAGTGATCGCCCGCGCGCTGTTGAAGAAGTATTCGATCAACCCCTCCTGATTCAGGCATCCTTTTTCACAAATCTCTCGTCTGAGCAGACCGGAATACATCTCAAATAATCCGCAGCTTTCGCGAGAGGCTTATATGAAGAAAAGCCGCGCCCGCTTAACAGTTATTCTGGCTTCGGTGCTCTTTATGGTTGCGGCGTGTTATGACACCAGCAGACCTGATCGACCGGCCCGCGACCCTGCCCAGCAGAACGTCAGGTCGCACAACTCAAACTCGCCCGGTACAGTTAGCCTGACGTACGAGAATGAAGTTATAGGAACTGAAATCGAAGACGGCGACTGCCACGATCCGGATTGCTCGCCGGTCGCGGGCGGAGGCGTGATTCTTTTTTCAGACGGCGAGTGCCGACTGCAGGCCGTAGACGCAAAAACTGGGAAGCGGAAGTGGCGCTTTGCGCCTGAGAAAGGGGCCGATTATTTTCCGGTCGTTTATGATGGCTCAGCCTACGTCGCAGTCAGCAAGCGTTTGTACGCGCTCGATGTGAAGACCGGGAGGGTGAGATGGAAGCGCAAATTTAAAGGCTACGTCAACACTCCCAAGCTTGCGGGCGGTCTGTTGCTGTTTACGGCGAACGATGAAAGCATCTACGCGGTTAGTGCAAAAACGGGCAAGCGAAAGTGGCGATATAAGACCGAAGACCCGAACTGCACGATCTTTCTCGCAGACGAAAAGCGCGCCTATATAGAAAGCGAGTGTGACATCCATGCAGTAGATCTCGAAACCGGCAAGCGAGCTTGGCGATACGATACCGACGGCTGTAGTCCACTTGCTCTGGCGGCGTCACAAGGCATGGTATGTGCGGGATTGGGTGATGGGACAATCATCGCCTTAGATGCCGAGACAGGGCATGAGAGCTGGAAGTTGAAAACAGAGTTTGACACTCCTCTAGTCCGTGCCGATGGCGACTCGCTTTATTTCGGAAATTGGTTGCGCCTTCAAGCCGTAGACGTTCGGACTGGAGAAGTGAAGTGGCTGAGCGAGAAAGGGTACAACAGAGTCGGCTATATCACGGCCATAGCTGACGGCGAGATATATTTTGATGACGCAGACTTCATCTATTCGGTCAACGCTCTGACAGGTCAAGAGAGTTGGAGGTATCAGAGAAAAGAGTGGGACCACTCTCCGCTCGTCATCGCCGACAAAAAGATATTCTTCACGGATGGGCTCGACTTTTATGCCGTCGACGCGCCCACGAAGAAGCAGCTCTGGAAGATCAAGCTGAATGAAGATAATGGCGTCTACACAGCCCCTGTTGTAACGAGCGGCGCAGTCAATTTTATTGAAGGCTGCGCCGTGATGTCCGCCGCCGACATAAAAACGGGAAAGCTCCGCTGGACGTTCACACCATGAATACCGCGCGCCACTACGAAACGTTTGACATGGATGCGCGCCGGGCGTAGGATTGGGCTACTTCATAACTTTCGCTCTAATTCAGTGGAATGTTTTTCTCAGCAGGGTCAGCTCCATTTGCCCTTATAGCCACTTTGGTCCATTACGTTTGTAACATTGGAGGTGAAGATCATGACCCTGAAAAGCATAGCCCTTAGGATGGTCGTGGCGCTGGCAATAGTCTGTTTCTGCGCGTCCACGTATGATTGGGTCGGCGCCGCGACGTTTCAAAAAGTGCGCGCTCCCAGACCTACGCTCGTCAGCCCGCAGAACGGAGACACCCTGATCGCGGGCGAGACTATCTTTATCAGGTGGGAAGTCGACACGAATGGAATCAACGTCCCTTTTTGCGAGCAAGAGATATTCCTGATAATCGATAACGGCAAATCCTATGAGCTTGTAGCGCGCGAGATCGGCGAAAACGTCCGCGAGATAGAATGGACTGTGCCGAACAAACCGACAACTCACGCGACGCTCTCTTTCGGCGCGGGCTGCGACCAGCGCCCCTTTGCTTTTTATGAAGGCTTGTTCCCGCAAACCCGGCACGTGTTTCAGATATTGCCGCCCCGCGATTACGCTCCCTCGGTAACACTGAAATCGTTGAAAGGCGCTGAGGCACAAGCCGGAGACGAGGTCGAGATTAGCTGGGACAGCTCTGTCGAACAGGTAGACTTCTTCGAGATTCAAGTCTCTTATAATCGCGGCAATCACTTTCACAAGATTGGCAAGACATCCGATCTGAAGTTCACCTGGACCGTCCCCGAAGACATACGAGGGACAGCGACCTTTAGAGTCATAGCCCGAAAAAAGGACGGCACGCAGGTTAGATCGGGCGCCGGTGCCGAGTCTCAGCTTAGAGTGCGAGACAAATAACTAAAGCAATGCTTCTGAGAAAAGTCCTGAGTGCTGAATCCTGAGTCCTGAGTGAAAACAATTACTCAGGACTCAGGACTCAGCGCTCAGGACTTTTAATTTGGAGGAGATATGAACGGCTACGGACGTTTCCGCGTTGCGCTTTTTTCTCTCGCCCTGATGATGGCCGCGACAACTGCGGCGCTGGCAAACGGGTTTACAATCGAGCAAGTCTTAAGCTCTCCATTCCCTTCGGAACTGATCGCTTCGGCGCAAGGCGACCGCCTCGCCTGGGTCTTTCGCGCCGAAGGGCGTCGCAACATCTGGATCGCCGAAGCGCCCGCGTTCAAGGGCCGCCAGTTGACGCGCTACGACAAAGACGACGGGCAGGACATAACTCAAGCAGTCTTTTCGCCCGACGGGAACTGGATAGCTTACGTGAGGGGCGGGTCCCCTAACAGCGAGAACGAGATTCCTAACCCTACGAGCGACCCTGCGGGCGCGCGCCAGGAAGTGTGGATAGTCAACACGCGCTCAGGCATCACCGTGAAGATCGGAGAGGGAAGCTCTCCGGCATTCACGCCTCGCAGCGACCGCGTGGTCTTCGCGCGCGAAGGCGATTTATGGTGGTGGGCGACTACCGGAGGCGCTGTTAAAAAGATCTTTGAGATACGCGGCCAGGTAAACTCGCCCGCGTGGTCTCCCGACGCAACGCGGCTGGCCTTTGTCTCTTCGCGCGGCGATCACAGCTTCATAGGCATATTCGATCCAAAAGCGGCGCGTATCAGCTTTATTCAGCCGAGCCTGGACCGCGACATAGAGCCGCGATGGTCGACGGACGGAAAGCGCATTGCCTTTATTCGATTGTTCAACGTCACGGATACTTACTCTGCCGATAGAGAGCGGCTCGCCCCCTGGGCCATCTGGGTCGCGGACGCAAGGACCGGCGCCGCCAAAGAGGTATGGAGATCGGCAAACACAGAGATGGACGCTTTCTCGCGGCAGTTGGGTAATAACGTCTTGCAGTGGGCCGCCGGAGACAGGCTCGTATTTGGGTCAGAAAAATCGGGCTGGTCGCACCTCTACTCCATGCCCGCAAACGGCGGCGAAGTGACGGCGTTGACTTCGGGCAATTACGAAGTCGAAAACGTCGCGTGGCCCGAAGACCGCTCTTACGTCGTCATCGCCGCGAATGCCGGGCAGATAGATCACCGCCACCTGTGGAAAGTCGCTGTAGCGGGCGGCGCGCCCGTTCAGATCACGCGCGGCGAAACGATTGAGATGTACCCCGTCGTCGTAAGCAGTGGAAGCCAGCTCGCTTTCCTGCGCTCGACGGCCCGCGACCCGCTTCTTCCTTACATAGCCTCAGCCGACGGGAGCAATATGAGGCCGCTCGCACCCTCAGCGCTTCCTCAAAGTTTTCCTGGCAGCTTGCTGGTCGAGCCCGAGCAGGTGAAGTTCAAGGCCGCCGATGGGCTGGAGATTCACGGACAGTTGTTCAAGCCCAAGAACGTTTCCGGCCGCGCGCCCGCCGTAGTCTTCATGCACGGCGGGCCAGTGCGGCAGATGCTTCTGGGATGGCATTACAGGGGCTATTATCACAGCGCATACGCTTTCAATCAATACCTGGCGAGCCGGGGTTACGTGGTGTTGTCGATCAACTATCGCAGCGGCGTAGGCTATGGCCGCGCCTTTCGCGAAGCTAAGAATCGCGGGCCGCGCGGCGCTTCCGAATACCAGGACATAGTGGCGGCGGGCAAGTACCTGCGCTCGCGGTCGGACGTAGACGGCAAGCGTATAGGATTGTGGGGCGGCTCGTATGGCGGCTACCTGACGGCGATGGGGCTGGCGCGCGACAGCGATCTGTTCGCGGCGGGCGTAGACATTCACGGCGTTCACGATTGGAGCGCGCGCGTGGGGCGCGACCCGTGGGCCACCGGTTCTGCGGAGATGGTAAAGCTCGGGCGCGAGTCTTCGCCGATGGCTTCGGTAGATAAATGGAAATCTCCTGTGCTTTTGATTCACGGGGACGACGACCGCAACGTGGCCTTCAGCCAGTCGGTGCAGCTCGTTCGGCGCTTGCGCGACCGAGGGGTCGAGTTCGAGCAGATGGTCTTCCCCGACGAGGTGCACGATTTCCTGCGCCACGAAAACTGGTTGAAGATTTATCGCGCGTCGTCAGACTTTTTTGACAAGCATTTGAAGTAAGACGTCAGAATCTATTTGCCACAGAGACACGGAGACACAGAGAAAAGAAGAATGAAAAACTCTGTGTCTCCGTGTCTCTGTGGCTTGTCCTAATAACAAGCCATCGAGGGCGCGAAGGACAGGAACTAGCCTGGCGCGGTATAATGTCGGGTGAACCTTTTCAGTCCTTTGCGTCCTTATATTTTTTTGAAAGTTTTTTTCGTATCGACGGAAGAAACCTTTCAAACCATGTGTCTAAAAATAATGGAAGAATTATTCAGCCGCCGTGTGTAAAGACGGTTGAAGCGCAGATTAACAGCATACATGAAATCCCAGGAAGGTTACTCGGACATCGAAGAGCGGGAGCTTGTTGTCGCGGCGCAAGCGGGCGACCGGGCGGCATTTAAGGAGATTTACGACCGCTTCCGCGACCGTGTCTACAATCTGGCTTTCTACTCGCTCGGCGAGGCGCTCGCCGCAGAAGACGTGTTGCAAATAGTCTTCATGAAGGTACACCGTGGGCTGCCCGGGTTTCGGTTCGAGTCGCAGCTAGCGACCTGGATATATCGAATCGCGCTCAACCAGTGCTTGAATGAGAACCGGCGGCGAAGCGCGCAACACGTGCCTTTGGAGTCGCTCCTGGGAAGCGGCGACGAGATAGACCTCAACTCATCGCCTCACGACAAGCGCGCGACAAGCGAGAGGCGGGAGATCATACGGCAAGCGGTCCTTGAGCTTTCACCGAAGCTCCGCGCTGTCGTGGCCCTGAAATACATGGAAGGGCTTTCATATGATGAGGTGGCCGAGGTGCTCGGGTGCTCGCCCGGTACTGTGGCTTCGCGGCTCAACCGCGCGCTCGCGCAGATGGAAGCGCGACTGAGGCCGCTCAGACGACTCTTGTGAGATTTAGTTTTTGAAGTACGCAACGCTGGAGCATCGACTATGATTTGCTGGCGAATAGACATTCAGAGAAACTTTTCGCGTTACCTGCACAACGAGCTTGACCGCAAAGCGGCCGAGGGCGTCGAGAATCACGTGCTCGACTGTTTGAGTTGTCGCGCCGCGCTGTCGCGGCTGCGCGACGGGCACCGCTTCGCGCAGCAGATGCCGCGACTCAGGCCTGAGCGCGACGTGTGGGCGGCAATCGAAGCGGCGATCGAATCCGACAACGCGCCTGCCCAGAGCCCTGCCCGCGAGCGCGTCACGCGCCGCGTCGCCTGGCCCAATTTGTCTTACGCTCAGAGGCTTGCCGCCGTGCTTGCGGTCGTTGTCTTGTTGGCCGCGGGTCTGCTCCTAATACCTGACCGGCAGGACCCGGACGGCGGTCAGACGGTGTGGCCTGCGATCGCAGAGAGCTTCGACCAGAAAGTCTTTCATGAAGTGAGCATCTCCAACATAGGCGCGAACACCAAGCCGCACGTCGTCGCCGAAGGTTACGTCAGCGAAGTGCGAATAGATAAGGACGGCGATTTGACGTTCAGGCTGGTCGAAGACTTGCAGCGCGGAGAGCCGTTCATAGTCTGCGAGATCATCGAGCCGATACGTCTGGAAGCGCCTTCGGTCGGGAGCCGCGTGCGCGTCTACGGCGTAAGCCGCTACGACGATCAGGAGAACCACCGCTGGCACGAGGTTCACCCTGTGCTGAATATAGAGAACGTGCCGCGTTGATAAAGAACCGACAAACAGATAATCGCCCTGATAACCAGGTTGTATCTTGTTCGAGAACGTGCAAAGGAGAATTTGATGTCCACGTACCATAAAAAACTTTGTCGAAAAATGGCCTGTCACACGCTCGCCGGACTGCTTCTATTTATTTCTCTCGCCCCTGCGGTACGGGCGGGCGATGAAGTCAACATTTCGGGAGTCGTGCGCGATTCGTCAGGCGCAGTCCTGGTCGATGCTGATGTATCGCTGCTCAATGCGCAATCGGCCATCATCAGCACGACGAAGACGGACGCGCAGGGCCGTTTCTCGATATCGAACGTCCCGGAAGGCAGCTACGTGCTGGTAGTAAATTCGCAAGGGTTCACGGAAACCAGAACGGCTGTAAACGCGCGGGCGGAGAGCATACCCGAGATCAGTGTTACGCTTGAGCCGAGGGCCGCGAGCGAAGAGGTGACCGTCACGGCGATCATCGGAAATGTGGAAAGCGTCGAATCGATTTCGCAGCAGGTCAACGTCATCCCTGAGCGCCAGATAGAAGAGAGAGCCAAGACCGTGCTCTCGCAGGCCGCCAACGAGGAAGTCGGCGTTCACCTGCAGCGCACAAGCCCTACCATCGGCGGGATAGTCATACGCGGAGTCACCGGAAATAAAGTCAATGTCTACGTCGATGGAGTCCGCTACACTACGTCTGCGCAGCGCGGCGGCATAAGCACTTTCTTAAACCTGCTTGATCCTTCGACCCTGCAAGCGCTAGAGATACTGCGCGGTCCCAACAGCGCACAGTACGGCAGCGATGCCCTGGGCGGCAGCGTGCAAGTTCTCTCACGCATCCCTGGCTTTGCAGCCGACGGTGATAACGTGAATGGCCGGCTCGGGGTCTTCTTCAACAGCGCGGACCTGAGCTTCGGCTCGAACCTGACATCATCTTTCGCCACCAAAAACTTCGGTCTATTAACAAACATAGCTGGCCGCCGCGTGAACACGCTCCGGCCCGGCGGAGGGATAGACTCTCATAATGCCGTCACGAGGTTTTTTGGCGTAAGCTCGGACATAGCCATAGACGGGCGGCTGCCCGACACTGCATTCACGCAGTACGGCGGGCTGGTCAAGATGAACTGGGCGCCCGCCACGGGCTCGAATTTCATAGTCAGCTACCTCAGAGGCCAGCAGGACGGCGGCAAGCGTTACGATCAATTGCTGGGCGGCGACGGCACCCTCATCGGCGACCTGCGCAATCTGATGAACGATTTCTTTTATGTCAGGTATGACAAGGTAGACCTGGGCTGGCTCGACGGATTTACGGCGACCTACTCGTTCAACTCTCAGCGCGAAGAGCGCGTCAATCAAGGCGGCAACGGCAATCCTCGCGCATCGATAAATCATGAGTACGAGCGCATAAACGTCAACGGCGTTTCGGCCTATGCCAACAAGCTCATAGGGTCGCGACAGAACCTTTTATTCGGGGCGGACTTCTACAACGAGCGCATGCATTCGCCCGCGTTCGGCGTCAACCCCGTGTCGGAAGCGGTTACGATACGCCGCCCCCGCGTGCCGGATAACGCCCTGTACAAAAACGGCGGCATCTACGTGCAGGACGTATGGGAGGCGATACCGAACCTGCTCCGGCTGACGGGTAACCTCCGTTACAGCAGGGTCACTTACAACTCTAAGGAAGAAGACGCGCCGATCGTAGACGGGATAAGGCTCTGGCCTGACGACTCGCTCGACGTGTCAGCCGTCACGTTCCGCGCGGGCGCCGTTTTAACGCCTGTTGAAGGTGTCAGCCTTCTCGCAAATGTCAGCCGCGGATTTCGCGCGCCGCACATGACGGACCTGGGCGCGCTCGGACTTGTCGGGACAGGGTTTGAAGTGTCGGCTTCCGAAGTGTCGGGGCTCAACGGGACAGTAGGCTCGACCGCCGACGACGAGGCCGTCACGACAGGGTTGCCCATCCAACAGCTTGAGCCGGAGACGAGCATGAATTACGAGCTGGGCGTGCGCGTCTACGGTAAACGCATCGACACGGACCTGGCGGTCTTCTTCAACGAGATCAAGAACAATATCGTCAAGCAGTCGCTGATACTGCCGCCGGGCGCTGTCGGCCAAAGGCTCGGCAGCGAGACTATCACCGAACAACTGGCGAACGGGGTAGTCTTTGTCGATGTCGCCACGACCCCCGTGCTCGTGCGCGCCAATTTCGGCAAGGATCAGATATGGGGCATCGAGCACACTTTCGATCTGAGGATTAATCGGGACTGGTCTTTCGGCTCCATCCTGACTTACGTTCACACGCAGGCCAAAAACGGCGTGCCCGCGCCCGATGGCTGGTTCAGAGTTCGCTACGCTCCTGCGGGCCGTAATTTCTGGATCGAGCCTTACGTGCACGCGGCCTACAGGCAGTCGCGGCTTTCGAGCATAGATCTGGCTGACCGCCGCACGGGCGCGCGACGAACGGCGGGCAGCATAGCGTCGTTCTTTGCAAACGGCGCAACCGCGCGCGGGCTTGTAGACAGGGGCGCGGACGGAGTGTTCGGGACGGACGACGATTTTCTGATCGCGACCGGCGAGACACTTGAGGAGATACAGACTCGGGTGCTCGGCCCGGACCTTGAGCCGTCATCTCTTTTCACGCGCGTGCCCGGTTACGCCACCTTCAACGTGCGCGGCGGCTTCAAGCTCAACGAGCGGAACGATCTGCTGATTGAGTTCGAGAACATAACTGACCGCAACTATCGGGGCGTCGACTGGGGGATAGACGGGCCTGGGGCCGGCGTGTATGTAAGGTTTAACACGCGCTTTTAGCTTCTTTTGCCCTCGGCCATCCTAGTGCTTGGGCTGTTGGTTACAGGCATTTATTTGTTTTACTTGCCTCATAAAGTTAAATGGCTGAAGGCAAAAAGGTCTTTAAGAACGAAGGAAGTTGAGCTGAACTTACGTTGAGGGCGCGATTCTGAAGAACTAAAGACACACGACGTTATAAGAATTCGATCCGCTCGGTCCTCCTCCCACTATCGAGCGAACGAAAGCGGCGGGGAGCTATGCGTTTTGACAGTGTCAGGTCAAAACGTGTAACCTCCCCGTCGCTTTTTGCGTCTTAGCGGCTTGACGGTTAAAATAGCTTTTCTTCATCTGGATTCTTACAAAAATCAAAGGAGCTTTGCGATGAAAAAATCTAGCCCTCAGTGTCGCTACGGGCTCGCGTGGCTTGCGGCGGTCACTGTGCTGATCTCGATTCCGCAGCAGGCCGTTACCGCTCAACAACGCGCGCAAGAGACTCGCGCGCAGGAGCAATCGCCATTAAAAGGACTTCAATGGCGCAGCATAGGCCCTTACCGTGGGGGTCGAGTCACGGCCGTAGCGGGCGTGACCTCTCAGCCGAACGTTTATTACTTCGGCGCGACCGGCGGCGGAGTCTGGAAGACTACCGACGGCGGAGTAAACTGGACGCCCGTCTCTGACGGCTACTTCAACACAGGCTCCGTAGGCGCAATCGGAGTATCCGAGTCGGACCCGAACGTCGTCTACGTCGGCATGGGCGAATCGCCCGTGCGCGGCAATGTCTCGCACGGCGACGGCATGTATAAGTCTACAGACGCCGGCAAGACCTGGAAGCACGTAGGGCTCGGCGACACGCGCCACATAGGCCGCGTCCGCGTCCACCCGCGAAACCCCGACGTAGCTTACGTCGCGGCCATGGGCCACCTGTTCGGCCCCAACGCCGAGCGCGGCGTCTTTCGCACTACGGACGGCGGCAAGACGTGGCAGAAGATTCTATTTAGAAGCAACAAGGCGGGCGCGGTCGATCTTACATTCGATCCGACGAACGCGAATGTTCTGTACGCGGGGTTCTGGGAGATCTCGCGAACGCCTTACAGCCTGGAAAGCGGCGGGCCGGGCGGAGGCCTTTTCAAGTCTACGGACGCGGGCGACACCTGGACTGAGATCACTCGCAACCCCGGCGGGCCGAAAGGGATGGTTGGAAAGATCGGAGTTACAGTCTCTCCGGTGAACCCTGAGCGCGTGTGGGCTATCATCGAAGCCGAAGACGGCGGCGTCTTTCGCTCGGATAACGGCGGGAGGACCTGGGCGAAGGTGAATGAAGATCGCCGCCTCCGCCAGCGCGCATGGTATTACACGCGCATCTATGCCGACACACAGAACGTAGACATGGTTTATGTGCTGAACGTGCAATTCTTCAAATCCAACGACGGAGGCCGGACTTACACTACACTGGGCGTGCCGCACAGCGATAATCACGATCTGTGGATAGCGCCGAACGATTCGCAGAGGCTGATAAACAGCAATGACGGCGGCGCGAATGTTTCAGTCAACGGCGGGCGAAACTGGACCGAGCAGGATCAGGCGACGGCGCAGTTTTATCGCGTCGCCGTAGACAACGATTTCCCGTACAACATCTACGGCGCGCAGCAAGACAACTCGACCGTCAGGATCGCGAGCCGGACTATGGAGTTCGGCATAGACCGCACGCACTGGTACGACGTAGGCGGCGGCGAGTCGGGCTGGATCGCGCCTCATCCTAAGAACTCCAGCATAGTCTTCGCGGGTTCTTACGGCGGCCTCATCACTCGCTACGACCACCGCACGGGGCAAATGCGCAACGTGACGGTCTGGCCCGACAATCCGATGGGCTCGGGCGCTGAAGGCATGAAATATCGCTTCCAGTGGAACTTCCCGCTGGTCTTCTCTCCTCACGACGCGAATGCTCTTTACGCGGGCGGGAATATTCTTTTCAAATCGACTAACGACGGCCATAGCTGGGAGGCGATAAGCAAGGACCTGACGCGCAACGACCGGACGAAAATGGGGCCGTCGGGCGGGCCAATCACGAAAGATAACACCAGCGTCGAATACTACGGCACCATCTTCACGCTGATGGAATCGCCCGTCGAGAAGGGGGTCATCTGGACGGGCTCTGACGACGGCCTGGTTCACGTGACGCGCGACGGCGGCAAACAGTGGGAAAACGTCACGCCCAAAAACATGCCTGAGTGGATTCAAATCAACTCGCTCGATGCATCACCTCACAAGGGCGGCACGGCCTACGTGGCCGGGACCATGTATAAGTCGGATGACTTCAAGCCATATCTTTACAAGACCAGCGATTACGGCAAGACCTGGAAAAAGATCACGAACGGAATCCCCGACGGGGCGTTCACACGCGTTATTCGCGAAGACCCGAACCGGCAAGGCTTGCTCTACGCGGGGACGGAGACAGGCATGTACGTTTCGTTCAACGACGGCGAAAACTGGCAATCGCTTCAGCTGAACCTGCCCGTAGTGCCTATTACAGACCTCGCGGTCCACAAACGCGATAACGACCTGGTCGCGGCGACGCAGGGGCGCAGCTTCTGGGTGATTGATGATCTGAACGTCGTCCACCAGATTCAAGACGCGATGAAGACAGATGCGCACCTGTTCAAGCCCGAGCCGGCTTATCGCATGCCGGGCGGGGGCGGCTTCCTGCCTCCGTCGGCTACCATCGGGCAAAATCCGCCCGCAGGCGCAGTGATCTACTATCACTTGAAAAACAAGCCCTCCGGTGATGTTCAGCTTGAGCTTATAGACCCGACGGGCAAGTCGATCAGAAGGTACACGAGCCGCGCGGCGGCGGCCGCTGGAGGCCCGCAGCCGGGGGGCGAAGAAGGCGGCTTTTTTGGAGGCGGCGGCCAGAGCCGCGTCCCTGCGGAAGCGGGCATAAACCGATTCGTCTGGGACCTGAGATACCCCGATGCGACCCGCTTTCCGGGTTTGATCCTGTGGGCCGGCGAGACGCGCGGCCCGCGCGCAGTGCCCGGAACTTATCAGGTCAAGCTTACCGTCGATGGCAAAACACTCACTCAATCGTTTGATTTGAAGTCAGACCCGCGCGTTGAGACGACACCGGCGGAGTACGCGAAGCAATTCGAGTTGCTGACGAAGATTCGCGACAAGCTGACCCAGACGCATCAGGCCATTATTCAGATACGCGACGTGCGCAAGCAGATGGAAGAGATCACTAACCGCGTCAAAGACCAGGCGGACGCGAAGCCTGTCGTCGATGCTGCGAGCGCGCTCAACGCGAAGATGACGGCGGTCGAAGAAGAGCTGTATCAGACAAAGAACCAGAGCAATCAGGACCCGCTCAACTATCCCATACGGCTCAACAACAAGCTGGCCGCGCTCGCGGGCGTGGTCGCGAGCGCCGACGCAGCCCCGACCGAACAGTCCTTCACGGTGTATGAAGAATTGGCCGGGAAGATAGACGCTCAATTGCAGAAGCTCGATCAAATAATGAAGACCGATCTTCCCGCGTTCAACCGAGCCGTGCGCGAAAAGGAGATCCCCGCCGTAATCATCCGGGCCAAAGCAGCCGGTCAATAAGCCAGGCGAGCTGCATAAGCAGGAGCGGGTTTCAAACCCGCTCCTGCTCGCTTTATAGAGCAACCGTTCTGCGATAGATTTAGTTTATGGCACAGCAGAATACATTCGACGTAATCTCAAAGGTCGATATGGCCGAGGTGAAAAACGCCGTCAACCAGGCTACGAAAGAGATCATCCAGCGATACGATTTCAAGGGAACGAACTCTTCCATCGAGCTTAACGAGAAAGAACACACACTCGTGCTCGCGACCGCAAGCGAGTTCACCCTGAAATCGCTTAACGACGTCTTGCAGCAGAAACTTGTCCGGCGCGGCGTCTCGCTCAAGGCGCTCTCTTACGGCAAGGTCGAGCCTGCCGCTAAAGACTCTGTCCGGCAGACCGTCACACTTCAGCAAGGCATCCCCATCGAAAAAGCGCGCGAGATAGTCAAGTTCATCAAAGACACAAAGCTCAGAGTGCAGTCCTCGATCAACGGCGATTTCGTGCGCGTTAGCGGGAAAGACCGCGACACGCTTCAACAGGTGATCTCGCTGTTAAAGCAAAAAGATTTCGGCATCGACATGCAGTTCACCAATTACCGCTCTTAGTAAAGGAACCCCACAGCATGAGGATCGGCTACACGATAACGGACTCTCCGCTGGGGCGCTTGCTCGTCGCGGGGACCGCGCACGGGCTTTGCTTTGTAAGCCTGGGCGATCAGGACGCTTTGCTCGAACGAGAGTTATCGAGCGACTACCCTGCGGCGGAGATCGTTCGCGATGACGAGGGCCTGACGGCGTGGACCGGCGCGCTGTTGAAATACCTCGGCGGCGACCAATCGCCGCTTGATTTGCCCGTCGATGTCGAAGGCACTCCTTTTCAACAGAGCGTGTGGAACGAGCTTCGCGCCATTCCTTACGGCAGCACCACCACGTACGGCGAGATAGCGCGTAAGCTCGGTTACGGGGCTACGGGCGCGCGCGCCGTCGGCCGCGCCTGCGCTACGAATCACGTCTCTCTGGTGATCCCCTGCCACCGCGCGCTCAGAGAAGGCGGGGACCTGGGCGGATACCGCTGGGGACTCGACCGCAAGGCACGCCTGCTCGCCCAGGAGCAGAAGGCCCATCAGCTCACGCTAGGGTTTTAATCAGCGATTCTCCGCTTGCAAAAAGATTCATTTCGCACAAAAGTATGTGTGTGGGCCTTCCGTGAGATAAAACCAGCTTCAGGTGAACTGCTCCGGTCTTCTTCCTTTTTCCTTCTGCATGACTAATCACAGCCGAACACACCTCGTAAGAATCAGCCCGCGCAACGACACGCTTTATGTGAGCCAGGGACGGACGGTGCTCGCCACTGAACGCGACGGGTTCATTGCGGACGGGCCTGAGCATGGACTGTTCGTCCACCAGACGCGCCTGCTGTCGAAATATCTCTACCTGATCGATGGCAAAAGGATGCTGCCGGTCGTGCTTTCAAATTACGAGCAACACAACTGGCTCGGCTATTACATAACGCTGCCGCCGGGCGTCGCGACGCGTGAGCCTGACCAGGGGAGCGGGCAGATGCAAGAGATGTCTCAGCAGACGCTTGAGCTGCGCCTGTCTCGTTATGTCGGAGAGGGCATTCACGAAGATGTCGACCTTACTAACTTCACCGGGCAGTCGACCGCCTTTCGGCTAGAGCTTGAGGTGGACGCGGATTTCGCGGACGTGGTTGAGACGAAAGGCGACCGCCGCCAGTTCGGCAAGCTCACGCGAGATTGGCGCCGAGTTGAACAAGGGTGGGAACTGGTATTTGATTACAAGGCCGAGCATGAATATGACATGCAAGGCAACAAGGGCACAGCCAGCATTCATCGCGGGCTTACGCTTCGCATCGAAGAGATGGCGTCCGCGCCCGCGTACGAAGATGGCCGGATCACATTTCAGATAAGCCTGGGCCCGCGCTCCTCCTGGCACGCATGTCTCAACTTGATCCCGTTCATCGATGGCAAAAGTATGCCGCCGCTCTACGGCTGCCGCTCTTTCACAGCGACCGACACAGAGTACGACAGGCGGCGCAAGGTTTACTTGAATGAATCGACGCGCGTGACGACGGCGGAAACATCTACGCTCGCGCCCGTCGTGATAGGTGCGCTCGAACAGGCCCGGCGCGATCTGGCGGCGTTGCGACTCTACGACCTCGACAGAGACGAGCACGCGTGGGTGATGGCCGCAGGGCTTCCCATCTACGTAGCGGTTTACGGTCGCGACATTTTGACCGCTGCGTGGCAGGCGTCGCTTGTCAGCACAGACATGATGCGCGGCGGGCTTGCGGAGCTTGCCGGTTGGCAGGGGCGCGAGACGAACGACTGGCGCGACGAACAGCCGGGCCGCATGTTGCACGAGGCTCACACGGGGCCGCTTGAGATGCTGAACTTCAACCCGCGCCAGCGCTACTACGGCTCTGTGACGACTTCGGGTTTTTACCCCGTAGCCGTCTCCGAGCTTTGGCATTGGACGGGCGACAAAGAATTGATACGCCCTTTCATCGAGCCTTCGCTGCGGGCGCTCGCCTGGCTCGACCAGCACGCGGACCTGGACGGCGATGGGTTTTACGAATACAAGACGCGATCAACGCAGGGCGTGACCAATCAGGGGTGGAAAGATTCCGGCGACGCGATAGTTTACGAAGACGGCTCTGAGGTGAAAGCTCCCATCGCCACATGCGAGGAGCAGGGCTTTGCTTACCTGGCGAAGCTTCATTTGTCGGAAGTGCTCTGGTGGCTTGACGAGAAGGATCATGCGAAGCGGCTTTACGCGGAAGCTGCGGAGCTGAAGAAACGTTTCAACGAAGCGTTCTGGATGACGGATGAAAACTTCTTCGCGATGGGGCTTGACAGCGACAAGCGGCAGATCAAGTCCGTCGGCTCGAACGCGGGCCACTGTTTGGCTACGGCGATCGTAGACCAGGAGCTTGTGCTTAAGACCGCCGGCCGCTTGATAGCCGACGACATGTTCACGGGCTGGGGCATAAGGACGCTGTCGTCCGCGCACCCTTCTTACAACCCGTACAGTTATCACCGTGGGACCGTGTGGCCGGTCGAGCACGGCACGTTCGCGCTCGCCTGCTTGCGCTACGGGTTGTTCAATCACATGGAGATGATCTGCCGCGCGCAGTTCGAGGCCGCCGCGCTGTTTGATTTCTACCGGCTGCCCGAGCTATTCAGCGGCCACCAGCGCGACGCAGATCATCCGTTTCCGGCGCTCTACCCTTTCGCAAATTCGCCGCAAGCGTGGTCGGCCTCCGCCGTCTTCTGCTTCGTCCAGGCGATGCTTGGCCTTTACCCCTACGCGCCGCTCAACATGTTGCTCGTAGACCCGCACCTGCCCGACTGGCTGCCCGAAATCACGCTCGCTGGCCTGAGAGTCGGCCACGCAAGAGTCACGATCCGCTTTTATCACACGCCCGATGGCCGGAGCACGTATGAAGTTCTCGACAAGCGCGGAACGCTTCACGTCATCAGGCAACCGAGCCCCTGGTCGCTGACCGCGAGCTTCGCAGAGCGTCTGAAAGATGCGCTCACAAGCCTTGTGCCGGGGAAATAGAGAGGACGGCCCGATGAGTGAAAAGAGAAGACCCGAAGTCGTAGTCATAACCGGCGCGTCAGCCGGAGTCGGGCGAGCGACCGCGCGCGCTTTTGCCCGAAGAGGGGCGCGAGTAGGATTGCTTGCGCGCGGTCGCGACGGGCTTGAAGGCGCGCGCCGTGACGTAGAAGCGGCGGGAGGCCGAGCGCTCGTGCTGCCCGCAGACGTTGCGAGCGCGGACGAAGTCGAAGCCGCCGCTGCCATTGTCGAAAACGAGTTCGGCCCCATAGACATCTGGATCAATAACGCTATGGTGTCGGTCTTCTCGCCCGTCAAAGAGACTACTGCGGAGGAATACCGCCGCGTAACCGATGTCACATACCTTGGGCTTGTCTATGGGACGCTTGCGGCGCTCAAGCGAATGCTCCCGCGCGACAGGGGCGTCATCGTCCAGGTAGGTTCGGCGCTCGCCTACCGAGGCATACCGCTGCAATCCGCTTATTGCGCGGCAAAGCATGCCGTTCAAGGATTTCATGATTCGCTGCGATCAGAATTGATTCACGATAAGAGCCGCGTCCGCGTGACTATGGTCCAGTTGCCCGCGCTCAACACTCCGCAGTTTAGCTGGGTCCGTACGCGGCTGCCGGGCAAGCCCCAGCCCGTGCCGCCCATCTTCCAGCCTGAGATCGCCGCACGCGCCATCCTGCACGCCGCGCACTCGGATCGGCGCGAGATCTACGTCGGCTGGCCGACGGTGAAGGCGATAGTCGGCGACAAAATCGCCCCGGGGTTCTTAGATCATTATCTCGCCGAAATGGGTTATGAGGCACAGCAGATGAACGAGCCCGTAGACCCTGACCGCCAGGATAATCTCTGGGAGCCGGTTCCAGGTGACCACGGTGCGCACGGCGAGTTTGACGACCGCGCAAGATCGGTGAGCCTGCAGGCGTGGGCCACAACGCACCGCCGGTTGCTCGCTGTGGCGGCAGCGGGGCTGTTTGCGGGCGCGGCGACTACTGCTTTAATCCTGCGCCAAAGAGTGTAAGAACTTCAAACATGGCTGACAAGTATTGAAACAGAAGCCGGTCGTGTGGGCCGGGAAATATAACTATCGAGGCGAGAAAGCCTCCCCTGCGCGGTTAACAGATGGGTATAAGAATTGCGGTTTGATACTGAGAGCAGAATTGATTGCACCGTAGCAATACGCAATAACAGTACACCGCTAGACGAACCAGGGGGGTATATGAAATTCAAATTACAAATAGTCGCAACGACAATTCTCTTGCTTGCAGGGATGATTACCGCCGCGCAGGCGCAAGTTTCTTACCGCCTAAGCGAAAAAGAGATGGAGAGCCTGCTCGCGCGCATAGAGCAGGGCGCTGACCGCTTTCGCTCCAGCCTCGCGCAGAACCTTGACGTAAGCCGGTTCGATGATACGAGGGCTGAAGACAACATCAACCAGTTCATAAAAGAGTTCGAGGGCGCGACCGACCGGCTCAAGGGCCGCTTTGATGAGGACCAGTCGGCTGCTTCGGACGTGGAAGAGATATTGCGCCGGGCTTCTCGAATCGACAATTTTATGAACTCTCACACGATGAACCCGCGAGCGCACAGTGACTGGCTCGCTCTGCGCAGGGACCTTGACGAGCTTGCGCGGGCTTATAACGTGTCGTGGAACTGGACGGGCCTGAGCAACCGCCCTTTTCGCATGAGCGACGAAGAGCTGAAGGGTTTGCTCGTCCGCATGGAAGCTAACGCCGACGCTTTTCGTAAGAGCCTTGCTGACGCCCTGGACGATACAGATTTCGACGACACGGACGCGGAAGATTTGATCAACCGGGACATCAAAGCATTTGAGAACGCGACCGATAAGCTTGAAGACCGCTTTAACAATAAACGGTCAGCCGCCTCCGACGCCGAAGAGGTGTTAAGCCGCGCCGCCAGCATAGAGAGCTTTATGCGCCAGCACAGACTCACGATGCGCGCCCAGGAAGATTGGCAGCGGTTGCGCGAGAGCCTGGACCACCTGGCGCTGGCTTACAGTGTTTCCTGGAAGTGGTATTAAGCCGCAGCCGCGCGGGCTAAGCGAACAGCTTATGAGGTGGGCTTGTGTTGCCTTTAAGGAGGAACTATGACCAGACTCAGAATCGCGCTCGTCACGGGCGTTATGCTCCTGACGGCGCTGGTCGCCGGGTGTGATACGGCCACAAACACGAACGGCAATAACAACCGCAACTCGAATTCTAACGCGAACGCTCAGGCCAGAGGCGACAACTCGAACCGAGGCATCTCGCGTGAAGATTTCGAGAAGACAAAAGATAGCATCTCTCGCCAGGCCAAAGACCTGGGGCGCAAGATCGGCGAAGGCGCTGACGATCTGTGGATATGGACCAAGACGCGCACCGAGCTTGCTACTGCCGATGATCTCAGAGACAGCACTATCAACGTAGACGTGGAGAATAATGTCGTGACTTTGAGCGGGACCGTGCCCGCCGAAGCTCAAAAGGCTAAAGCCGAGCAGATCGCGCGCGGGATCGAGAGGGTAAGCAGCGTCAAAAACCAGATCACCGTAGGTTCCGGCCCGGGTAACGCAAACAATAGAAACGGGCGATGATCTAAAGGGAGTGGCGCAAGGCGGCAACCCGCGCCGCCCGTATTAGCCATTACAAGTCGATTGGGCAAAAAACGCCCTAGGAAAGAGCGCGTTTAAGTGGTTTTCTATCTGAATGAGGGTTTAAGCCAAGAGGCGGAGGGAGGCGTCCACCGACTCCCTCCTGTTCCGTGTTAACGGAAAGACAATATACAACAGATTTGCTGTACCAAACATTGCGAAATAGTTATCTCTTACTAAGTCCTGAGTCCTGAGTGAGAAAACAGAAATAGTGCGGTGATCTTTTTACTCAGGACTCAGCACTCAGCACTCAGGACTTTTTTGAGGGGTTCATCCGCTTCTCTTTTTAGTATTATCGAGCATGCCTCCCGGCGCTGCCGCCGGGTCTTCGATCCCGTCGCGCAGTCTTACCTGGACTTGCTCGCCTTCAATGTTGGCCGTTGCCTTCATGATCTCCGCCGCGCGCGCTTCTAAATATTCGATGGCTAATTCCTCCGGCCCATCCCATTTCAAATTGACTCCGAAAGCCGTGCGGCTCCGCGAGGCGGCATAAAGCGATGCCACATGAATACCTTGATTATGGTCCTTTCCCGAAGGGACGAGGAAGACGTCGTAACTGGATGAGGCTTGCGGGCCGGTGTTAGCTTCAATGACGATAGCCTCCAGCCGCCCCGAAGGAGACGCAACGCGAGCCACCTCGCCGACGCGCAGAGGCACGTTACAGCCGAGACACAATATCAAAACAGAGGCAAAGCGAAGTACACGCATATTCGTTATGGGTATAGTTACCGAGCCGCATCGCCGGGTTCTTTCTCAGCCTCTGCCCGCGCCTGCCGCTCGCCGAGACAGTAACAGAGCCCATCCGGCGCCACTATGAAAAAGACCTTCCAGTAAGTCTCTCCGTGCTGATCTATGCGGAAGCCGGCGTCCTGTTTTTCTAAGCCATTCAAGCTTAGTTCGGTGAAGGCCGCTTCGACATTATCGACCTCGAAGAAACACCCATCTTGTGTTGGGTCGCCCCCGTTTTCGGCCAGACCTATCTGGATATCATCTCTGCCGAGGACGGCGGATTTACACGGGGTATCGTTGCGTGATACGACCTCAAATCCCATTACCTTTTCGTAGAATGGGACCGCCGCTTCCAGATTCTCCACGGGCAGGCTCATTTCGTCTTTCTGGTACGGCCAGGCCGTTTTGAACATTGCTTTCATTGCGGTCTTCGCCTCCTAAGGACATCACCTTCGAGCACGAGGGCACTCGCCCTCGCCTGCAGCTCTCGAAGAAATTCATCTCGCCGAAGCGGCGAGATGAGCAGCGTCCGATCCTTACCCCCGCGCCTCCACCTCACCTCAAGCCGGTCGAGCGACCACGCGGGGCTGCCCAAAGGATTCGACGTAGGCGTGACGGAGACGATCTCGTCGAGCGGAACGGTCCACCGGAGCAGACCGCTCCGAATGAAGAGTCGGTCCGATTGCACTTCATAGTAGGTCGGGAGGCTGACGGCGGCGACCGCACCGGTCGTAAGAACCACGAGCAGTGCCGGAACCCACGCCGCGAGGCTCGCAATGCCCTGGTTCAGGAGACCGAAGACCGCGATTGAGACAAGGACCAACGCGGAGATCGCCAGCACAATCGTTAGCCATCGATCTACTTTTGTCGGATGCTTCATTCGGACTCTCACAAAAGGGCCGAACGTCTCGCATCAGTGGGCGCGGCGCAGGAAACCGAAGATTATTATACGAGACACGCTCGCCGCGCTCCAATTAATGCGCTTGTTAAGCGCCTATTGGTTTCCGTTACTCTTATACGACCACACCTGTTTTGCCCATGCCATACCTTAAGGGGTTGTAAGATTATAAACCTCTCAGGCATTTTACCCTTGATTATTGGTTAAAACACGCATTGGATAGAATTACTATTCCCGCAATTCGATTATTCCAAGTGAGCGAAGGTAATCAAAAGTTTTGTCATAGAAATCTGACTGTCTAGTGTGGTCATCTTCGGACCCGTAAGGCACAAGAATAACCATTCCTTGACGGGCCCTCGTTAATAGCACTCGATAAGCATTCTTCAGATAAATCGCTGCATCAGAGTCATTGACATCCTGCCAATTGGTGCCTCTGAATGATTTCAGTGACCAATCAGTACCGTTGTGCCTTAGGTCAGCATCCCATGCAACACAAGCCCAATCTAATTCAAGCCCCTGTACTACAAATTCTGTAGCTACATCTTCTAGAAAATAGGACGATCGTATATCTTCCTTGTCATTAAGAAACCAGTTCTTTGGATCAATTGGGCTTTTAACATTAATTCCAAGAGCCTTCAAACGTATTGCACCTGACGACGCAACCAGGCCATATCGCTCTGACCCTCTTGCCTGAGAGCGTAGCCAATTCTTTGCCCTCTGCAAATCTCGCGTGATGTATATTGGGTATTTATTGTGTATTTCTGCGTAAAGAGCCTTGGCACTATCAACACTTAAATCCAAAACTGATTTCACAAAGGAAGCTACTTTTTCAGACCTGTACGATCTAACAGAAACTGACAGATGAAGATGTTCGTTGGTATATATTCGGGGTTCGTCATACGCATCAAACAGTGGTCGCCCCCGAGTATACTCAAAATCGATCAACTTACTTGAGATGTGGATATCCCATTGGAGGAACGATCTCCTCAGCGAATTAAACCATTCATGTAACCCCGCTTCACCAGTGTTGATTTCTTGTCCCCCACCGATAAGACAGATGATTGTGGCCCAATCAGTGTGACGATTCATCACGCCAATTAAGAACTCTGGTTCTGACTGATTGAAATCACTCATCCCTTTTTTTACCTTCATAAAGGAAGCAGTCTGCTTGAGGGTCCAAGCCCGTTGGGCCTCGTCAAAGATAACGACTCGCTCAAGTGGAGGCTGATTCATATTTAAGGCATCGTCACGAAAATGATGAATGTTTTGAATAAACGCCTTGGCCTTAGAAATAGTGGCACTCTTCTTAAGTTTATTACCATTTTCTTTTGCAGTATTTACTTCATTTCTTGCCAGCGCTTCGCGAAGAACTTCAACGAGGGGCCCATTACCAGATAGAAACACAGCGTGTTCAGACTCAGCTTCATTATGCCAGGAGTTAGCTAGATTGAGGCCGGCTAAGGTCTTCCCGGCTCCTGGCACACCGGTTAGGAAGCAGATGGACTTTCTATGGTTCACCTTTGATCTCTCAATAATATCGGATACTGCTTTCGCGGTCTTGGAAAGGTTTATTGCCCCCGCATCAGATCTGGATATCTCCTCTACGCTGTGCCCGCGATAGAGTGCTTGTGCCGCCTCAATTATTGTTGGGGTTGGCTTGTATATTGAATTTAGCCACTTGTCCACATCTATTGCAGGATTACTTAGGCTGGCGCTTAAATCTGAAACAATTGTTGGAAGCGAATTGCCGTTGCTCAAAATTGGCTTGGCGACACCATCATTATAGAATTCAAGTTTAAGCGCCTTCTCTGATGCAGCAGTGCAGATAAGTATAGGAATAATATTCTTGTTATGACTTTGCTCTTGAAAATTCTTGAGATCAAGCGCGTAATCGATCACTTGATCAATGGCATAATTCTCGTATGATTTGGCTCCTACCTTAAACTCGATAGCAAATAGAACACCACCTGAAATTATTATGCAATCTATGCGCTTCCCCATTCGTGGAATACTGTACTCAAGAATTACATCACCATTAATATCCTGAAGCCATTGCTTGAGTAGGATAATCTGCGTGGACCAAGAATTCTTCTGTTGTTCTTTAAGAGGGAATTCGTGTTTCCTCACAAGTTCGCCAAGTATAGAGCTATTGGGATCAGTTAAGAATCCTTCGATTTTCTTGTGGTAGTAGAAGCGGCTCATTCTCTTTGAAATCTCGGAGTCTCTTGGCGCCTAACGCGATATAGAAATACTGTTTTCCGATACAGCAATGGCGACAGACGCCAGCACCCTGCTGTCTATATACTTCACAAAGGAGGATTCTTCAACCAGCAACCAGGGTAGTCGATATCGCTGAGTCTCCCGCGAATCCTACTACCAATCGCCGCTCGCGTCAGGTAAACTGGACCGGCAGTCGGCTCTGGTGCTTGCGAGCATTGGTAAACACGAGTATAAGCCCCTTACCTTATAAGCGGGCGGGCATGTCTGCCAAGGTGGTAGCTGGAGTCTTATGGCGTCATACTCGTCTCATAATGTAACTCAACTGCTGATCGCCTGGAACGGTGGAGACCAGTCGGCGCTCGAACAACTGGTCCCGATGGTTCATGCGGAACTCTACAGGCTGGCCAGGCGGTACATGGGGAAGGAGCGCGCAGGCCATCTGCTGCAACCGACGGCGCTTGTAAACGAAGCCTACATGCGTTTGATCGACTGGAAGAATGTCGAGTGGAAAAACCGTGCGCATTTTTTCAGCGTTTCGGCGCAACTGATGCGGCGCATCCTGGTCGATTTCGCTCGCCAGCGCCCACGGCTCGCAGGCGAGACTGCGCCTCACGTATCGCTCGACGAAGTCCTCACAGTCAGCGCGGGACGCGGCGACGATCTGGTCGCCCTGGATGATTCGCTCAATAGCCTGGCCGAGATAGATGAGCGCAAAAGTCGCATCGTCGAGATGCGCTTCTTCGGCGGGTTGAGCAACGAAGAGATTGCCGAAGTGCTGCAAATCTCGACCGTCACCGTGATTCGCGAATGGAATAAAGCGAAGGCCTGGCTTTACCGCGAACTGAACCGCCGGCCTTGAACTGCTCACCTCCCTGTATATGGACGCTGAACGCTGGGCTAAAATAGACCGCCTGCTCGATCAGGCTATGGAACGCCCGCCGGAAGCGCGCGCACGCTTCCTGGCCGCCGCCTGCTCGGGCGATGATCAGTTGCGGCGCGAAGTCGAATCGCTGCTCGAAGCTCACTCGCACTCCGAATCTTTTCTCAGCACCCCGGCGATAGACCTGGCTGCCCGACGCCTGGCCGGTCAAAGAGAGCCGTCGCTTGTCGGGAAACGGCTCGGCGGTTATCAGGTGCTATCGGTCCTCGGCGTCGGCGGGATGGGCGAGGTCTATCTGGCGCGCGATGAACGGTTGAAGCGCAAGCTGGCGCTCAAGCTGTTGCCGCAGCAATTCACCAGGGACCCGGACCGCGTGCGGCGGTTCGAGCGCGAAGCCCGCGCCGCTTCAGCGCTCAATCACCCTAACATCATAACGATTTATGACATAGGCGAGATGGCCGGGACCTATTTCATCGCCGCCGAATATGTCGAGGGCCAGACCCTGCGCCAATTGATAGAGCGGGGTCCGCTCAGGGCCAAAGAGGCGATAGATATATGCTCGCAAGTGGCCGATGCTTTGGACGCGGCGCACAGGGCGGGGCTCGTCCACCGCGATGTAAAACCGGAAAACGTAATAGTGCGGCCGGACGGTTACGTCAAGGTGCTCGATTTTGGGCTGGTCAAACTCACCGAGCGGGGACTGCTCGAACAGAGATCCAACGCGAGCGACCCCGACAGGACAAACCCCGGCACAGTGCTCGGCACGGTCGCTTACATGTCGCCGGAACAGGCTTCGGGGATCGAGGTCGATCACCGCAGCGATCTCTTCAGCCTCGGGGTGTTGATGTATGAACTCCTTGCGGGGGTCGTGCCTTTCAAAGGAGATTCCACCGCCTCCATCCTCGACGCGATCGTTTATCATCAGCCCGCGCCGCTGGCGAACGTCATCGAGGACGCAAACGCCGAGATGGAGCGCATAATCAACCGCGCTCTGGAAAAGGAGCGAGACCTTCGCTATCAGACGGCGAGCGATTTCCGGGCCGAGCTGAAACGCTTGCAGCGCGAGCTCGATTCGGCCGCTATCAAGCCGGGCGCCGATTCTTCCAGGCGGAAAGTGATTAAACAGTCAGTTCTGGATATTTCGGAATCCACGCTCGGTATTGCAGCGGCGACTCTCATAGGGGCGATTTTTTCTATACTCTGGCTGTTGAGCGGGGCAGAAAAGGTCGAGCCATCACCGTGGCTCGCGGCGCACTCCATTCAGGTCACGGATTTCCCGCACGAGGAATTCTTTCCCAGCCTCTCTCCCGACGGCAACACTATCGTCTACGCGCGGCGGAGCGGCACGGACTGGGACATCTTTATGCAGCGCGTGGGCGGCTTCAACGCGCAGAACCTGACCGAGAGTTTTTCGGGCGACGACACGCAACCGACTTTTTCGCCCGACGGCCAGTACATAGCTTTCCGCTCGGAGCGCGACGGCGGCGGCGTCTTCGTCATGGGCGCGTCGGGCGAGTCGGCCAGGCGATTAAGCGATAGAGGCTTTGCTTATCAACCGGCCTGGTCTCCTGACAGCCAGGAGGTAATCTACACCGAAGAGAGATTCAGGGACCCGCGCGAGCGACAGGTTTCGCCGCATCGTCTCTGGGTGGTCAACATTAAAACGCTTGAGAAACGGCTCATCACCACAAAGGATGTGGTGCAGCCGCAATGGTCGCCCAACGGCCATCGGCTGGCTTACTGGGCGATGGACGTAAGCAGCCAGCGAGATATCTGGACGATGAATCCGGCGGGCGACGGGGCCGTGCAGGTGACCAGCGACGCGGCGACTGACTGGAACCCGATCTGGTCGCCCGATGGTAAACACCTTTACTTCGTCAGCGACCGCTCGGGCGGAATGCAGTTGTGGCGCGTCGCGATAGACGAACAGACAGGCCGGGTGCTTTCCGCTCCGGAGCTTGTGCCTACGCCCTCCGCTTTCAGCCAGCACATTAGTCTCGCGCGCGACGGCAAGAGGCTGGCTTTCGTCAACGTCAGCCTCAAGCGCAACCTCTATCGCGTCGAGATCGATCCCCGCCGCGAGAAGGTTATCGGTCGGCCTGCTGCGCAGACTCAGTGGTCGAGACAGGGAATGGACCTCGGCCTTTCGCCCGACGGAGAGCATGTCGCCTACACCACTGTAACCAATGCTCAAGAAGACATAGCAATACTAAACTGCGACGCCAGCGGAGAGCCTCAGTGGCTGATGGATGACGAATACAAGGACCGTGGTCCGCAATGGTCGCCCGATGGAAAACGGATCGCTTTTTATTCCAACCGCAGCGGCAATTTTGAAATCTGGCTCATCAACGCGGATGGGACAGGCCTCAGGCGCTTGACCGAAGCGGGCGATGACAAGGCTCTCATTCCCCTGTGGTCGCCTGATGGTAAGAGGCTCAGCTTCAACAACGTGAGGGGCGAGACCTGGAGCATCGAAGTCGATAAACCGTGGCGCGAGCAGACTCCGCAACTGCTCAGCCCCAGGCGTGAACCGCCGCTGCAATTCTGGCCCGGCGACTGGTCGTCTGACGGACGCAGATTGATCGCCGGGGTGATCTCGCCCGGCAGTCTCCCGTTTTACGCCGTCTATACGATTGAAACAGACCAGCTTGAGAAGATCAGCGATACCGGGTCTGGTTCAGGGACCTGGCTCGAGGATAACCGCCGCGTGCTCTTCATCTCTGACGGCGCAGTCGTCATAGCCGACACCGCGACAAAAAAACAGCGCCCCTTTTTTACAGTGGCGCCTGATAGGATCGTAGGATTCAAGCTCTCGCGCGACAACCGCCGGCTTTACTACATACGCGAGTCCGTCGAGGCTGACATCTGGCTGCTCCATCATAAATAATTCAAGATGGTGCCAGACATTTTTTGTTAAGGCTATTTAAAAGCCTCGTGATTGAGCCAGCTCAAGATCGGGTGCTCTAATTCATGCAGATGCTTATTTGAAAACACGTAGTCGACGTGCCCGTACGCCTGCTTGAAGTTAAGCGTAACATCGGCCGAAGCCATCAACTGAGCCGTGTCGATCATCCCGCTCCCGAAGCCGTGCCCGGCGGCGAACATGATTACAGGCCCCGTGAAGTTCTGTAGATTACCCGTAAAGGTCTGGTCCCCGGCCAGCCCGCAATTTAGATCTCGCACGGTCGGGAGTGCGGTGTAATCAACAAACACTGCTACGTTGGAATGTACCAGCGGTTCATTCGCGTAGAAGAAACGATCCTCAGCCACACTCCCCGCAAGATTGAAGAAGCCCGGTCGAGGCGATAGCGGTGATAGCGGCGTCGCGCTGAGGGCCGCGACAAAAACCATGTGATTGGTGAATCCTGGCGGGAATCCCGGCAGCGGCGTGGGACCGTTCGGATTATTCTTCGCCAGTTGGCTCACCAGCTTGAACCCCGGCCCGCTCTGCCCGTCATAGAAGATGCCGTTAGCTATGGAGTCATTCATAGCTGCGCAGAAGTTTGCATTTATAGCGCGGACAGCAGGGTCCAGGTCGTGAATCGTGCCGTCGATCAGTATTGCGCCCGCGTAATCACTGGGGTTAGCGTTTATCGCGGCAAGCGAGATTATGCTGCCCAGCGAGAGCCCTCCTATGACAGGCTTTTCGCCGGGATGCGCGAGTTCGATCTGCTGGCGTATGAAGGCAATATCGTCGAGGATCGTCTGCAGGTCCCAGTCGGCCATCGCCGAGCAATCGACCGCTCCGCTCTCGCACGAGCCGGCCACGAGATCTTGCACACGTTGATAGTAGCCCCAGATGTCAAAGTTTCGGCGCGCAAAGAATGCGACGAAAGAGTTGTTATAGTCGTCGTTCTCGCCGACTTCGTAATTCTGGAAACCGCTGCCGAGCGGCGGAGCCAGCAAAATGGCGCCTTTAATCGCCTGGTCCGGCACGAGCTTGCGGACTCGCGCAAACTTGAAGCGGTTAACAGGGTTGTTGCCGACTTGAACCGTAGTCACAGTCTTACTCAGATCGCCTCCTACGATGGAGTTTTGCGTGCTGATGATCTGGTAAGGCTGCGCGTGGCCGACACTCGCGACGAGCATCAGCATACAAATAGCAGAGAGGGAGTAAAATGCTTTCTTCATAACGCCTCTGACCTGCTTGTCTGCGCCGGTCGAAGGCTTCGTAGTATTCTCGTTCATCTTGTTTCTCCTGATTAAGTTAATTGTTAGTAAATTGCGAGCGAATAATTGCGCTCACCTGTTTAAGCGAGAACTGGCCGCGAAAACTGTCATAGCGAATCAGCTTTCTTTGTTCGACGATTGAGGCGAGAGACCCGGTCAGTCCACGCCATCGTTTTCGGATGGCGTGGACCGCTGTCATCGGCGTCGCTATAACGATTTGAGGAAGGTAATTAACTGGTGCTTCTGATCTTCTCTTAACCGCTGGTAGTTGCTTCTGACCTGAGAAGCCTCGCCGCCGTGACGCAGGATCGCGCTATCGAGGCTTAACGACTGGCCGTCGTGCATCAGCCGGGTACGGGTGCGCAGGCCCCACAGCGGCGGCGTGCGCAGCTTGTTGCGGGTTGACGAGCCGCCGTTTTGAACTATGCCGTCGCCCGTCCCAACGTTGTGCAGCAAGAAATCTGAGAACGGGTAAATGACCTTGTTGCCCAGCGCCTCAGGCACTATGAATCGTCCGCCATTGATCGCTGTGCCCGCAGGAGCGGTTATGATCGAACGCGTATGGCAGACGGCGCAGCCTATTTGACCAAATATCGTAGCGCCTGCCTGGGCATCAGGCGTAGCCGCCAGAACTTCGTCGCGCGGCGGCGCGGTTGTCGCCCTTATAAAGCGTGCGAATGTTTCAACGTCGGTCCCATCATCTTCGGGGTCGGCGACAGTGTCGTATGCGGCAACTGAAAGGCCGTTAGACGTGTTCTCGGTCGGAAACAGAGGAGAGGTTATACCTATCTCGTTAAGGTATTCGTCGGCTGAAAACGACACCAGACTGGCGTGCTGATTCTTCCAGCCGAACCGCCCCACGCGGAGTGCGCCCCCGGCCTCAAGCACGGGCACCCGAACGACCTCGCCCGCGATTCGCCCACCTGATTGGCCGGGCTGGCTGTTTGCAATTGCTATGAGCGTTTCGTCGCTGATTGCTTCGACAAATCCGTCGCCAAGCAAGTTTAAAGGCATGCGAAAGGCCCTGACCTCGTAGCCGTCTAAAACCTGTTCCTGTATGGCTGCGTCAATGGCGAGGGACTGAATGAGCGAGCCGCCCGGATGCTCAATGAAATTATAGCCGTCGTAACTTCCCGCTCTCTGCGCAGGGACATGGGTAAATATGGTCGAAGTCTCACTCCGGTGGCATCCGGAGCAGGTATCTAAGCTGTAGACGGGTCCGAGGCCATCGCTTATAAGCTTAGGCTCGTTGAATGCCTCATTGTCGGCATCGTACTGACCCTGTGTGACGAGCCCGTTGGTCTTATTGTTAAAGCCGGTCGGCGCTTCGGTTGCGGGTTCACCCTGTATGGCGCTCGTAAAAGCGACGGGCAGCAGAAGCGATGATATGAAAAGCAGCAATGTAAATATCTTCAGAAGTCTCATTTTGCGGACGTCCTTTCCACGAATTATGATGTCGTGATTGGTGGTTTGCCGGGCGAACAGTGACAATTCGTTCGCCCTCGGAAGCGGTGTGGCGACTTTGTCACCAGACCCGAGACAAGGAATGCGCCGTCGAGGTTGAATGCGTGGCGCGTATTCGACCCCGACTTCAATTGCGCGTGTGGAGATCAGACGAGCTTCCTCTGTAGCTCGCAGTGCGGCTAGCAGGTGATCGTCCCCTCGTACCTGATGTTGAGGTTAAACGTATCGCCACCGACCTTGATAAGCATAGTGTCCTCCCTCTCTCGATAGTCGAGCCATTCTCTGCGCTCATATGTTCAGGCGGATATTTCACGCGAAAACTATCATCCGCAGATTTTTTTTGCCGCTCGGCATAAAAAAATTTAGCTGTGGTGTACTTTTCGGCTCGCTCGCCGGTCCTTTACCAGATTCGAGCAGCGCATAATGCGCACTCTCCATTTCCCATTAGAGGTAAGAATCCAAATTTCCCCGACTTCTTCTTCGTTTGGGAAAGGCTGCCGGCGGGAACATACTCGATTAGGGTTAGAGCAACGGATAAGGATGGCAACAAGACGAGGCTAAAGCAACTGAATTTCACAGTCGAGCCGCCACAGTAGCTCGGAGATCGACGGGACGCTTTGCGAGGTTGCTTACTTTAGCCTATTTGCCGACGCAGAAAGTAAACTACCTGGTTAAGTCTTTCAACAAAACAATATACAGTCAAACGCAACTTCACGAGGTACAAATGGGGTACAAAATGTGAAGCAGGTCATGTAAGTTTTAGCCCTTTGTAGACATAGAAGGTTGAGGAGTGTAAAGAAGATCCCATCTTCGCTGATCATACGCGACATCTGTCCCGGTACAATCCAGTAAGATATAAAACTAATAATTCAATCCTCACATACAGTGAACACGCATCCTCTATGGATAGCTCTATCAATTCAAAAAGGAGAAATATATCAGCCTGTCTAAATGACTCTGTCAATCGGGGAGGGCGAGGAATCAAGAAGAATAAGAACTAATCTTGAAGCAGCAAAAACTAATGCGTTTCAGAGAAGACAAGCCAATATAGAACTGACACCCTCACAATAAACGATGGCTCGTGCTTTGAGAGCGATTGATTGGGACAATCGCTCTAAGTATCAACAAGCAAGACAGCCTCGTGCTTGATGGGCCGAAGTCTGTCTTGCCCTTAACACACGTTCCTAGATGGGAATTGGTTTGTCGCAGCAATGATCAAGTCGTGTTGATAAATTCTTAAGGAGAATCAGTGATGAAAATCAAATCTATGGCCTTGCTGTTAATCGTCTTTAGCAGCTTTATGATGTTACTTTCCCCATTAGGCTCTGTTTCTACTACGTCAGCCCAACAGGAGAGGGTGGTGGATCAGAGCGTCGATGCTCCAAACAGTCAAGTTGATAAACTAACTGATGACAGCCCCTGCGCAATCCCACCTGTTGAGGAGGCAAATAAGCAAGCTGTTGAAGAGGCATTAGCAAGATTCAGGCAGGAAAACTTGCAAGCAGCCCTCCTACCCGGTTCTGTGACTATATATGTGTACTTCCATGTTATCAGCCAGGGCCTTGGCACTAGTGGTGATGTCCCGGAACACATACTAGATAACCAAATCGCAGTCCTGAACGCTTCCTTTAGCGGAATGACTGGCGGCACAAATACCCCGTTCAGATTCGTGAAGGCCTGTGCCGCCACCAGGACATATAAGCCGGAGTGGTTTCAAATGACACTCGGCTCATCTCAGGAACACCAAGCCAAAGCCGAATTGCACCGGGGAGGCGCAAACGCGCTGAATTTTTATACGGTGAGCAACAGTTATGGGTGGGGGTACTTCCCATGGGAGTATGTAAACAATCCATGCCTGGATGGAGTAGTTGTCCCGTACACGATGCTACCCGGTGGCTCCTCCGCGCCCTTCAATGAAGGTGATATAGGTACTCATGAGGTCGGGCACTGGCTCGGCTTGTACCATACATTCCAAGGTGATTCGTGTTCACCAAATAATAACAATGACGAGTTAGACGATACCCCCGCTCACCTGAACTTCATAGGAGGATGTCCGACCGGACGCGATTCTTGCCCCGATTTACCCGGGTTAGACCCGATCGACAACTTCATGCAGAATGCATCTGATGCCTGCAAGACTCGGTTCACCAATGAGCAGTCTGCGCGAATGGGTAACATGTATACTGCATATCGTCAGTCCAGCATGCCTCAGTGTGGTGTGACTAATTATTCAGGCTTCTTAGAGGGGTCTGATTGCAGTTCAATCTGGGGCTGGGCATGGGATCAGAATGCTCCCAATACATCCATTAGTGTTGACATCTACGCCGACGGCTCTTTGCTTGCCAGGATATCCGCTAATCTTTTCCGCTCAGACTTACTCAGCGCAGGAATAGGCAATGGCTATCACGCTTTCGTCTACAATGTCCCCTCGCACTTAAAGAATGGGCAGATGCGCTCAATCCGTGTTAAGTTCGCATGCACTAACACGGATATATATTGGAGTCCGCGGTCAATAGTATGTAGAGCGACGCTTTTCCCCACGCAGGCGCCCAGTGACATTGCGCTTAGCGCGGGAGGAACTACATGGGAGCAGGCGACACAGTTCTCCTCTTCTATAGATGGAAAAATCACGCACATCCGCTTCTACAAGAGCCCTTACGAGACGGGCTCTCACATAGGCCGGATTTGGAGTGATACAGGCGCGCAGCTTGCGTATGTGCCGTTCACTGGTGAGACTCCTTCAGGCTGGCAAGAAGCGGCATTACAACCCCCGCTTCCAATTACCGCCGGGGTCAGATACAGAGTCTCTTACAACGTAAACTCTTATGGTGTTAAGACATTCGCGGGGCTAAATACTCCGATTACTAATGGCCCTCTGACTGCCCACACCAGCTATTACTCTACGCCTGCCGGGACGTTCCCAACCACTAACAGCGGAAGCAACCTCTTTGCTGATGTTCGATTCAACAGTCCCCAATAGTAGCCGAGCCGTTGCTCGTCAGTAATATCAATACAGGCGGTTCTTTCAGAGGGCCGCCTGTATTGATTAGGAAAGAACATCACCTTCAGTGTTCAGTCTCTTAGAATCGTAAAATAATACGTAGCAACTTTTTCATAGCCTCGGCCCGCCGCTGAGGCGCTGAGCGTGACCAGATAATCGCCTTCAGGCAGATGCCTGGCAGGCAATGTAGTAACTACGCTCTTTTCGCCAGCCTGTTGCCGCGCCCTCAAATTAACTTCTTTCCAGATGCTTTTGCCTTCGACCGTTCGCACCTCGACTCGATAGCTCTGATAGTTTTCCCCTTGTAACTTTAGTTCCAGCCGCAACTGTCGGATGTCAGTAGTTAAATCAACCCGATTGATCTGCCCTTTGTCTCTGACTGACCCCGGTGCGATAATCAATGAAGCGGTTATCGATGCAGGGATCTCTCGATGTCGGCTCTTTTCCTGATTGAGTCCGGCTAGCTCTTGCTCGATCCTTGACATCTCTTCTTGCGATTGCTCAAGCTGTCGCGCTAATTCCTTGTTACGTTCCCTCTGTTCGTCAAGCTGTTGTCGCAATCCTTCTTCTGCCTGACTCAAGTTTGCCTGTCGTTCAAGAATCTGCTCCCTCAGTCGGGCGTTCTCGATTAGTAATATGATTGCGCCCACTATCAGTATCAGCGTTGCGACTGCCAGCAATGCTATTGCCGGGCGGGTCGGGAGTTGCCCGAGCCGGAATATTGCATCCCTTGACACGGCAGCCTCACCATCGGTGGCGGCGACGTCTGCTGATTTCAAGGTCCTTGATTCCGCAATGTACCTGTTCAATGATTCAGCGAACTCTAGTCTATCTCGACGCTCCGGCGCGCTGAGGAAGTATGTTTCGAACGGCCCTCTCTCATCCCGGCCAAGCTCCCCTCTTACATACTCATCGATCAGGGCTTCCTCTCTGCTGAGAATATGGTCGAGATATTGCTTGTCGGTCATTAGCTGCCGCTCGACTTGCTCCCGCTCCTGGTCTGTCACTTCGCCCAGCAGGTATCGCCGGATCAGTATTTCATCCTTATCAGTCGGATTCATTTATTGCGCCTCCCTATTCTTGAGGCACTCGATTACGCATCTTCTTAGCTTCTCCCTGATTCGGTGCACTCGCACCCACAATGCATTTAGCTCAAGCCTCATCCGTGACGCCAGCTTTCTGCGCTGCTCTTCATTAGTCTGCCCCTCGCCGTAGTATGTCAGTATCAACTCCCGATTCACAGACGAAAGCTTTTCAATACATAGGTGTAAGCATTCATACCTTTGCTCCCTATCTTTTTCCGGTCGAGAAAGTGAATCTTGGGGGAAGATGAGTTTTCTCCTCACATATTCCAGATGAATAATCTTGGCCACGCCATAGAAGTAGAGGGCAGGGTCGCCAACATATGTGCCCGCTATGTCCTTGACCTTCCTGGCCACGCGATCAATCGTCTTATCGGCCAGTTCTTCTGAAATACGGCAGCCGCGCCCTATAAATAAATTGATTAGTTGAAAGCGAATCTCCTCGTATTTTTTTCCAGCCAACTCACGGTCTTCATCCAGCCAGGCAAGCAACTGCTCGAACATCTCTTGCGTTAGCCCTACATCTTTTCCTTGGGAAGCCGAGCTATTCATGACCGCTTATCATCTCCACTCCCCTTGTAATATGAACCCTGACCAGTAATAGGGAAATTGCCACCTCTTCTGTTTTCGCATCCATAACTGCGCTTCACGCAAAGCTGCCGCTGGCTTCTGTTTCTCTTTTATTATTCCCAAATAGAACCTCTCCATTAATTCCGCCGTAGCCTCGTCATCGACCTTCCATAAACTCCCGATCACTCGCCCGGCCCCGGAATACATAAATCCGCGCGTCACCCCGACCAGTCCTTCTCCTTTGATCTGCTTGCCCAGCGCCGTGTGACACGCGCTCAATACCACCAGATCGGCCCCAAGCCTCAAATTGTAAATGTCATATAAGCGAAGGAACCCGTTTTGCGGCTGGCCCTTTTTGTCTACAAGCGACAACACGAGGCCGCTCAACTCCGGATGCTCATTGTTGAGCAGGCCATGCGTAGCAAAATGGACTATGCGGTACTGCCCCATCTCTGCGCTCGTAACAATCTCTCGGGTGGCATTGAAGTCCAGGGCGTTCATTGCTCCTGCAGGATGACCGAGCGCAAAAATAGCTTGAGCCTCTTTGCGAGAGAATGGCAAACGCGGTAACTCCTTGCCATCTCCCAACCCAACTTCTCTTGTGGATCGCAGCAGCGCAATCTGCGAAATATTATGCGAGGGGCTGTTCGGTTCATCTTGTCGCTGTCCGCTCTGTTCATCAATAGCTTTGGTCGCTGCTCGCACCCTCACATCGTCCTTACTAAAAACAGGGTCGGCAATCACTGCAACAGCCTTTGGGGGGAGCTTGCGCCCCGCAAGTTCCTTCCTGAGCACGGCAAGGGTTGAGGCTGACGGCAGATATATGATTTCGTGCTTTGCAATCAGAGGCTCAGGGCTGGAGTCGACGAGTTGCCTTGCATTTGTAGTCGCCTGTTTCTGTACCGCTGGCAGCGCGGCAAAAGGTATATAACTCAATGCGCCCTGCGGCACGATCAATAAACGCTTTTTCCCTAGATGTGCCGCTACCGGTCCTAGAACGATCTCGCTTAAAGCAGATACCGCCTTAGTGTAGCCACCGTCGAGTTGTGGGGACCGCTTCCGCTGATCTACGGAAAGAAGATCATAGACGCGTTGCGCTGCCTCTTCTATCTCTGCTCGTTTCGGCAGTCGGAACGTAACTATCGAATCTTGTGTGACTGCCCACAGGTAACTCTGTTTCTCGCCTAACGCATACTCCAGCAACAGCGTATCAGCGTCAACAACATCCCGCTGGATCTCTTTCAGGGTTAATGGGCGGGGCTGCGTCAGGGCTGCGTAGCCAGGGCTTTTTATTTTGATCAGCGATTTGACTTCGTGGTATTGCGCACGCAACTGCTCGATCTCTTTATCTATTAGCTCGGCCTCTTGCTGTGTATGTTTACGGCTGAGCAGATTCACCTGTTTCTCCGTCTTCGCGCCGAGTAATTGCTTTAATGAACGTTCGCGATCTAATAGAGAAGGCTCCACGCCTTGATAAATATCGACACGGGCTTCTGTAAGCATTTCCAGCAGAGTTCGCGCACGTGCTCGCTCGCTCGCGTGAAGGGCCATCGCATCATAACCTTGGTTAGGATGAAGCTGATCGAGCCGCATGAGCAGGTCAATGTAAAAATCATAATGCTTTTGAGCGGAGGCAAAGTAAGAGGCGCGCAATTCAGAGCTTGCGACATTTGTACGAATTGACTCAACAATCTCAAGCGCGGCCTCGATATTCACACGGGCTTCAACGAGATTGTTCAGGCTATGGTGTGTGAGCGCTGCGCGATATAGCACCAACGCCTCTGTACGGCGAGCGTTCAAGGCCCGGCTGAGTAATAACGCCTTGCTACAGTAATCTAAAGCTTTCTGCTTCTCGTCCAGCGCGGTATAAACGCTGCTTATGTTGTGCAGTATAATGGCCTCTCTATGCCGATCTCCGACGACTTGTATTAACGAGAGAGCCTTATCGTAATAATCAAGCGCCTTCCGGCTGTCGCTCAATAACTCGTACGCAAAACCAATATGGTTAAGCGTTATGGCTACTGCCCGTTGATGTCCCGCTGATTGGAATTGAGGTAGGGCCAGATTGTAATACTCCAGCGCCTTTTGCTTCTCGCCCATCGAAACATAAACTAAGCCTATGTTGGTTTGTACGACAGCTACTGCCCGCCAATCTCCTCTTGACTGGAATATTGATAGGGCTAGATTGTAATACTCCAGCGCCTTCTGCTTCTCGCCCAGCGAATCGTAAACGGCGCCGATGCCGTTGAGTGTAACAGGGTTCTGACCTCCTTTAGCCCGCGTTAACTGCAAAGCGAGGTCGAAATGCTCCAGCGCCTTTTGGGTTTCGCCCATCGCCTGGTGAACGGCACCCATGTTAGTCAATACGGTCGATTCTGCCAGCCAATCTCCCGCGGCTCGTACCAGGGACAGGGCGCGGTTGTAATACTCAAGCGCCTTCTGCCCCTCTCCTAGTGTATTGTGTATGATAGCCGCATTGTTGAGTATGGAAGCTTCTTCCCCAGACACTCCCATACCTTGCAAGATTGCTAAGGCGCGGTTGTAATACTCAAGTGCTTTATGGCTCTCGCCGAGCAATCTGTAAATCCCACCCATACGGTCAATGGCATAGGCTTCTCCTTTGTGATTGCCCGCGTCTCGCATCAAGAGCAATGTCTCGTCATATTTTTCAAGCGCTTCTTTTAATGCTTCCGCCGTGCCTTGTTCTTCCAATCGACTTGCCGCTGCGAAGGCCAACTCGGCGGCAAACCGTTTCCTATCCTGTGAGGTGGCAACTCTCAATTCCTCAATCTTTATTACGTATTTGCCTGCTGATGCCTGCTTCTCCATCGCCCGCACTTCAAGCCGATAATCGCCTTCGACCTCTGCTACAGCCTGAAGCAGCTTCGACCCCGGTTTGCTGTTGGGGCCGTCTATTTTGACAATCTGTTTACTGTCAGGACCAAAAAGCGTTATCACTGTGTCAATTCCTTGCTCTTCTATAACTGCATGCAAGAATTGGCCTGCGCTGAGTATCACCCGGTAAGAATGTAACTCGCCGCCTGCAAGTTTTCGCGCAATGGGCTTGCCCGGCTCTAGTCGCTCATCCTCAAGTTGGTTAACTGCGATTTCATTATTGCTTGCCATGCAAAGAGGAATTCCTGATAGCCAGGTGACTAGTAATAGAAGACAAGCGCCGCCTGACAGCAACTTCCGTACAATCACGTGTCTCTCAGTTCTTAGAATCATGACTAGTCCTTGATATTCAGTTCTAATTGAATGCGGTTAGATGAATAAGAGGAAAGCAAGGTTATTTGTCAATGCTCTCACTCTTTCCATAGGTAGTGAGGATTACATCGGGACGCAGATACTAAAAGCAGAAGCGCGATTCTATCTAATCTGTATGCTCAATTGAAATCGTCGCTCTATGGGCAACTTACTTTGTATGCTCGAATTAGTTCTTGTAGCTTATGCCACACTATTAGTAGACGTAATCCAAGTAAGAGTTAATGCAGTTACCATAGCAAGTGGGAAATGAATGAGGAAGAAACTCTATCTATGATCCCGGATTGTGTCTTCGTTGGTTTGAATACGACTATTGATTGAGCCTTATTTGCCCACGCAGAAAGTGAAGTTTGGATTTAAACAGCTTGTACTGATGAAGTTATGATTATTCCTGCTTTTCAGGGTACAAACAGGATACAAACAGGTCGGAGAATAACAATGGCAGTCGATGATCGAGGGCCGGGACTGTTTGCATCAATCCCGGCCCTCGATTAGCTTAGACCTCAACTGGTTTAGTTCTGCACAGCAATAATAATCGCTCCGCATTAATTACATGCGCAGTTACTATTTGAGGTGTCTTTGTCGGTGATAACAAAAGTTCTCTTCCTTCCAGACTCTATCTGAATTACCGCGTGGCCCTTCATATTGCAGTGGTTGAAATGGGCTCTAACTCGCCGTCCGGATTGATTGTCTTCGATCAAGAGCAAGCATCCTTGTCGGCTAAGCGCGCCTGTGCCGGTCAAGGTCAACCCGCCCGCACTACACTGCGTAAATCTGTACTCGCCGGTCGTCGAGTCGAACTGGAATAGATCCCCGTTGCCGTCATCTTTGAAGCAAACGTCGAAGCTGGAAAAGACGATTTTGGCGACAAAAGCGTCAGAGAACCCGCCGCCGAACACGGTCTGGAACGCGCCGGGAGTGGTCGGAAAATCGGCAGATCCCGTCCCCCCTGTAATGTAAATACTTCCCGCGGGGTCAACCGATATCGAAAACCCGCTATCACCATTGCTGCCCCCGAGGTAGGTCGAGAACACGAGCCCCGTGCCGGTTGGGTTTAATCTCGTGATGAAAGCGTCGTTGTTGCCCGCGTTACTGCTCTGAATTGCGTCGGCGGTTGTGGGGAAATCGCTTGAACCGGTCAGCCCTACAACGGATGCATTTCCTGCCATGTCTAGCGCGATATCGTTTCCTAAATCATTCCCGTTTCCGCCAAGATAGGTTGAATAAACGAGGGCATTGCCTGCCGCGCTCAACTGCGTGACGAAGGCATCGGTGCCCGCAGCCTTCACAGTCTGAAAAGCGCCCGGCGTAGCGGGGAAGTTTAACGAGTCGCTAAAGCCTGTCACGTATGCGTTGCCTGCCGCGTTAACCGCTATGCCAAAGCCTGCGTCATCTCCGCTTCCGCCCAAAAAGGTCGAGTAGACGAGAGCAGTACCCGCCGCGTTGAGCTTCGTCACAAACGCTTCCCTGGCGCCGTTGAAAGAGGTTTGAAACGCCCCGGGCGTGACGGGGAAGCCAGCTCCCGCTTCACCTGTTACGTAGGCGTTGCCCGCTGAGTCTATCGCAATTTCGGAGGCGAAATCGAACCCGCTTCCGCCCAAAAAGGTCGAGTAGACGAGCGCCGTGCCCGTCGAGTTCAGCTTCGTCACAAACGCTTCGCTACTGCCTCCGGACACAGTCTGGAACGCGCCCGGTGTAGTCGGATAGTCGCCATTAGCTTGTCCCGTGATATAGGCGTTTCCTGCCGAGTCTACGGCAATCCCGCTACCTATGGCAGGGCCAAGGTACGTTGAGTAGACGAGCGCCGTGCCCGTTGCGTTGAGCTTCATTGCAAATACATCAGATTCGTCGCTGCCGACCGGCGTGGTCCTGAATGCGCCGGGCGTAGTCGGAAGGTCGCTCGACTCGGTCCGTCCTGTAACATAGGCGTTGCCCGCTCCGTCCAAAGCGATGTCGTCGCCTGCATCTCTGTTACTGCCACCAAAGTATGTCGAGTAGATGAGGGCCGTGCCCGTAGAGTTCATCTTTGTCACGAAAGCGTCATCAATGGGGAAAGGGCCGGCTCTCCCAGTCTGGAAGGCGCCCGGCGTTACGGGGAAGTCTGTCGAGACTGTGCTGCCTGTTATATAGGCGTTGCCCGCCGAATCGACTGCGATGCCGACGCCGCCATCGCTGCTGCTCCCTCCGAGGTAGGTAGAAAAAGCAAGGGTGGGGTCGATGACCAGCGGCTTGCTTCTATCATATTTTGCGATTTGAAACGCTATTTGTTTCTTGCCTTTGATGAGATAACTGGCAGGTATAATTCGCCTGGCGTCATCAACCTGCTGATAGACAACGGGCCTGCTCTGTCGAATCTCTCCCGCATCCGTGCGGAGTATAAGGTCACCTTTCTCGTCTATGCGCATGTCGGTCATACCCTCAAATCCGAGTGCTATGACGCCAGGATCCGCGCCGGGAGAGACTATGAAATCGTATTCCAGGAGGTCCTGGTTCCCATAAAAAACAAGGTCGACGCCGGGGTATACGCCAGAGTACTTTACCTTCGCGTAATTCGGGAGGTTTGTCTTCCACCTCCGCGGATCGCTGCCGATGAAATAGTTCGTCCTGGTAGGCAGCTGTTCAAGCCCTGTTAGATTTGCTGCGGCGTTGGCGCCTACGAGCGTTGCCTGTAGGACATAGGCTGATACGCGCGACCGGCCAATCGATTTTTCATTATTCTTATTGCGCGGGTCCGCAACGGCCAGGGTGAATGTAGTCGGGGCAAGCGCCAGGCTATAGCCGCTTCCGCGAGATAAAAACTTTACCTTTTTGTCGGCCTGGCCGTGATTGGCTAAGAAGCTCAATGGGATTCTAGAGTAAAACTCTTTAACCCTTGTTAAGTCATAACCGAAGGCGGGAGCTTTATAGCCATAGCCTGACAAGGCGGTAGGGGCTGACTGGCTGGCTCCAAAAGAATAAACATGGACTGAGGATATGTTTAACAGCCCTATCAAGCCGAATAACAGAGCCAGTAGGCGCGCAACATTATGGCTTGTTTTCATTATTAGATTCCTCCTAACTTACATCGAAGGGTTCTTTTCTGTCACAAGGTTCACAATTAATCTCCTCCGGTTGAGGATGGGTTGACTGACGATTGAGACGGATCTTCTGCGGCGATTAGCTATGTAGGATTTGAGAGCGCAGCGTAATGCACCTTAAATCACATATACCAATTGGTTCGATCAATTTATACCTTGCTTTATTGTTTTCGGGCAGATGTACTCGAAAAGTCGAAGCGCCCATGCAGAAATCAGATTAGGCGGATCTAATTTTAAAGTCAAGCAATCGACCTCAGTAATGCAGCTCACTTCCCCACGCAGAAAGTCGAGAAGATTTGCCCGAGTATATCTTCGGTAAGCGTCTCCCCAGTTATCTCGCCGAGCGCGGCGAGCGAGCCGTGAAGCTTCAATAGAATGATCTCTTCAAGCTCGCGTTGAGTCATCAAGTCACGAGCCTCGCTCGCCTGCTCCAGGCTGCGGCGCAAGGCCGCGTGCTGGCGGGCGTCCGTAATCATCAGGTCGTCTCGCTCAACGAATGCTTCGCCCGACAGGCGGTGGAAGATCGTTTCGGTAAGATCGCCAAACCCTTCGCCAGTTAGCGCGGAGATTCTTAATGGCTCTCCGCTATGGCAGAGAGCGACCGGCATGAGCCGTTGCGGCAGATCGGTTTTGTTCAGCGCAAGTATGCGGCGGTCATCGGGCACCATCTCCAGTAGCCTCAAATCGTCATCCGTCACGGGCTCCGATGAGTCGAGGATTATCAGCGAGATGTCCGCGTCTGCGATTGCTGACCGGCTTCGTAGTATGCCTATGGCTTCGATGGAGTCGGTCGTCTCTCTTATCCCCGCCGTGTCGATGAGCCGCACGGGCACGCCCGCTATCGATGCGCTTTCATATAACGCGTCGCGTGTCGTCCCGGGTATCTCCGTGACTATGGCGCGCGGCTGGCCGACCAGACGGTTGAATACCGAGGATTTGCCTACGTTGGGCCGCCCGACGATTGCCAGGTCGAACCCTTCTTTGACATATCTGCCGAACGAGAAGCTCGCCGCTACTTCTTCCAGGCCCGCGATGGTCTTATCAAGCTTCGCCGAAAGCGCGGAGAGCGTTTCGGGCGATATGTCGTCTTCTACGAACTCGACGGACGATTCCAGGTGGACGATTATTTCTAAGAGCGCGTCACGCGCGGGCGCGAGCCGGTTCGAAAGCGCGCCCTCAAGCTGGCGAGTCGCTACGCGGGCCTGATAGCGCGTCTGCGCGCTGATGATGTCTCTGACGGCCTGCGCCTGAGCCAGGTCTATGCGTCTGTTTAAGAACGCGCGAAAGGTAAACTCGCCCGGCTCAGCGATTCGCGCCCCTTGTGCTGTGACCAGTTCAAGCACGCGACTTAAGATCACAGGACTTCCGTGGCAGCTAATCTCTATAACGTCTTCGCCCGTGTAAGAGTGAGGCGCTTTGAAGCAGGTGACAATCACTTCGTCGAGAAGCTCGCCGGTAGCCGTGTCGATGAGTGAGCCGAATTGCGCGCGATTCGGGCGGCCAACGGTTGCGCCCCCCTGCGCGCGAAAGATCGCTCGTGCTATCTCAAGCGAGCGCGGGCCGCTCAGCCGCACCACTCCAATGCCCCCTCTGCCGGGAGGCGTGGAGATCGCAGCTATTGTGTCTCGCTGATTCATAGTGCTGAGTGTTGAGTCCTGAGTGCTGAGTAATAGTTTTCACTCAGGACTCAGCACTCAGCACTCAGGACTTTATTTTGCGGGGTAGATCGTCACTTTGCGGTTTTCGCCGTTGCCCTGGCTTTCGGTCTTGACCGTCGCATCTTCGGCCAGGGCCAGGTGAATGATGCGTCTTTCGTTCGGGTTCATCGGGTCGAAGCTGAAGGGGATGCGCAAACCGCGAACGCGCTCGGCGGCTTTCTCGGCCATCAGCCGCAGCTCGCGCTCGCGCTGGGCGCGATAGCTGCCTGAATCGAATACTATTCTGGTTTCTTCGCCCGCCGAGCGCGCGACAAGGCGGTTGCCCAGGTATTCGAGCGCGTCGAGCAGTTCCGCGTTGTGCCTCAGCAACAACGCGACATCGCCTCCGCGCACCTGCACTTTAAGCCCATCCCCGGTCTCTTCCAAATTCGCGCTCAGATCAAGCCCGCTCGACCGGAGAACCTGATTGGTAAATTCCACGACGCTGTTTACTTCCTCTGGTGTCATCACTTCACGACCTCTACGACCTCTTTGCCCGAAGCCTTGCGTTTGCGCGACCCGTCACCCTGCTTGCTCACGCCGTTTGCCTTTTTGCCGTCACCCGATGGCCCTCCGGTCGTGGGCGCGGGCTCGGCCGTCACCTTGTTTATTACAAGTTGTATCACCACCCCGACCAGGTTGCTAACCATCCAGTAAAGCACCAGCCCGCTTGGCGCATTCAAGAAGAAGAACCACGTCAGCATTATCGGCATAAACCATGTCATCATCACGCGCTGCATCTTCATAGATGGATCGGCAGTGGCGGGCTGCGGCGTTAGCTTCGTCGATGCGATCATCGTAACGCACATGACTATGGGCAGTATCATGTAAGGGTCGGGCGTCGAAAGGTCCTTGATCCACAGAATCCACGGCGCGTGGCGCACGTCTAAAGAGATAGTCAAGTAAACAAAGAAGGCCCAGAATATCGGCATCTGCAACAGCAACGGCAGGCACCCGCCAAGCGGGTTCGCCTCCTTCATGAGCGCCATCTGCTCTTGCTGAAGCTGCTGCAACTCGCGCTCGTGCTTCTTTGGGTTGTCCTTGAGCTTCTTTATCTTGTCCTGAAGCTCTTTCATGCGCGGCTGGTGCTTGGCGGCCTTCTTCATCTTCTTCGAGCTGTACCACCTGAGCGGCGACAGCGCCAGGTTGATTATGATAGTCACCAGGACTATGCTCCAGCCGTAGTTGTGAAACAGCGCCGCCAGCCCGTCGAGCGCCCCGCCTATCACGGGCACGATCGGGCGGATCATAAAAGAGAACATCCCGTAATCGATCAGGGCTTCGAAATCGGTCCCGAACTCGTTGCCAATGCGCGCCAGCAGCTCGCGGTCTTTTGGGCCGACGAAGACGCGAGTTACCTTCTCAGAATCGACGGGGACCAGGACAGATTGATAATCCCGCGCGACCACGTCTATGTCCGGCACTCTCGTGTGCAGGTTCATGAACGAGATCTCGCCCACGGGCTGCAAAGGGATGGCTACCATAGTGAAGTAATGATCTACGTCTCCTGCCCATTGATAGCCCTGGCGCAGCACATCCGTCACACGCGCAACGCTCGCGCCGGGCGCTGTCCCCTGCGGCAGCGAATCAAGCGTAAGAGCGAGGCCGTCGGGCGATGATTCGACGATATTGGCGTAGCCGAGAAACGTGATCTCGTCGGCGGCTACGAGCTTTATCCTTTTAAGCCCGAAGACCGGGTCTTCGAGCGCGATCCGATTCGATGCCGGATCGACGGCCATTATCTCCGCGATCGGCTCGTTGATGCTCGCTGCGACGACGCTTGTGCGGTTGCCCGCGCGGTCAAACGCCACGACCTGAGGTGGGGTGCTGTAGCTGCCCGTCTGGTTGTCGCTTTGATCGCCTATGCGGGGACCGACCTGAAGGCTTACGGGCTGCTGGTTGCCGCCCGACGTGACGCGCGCCGTGACGTCAAAGACCAGGCGCGAGGCTTCAAACGTGAATGTCTTGCGCGCTTCAACGTTAGAGTCCAGATACCGGAAGATGATTTCGCGCCTTTCGCCCGGCTCAAGCGTGATATGCTGCTCGCCTTCGGCTACGCCTTCGATAGCGAAGTTGGCCCTGTTGATATGGTTTGACAGTTCGAGGTCATCGCCAACGTGCATTTTGAATGGCGCGCCGATATCGCTGTCCGCGCTCACGCCTTGCGGGACAAGCTCAAGGTTTCCGTAATGGGCGGCGCTTATTTTGCGGTCGCCTCTTTTAGTAGTGTACTGCTTGAGAACCCATGAAGTGGCGACCGCGCCACGGCTGGAAAACGTCGCGGTCCAATAAGGCGTTTCGACGGTGATCTCGCGCGGCGGAGCTTCGGTCGGTCGCGCGGCCGGCGCGGGTTGAGCTGCGGCGGCGGCTTGATTCTGACCTGGCTTATTCTGACCTGGTTGATTCTGACCGGGCTTATTCTGAGCCTGCGCGGCAGAGCTTGCGTTCGAGTTTTGCGCGTTCGGATTTTGCGCCGTCGGGCGGTCAACGGGTTCCTGCTGAGGCGCGGGCTTGGGCGGAGAGAAATAACGCGCCGCGAACTGCCAGCCTATTAAGACTAATGATGATAGTGCGATTGCCAGTACTACTCGCGCTCGATCCATTTATTACACCAGGCGGACGTGGCCGCCGCTCCTTATGATTTACTTCACGGGGTCATAGCCGCCGGGGTGAAACGGATGACACCTGAGCAGCCGCCTGAGTCCCATGTACGAACCCCGCAAAGCGCCATGCTTTGTGATCGCTTCCATTGCGTACTCTGAGCAGGTGGGCGTGAATCTGCACGCTGGCGGGAGCAATGGCGAGATGAGCATTTTATAAGCCCGTAAGAGATAGATCAGGACGAACTTCACTTATTGCCCACCTTCTCTAAAAAAGCGATAAAGTCAGCCTCAATATCGTTAAGCCTGGCCTCCACGAGAGGTCTTTTCACATTAATGACTATATCAACTCCCTGTGGGACAAGCCACCGGTTTTTTCTGAAGACCTCGCGCACGAGGCGGCGGGCGCGGTTGCGCTCAACCGCCTTGCCCATCTTTCTGGTCGCCGTTATGCCGAGCCGCGTGCGGTCACCCTGGTTCTCCAGGACGAACGCGATGAAATACCTTGCTTGAATCTTGCGGCCCTCTTCATAAACCCTGCGAAACCCCTCTCGCTTGAGCAGTCTGTCCGCCTTTGGAAACTTTTCCGATACTCCACACATTAGCAGGGGTCGGGGGTCAGGGGTCAGAGGTCAGGGAGCAGAGAATTTGAGATCTCAAATTTGAGATTTGAAATTATAAATCCCTGACCCCCGGCACCCGGACCCCGGCCCCTGTTTTAATAATGCGAGGGGGACAGACGTTTGCGCCCCTTGGCGCGGCGTCGCTTCAGTACGAGCTGGCCGCCCTTGGTGCTCATGCGCACGCGGAAGCCATGAGTTTTGGCGCGGCGGCGATTGTTAGGTTGAAAAGTCCTCTTCATGATATATACCTCTCGATAAACGTCTCTACAGAAAAGATTAAGGCTATCGGAACGAAACGGTATTGTCAAGTTTGGCAGGTGTGGATCAGGCGCTCCTAAGTCGCGAAAGAGATTATCCGGTCGTTTCACCGCCGGGGCAGCTTTTCTAGTTTTTACCCGGTTAAATCTGATTTAGAATAGACCGCAGAAACCTGATTGCGGAGGGCAGGCTGTGGGGAGACTTGAAGATTTTCGCGGCATCGAAGGGACCAACTTCTTTGAGCAGGATAAAGGATTTCAGACGCTGATCGGCGATCTGTTGTCAGACGACGAGCGGCAACAGGTGTTCGCCTCGCTTCAAGAGTGCGGGAGCCGCGTTTCCGGTCGCTGGGACGAGCTGGCGCGCGAAGCCAGTCGTAACGAAAACCTGCCTCGCATCATAAAGCTCGACCGCGCGGGCCTCCCCGTCGAAAAAATAGATTTCGGCCCGTTCACGCGCCAGCTCCGCCGCGAGGTGGCCGAAGTTGGCGTTCTCACTCGCGCGCAAAGCGAGCTGCACAAGTTCGCCCTGGTCTACCTGCTCGCGCACAACGGCGAAGCCTCTTTGATGTGCGGGATGAGCTGCACGGATGGGCTGATAAGGTCTATCGAGGCGCGGGGCTCCGAGTTCCTGCGCGAGACCTATTTGCCGCTTTTGGGATCAATAGAGACGCCGCTTGCGGGCGCTCAATTCGTCACGGAAAAAGATGGCGGCTCCGACGTGGGCGCTATTGAATCCGAGGCCAGACCGAACGCGGACGGCACATGGTCTGTCACGGGCAAAAAGTGGTTCTGCTCTAACCCTGATGAATACTTCGCGGTCGCGGCAAGACCTGTGGGCGCGGCGAGCGGGACCGAAAGGCGTGGGACCGAGGGGATCGGCCTTTTTATGATCCCTCGCGTGTTGCCTGACGGGCGCGTCAACGCGCTCAGGTACCGCCGCCTTAAAGACAAGCTCGGGACGCGGTCGCTCCCGACGGCCGAGATAGATTTCGAGGGTGCTACAGCGTACGCCATCGGTGAGGTCCGCGATGGCTTTAAGACGCTGATGAATTATGTCATCAACGCCTCGCGGCTTCACAACGCCGCGAACGCCTGCGGCTTTTTGCACCGCGCCTTTTTGGAAGCGCGCAACTATGCACGCCAGCGCGAAGCTTTCTCTCAACCGATCGTCAATTATCCTCTCATTCAGGAAACGCTCGTCACCCTGCTCGAAAGATCGTGGCGCGGGCGGCTGCTCACCTTCCGCCTCATAGCCCTGGTTGACGAAAACTCGATCGCGCCGACGGACGCCGACCAGGCCATGTGGCAGCGATTCCTGACCAACCTGGCAAAGTACCGTACGGCGCGCGATCTCATGGATTCGATCCGCCAGGCGATACTCGTGCTGGGCGGCAACGGCATTGTCGAAGACTTTACGGTCTTGCCGCGACTGCTCAGAGACGCTTTGATAATCGAGACGTGGGAAGGCCCCCCGAACACGCTCTGCCTGCAGATCGTGAGGGATTGCGCGCGCTCGCCGATTTTCAGCCGATGGCGCTCGGAGATAAATAACGCGCTCGAACGCTGGCCCGCCGATTATCTCGCCTCAACGCGCGCGCGCGTAGAACGTGCATTCAAACAGACGACCGACGCTTTACCCGAAGACCGTTTACGCGATCGGCAGTGGGCCGCCACCAACGCGCGCCGTCTCGTAGACAGCATGGGAAACCTGCTTGAGCTAACCTGGATGGCTGACCTGGGCCTGCGACACCTGGAGGCGGACGCGACCGTAGGACTTCTTACAGCCGCGGCGGCTCAGAGTATCTTGCCCGCCGACAATCTGTTTGACTCACCCGTCACGGAGGCGATAAACCAAAACGCGCAAGCTTTGATTGCGGAAGAAGTCGTGCGGTGCGATCTCGCCCGATTGTAAAGCGCGGCTCGCCTCGGTAAAATTAACCTCTATTTATCCCTCAGGAGATTCGCATGAGAAGATTTGTATGCTCGCTTTTAGTTGCGATTGTGCTGTCCGCTGCTGCGGCTCTTGCGCAGACGACCGATCAAGCTCAGACGCAAAAATCGAAATGGACCGTCGACGACCTGATAATGCAGGAGCAGGCCGGCGGCTTCAGAATATCGCCCGATGGTCGCTGGGCCGTGTGGGTAAAGAGCGTGGCCGACAAGGAGAAGAATGGCCGCATCTCGAATCTTGTTTTATCGAGCCTGACCGAAAAGCGTGACGTAGAGCTTACGCGCGGAACCGAAAACAGCTCGAATCCCAAATGGTCGCCCGACGGCCAGCTCATAGCTTTCGTCACTACCCGTCCCGACCCGAAAGCAAAGCCAGCCGCGCCAGCGCCGGGCGAAGGGCCGAAGCCGCAGCTCTGGCTCATCAACCCGTTCGGCGGCGAGCCGTGGGCGCTCACAAGCTTTGCGCGCGGCATCACAAACTTCGAGTGGGCCGACGCCGACACCATAATATTTGCGGCGCAGGAAGACCCCACACTTTTCGAAAACATCGTCAAAGAGAAGAAGGACACTACGCTCCTGGTCGAAGACGAGCAGCACGCGCCGCCCATCCGATTGTTCAAGTTTGCGGTCAAGGCAAAGAAGTTTACCCGCCTGACGGACAACGCGGACCGCATACAGACGTTCGCGCTCTCGCCCGACGGCTCGAAGGCCGTGACGGTCCACGACCGCAGCCTCAGATTCGTCTACGACCAGAAGGTCAAGCCCGTAGTCTTTCTCTACGACCTCGCGACGGGCGCGCGGAAACAGGTTTTCGGGGATAAGAGATTTAACATCGAGCAGGTCCGCTGGGCGCGCGACGGGCGCGGGTTTTATGCGACGAGCGAGTTTTCAAATCACCCTGAGTACATCAACGCTACCATCACTCACCTCTACTACTACGACCTCGGGACGGGCCAGCCCGCGCAGGTCAACCTAGATTGGGAGAACGGGCTCGCGACCGGCATAGAAGTGACGGATCAAGGGTTCGTCGCGCTGTTGGCCTCGGGCGCGCGAAACAAAGTCGCCCGCTACATGCGCGAGGGCAACACGTGGCGGCGCGAGTGGGTGGCCGGAGACCACGCGCAGAATATCTTCGGCGTCCAGGTGGGCAAAGACGATAAGACGCTCGTTTATTCGCATTCGACTGCAAGCACTCCCACGCAATACTATCGCGCGCGGCTCGAAGGCGCTCGCATAGATTCTCCCGCACAGCTCACGGACTTGAACCAGCATTTCAAGAAGCGCCAGATCGCCAGGACCGAAGTCATAAAGTGGAAGGGGGCGCTCGACGAAGAGGTCGAAGGGGTTTTGTATTATCCTCACGATTACCAGCCGGGCAAAAAGTACCCGCTCGTAGTGATGATCCACGGCGGGCCTGCGAGCCTGGACATGGACGAGTGGGACGAGTCGTGGGCATACCCGGCGAACCTTGTGAACCAGCGCGGCGCGTTCGTCATAAAGCCGAATTATCACGGCAGCTCGAACTACGGCTTGAAGTGGGTCGAGTCGATTGCCGCCGGGAATTATTACGACCTCGAAGTGCCCGACATTGAAAAAGGCGTCGATCACTTAATCACTCGCGGCCTGGTCGACCCTGATATGTTAGGCATCATGGGCTGGTCGAACGGGTCTATCCTGACTATAGAGACTACGACCAGGACTACGCGCTACAAGGCTGCGTCGGCTGGCGCGGGCGACGTGGAGTGGGTGTCGGACTGGGCAAACGCGCATTTCGGCGCGTCGTTCGACAATTACTATTTCGGAAAATCGCCGCTGGAAGACCCGCAGCTCTACATCAAGAAATCTCCTTTCTATAGGCTTGATCGTGTGCGCACGCCTACGATCATATTCTTTGGCACCGAAGACACGAACGTCCCGACGCAGCAGGGGTGGATGCATTACCGCGCGTTGCAACAGCTAGGCAAGACGGACGTGCGGTTTCTGCTTTTCCCAGGTGAAAAGCACAGCCCGCAAAAGCTCGTGCACCAGCGACGCAAGCTCGAAGAAGAGCTCGCATGGTTTGACCGTTACCTGTTCAAGACGATCAAGGAAGAGAACGAAGCATTCAAGAACGATTCGCCGCTCGCTGCTGTGCTCAAAAGCGCGAGGGCTGACGGCTCGCGCTACGGCGTGATGGATCACAACGCTCTGATACCTGAAACGGTCAAGCATAATGATCTTGAGATAAGCCGGTTCGAGGTGACGCGAGCGCAATACGCGCAGTTTGATAAGAGCTATGTGGTCGAGCCAGGAAAAGAGAATTATCCGGCCAACAACATCACTTTTGAGCAAGCGCGCGGCTACACCGAATGGCTCGCGCGCACGACGGGTCAGCCCTTCCGGTTGATGAGCGAAACGGAAGGCGAGACCGTATACGCATCAGTTGCGGGCGCGGAAAACACGCTCGATTACTGGGCGGGCTACGCCGTAAACCCTGACGACGCGACGAGGCTTGAAGAGAAGCTCAAACAGCTTCGCGGCCGCGCTCCGCTGCTCAAAGAGGTGGGCAGCTTCAAAGGCGCGGGCACAGAAGAGATGGTCTTCGACCTGGGCGGCAACGTGGCCGAGTGGGTCGTAGGCCGTGACGGCAAGGGGCGCGTGATGGGCGGGAGCGCCGACACTCCGGTAGACGCAAAGCTGCGCGTCAGAAAGCCCGCGCCCGAATACACAGGCTTCCGCATAGTCAAAGGCGCTTTGTCACAAACGGCTGCAAGGTAGAGTCGAGCGGACTACACCGCAGAGACGCAGAGTTCACAGAGTTCACACAGAGAAAAGATAATTCTGCTCTGCGTAAACTCTGCGTCTCTGCGGTGAGATGGTCTGTGATGAACATTAGGCAGACGGGAGGGTAGCGAGCAGCAATCGGATCACGTTCCCGCCCATGATCTTTTCTATGTCTGCTTCGGAAAAGCCCTCCGCGAGCAGCGCGTCTGTTATCTGCACCACCCCCGTAGTGTCGAAAGGCGCGGGGATTGCTCCGTCATAATCCGACCCTAACGCTACGTGCTCGACGCCGACAAGATTTGCGGTGTGCCGGATGGCGCGTGCGATTGCTGCCGCGTCCTGGCCGCAGACGGCCGTGTCCCAGTAGCCGATGCCTATCATGCCGCCCGTCCGCGCGATGGCTCTTATCTGCTCGTCGCTCAGGTTGCGCGTGTTGTCGCACGTCCCCCTGACCCCCGTATGCGACACGACGACGGGCCGCGTGGCGATCGCTAAAACGTCTTCAATGGTCTTCCCCGAAGCATGCGCGAGATCAACAATCATGCGCTTTGCTTCCATTCGTCGGACCATCTCTCGCCCCTTTTCGGTCAGCCCGCCTTTTTCAACCCCGTGCGCGGACCCCGCCAGGTCGTTGTCGAAAAAATGTGTCGGGGCCATCATGCGAAAGCCCGCGTCAAACAGCGCATCGATGTTCGCCAGGTCCTGGTCGAGCGCGTGCGCGCCTTCGATGCCTAACAGCCCGGCGGTTATCGCCTGCTCCGCTTTACGCCGCTCCAGGTAGCGCGTCAGATCGTCAGCCGATCTGATTACGACGAGTCTCCCGCCCGAGCGCGCCGCCGCCTCGTGTAGTCTGCTTGCTTGATACAGCGCCCTCTCTTTCAGGCTGCTCCAAGCGGAGATGGGCCATCGCTGGGCAATGGCGAGTATTGTTATGTTGTCCGTAGAGTCGTCGTTGCTTTCGATGTTCTGCCCCTTAGGCGTTTTCGTAACGACCGTGAAAGCCTGGAGCGCGACGTTGCCTTCGATCAAGCGCGGGATGTCGACGTGGCCGCGCGTGGCGCGGTCGAGCAAATCTCTGTCCCACAAAAGCGAATCGGAGTGCAGGTCTGCGACGAGCAATCTTTTATGGAGCTCGCAGGCGCGCTCGCTCGCCGTGTAAGGGGGCGGGTTGAGCGTGACGTTCATGCTCTTTTCAAGGTAGCCGGGCAGTATGAAAAAGAAGGCCGCCAGCCCCAGGAGCAGGACCACGACCACGACCATAAAGAACTTTTTCATGTAATCACTCTTGCCACAGCGATGATGGACAAGTCGCGATAATACCATGAACGCACTGGCGTGGTCCCGCCAAGAGGTAGACTGTGTAGAATCGAATTAAGAGCGATTGGGCGGTCAGGCCGCCCAATTCATCCGGTAATCATCATCATCAGTTGCATTCTTATCGTATAGCTTTTCAGCCCTGAGCTGCGCCATCAGTTCGCGTATCGATGTGTAGCTGCCATCCCTGAACAGTTTTCCCGCTCCTACTACGGCAACGCTCTGAACGTCGCTTGATGTTCTGCGGGCTTCGATACCGGTCTTCTCTTTGATGCGATCCGCCAACCCCGCGAACTGTGACGCCCCTCCCGCCAGCACTATCCCGGAATCGAGCAATCCAGCGGAGACTTCCGGCGAAAGCTCTTCGATAGAGTTGCAGATGCCTTGAACGATCTCATCTATGACAGGCTCGATGGCGGCCAATAAGTCCCGCCGGGGAATTCTAAGCATACTTGGCAAACCCGTCTTCAGGTTGCGACCGCGCACTTCGATCTCCTGATCCTTGTTCCCCGACACGGCTGACGAAAGCTCCAGCTTTATCGCCTCGGCCGTCAGCTCTCCAATCTCTGTGCAGTGGGCGTGACGGACGAAATGAATTATTGCCTCATCCATCTTGTCTCCGCCGACGCGCAGGGTTGAAAGCTGGACGGGGCCGCCGTAGCCCAGCACGGCTATGTCCGTAGTGCCGCCCCCTATGTCGACGAGCATGAAGATTCGCCCTGATTGAATATCAAACCCCGCGCCTATCGCCGCGGCGATTGGCTCCTCTACAACATCGACATACCGCGCCCCGGCGCGGCCCGCCGCGTCTTCCAGCGCCCGCCGCTCGACAGGACTGATTTCACCCGGCGCGCAGATCAGTATTCGGGGGTTAGAGACTTTGCGCCGCGACAAAGCCGCCTTGATGAAATGCGACAGCATCTGCTCTGTCGCGTCAAAGTCGGCTATGACGCCATCCTTCAGGGGGCGAACTATGCGGATTGTGCTCGCCTGACGGCCGAGCGCAAGCTTCGCCTCTCGCCCAAGGGCTACGACCTGATCCGTGTCGTTGTTGATGGCGATGACCGAAGGCTCGTTTAAGACAACCCCATGATCGGGCACGTAAATAACCGTGTTCGACGTGCCCAGGTCGACAACCAGATCGTTCGAGAACAGTTTCTGTAGCCGCTCCTTGGCGCGCGTGAGCACGCCCCTTCTATCTGTAGCGGCCCGGTCTGCGGATGGGAAACGTAGCTTATCTAGAAATCCCTGTACTACTTGTTGGTATTGCATAAGATGCCTCACCTGAGTCAAAAAAATGACCTTAGACTCAGATCACAGACCCGAGTCTGGATAATCCAATAAGGTCAAACTCTATTCAGCAAATGCCATGCCGAAATAAAGGCACTTATCGAGATTGCACGAACGCGCGGAAAGCCCGCGAGTGTTCGCAAATCCTCGCGCCAGTAATGAATCTGTACGGTTTGTTTTCATCCAGCCAAAACCGGCCAAAAAGAAAAAGGCCAGCGCTCTGGCTGGCCTATTGTTTTAAGCATAGTAGGTTAAGCTAGTCCGCCGCGCCTTCTCGGATGACGCCGGCGACCTGTGCGTCACGGGCGGCACGAAGCCTGTCGTATTCCGCCGCAACGTCCTCGTCAGCTGCGCTCAAGGCTTCTACGTCAAGGTTGGCAAGCTCGATAATGCCCATGTCGGCGAAGGCTTTTTGAATGCGTTCGCCCCACAATCCTATGTCGCGAATCGTCGGCACGATCCGCGTGAAGAGGCGCTTGGTGTACTCCCTCATAAATGGCGATTGGCGAACGAAGGTGACGCAATCATTGACATCAAAGCCGAGGCGCTCCCATATCTCTTCGCCCATGAAGCGGTCGCGCATCAGGTAGCAGGCGTCGACGGCAAACTCTTCGCGCTCGTCGCGCTCGCGCTCGCTCAACTCACGGTAGTAATCGCGCAGGGCCAGCCGCCCGAAAGCGACGTGGCGCGCTTCGTCCTGCATTACGTAGGCGTTAATGGCTTTGCCCAGAGGCTCTGTGGCGAGGTCGCGAATGGTGCCGAATGCCGCGAGCGCCAGTCCCTCGATTATTACCTGCATCGCAAGGTATGTGAAATCCCACCGCGAATCCCTGATTCCCTGTTCGAGGAGCGTTTGCAGATGAACGTTGATTGGGTAAGCCATCTGAATCTTCTCGCGCAGGTAGCGCGAATAGACTTCGACGTGCCGAGCCTCGTCGATGACCTGCGTGGCGGCATAAAACTTCGAGTCGATGTCGGGCACGGTCTGCACTATCTTGGCCGTGCATATCAGCGCGCCCTGCTCCCCATGAAGGAATTGCGAGAAGCGCCACGCTTCAAGATGATGGCGGACTTCGTTCCTGCCGCGCTCGTCGAGCTTTTCCCATGTGGGCGAGCCGTAGATCGCCACGAAGTAATCGGGGAACCCGAGCGGGTTCGCCAGATCGATCTCCTGCGACCAGTCGATCCGCTCGCTCGCGTTCCACTGTTTGTTCTTCCCCTTTTCATAAAGCGTCAGCAGCTTCTCCCGGCCCTCGTCGTAGACCCAGTTGAATATCGTAGTCGAGCCGATTCCCTCGACGCGCCACTCGGTCTGGTCTACGGGCAAAGCGTACATTCGTGTGCTCATGAGCGTCACTCCTTCTTAAGTGTCGATGGTCTATCACTGCCTGGCTATGCGCGTCAGTTGCTGGGCGACGATACGCCACGCGCCTCCCTGTTTTACAAACATGTTCGTATAGCGGCGCTCGTTATCGATGTCTCGCCCCTGGTAGTTTATTCTCCATTTGGCATGCCCTGTCACCACGGGCGTTCTTATCTTGAGCCTGGACTGCGCCTACACACAGTAAGGTAATTATGATCGCGGCTAATGTAAACGCTCTTTTCACGTCTCGCTCCTTCCCGTGTTTAAGCTTCCAGTATTCGCTCGACCGCCTGGTCCAGACCGAACTCTTCGAATCCTGAACGGTGATGCTGGCCGAGCAACCGCAAATCTTCCGCCGCGATTGCGCGCAACCGGGCGGGCTGGCCGGTTGACTGGATCGCGCTCGCCAGCGCGATCCTCAACGCTTCAGTAAGCCCGTTTATAAAATCGCCGGGCTTAACCTTTCCAACGAACGCGATCTCGCCTGCCAGGTATTCGAACTCGTTGCCGAACGGGTCGAGAAAAGGGTAGCGGTCCGCTACCCTCAACTGGCCCGCGCGCAGGTGCATGGCAAAATTGCTGTGCTGAGAGACAGCGCGAATCGCGTCTTCGAGGGTTCTTGCGATCTCGCCCATCAAGCGTTTGACTTCGATCATCTCGGCCTCGCCCGCGCTTTCGGCGACAGCAGCCGACGCGAACAGATGAGCCGTCAGCCCCTGCCTCGCGGCGTCAGGCACAGCCATGTCCGGCGCCATAGGCGGCTCGCTCATCTCCATCTCTTCACTGTAATCAACATCTCCTGCAATTATCTCGTCCTGAGTCTCGACGCGCGCCGGTTCGACGAAATCAAATTCCTCGTTCGCATCATCGTGATTGGTCGCAAATGGTGAGCCCTGGCTTGTGACCGCCTGAGAGATTTTAAGCTCTTCAACCTCTTCAGGCTCTTCAACCTCTGCGGCCTCCGGGGCGGCGATCTCAGCCGGTTCGACCTCAGCCGGTTCGGCGGGAGCGGTCGGTGGAGTCGTTTGATTTTCTTCAACCTCTTCGACGTGGTCGGGCGTTGCACGGCGGAAGTAAACATCAAAGGTCGCGCCCGCGCGGGCGGACTCTGCGAGCAAACCTTCGAGGGCGCGGCTATTGGTAGGACTGGCGCGGTCGGCTACATCCGTGTCGCCTTCCGGCGTGACCACAAGGCAATCGTCTTCTCTGATATAGATCAGCGCCTCGATTCCACTACTGGCCGCGACCTCTATGAGCCACTCGCGCTCGCGCTCGCGCGCGAGCTTTGAGAGCATCTTCCCCAGGTCCGCGAAGTCCGTGCTCAACTGAGTGTAAAGCGGCTCGCAGTCGGCCCGCCGCGCGAGCGCGCTCGCCACGTCTGTCGAATAGGTATAAACGGAGACGCGGCCGCGTTCGGCCCGCGCCCTCGCGGCCAGCTCCCCGACGCCGATTGTGGTTATATGCTTCTGATTGTTTTTCAGCAGGCTGGCGGCCACCTTGCCCCGCTCGATCAGGACGCGGCCGTCCGCATCGTGCAGCACAACTTCTACGATGCCGGAGAACCCGCCCTCGCAGAGGTCTTCGACGAGCGCGTCGACGAGCACATAGCTCGTCGCCAGGTTTTCATGCAGCGCTTTGCCACGAGGAAAGAACATAGTCAGGGGTCAGGGGTCGGGGGTCTGGGATCAGGGAAAAGAGGATTTGAATATCAAATCGCGGCGGAGAGCGTAGTCGCTGGCTTATGCGTAAGCGCATCATCCGCCATTGAAATTACAAATCCCTGGCCTCCGACCCCTGACCCCCGACCCCTATTTTTTCACAGGAGATTTGAACTTCTTTTTCTCGATGCTTTCCACTATTCGCTTCGCGTGATTGCGAGCGATCAGCGGCAGGGCGTCGTTTGAGTTTATGTTGCGAAGCGCAACTAACATCTGCTCCGGCTCGGCTATGCGCTCCAGCTCTAAATCTCTTTCCAGCACTCGGAGCTGTGTCGGCAGATCGAGCGGCTGGTATTGCTCAGCAATGTCGAGGTCAAACAGGTGCATGTGTTGAGTCGCAATCGCGCGGAAGATGTCATAAAGCTCTCTTATATGATGGTTCTCGGTATAGTTGAGCCGGACATCGCGCTTGAGGTCACCCTCGCTCGCCGTAAGAGTTATCCACCCAAGGTTGGAAAAATCCTTCTTTGACTGGTACTCGTCTTTAGAAGTCAGAAAGCCCGTAAGGCTGTAGAGCGTGCGAATGCGCTCCATCGTCGTAGGCAACAGCTTTAACTTGAGGTCTATGATCTCGTCAGACTCGCCGCGCTTGAATCTGAGCTCGCCCGTCCCATCCGGAGCCAGATCGATCTCGATCAGCGGGATATGGAACCGCGCGTTTTCAAACCTGTAACCGAAGCTCGCCCCGACCCCCGCGCGACCGGTCTCACCGTTCTGCCCGTTCGATACAGCGAAAAGCGAAACCAGCAAGAGGCACGCTATAAAACTACTTTTGCGCATACAACTCGTCACCAAAAAACAGATAAGGGATACGGCAGTAAACAGTATGGTCGAAAGAATCGAGGCTGTCTATGCTCTCTATGCCTCGGCTGCACCCGCATCATTATTCAAATTTGACCGACACGAGTTTCGACACGCCCGGCTCCTCCATCGTGACGCCGTAAAGTGCGAGCGCCGCCTCCATCGTCCGCTTGTTGTGCGTGATGACGAGGAACTGTGTGTCGCGGCTCATCTCGACCACCTTGTTCGAGAACCGGCCCACGTTCATCTCATCTAAGGGCGCGTCGACCTCGTCGAGTATGCAGAAGGGCGAAGGACGGTACTGGAATATCGCCAGCACCAGGGCTATCGCCGCCATAGCCTTTTCGCCGCCGCTTAACAACAGCACGTTCTGGAGCCGCTTGCCCGGCGGCTGCGCGATCAGGTCTATGCCCGACTCTAAAACGTCCTCTTCGTCAATCAGGATCATCTCGCCGCGCCCGCCGCCGAACAGCTCGACGAACATATGCTGGAAGTTCTGGTTTATGTGCGTGAAGGCGTGGCGGAACCGCTCGCGCGACCGGCGCTTGATCTCAGTGAGCGCCTCTTCGGTCATCCTTATCGATTCGAGTATGTCGCGCCGCTGGTCTGAAAGGAAGACGTATCGCTGCTCGGATTCCTCAAGCTCTTCTAAAGCCATCATGTTCACGGGGCCGATGTCATCGAGCTTCGTCTTCAGCTCGTCGAGCCTCGCCCTCGCGGCGTCCGCGTCAGCGGTCAGGGGTTGCGTGATAATCGATTCTGGTTCCTCTCCTGTTGCCCTCTGCGCGTTTTCAGCATTGTCATCTGAAATTTGATTTTTCAAATCTGAACTCTCGGATGAGCCCAACCCCTGCCTTTGGGCCGCAAGTCCCAGCTCAACGCTCGTGACCACGTCTTCTAAGGACATGGCGAGTTCCGAATAACAAGTCCGCGCGAGGTGTTCGGCCTCGCTTTCGATGCGCGCTCGCTCGACCTCTATCTGGCCCCGCCGGTCGTGCGCCGCTGAGGATGATTGCCTTAGCTCTGCGAGCAAGGCTTCAAGCTCGTCCGTGCGCCCGCGCGCCGCGTCCAGGCTCTCGGCCGCTCGACTGATCTCGCCGTCAAGCGAGGCCCGCTCGGCGTCAAATCGCGCCGTGGCAGTGTCGCCTTCGCTGCTTGAAGCGCGGAGTTGTTCGGTCCGGCTGTAGCTTTCGTACAGCTCGACGCGGTTGCGGTTTATTCGCGAGCGGAACTCTTCGGCCTCGCCTTCGATCCGCCGCGCCTCGGCGCGCGCCGCCTGCAACCGCTCCGCACGGGCAGCCACCGAAGCGCGCACAGTCGAAAGCTGCTCGGCGAGTTGTTCGACATAGCCGCGCAAATCTACGAACTGCGCCTGGGCCGTGGTGATAGACGACTGCACAGCTTCTCTGGAAGCTTCGGCGGTCTGTAGCTCTGAGGCGAGAGCGGCTATCCGCGAAGAAAGATCCGCGCACTCCTCAGCAGATTGCTCCATCTCGGCTTCGACGACGCGGACATGCTGGGAAGCGCGTTCGAGGTCGCGCGCCAACCCTTCCAACTGCGAGTCGCGCGCGACGGTGGTCTTCTCGTGCTCGCGAAGCTCCAGGTCGAGTTGCGAGACTTCGCCTTCTATCCCTTCGAGCCGCTGTTGCGCACGAGTAAGCTCTTCGGCTATTCGCTCTTCGTCGGCGCGAAGCACGTCCGTCTGCACTCGCAGTTGCTTTATCTCGCGTTTCAGACCGAGCAGCGACACGCCGCGCTGTCCCGCCTGCGCGCCCGTCACTATCAGCCGCCCATTGACGACCTGCTCGCCGTTGTATGTGACATATATTCGCGAGGCGTTTTCGATTGAAAGGTGGAGCGCGGCCTCGATGTCGGGCACGACCGACGCAGCGCACTTGTCTGGAAACGCGCGCTCGACTACGGATTTGATTTCCGGCCTGAGCCCCATCAGATCGATCGCGCGCAGCACGTCGAGCTGGAACCGAGAGGCGGTGCGCGCGTCGTCTTCATCGAACCGCCGCCGCGCCTCGCGGTCGGCATCTTCAAGGGCGATGTCTGCCGCGAATGTCTCAGGCTCGGCGTCATGCAATGCTTCTAAGAATTCTTCCATAGGCAGCGAGGCTGCGGGCAACTGGCGGTCGGCAGCTATGTACTCTTCATCGCTCCAAGCCAGATCATCGTAGCCGAGCAAGACTTGAGGCTCCGCGTCGTCTAGCTCCCGCGCTTCAAGGTCGCCGTAAGCCTGAGAGTCTCGGTCGCGGGCTTCGTCCGCCGGATCGCCCTCGCCGCCGTGCAGACCGACGACTAAGAATGCGCCGCGACCCAGCCCTTCGCTTTTGATCGATTCAACACCGGCCAGCGCGTCGTCGATCGTCGGGACCAGCACCGATTGAAGCTCGCGGCCGAAGAGGCTTTCGATCAATCGCTCGTACTGGGCTTCGACCTCTACGAAGTCCGCCAGCGGGCCGAGCGCGTTTATGCGCGCTGCCTGTTCCGGCGACAACACGAACTGGACCGCGTCCGAGTAGTGTGCGTGATGCTCGTCCAGGTCTTCGAGCGACGCGAGGCGGTGCGCAGCCGACGTGCGCTCTGCGTGTATGGCGTCAAGCTCCTGGCGGAAAGCCATCGCCTCGGTCCTCAACTCGTTGAGCGTCGTGGCGCGCTCTCGTATGCGATCGGTCAAATCGGCCAGCCGCGCGCGGTTCCCTTCGGCCTCCCCGCCCACGCGGGCGTACTCGCTTGAGGCTTCATCTAGACGCGCGGCGGCGCGCTCCATCTCCGCTTGCAAGCTCGTCTGCTTCAGCTCAAGCCGGCGCAGCGCCTCTTCGAGGCCGGCGCTGAGGTTGCGCAGCCGCTCAAGGTGTCCTAGCTCTGTGAGCAACCGCTGGCGCAGTTGCTCTATCTCCGTCTCCGCCTGGCGAAGGCGGGCGAGCTCTTCCTGGTGCTGGCCTTCGCGCGAGCGCAAATCCGTCTGTTCGGCGGTGTGCTCTGTCTCTAAAGCTTCAAGCTCAACCCCACGGCGCTCTGCCGCTTCATCAAGACTGGCGAGCCGAGCGTCGAGCGCCTGTTGATCGCGCTCAAGCTCTTCGATGCGAGCCGTAAGCTCACTGATCTGCTGCTGCTCAAAGGCGCGGCGGTTGCGGGCGCGGTCGGCTTCAAGCTCGATGGCCGCCGCCGTCTCGCGCAAGCCGGCGAGGCGGTCTTCAGCCGCGCGGGCTTCGGCAGAAACCGCTCGATGCTCCGACTCGTGCGCGGTGATTATTGAATCTATCTCTGATTGTTTAACGGCGGCCGCTTCAAGCTCGCGGGCCACGCGCTCGACCGCTTCGGTGAGGCGGTAATAATCGGCAGTGAAGACGACCTTCTGCAAGCTGCGCATCTCTTCGCGCATGCGGCGGTAGCGCCGCGCCTTCTGCGCCTGTCGCTTGAGGCTGTTAACCTGCCGCTCGATCTCGCTGATGATGTCGTTGAGTCGCGTCAGATTCTGCTTCGCGGATTCAAGCTTCAGCTCCGTTGTACGCTTGCGGGATTTGAACTTTGTTATCCCGGCCGCTTCTTCGATGAGCGCGCGGCGGTCGAGCGGCTTTGATGAAAGAATCTGGCCTATGCGCCCTTGCTCGATTATGGCGTAGTGAGCGCCACCCAGTCCCGTGCCTGCGAACAGGTCCTGGATGTCTCTGAGCAGGCAGGGGCGCCCGTTCATCAAGTATTCGCTGTCGCCCGTGCGGTAGAGCCTGCGGCCCACCGTAATGCGCTCGCCCGCCATGATTGCGACCGTGCGCCGCTTGCGCCTCTGAGCGCGCGAGCGGTCGTGGCTTCTGTTTCGCTTTTGCGCGACGCGCGGCGAGCCGTTAACTGTTGCTGACGAATCAGCCTCCGCAGTCAGCTCGCCAGCCGTAGCCTCGGGCGTGGGCGCGATTGCTTCCGTAGCCGTCGCCTGGCCTGCGTCGTTTGCAAGCTGCTCGTTTACGATTGGCTCGTTTAGGATTTGCTCTTTTGCTGGTTGTTCGACTGCTTGCTGGTCGGTTACGGGTTGTTGCGGAGCCAGCTCTTGAACGAGCGCGCGGGCAGCTTCGGCCGCTCGCTCGGCCTTTTCGACGGCATCCTCGTATTCATGGTCATCGTCGGTCAAAGGGCCTTCGTCGTCTTTCGCCGCGATGTCTTTTACCGCGACCAGTGTGAGCAGGACTTCGGCCATGCCTGTAGGCTTGCGGTCGCGCGTGCCGTTAAAGATGACATCTTCCATCTTGCCGCCGCGCAAGTTCTTAGCCGATTGCTCGCCCAGCACCCACGAGATGGATTCCGCGACGTTGCTCTTCCCGCATCCATTCGGCCCCACGACGGCCGTAATGCCTTCGCCGAAGGTGAGCGTCGTGCGGTCGGCAAAAGATTTGAAACCGCTTATCTCAAGTTTTTCCAGTCTAAACATCCCGTACCTCGGGGCCGCCCTGCTCGACCACTATTTGTAGAGTTATAAAAAACCTACAGCACACTATAGTGTAGAAACCTATCAAAGGCTAAATCGAAGCGCAAGTATACGCAAGAGCCTTCAAATATGCCAGTAAGATACAATTATATGCCTGGTTTTAGGTAAAAATCATGGCAATGCGGCGGCCAGGGTCTTTAGCGCTTGCGCGGCAATGGTCATTGCGGGATTCGTAGCGACAGCGCCGGGAATTGCCGACCCGTCCACGACATAAAGGCCTGGCAAAACGTCTGTTGACCCTTTGGGCTTGCTCCCGTCGAACACCCTGCCGTGGCCGTCGACCACCCCTTCGGCGTTTGTCACGCCCAGCGGGCATCCGCCGAGCGGGTGCAGGACTACAAGCTTTCTGTCCATGACTCCCCGCCACGTCGGGAACGGGACGTAACGGCCCCCCATCGCGTCTGCGAATTCTCTGAGCAGTATCTCGATCTTTTCAAACACAGGGTGCTCGGCAATAGGAGTCGGCCAGTCCAGGTCAATCCCGTTATTGTGCAACCGAAAGATTCCCGATGCGTCGTCCTCGGATGAAACATTGAAGTAGAACGTGTTCGCCACGCCGCCGCTAACGTCGCCGCCGTTCGAACGGCTGGAAAGCTTCCTCAAGTCGGGCAGCGAATCGATGGTCCAGGTCAGCATCAGCTTGCCTCGGAATGTTGTTCGCACGCCCGAGCCGTTGGCCGCGCGAAGGAATGTGCTGACAAGGCCCGCGAGCGTAGCGGGTATTCCGCAATCTTCTAAGGTAACGTTGAAGCCATCGAAGTTCAATCGAACGCCGCAAGTGTTTATAGGCCCCGTCGTGGAGTGGACCGGCGCGTCAGTCCCGACGGCGAACCCGCTGAAATTTCCGTTCGTAGAGAACCGATGTCCGAGCTTATCGCTTAAGCGGAGCCCGCCCCGGTCGCGCGAGCGGAGCAGGATTTCAGTCGTCCCGAGCGTGCCTGCGCCAAAAAAGACCGTCGGCGCAAAAACGCTTTTCCACTTTCCCCCGTCGCCGTAATCTTCGAAGCTGACTTTGTAACCGCCATCAACCGCAGTCGCGTACCTCACGTTAGCCAACGGCCAGATGGTCGCGCCCAGTTCGGGACGGGCGAGCAATCGAGCGTAAAGCGTCTTACTGAGCGCGTGTGTTGCCGCGCGCGGGCACCCCAACACGCACCGGCCCAGACGTTCGCAAAACGTATGAGATTCGGCAGACTCGCTTTCGAGCCCGCGCTCGGGATCGTACTCGACCGTCGACAGATCGAGCGGGTGCCAGTCGGCTTCGACCCCAAGCCTTTTTGAAACGGCGGCTGCGGCCTCCTTCAAGGCGCGCGCGCGATCAAGATAAAGATAAGAGTCCGCCCCGAGGTTCGAGATGTCGCGGCCCGGCAGAGGCATCTTTGTAACTATGCGGTTAAACCTGCCCCTGTAACCCTGCATCCACTCCCGCGCGGCTTCAAACTCTGCCTGCCCTAGATCGAGCCCTATCTTCTCCAACATCTCCCGGCGCGGCACCGAGTTTACATTCGAGTAGATGAGCGACCCGCCGCCCACGCCGCTCGCCGTCAGCACGAGCGCCTGCTTGAATTTTGAGAAGTTATACAGCCCGCCCTTGTTGCGGCGGCTTCGCAACATCCCGTAAAGGCGAAGCAATCCGTCATCGTCGTCAGAGCGCAAAAAGTGCTGGACAGGATGGTTGTTCCCTTTTATCCAGGCGTAGAGATTCTTCGTAGCCGTCAGTTGCTCGGGCGATTCGGGTGTTACCCACCACGTGCCGCGCTCCAGCACGACGACTCTCTTGCCCTTCTCTACAAGCCGGGTGGCGGCGATCGTCGCGCCGAATCCCGTGCCTATGACTATCGCGTCATAATTCATGAGGTATTGTCCAGTAGTCGCTATGAGATCTTTGGTGTTGGCTTGCTCGAATAGATCAGAAGGAAAGCCGGCCTTTCGGGTTATACCTTTGTCCGCCCCATCACCCCGGTCCACAAGAAGCATTGAATGCTGTAGGCTTGAGTATGATAACATCTCTTTATACGAGAATCATCATGCCTACAGAAGAAAATGAGACGGCGGAGCAAAGCGAACCCAGTGAAATCCGCGTAAGGAGGCTTAACAGGAAGCCCGGGCCTAACAAGGCAATCATATCGCTGGCAGTGCTGATAATACTGGTGGCGCTATTTATCATTCTCTTTTTTAGAGACAGATTTTAAAGGCGGCTGTATCTATCTTCTCTTTATGGCTGGCACGCTCTACCTGGTCGCAACGCCGATCGGCAACCTCGAAGACATCACGTTGCGTGCGCTCCGCGTCCTCAGAGAAGTCGACCTCATAGCTTGCGAAGACACGCGCCGCACGCGAAAGCTGCTCGCAAGCCATAACATCTCTAAGCCGATGATCAGCTACCACGAGCATAATGAGCGCGAGCGCGCACGCGAGCTCGCTGATAAGCTCGAAGCTGGCGCGAACATAGCGCTGGTGTCGGATGCGGGCACGCCGCTGGTTTCTGACCCCGGCTTTCATCTCGTCAAAGAAGCGATCCTTCGCGACATCACTGTCACGCCGCTTCCGGGGCCTTCGGCAATCACGACGGCGCTTGTGGGTTCGGGGCTGCCTGCGGGCGAATTCACGTTCGCAGGCTTCTTGCCAGCGCGCCGCTCGGCTCGCCGCGCGCGGCTCCGAGAGTTTGCCGAAGCAAACCAGACGCTGATCTTTTATGAAGCGCCGCACAGGGTGAGAGAGTCTCTCCGAGATGCGCTCGACGTGCTGGGCGATCGCCGGGCGGTTATAGCGCGCGAGCTTACGAAGCTCCACGAGGATTTCATTCGAGGAAGACTTTCTGAACTCGCGGGGCGAGCAGAGCACGTCACGCTTAAGGGCGAAATGGTATTGCTTATCGCGCCCGCCGTCGATGATAATCAAATCAGGCCCGTGTTGGAGTCCACCGGCGCAAGCGAACCTGCGCCGCAAACACCCGGATCAATATTGAAAGAGGTAGAACAGGTCATGCGCGACGAAGGTCTGGACCAGAAGGGCGCGCTCAAACGTGTTGCCCGCTCGCGCGGCATTACCCGGAGCGAAGCTTACAGAGCGGTGCTCGCCGAAAAGGCCGAAGCTGCTCGCAAGCCATGACCTGGAGTAGTTCTTATGATTGTCTTAATACGCTTGGAAAATAAGAGGCACGCTATTAGGAACAGCATCCGGCCTTTTGCCCTTTGCTTTTTGGTTTTTGCCTCTGGCCTTTTGCCTTCACTACCTGCCTCGGCGCAAAGCGGCTCGACCGCGCAGCGCGCCGCGGGTCGTCAGTACGGCGTGAACCTTACTTTCGCCGCCTATCAGTATGACGCCGCGCGTTCGCCCGCCATCGAAGAGGTCTTGCGGTTGGCAGGGACTTTCTCGACCGCTGATGAGGAGATACACCACCTGAAAGAGAAGTACAAGCTCGAAGAGGTCGTCGCCCGCCACATACGCTCCGTGGGTCTGCGCAGCGACGAAGCTTTCAACGACGCGGTGTTGCTCGGCCCCGAATACATGACTTTTTCGCTCACCCCGCGCGAGATAGTTCGCGGGTTTATGAAGCTCGATTTCAAAGTGCGCTACGCCAACCAGCCGCTTCTGGACGCCAAGGGCGTCGAGGTGGAGAACTTCGAAACGATATTGCTCAGGGGCGGGCGCGGGTTGTTCGGCGTGAAGTATTTTGTGGGCGCGGGCGGCCGCCAGGAAAGCGTCCCCATCGAGCGGACTCTGCTCATCTCCGTGACGCCGGAGATCGCGCCCGTCGCAAACCTGCGCAACCGGCCTCAGCAGTTGTCTCACCCCGTAGACGAATACGGCTCTCCGATCTCAATGGCTGAAAGCGATCGCTTCACGCCTCCCGTAGCGCTAGACCGGGTCGTGCCGAAATTCGACACGGGCAAAGGCGTGATTGGCGCTGTGCTTCTATCGGGCGTAGTCACGCCCGAAGGCAAAATGACGAACGTGCGAGTGCTTCGCGGGCTCGACCCTGTGATAGACGAGCGAGCAGTCGATGCTTTCAGACAGTATTACTTCTCACCCGCGTTGTTGAACGGCAAGCCCGTGCACGCCACTTATCGCGAAGAGCTGACCTTTGGCCGTCAGCCCACGATGCTGGAAGTTCAGCAAGAGCTCGAACGCCAGCGCGAAAAAGAGAGAGAGGAAAAAGAGAAAGCAGAGAAAGCGAAGCGACGCCGCAGGTTCCCATTCTAATGAATGAAAGGGAATCGAAGAAGATTCACCGCAGAGACACAGAGAACACAGAGTTCACGCAGAGCAGAATTATGTTCTCTCTGCGCACACTCTGTGTTCTCTGTGTCTCTGCGGTGAGATATAGCTTCTAAAGCGACGGGATCACGCGCAAGCGGTAACCCACGCTGCCATCGAATGAGCTTACGCCTATGAAATACTTGCCCGGCGGTAGCGTCACGCCGACCAGCTCGCTTGAAGAGGCCGAAGCGCTGTAGCCCAGCAGGTTCGGGTCCTCAAGATGCGTCTTCTTCTTGCTCACGCCGGACCTGAAAAGGTACAGGTCGAGATCGCCCGCGCCCGATGTGGGCTCCAGTATGACAAAGTAAGTTCGCTGCTCGGTCACGGTAAAGCTGAAAAGGTCTTCGATACCGTCGGACTGGCTGCCCAATCTCATCTTCAGCTTGCTTGCGTCAAAGTTCGCCGCGCTCGCGGTGATCTCTGCCGGGATGCTCGCGATTGTTTGAGCCTTCTTAGTCAATTCGTTCGGCTCGCTTTCGCTGAACGACGCCGGGGCCGCGCTGCTGATACGGTTGAGAATTATGTCTGTGCCTGTAACGGTGCCGCCCGCTGTGACAAAGACCGGAACATAATCGGCAGCCGAATCCGCAGAGTCGTTCGATTCCCGCCCGCCGTTGTAATACTCCTCAACGGGAAGCGGAAACTGGCTCCCGAGCGGGCCTATGCCCGACCCTTCGAGCGCGCGCGGGTTGATCTGCTGAATCTCGACAAGGTACTGGCCCGGAGGCAAGCCTTGAATGCGGTAAGCGCCCGCGCCGAACTCAAGCCCAGTGACCGCGCTCGACACCGTAGCAAGCGAATCGGTCGAACCTTGCGTGGGAGGGACGAGCGGCACGCCGTCCGCATCAACGGCGATCGATGACATGAACGCGGTTGTCCCGAGCGCCGGAGGGTATGCGCCTTGATCGATGCGGCGCGCGATGACGTTTATCCCCGTCACAGGAATGTCGCCCGCAGACGTTCTGATGAGCACGCGCCCTTCGATAGAGCCTCGCGTCGCGTGGTAGTCAGCCGTCGGGTAGAGATTCGACAGCGCGTTTGTCGTGTCCATATCCAGCGACGCGATGAAGAATCCCGAATCGCCGAACCGACCATTAAGCGCAGAGCCGCCTTGCCCATCGAAAATGAACGGGAACATGGTTTCGGTAAACGGCGCGTAAAGATCATAGGCCTGCGCGGCGTTGAAACCCGCCGGCAGTGTCGCGCCCAGTCCGTCGGCTGCGATGTTGCCGTTGATCTGCGCGTGATCGAGCGGGCCGGCAAAGTGGCCGAACTCGTGCGTGAAGACTCCTAGAAATGAAGTCGTGCCGATCGCACCACTCGCGAGCGCCCCTCCGTTTAACACGACCAAGCCTTCCATGAGAGAGTTGCTTGACTCGTCAAACTGGATGAAGCCGAAAAAGCCGAGCACCCCGCCTTCGCCCGTGATCGAGCCGTCGCTGTCAAAGATGATCGGGTTTTGATACGTGGGCGAATTGGGATTGGCGAACCGCCCGAAATTCGATCCATTGACATCTACGGGCGCGTTCGTCGCCGGGTCGAGGATCGAGCCGGCTTTAACAAAAACGATATCTGCCGTGGGAATGTCCGTGTAAAGCTTAAAGATTCTATCGACCATCCTGACGGCTTCGGCGTTCGACAGCGGCCCGAGCTTGCCCGAGTCCACGCGGTACAGGACGCGGCCCGCAGAGTCTACTGTCTTGAGATTGGCGTTAGAAGGATTGACGACCTGGCTGCGCGACCAGCGCACGGGCTGGCGGTCGATGACGAGCAGCGGCCCGCCCGCGTGTGCGAACGAGACTACACCTGCGAGGGCCGTCGCGATTGCGCCGAGCGCGACGAGTGCGCGCGATTTTAAACGACTCTTTATCATTGCTGTTCTATTACACCTCTCTGGCCTTCCGCAGTAATGGAGCCTTTCTCTCCCCCGTGGGATATGACAATACGCTCGACCGTATCGACGAACTGAGTGAGCGGCAATGCCCCGCGCTTGCGCGCGAGAGGCGACACCGCGCCGCCTTCGGGGAAAATCACTTTCGCGTCCGCGCCTCTCATGCGAGTCCCGTTGTAAGGCGAAGTGAACAACCCGAGGTTGTTTATGCTATTTCGCACAAGTCGGTCACCCGAGGGCATCTCGGTAACGTCGAACGCTCCCTGGTAAAGCCCGACCGGGTAAGTGACTTTGCCGCCGAGGTAATCGGGGATGAGAAACAGGACCATCTGGTCGCCCGTTTCGTATTCGCTCATGCCGTGAAAGAAAGCCTTCGCCGAGACTTTGCGACCGTGCATGGTCATCTCGCCGCCTTTGCCTAAAGCGCGGCGGGCCGGGTGGCCCAGTTGGCGAAACGTGAACTGTTTCGGCAGACGCCCTTTGATTGCGCGCTCGACTTCAAACGTGTAGAGCGTGACCGGCATTAGTCCCTGCGCGACCTCTTCTTCGGTCTCTTCGACGCCGACGCAGCGGCCCACGAATACGCGGTCCGCGGCGACGGTCATCTCTTCGAGATTGAACCGCAGCACGGCGTGGTGTGCGTCCGTGTCGAAACGGCTCCCCGCGATTGCCATCGCTACGACCGCCAATGAAATCATCAGCCTGATCTTACGTTTAGACATAACCCTGGCTCTCCTCGCTTCAGGAAATAGCGGCTTATGCGCAAGCGCGTCATCCGCCATGCAAATTGATGTTTTAATTGGTGATAAATGTTTCAGGTTAACCCAACCCCTTGCTCGATAACTCCGACATTAAAGAGTACAAATTAAGATTATCATAGCTCTATTAATATGTCTTTACCCGCAAAGAAATTGTAATATCTCCGAGAGATTGCTAGAGAGGCGGCCCTTAAAATAATTAAGGGGCGGGATCAGCCCGCCCCCTAACCGGCATGCGCGTTTGCAACCAAAGCCGATCCGTATCAATTGGTCAAGGTGATGCGGAGCCTATAAGCTTGCGTTCCGGTAAAGGCGCTCACCCCGATGTAATAATTGCCCGGCGTAAGCCTTATCATCACAAACTCAGTCGATGTTTCCGTAATACTCAAGCCCAGCAGGCTATCGTCGTCCAGCGAGCTTCTCTTCTTATTGACGGCGGAATCAAACAGCCAGAGGTCCAGGTCACCCGCCCCGGAAATGGACTCCAGGCTTATGGCGTAGATCCCTTCCGTATTCACGGTGATTCGGTAGAGGTCTTCGACTTTGTCCGACGCCCCTTCGCCTAAGTTTATATTGAGAACGCTTGAGTCTGTCGAAGCAGCGTTGCCCCGTATTTCTAAGGGGAAGGTTGTGAGCTTTTGAGCCTTCTTCTTTTTATGGTTCGGCTCGGATTCGTTGGCCACCACTAAGGGAGCGGTCGAGAAGCCGTTGAGAATAAGATCGATCCCGTTTGTGACCGAGCCTGCGTTGACCGTGACAGGGGTAAAGGTGCTCGCCGAGTTCGACGAGCTGTTCGGCCCGTTGAAAAACTCTTCGACGATGGGCAGCGGGAGTTGGTCAAACAGCGGGCCGATGCCTGACCCGCCGACGAAGCCCGGGTCGATCTGCTGGAACTGCACCATGTAGTTTCCCGGCGGCAAGCCTTGAATGCGGTAAGTGCCCGCGCCGAACTCAAGCCCAGTGACCGCGCTCGACACCGTGGCGAGCGAGTCGGTCGAAGTCTGCGCGGGCGGCAGTTCCGGCACCCCGTCGCCATCGGTCGCAACCGGCAAGGCGAGAAAAGCCAGCGTTCCCAGCGGGGGTACGTAACCGCCTTGACTGACGCGGCGTGCAATGACGTTGATGCCCGTTATCGGAATATCGCCGGTCGAAGTCTTGAGGATCACGCGCCCCTGTATCGAGCCGTTCGTGGCGATGTAGTCGGCCGTCGGGTAGAGGTTCGACAGCGCGTTTTGGGTGTCCATATCCAGTGACGCGATGAAGAATCCTGTATCGGCGAATTGAGACGCGAGTTGCGACCCTGACGGCGGGTCGAATACGAACGGGTACATCGTCTCCATAAACGGCGCGTAAAGATCATACGCCTGCCCGGCTGTGAATCCTGCGGGCACAGAGATCGAGCGCGCGGCCGGGTCGGCGATTGAGCCATTGATCTGTGAGTGATCGAGCGGGCCAGCGAAGTGGCCGAACTCGTGCGTGAAGACTCCTAGAAACGAAGTCGTGCTGAGAAGTCCTTGCGTCAGCGACCGGCCGTTTAACACAACGACTGCCTCGCTGACGGCAGAGTCGTCAGGGGTGAAGTTTATTACCCCCGCGAGTCCTAGAATGAGACCCTGGTTGTCTCCTGTGAGCTCGCGAACGACCGACCCGTCACTGTCAAAGATGATGGGGTTTTGAAACGTGGCGCCTAGTTCGCCCAGGTATACGCCAAAGTTTGCCCCCGTCACGTCGATGGGCTGACCCGTGCTGGGGTTGAGTATGCGGCCCGCGTTGACGTACTCAATCGAGGCCGTAGGTATATCTGTGTACTCGCGGAATATGCGGTCTGTTAAAGCGGTGGCCGCCTCGTTTGACAGAGGCCCTAGCGGCCCCGAGTCTACGCGGTACAGGACGCGGCCCTGAGCGTCTACGGTCTGTGTGTTTAGCGGTCCCCCCTGGATGAGGAACCTGGACCACCTGATTGGCTGCCCCGTGTTCGTGTTTATGATATTAGGGCCGCCCGCGCGGGCGTCCAGCGAAATAAATGTGACGGCGGTCGCAAGGACAGCCAGAGATATGATCGCGCGTTTTTTCAGGATATTAATTCTCATTGGAGGATGGCTCCTTTCCCGTTCTTGTTATCGGCGATAACGCCGCGCTCGCCGCCGTGAGCTATGTTGATCTGCTCGACAAGGCTCAAGAACTCTTCAAGCGGGAGCGACCCTCGCTTTCGAGCCAGAGAAGCCGTCTGCGGATTGAGGCCCGCGCCGGCTTCGACAGGGTTGTCACGGTCGGGGAAGATGACCTTGGCTCCCCACTGCGTCAGCTTCGCGCCCGTGTAGCGGGCCGTGAACAACCCCAGATTGTTTATGCTGTTCCGGGCCATTTTTTGCCCGCTCGGCATGCGCGAGATGAAGAACGCGCCTTGATAAAGGCCGACCGGGCCGCTCACTTTCGCGCCATCGCTCACAGGGTTGAGAAAAAGCACCACCTCGTCGCCCACGCGGTACGCTGCGGCGCCGTGCAGGAAGGAGCCGCCTTTGACCCTCATGCCGTTCGACACAAGCCCGTCGCCTTTGCCTGTCGCGCGGCGCGGGACGTGCCCTACCTGGGTGAAGGTGATCTGTTTCGCCATTTTGCCTTTAATGGCCCGATCCACCTCGAACGTGTAGCGCGTGACGGGCAGATCGCCTCCGGCAATCATATCCCTGGTCTCTTCTACGTTTATGCAGCGGCCCATGAAGACGTTTTCGGCAAGCGCCGTCATCTCTTCGAGGTTCACGCGAATGACGGCGTGATGAGCGCTGGTGTCAAAAACGCCGACCAACAACGCGACCGCTACGAGCGATAAAGAGATTAACTGTTTGATAGATTTCTTTGACATAAGACTTCCTCTCCTTGACTTCGACTTCCAATGACCGATGGTCTGCTTCGCGCACGGCGATATATGAACTCTACTCTCGAAGTATCTGCACGACTCCGCGACGGCCGACAGCCGCGCCGCGCGATGGGCCCGCTAAATCGACCGAGAGTAGCTCCCGGGCGACCGCAGCCTTCCCGGCGCTCCACGTCACGCCGCCATCCGTGGAGCTTAAAGTCGCACCCCCTGTTCCGACCGCCCAGAACGTCTCTTTGCCCGCTGCCGCGACAGAGTTGAGCGACTCGTTAGTCTTTGAATCGATCGCGCTCCAACTGTTGCCGTCCTCGCTTCTGAGTATCGTGCCGCTTGCGCCGACGGCGACTACGGCGCCCGCAGGGGCGACGGCCAGCCCGTAAAGCACGTTGTCTGTCCCCGAAGCCTGCTCCTGCCACGTCGCGCCGCCGTCTGCGGTGGCGAGTATCAGACCGTCTTCGCCGACTATCCACCCGCGCTCGCGCGAGGCGAACCTGACGGTCCACAGGTCTTCAACGCGGCCCGTGGGCGCGGGTTCCCAACTGTCGCCGCCATTGGTGGTGCGAAAGACTACCCCGTGCCCGCCTGCGGCCCATCCGCGCTCGTTGTCAATAAAGAATATCGAGTTGAGCACTTCGCCTTCGCGCTCGACCCGCTGAGTCTTCCACGACCGCCCGCCGTCATCCGTCCTCTCGATGCGGCCCGCGTAACCTGCTATCCACCCGCGCGATGGGCTTACGAAATGGATCGAAGCGATGACTTCGGGAGTCTGTCCCGCTGCCGTCCACGTCGCGCCGCCGTCGGTCGTGCGGTAAAAAAAGCCGCCGGCCCCTCCGGGGTCTATGTCCCCGGCTGCCCAGCCGTTTTGACCGTCTATAAGATCTACCGTGAGGAGATCGAGTTTACCCGTTTCAGGCCCCGCAACCCACTGCGCCGTGCTTGTCTGCTGAGACGGCTTGTCCCCGCAAGAGATCGACGCTAAAAGCAGGACGAAGGCAAACAGTTTTGGTTTAATCAACGTTGACAACCCAAAGTTTCGTGGCCGGGTCCAACCGCAAAAACCTCTGAAACTTTATCACAAAATGAAATATTTCACGATCTAAGTTTTTTCGAAGCGCCGTCGCAAAGAAATCACAACAAATAGCCTTGATTGCGCACCGGTCCAACAAGTTAGACGATGAGCGCGAGGCTACAGCCTGATTATCTTTTCTTCGTGCTCCGGCATGCCGAGCTTGCGAGTGACGTTGCGCGTGTCGATTATTATGGGCGCAAGGCGCAGGACGCGCGAATAATCGACGCCCGAATGGTCCGTAACGATGACGGCGCAGTCGGACTCCGCGAGCGTCTCGTCGGTCAGCTCGACGCTCGAAAGCGTGCCTTTGCCGTCAAGATTCATCTCGGCGATGAACGGGTCGTGATAGCTGATGACGGCTCCCTTGTGCAACAACTGGTCTACGATGCCGAGCGCGGGCGATTCGCGTACGTCGTTTATATCACGCTTGTAGGCGACGCCGAGCACCAGCACGCGCGCGCCTTTAAGAGCTTTGCCATGCTCGTTCAACCCATCCTGGACGAGCTGGACGACGTGACGGGGCATGCGGGAGTTGACCTCTTCGGCAAGCCCTATGAACCGCGCCTCGAACCCGTGAAGCCGCGCCTTCCACGACAGGTAATGCGGGTCGAGAGGTATGCAATGGCCTCCTATGCCTGGGCCTGGATAAAACGCCATGAATCCGAACGGCTTCGTCGCCGCAGCCTTTATCACTTCCCACGAGTCTATCCCAAGGTGATAGCAGAGCTGAGCCAGCTCGTTTACGAGCCCTATGTTCACAGAGCGGAAAGTGTTCTCCAAAAGCTTTGCCGTCTCGGCCACGCGCGCGCTCGACACCTTGTGCACGCGCTCGACTATCGTCTGGTAAAGCGCGGCCGCCACTTCCGTAGACATAGACGAGACGCCGCCCACGACCTTCGGTATGTTGTGAGTCTGGAATTGACGATTGCCCGGGTCGACGCGCTCGGGCGAAAAGGCCAGGTAAAAATCTTTGTCCAGGCTCTTGCCCGTCTCTTCTAGCATCGGCAAAAGGACTTCGTCCGTAGTGCCGGGATAGGTAGTCGATTCCAGTATCACGAGCTGCGGCGAGTGGAGGTTGTCGCGGACCTTCTCCGACGCCGAAAGTATGTATGAGATGTCAGGCTCTTTGGTCTTCCTCAGCGGCGTCGGCACGCAGATTATCACCACGTCAGTTTCCTTAAGCTCCGAAAAATCTATGGTGGCCGATAATTGCTTTCGCTCGACAAGCGTTCGCACCATCTCCGTCCGAACGTCGGGGATATAAGAGCGGCCTTGATTAATAATCTCTATGCGCGACTCGTCGACTTCAAAGCCGATGACTCTAAACCCGCCGCGCGCGAACTCTACGGCGAGCGGAAGCCCCACGTAGCCGAGGCCTATAACGCCCACGACGGCGCGGCGCTCAATAATCTTGCTCAGTAACTCAGCGCTCATTATTTGCTCCGTTTCGGTTTATTCACTTGCGAATTATAAAACTACGCTCACTTGTGTCAGTCAACACTATTCAAATGTCTCGAGCAACTCTTCGCGCGAGACCACGGCGGTCCCGAGCTTCCCGACCACTACGCCCGCCGCGTGGTTGGCCAGCATTGCGCCTTCGGCCATCTCCGCACCCGCCGAGAGCGCAAGCGCGAGCGTGGCGATCACTGTGTCGCCCGCGCCCGTCACGTCGTAGACCTCGCGCGCGATGGTCGGAATGTGAGTCACTTCGCCCCCGCCCGTAAAAAGCGTCATCCCCTCTTCGCCGCGCGTCACCAGCACCCCCCGGCAGTTCAGGGACTGGAGTATACGCCTCCCGGCTTCGATCAGACTCTGTTCATCCTCTATAGCCACACCAGCCGCCTCCGCCGCCTCCTGGTTGTTCGGCGTGATGACTGTGACCGGCTCATAGAAAGCGAAGTTGCGCAATTTCGGGTCGAGGCAGACCGTAACCCCTCGCTCGCTCGCCGATTGGAGCGAGCGCGAGAGCACGCGCGGCGCGAGCAGCCCTTTATTATAGTCGGATACTACGACGGCGTCGGCCAATTCGATCTCGCTTGAGAACCGCTCGATTATCTGGCCCTGAATCTCGTCAGAGACGGGCGCGCGGCTCTCGCGGTCGGCGCGAACGACCTGCTGGTTGTGCGCGAGTATGCGAGTCTTGAGCGTAGTCGGGCGACTCGCGTCTATCACGAGCGAATCGGTGTTTACGCCTATCTCTTTGAAAGCCTCGCGCAGGCGGTCTGCGCCCAGGTCATCGCCGACGACGCCCAGCGGCGCGACCACCGCTCCGAGCGCGACCAGGTTCGACACGACGTTGCCCGCCCCGCCGAGGGCGAGCGTGTGGCGCTCGATCTCCACCACAGGGACGGGGGCTTCAGGGGATATGCGGCGCACGCGGCCCCAGATAAACTCGTCAAGCATCAGGTCGCCGAGCACGAGAATGCGCTTGCCCGCGAAATCGTTTGTTATTTTTTCTGCGCGCTCGCGCGATAGTCCTGCCATAACTGATAATTTGAAATCTCAAATTTAATATTTCAAATCCGATTCGCCATTGCCGATTGCACAACCTTATCGACGGCCGCGATTACCTGCGCCTCCGAAACCTGCGCGATTGAAAGACCAGGGCTTTCGATCACGCGATAAACCGATTCGGTCCACGGGCACCAGACGCGCGCGTCGGACGAGCCGAACACGACGGCCATCGGGCGCGAGAGCGCGGCCGCAATGTGCGCCGGCCCGCTGTCATTGCCCACGAATACGGCTGCCATTCCGATCATAGCCATCAACTCTTTTAAGCTCAGTCCCGCTACGACTATCGGCTTTGCGCGAGCGCGCTCAGCGACTTCGCGCGCGACGTGCTCCTGGGCGGGACCTGCTATGACCAGGCTCGGCAAATTATATCTGTCTCTGAGGTGATCGACCACGGCCGCAAACCCCGCGGCCTTCCACCTCTTAGACTCAAAGGCTGCCGAAGGCGCTACCAGCGCAAATCGCGAGTCGCCTAAACCCGCCTCGTCGAGCCGCGACTGAATGCTTGCTCGTGCGCCGTCGGAAACAGTCAAGCTCAGTTGCGGACCCGACGCGGGCCAGGGCACCCCGGCCCAACAGAGCAACGCCAGTTGTTGCTCTACGCTGTGAATCAGCCGCCGTTTGAGTATCACATCAGGCGCGGGCGCGCGCGCGTCCAAAAGCCAGGAATAGCGATACCCCTTGTAACCTGCCGAGCGGCGCGCGCCCGAAAGGCGTGCGAGAAATGTCGCGGTCGTGCCCCCGTGCATGTTGAACGCGACATCGAACCGCTCTCGGCGCAACCGGCTGACAATGCGCGCGCGCGCGCCGAAGCCCGCCGGCGCGACTATTAAATCATCTACGTGCGGGTGGTCTTCCAACAGGGGCGCTGAGAGCGGTTCTGAAAGAACGGTCAGACGGATGTCGGGGCGCCACGACTTGAGGGCCGCAAGGCACGGAGTCATCAGCACCGTGTCGCCTATAGACCGCAGCCGTACAAGCAAGACCCGGCGGACCGAAGGCCAATCCAGTCCTGCGCCGCGCGACGAGCCATCAAACGAAGCTTGTCTCACTCTTCAATCACTGCCTTGTCGATAAGCATAACGGGCATGTCGTCATCTATCGGGTAGACGCGCTTGCACGCGGGGCATTTCAGCCCGCTTGCGTCGGGCTTCATCTCGACTTTGACCTTGCACGCGGGGCAGGCAAGTATCTCAAGCAGTTTCTCGCTTACCGGCACCAGTTCTCCTCCTATCTTCGAACGGTCAAGTCTAACACTCGGCTTTGTGAGCGTCAATTTTCGCTGTTTCCGCGCTACGTGCGCGTGTTAAGCTTTATCGAATTCTTTTATTCATAATCTATGAGGTAACATTGTGGGAAGACCTTTGAAGTCGAAGGGTACCGGCTTGAAAACGGCTCTAGCAGCCACTTTGGCGATTATGCTCGCCGTCGCGCCTGCGGTGAGCGGGCAGGACGACGAGCCTATCAAGATACGAACAGAGCTTGTAACCGTAGACGCGACGGTCACGGACAAGAACGGCAATTTTATTCGCAACCTCAAGGCCGAGGACTTCGCCGTCTACGAAGACGGCGAGCTTCGGAAGCTCGATTTTTTCGAGGCGACCGAAGAGGCCGGGCTCACGCGCCCGCTGGCAGTCGTCTTCGCACTCGACACGTCGGGCAGCATTAAGCCCGAAGAGGTCGAGCTCCAGAGCCAGGCAGCCGAAAGCTTTATTAAGCTCGTGAGGCCCGAATCGCTCTTTGCAATAGTGGCTTTCAACACCGAGGTTCGCGTCATACAGAATTTCACAAGCGACCCGAAGAAGATTAGCCAGGCTTTCAAACGCATAAGCAAGCCCGAAGGCTTGACCAGGATATTCGCGACCATAGACCGCTCCGTCTCTATGCTCAAGCGCGCGCCTCGCTTTCGCAATAACCGCCGTCTTCGCCGCGTTATCATAGTCATCACCGACGGCTACGATTCGATAGACCCCGTAGTTCAGCCCGAGTTGATACAACGGGCCAACGACGCGGAAGTTACGGTCTACTCGATCATGTTGCCGTCTTATGCGGCGGGGATCGCAGGTCAGCGGTCTTTGACGCTGCTCGATGCTTCGCGCGTCGTCCCGCTGACGGGCGGGGCGGACTTTTCCGCCGACACGCGAGACTTCACGCCGGTCTTCAAAGCCATAGCTGAAGAGATACGCTCAAGTTATACGCTCGCCTACTACCCGCCCGAAAAGAATCGCCGCGACGGTCGCACGCACCAGATTCGCGTGGAGGTCAAACAGCCCGGCGCAATCGTCCGCGCGAGCCGCACCAGCTACCAGGCCCCGAAATAATTCTGTTTGGCGAAACCGTCGCCGGTCGTTTATTATACTTGTTTGCGCGCGGCGCGCGTTTGATCACATGGCAACTGAAAAGAAAAAAGTAGGAATGGTGAGTCTTGGTTGTCCCAAGAACCTCGTCGACAGCGAAGTGATGATGGGCTTGCTCGCACGTCGTGGGTACGAGCTTACTACGGAGTCTGAATCGGCAGACGTGCTGGTCGTCAACACGTGCGGCTTTATCGACTCGGCCCGCCAGGAATCCGTTAATACCATTCTTGAGATGGCCCAGCTTAAACAGACCGGCAATCTCAAACGGTTGATCGTCGCGGGCTGTCTCGTAGAGCGGTACCGCGATGAGCTGCGGCGCGAGATACCGGAGATAGACGCCTGCATCGGCGTCAACCAGATAGAAGATATACTCGACGTTGCGGAGCCGGGTGGCCCGCGCCGATTGCCCGTCTACAGCGAAGGGGCTTCGACGCCCGAGCTTTATCTGTACGACGAGACGACGCCGCGACTTCGCGCCACAGCGCCTTACACGGCTTACGTGAAGATCGCCGAAGGGTGCGATCACACCTGCGCCTTTTGCATCATTCCTAAACTGCGCGGCACGTTCCGCAGCCGCTCGCCCGAATCGATAACCAGGGAAGTCGAGATGCTTGCGGCTCAGGGAGTCAAAGAGATAGTCCTGATCTCGCAAGACACCACGAGCTACGGCGCGGACCTCGCGCTCGGACGAGAGGGCCTCGCGCGACTGGTTTCCCGCCTGGCCGACGTGAAGGGCGTCGAGTGGTTGCGCTTTCTTTATTGCTACCCTACCAACATCACTGACGAACTGCTAGACGTGATGCGCGAGCGCGAGAACGTCTGCAACTATTTCGACATCCCGCTTCAACACGTCAGCCACCGCGTGCTCGCACGCATGCGCCGAGGCGGTGGTCGCGCCTCGTATGAACGAATGCTCGGGCGCATACGAGATCGCGTGCCCGGCGTGGCCGTTCGCACGACATTCATTACGGGGTTTCCCGGAGAGCGCGAAGAGGATTTCGAAGAGCTTGTCGATTTCGTGCGCGCCGCGAAGTTCGACAACGTAGGCGTGTTCACTTATTCGGATGAAGAGAACTCCGCGGCTATCGAGCTTGACGAAAAAGTCGCACCACAGGTTGCGGCGCGGCGCGGCAAGCGGCTTATGAAGGAGCAGACGCGCATCGCCCGGCGCAAGAATCGCGAGATGGTCGGACGACGCTTGAGAGTGTTGCTCGAAGGCAAGTCTAAGCAGAGCGATCTGCTGCTCGAAGGCCGCACACAGTCGCAGGCTCCTGAGATCGATGGTTCAATTCTGATCAACGACATGCCGGAAGGCGCACAAGCTCGCCCCGGCGATTTCGTCACAGTAGAGATAACCGAAGCTCTGGATTACGACCTGGTTGGCCGGATCGTCTAGTGGTCGAAACGGAAAAATCCGATCGGTCGGCGCTCGACCGCGCAGCATACTTGATCGCCACAGGCGCGGGAGTCGGATTCGCCCCCGTTGCGCCCGGCACGTTCGGCGCAATCGAAGCCCTCGCGATATTCATTACAACCAGCGCCTTGATGGCCGACAGCCCGCGCGCTCACCTCTCGCTGCTCATAGCTCTCAACATAGTCATATTCGCAATAGGCTTGTGGTCGGCGAGCCGCGCCTGTCACATCTCGAAGCTCGAAGACCCGAGCCAGGTTGTCATTGACGAAGTGAGCGGCCAGTTGATCGCGCTCACACCCGTTGCGCTCGCCCCATCGGTTGCGGGCGTGATCGTCGCGTTCGTGCTCTTCCGCCTCTTCGATATCTTCAAGCCGTATCCGATACGAAAGCTGGAGCGATTGCGCGCGGGCTGGGGCGTGATGTCCGACGACGGGCTTGCGGGCATTTATGCCGCCGCGCTCGTGGGACTTGCCCTGTGGTTGCGGTTGATATAATCGCGTGTTATGAAACCTCTGAATGTCTGAAGAGATTACCGAGCCTTCGATTCAATTCATCAAGCGGGCCGAGCTGAGCGGGCCGCGATTGGGTATCTTCGCTTCGTCTTTCAATCCTACGACTACAGCTCACGTCGAGCTGATGCGCCGCGCCGCTAGTTGTTTTCTGCTCGACGAAACGCTCGCCCTCGCCGGTCTGGCAAACGCCGACAAGTCAGATTACGAATGCTCGCTCGAAGACCGCTTGCATATGCTCGCGCTCACGTTTGCAGGTGAGCAGCGGGTGTCGATAGGAGTCTCGTCGCACGCTTTTTTCGTCGACATGATCGATGCACTCAAAACGGCTTACCCGAGCCAAACTGATTTGCACTTCGTCGTCGGCTTCGATACATTCGAGCGCGTGGTCGACCTCGAAGAGAGATACAGACTCAAGTATCATCGAAGATTCAGCGACCGCGCGGCCGCGCTGCAATACTTGCTCGTGCGCAGCCGCCTGGTGGTGGCCGGTCGCCGAGGCTCGGGTGAAAACGATATTCGCGCGCTCGTCGAGCGCGATTTGAAAGGGTTGGCCGAGCGCGTCTCGTACCTCGATGCGCCCGCAGAGATCACAGAGATGTCTGCAACGCGCGTGCGCGACCGCATCAGAGCGGGCCTTGCTATCGATGGGCTCGTCCCTCCGGCGGTCGAGCTTTACATAAAAGAAAAGCGGCTCTACACCGGCGATCGGTTAGGGTAAGGATTTTATAACTACTATGTTGAAAGCAGAGACCATAGCCATCGGCTCGGAGCTTCTGACGCCTCACCGGACCGACACGAACTCGTTGTGGCTCACCGAGCGGTTGAACTCCATAGGCATCTCCGTGCTGCAGAAGACGATAGTCGGTGATGAAGAATCGCGGTTGGAAGAGGCCGTGCGCGACGCGCTTCGGCGCTCGGACGTGATCATCTCCACGGGCGGGCTTGGGCCGACGGAAGACGACATTACGCGCAAAGTCTTTGCCCGTGTGTCGGGCCGCCAGCTTATGCTCGATTACGAAATCCTTGAGCAAATCCGCGAGCGGTTCGCCAGCCGCGGCCTCCAGATGACGCCGAACAACGAGCGCCAGGCGCTCATCCCGCGCGGCGCTTTGGTGCTCCCGAATCCGAACGGGACCGCGCCCGGTATCCGAATGGACCAGGACGGCAAGCTCATCGTGCTGCTGCCCGGACCGCCGCGCGAGAATCAGCCGATGTTTATTGATTACGTCATGCCTGAGCTTGAAAAGATGTCGCGCGGCGCGCGCATATCAAAGCGGCTGCTCAAAGTGACTGGACTTGGCGAATCTGCGCTCGACGATATGATCGCGGATATCTACACGCCGTACACGAATCCGACCACTACGATATTGTTTACCGATTCGGATATAGAGATACACCTGACGGCGACGGCTGAGACGGTCGCGCGCGCCGAAGAGATAGTCGACGAGCTTGCCGACAAGCTGGAAGAGAGGCTCAAAGACCACCTCTACACCACGACGGGCGAGAGGCTCGAATCGGTCATAGGCAACCGGCTTTTGCTCAAGCGCTACACGATAGCCACTGCCGAAAGCTGCACGGGCGGATTGATTGCCGAGCGCATCACTAGCGTGCCGGGCGCGAGCGAGTACTTCGTCGGCAGCGTCATCAGCTACACGAATGAAGCGAAGGCCGAATTGCTCGGCGTGCCGCGCGAGATGATCGAGAGTCGTGGCGCCGTAAGCGGCGAAGTCGCCGAAGCGATGGCACGCGGAGTGAAAGAGCGGACCGGCGCGACTATCGGCCTCAGCGTGACGGGCCTTGCGGGACCCGGCGGGGGAACCGAGGCCGTGCCGGTGGGGACGGTTTACATAGGGCTTGCCGACGACATTATGACGTCGAACCGGAGGCTGATATTGATGGGCGACCGCCACTTGATAAGGTGGCGCGCGTCTACGGCGGCGCTTGAGATGGTGCGCCGCCGCTATCTTTTATAATGAGCACAAAAATCAAACATGCCATCTGATACGCTCGATCAGCTTCTTTCTCAACTGGAAGAGTCAAGCCGTCGCTTCGATGATCGCGGGGCTGCGCGCACCGCCCGCCTCATAGCACGCATAGCCCGCCGAAAGTTCGCCGACGCCGAATCGCTGATACGCTTTCACGAAGTCTTGCACTTTTTGCGCGCTCACCCTCAGAGCAGGGAAGTGCTGGATCAGGTCGAAGCCGCGCTGGACGGCTTTGCTCATCGCGTCGAGCAACTGCGCATGGCCGGCGTGGATATGATCGCTTTCGATTACATAGAGTATTCCGGGATCGCGGGGACTGCGGTCACGGGCACTTTCAGTTACGGAATAGCTCGCTGGCTCGCCAGGCGTTTTTCTAAGCATCTCTCAATCGATTGGAGCCGTCACGAAAGAAAAGAACGTCTCGGCTCAACGCTCCCGCGATTTGTCCCGCTCCTTGAAGAAGACTCGCTCGTAGAAGCAAACATTCCTTACCTCGCGTGGATCGAAGCGGCGCGCGGGCGCGAGCGCGACATCAACTGGCTTTTGCGCGGCTTCGAGCGGTTACAGCTTTCTGAAAGAGAGAAGGCCGAGCTTTATGATTCGCTCGAACTGCATCTGCGCTGGGACCTGGATGACACCAGCGCCTCGCGCACAAAGAATATACGGCGCGTCAGAAGCATCTTTTATCACACGGGTCCGCTGATTCGCAGAAGCGAAGTCTCTATTGAAAAAGAGATCAAATCATCTCCGCTCAAGTTAAAAAAGCTGTCCGTCCGCCAGGGCGAAGCGATGGTCGATATGCTGCGCGAGGCGACTACGGTCAGATACAGAGAGCTGTACGGCATCACGAACGGCGACCCTGCGCAAGTTGTCGAGGCGCGCGTCGGACGCGGCGTCGAGATTTTTTTGTGGGGGTTGGCCCCCGAGCGCCGCCTGCCCTTGCGCGCCTACCACGCCGGGTTCACGCTAAAAAACGGAGTGCCGATAAACTACATCGAAGCGATAACGCTGTTCGAGCGGGCTGAGCTGGGATTCAACACCTTTTACACGTTTCGCGACGGGGAGACGGCCTGGGTCTACGCGCAGGTCCTCAAGCTGCTCAATCAAGTCCTGGGCGCGACCTGTTTTTCAATCGACCCTTATCAGATAGGTTTCAACAACGACGAAGCAATCGACTCGGGCGCGTTCTGGTTTTATCGCAAGCTCGGATTCCGGCCTATTGGACCGGAGCTTCGGAGGCTCGCCGAGGGCGAAGAGAAAAAGATCGGCGCAGACCGCAGCTACCGCACCTCTCGGCGCAAGCTCCACCGTCTCTCAACGGGGCACATAGTTTATGAGCTTCCCGGCTCTCGCACAGGTTTCTGGGACGGGTTTCAAGTCCGCAACCTGGGGCTGGCCGTCTCGCGTCGCATGGCCGAAGCCTTCGACGGAAACGCACAGCTTGCTCGCGCCGGTTCGGTCCGGGATGTGGCGCGCGCTCTCGATGTGCGAACCGGCGATCTCAAGCAAGACGAGAGGCTGGCATTTGAAAACCTCGCTCTCGTGCTTGCCCTGATCGACGACCTCGATCAGTGGACGGGCGAGGAAAAGAAGAATCTGGTTGAAATCATTCGCGCGAAGGCGCGCGCGCCCGAAGCCGACTACGCGCGGCTCATGCAGAATCACGAGAAGCTGCGAGACTGGTTGCGCCGCCTGGGCTCGTGAAAGATCAGTAAAGCAGCGGCATGTGTGGTAAAAGCCCTGAAAGGGCGATAACTTTATCGCGCCCTTTCAGGGCTTTTTTTTGTATGGATGCGTTACCCCGGACTATTGAATCACGCCTCTTCGAGGCTTCTCCACTTCGGGGATTCTTCAACCACCCTCTAAATGCTGTGCTTCTTCTTCAGGTTATGCACATGGACTTTTGAGACGCCAAGCTTGCGCGCCGCGCGCGTGAGGCTGTTGTTAGTCTGCCTGAGCGCGTTGCGCAACAAGAATCCTTCGAGCGTTCGCTTGGCCTCTTGCCACCTGGGCAACTGGTTGCCGTCAAAGACGAGCCGGTTGTCCTCCGTGAATATGATCTGCTCTTCGTACTTTGCCGACACGCGATTGTATTCGTCGCCCAGCCATGCGTCTTCAAGGGTGTTCAATATCTCGCTCGCCCTGACGAGCTCTCCGCGCCCGGCGCGCGTATCGACGCTGTGAAAAGCTTCGGCCAGGTAAATGACCGCTTCAAGCTCCAGCCTTCGGTTCGCCGACGACCCGTTCAGGGTACGCGCAAGGTCGGCAGCTTTTTCAAAGCTTTCAGTCGCCGCGCTGAATTCGCGCTCGGCCAATCGCGCATGCCCTAACGCGAGCCGCGCCCGCGTGCGCGCTTCAGCCGAGTCGCCCTTATCGGCCAGCTCGACGGCCTCCGTAGCGCGCCGTGCGGCTTCCTCAATTTCGTTCTGCTGGAGCGCAAGCCGCGCGAGCAAGGCGAGAGCGCCGCTCTCGCCCACCGCGTCACCGCGCACCATCTCCCGACTCTCTTCGGCCAGTTTCTCCGCGCGCTCGTATCGCTTCAATCGGACGAGCGCTTCGGCAAGTTTCAACTGGCTCTCGGCAAGGCTATTCCTCAGATCGTACCGCTCGAAAACCGTGTTGGCCTCTTTGTAAAGCTCAAGCGAATCCTGGAATTCGCCGATAGCGCATTTGAGGTCGGCCAGCCCCACCAGCGCGCCGCCGTAATGACAGCCGCGCTCCGTTCCTTTTAATAGCCTTGCCGCTTCTGTATAAAGTTCGGCGGCCTGGTCTATCTCGCCTCGGTCGATCGCGACGGCGGCCTGCTCTGAGGCGATCAGCCCGCGAAGGAATTCGACCTTCTTGCTGACTCGGCCTTTGACCCCTTCCTGAGCCGCGTCGAGCCTGGCCGATGCGTCCTCCGCTGCGCCTTTCAACCGCGCCAGCCGCGCAAGCCCCAACAGCGATCTGCTTAAACCGAAAGAATCGTTCTGAAAAAGGAAGAAGTGGTAGGCTGTATTGAGTTGCGTGTCTGCCTGATCGAAATCGTTTCGCCTGAGCGCGAGGTTTCCCTTCGCGAGCGAGAAACGCGCCGCCACGTCTATCTCCCCAATTCGGGGCGCTACCTGCTCAAGCAGTGAAGCTCCATCGTCCAACCTGTCAAAGTACATCGCGACTTCTGATCGAACAACCATCTCTTTAGGGTCATCCGTCCTGCGCTCTGAGAATATCTCTTCTGCCGCGAGAAACAGCCCGCTGTCGATTAAATCAACAGGGTTCTCCTGGGAAGCTCGCCTTTCCATGCTGTATAGTCCTCCGAGTCGTCAGCGCTGATGCTTCATTATTTTTATTTTTCAATAATCACCGGGTAAACAGACACCTCTTCCTAACTGCATCAAGCGCAGTTACGGCATCTTTTAATCCTGTTCCCAACTCTTGCACGAACACGCAAAGCGGCGAATTATTCCATCCCCTGTCGCTCGCTTTACGAGAATTCCTACTCTGAAAGAGAGACTATCAAGATAAAGAATTGATTACAAGGGTAATTGAACTAAATCGATTTAGTCGACCAGATTAGAAACAGGTTTTGTTGAATGGAATATCAATTGCAACTTGATCGTGGTGAGGCGCTGGAACTGGTTCATACGCGAACGGAGATTTTTCAAAGGAGTGACAGAGATGCCAAAGGGAGACAGAATAGATCAGGACAAAGATACTTTGCGTGACGGCGAGATCGGCTCGGGCGAGGCCGCAGACCGTAGCAGCAAAGGCGGCAAGTCGGGCGGCGGGATGGGCGGCCAGCAAGCCGGAGGGATAAAGGGCGGCGGCAAACGTAAGACACACGCCGGATCGAAAAAGGGAAGCCCCGGCGGTCTTGGGTCGGACTGACACCACACATGCGTCCGTGCGCATATCCTAGTAGTTTTTTGGAGATCGAGTAATCTGTGGCGTGTAATCCCTACGACTGCCCCCGAGCTCGGGGGCCTGGGGGCAGCCGCTCTACTTCACTCCGAGACGGCGTAGCGGTGACCTTCTGAATCGCTGATGCCGCTACCTGTCTCTGAATGGTATCTATGACCTAACGGGCAGGTGTACCAAACCGAGTCCTCGGTGGAGGCTACCCGTCGGAGGGGGTTAAAGCATTTTGGGCATTTCATAACCTTGATTGTAGCACATCTCTGCGGATTTGTGTTTTTTTTCTTCCTGCCTTTAACCCCTTTCCTGTCAATGTTTACATCGATAGTTGGGATAATATTACCGATGATATTATGCGGTTAATTCTTCTTGCGATTATGTCGCGATCTGAGACTGAAAAGCCTGTTTCAGGGCAGGGGATTGGCTTATGCCGGCAAGGCAGCGGTTTTGCTTCTGATAGATTGAAATTCTCTTGACATTAAAAGTAATCTGATTTACATTGCGGCTGCTTTGCAGGTGACTCTTCTGTTAGGGATGAACGGCAGAGCGATTTATCTCAAAGCGAACCTCACCACTTGTTCCAGACATTCCCAGGTTGATAGTTAAACAGACCGTTTAAGTCCGGGACGTACCAAGACCGGACCATTACGTGTCGCTCAGGATAACCAGGGTTCCAGGGTAGCGCCCAATCAATAGACAAGAGGGTAACCTTAGCTACGCCTAGGATGACATGCGCTCCAGGCCACAAGATGGAGGAAACTGAGTATGAGGTTCCTAAAACTTTTTGTGTTGCTGTTTTTCGCGGCTGCGCTCGCATTGCCGTTCGCAATGGACGCAGTCGAAAGTCAGAGCGCAACTGAAGCCTTAACAACCGACATGGATGCCAAGACCGACGACTTGTTCAACAACTTTGGCGCGCGCGGCGCGCCCGTAGATGAGTGTCTGGCAGAGCCTGAGCCGCCTCAGAATGGCCGAGGTAGCGGCACTTTCGAAGACAACAAGTTTATCTTCGAGGAGGAGGAGACTATAGAGGATGGGCTCGGCCCCACCTACAACGACGTGGGGTGCGTCACCTGCCACCAGGCGCCCGATACCGGCGCGTTCGGACAGCAGATGGAGTTCAGGGCCGGGCACCTGTTCAATGGCAACTTTGAAGGCGCCCCTGGCGGGCAGTTGATTCACGCGCGAGCGACAGACGCACGCATACAGGAGCACATATCTACTGCTGAGAATATAAAGACCTTCCGACTCGTGATCAGCACGCTCGGTGACGGTTTCGTCGAATGCCTCGCGAATTCGGCGCTGGAGGATAACGTGGCCGCGCAGCCTTTGGGGCAGCGAGGCACACTTACAAGGGTGCCTGTAGTTGAGGCCAACAACACACTGCGCATAGGGCGTTTCGGCTGGAAAGCTCAACACGCCAGTCTCGTGTCGTTTTCTGGCGATGCGTACCTCAACGAGATGGGGATAACCAACCCGCTTGATGGGAATGACGGGTTGGAAGAGAATCCCGCCTCTACTCCCAATGGTGTCATAAACGTGACAGGCCCGCCCTTCGATCCTGTTGATGACCCGGAAGACGATGGGTTGGACGTGATCGCGTTCGCGGACTTCATGGCGGCGACGCGCGCTCCGCGTCGCGGCCCGATCACAGCGCAGGTGACCACGGGGAATACGCGATTCGTTCAGATCGGCTGCGCCGTGTGCCACACGCCCTCCTTCGTCACGGCCGCTCCCGGAACTATCATTAACGGCGGAGCGTTCAGGGTGCCCACCGCTTTGGGCAACAAGATAATCCGTCCCTTCAGCGACTTTGCGCTGCACAACGTGGGCACGGGGGATGGCATAGTCCAGAACGGCGGCGCGGGAACGGCTAACCAGATTCGCACGTCGGCGCTTTGGGGCGTCCGGGCTCGCAACAGACTTATGCATGACGGGCTGACCGTCACCATCTTTGACGCGATTCAGCGTCATGCGGGACAGGCCACAAACGCCAGGAATGCGTTTAACTCATTGTCGAGCTCTGACAGGGCGGCGGTGATAGCCTTCGTCCTATCGTTGTAGCTTCACTGCGGCGAACAGGACGACCAAATACGTTTGAAGCTCGCCGGCCTCCAATGCCCGGCGAGCTTCCTTTCCAGCGGTGTCAGTCCTTCTTCAGAATTCCGTTTTTCAATGGAGGCCGGCGATGAGACAAAGCACTATTCACGTTTTAACGCGCGCGCAGGAAAAGCCGACTGCTTCACACAGTTTCACAATCGGTGTGGCCGCGCTCATTGCTATCTGTATTTCTCTGTCCGGTTGCGTTAAGACAGAAGCCCCGGCTTATGAGGAGCCGCCCGCGCCTCAGGCGGCGCAAGCTGGAGAGCCTGAGCAGCCGCAGCAAAAGACTATGCTCCCGCCGCCCGCGCTCGATGAGGTCCGAGAGGCTATCAAGCGCGTCTTTAAAGACGCTGCGGTGATCGATACCGCCCGCGAACCGAATTTCATCGCAGGGGACTTCAACGGCGATTTGTCCGAGGACATCGCGGTGACTGTCAAGCCCGCACCCGGCAAACTTCCCGAGATGAATGAAGAGTTCCCAGCCTGGATGCTTAAAGACCCTTTTGAGCCCATCAAACCGGGAATGCCGCTGCTTCGAGTTGAGGAGAACGAAGTGCTGCTGGCTGTGATTCACGGATATGGGACCGAAGGGTGGCGTGACCCTCAGGCAACCCAGACATACTTGCTCAAAAACGCCGCCGGCTCCGGTATGAAGGCGCATAAGGGAAAAGAGTTTGCGGCCGCAAATCGCGGCAAGAAGCTGCCTCTCCTGCACGGTGATTTGATAGGCGAGGTGCTAGGTGGCGCGCCGGGATATCTCTATTACACCGGCCCGACTTACTCCTGGTATGACCCGAAGACTTTCATGGGTGAGCCTGAGCGCCGCCTGGTCCATCGCGGAGCCAACGCCAGGATGGTGAAATAGCGTAACGCCAATAGCATTTGCGAGGTGTTTATGATGAACCATAAGAATTGGATAATGATTCTAATCGCAGTGGGCCTTATTTCGATGGGGGACTTGGCTGGCGCGCGCAACGTTGCGATTTCACTAACGGCAGCGCGGGCGCAGCAGAGCGAGCGGGTCCCAGCCGCCAGGGTCGAGTTCATAACCGCTGAAGAATTGAAATCGAAGATCGCTAAGAACGAGCCGCTCGTCGTTATTGACGTCCGCTCGTCGGAGTTGTTTGCCGATAGCGGCAACACGATTAAAGGAGCGATACATTTCAAGATTCGCCGGTTGAGGACGCGGTTAGAGTTCGCCCCGCTCAAAAACCTCCCGCGCGACAGGGAGGTTGTCACCTACTGTTCGTGCCCGAATGACGAGTCGGCCATCCGTGCCGCGCAGATACTCATCGATGGTGGGTTCAAGCACGCGCGCGTGTTGAAGGGCGGATGGAGCGCCTGGCTCAAAGCCAACGGACAGGTTCAGCCCCGTCTGAAATCGTAGGCGTCAACTCTGGCATCAACTCTGTTTGAAGTCGACTATGTCTTTAAAGGGCATCTTCGCGTCGCCGAAGTCCGGGCGGTAATACTCAGCGGCCGAGTCGAAATCTTGCATCCATCCTTCATCCATTCTAAGCGCTTCCATCTGCTCGACGGCTTCGAGCCATTCGGCCCAGCGAATCTTGCGCGAGATGAGCGGGTAACGTTCGAGTCCGACTTTGTTGGTAGGGAAGTACTGCGCCATCAAGCTCACGGCCACTTTAGGCGATAGCTCCTCGCTTATCCATCGTAGCGAATCGGCAATCCCCCCGATGTCGTTCGGCAACACGAGCAGACGGATGACAAGCCCACGCTTGAGCAATCCGTCTTCGCCCATCACGAGGTCGGGGCCGGTCTGGCGGTACATCTCTTTCAAACAATTTCGGGCGTGGCGGACGTACTCGATGACTTTCGAATACTCGCGCCCCGCCGCTTCGTCGCTGTACTTGAGATCAGGCAGGTAGACATCGACTACGCCGTCTAACAGCCTAAGGACCTCGACAGAGTCGTAACAGTTAGTGTTATAAACCACAGGCAAGCGCAAGCCTCGCTCTACCGCGATCAAGAGCGACTTCGCGAGCTGCGGCGCGAAGTGAGTGGGCGATACCCAGTTGATGTTGTGACAGCCTTGCCGTTGAAGCTCAAGAAAGATCTCCGCCAGCCGCTCGAACGAGACTTCGTTTGCGCGCTGCTCGCGGAAAGTCTGGCTGATCTGATGATTCTGGCAGTAGACGCAGCGCAGATTGCATAACCCTAAAAAGACGTTGCCCGCCCCGCGCGAGCCGACCAGCGCAGGCTCTTCGCCGAAATGCGGAGTGTAAGCAGAGACTATCGGCAGAAGCCCCGAGTAACACGCGGCGACTTCGTCCTTCAACCGATCGACGTCGCAATCCCTCGGGCAGACGCGACAGCTTCCGAGCATGCCCATCAACGCTTCGACTCTTTGGGCAAGCTCTCCCGAACGAAAAAGCTTCAAGTAAGACGGCTCGCGCATAGGCTCGATTTTAGCCTTCCTCTCGCCCGTCTTCAAATCATCTTCCGGCGCGACGCATTGACAGCCGCGCTGCTGCGCGCTTATTCTGAGGCTTGACGGGAACGTCGGTTGACCGCGTAAGTCTTGATAATAAAGAGGAATTTATGAGTCGCGTCGGTTTTAGAGGCTTCTCGGCGGGGCTGTTCCAGTTCTTCGGTGAGCTGGCCGAAAACAATAACAAAGACTGGTTCGACCAGCGCCGCCGTCAGTATGAAACCGATGTGCTCGGCATAATAAAATCATTTGTGGCCGACCTCGGACCTGCCTTGAGAATGCTCAACGACGAGCTTGAAACGGAGCCGCGCGTGGGGCGCACGATCAGCCGTATCAACAACGACCTCCGCTTTAACAAGACGCGGCCCCCATACCGGCCTTACATCTACGCCAGCTTCCCGCGCCGCGGAAAGCGATGGACGAGCGAAGCCCTGCTCTACGTCGGCTTCTATCGTCACGGCGTGTCCGTAGGGTTTTATGCCGGCGTGTATAAAGAATTGCGCACGGGGCCCGTGCAGAAAGCTGTAAAGGATAACCTCCGCCTCTTTCAACGATACCTCGACGACGAGCGCATAGCCGAAAGATACTGGGAGCTTGCGGGCGGAGAGAGCGGCGCGGTCACAAAATGGCCTCTGCCAAAGACCGCGCGCCGCTGGGTGAACCTCGAAAGCTTCACCGTAGGCGAATACTTTTCGGCGACCGACCCGCTGCTCAAGCGCCGCGCTTTTCTCGACCGCGCGCAAGCGATAATGCTCGACCTTTACCCCCTCTGGCTCTTTGCCACAAGCTCCGATATCAAAAACGATCTTGACTCGTACCGCATGGCGCGCAGCCCGCTGTCAGATGTCATAGGTCTGTAGCTTTAGCAATCATCCGTCAAATTGACCAACCCGTATCTTTCAAGCTGACTGACCTGCTCGAATCTCTTATCCCGCACCGTTTTCTAAACCGGCATTATTTTGAAAAAACAGGCGAGCGAGAAGTAAGCCTCTCTGGTACAGACGTTGCCTTTGTCACGAGTGCGGAAAAGGGTTCTGACTGTGCAGGTATTGGGCAAGCTCTCTAAAGTCGATGGAGGTCAGGTAAGGTGAATACGAACAAACGGTTCTCTCTAGAGGTGCTTTTCACATCCCTCACATTGCTTGCACTCGTGTTCGGCAGCACTCTGTATAGCAGTCCTGCCCGCGCGCAGATCAAGCCGCAACCCCCCAGACCCTCTCCCTTACAGGCGGATAACTTATCCCCAGACCTGCGAGAGAAAGTCGACCTTGCTAAGGGAGTCAAGGTCGGCGACAGCAAAGGTAAAGAGGGCGAAGAAGTCGTAAGAGTCATACTTCAGCTCAAGGACGGCCCCCGCGCGCAGGCTGGCGACTTGCTCAACAGCGACGGCATTCAGGTGAAAGATCACCTGAATAACTTGAACGCAAAAGTGATCGAGCTGCCCGTCAATGCCGTCGAGAAACTGGCCGCGTCAGGCCAGGTGAAGTATCTGTCGCTTGACAGGTCGGTCGAGATGCTCGGCCACGTCGAGCGCGCGAGCGGCGCCGAGCTGATGCGCCAGCAGACAGGCAACAGCTCGCTTACAGGGACCGGGATAGGCATTGCCGTAATGGATTCCGGCGTCTTTAGAGATCACAAGTCGTTCCTGGATGCTAATGACGTTAACCGCATCGTCGTGAGCCGCGACTTCACAAACAATTCGTCAAACCTGGATAGAGACTACTACGGTCACGGCACACACGTCGCCGGGCTGTTGGCGGGCGGCACAAAAAACATCTCAACGAGCTACAGAGGGATTGCGCCGAACGCAAAGATAATCAACCTTCGCGTGCTGGACTCGCAGGGAAGAGGCGCCGTTTCGCGCCTGTTGCTCGCTCTTGATTGGGTGCTCGCCAATCGCGCGACTTACAACATCCGCGTCGTTAATATGAGTCTCGGCACGATGGCCGTCGACTCCTACAGGAATGACCCGCTGTGCCAGGCCGTGCGTCATCTGGTCAACGCAGGCATAGTCGTTGTCGCGGCAGCGGGCAACAACGGCAAGAACAGCGCAGGCGAGAAAGCCTACGGCCACATACACTCGCCCGGCAACGAGCCATCGGCCATCACTGTCGGCGCGACAAACACGGCCGGGACCGACCCGCGCGGCGACGATACGATTGCCAGTTACAGCTCTCGCGGCCCTACGCGCAGCTACTGGACGGACCCGACGGGCATAAAGCATTACGACAACCTCATCAAGCCCGACCTGGTAGCGCCGGGCAATCAACTGGTTGCGGCCCAGGCGGAAGACAACGAGATCATCGAAGATCATCCGCAATTGGATGCCGCCTCTACGAACGATGAAGAAAAAGACATGATGCGGCTGAGCGGCACGTCTATGGCGACGCCTGTCGTCGCGGGCACGGTCGCTTTGATGTTGCAGGCTAACCCGAACCTGACGCCGAACATGGTCAAAGCCATCCTGATGTACACGTCTCAGCCGATCGCCGGATTCAATATGTTCGAGCAAGGCGCGGGCCAGGTGAACGTCGAAGGCGCGATCAGATTGGCGAAGCTCGTTCGCAGGGATTTGAACAACAATACGCTGCTCGGCGCATCGATGCTTACGACCACGACGCCGCCCACACCGCAGACGACCATCGCGGGCCACACTTTCCCCTGGGCGCAAGGCGTCATAGCGGGCTACACATACGCTATGGGGACAGAACTGATAACGAAGTATCAGAGGATTTACAACACGGGCATATTGCTGAGCGACGGCGTCATGTTAAGCGACGGCATACTCCTGGGCGATGTGACGATGATGTCGAGCGGAATATTGCTCGGCGACACGATACTGACAAGCAACGGCATACTGCTGGGCGACGGATCGCCTTTCCTGAGCTGCGGCATACTACTCGGAGACGGGGTGCTTTTAGGCGACGGCATCTTACTGGGCGACGGAATACTGTTAGGCGACGGCATCTTGTTAGGCGACGGGATACTGTTGGGCGATGTCATATCGCAGTCGCACGGCGCTATGGTTTTCGGCGAGCCGGGCAATTGCGCCGATTGCGAGTAGCTTCAATTTGAGTGCAGATACAGACGTTCTTGCGTCTGTATCTGCACTCCCCCCTAATTGCTGAGCTAATCCACATGCAAGTGTAAAGGAGCGGCGTATGTTCTTACCGGATGTGAGAGTAGAGAGCAAGATTCCTCTCGATCATGCAATTCCGGCTGTCTGCTCGTGAACGAAAAGAATCGCAAGGCAAGAGCCTTCTACGGCAAGGCCGGGTACGATCTGCGCAGCCATTACGACACGATCTTCCTGAGACAAAAAAACGGTTAGCGAAAGGATTTGGTGAGAGGTCCTGAGATGGCTAAAGACGAGATAAAGAGTAAAGGTCGCGTTTATCAAATAGCGGTGACTGCTGCGGGGATAGCTTTATGGCTCGTGTCAGCAGTCCATCTTTTCAGCACGTACTCCATCAAAGATCGGTTGCTGTTGGTACTGCTCGTGCCGCTCATCATAGTCGCGGGCACATTCCTTCACCACTTCCGGCTGCCTTCGGGACTGAAGTTTGCGCAAAACACACTCGTCTTCACCCCCGTAGACGCCATAGTCTTGCTCGTCGCGTGCCTGCACGGGATAAGCCCCGCAATCTTCATAGCCGCGATCGAGGGCTTCACCTCCTCGCGCCGCACGGTACGCAAGCTTTCGAGCAATCTCTTCTCCTTCAGCATGATGGCGATTACCGCCGCCGCCGCTTCAGCGGGCCTCACGGCGGTGATGCGCTACGGATTTGGCGAAGCACGGGCCGCAAGCAAGCAAACTTTTCTCGCCGTTGCCGTCTCGCTGTTGGTCGCAAGCCTCGTTCAGCTTGCGACCAACTATGCGCTGTTGTCGACGCTGTTCGCGCTGCGCCAGGGGAACTCCGTCAAAAGCCACTGGAAGGATTTCCTCTGGACCATGCCGATGTTTATGCCCAACAGCACGGCGGCCAGTCTGCTTTACCTGGCGCTCCAATATGACGCGATGGTGATGATCGTAATCGGCGGGCCGATCATGCTGACAATCTACCTGGCGCACCGACAGTACCGGGACAGCGTGCAAAAGCGCATCTCGGTCATGGAGAAAGCGCACCGCGAGACTATCGAAGCGCTGGCCGTCGCCATAAACGCGAAAGACGAAGTGACGCACGGGCACGTCTTGCGCGTGCAGATTTATGCAGCGGGCGTCGCGCGCCTGTTCGGATGCTCTGAAAGCGAGGTCGAAGCTCTCAAGGCGGGCGCGCTCCTGCACGACATAGGCAAAATCGCCGTGCCCGATTACATCCTCAACAAGCCGGGCAAGCTCACGGCCGCCGAATTTGAGAAGATGAAGATTCACCCCATCGCGGGCGCGCAGATCTTAAGCCGGGTCGAGTTCCCTTATCCGATCGTTCCCGTCGTGCGCCACCACCACGAGCGTTGGGATGGTGGCGGCTACCCGGACGGGTTGAAGGGCGAAGAGATTCCTCTGACGGCGCGTATCATCTCTGTCGTCGACTGTTTCGACGCAGTGCGCGAAGACCGCCAGTACCGCAAAGGCATGACGCGCGAAGAGGCCATCGATCTGGTGATGCGCGGGAGCGGGACTCTGTACGACCCGACCGTCGTCGGCATCTTCGTTACGAACCTGCCGCAGTTCGAGGCCGAGATAGCGGCCTACCGCGACGTGCCCGTCCCGACCTTCGGCATCGAGCCTACCGAACAGCTCTCAGACGCGGCGCGGCGCGTAGCCCCGGCGGCGGGGCTGGCCGAAGAGCAAGAGCCAAGAAAGACCGGCCCGATCGCCATGCTTGAAGATCAATTGAGATCGCTGTCCGACCTCGCGCAGGTGATGATAGGTTGCCGCACGTCGGAAGACGCCGTCATCGCTTTCGCCGAAAAGATGAAGGCTATCGCGCCATACGATCTGTGCGCGATCACGCTGGTAGCCCCGGGCGCGGGCGATAACGTAGTGGTTCACGCGGTGGGCTATCACTGGGCTTTGCTCAAAGGGCGCACGATCGCTCTCGGCGAAGGCGTGACAGGCTGGGTAATAGCCAACCGCAAGCCGTTTTGTAATACCGATCCCAAGCTCGATCTGCCCGCTCAGTTTGCGGAGCATTTCGACGGCTACCGCACGCTGGCCGCATTCCCCGTCGTCAAAGACAGAGAAGTGCACGGCGCCGTCACTCTCTATTCGGCGACGCTTGACGAGTACACCGCAGAGCATCAGAGAGTGTTGCAAGAGGCCGCGGCTTTGCTGGCAAGCGTGCTTTCAGCCCTCTCGAATGCTGAAGAGAGCGGCCGCCAGGACGCTGAGTCAGGCTCGCTAGAGATAGAAGCTGCGGCGATGGAGTCGGAGCCGGCTCATTGATTCATCTGAACAAGTAACGCGCAGCGACGATCAAGGCGGCCACGCCCGCCGCGCTTAAAGCTAACGGGTGGCGCGCGATCAGGCTGCCGCCCGCGATGGCCTCCTGCTTCCTCGTTCCCCATATAGTCCACTCGCCGCGCTCGCGGGACTCTCGGGTAGGCTCAAACAGATTGTTGGGCGCGTCTTTCGACTCGGGCTCGTTCGAGAGCTGCCCCGTTACAGCGGCCTTTCCCATGACCCAATCCGTAAGCCCCGGCGCGAGTGTGTTCATTACTGCAAACATCTTGCCGCCCGCCCCTACCATGACTTCGCGCTGCGGGTTTTCTGCGCACGAGATGATCGTCTCCGCGACCGCCTCCGGCTCGTAGACAGGAAACATGGGCTTGGGCGCGTAACCCTCTTTCGTAAGCGCGTTGTCGAAAAACGGCGTGTTGATAGAAGGCGGGCAGATGGTGCAAACATTTATCTCCGCATCTTCATAAGCAAGCTCCGCGCGCAGGGCTTCCGAAAGACCTACGACAGCGTATTTGGAAGCGCTGTAGACGCTCTGCAGCGGGATCGCTCGCTTGCCCGTGACCGAAGCGACATTGATTACGGCGCCGCCGCCGTTTGATCTGAGAACCGGGAGCGCAGCTTGCAGGCCGTAAACCGTGCCCATGAAATTCACGTCCATTATGCGCCTGATCTCTTCGTCCGACAGCTTGTCGAACAGCGCATAGACAGATACTCCGGCGTTGTTGACCCACGTGTCTATGCGGCCAAAGTAATTGATGGCGGTCTGGGCCAGCCGCTCGACATCCTCCCGCCTGGTTACGTCAGTCTGTGCCGCGTAAGCGAGGCCGCCGATTTCGGTGATCTCGCGCACCAGGTCATTCAAGGCCGCGAGGTTGCGCGCGCCGACGACAACGCGCGCGCCGCGCTCGGCGAACATGCGCGCCGTCACTCGGCCGATGCCCGAAGCGGCCCCCGTGATGACGACGACTTGATTATCTATTCTTCTCGGCATGACATTTCTCCAGAGTGATTAGACAGATCGGTTTTCAACGCAAAGTTCACTAAGAAGGTTTGCGCGCTTTGCGGCTCTTTGTTTGCTTTGCGCTGAAATGGCGCAATCGCTCTTTACCCGACTGCCTCCTGGACCTTTCTGCCATCCCAGTAGAAGACATCGCCGATAAGTGGAAGGTCTGAAGGCTTATTCGATTTAGGAACATCTTCCAGGTAAGAAGCCATCTTCGCATGGAAAGCCTTGATCGCATCGTTTGAGATGTAGTCGGCAAAAATCTTCTCAAAGTCGCCATCGTATTTGACCACGGCAGCAAACATTCCGCTGCCCTGACATATCGTTATCTCTTCAATGCCGTCGATGCTGTTCAGGGCGTCGCTTGGAAAAATCGACTTCAGATCATGAAGCAATCGTTGTTCGGCCCCTTCTTTGAGTCGCGATGTGAAAATGATTCTTCTAGTTGCCATAGTCGTTATTCACCTCTTCTACTTTGATTTGCGTCCATCTCTAAGCTGCTTGAAGATGCTCGGGCGTCTCTTTCCCGCCCTTGGGCTTGTTCGCGCCATGCCTGATCTCGGAATTGACCTCACCGCCCACCAACAGCACGAGGCCCATTATGTAGAGCCAGAGCATCAATATTATGACCGCGCCGAGGCTGCCATAAGTCGCACTGTAATCGGGCGCGTATCTGAGGTAGATCGAGAAGGCCAGCGAGCTTACTATCAGCGCCCCCACCGCGAAGACTGCGCCCGGCGTAATCCAGCGCCACTTCTGTTTGACGTTCGGCCCGAAGTAGTAGATCAGTTGTATCCCTAAGAACAATAGCCCGAGGCCTATTATGTAATCGAGAATCTTCCACGCCGTCGTGAAAGCCGCGCCGAGACCTAAAGCGCCGCCGAGCCATTCGGCGAACCTGTCGCCGAACATAATCAGCACGGTCCCGCCTACGACGAGCACAGACAGCGCGACAGTGAGCCCGATTGCGACAACGCGCTTCTTTACGAATGGGCGCGATTCCTCCGCATCGTAGGCGGTGTTGAGCGTCTCCATCACCGCCGACACGCCGTTCGACGCGGCCCAAAGCGTAGCCAGTATGCCGAACGAGAGCAGCCCCCCGCTGCGGTTCTCGACCACGTCGTGTATGAACTGGCGGACCACTTCCATGACCTGACCGGGAGCGGCCTGGCCGATAGAGTTGATGATTCTTTCTTGCGCGCCCGGCAGAAAGCCTACGAGGCTGGTCAAAAAGATCAGCATCGGAAAGAGCGCGAGTAAAAAGTAGTAAGCAAGCTCCGCAGCGCGGCCAAAGACGTTGTCTTCGTTAGCCTCTTTCCACGTCCTCACGGCCAGCTCTTTGAGCGTAAGCCCCCCGAACATTCGACTGCCCATGACCAGCCCCCCGTTCTATATCAATTCACAAATAGCCGTTAATAATTTCTAGTGGCAAAACCGATGCCATAACGGCGCGCTTGCTAAACCCGCGCGCCTTAAAGCAATGCGCGCCGCCCCGCGTTTTCGGCCATCGGGCGATTGACATAATTGCCCTCGACAGATTCAATATTTGCTTCGGGCACGGACTATCATGGAAAAAGACGAAAACATAAAGGCTCAAGAGAAGCGGCGGCAGCAGGTCTCAATCGATGACGAAGACGTGCTGGCTCAGATCCTGGATGTTCACGAGGGCGATTACGAGTGCGTTATGGTGAATCACTCGTGGCCCGAAAAGGGACTTGTCGAAGGCGACATAGTCTTGTTCGTGCCGGGCGACCTGGGCCAGGCGGGCGACATAGTCTTGATCGAAGAGGATGGCCGGACGAGGCTCGGCTTGATCTCCGAGCCGGGCTATTTGGAAACGCGCTCAGGCTCTCGGCCAATCGAAGCCCAGGAACAGATAGTCGGCATAGGCATCGCCCTGGCGCGGAAGCTGGCATCGGTCTCGGATTTCAAGCTAGAGGCTTGAAATCTGAGATTCTATTTCTTGAGCCATCCCAGTAGGCCGTACCAGGTCGTCTCGCGGTAGAGGTAGGCGATTGAGTCTGTAAGCGGTATCTCTTTCGGGCATACCTTCACGCAGTTCTGCGCGTTGCCGCAATCGGTCACTCCCCCCGGTTCCATCACGGCATTCAATCTCGCATCTTTGTTCAGCTTGCCCGACGGGTGCTCGTTAAACAGCCGCACCTGGTTGAGCGCGGCCGGGCCGATGAATTGAGAGACGGGACCGTATTGCGGGCAGGCTTCCATACAGCAGCAACAGGCCATGCAGCGAGACATATCGTAACGCGCCGCCTGAATTTCGGGCGCAACGCGCGGGCCGGGGCCCAGGTCGTAGGTGCCGTCGATGTCTATCCACGCATGAACTTTCTTGAAGGCCTCGAATATGCGAGAGCGGTCTACCATCAGATCGCGGATGATGGGAAACTTTGTCATAGGGGCCACGGTGATCGGCGTGTCGAGCTTATCGACGAGCGCTGTGCAGCCCTGGCGCACGCGCCCGTTTATTATCATGGAGCACGCGCCGCATACCTCTTCCAGGCAGTTCGAGTCCCAAACGACGGGCGTCGTCTTTTTGCCGTTGGCGGTCACGGGGTTCTTTTGAATGTCCATCAAGCAGGTCAACACGTTTATGCCCTTGCGGTAAGGCACGTCGAACTCTTCCCAGCGCGAAGGGGCGTCTTTCGAGTCCTGGCGCTTCACCTTTATTCGGATCACCTCGGGCGAGCCTTCGGGCTTTACGCGCATGCGCGCGGTGTCAGTGACGTTCTCGTCGTTATCGCCTTTAACGATATTTGCCGAAACGCCTTCGACGCCTTCAGCCGTATTCACTGCCCCGCATTCAGGGCAGGTGCTCTTGCCTTCGGGCAGCCTCTCTCCGCACTGGTTGCATATGACCATAGGTAGCTCCTCAAGTTAAATCATTCCTAAGTTACGTTCTTGCTCATGTCCTCAAACGGGTGCTGCTTGCCCGTAGCCTCTTTCTCAAGCTTGCGCTCGACCTGAACCTCGTTGGGCGGGACCTGTTGGTCAGAGACTGCCGGCGCTTTCTTATCCACGTCGTATTTGCGCGCGCGCGGCGGAATTAGCGAAACGTCTACGGGCTTGTAGCTGAACTCAGGCCCTTCGGGCGTATGGGTGGCGATCGTAGTCTTGAGAAACTCTACGTCGTTACGCTCGGGGAACTCGGGCTTGTAATGCGCGCCGCGCGATTCGTTGCGGCGGAGCGCGCCGAGCGTAACGGCGCGCGCAAGCTGGAGCATGTTGTAAAACTGGCGCGCGTGCGGCAGCGCCTGCGTCGCCCAGTATACGCTCTCGTTGATGTCTATCTGGTCGAATCGCTCGATCAGCTCCTGAAGCTTCGCGTCCGTCTCTTCGAGCTTGCGGTTGTAGCGCACCACTGTGACGTTATCGGTCATCCAGCGGCCCATCTCGTCGTGCAGCAGGTAGGCGTTTTCGCCGCCGCGCTGATTCTTTATCTGCTCGTTGATCTCGACCTGGCGGCGGACCTCGCTTTCGTGCAGCCCGTTGAGGCTCTCGCCGCGACCGTTGCCGGTGGCGTACTGCACGGCGGCGGGGCCGCACACTATGCCCGCGTAGATGCAGCTCACCAGCGAGTTCGCGCCCAATCGGTTTGCGCCGTGAATAGAGTAGTCGCACTCGCCCACGGCGAATATTCCGGGCACGTTCGTCATCTGGTTATAGTCGACCCAGATGCCGCCCATCGTGTAGTGCATGCCCGGGAATATCTTCATAGGCGTGTATCGCGGGTCGTCGCCCACGAACTTCTCGTAGATTTCAAGTATCGCGCCGAGCTTGCGGTCAAGCGTCTCGGCAGGGATGTGCGTCAAATCCAAAAAGACCATGTTTCCGCCGCCGACGCCGTAGCCGTCCAGGCAGACATGGAATATCTCGCGCGTGGCGATGTCGCGAGGCACGAGGTTGCCGTAAGCCGGGTACTTCTCTTCGAGAAAATACCAGCGCTCGTTTTCAGGAATATCTTTCGGGTCGCGCTGGTCGCCCTTCTTGCGCGGGACCCAGACGCGGCCGCCCTCGCCGCGAGCAGACTCGCTCATCAACCGCAGCTTGTCTTCGCCAGGGATGGCGGTCGGGTGAACCTGTATGAACTCGCCGTTGGCGTAATGGACGCCCTGCTGGTAGAGCGCCGACTGGGCCGAGCCCGTGCATATCACGGAGTTCGTAGATTTGCCGAAGATGGAGCCTATCCCGCCCGTAGCCATTATTATGGCGTCCGCCGGGAATGCCTGGACTTCAAGCGTCCTCAGGTTCATCGCCGTCAAGCCCCGGCAGATTTGATTATCGTCCAGGATTGCGGACATGAATTCCCACCACTCGTATTTCGTGACCTTCCCCTCGGCCTCGTAGCGACGCACCTGCTCGTCGAGCGCGTACAGTAGCTGCTGGCCCGTCGAGGCGCCGGCAAACGCCGTGCGGTGGTGCTTCGTACCGCCGAACCGGCGGAAATCTATCATCCCTTCACTCGTGCGTGAGAAGGGCACGCCCATGCGGTCGAACATGTAAATGATCGCGGGGGCCATCTCGCACATCGCTTTGACGGGCGGCTGGTTAGCCAAAAAGTCGCCGCCGTATACCGTGTCGTCGAAATGTATCAAGGGCGAATCGCCCTCGCCTTTTGTGTTGACCGCGCCGTTTATACCGCCCTGCGCGCAGACCGAGTGCGAGCGGCGGACCGGCACGAGCGAAAACAGGTCTACCGAGTGACCAAGCTCGGCGATCTTGATAGTGGTCATCAGCCCCGCCAGTCCCCCGCCTATGACCGCGATTCGTATATCAGCCTTTGCCATCATCTAACCTCTGCCACAAGATTTACTGAACGAACGCAACCGCCGCAAAGATACCTACAAAGGTGAGCACGACGCCTATCGCCGCGCACAGATAACCCGAAAGCCGTTGGGCGCGCTGGCCTATCGTTATTCCCCAGTCGACTAAAAAGAGCCACAGCCCGTTGGCGAAATGGAAAGTGGTCGAGGTAATGCCTATGATGTAGATGAACATCACCCACCAGATTTTGAACTCATCGCTTACGATCTTGAATGCCATTTCGGGGTGTTCTGCGACAGAGGTCATGTTGAGCCCCGGTACCAATCCGAACCTGAAATTCAGGACGTGAAACGTGATGAAGAAAAACAGTATCACGCCCGTCACGCGCTGGAAAAAGTAGAGCCAGTTGCGGCCGTAATCGTACTTACCGACGTTCGGCCTCCCCTCGTAGGTAATTATCAGCCCGTAGACCGCGTGGTAGATGAGCGGGATAAAGATGCCGAGCACTTCGACATAAATGATGTAAGGGATCGATTGCAAATCGGCGACCGCTTCGTTAAAGAGTTGCGAGCCGGGGATGGGCTTCCCCGCGGCGTCTACTCCACCGCCCAGCGCTTTCGAGTTGGTGTAGAAATGTTCTAGCAGAAAGACGCCCAGCGGCAGCACGCCGGTCAACTGGTGGAGCTTTCGCAGCAGGAAATGGCGAGAGATGTTTATCGACATGGGTTAGGCTCCTGATCGAGCGCGCCCAAAGCCTGACGGATTCGGCGAGCGGTACGGATGGCTGTCTTGCACGACTCGTTCGGCATTAAGGAACTGTCGGGCACGCTCCTATTCAAGCACTGCACAATTCTAAAACGGAGCAGCCGATTAGTAAAATTAAAAGCGCTGATCGTTCACATCACGGCAACTAATCGAGGCCGATTAAGTTACTTCCATCCGGCCGTCAATTGCTTGGTGTGATATTTGTTACGGCGAATTATCGTTCAGGGTAGGTTTTCTGAGATTTCACCGAGCGACAGCCGCTTGGTCGACCATAGCTCAAATCTGGTTTTTGCGCTTGCTATTTCCTTATATTGAACTCAATCGTGACACCGCTAAGCCAGAAAGCAGTGGGCTTGCCGTCCTTCGTCGCAGGACGGAACTTTAGCTGCTGAGCGGCTTTCACCGCCGCTTCAGTCAACCCGTCAGGCAAGCCACTGATGACAACTACTTGCTTGACTAATCCATCCTCACCGACCAGCACGCGAAGACGCACAATACCTTGAACCCCATTTTCCCGCGCTTTATCTGTGTAAACGGGCGCGACCCGGTTCAACAAAACGGGCTTGGAGACAACCGATTTAGCCGACCCGTCTATAATAAGGTTGCCGCCGCCCGTACCCGGCGGATACGGACTGGGTATTACGGTCGGAATGCCCGGAGGAACCATCGCATAACGGCTCGGTCGCGATGGCGGGTCGACCTGCCCCGTCTCAGGAGCGGGTTGACCCGCAAGAAGCTCAGGAGGCTCGATCTTAATATCCGCATTGTAATCATAATAATTGTAGACGATTGTCACATTACGTGCTCCCCCCTGAACCTGGCCTTCGGCTCTGCGCACGAAGCCGTCGGCTACCGCAACCCACACCTTCATCTTCATGAACAAAGTATTCCTGGATGCATCATAATTATCGTATTCGTATAACAGCGATTCGACACCATCTATTTTGTCAGCCCCTATGAGCTTAATATCTCTGGCCGTTTTCATAGATTCGCCCCGGTTTTGTTTCGGGCGTTTTAAAACGATAGCATCATCGTTACCGTTGCTTGTTGGCGCGAGCTTCCTCCAAGGCTTATCACCCATCTTTTCATAAAAATCATTTCCGATGACTATTGTTTCCCTATTCTTCAGGGTTGTGTGATAGCGATCCGGAGACACATACTCTATTACGGTTATGCGATCGAGGAGATCAGGTAGAAACTCAATACGATAGCGAAATGACTTGACTGTTCCAATTGCAGCCCAAGCATTTGTTAAGACCTCGCGCGGATCGCTACCGGCAGTAATCTGTCCGGGTGGGAGTTGCCAACTCATCTTGCCGGTTGAAATAGTGAATTCTGCGTCTAGGGCTGTGGAGGTCAATAGAATTGCCAGAAACACCGGGTGTGTAATACGTAGAATAGAATTCATGTGAAGACTCCTGTTAGTCAAATTAGTTATGTTGCAAATGATAACCGGATAATCCTTCATGATTCAAAGACGTAAATCTATATTCGAGCCATGCATAAAGGGGTTATGTTTGATTGTGAGAAAAGCGGCGGCTATAGCCTCTGGCCGCCGCTCTTTTTCGGTGGGAGAGGAACGAACCACGCGCTTAGCCCCAGCACTATCACAACAGCGGCCATCAGGTAAAAGATCGCTCCGTAAGAGCCGGTCCGCTCGACGCACTCCGCCAGGATTAGCGGCCCGATTGCTGATGCAACAACCGTTAATGCCTGGGCCGCGCCCTGTATCTTGCCGAGATGTGTTCGGCCATAGGCCCGACTCCAGAATGAAAAAAAGATCACTATAACAAAACCGCCCGCGAGCCCCATCACCAGCGCGTATACCGCTACATGCAACTGGCTGCTTACGTGGGGCAGCGCCAACAACGAGCCGGCCAGCAGAGTCATGGCTAAAGCCATCAGTCTATTCATCGACCACCTGGCCGTCAGCCACCCTCCGAGGAAGTTGCCCGCCAGCGACGTGAGCGCGACGATCATAAGGCTCCAGTGGTAAGTCGACGCATCGAAACCTCGCTCGGCCAGGATCGATTCGTTAAACAACGCGATGCCGGAAGCAATCAAACCGTAGACCGAACTCGACAACGCAAAAACCCAAAACGCGGGCGTAGACAATGCCTCGCGGATTGTGTAGTCGCTTCTTAAGTCAGCCGGTTCATCACCCGCTGACTTCTCGCCATCGATTGCCAGCCCGCAGGCTTCCGGCGAGCGCCTCACGAGCAACCATCCGGCAGGAGCAAGGACAACCAGCAGCGCGGCGCCTACTACGGCCCAGGACGCGCGCCAACCGCTGTTTTCGACCACCGCGCCTATGATCGGAAACGCCGCCATAAACCCGACGCTGACCAGGATGGAATATATGCCCATAGCCTGATTCAGCCTTCGCACAAACCACTGGCCAACAATTGTTATGCTGATAACAGACAGGGCGCTCTGCCCCAGCCCCCGCGTCAGCGTAATCAACAGGGCGAGCAGGATCACTCCCTTCGAACCGCTCATCAGCAGGACGACCGCCCCGAGCATTATTGAGACTGCCGTGAGCACGCTGCGGCTGCCGAATCGGTCTATCAGCCGTCCGACGCCCAGGCAGAAGAGCGCGCCGATCAACGTCGCCCAGAGGTTGATGTGAGCATAAAGCACGCGGTCGATCTGGAAGTCTTTAAGCAGCGACTCGGTGATCAACCCGAGCCCCTGCGTACGGCCCGGAAGAGTCCCGACCATTGCCGCCGCCGCTACGGCGAGGTTCACCCAGCCGTAGTAGAAAGGTAAGCGGGCGAGCCCGATCGTGGGGCGAGGCGCTTCGGCGCTGAACGAGTTCATCAGTTAATCCTTTACGATAATGTCCGCGCCCTTGTTCTGCCCGTGAGGAAACCCACTTGCGGCAGAGCGCCGCCACAGCAGGCACAAGGCCAGGCATAAAAAGAGCCCAATGAATCGTAAAGCCCCGGTCTCAAAAACGACGGTGGCGTTGAAGAACATAAATATCAGGAATCCCTGCCAGAGCGCGACCAGCGCCACGGGCCGACGCCGGTAGAGATCCAATCCTCGCCACCACCAGGCGACATCCGCGACCCAGCAGGCCATCAGCGCATAATTGATGTAAAGCCCGCCACCCCAGTTGAGGCCGACGACCTCGGCAGTTTGACGCGCAGTCTCTCGATAAGCCGAATCATGACTCCAATCGTGGTAGAAGTAGAAGGCGCAAGCTACGTGCGCGAGCAGGCTTATGCAGGCTATTGTCCAGACAAGCCTGGCCGCACGCTCCCGCCTACGGTTCTTGCGTGAGAGTGCAAAAAGAGCGACCCCGACCGAATATCCGGCGAGGGTAACCCAGATCGTGAATCTTGTGAAAAACTCACCCCTGCTCATCAGAGATCCGAATCTTTTCTTCGGGCAGTGATCGGCTCGCGCGGTCGGATTGAGCGATATAGAGGACGGCTCCAAGACCTGCTCCAAGACAAAGACCGTAAAAGGCTCCCCAGAGCAACAGCCCGCCCGGCCTGCCATATGTGTAATAAAAGACCGAGCCGAGAAAGTACCCGACCGAATTTGCGACGAAAAGTATCGCCGCCAAGAGCGGCGCAGTTCGCATCACCCTGAACCCCGCAGCAAATACCAGGGCCATCGAAACGGACCCGGCGAACGACCCGAGCCATTCGCCTGCGCCTCTGTTGAAAGCGAAATAGGCGGCCATCCAACTGATTCCGTACATGAAAAAAGCCGCGCCGAACATTGCGTAGAACCTCAATAGCCGACGCTTGCCGACCACCAGAGGGAACAGCGCAATTCCTCCGAGCAGCATGAAGAGAATCATCCAGGCTATGTAAGCGCCCGTCACTCCCAGGCGGTCGTACATCGATCTTTGCGCGAATGTGACGGTCGCAAACACGCACAGGCTTACTAGAGAGAAGCCGATCCCGCCCGTCACAATCGATCGTTTAAGCGACATAGAGGTCAAGGCAACACCGGAAGGGCTCATTGTCATATTCAAGACGGCGTCCCGACTCATTTCGCCCGCGAGAGATTGAATGTCCCTGTGTAATATCCGCTCGTGAAAAAGCCCACGAACTCCTTGTTATTTGCCCGCCCGATCCAATCAAAGACCCCTCCGTCCTTCTCGCCAAGGTCGGTAGTACCTTTGAACATCACGACCTTGCCGACCTGGCGGCCTTCCATCTTGATCGAATATTTGTAAGGGCGCCCACAGTCGCCTTCAAACGTCGCAAGCCAGCCGCCGTCCTTGTACTCAACCTTGGCGTCAAGGCGCTTACAAATATCCTTCGGCGGGGTTGTGCCTTGCGCAGGACTGTAAACTCCCCAGGTCCCTGTCCACTCGCCCGAGATGTCAGGCAGCGGGTCTTTGGTTTGGGCCGTTTGGTTCTGGGCGACGGCAGTGCCCATACATATGACAATCACGAAACAAGCGAGGGCTAACCAACAGCGGCTTAGCATAATCTTCTCTCCTTTAGCGGGGTGACAGTTGCAGTGCCGTTAATGCCGTGCTTGAAGATTAACGTGGCGTCAGTTGGTCCGCAAGCCGGCAGGCGCTCGCCTCCGCACTGGTTTTAGCCGGGCGGCGGAGGTGTCAGCTTACCCCTCTCTTCTCTGAATCATCATGATATTTTTGACCCGCCGGGCAACTATTCACCTCGCGCCGAGCATCACGGCGATGGCCGGGCCGCGTCACACAGGCTCGCGCACGAACCGCTCACAAAACTTTCGGAGGGATAAAAATGCGAAGAAAGCTGGCGAGTCTCTTATTGTTACTCTCCCTGTTTGGGCTGGCAAGCCCCGTGGCGGCTCTGGCCCAGGACAGAGATGACGACGAGTACAGGCGGATTAAAGTAAAACGGAGCAAGAACGGCATCAAGTACGGTGATATCGGGATTAACGTGCTCGACGGGCCTGGCATAGTCAACGTAGAGCGCGATCACCACTGGATGGACAGCCCGGCTAAAGCGACCATAGTCATCGGCACGGGGGCTGCGGCTGGCGCGGTGGCGGGCGGCGTGGTCAAAGGTAAGAAGGGGGCCGTCATCGGCGCCCTGGTAGGCGCGGGCGCCGCCACAGGGATATGGCTTTACAAAAACCGCACCGAGAAACGCAAGATCTTCTGATGAGTCTGCACAATTAGAAATAACTCTCACCGCAGAGACGCAGAGTACGCAGAGTTCACGCAGAGCAGAATTATGTTCTCTCTGCGCCCGCTCTGTGCTCTCTGTGTCTCTGCGGTAAATAATCTCGCGTTCTTAATCTGACGCCATCAATTCGGAGACGGTCTTGAACTCGTAGCCTTGCTCTTTCAGCCGGTCGATGATTCCTGCGACGGCCTGCAAAGACGGCTCTCGACTCTTGTACATTACGTGTAAGAGAATTATTGATCCCGGTCGGGCGCGCTCGATTACGTGGTTAGTGATCTTCTCCGGGTCGGCGGCAATCTCAGGGTAGCCAGCACCTCGCGGTAGAAGCTCTCGGCCCTTTCGAGGTCTTTCACTCTTATAGCAATTTCGTAGAGGCCGCGAATCGGAAGCATGAAATCTCCTTTAATCTTTATGAATAGTTTTCTTCAATTCTCTGAAGCATGCGAGATCAACATCCCCTGATTGCAAGAACAACAAGTATGACTGTGAGTACACCAGCTGCGAACCCCACGATTGCAATCGAGGTCTTATTAGGCTTGTTTTCGACATCCTTCATATCGTTACCCTCCGGCTACTTATTAGCCGGAGCTTCGAGCGAGGTGAGCACGTATTCAAACCCGCCCGCGACTTTGCCCCGGACAGGGATCATGAGCTCAGGGTGCAGCCACCATTCGGAGCTCTCTCTTTCCGCTTTGCGCAACAGGTGTTTGGCGCGAAGCTCGCGCCCGCCGACGCGAACCGCCTCTTCGCCCTTCACCTCGTAGCTCGCCGACCGTAGCGCGCCTACAGTCTCCGCGTAACCGCGAGGCGCAAAATAGCTGGTGATCTGTTTCTGATCTTTCGTAGCGGCAATCTGCATCCACCCCCACCCTTCGGCGGCCACGGCTGGCGAAACGAATGCCAACTGCTCGGGCACGCTCAGGGTCTGCTCTATGACTCCGGGCTGGTTGCCTCTCAACCGCGCAGTCATGCTTTTATCGGGGAATCGATAACGGGTTCTAACGACCCCGTCGCCGCGCTGCTTTGTTATCTCGACAAAGGTCGGGCGGTGCTTGCCGTCAAGTCTGTGCCAGACCTCTGTCGAAAGGTCATCGGTCTTGATCGTGCTGTGGATCAGATGTCCATTCTCGTTCGTGCTGAACATCTCCCACTCTTCGCTGCCTTGCTGCTTGCCCGTCTGATCCAGGTATTGATAGGTCCCGCGCGCCAAGAGCGGCCCGCGGTCCCAGCGGCCCGTGTGCGTGTTCGGCTTGCCCTTGAGAATTGCCGCGAGGTCTTCTTCCATAGTCTCGGCTGCGGGAGTTTCGACGATGCGGCCAATCTCCCGGCCTTCGCGCTCCACGATCACGGTCGGGACGTTTATAATGCGCCGCTGCTGAATAATGTCTATAGGCTCGTGAAACTGGTTGTCTATGCCTATGACTTTTACCTGCAAACGGTCATTGCCCGCAGCGCCGAGCGCCTTCATCATCTTTGGAACATAATTCTTGCTGTCGGGACACCACGAGCCTAAGACCACAGTGACGGCGGCGGGCTTGTCGCTCGCTTTGAGCGCGGCTACTGCTTCGGATTTCGGCTCGTAGCTCTCCATCAAAGAGCGCCAGACGGGAACCGTCTCAAATAGCTTATCGAGGCTCACCTCGCCCGTAAGGCCCGGGTGCGAGCGGATGAGGATCGATTTTCCGCCGTGCGAGAGCAGGTACGTAGAGCCGTCGACGAGAGTATATTTGCCTGCGGGCTCGGTGGCTGCCGTGGCGTCTGAAGTGGCCGTCGAGCGGTCCGCCCCGTAGCGCAAAGCCTCTTTGGGCGCGGTGCGAACGGTCTTTTCCGTGAGGTCAAGAATGATCGTGCGGTCGAGCTTTGATGAGATGAGGGCGTATCGCCTGGGCTTCTCGCAAAACATCAACTGGCCGGCGCGGTCTATCTCCCCGTTTATGTAGATGTCGCGCGTCGAATCTGTCCAGTTACACTCATTTAACTTCTCTGTCTGCGCCGATATTGATATGAAGCCTATTATTAAAAGTCCCGCCGCCCAAACGATATTCCTGGTTTTGCGGTCCGTCATGTCGCGGTCCCTCGCTTTCAACTGGGTTGTGCCGGTTACAATCCGATAAATAAAGTTATCATCTTTCGGGCAGGGTTGCCTTATCGAATAATAATCGATCTACTTTTTCTGCTCGGGGCATTTGCAATCCTCCTGCGTGACGATAGAGTCGAATCGCTCTTGCTGCGCCGGAGAAAGCAGCCCCCTCATGCGGAGGCGCGCGCTTTCGCGCATGGCGTGATAGCGCGGGCGCACTTCGGCGCAGACCGATTTATACTCGTCGCGCATATCGGCCAGGATCACTTGCATCTGCTCGGCCTGTTCTGGCGTAAGATCGATTTCACGCTTCAAGGTGTCGAAATAGCTGGACGTGTCGCGGATAGAGTGGCCCGTCTCGTCTATGTTGGCGCGCGACGCGAACAGGCCGCCGATGGCCGCGCCCGTCACGCCGCCGAGCGCGAACACGACCAGCAACACCGCCAACACCTTGAGCCAGGCTTTGCTTTGTGAGTTCATCTGTTTGTCTCCTTCGCCGTGGCGCTCACGAGTATCGCCACCGCGTCGTCTGTCGATACGGCGCACTCTTCTTTCGTCGCGACCGAGCAAGCCGTTGCCGGCGCTACCGGGTCGCTTTGGATAATCTCGACGCCCTTCATAGGATTGCCAAAAGAGTTATCCGGCCGGTTGCTCGTCGCGCTCATCCAGAGCGTAAGCGCGACGGCCGCCACCAGAGACAGCGCCGGAATCGCGCGCCAGGCTATGGCGCGCGGCGCGGCCAAAATATCGGCAGCCCAGTTATTGCCAGCCCAATTATTAATCGTCCCAGACGGGCGGGCCTCGCCGGTCGCCGCGCGCGCGCGGATGCGCTCCAAAAGCGCGGGTGACGAGACGGCTGTCTCTATCTCTTTTTCGGTAGCTTGCGAAGCCCGAATGATCGTCCGGCCCATTCGGTCGAGTTGTCGATTGCGGTCCGGGTTATCTTTTTTCCAGAGCATAACAATCGCTCCCTTCAAATATACTCATCCATCACGCGGCGCAACGAGTGGCGCGCCCTGTGCGCCCGCACTTTCACTTTAGAATCAGACCACCCCAGTGCTCGTGCAATTTCCATTACGGACATCTCTTCGCCGTCGAGCAGGGTGAGGACCAGCCGGTCGTCGGGCGCGAGCCGCGCGAGAAGCTTCGCGGCCAGGTCGCGCAAGATCACTGCGGATTCGCTGTTGTTTGCGGCCGTCGGCGGGCGAGCCTCGGCCACAAGCCAGGCCATCTCGTCTGCCGTGAGGTCGTCTAGAGCGCCTTCGGGGCGGCGGCGCGTGCGGCGCAGCTCGTCGTAGCACGAATTGATGGCAATGCGCGTGAGCCACGCGCCGAACGACTGTCCACGCTCTGCCGAGTAATTGCCGATCGCCACATACACTTTTGTGAAAGCCTCCTGGACTAGCTCTTCAATCTTTTCGGGACGGTTAAAGAAACGGCCCGCGAGCCGCGCCACTCGCTTCCGGTGGCGGTAAAAGATCTGCTCGAAGGCTTGCTCGTCGCCCCTGCCCGCAGCCGTCGCGAGAGCTTCGTCGCTTTGTTGATCAACTGGGCGGTCATCGGACCGAACGGTTGCCAGAGCAAAGTTGTCGGTGGTCTTATCCATTCGACAGGTCTTTAAGACGAGTACGAATTGTCTAGCGCTGGCGCCGGGGCTGCCTCTCGCGCCCGAAGATTGTAGTATCGATGCCCGCCCAATTACTATTAACGCGCGCACGGGCCGACAGGTTACAACCGGAAGTGCTGAGTGCTGAGTAAAAACCTGTATCGGCACATAGCCCTTTTCTTTTACTCGGCACTCAGCACTCAGCACTCAGGACTTAAGAAAGAGTTGAATCGCTGTCGGTTGACGGGCTAAGATTCAATCATATGTATAAACAGAGATGGGCGGCAATCCTACTGCTCTTTTCAATGCTCGCGTTTCAAATCTCTTGCAGCCGCGGCTCTAAGAACGCGGGCGGCGTCCGCGAGCGTTTCAAGCCGGGCTTCAACCTCTTCAAGCCCGAGCAGGACATAGAACTGGGCCGCCAGTCGGCGCAAGAGATCGCCCGCCAGGTGCCTCTGCTCAAGGACGAAGCTACAGTCTCTTACATACAGCAACTCGGCGGGAAGCTCGCCTCAAGGGCCGGCGGTTACAAATTCCCTTACCAGTTCGCGGTCGTGGCTACGAAAGAGATAAATGCGTTCGCGCTGCCCGGCGGGTTCATATTCATCAACGCGGGCACGATCACTTCGGCAAAGAACGAAGGCGAGCTTGCGGGCGTGATCTCGCACGAGATCGCGCACGTGGCGCTGCGCCACGGCACTAGCCAGGCGTCGAAGGCTTATCTCGCCAAAGCCGGGCTCAGCATTCTGAGCGGCATCGCGGGGGGACGCGACACGGACCTCGGCCAGGTGGTCGAATCTATCGGCGGGGCGGGCGCGAACGCCGTCTTTCTGAAGTTCAGCCGCACGGCTGAAACCCAGTCCGACATCGAAGGCGCGCGCATGATGGCCGAGTCAGGTTATGACCCGCGCGACATGGCAAGTTTTTTTAAGACGCTGGAGCAGATGAGCGGTCAGCGAGTGCCCGAGTTTCTGAGCGACCACCCGAACCCCGGCAACCGCGCCGCGCTGATCAACGAGATCCTGCCTTCGCTCCCCGTGAGCCAGAACCCCGTTCGCAACACGGAACAGTTCACCCAGATCAAAGAGAGGTTGACCGGTCGAGCGGCGTTCGCTTCGTCGAAAGAGCCCGCGCGATTGGGGCCGCGCGACCCTAACTCTAACAAGCCTTCTACCAGGCCCGAGCCGCCTGCGGCCGCCTACGCGCCTTTTGAAGCGCGCGACCGCTCGTTTACGCTGGAGTACCCTGAGAACTGGGACGCGCTGATCGGGGACGATTCCAACATGATCTTTGCTCCCAAAGGGGCTTACGGCCAGGCCGAACAAGGGGTCGTAGTCACGCACGGCATCTTCATCGGCGCGGTCGCGGTCGAGGCGGGCGATTTGCAGTCGGCTAACGCGCAGTTCGTCCGCCAGCAGATAGAGGCCAACCCCGATTTCCGTGTGTTGAAGCAACCTCAGTCGATCAATTTCGGAGGCCGGCAGGGATTTGCGACCGTCGTCGCGGGCTCATCGACCATCACGGGAGTCGTAGAGATCGACGTAATCTATACGACAGTGACTTCGGACGGAAGACTGTTCTATCTTGTGACCATAGCGCCCGAAGACGAGTTCGATTCTTACGGGGCGACCTTCGAGCGGATCATATCAAGCATAAGACTTTCCAGGTGACCGCGAGCGGCCTTACCCGGCGAGTTGAAAAAATACGTCTTCGAAAGGCGCGTCGGCAAGCTCGGTCTTGTCGCGCAACTCGGCGGGCGAGCCTTCGGCCACTAACCGCCCGCCGCGCATCACCCCCACGCGATCGCTCACGCGCTCAACAAAACTCATGACGTGCGAAGAGACGAGCAGCGCGCGCCCGCGCTCGCGCTCGCTCTCTATGCGGAGCCGCAGCTTGCGCATCATCTCCACGTCGAGCCCGTTGAGCGGCTCGTCGAGAATAAGAATGTCCGGGGAGCCTGTCATCGCCGCCGCGAGCCCGAGCTTTTTTCTCATCCCGAGCGAGTACGCGCCTACGAGCTTCTCGGCGACCTGGCTCAGCTCAAAAAAATCGAGCTCGGCGGCGATCAGCGCCGGGTCGCTCTCTTTAAGACCGGCGACCAGCTCAAGGTATTCGCGGCCCGTCAGTCGGTCATAAAGTATCAGCTCCTCGGGCAGGTAGCCGAGGTGACGTTTAGTTTTCGGCAGCCGATGGGCGAGGTCTTCGCCGCATATTAGAATGCGGCCCGCGTCGGGCTCCGTTATGCCAACGATCATTCTTATCAGCGTAGACTTGCCCGCGCCGTTCGCGCCGACAAGAGAATAGACTTCGCCGCGCCGGATCGACACGCTCACGCTATCGACTGCAAGGATCGGCCCGTATCGCTTTGTCACTGTTTCGGCTACGGCAAGGTTATCGGTCAATCTGCCTCCGTTATCATGTAATACCTGACTCTTTCGCGGCCACGCTCGCCGAGCGCGTGGTTCGCCTGCGCGTATATCATTATCCCGAAAGGCCACAACAGCGCGGCGAAAAACCCGCCCGCAGCGCCTACCGTCACCATCATGATTATCGACAGTCCCGCCCGCTCGGGCATCTCGAATGAAAACGCGCCGACCAGCGTGCTGACCATCCACCACAAAAAGAGGCACTCGACAAAAAGCGGGATCAGGTAGAATGCCGGCCCATCTCCGAAGACGACGCCCACGGCGAACGAGACGAACGGCGCGGGTAGGCTGATAACGCGCGTGTACCACACCTTCGCCTGCCACACGTCCAGCCCCGTAGTCCCCGTGGCGCGCTCCAACCACAGGTGCGGCAGCTCGTAGGCGACAAGCACCGGAAGCATCGCCGAAAGTGAAACGGTCGTGGCGACGGTGCCGAGCTTGATTGCCAGGACCGACGGCAGCCAGGTCGCTTCAAACCATCCCACTTCTTCGCTTCCGGGCGGGAGCATATCGGTCGTCAGCACTGCGACCAGGGCCGCGACCGAAAGCAGCGCCAGCACCGCCACAACGTAAACAGCCGACGAGAACGCCCTGAGCGTCAACTGAAGATCGCGCGCCAGCAGCGCCCCCACAGCAGGGCCGAACCTACGGGCGAGCGCGCGCGCGTTGAAGAGGCTGAAGCGACCCTGCGATTGCAGCCTCCGGGCGTACTCGATGTCCGCAAAACGCCACCGCGCGTGCCAGGCCGTAACGAGAATATATAAAACGACAGCCCAAGCCGCGCTTCCAGCTAAGACCCAGAAGCGGCTCTGGGAGCCACTTCCGTCCGGTTTAAATATGTACACCAGCAAAAAACCGGCGCTCGTTACTGTGACCGCCAGGATCAACACGGTTAAGAGAGCAGGGTAAATATCTTTCGTATGATTCCAGTGAATCCAGTTCAACGCGGCGAGCACCTCGGCGAGCGTAACGATAAGCGTGAACAGAATGAGCGGGATTATGCTCGCGCGGTCTAAGAACTCGCTTGCCCCTAAAAGCCACCGCGCCACGAGTATGACGAGCGCGGCGATCACGGTCCTTGAGAGCCGCGTGACAAGCGCCACGTTAAGGTATGTAGAGGCGCTGATGGGCAGAGAGTCAAAGAAGCTTTCGGGCCGGCGTATGTGATAAATCTCCGCGCTCGCTCGCGACAGGCTCAACCCGATCAGGCATATGACCGAGAACGCTGCGGTCGCCGCGACGAGAAAAAAAGATGGGCGAAGCGCGGAGATGTCCTCGGCCAGGCGCGATGCGGTGGCGTAGGTGATTCCGAGGATCAAGGGGCCAAGTATCAGCCACGAGTAGACATGCTCTTTCGCCCAGCGAAGCTGAGAGCGAACCTGCGCGCCGATCAGTAGAAGGAATTTCAAACTTGAATTCTCAATTTGAGATAGCGAGTCCCCGGTCCCTATTTTATTGAAACCAGCTCCACGTCGAATAGCAGTGTGGCGTTGGGCGGGATGTCGGGCGGCCTACCTTGAGTGCCGTACCCGAGGTTCGCGGGGATGATGAGCTTGCGTTTGCCGCCTACCTTCATGGTCATCAAGCCTTCATCCCATCCTTTGATGACTACGCCCGTGCCGATCCTGAACTCGTACGGTTGGCCGCGGTCGACGGAGCTGTCAAATTTTGTTCCGTTTTCAAGAGTGCCTGTGTAATGCACCTCTATGGTTTGGCCGCGTTGCGGGCTAGGCCCATCGCCTTCTACAACATCGACATATTTCAGACCCGAGGCAGTAGTGACAGTTCCTGAGTCCCCTCCCCGCGTGACCAGAAAGAGTATTGCGGCGACGCCCAGCGCGGCGATAATAAGGATCGCGACTATCTTCGTTTTCTGATTCGACTTCTTTTTTGTGTAAGTGTTCCCGTAAGACCTTCTACCTTTCCGGGACTTCCTGTGTCTGCTCTGTGGCAAGGCTAATTCTCCCCTTCGTTGATTTATAGCGAATTTCAGGAGGCTTATCAAACCGACCAAATCTGAGACAGCACCCGCTTGAAATTCCCGCCCAATATCATCTCAATCTCGCGGTCGGCGTACTTGCGCCGTATCAAGCCTTCCGTGAGGTCGAACATGCGCCTCGGATGATCGAGCCCTTCTATGTCGTCTTTCTCTCTGAATGCGTAGGTCCCTTTGTAGCCCGACCGCATCGCCCTATGCTCGGCTTCGGGCAGATCGTCATACCCGTCAAGGTCTACGTCGGAGCCTACGCCAAGGTGCTCGACGCCCACGAGCTTCTTGACGTGGTCGAAATGATCGAGCGCGTGTTCTATCGTAGTAGGCTCTTGATCGCGCACGAACATTCGCACGCCCGTAATCCCCATGACACCGCCTGAAGCGGCCATCTTCTTTATCGCCTCGTCCGTCTTGCACCTCGGATGATTGGGAACGAGCGCGCGGCAATTCGAATGCGTTATCAACACGGGCTTTTTCGACGCCTCGAAAGCGTCGAGCGTCGTGCGGTCGCCGCAGTGGGACACATCGACGGCCATGCCTACGCGGTTCATCCGGTCGACGATCGATACCCCGAAATCGCTCAAGCCTTCGTCGCGCCGCTCGGTCGCGCCGTTGCCAATCATGTTGCGCGCGTTGTAGGTGAGCTGAGAGATGCGCTGGCCCAGGCTGTAGAAATAGTCCACGTCGGCCGCGGTCTGAAAATGCTCGGAGTTTTGCAGCCCCAGCAATACGCCGACCTTGCCGCTCGTTTTCACCTGCTCGATTCTTTGGGGCGTGTCTATGCGCATCAAGTGCTGGTCGTGATGCGCCAGAAAGCCGTTCCACACGCCGAAAAACTTCAGCGCGTTCAAATAAGAGTCGCGCCCGCCCAGGCCAACGCCTATGTGAAAGACGTTTATGCCCGAATCCTTGAACCTTTGAGCGTCCGTGGCGGTGAAGCTCGCGGGGTTGGTCATCCACTTCGTATGCTTGGCGAAGCTGATGGCAAACGGGCTGAGCATGTCTATGACCAGGGATTGCTTCACGAGGTCTATGGCGCGCGAGGAGTACTCAGCCCGCGAGTTTGCAAAGACGCGGAACCGCCCGCGATTTATCATCGGCGCGGCGAGCGCAGCGGCGGTCGCACTCGCCGCGAGCTTTAACATCTCTCTACGATTCATTCGAGGCGCCTTTCACGTTAACGGTTCGCCGCAGAACCGGCGCCGTCTTTCCGGTGCTGGTCGAACCAGCCGATGATGTTGAGCATCTTCGCTACGTGGTGGCTGGGGCGGCGGCGTATGCCGTGCGGCTCGCCCGGCACTCTCACGAGCACCGCCTCGACGCCCAGCAGCTTGAGCGCCTGGTAATACTGCTCGGACTCCGACATCGGCGTGCGGTAATCTTCTTCACCCGTTATGACCATCGTCGGCGTCTTTACGTTTTTGACTACCGACAGAAGCGAGCGCTTCTCGTAATGCTCGACATTGTCCCACGGCATGCCCGGGAACCAGTACTTTGCAACAAAGGCCGATATGTCCGTAGTCAGCACGAAGCTGTACCAGTTGATGACCGGGTAGACGGTCGCTGCGGCGCGGAAACGTGTCGTGCGGCCTATCATCCAACTGGTCAGGACGCCTCCCCCGCTCCCGCCCGTCACATAGAGCTGGTCCGTATCGACGTAGCCTTTCGCGATCACCGCGTCGACGCCCGAATCCAGATCGTAGAAATCGTCGCCGGGGTAAGCGTGATGAATCAGGTTCCCGAACTCGCCGCCGTAGCTGGTCGAGCCGCGCGGGTTCGTGTAAAGAATGACGTAGTCTTTAGCCGCCCATATCTGTTTTTCGAGCGAGAAGCGGTCGCCGTAGTTCGCAAACGGGCCGCCGTGAATCTCAAGGATGAGCGGGTACTTTCTCGAAGGGTTGAAGTCGGGCGGTTTTACTATCCACCCGTGAACCTTCCGGTTGTCTTTTGACGACGTATACCATATCTCTTCGACCTGGCCGAGCTGGCGCTGAGACAGCAGGTCTTGATTTATGTTTGTAATCACTTTAACCGACGGGTTGGCGACAGAGCCTGCCGCGACATCGCCCGGCACGTCCGGGCGGCTGTAGGTGATCGCGAACGCGCCGTTCGGGGCTATGGTGTAAGAGCCCCCGCCATACGCGCTCCCGCCCGTTCCTATGTTGCCTGTAAAGGTCTTCAGCTTCGAGCCGAGGCTATAAAAGCCGAGCTTTGTGTTTCCCTGATCGTCGTACTGAAAATATATTCCGTCGCTGTCGGCGGCCCATACGGGGCGCGCCACGTCGCGGTCGAGGTCTGCCGATATGACGCGCGAGCCGCTCCCGTCGCGGTTCATAACGTAGAGCCTCGTCACCTGGTAGCCCTGATATTTGTCGTCGAACCCAAGATAGGCTACGACTCTTCCGTTCGGCGAGACGACGGGCGAGTTGTCGGGCCCTTTGCGCTTCGTCAGAGCGCGCACGCTGCCGTCGGCCACCGAGAATTCGTAGACCTCTGTGTCTAACGGCTCAAGCTCGTAATCTGGGCGACGGTTCGCAGACATCAGCAAGTATTTACCGTCGGGCGTCCAGACCGCGTCGCTGGCGCGGAAGCCGATTCCGCCGTGTTGAAAATTACCGCTCGAAATCTGGCGCGGCGTACCGCCGTCAGCCGGGATGACAAACAGGTGCGTGTAGCCTGCGGTCTTGTAGCCTTCCTGGTCGAAGCGATAGATCAGCTTGTCTATGACTTTGGCAGGCTCCGCCCATTTCGCGCCGGGCGGCGCGGGCGGCATCTGGGCGACCTGGGCGGGTTTGGCAGGCACAAGCGATGTGAAAGCGATCTGCTTTCCGTCCGGCGACCAACTGATGCCCACGGGCGCATTCTGCAAGTTTGTGAGCTTTGCCATCTGGCCCGTATCCATCCATCGCATGTAGACCTGAGGCGAGCCGTCTCTGTCGCTCGTGAATATTATTCGCGTCTGGTCGGGCGACCAGCGTGGCGAGCTGTCGTTGTAGTGGCCCGTAGTCAGCGGGCGGTGGTCGCTTCCGTCAAAGTTTATGATCCAGAGGTTCGAATAACGCTTATCCGTCATTACGTCGCTGAACTGGCGAGTGTAGATGATCTTTTTGCCGTCGGGCGATATTTGCGGATCGGCTGCGAACTCTATGTTGAACACGTCCATCGCCGTCAGCCGTTTCGATTTGTCGTTTGCGGCGGCCTGTTGATACGAGAGTGCAGCGATAAAGCAGACGGCGATTAAAGCTCTTAATCTGAAAGCACGCATAAGTCACCTCCATATCCTTGAGCAGCTTTCCACTGATTCTTCAAAGCGAAGTTTTCCGAACTATGTATTTCAGGCGCGGCGGCTGTCAAGCAGAAACCGATCTAGCGGAGCGCCGCTAGATACCAGCAGCAGACGATATAGTCTAAAACTGTAGCTTTTCGTCTATCGAATTATCCCTCTTCGAATCGAAGTCGACTTTTTACGGCTATTTTGCTCATCAATGCTACGGCACGGTAATTGACTGGGCTGTGCGTGATGAGGAAGCCGTTCCTCAGCCTACCAGCCGGTCGAGGACAGGTGTTTTCTAACACACTAATCTCAATTTAAGTGGAGAACAATATGATAGCTCTATCAAGCAAGATCAGTACGATCCGAACAACTATCCTTGCGGTAGTTATAGCCCTGGCGGTGCAGACACTGGCGCTTGCCGACTCGGGGCGAAGGGGCCGGGGCGATGACGACGATGATCGCAGGTCACATCACCGTTATAGGGCGAGAAATGACGACCGATCGCGTCGTGATCGCTTCCGGCAATTCAGGCGTTTCATCCGTTTTAGAGACGACGACCGCAGGGATTTCCGCCGCTACCGAGGAAGAATGGATGATTTGTACAGAAGAGGCCGTCGCGATGACGACCGCAGAGATTTCCGCCGCTCTCGGGGAGAGAGGTTTAGAGAAGCAAGTCATGACAGGGGCCGAGATAGGCGAAGGCATCGCGATCGCGATTGAATGATGATTAGGATCATAAAGAATCGTATTCGCTTTTCCTGAACGAGCAAGACAGGGTAAGGGCCACAGACATTTTCTGTGACGGGAAATCTTCTACCTGGTGTTGTAACGAATGCAATTACTCATCAGGTAGAAGCCCATTACAGTCCGAGGCTTTGCCGCATGAGCAAACGATACCTGCCGGTCCTGAGAGGCTTTACACCGAAAGCCAGGCTCTCCACTCGAAGCGCAGCACCTCCTTCATATTGACATTTCTTCTATATGTATCACGCATGTTAAACTCCACTGCGATACCAAAACCGGCTGACGGAGAGAGCTGGATGATCTGCCCGAATTGCGAAACTCAGAATAAGGAAGGCATAAAATTCTGCACGACCTGCGGGACGGAGTTGCCTAAAACAGCGCCGCTCTCATCGGCCTCTCCCCAGTCTGCCGGAGACAGTAAGACGAAAATGCTTGAGTCGACTACGGCCCAGCGTGCAAAAGAGAGTGACCTTGTAGGTCAGACGCTCGACCGGAAGTACAAAATCATTGCCAAGATCGGCGCCGGGGGCATGGGGTCCGTTTACAAGGCCAAAAGAATCCACATAGGCGACCTTGTGGCGATCAAGGTGCTCCATTCAGATCTGGTAGGCGACCAGATGGCTATTGAAAGATTCCGCAGGGAGGCGCGGGCAGCCGCGCGCCTCAAACATCCCAACGCCGTAGGCATACACGACTTCGCCGTGTCGAGCGGCGGCCTGGTCTATATAGTCATGGAGCTGGTTGATGGGAAAAGCCTGGCAGCACTCATAAAGAATCAAGACCCTCTCGACCCCTCTTTTGTCGCCGAGATCTTAAACAAAGTTTGCAGCGCGCTCGATGAGGCGCATCGCCAGAACATAGTTCACCGTGACCTTAAACCTGACAATATTCTGGTGACCAGGGCCAGGAGCGGTGTAGACGTAAAAGTCCTCGACTTCGGCATAGCTAAACTTCGCGACCTCTCGCCGGGAAGCAACACGTTGACAGGGAAGGGCACGATTGTGGGCACGCCTCTGTACATGTCCCCGGAGCAGTGCATGGGGGAGGAGATCGATAGGAGGTCGGACATTTACAGCCTCGGCGTAGTCCTTTATGAGATGCTTACAGGAGTGGCGCCATTCGACTCGCCTACGCCGACAGCAACAATTGTGCAGCACGTTACAGTGGCCCCGCGGCCTTTGCGTCAGATTAACAGAGAGTTATCTCCCGGCATCGAAAAAGCGGTCATGCGCGCCCTTGAGAAGCGAAGAGAGGATCGACCACAAACTGCCGGCGAGTTGGCCGATGAGTTCACAGCGGGGATGAAAAGAGAGGCGGCCGTGGGTTCCGTTAAGAGAATAGACAGGCAAATCAATCCCCTGGAGGTTACAAGGCAGACGGAACCGAGCGCCGAACAAGGAACGATACATCCATCCTTCGCAACCACAGCCCCCGCCGCTTTAATGGCGCGGTCGGATGAGATTACTATCGCGGATACAAAAAAGAAGAACTACGGCGCGATCGTCATAGTATCAATCGCGGTGCTTGCGCTGTTGTTAGCGGCGACCTTTCTTCTGCTGCGGAGTCGCACGGCGGTATCATCTCAAGGCGACAGCGGTAACACCTCTGTAGAAACGGCGGAAGATAAATCACTCACGGAAGATAAACCAGTCGCGGAAGATGAATCGCCTGATAACAGAGTCGAGCCTCCTCCGCCCCCGGCCGCGCCCGAACCGCCGGGCGGAATGGTCTATGTTACCGGCGGTGAGTTTATCATGGGTCGCGATAATGGCACTCAATACGAGAAGCCTCAGCACCAGGCTACGGTAGATCCGTTCTTTATCGATATATTCGAGGTGAGTTGTGAAGAGTACAAAAGGTTCATAGACGAAACCGGGCACCGACCGCCGCCCCGTTGGAGCCAGGGCAACTACCCTGCGGGCTGGGCGCGCCGCCCGGTCACAGGAATTGACTGGGATGACGCGAATGCTTATGCCCAGTGGGCAGGCAAGCGGCTTCCGACCGAGCAGGAATGGGAGTTTGCCGCGCGCGGCACAGACGGCAGGCTCTATCCCTGGGGGAATGAGTGGAAAGCAAAAGCCGCTAATGCAGATAGCTCATCTCACAAGCACGCTGACACAGTCGGTCAACACCCTGCCGGTCCGTCACCTTTCGGCGCGTATGATATGGCGGGGAATGTTTGGGAATGGACGGCCAGTGATCTGGGCGCGTACCCTGGCGGGACGTTGCCCGCGCAAGCTCAACTTGAGATGAAGGTAGTCAGGGGAGGGTCATGGGTGGAGAGTCGAAATGCTGCGACCGCTACTTCCCGCAAAGGACTGCCGCCGCGCGAGGGCGACTATTCTAATGTAGGCTTCCGCTGTGTCACAGATGTTACTCGCCCGCCGGACTCCCGATAATCTCACAAAGCGTCGTCGTAATAAAAAGAGCCTGATGGCTTACCTTGCTTCGAACAACTTCCTAATCCACTGCGGCTCACGCGGTTCTTCTTTCATCTTATTCCCTTTGCTGATTGACCAACGGTGAAGCCAAGACAATCCCTGCGGGCCGGCATACGTATCAGGCAATCTGTAGGCCGGGTCTTCCAGAACCTGCTCAAGACTGACGAACTTATATCCTCTTCCCCTCATCATTTGTACAAGCTTATCCAGATAATCTGCATTAAGCGGATTGTCATGAAGTAGCAGCACTTGCTTGATTTCGTACCCGATCACTTCTGTTGAGAGTCCTTCGAAGTAGTCAAACATCTCTTCCATGTAGGCGATATATCCTTCACCCACACGTCGCGCGGTTACCATATCACGGCGTCGCAAAGCTCTGGCATAAACTTCAGCAAACACCCATTCCTGATTATCAATGGTAACGGGGGCTACTTGATAACCCCGCTCAATTAGAAACCTCTCCAACGCCCGCTTAGTCTCAATATCCTTTCCAGCATGCAGATAGGGATGACGGAAATATTTTATCTTCCTGCCTCTTTCCTGGAGAAGCTGTTGGATAGTCGCCTCGCCGCGAATGACATCGGCCTTATAGGTGGAGAGGGCCGTGTTGTTGAGATCGGGATGCGAAAAAGAATGGTTGCCCAGGTCCAGACCAGCGTCCAACCACATCCTGAGCAATCCAGCAAGCGCCCCTTTCTTTTCCTCACACAGTCTACTTTCAACGACAAGTCCGAGCGCAGGGATTTTATGTGATGTAAGGCTTCTTATGAGTTTTCTGTTCAGCTCCTCGAAGGCTTTAGGGTTACAACTTCCTCCCGCCATATGAACTCCTGGCAGGTCGTCAAATGTGATGGCAATCTCCCTGCCGGCGGCCCGTCCGGCTATATCATCCCTGGCCTCCAGGGTAGGCAAGAGGGCCGACACAAACAGCCCGATGATAATAACTAGCAGAAGATTCTCTTTCCTAAGATTCATTCGTCGCTATTACCACTGCAAAAGCGCCTATCGCTGCGCATCAGTGGGTGCGGCGCATAATACTGATAGAACTATTCGAGACTCGCTCGCCGCGCTCCACTGCATGCGTTTGTTAGACCGTTCCTTCAATTCTTACCTGGTGGAGGTGGTGCTGCTATACGGCTGCCTGGTGGGTTGATCTGCTCGTACTTCTCTCCTGTTATCGAGGCTATAATATGTGCCTGTGCATACCATCCGGGCATAGAGTCTCCACCAAGGTTCCGTTCAAACAAAATCCCTGCTTCTTTTCCTGTGCCCATACCAAAGCCGTATCCAACGACTACTTCCTTACCCTTCGATTTAAGTATTCGATACTGTAGAAAGATACGTTGATGCCCGTTGAATCCCTGGACCATGCCTCCACCGACTTCGAACTTACTTACCTTTTGGTATTCTTCCATTCGTTTCCAACTATAGGGTGATGATTCTTTTGGAAAGAGATGCGACGATACGAGTGCAGCAATTCTGTTGATGTATTCGTCATCGATACTCTGATCTGCTACAGCCACAATAAGGCCGAGGTCATACTTATCATGACGCATGTAAGCGATCTGATTATTTGTCTGTTTTTGCTGTAGGGAAAAGTATTTCGGGCAGGAGAACCGTACATCACCGACTTCCACGTATTCTTTATGTCCCGGGTCTGTGTAACTTGATTGAGTACTAGTGCCGGATATTGTATCCGCGGCCATAAAGACGAAGGAAAAGAGCAGCACCCCTGAGAAGCTGCTAAATCTAGAAAAAACTCTAAGTTTGTTTATCAACATATTTACCTCCTCATTTGATCCACTTAGAAACAAGAAGTTATCTTACCATAACAATTGAACGGTCTAACGCCCCGGTTGACCGGGCGCGCGAGCCGATCTCGCAGGGATCATTCGAAATCTATTTCGCGCGCTCCGGTCGAACCGTTTGTTAGATGCGCTTTACAGTACCATTACCGGATAAACCCAAATCGCAGGGTCTACCGTTACAAGCGTTAAGTTGTGCGCCCTTGCCTGACACACTAGCATCCGATCAAATGGGTCGCGGTGCAGTGGCGGCAGTTGCCCAAGCTGCTTCACGCTCGCCTCGTCTAGAGACATACTCGAAATCTTATGCCGCTCCCTTTGTTCCGGCAGATAGGTCTCCGGAGACTGCGGCAGCGGAAGTTTCCCGATACGGTACTTGATGATGCCTTCCCACAATGAGACGACGCTGAGATAAACCTCGTTGGCTGGGTCGCTGATTGTATCCTTCGCCTTGTCCGCTAGCTTCTTATCTCCACTGATGTACCAGAGAAAGATATGTGTATCGAGCAGGAGTTTCATTACCCTTCAAACTCCTGAAGGATGGGCTCCGGTAGGGGTGCATCAAAATCATCAGGGACTACAAACTCACCCGCACACAGTCCGAAGGGACGCCTCTCTGCAGAGTCGGAGGTAATCGGTTTGACCTCCGCCATAGGTTTTCCAGCTTGTGTAATGATGATTGTCTCGCCCGCTTCAAGCCGTTGGAGAAAAGCAGGAAGATCAAGCATTATTTCATCTATGCTAACCTGAGTCATACAGCAATTATCATTAAATCAGGATATGAAATCAACGTTCTGCTGAACTCCTGCAAGCATCTAACATGACAATATGCTGCGATAGACTTCCGGGTCGACGTTGCCGCCGCTGACGACGCAACAGATTGAATGCCCTTCGAAATACCCTGGCTCCGTGAGCAGCGCGCCTATTGCAAGCGCGCCCGTCGGCTCGGCTTTCAGGTTCGCAAGAGAGAACAGCAGCCGTACGCCTTCCTTTATATTCTCTTCCGGCACCTCGACTATTTTTGATAAGCCGTCTTTGATCACGGCCCAGTTGTGACGGCCAACGCTTACGGTGCGCGCGCCGTCGGCAATAGTCTGCGGCTCAGTTTCATTCTCGACTATGTGGCCCGCGCGAAGCGAGCGCGCGGCGTCGTTCGCCAGCAGCGGCTCCGCGCCTATGACTTCGACATTGCGCCCCGCCCTGCGCACGCCTTTCACGATTCCCGATGTCAGCCCGCCCCCGCCCACGGGCGCTACTATGAAATCGAATTGGCGATCAAGCGCGGCAAGCTCTTGGCCAAGGCTCGCGTTGCCTTCGATCACCAGCGGGTCGTCATACGCGCTGGCGACGTAAGCTTCGGGGTGCTCGCGCGCAAGCTGCTCGACGCGCGCGGCGCGGCTAATTATGTTCACGTCGATCAAATCGACAGTGCCCCCGTATTCGCGCACCGCGTCTATCTTCACCTGAGCCGACGTGGCGGGCATTACAACCGTGCAGGACTTGCCCAGAAGGCGGCAGGCGTAAGCCATGGCCTGGCCGTAATTGCCGCTCGACGCCGTGAGGACCTGTCGCTCGGCCACCTGAGAGGCGAGATTATAGGCCGCTCGAAATTTGAAACTGCCCGTGTGCTGAAACGTCTCGCTTGCGATCGTCACCCGCGCGCCGAGCCGCGCGGATAAACGCTCCTGTTCGATAATTGTCGTCGCGCGCGTCACTTCGCGAAGCGGACGAGGTGAAGAAGCTTGATGCATGTCTGATCTCTTTTACAGAATAGTGTGATGCGCTACCAGTAGCACTTCTTACGTCGGGCGAGATTATTCTTTTTATCAATCGAAGTCAATCAATTTAGAGTGGCCCGCCGATTGGCGCGCGAGCCAGGTTTTCCGAAGGCGAAAAGTTCGTGTACAATGACGCGCGATGTTCGCCGAGGTTGCAGTCCCAGTCTATGTAAACCGCACCTTCACCTATCACCTGCCGGGCGATATGCTGCGGCGGGCGCGCGTCGGTTGTCGCGTGGTCGTGCCGTTCGGCAAGAAATTCTTGACGGGGTTTGTCGTGGCGCTGCACGACGAGCGGCGCGGGGAGCTCGCGCAGTCGGAGATCAAAGACGTTGAAGAGCTGGTCGATGAAGCGCCCATAATCGCGCGCGACATACTGGAGCTTACGCGATGGATGTCGGATTACTATTACGCGCCCTGGGGCGAGTGTTTGAGGACCGCGCTGCCTGCGGGCGCGGCCGTAGCCACCGAGCAGTTGCTTCAGATCACGGACGCGGGCCGCTCGGCGCTCGCGCAGGTTTCGGCGGGCTTCAACTGGTCGTCTTCTAAGCATCAGGCGCTTGAGCTGCTGGCCGCGTCGGGCCAAATAAGCTCGCGTGAGCTTGAGCGGCAACTGGCGCGTCCGCGCGCCACGGCGCTCATACGCCAGTTGGAGCGCGCGGGCTTTGTCACGGTCTCGGAAAGAATCGGCGACAGCCGCCTCAAGCCGAAGCTCCAAAACGCCGTCCGCCTCGTAGAGCAGGGGTCAGGGCAAAGAGGATTTGAAATCTCAAATTTGAAATCTCAGATACCTTCTTCCCCGACCCCCGATCCCGCCGCGCGCGAAGCGCATCATCGGCCATCCCTGACCACTGCGCAGCAGCGTGTAATAGATTCATTGCAATCTGCGGCGAGCGAAGTCGGGTTTAGCCAGTTGCTAGAGACTGCCCGAGTCTCTGCCTCCGTCATTCGCACGCTTGAGAAGCGCGGGCTGGTCGAAATCTTTGCGCGCGAGGTGCGCCGCGACCCTCTAGCGCACATCGAGCAGCAACAGATGGAGCTTGTCCAGCTCAATGAAGAACAGCAGCGCGCGCTCGACCAGATCGTTTCGAAGATGGATGAGCGAAAGTATTCGACCTTCTTGCTTCACGGCGTGACCGGGAGCGGCAAAACGGAGATCTATATACGAGCTATGCGCGAAGCGACTCAAAGGGGGATGAGCGCGCTGATGCTCGTGCCCGAGATCGCGCTCACGCCCGTCTTCTCGCGCCGATTGCGCGCGATTTTCGGCGACCGCGTGGCGATACTTCATTCGAGCCTCGGCGAAGGCGAGCGCACGGACGAATGGCGACGCATAAAAGAGGGCGAGGCCCGCGTCGTCATAGGCACTCGCTCGGCGGTATTTGCGCCGCTTGAACAGTTGGGCATCATCGTCGTCGACGAAGAGCACGAGACATCTTACAAACAAGACGAGACGCCCCGCTACAATGGCCGCGACACGGCCATCATGCGCGCGGCGCAGACAGGCGCGGTAGTCGTGCTGGGATCGGCCACGCCCTCGCTCGAATCTTTCCACAACGCGATCACGGAAAAATATACTTACACGCGCCTGGACGCGCGTTACGGCAACCGCCCGCTCGCTACGGTCGAAGCGGTAGACATGCGCGAAGTCTTCAAGCGCCACGGCAAGCAGCAGACTTTTTCCGACGAGCTGAAAGCCGCTATAGCAGAGACGCACGCACGCGGCGAGCAGTCGATGGTGCTTTTAAATCGCAGGGGTTTTTCCTCGTTCGCGCTCTGTCGCTCTTGCGGGATCGCCATCCGCTGTCCCAACTGCGACGTGACGCTGACGTATCACCGCCATAATTCGAGCCTGCTTTGCCACTACTGTAATTACATACGGCCGGTACCGCGCGCGTGCCCGTCGTGCGACGGCCAGTATATTCAATACGTGGGCGAAGGGACCGAGCAGTTGGAGGCGAAGCTCAAAGAGCTTTTCCCCGAGATCAACGTCGCGCGCGTAGACCGCGACACGACCAGGAGGCGCGGGAGCCTTGAGCATCTTTTTATGGAATTCGCGGCGGGCACTATCGACCTGCTCGTAGGCACGCAGATGCTTGCCAAAGGCCATGACTTTCATAACGTGACGCTCGTCGGAGTCATCTCTGTAGACGCGGGGCTGTCGCTGCCCGATTTTCGCGCCGCCGAGCGAACCTTTCAATTGCTGACGCAGGTCGCGGGTCGCGCGGGTCGCGGCGAGCGAGCGGGCCGCGTCATCATTCAGACCTATCACCCCGAGCATTACTCGATCGTCTGCGCCCGCGCGCAGGATTATGACGAGTTCTACCGGCGCGAGATAAGCTTCCGCCGCTCGATGCACTACCCGCCGTTTTCGGCGCTCATAAACATCTGCGTGCACGACAAAGAGTTCGACCGCGCAGCCTCGGTTTCGGCGGACCTCGCGCGCGAGCTGCGCGAAGCGGCTGGCGACGGATCGTTGCGCGTGCTGGGTCCTGCGCCTGCGCCGCTCGCGCGGTTGAAAGGCGAGCACCGCTTTCAGATATTGATAAAGGCCCGCAGCCGCCGTCGCGCGCGCGAAGCCTTAGACATTGCTATGGACCGAGTGCTTGCGGCTGGCCATAACGCGCGCTCGATATCTATCGAAGTCGATCCCGTCAGCTTAATGTAGACTGGCCGAGTCAGTTTCTGCCGCTACAATTGGATCAGGAGGCCGACTAACATGGACGAGCAGTACCACAGAGAGCATCTGGTGAAGATTCTTCAGAACGCTTATTCGGGCGAGCTGGCGGCTGCTTACGCATATCGCGGCCATTGGAAGTCGCTCGAAGACCCGGCGGAGATAAAGCGCATTAAACAGATCGAAGACGAAGAGTGGCTTCACCGCGAGAAAGTCGGCCACCTGCTTGAAGCCATGCAGGCGAGGCCCTTGAGGCGGAAAGAAGCGCGGATGTGGCTGATAGGCCGCACGGCGGGCGTCGCCTGCCACGTTACGGGCTGGTTTCTGCCCATGTATTTCGCCGGGCGGCTCGAAACCGCAAACGTCGGAGAGTATGAATCGGCGGCTCGCCACGCCGAAGAGTTGGGCTTGATCGAGTTTGAAAGCGAGCTTCGCGTGATGGCGGCCGTAGAGCGCGAGCACGAAATCTTTTTCATGAGCGTGGTTGCGGGTCACCGTTTGCTCCCGTTCGTGCGGGCGATATTCAAGTGGGGGCCGGTTGCGCCTCCGGCGTCAAGCGAAGCAAAGTCTGACCTCACGCCGTATTAATCTCGATAGCGGTTAAAACTCAAGAGAGGAGTCCTTTGGTTATGAATTGTTCTAAATGCGGTTCGAATCTCTTCCCCACCGCGCAGTTCTGCACAGTCTGTGGCACGCCCGTGAGCGCGCCCGCAGGTGAGCAGCCTCAATTCAACCCTCAGCCACCGAACCCGCAACAGGGCGGCGGTTCGCAGCACGGCATACACATAGACAGCGACGGGCGCGGCTCGGGTCGCGGATACAGCTACGAGATTCTTCATCAGCCTTCATTCTCGCTCGCGGTGGTTCAGCTTCAGGCGAATCAATCGATACTTGCCGAAGCGGGCGCGATGGTCTCGATGTCTGCCAACGTAGAGCTGCAATCGCAAATGAAGGGTGGGCTGATGGGCGCGCTCAAGCGCGCGGCCGGAGGCGAGTCGGCATTCGTCTCTACGTTCACCGCACGCGGCGGGCCGGGCGAGGTGACTTTCGCCCCCGGCTCTCCGGGCGACATCGCGGCGATCGAGCTGAACAATCAGACCTTCTTCGTGCAATCGAGCTCTTACCTCGCAGGCGACGCGAGCCTGACCGTAGATACTCGTTGGGGCGGCGCCAAGTCTTTCTTCGGGGGCGAGGGATTGTTTGTCTTGCAGGTCTACGGCACGGGGTTGCTGCTTGCCTCTTCGTTCGGCGCGATCCACCGCAAGCGGCTCGCCCCGGGCGAGCGTTACGTAGTCGACACGGGCCACCTGGTGGCGTGGGAAGGCAGCACGCAATACACTCTGCGAAAAGCGGCGGCGGGCTTCTTCCGCAGCCTCGTGAGCGGCGAAGGCATAGTCGCGGAGTTCATGGGGCCGGGCGAGATATTGATCCAGACGAGGAACCTTGCGGCGCTGGCAGGGCTGTTAAAACCATTCTTCCCATCACAGGGCGGCGGCGGCGGCGGATTCAGTTTCGGCCAGTGAGTGAAGAAAGAAGCTGCCACAGAGGCACGGAGACACAGAGTTTTTTTATTATTCTTTTCTCTGTGTCTCCGTGCCTCTGTGGCAATTTTGAATATGCTATCATCAGAGCTTCGAGACCCTGTTATGTACATCGACTCTCACGCGCACATCGAGACTGATGATTTCGACGCGGACCGCGACGAAGTGATCCGCCGCGCGCTCGACCTCGGCGTAGAGATCATCGTCAACGTCGGCGACGGAGACGTGGCGAAAGATTCTCACGCGGCTGCATTTCGCCTGGCCGATGAGCACCCTTTCATCTACACAACCGTGGGCGTCCACCCTCACGAGGCGCGGTTGCTTGACGCGGAGCTTTATGCAAGGCTTTGCGATCTGTCCGCGCACCCGAAGGTGATCGCGTGGGGCGAAATAGGGCTGGATTATCATTACGATAATTCTCCGCGCGAGGCGCAGCGCGACGCTTTCCGAAAGCAGTTGGCGGCGGCGCGCGAGCGCCGCTTGCCCGCCGTCATACACACGCGCGAGGCCGAAGCCGACACGCTTGAGATTCTTAAACAGGAATGGGGCGCAAGCAATCTGCCCGGCGTTATTCATTGCTTCACCGGGACGCGCCAGTTTGCTGAAGCGGCGATAGGGCTCGGCTTTTACATATCGTTTTCCGGAGTCGTCACTTTCAAGTCTGCCGTAGACCTTCGCCAGACGGCCGCCGCGCTTCCGATTGATAGACTGTTGATTGAGACAGACAGCCCGTTCCTCGCGCCCGTGCCTCATCGCGGACGGCGCAACGAGCCCGCTTACGTCGTCGAGGTCGCGCGCCAGATAGCCGCGCTGCGCGACATGAGCGTAGAAGACGTGGGCCGTGTGACGAGCGAGAATTTTAAGAGACTGTTTGGTGTGGAGTGATTCAAAAGTGCTGGTCGAGTTTTCGCATAAGGAATTGAGCTTGCTACTTTTCGCGCTCGAAGGCGCGGCGGCGGCGAGCGCACAGCCGCAAGCGCCGTCTTGCGAAGAGTCGTGCCCTGTGGTCGAAAATATAGAAGACCTGTTCGGCGCTGTCGGCCTTTCACATGAAAAGAAGCTGGCCCGTCACTTGAATAATCACCTGCGCGAAGGGCTGGTCGAATGCGGGATGTTTGAAGTGCTGGCGCTCGGCCCCGTTCAGTCGTCTTCCGAAGAACAGCAATCGAGACTCGAACAGGCGAACGAGCGGTTAGAAAACTGGAGCTGTAAAATAGAGCTGGTAGCAGATGACCGCGAGTTGTTGCGCGCAGCGCTCGCGCGCCTGCCCGGCTCGGCGTGGGCGACGATGCCGCGTACGTTGTGGCGGCTGAGAAAGAAGCTGCGCAAATCTTGACTATGCACAAGCGATTCACAATCGAAGAGCCCGTCAGGTGGAGCGATATTGATCGCGCGGGAATAATCTACTACGGCCAGTTCTTGCGCTTCTTCGAGATCGCCGAGACGGAGCTGTTTCGCTCGGTCGGCCTGCCGTATTCAGAGGTCTTTGACCGGCTAGACATCTGGCTCCCGCGCGTGCAGATTCATTTCGATTTTCGCAAGCCGCTCCTTCTCGATGATCTTATAGAAGTGTCGGCCTACGTCGGGCGCTTCGGCAACAAGTCGCTGACGCTGCGCTTCGAGGTGGTGAAGAAAGGCGAGACTGACCTCGTAGCCGAGGGCCACGTGGTGCTGGCCTGTGTGTCGCGCTCGACGTTCAAGTCGGTCTTCGTGCCCGGCGAGATAATCGAAAGCCTGCGGCCTTACCTTGCAGATCAGACTTGATACGAGGTGAAGATGGCGAACAAACATAAATTCCTGAGCGGGAAGGCAATCGATCCTAAGCCCGTGACTGCCGACATGACCGTGGCCGACCTTGTCGAGTCGGCGTTTCTTGCTTACAACGCCGCGCGGCTGCGCGAAGGCTGTCAGCTTTTCGTCGAACGAATGCTCGACGAGAATGTGACCGTGGGCATGAGCCTGACGGGCGCGCTCACACCTGCGGGGTTGGGGATGTCGGCGATCATTCCGCTCATAGAAAACGGCTTTGTCGATTGGATAGTGTCGACGGGCGCGAACCTTTATCACGACACGCATTTCGGAATCGGGCTTCGCATGCATCGAGGCAACCCGCAAATATCGGATGTCTTGCTGCGCGAGGAAGGCGTGGTCCGCATCTACGATATTTTTTTTGAGTACGACGTGTTGCTTTCGACCGACGAGTTTTATCGCAAGCTGATCGAAGGCCCGGAGTTTCAGCGCGATATGAGCACGGCGGAGTTTCATTACCTGTGCGGCAAGTATGTGGCGGAGCGCGAGCGCGTCCTGAAGATCGGGCGCAAGAGCGTTCTGGCCGCGGCCTACGAAGCGGCCGTGCCTATCTACACCTCCTCGCCCGGTGACAGCTCTATAGGGATGAACGTGGCGGCGAAAGCTTTGACCGGAAATAAGCTGCGCTACGACGTGACGGCTGACGTGAACGAGACGGCGGCGATAGTGTTGGCGGCCAAGCGCGCGGGCGGAAAATCCGGCGTCTTCATTTTAGGCGGCGGAAGCCCGAAGAATTTCATGCTACAGACCGAGCCGCAGATTCAAGAGGTCCTCAGAATCGAAGAGAAAGGGCACGACTACTTTTTTCAGGTGACGGACGCCCGTCCTGATAGTGGTGGGTTGAGCGGCGCGACGCCTTCGGAGGCGGTCAGTTGGGGCAAGATCGACCCGGACCAGTTGCCCGGCACGGTGGTCTGCTATCTCGATTCGACGGTCGCGCTGCCGATCATCGCCGCTTACGCGCTAGCGCGACACAAGCCGCGACCTCTGAAGCGGCTCTACGATCACCGCCACGCGATGATGAAGCTCCTTGAAGAAGAGCACGCGCGCGCTGTCGGCAACGAACCTGCCCCTGCCGAAGACGCGCACAGTCTTGATCGAATACGCTAACAATATAAAGAGAGGACAATGACAAATAGCCATCGAATTTCAACCTCGTTAGCACCAGCAGACGTTGAACAACTCATCCTCGACCGGCGCAGATTTCACAAACATCCCGAGCTTGGCTACAACGAGCAGCTTACGTCTCGCGCAGTCGCCGAGCGCCTCAATCAATACGGCTACGAAGTGAAGACGGGCGTAGGCGGCACAGGGGTTGTCGGCCTGCTCGGCAAGGGCGGGGATGCCGACGCGCGCACGTTGCTTTACCGCGCGGACATGGACGCGCTGCCCGTGCAGGAAGAGAACGACGTAGATTACCGCTCGCAAAACGACGGCGTGATGCACGCCTGCGGTCACGACGCGCACGTGGCGATAGCGCTGGCGGTCGCAAAGCAGTTGATTGCGGAGCGCGACTCACTGCCGGGCAATGTCAAGTTCGCTTTTCAGCCTGCCGAAGAAGGCGGCAACGGCGCTGTCGCCATGATCGACGACGGCGTGCTGGAAGACCCGCAGGTGACGGCCGCCGTCGGCCTACACGTCTGGAACAACATGCCCGTAGGCACAGCCGGTATTTACACCGGGCCGATGATGGCTGCCGTAGACGAATTCGAGGTCATCGTAAACGGGCGCGGCGGCCACGGCGCCATGCCTCATCAAACCGTAGACGCCATCGTCACCGCCTCTCAGATCGTAACGGCGCTTCAATCAATTGTCAGCCGCAACGTCGCGCCGCTCGACTCTGCCGTCGTGACGGTCGGAAAATTCATCGCAGGGACGGCGTTCAACGTCATCTCAGACACGGCCACGCTTCGCGGGACCGTGCGCACGTTCAATAACGAGACTCACGCTCGAATTCCCGAAATGGTCGAGCGCGTCATACGCGGCGTAACCGAAGCGATGGGCGCGACCTACGACCTCTCGTACAAGCGCCACACGCCGCCGCTCGTAAACGATCAAGAGATGTGCAATCTCGTCTTGGAATGCGCCGCCGAAGTCTTAGGCCGAGACAACGTCATCACGGATGAGAGCGCGCGCACGATGGGCGGCGAAGATATGAGCTACTTCCTAGAACGGGTGCCGGGCTGTTATTTCTTCCTGGGCACTCGCAACGACGCGCGCGGTTTTGTGCACCCTCATCACTCTGCGCGCTTCGACATAGACGAATCGGCGCTGGCCCTCGGGGTTGAAATCATGACCCGAGTCGCGCGGCGCTACCTCAAAGAGAAGTGCTGAGTGCTGAGTGCTGAGTCCTGAGTGAAAGAAAAAGAGAGTGTGCCAATACAGGTTTTTACTCAGGACTCAGCACTCAGCACTCAGCACTCAAACCAATGACGATCTGGCAAGCGATAGTAATCTTCATTTCCGGTTTTCTTGCGGGCGCGATCAACTCGGTCGCGGGCGGCGGGACTTTAGTCTCGTTCCCGGCGCTCGTCTGGATAGGGATCGATGCGAAAGTCGCTAACGTCACAAGCACCGTAGCACTCTGGCCCGGCTCGCTGGGCGGGATGGTCGGGTTTCGCCGCGAGCTTGCGGGCAGCCGCCGCTGGATGCTCTTGCTTGCGGGCCCGTCGATCCTCGGCGGACTCGTGGGAGCGCTGCTGCTGCTTCGCACTGACGCGGGCACGTTCGCGCGGATGGTGCCGTTTCTTATCCTTTTTGCGACGCTGCTTTTCGCTGTGGGCGAGCCTATCAGTCGAAGGCTCCGTCGCTCGGCTGAGGAAAAAGGGAACCCCTCGGAAGGCGGCACTCAAAGTCGCGCGTGGTGGGTCGGCGCGGCGATCTTTCAATTCGCCGTTGCCGTTTACGGCGGATACTTCGGCGCAGGTATTGGCATATTGATGCTGGCCGCTTTAGGGCTGCTCGGCCTTACGGACATTCACCAGATGAACGGGCTGAAGAATTTTTTCGCGGTCTGCATCAACATCGTCGCGGCCGTTTATTTCATCTTGTGGGGACCCGTCGACTGGTCGAGCGCGGTCGTTATGGCCGCAGGCTCGATTGCCGGAGGGTTGGGCGGCGCGGGTCTTGCGCGCAAGCTCGGACGCCCGTTCGTCCGGCGCGTAGTAATAATCATCGGCCTCGCGATGGCTTTGTCGCTGCTGCTGTTCCGGCGCTGAAGAGATTAACCGAAAACTTTTCAAACCTTCTTCTCCCGCCCGCCGTCTCAATTAATGGGAAGGACATGCCTCGGATCAAAAAACGAGGGGGTATTATGAAGAGGTTATCTGGATTACTGTTAGTTATCATCTTCGTGCTCGGGTTATCGTCAGTATCGCTGGCGCAGACGGGCTGGATCAACAGGCGCGAGCGTCAGCAGAGCTTGAGGATTCGCCAGGGGATTCGCTCGCATGAGCTTACCAGGCGCGAAGCAGCGCGCCTCACGGCAGAGCAGGCGAGAATAAGAGCTTACGAGCGGCGCTCCCGAATCGACGGTCGAGGGTTAAGCTGGCGCGAGCGCGCGAGGCTGGACAATATGCTTGACCGTTCGAGACGGCACATCTACCGGCAGAAGCACGACCGTCAGGACCGGATTCCGTAGACTTATTGGAATGACCGATTGAAAAACGGGGCCACACGGCAGGCGCGGCGCGAGCAGATTAGGTTCGTCCTCCTCCACTGATGAACTGCTCTAAACGCCCAAGTCACCGCGCCTGCCCCGTGGCCCCGTCCTTCTATTTTGCGCCCGCAAGCTGGGCTATCTCGCCCAACAGCTCGTCGCGGCTGAAGTTGCCCTTCTGAATTATCCGCGCCGCGCCGATGTCGAGCGCGCGGCGCTCTTCGTGCGACAAATCGCGCGCGGTGAGAAGTATTACAGGTATGTCTCGCCATTCCGGATTCAGGCTGAGGCGGTGCACCACCTCGAATCCGTCCATCTCGGGCAGCATCAAATCCAACACGATCGCGTCGGGCCGCGCGCGCGCTATCTCGTCGAGGGCTTCCCGCCCGCTCGTGGCCGTGCTTATCTCGTAGCCGTTGCTCTCTATCATCGCAACGGCGAGGTCCAGCGCGTCGGCGTCATCATCGACGACGAGCACGCGGGCCGCGACAGGCGTCGTCACCCGCTCGATTGCCGCAATCAATTCTGCTCGGTCGATCGGCTTGGGTAGGAAAAGATCGGCGCCCGCCGAAGTCGCCTGCTCAGAGATCGTCACGTCCGTCGAGAGGGCCACTACGGTGCCTGTCTTTTCTCCATTCGAGATTTGCTTTATGAGGTTGAAGCCGCCTTCGGGCAGATCCAGGTCTACGGTGATGAGCGACGGGCGGGCGAGCCGCGCGATCTCCGCGCCGCGCGCCGGGTCGTCTGTCGCAGCGACCGAGTAACCCGCTTCCGTCAGGTATTTCTTCATAAGGTAAAGCGACGCGGGATCGCCGTCGATGACGAGCGCGGTGCGCGTAGGGTCGGCGGCAGGCGTCTCGGCTTCTTCTTCTCCAGCCGCTCGCCCTTCTATCTCGACGGGTAGCAGCACCGAAAAGATCGAGCCTTCGCCCAGCTTGCTCGACACGGCCAGCTCGCCGCCTAAGAGATCGACCAGGCGGCGGGTTATGGCGAGCCCCAGGCCCGTCCCCGATCTCGACCCGCGATTGTGAGTGCCGACCTGGCGGAACTCTTCGAATATTTTCGGGAGGTCCGATTCGCTTATTCCCGAGCCAGTGTCGCTGACCGATATGCGAACCTTATCATCGGTCGCCCGCGAGGCAGTCACCTTGACCTCACCCTCGCGGGTGAATTTGATGGCGTTCGACAAAAGATTAATCAGCACTTGCTGAAGCTTCGTTCTATCGGTCCGAAGCAAAGGCAGATCGTCTTCTACCTCAAGGCGGAGCTTGATGGCGCGGCCCTCCTTGAGAGGCTCGACCACGCCGACGGCGCGCTCTATCAGGTCGCGAGCCTCCGCAGGCTCCGAGTAGACATCCATGTGTCCGGCTTCGATCTTGGAAAGGTCGAGCACGTTGTTTATCAGCTCAAGCAGGTCTCGCGCGTTGCGCGACACGCGCTCAAGGCTGCGGCGGTGGCGGTCGGAGAGCTGGAGCGTGCGGTCGTCCAAGAGCAGGGACGTGAACCCTATGATGGCGTTCATAGGCGTGCGAAGCTCGTGCGACATGTTTGCCAGAAAACGTGCCTTGGCCTGACCCTCTGTGTTGAGCCGGCGGTTCTGCTCGGTCATAGTCCGCGTGCGCTGCTCAAGCTCCGTGCGCGCAAGCTCGGCGGCTTCCGCTCGGTCGCGCAGCCGGGCCGCGCTCTCTTCGAGCCTTGATGTGAGCGACTGGAATTGGCCGGCGGCTTCTTCGAGTTGCAAGTTTGCATCGGCAAGAGCGGCATTATCTTCTGTGAGCTTGAGGTTCGCGTTGGTGAGCGCGGCGTTATCCTGATGGAGCTGTGTGACGCGCGCCTCGGCATCCGTCCGCGCGTGCGACATGTGAATGCCCGCTTCGTTCAATCGCGCGACTTCTGTTTGCAACTCTTCGCCCATAGCGCGGGCTTCGGTCAGTTGTTTGCCGAGCTGGTCTCGCTCTTCGTTCAACTCTTCGACCTGGCGGGCGAAGCTCTCTTTTTCGCCGCGCAGCCGTTCGACCTCTATGACCAGTTGTTCGTTTTCGCCCGCGACGCGGCTGTTATCGAGTCGGAGGTGGTGCAACTCTTCGTCGGCCTCTTCGAGGCGCTCTTCTACGCCCGCACGAGATTGCTCCAGGCGCGCGCGCGCGTCTTCGGCGATGCGAAGCGAGCGCTGGAGGTCGTCTACGGTTTCGCTTAAGGCTGTGTTGTGCTCGACAAGCCCACGGTTGGCTTCTTCGAGGAGCGCTACTCGCTCTTCGAGCAGAGGCGCGGACGAGCGGGCTACGGCGAGCGCGGCCCGCTCGGTTTCAAGCTCGGTTTTCAGGTGATCTCGTTCGCGGCTCCGCTCGGCCGCTTCGCTTTCGAGCCCCTCGCGCAGCGCGTTGATCTCGGCGATCGTATGCTCGAAGGCTGCGGCGCGCATTTTGAGAGTCTCTATCTCGGTTTCGAGCCGGTTCCGTTCCGTCTCAAATTGAGCGGCGACTTCTGAATAGGCGCGATTATTCTCTTGCTGCATGGCGAGCAGTCGTTGCTCGCGCTCGTTCAGCTCGCTGGCCTGTTGTTCCAGCTCAGTGATGCGGCGGCTCGCCTCTATGTTTTCGCGCAGCAACGGCTCGCGCTCCACCTGTAGCTGCGCGACCTGGTGCGTGAGCTGCGCGACCGCGTCTTCGAGTTCCGCCTCGCGCTCGCGCGCGGACGATTCGAGCGATTGTAATTGCGCAGTCTCTTTATCCAGGTAGGTTCTGAGCGTGTCGCAACGGGCCTGAAGCTCGGCCACGCGAATGGCGGCCACGGCCGCGGGCGCAATGGCTGCGAGCGCGTGCATATCCGCTGGCTCGATGGGGCGGTGGTTGAATACGCCTATCAACCCAACTGTGCCCGACGCGCCGCGCAGCGGGTAGAGCGCGTAAGAGTCGCGGCTGTCGGCGGCCGCCCCGTGCTGTAAGCCGAAAAGCCTCTCCCCGGCTCCGCTGGCGTCGCTGAAATCCGAGACGCCCCCGCGCGCGATCAAAGAAGCGTTGAGCGTCGCGAGCGGTATTCGCGGGTACTCCTTGTCGATAGCCGCGCCGCTTGCTGCGGCGAGGTGAAGACACATCTGCCGGTTGGTGCAGACTGAGGCGAGCGGGCAACGCTCGCAGATGTCGCCGCGCTTGACGACCCATATCTTGCAGGTCGGCGCGCCCAGATCGGCCGCCACCTGATCGGCGATCAGTCCAAGCACGCGGTCGAGCCTTGAGCCGCGCGCGACTTCGTCGAAGATTTCTCGGATTCTGTTTTCTCCGGTTGCTTGCATGATAATCTTTAGTCGCGGGGGAGGTCGGTATTTAAGCTGCGGTAGCTTTACTGCGCCTGCACACGAGATTCTAATGCCTTAACCCGAAAGCGTCAATTATCTTTATTTTTCGGGGGCAGCCCGGTAAACTTATTGCCGGAAATTGATATATGTCAGAAGAAATCAAACAGAAGATCCAAGAAGAGCTTCGCCAGCTCGAAGCCGAGCTGAGGACGGAGATACCGCAGGAGCTGAAGAAAGCCGTCGCCATGGGCGATCTGTCTGAAAACGCCGAGTACGAGGCGGCCCGCAACCGCCAGGATTATGTGCGCGCGCGCATAGCCAACTTGCGCAAGCGGCTCGGCGACCTGGCGATGATAGACACGTCGCGGCTGCCCACGGACCGCGTGGCTTACGGCTCGACGGTCGTCCTCTACGACGTGGATGGCGGCGAAGAGTTGACCTACAAACTGGTCATGGCCGAGGATGCCGAGATAGCTAATGGAAAGATCTCTACGACCTCGCCCATTGGCCGAGGCTTGATGGGGCGCAGCGAGGGCGACGAGATTGAGATTGTCACCCCGGCAGGCAAGCGCCGGTTCGAGATCATCAAGCTGACAACCATCCACGACTCCGAGTAGACAGTCGGTCAGATGTCAGCCCGTAATTCTGTGGTCGCGACTGACATCTAAACTCTAACATCTGTCATCTGAATAGCTTGACAATGACCGGGGCGTTTGCGATATTAGCGCCTCGGTGGCGTGTATGGGGCCGAGAGCTGGAGGCCGGCAATGATAAGCGATGCCATCGGGACGGGGCTGAAGGGTATTATAAGCTGGATTGTGCGCGCGCTGGCGCGCAGCCGTATAAACCCGAACGCGCTCACTTTCATCGGGCTGTTGATAAACATCGGCTGCGGCGTGCTCTACGCGTACGGCCATTTTTTCGCGGCTGGGTTGCTGCTGATCCTCGCGGCGCTTGCCGACATGTTGGACGGCAAGGTGGCGCGGCTTCGCGGGCGCGTGACGCGCTTCGGGGCGTTCTTTGATTCGGTCCTCGACCGTTACTCGGACATAATAGTCTATGTCGGGATAATGTTTTTCTACGCGCGCACGACCTTGCAGCACTCGACGCTATTGGTCGCGCTGACGGGGCTTGCTCTGGTAGGAAGCGTGCTTGTGAGCTACTCGCGCGCGCGCGCCGAGTCGCTCAACATAGCCTGCAAGGTGGGCTTCCTCGAACGCCCCGAGCGGTTGGTGCTCTTGATAATCGGGTCGCTCACGCAGATAGGCCCGCCATCGAATCCTTTTCTCTACAAGATGCCGCACATCTTGTGGGTGCTGACGGTGCTGTCGCACTGGACTGTGATACACAGGATTTATCACACGTGGCGCGAGTTGAAGCAGAACGACAGGGCGGCGGTCGAAGCGGCGCGAGTGAAACGCGAAAACACGCAGGGCAACGAAAAGCAGTCGATTTCAGATTTAGGTTCGGGATACCCGTTGGCGGGACGCGCGGAGTGAAAGAGAGAGGGAAGTTCATTGAATTCAAAAACCGCTGCTAGCAATCAAGCGATAGGAGCGACTTTATAATGCTATGCCCATGCTGTGGTAAGGACATACCACTCGGCGCGCAGCAGTGTCGTTGCGGCGCGCGCTTTGTCGGCGAGCCTCTCGGCGAGCCGCCATTCAAAGTGCAGCGCCTCGGCCCCGTGATGGTTGCGATAGGGCTTTTGGCGGCGGTCGTCGCCTCGGCGCTCATAATCACGAAGTGGCTCGCGCTTGCAGGTCTTCTGGTTGTCTGGGCGTCGCGGCGCGCGATGAGACTCGCCCGTCGCGAGCCTGAAGGTTTCGGGGGCTATCGCACGGCTGCGGCTACGCTGATCGTAACGCTGGGCGCGGGCGCGGTTGCCGCAGGCTACACGCTCGCCTACGTCCCCACGTTCTTAGAAGACCGCCAGGCTAAGCGCGAAGCACACACGCGCGCGGAGTTCTACCGCGTGGCGGGCAAGCTCGAAGCCTACAAACGCAAATACGGCTCATACCCATCTACGCCGCAGGACTATGCGAAGGCCATAGACGTGCGGATGCCCATAGACTACTGGGAGAACGGCATCAAGTACCAGGGCTACGGCGGGGCGGTAGCGTCCTTGCCCTCATCGGGCGTGAGCGGCATATCTTTCCCGAACTTCGAGCTGCGCTCGGCTGGCGCTGACGAAATCGAAGGCACGGACGACGACATCATCATGCGCGACGGCATATTCTTTACCAATGCCGAAATCAAGAAACAACCCCTTGTGATCGTGGAAGGCAAAAGGCAAGAAGCAAAAGGCAAAAGGCAAAAGTAAAACGCGGCATCGAATCAAAACTTTCTTTGTGATGCACTTCGATTGCGCAAGCACCGATATTCAACCTGCTAACTCCGCACTTTTGCCTCTTGCCTTTTGCCTTTTGCCTTATGTTTAAGAAGCTGCTCATAGCCAATCGCGGGGAGATAGCCGTGCGCGTCGCGCGCGCCTGCCGCGAGATGGGCATCAAGCCCGTCGCCGTCTACTCCGATGCGGACCGCGCCTCGCTCCACGTCCGAGTCGCCGACGAAGCCATACACATCGGCCCATCGCCTTCGACCGAAAGCTACCTCAACATAGAAAAGATCATCGAGGCGGCCCGCCGCTCGGGGGCCGAAGCAATTCACCCGGGCTACGGGTTCCTTTCAGAAAACGCGGAGTTCGCCGAAGCGGTTGAGCGCGCGGGGTTAATCCTCGTCGGCCCGCCTGCCGCAGCGATGAAGATAATGGGATCGAAGACCAGCGCGCGACTCGCGGCTGAAGAGGCCGGCGCGCCCATAGTGCCTGGGACTACTTCCGCGCTTCAATCGATCGAAGACGCTGCGACCACTGCGCAATCCATAGGCTACCCCGTCATGCTGAAGGCAGCGGCTGGCGGCGGCGGGAAGGGCATGAGAGTAGTCCGCTCCGCCGACGAACTCGCGAGCGCGTTCGATCTCGCGCAGGCCGAAGCCGTTTCGAGCTTTAAGGACGCGGCGCTTTACATGGAGAAGTACATCGAGCGCCCGCGCCACATCGAGATACAATTGATCGGCGACACACACGGCCAGATGGTCTACCTCGGCGAGCGCGAATGCTCGCTCCAACGCCGGCATCAGAAAGTGCTTGAGGAGTGCCCCTCGCCCGTCGTGGACCCGGCATTGCGCAGTCTGATGGGCGAAGCGGCCGTGGCCATAGCGCGACGGGCCGGGTACGTCAACGCCGGCACGATTGAGTTTCTCGTAGACGCGGATAAGAATTTTTACTTCCTCGAGATGAACACGCGGTTACAGGTCGAGCACCCCGTCACTGAGATGGTCGTGGGGCGCGACCTGGTTCACGAGCAGATAAGAGTTGCCGCAGGCAATCCGCTCAGCTTTTCGCAAACGGACGTGGTGATGCGGGGCGCGGCAATCGAGTGCCGCATCTACGCCGAAGACCCCGAGAATAACTTTATGCCGAGCCCCGGCCGCATAACGCGCATGGTTGTGCCCGCAGGGCCGGGCGTCCGATATGACGGCGGCAGCTACGAAGGCTGGGAAGTGCCTATCCATTACGACCCGCTGCTTGCAAAACTCTGCGTCTGGGCGGAGACGCGGGAAGCGGCTATCACGCGGCTGGCGCGCGTGCTCGCGGAATACCGGGTCGAAGGCATTCGAACGTCGCTGCCATTCTTTCGCGCGGTGGTCGAAGACGAAGAGTTCCGGCGCGGCCAGTTCGACACCGGTTTCATAGACCGCTTCTTGAGCCGGCAGGCCGATGCTCGAAGCTCGATTGATGAGGCGGACGAGACGCTCAGAGAGATTGCCGCGATCGCGGCTGTCTTGCACGCGAAAGAAAGCGCGGGCAAGAGAGTCGCAGCAAGCCCGCTGTCGACAGAGAGCCGCTGGAAGCTCCACGGGCGATTGGCGCAGAGAAAGTCCTGAGTGCTGAGTGAGAAAACAGAAACGGTGCTTTTATGTTTTTACTCAGGACTCAGCACTCAGGACTTAGAGAAGGTATGAAATACGAAGCTGAGATTGATGGCCGAAGGATGACTGTCGAGCTTGAGGAGCACGACGGGCGCGTCACGGCTAAAATCGACCAGCGCGCCTATGACCTTGAAGTCCTGCGGCCCGGCGAGGGCGTCTACCTTATATTCGATGGCGCCCGCATATTCGAAGCCTCAGTCTGGGCGGTCGAGCCCCAATCGTTGCGGGTTGAGATAGGCAACCGCGCATTCACGGCGAACATAATTGATCGCAAGCACCGCCGGGTGAGCGCCGAGCACGGCGATGAGGGGCGTCAGCAGTTGGTCGCGCCCATGCCCGGCAAGGTCGTGCGCGTGCTGGTCGAACCGGGTGATGAGGTGAAGGCGGGCCAGGGCATAGTCGTCGTCGAGGCGATGAAGATGCAGAACGAAATCAAATCACCAAAGACCGGGCGAGTTGTCGAGGTCCGAGCCAGCGAGGGCGCAACCGTTAACGCCAATCAGGTGCTGGCCGTCGTCGAATAATCGTCTATTCCCGCCACTATCCCAAAACGTTGAAATCGATTCGCAATTGGTGTTCTAAATAGTTCCATCTGTCCTCAAGCGATTCAAAGCGCCTCCCGTAAATGCTCATTTATCGCGTTTTTTCCCCATCTGACGGCGGGCCACCTTTGGCATACCGATTGTAATCATAATGAGTGCAGAGCAATCATACTGAACTCTGTCAGAGGGTATAGGAGGACGAAGAAGATGACGAATGAATTAAGGAGAAAGATAAGCGGTGCTGCCCTGATGCTCGCTATGATGATAGGTATCACCATAGCCGCGAGCGAAACGGCTCAGGCGCAGTACCGAGATTATGATCGTTATGAAGATAACCGTGTCCGTTGGAGCAGAGACCACGAAAGGCAATACGCCTCCGTGCTAGGCTACCACAATGCATATACGGAAGGCCGCGATGCAGGCAACCGAATGGATTACAGAAGCTCGCGAGCTTATCGTAACTCGGACAACGGCTACAGGCCGTGGATGGGCGATATCAACACCTACCGCGATAGCTACCGACGCGGCGCAGAAGCCGGTTTCAAAGATGGCGCTTCCGGGCGGGCGCGGCGTTATGACCGCCAAGACGTAGAGCGGTTGCTTGGCGCGCGAATGGTCGATGTTTACGGCGAAAGCGATGACAACGGTTGGTGGGGAGATAGAGATAGAGATAGAGATAGAGGAGATGGTAGATGGGACGACCGGAACAATAACCGAAATGACATCTACCGGATAGCGCAGCAGAACGGTTATCGCGATGGCGTGCGCCACGGTCAAGAGGACCGGTCGCGCAACCGCCGTTTCGATGCCGACAATTCGAGCGATTACCGTGACGCTTCGAGAGGCTATCGCTCCGAGTATGGCAACCGCGAGGCGTACCGCAACGCGTATCGCGATGCCTTCCGTCAGGGCTACAACGACGGGTATCGTAATAACAGGAACAACAATCGTTTCCCCTGGCCGTTCTAATGACGGTTCAGGCAATCCAGGTTCGCTCGCTTAAGGCGGGCGAATTTGAGATCAATCGGGGCATCTTCGGTTGATTTCACGATCACCGGGCGACGAGGTAGGGGGCTTATACTCGTCGCCCGGTTTTCTGTTTGTAGCGGCAACTTTTCTTTCAACCACCTTCCGTGAAATGATTACGTTCTTTTACCTCTCTTGTAATGACATACTAAATGTGATATATCCCACGTGCCTGAATCGAGCCATCCAATTAGTTGGTTAAAAGAATAAACAGCATTTTCCTGAGTAGGCTTATGTCCAATTTAAAAGGGACCCTAAGTAATCTGCATTCGAAACAGAAAGTAGATTAGTGTCTATACTTGAAGCCTTTAAGCATACTCTAAGCTATTTGAGAAATTAGATGGATTTTTATTATGAGAAGAATAAATCGAGCAAAACGACCCTTAAGAATAATTTCGATAGGATTTGTTTTAATTATTCTTATCGGATTCATGGCCGTAGTTAGCCTTCATAATATAGAGGAACAAAAGCCCGCGCCTGTCAGTTATTCTTATTCAAACAACTTTTCCTCCAACGTATCTTCACCCACTGAAAACACTAAATCTGAATTAGCCTTTTCACTTACAGATTTCGGCGGCTCTGGTTCTGACACGGCTAAGGGGATAGCCATAGACGGCTCGGGCAATGCTTATACTACAGGGTACACCATTTCTACAGACTTTCCGACTACTGCGGGGGCTTTCGATACTAATCCAAATAGTGATGGTGATCTATTCTTAACGAAACTTCCCACACCAATTGTCTCCTCCGGAGTGTTTTGCCCCAAGACCGACTTCGTTACGGGCTTCAATCCAATCTCAGTGGCGGTGGGCGATTTCAATAACGATGGCAACCTCGACCTGGCTGTGGCGAAAATTAGTAGCAACAGCGTCTCGATTCTGCTGGGCACAGGCACGGGCAGCTTTGGGGCGAAGACCGATTTCGTCACGGGCAACTTTCCATTCTCAGTGGCGGTGGGCGATTTCAATAACGATGGCAACCTCGATTTGGCCGTGGCGAACTTTAACGATGCCACCGTCTCGATTCTGCTGGGCACAGGCACGGGCAGCTTTGGGGCGAAGACCGATTTCGTCACGGGCAACGGTCCATCCTCAGTGGCGGTGGGCGATTTCAATGGCGATAGCAAGCTCGATCTGGCAACGGCGAACCGTAATAGCAACAGCGTCTCGATTCTGCTGGGCACAGGCACGGGCAGCTTTGGGGCGAAGACCGACTTCTTCACGAGCAACGGTCCAAACTCAGTGGCGGTGAGCGATTTCAATGGCGATAGCAAGCTCGATCTGGCTGTGGCGAACCTAGGCAGCAACAGCGTCTCGATTCTGCTGGGCACAGGCACGGGCAGCTTTGGGGCGAAGACCGACTTCTTCACGGGCAGCGGTCAATCCTCAGTGGCGGTGGGCGATTTCAATGGCGATAGCAAGCTCGATCTGGCGGTTACGACCTCTGCTGGTGGTGGTGCCGGCACTGTCTCGATTCTGCTGGGCATAGGCATGGGCAGCTTTGGAACGAAGACCGACTTCTTCACGGGCAACGCTCCAACCTCAGTGGCGGTGGGCGATTTCAATGGCGATAGCAAGCTCGATCTGGCGGTGTCAGCGGGTCTTCTTATCAACACCGTCTCGATTCTGCTGGGGACAGGCACGGGCAGCTTTGGAGCAAAGACCGATTTCGTCGCGAGCAACGGTACATTCTCAGTCGCGGTGAGCGATTTCAATGGCGATGGCAAGCTCGATCTGGCAACGGCGAACGTTAATAGCAACAACGTCTCGATTCTGCTGAACAACTGCAGCAACACCCCGCAAGCCAACGCGGGGCCTGACCAGGCAACGCGTGTGGGAACGTCGGTTACGTTAGACGGTTCCGGGTCTGCCGCACCGTCTCCGCCGACCTACGCTTGGACAATCGCTTTCAAGCCGAACGGGTCGCTATCAACGCTTTCGAACCCCAATACCATATCGCCCACCTTCACTCCTGACAGGGAGGGCTTTTACACAATTCAGTTGGCAGTATCCGCCGGGAGTCTGTCTGACTCCGACACAATAGTAGTGCAGGCAGTAGCCCTGAATTGCAATAGTTCCTCGCTAGCTATCCATCCCGTTGCGCTGACGATCGCTAGAGGCCACAACACAACCATTCGCGGCTCCGGTGGAAGCTCGAATTATACCTGGAGTTTGTTAACCAATAACTCCGGCGGTTCTGTTGCCAGCGGCCCTGGTCCGACGACCAGCTATGTTTCTGGAAATAACATCGGACAGGATGTGATTCGCTTAACTGATCAATGGTGCGGAACGAGAACCTTAACAGTTAATGTGGTTGGCTCTCCGCCAGAGGTGACGGAGATAAAAGTGACGCCTAACCCTACCCAAGGAGCATCAACCATCACTGTCGCCGCCAGGTTCCCAGTGAATGTGACACAAGCAGAATATTGTATTGATCCCAATCTTGATAATCCCCCTTCCCCTGGAAACTGTTCCCCGATGACATTACTTAGTGGGAATCGGATTGCTTCTGCAACGATTCTTACTAGTACCCTATCGCCAGGGTTTCATAACATCTTTGTACGGGGCCGAAATATTGAAGGATGGGGAAGTTTACATAACGGTTACCGGGTAAGTGTGAGTGCTCTTCCTACAGCGATACTGTTGCTGCACGGTTATGACCGAAATTCACGAGGGTCACACCCTGAGCATTGGAAACAATTTTCAATCAATCAGATTCAAAATGATTTTCCTTTGCCAAGCGCCCAGGTGTTTGTCGTGGACACTTTAGACAGTTGGGGAACCATTGAAGAGAATCTGAAAGCATTGGAGTTATATATAGAAACAAACGCTGCCGTAAGGAATGCAGAAAACTATATTTTAATTGGCCATAGTATGGGGGGGCTAATTTCAAGAGCCTATACAGCCAAGTATCGTGGGGGAAAAGTTAAGGCGATACTTACTCTAGACACGCCTCACAAAGGTTCTTCCAGTGCATTTTTGCGATGGCTCGCCGGTAAGAATCATGGAGATTTAGACAAGGCTATCAAATATGTTTTAACGCCAGAGGCAGCTGAGATAATCAATGGTAGCTCCTTAGCAGAGAAGAGCCCACGAACCAATATTTATGCCATAGCGAGTCAAGGACTGTCGCTGTTTGGTGAAAAACTGAGAGATGATGGCGCAGTGGATGTAACGAGTCAATGGGGTGTTTCAAGCATAGCTAATAATGTTTTCCTTAAAGGCACTTATAAAAAAAGGGTTAGAATTAACCCCCTATGGACCGTACATTCTGCAATCCTCGAAGAAGAACCTGTGTGGAACGCTTTTTACTGCCAGTTTATAAATCCCATTCTTGAGGACGAACTAGGTGTCTCTCCCGGCAGTAGCTGCGTTTCTAAACATCTTGCTTCCTCTCCAACCTTTGCAAATCCTCAACTGCCGCCTCTCTACCCTTCTCAAAGAGTGAAAATGGAGTCAGGCACCCTGAGTGTTCCCGCGCCGAATGCGGTAGTGAACTTTGTTACTGAAACGGGGAAAGATTTAGCTGTCAGCCTCGTCAGCAACAATGTAAATCCAAATCTAACCCTAAATGGTCCAGGTGGGATTTTATATACTGCATCAACAGTCAATGGCTTGAGCAGTAAGTATGAGGTAATACAGAACGCCACTGGAATCATACAGACTTTTCTTATCCACAATCCTCCGCAAGGAAACTGGTCTCTCAATATTAATGCTCCTGATTCTGGAGGGGGTCCCAATCTCCCATCCGCTGGAGCTTCCTGGAATGCCAGCATCGAAATCCATTCTCCTGTAAGTATGAAGGTGGATCTGCCAGAGTTGAACTATCTTTCGGGCGAAGCTCTAAAAATAAAAGCAACGTTGAAGAATGATACTTTGCCTATGACGGGACTCAATGTTAACGCCAGCCTCGTTCCTAATAGCGGCGGAGGCGCAACTACCTTCCCTCTTTTTGATGATGGCGCTCACGATGATGGAGCTAGTGGTGATGGAGTTTATGGAGGTAACCAGAGCTTAAACACCACGGGTAGCTTTTTCCTGTCAGTTACCGCTTCCGGCACATCTGGCTCAGGCTCTTTTCAGCGCCAACAGATAGATGGCATATCAGTTGGCGTCCCAGAGACGACAATCAGCGGCGACTTCGTGGAATCGGCTCCAGACGTTGACAACAATGGCCGTTTTGACTCTATTAGTTGGGGCTTTCCTATCAACGTTCCTCGGGCAGGCAGCTACACGGTTTTGGGCCAGCTTTCTGCGAGTGACGGCACTATAGTATCTAGCGCCAATTCTACGGCAAATGCGCTGAACGGTGGGAGTATAAATATTAGCCTCGATTTCCCAGGAAAAGATATTTATCGGGGTGGTAAGAGTGGTCCCTTCACTATTAAGAATTTAAGGGTGACTGTAGCTGATGCCAATGGTGTGCGAATGAGTGGACGACCTGTTGAGACAGCCATCACAAGTGGTCCTTATTGGAGTTGGTTGTCTTTCGAGCGAGATGAGGCCACAACTTTTATATGGAAATCCCCAGTTCTCGAACAGGTCACCCGAGGTGGAAATTTCGATTTAAACTGGAATATCAAAGACGGCAATGGCGCTACAACCATAGACCTCTACTACGATACAACCGGCAGCGGCTTTGAAGGGACACCGATACTAATGGGCATCGACGCTACGAATGGAGATATGAGCTATACCTGGAATATGAATTCATTGCCTGATGGTGTCTATTACGTTTATGCGAGAGTAAGAAATGGAGAGTTTTCCAATGCGCTTTATGGCGGAAGCGTCAGGAAGCTCACCGACACGGATGGCGACGGGATACCGGATGCTTGGGAGACAAGTAAAGGTCTCAACCCTGATAGTGACTCGGACGCTTACCTTGATCCTGACAGCGATCTTCTTTCCAATTTAGATGAATATCTCAATGACACAAATCCGAACGTAGCCGATACAGATGGCGGCGGAGAACAAGACGGCTCAGAAGTGCTTAACGATCGTAATCCTTCGATTGGTGGAGACGACGTAGCAGGAATCGCGATTCTGTTTGTTAGCCCGTCACAGGGAGACAGCCGTGGCGGAGATAAAGTTATTATTTATGGCAGTGGGTTTCAAAATGGAGCCACAGTAAGCTTCGGCGGTCTACCGGCGCCTAGTATTACTTTCATTAACAGCACAAAGATTATCGCTGCTACACCGGCTCATGCCGTTGGCACTGTTAGCATAACAGTAAATAACCCTTCAAAGGGCGGAAGCGCTACACAAACAGACGCGTTCAGTTATCTTCATCGGTTTATAGACCCCCCCGTAACTGGCAGCAATAGCCCTATATGTGCTGGGTCTACGTTGAATCTTATTGCCACGAACGTGCCTGGTGCTACATATAATTGGACAGGGCCGAATGGCTTTACATCTAATCTTCAGAATCCTTCAATTGAAGCGGTGACTGCATTGGCATCGGGTACTTACGCTGTCGAAGTGACCGTTGAAGGCCACACATTCCCGCCCGTCTCAACAGAAGTAGTTGTGAGCCCTTTTTCGCTCTCCGGCACGGGCAGGTTATTCCCGGCGAGGGGCGGAGAAGGAAGCATAGAAGTATCAGCAGGTGGGAACTGTACCTGGGTGGCGACCAGCAATGTGTCTTGGCTAACGGTGACTTCGGAAGAAAGTGGCGCTGGTAGTGGCATTGTCACATATGTAGTGAGAGATAATTCTACGGGGAGCGCACGCACGGGGACACTGACCGTAGGAGGACATATTTTCACGGTGACTCAAGAGGGCGGGTCCGGAAGTTGCACTTACTCAATCTCACCGACTCTTAACTCATTCTCCGCAAGCGGCGGCACGGGAAGCATTAGCGTGACGGCTGGAGCAGGTTGTGCGTGGGGAGCAACTGCGGATGTCAACTGGATAACTATTACCTCTGCTGCCATTGGTCTCGGTGACGGAGCGGTATCTTACTCAGTGTCTTCCAATAGCACCGGCGTCGGAAGAAATGGCACAATAACCATAGCTGGAAAGACTTTCTCTGTGAAACAAAAAGGAATCTAGCGCTGGCCGCGTACCGGCCTACACAGCCATGAACATTCGAATGTCACGCTGAATACCCTGCCGGGTTGTTTAGGCGAGTTTAGGGGCTTATACTCGTCGCTCGGTTTTCTATCTCTATTCACATACAATCCGATATGGTCTCTTAACAAGCATTAAGTTTAATTACGAGGATTTACCTTTACAGTGGAGCTTCTCCGTCAGAAAGAACCGTAGATGATACAAGAAACTAATATGGTGGACTAAAAGCTGTCTTAATCTATTTCTGCTTGACTTGATAATCCCCTACAAATAGGATAAGCACCGGTAGGAAGCATACTTGGTAGGTGTCCTGTTGCAGCGGGACTAAAACAGCCACTTCTTAGCTAACACCCGCTCTACCTCTCAGGTTTCGGACGAAAGTCATAACACTATTTAGCGAAACACGATTAATTCAACAAGCATCATAATATGAACCAGTAACCGGATCTTATAAAACTGTATTGTTTCCTACATGACCCGCTGACATTCATTGAAGTCAGGAATTAAGGAGAGGTCATATGAGAAGACAATGCTATGGTAAATTGAGCAATGGATTCAGCCTGTTAAGCTCTGGAAGTCTTGTTTTCTTTATAACTCTCGCCGTTGTCTTAATCGGTTATCCTTTATTTCCGGTCCTCATCAACTCGGTAGCAAAGGCCCAGAATGAGAAACCGCCAGCGGATGTGAATAATCAGTTGAGCGCGACGTTTTCCAATCCCGCTGTGATTACGTTTAATAACACAGCTCCTTTCCCCTCGCCCAACACACCATATCCTTCGACAATTAATGTTACGGGTCACCATTCCATAATTAAGGTAACAGTTAGGCTCGTCGGCATCACCCACACCTTCCCCGACGACATTGAAGTCTTGTTGGTATCGCCTGGCGGACAAAAGGTAACTCTGATGGGCGACGCCGGTGGCGGCACTGATGCCGTGAACGTGAACCTTACATTCGATGATGCTGCAGGAAGCCCCCTGCCGGATGCGGGTGGACTTACCAGCGGCACGTTTAGGCCGACCTACTATAATCAAGGAATAAATAGCGGGTTTCCGGCCCCTGCCCCGGCTGGCCCATACAGCGCGACGCTGTCGGCGTTCAACGGCGTGAACGCGAACGGCACCTGGAGTTTATTCGTGGTTGATGACGCGATAGGCGATATTGGAAGCATCAGCGGAGGATGGGTCTTGTCAATTAATACCATCCCAGACCCTTGCTCTCTCAGTTGCACCGCGTCAGCAGCCACAACCGGAACAATTGGCGCTCCAATATCTTTTGCGGGATCAGCTACTCCGATTGAATGTGGTGGAACGATAACGTACGATTGGAACTTTGGTGATGGGACCGCGCACTCTTCGCAGCAAAACTCAACGCACACTTATGCTGCCGCAGGGACTTATTCCTGGACCTTGACGACGAATCTTCCAGGCACAACCCCCTGTGTCAGGACTGGTAGCATCGCCATCAGCCCGCCTGCACAGTATTGCCTGACAACATCAGTCCCAACGGGTGGTGGAAGCATCTCTGGTAATCCATCAGGCTCTTGCCACAATCGCGGCAGCTCGGTCATGCTCACTGCATCAGCCGATCCGGGGTTTACGTTTAACGGATGGTCTATTGATGGTATTTCCTTCCCGTCAAATCCAGTTCTTCTTACGATGAACAGAAACAAAAACATAGCTGCCCATTTTGTCCCACAAACGACATCTCTTTACGGCAATATTGGCATAAAAGATGGGTCGGCGACATGGGAATTAAACGGCCCTGGAATCGTTAGCCTTAATGTTTTTGCCAGACCAACCGGCGGCGGCAACTTGCATATCGCCAACATGCAAGGCTCTCGTTATTCATTCTCTAATCTCCCACAGGGGACCAATTATGATTTGAGCGTTGTGCTAACGTACAACGACATCGTAAGTGAAGACAACTTGATTGATCCTGGACCCTTTCAACTATTTGGGTGCGCGGGAGGAAGTTTTAATAAAATGTCCCGGCGATCCATAAATAATGTATCACCGCAAAGCACCCCGCAGCTCGATATTAAGTTTCCTCCACCTCTCGTTATGGCACACGGGATATTATCTTGCTATGACAAGTGGTACGAGAATGGAGATGCAACTAACCGTTGGGATAACTACGCCAGGGCTAGCGGGTTTATAACCTTTACGCCTAATTACCATTTTGACAACGCCTACACCTTTGCCCAAAGGGCCACCGAGGTCAAAAATCAAATTGAATCCAACTTGAATAGCATGATTGCCAGCCCTGATGGCAATTATCCGCCATGGTTTTACATTGCGCATAGCATGGGAGGTTTAGTCGGCAGGGCATTAACCAGCGGAGAACACAAAGAATCTTCCCTCGTTAGATCACTGAAGAAACTTTACATACTCGGGACACCCAACAACGGCACTGATAAAGCGTTCGGGTCACTAACCTTCTTATCGGAGCGCTCAATTCAGGGTCTGTTCAATGGTGATGGATGGTATCCCACTTTTGGCGGCAAGGAAGTAAGAGCATATGCGGGAGATGATGGATGGGGCTTTGATACGACCAGCGACGGTGTGGTGCCGATAGAATCCGCGTTTAATATTGACCAGGCCGATTGCAGCTTTAACGGTGGGCGCTGGTCATGTACAAAAAACCGGCACGTGATGACTATAGGAGAAAGATATCTTGCTCGCTTTAGTCATGCACAGTTGGGAAGCTCTGAGTCGCGCCAGTTGTTTTTCGCAGGGAGTATTTTGCCCGATATCTGTAGCTTGACCGGATTCATTTGTGAGCCCTCCTCTGCATCAGCGAAGATAATTCCCTTTGAGCCGGCTGAAACGCAGGAACTATCTGTGACCTTGCAGATTGTGGCTTCGCAGGTGAAAACGCTAACGGCAAATGAAACGCAGATGGTGCCCTTCACCGTTGGACCGACTGACCTCTTGGTGGTCGACGCGTTTGTGTCTGAAGGCTCAGTAGCTTTTTCATTGATTGACCCTTCCGGGCAAGTAATAGACTTTGACTCGCTTCCTCCTACGGCAGGGCAGCACAACAATGACGAGCTAGGAGAGACTTTCGCATTAAGTAATCCGGCTGGCGGCCAATGGAACTTCAAAGCAGTGGCAGGGACTTCCGGCGCAACCTTCAAAGCAAATGCTGCTGAGAAATCTCCCATCGCGTTTGATGGTTTTGCTACTCAACCGACTCTTATTCAAGGCCAATCAGCGCATCTGCAAGGACAATGGTCCGGTCAGGCGACCAGCATCGGCTCGCCTACAGTGACTGCTCAAGTCGCAAACGGAATAGGTACGGTAATTGGCACAATTACCCTCTTTGACGACGGGATGCACGTGGACGGCGCGGCAGGCGATGGCGTTTTCGGAGGCGACACGCCCGCGCTCTCAAACGTTGGGCGATACACAATTACTTTTGGCGCTCAAGGCGTCTTCAATGGGCAGCCCTTCGTGCGATGGGCAGAAGCGAGCGTAGATGTTATTTCCTCGATACACCAATTCACAGGAAGCTTTAGCGATGGCGTTTATGACTCGGACCAGGACGACGTATTTGACCTGCTTCGAGAAACGGTGGTGGTCCATGTGTCTGCCGCTGGAACCTATACTGTGTCGGCAGACCTTGAGGATGCTCAGGGCTACTTCATAGACCACGCGGTCGGTAATTTCGAAGCTACGGCAATAAGAGCGTATTCCGTCGATCTTGAGTTCGATATGAATGGAGGTTTCTGCGGCCAATTCAGTGGACCTTTCTCGATTAAGAACCTGACACTCAGCGATGCCAGTACACCAAGGGTTATCGACATCTGGAATGGAAATGTCACGACTCAAGCTTACAACGGGGCTCTGTTCGGCTGCGCGGCTGGAGCGCCTGCGCCTGTCATCAAAGGCGTTCAGCCCGGCTCTTTGTTTCCCGGCAACTCACGGCAAATCATCATAAACGGAAACAGCTTCGCCAGTGGCGCGCAAGTCTCCTTAGGACCTGAAGTCGATATATTGTCGGTGAACCGCGTTAGCTCGTCTACTCTACTGATGCAGGTCAGCGTCCCCGCGATGGCCGCACCCGGACAGAGAAGCGTGACCGTTACTAACCCCGATGGCCGTTCAGCAACTGCTACGGGTCTTTTTTCTGTCGCGAATGATCAACCTCCGGCTGTCTCTTTCAACAACCTTGCCGATCAGCAAGTAGTTAACGGAGTCATCACAGTTTCCGCAACGGCTACAGACGATTTAGGAGTTCAGAGAGTGGAGTTCTACGTTAATGGCGCTCTAGTATCTACTGACATGACATTCCCTTACCAGTTTGTTTGGGACACTTCATCCCTGGCAAACGGTCCGCACACACTCGAGGCAAAGGCATTTGATACGGCGAAGCAAGTAACCACATCACAGATTAACGCTGTGGTGAGCTGCATTTCGGCTTGTTCCCCGTCCAGCATCTTCTTCCAATCTAGCGGCGGGACTGGCGACGTGAATGTTTCAGCGTCCGGCCTATGCAATTGGGGTTTGGCTAGCAATGATAGCTGGATTGTTCTGACCTCTGAGGGAGACGGCAGCGGGAATAGCACCATCAGCTTTGAAGTTAGAGAGAACTTCACCTCTAGTGCTCGCACCGGCAGTTTGAATATAGGCGGAAGAACTGTAACTGTTATCCAGAACGGCACATCTTCGGATAGCTGCCAGTATGCAATCTCCCCAACATTCAATTCATTCTCAGCAACTGGTGGTGGCGGGATTATCGAAGTTACAACAGGCGGAGCTTGTGGTTGGCAAGCGAGCAGTAACGTAAATTGGATAACAATCACGTCTGGTGTCGCGGGAATCGGAAGCGGAACAGTCAGTTTTTCAGTCTCACCTAACCCCGGTCCATCCGGGCGTGACGGGACTATATCCATAGCCGGGCGAACTTTTTCAGTGAAACAAAAATGAAGCTAGAATTAGCCTCAGCTCTTAAGAGTATTCAAACGACACGCTGAATACTCTGGCGGGTTGTTTAGGCCAGTTCAGGGGCTTATACTCGTCGCCCGGTTTTCTGTACACAAAAATACGCTTCTCCTCACTTCCGTACCGTTTTAATGTCTGAATCTTTCGCCTCCGATGACTGATCAGCCGCGAAACCCTTACCTTTTTAACTTTCCTACTCAGTTTTATTCTTCCATAAAAAGAGACCCTGCTATATCGGCGCGGCATTGCGCTTGCCTGTAAGCCGTAGGGACGCTCACACGAACATAGAATAAGAGGAATATAAAATGAGCAAACGACCGGGCGGCGAGCTTTCGACCAGGCCGCTCCACTTCATCTGGATAGCTGACAGCTCCGGCTCTATGGCGACTGACGGGAAGATACAAGCTTTAAACAACGCCATAAGAGAAGCTATCCCTCACATGCAAAAGGTTGCTGACGAGAACCCCAACGCACAGGTGCTTGTGCGCGCAATAAAGTTCTCTAATGGGGCGCAATGGCACATCTCCCAACCTACGGCGGTCGCCGATTTCAAATGGCAGGACCTGAGCGCCGAAGGCGAAACTCACATGGGCAAGGCGCTGCAAATGGTGGCCGAACAACTGAAGATTCCGCCTATGACCGACAGGGCTTTGCCTCCCGTCCTCGTGCTGATTTCTGACGGACAGCCAACGGATGATTTTCAGGGTGGTCTCAAAGCGCTCATGGACCAGCCCTGGGGCAAGAAGGCAGTTCGCGTGGCCATATCAATCGGCTCGGATGCGGATGACGAAGTGCTACAGATGTTCATCGGACATTCAGAGATAAAGCCTCTGCAGGCAAATAACCCCGAGGCGCTCGTGAAGCATATAAAGTGGGTGTCAACCGCCGTATTAAAGTCTGCATCATCCCCCGCCAGCCAGACTAAAGACTCCGCTTCGCCCGGCGTGAACGTGCCCATCCCTGCCGCCCCTGTCGCGGCAGATGTTGGCACAGAGCCAACCGACGTCTGGTAGGTAAGATGATGATAGAGGGCATTGCAGATTCCAGGTGGTGGGTCATAGGCAGGAGTGTGCGTGGCGCTTCTCATGCACGTACGGGGCTACCCAACCAGGACGCGATTGGCTGGGTACAGGTTCAAGGCGAAGGCCAGAGGCTAATCGTAGCCGTGTCTGATGGGCACGGGAGCGCTAAGTACTTTCGCAGCCACATCGGGTCTCGCCTCGCCATAAAGACTGCCCTCGCGCTCGGCCAGGAATTCTTAGACGGTCAACCCGATCTGAAGAACCTAACAACCGTCAAGCGCACAGCCGAAGAGCGCCTGCCGCAAGAGATGGCTCGCCGTTGGACCGAGGCCGTCAAAAGCCATGTGGAGGCCAACCCGCTCTCGGACGAAGAACTGGGTGAGCTTGAAAAGAGAGACGGGCCGGCTGCGCGTGAGTCTATAGCAACAAACCCCATTCGCGCATACGGGGCCACGATCGTCATGACGATAGTAGAAGAGTCCTTCATCCTCTATCTCCAACTTGGAGATGGGGACATTCTACTTGTAACGGATTCGGGTGAAGTCAAAAGGCCCCTGCCGAATGACGAGCGCCTCTTCGCAAATGAGACGACATCGCTCGGCTCACAAAACTCATGGCCCGATTTTCGGTTCGGGTTCCAGTCGCTTGTAGGCGACCCGCCGGCGCTGATCTTACTTTCGACTGATGGCTACGCCAATTCGTTCGTCAACGAGGAAGCGTTCTTAAAAGTCGGAAAGGACATGCTGGAAATCCTGAGAGCCGAGAGCATAGTGGCAGTCGATCAAAGCCTTGAAGGCTGGCTTACGGAAGCCTCAACCGCAGGTAGCGGGGACGACACGACGCTCGCAATCATTTGCCGTGCCGACGCCTTGTCGAATACTACTGGCGCTTCGACCGATAAAGCTGTAGCTGAAGCCGCAGGCGAGTCTGTGTCGCCCGAGCACCAGGCTGTTGAAACGCAGGTGATTGCTGCCGAGGCCGAAAAGCCATGAATATAGCTGTGCGACAAAGTCTCGTCAGAATTATTACCGAGCACGGTCGGTCGGTCGTAGATGATCCACGAAAATGTGAGGCACTACTGCGCGACTATTGCGGCCAGTACAAGCGCGAGATCAATGTCCTCGTAGCCGCATTGAAAGAGAGAGTAGCCCTCGACTTGACCACTGATTCAGCCGCGCTCCCCCCGAAGGTTCTTATGGCGCGGCTCGCGAGACGCTTGCAAGATAACCTCGGTTTTTCGGAAGCGGCGTCAAAGTGGGCCGTAGAGTCATGGGCGCTGGCGCTCGGTGTTACTACCACTGCCGAACTGGAAGAAGAGAGGCTTACTCACGTAACGCCTTTAACAACGACTAAAGTCGCAGGTCCGTTTGATCCCGATAACCCTTTCATTCAAGCCACGCCTAAAGGTCTGGTAACTTCTCCGCCCGAAGAAACGCTGCGTCAAGCCCTGCGCATAGTCTTTGCAGACAATGTTGCCACCGAGTACGAAAAGGCTGACCTCCAGCGTATAAGGGAGCGGCTGGGCATCCCAGCCGACATGGCCAGCAGGATTTTCACGGAGGTCAAGCGGGAGAAACATCAGGCGAACGAGAAGGTTCAAGTCAAACCTTCCGCGGTAAATACTCTGATCGTCTCTCAGCAGCGCGGTGCTCAGTACGCGAGCATAAGCCAGGCTGTCAGGAGCGCCGCGCCGGGGACGCACATCCTCGTCAAGCCCGGCCTGTACAGAGAGAGCCTGGTCATTGACAGGCCCATAAGCATTAGCGCAGACGGCCCTGCAGGAGAGGTAATCGTCGAATCGATTGGCTCCCCTTGCCTTGTAACGCGAGCAGCTCGGATCAAGGTTAAGGGGCTGACGCTTCAAAGTTTTATCAGTGGCGAGCGAAATAGATACTTTGCCGTAGACATTACCTCCGGCCAGCTTACGCTTGAGGACTGCATCATCACCAGCGATGCAGACGCATGCATTTCGATTCACGGGCCGGGAGTGAATCCTGAAATCAGGCGATGCCGCGTGCGAGATGCAGGAGTCTACGGCGTCTGGGTATGGGATGACGCGGCGGGGATTATTGAAGAGTGTGAGATTCTTGATTGCGCCGGAGCAGGTCTGGTCATCAGCGGCGACACAATGGAGGAGGCCAGGCAAATGGCCGCTGACATACTCGCAGACATCTCTGACGATCAGAATATAATCAATCCACCTTCGATCAGAAACCGGGGCGGCGCTCGGTCGAAAGCCAGCATCGGCGGCATGCCGCTTGTGCGCCGGTGCAGCATCAGCGGAGGGCAAGACCAGGGCATCTGGGTGCATTACAAAGGTCGGGCACTGATCGAACACTGTCGAGCATTTGAAAACAGCGCGGCAGGCGTGTGGATCGATCAGGGCAGTGAAGCGGCGATCAGGCATTCCAACATCAACCGCAACGACTGGGAGGCCATCCGCGTTACCGGCGGCAGTCAGGCGACGGTTGAGGATTGCGACTTGAGCCGGAACGCCAACGGGCCTTGGGCTGTAGAGCGCGGATGTCACGTGCGCGAGAGCGGGAACAAAGTTTAAGAGTAAGAATGAAGTTTAGGGAGGAAGCAATATGAATCAGATTCTCGAACCTGGCCAGACGGTGCGGGCCGAAGCTTCGGGCATGGATTGCACGGTGGGCCAATTCCTGGGAGCGGGCGGGCAGGGTGAGGTCTACCGGGCGGACCTGGGCGGCAAGCCAGTCGCCGTGAAATGGTTCTTCCCGCACATAGCCACGAACGAATTGCGCTCCTCCATAGAGACGCTGACAAAGACCGGGCCGCCGAACGAAAAATTCCTCTGGCCTTTAGAGATGTTATTTGCTCCGGGTGTGCCCGGCTTCGGCTATGTCATGCCGCTACGCCCCCCGGGCTTTAAGGGCATAGTGGATTTGATGAAGCGGCGCATCGAGCCTACTTTCCGCTCCCTGGCCACCGCCGGGCTTGAACTTTCACACAGCTACCTGCAGCTTCATTCAAAAGGTTTTTGCTACCGAGACATCTCTTTCGGCAATGCCTTCTTCGACCCGGCGACGGGCGATATTCGTATCGGGGATAATGATAACGTGGCCGTCGACGCGCAGGCGAAAAGCAGCGTGTTGGGGACGCCGCGTTTCATGGCCCCGGAAATAGTCCGAGGTGACGCCTTGCCTAGCACGCAGACAGACCTCTTCTCGCTCGCCGTCTTGCTCTTTTACATGCTGATGGTTCACCATCCGCTCGAAGGCAAGAAGGAATTATCGATCAAATGTCTGGACCTGCCCGCGATGACCAAGCTCTACGGCACGGAGCCAGTATTCATCTTTGACCCGCAGGACCGCTCTAATGAACCGGTCCCCGGCTACCATGACAACGCGCTCGCGTTCTGGCCTATCTATCCGCAATTCCTGCGCGACCTTTTCATCAGGTCATTCACCGACGGGATACGGGACCCGCAACATGGACGCGTACGTGAAAGCGAATGGCGGGCTGCTTGTGCGCGGCTGCGCGATTCAATCGTCTACTGCTCAAGCTGCGGGATGGAGAACTTCTATGACGCGGAGGCGCTGAAGCAATCCGGGCAAGCCGGTTCTTGCTGGTCTTGCAAGAGCGCCCTCCAACTCCCGCCGCGCATGCGAATAGACGGGAACATAGTAGTGATGCTCAACTACGACACGAAGCTGTTCCCGCACCACATCGACGAACAGAGGTTATATGACTTCACTCGCCCGGTCGCGGAAGTGGTGCGACACCCATCGGACCCCGCCGTCTGGGGGCTTAAGAACTTATCCGAGGACAAGTGGGTGACGACTTCCGCCGGGGGTGCGGTCAAAGACGTGGAGCCGGGACGCAGCCTCACTATAGCCGTCGGAACCAGGGTGAATTTCGGGGAGACGGAAGGCGAGATTCGTTCGTAACGAATCCCGGCCTCACAGCCGATCAGCAAAGAAAATCACTGTTGAAACTCAAACGTCACACTAAAAACTCTGGCGGGTCGTTTAGACCAGTTCAGGGGCTTATACTCGTCGCCCGGTTTTCCGTACCAGCCTTCTTTTACTTCAACACAAGTCTCACATAACTTAAAAGTCCTCTCACCCGCTCGCGCACGCCGTCACAGTCTCTCAAAGCATGAATGCTGCAGCTTGTTTGTGGTAATGTTTGCACTCCGAGTTCGTGATTCGGTAGGCCCACAGCCCGGGAGAGACTATGGACGATGCGCTTCTCATCCACCGCCTCCATTTTGCTTTCACGATCACTTACCACTATCTCTTCCCGCAACTGACGATGGGGCTGGCTCCCCTGATAGTCTTATTCAAGGTGCTCGCCCTCTGGAAGAATGACGAGCGCTATAACAGGGCGGCGCGCTTTTGGGCGAAGATATTTGCCATCAACTTTCTGTTCGGCGTCATCACAGGCATCCCGATGGAGTTTCAGTTCGGGACCAACTGGGCGAAATTCGCGCACTATTCCGGCGGCGTCATTGCGACAACGCTGGCGATGGAAGGCGTCTTCGCTTTCTTCCTCGAATCCTCATTCCTGGGGCTGTTCCTGTTCGGCGAGAAACGGTTCGGCCCGAAGTGGCACTTGTTGTTTGCCGTCATGATCTTTCTGGGCTCGTGGCTTTCCGGCTACTTTATCATCGTAACAGACGCCTGGATGCAGCACCCTGTCGGCTACGAGATCGCCGCCGATGGCACGGCGCACCTGAACAGCTTCTGGTCGCTGCTGACAAACCCCTGGGCGTTCTGGCAATACATACACAACATGGGCGGGGCCGTCGTCACGGGCGCGTTCGTTATGGCGGCGGTCGGGGCCTTTTACCTGCTCTCGCGCAAGCAAGAAGAGTATGGGCGGATGTTCCTGAAAATGGGCGTGACGGCGGCGGTACTGTCGTCTGTCTTTCAAGCCTTCCCGTCGGGCGACGGGCACGGGAAGATGGTCGCGCGTCATCAGCCGGTCACGCTCGCCGCGATGGAAGGGCTCTTTAACACGGAGGCGGGCGCGCCCATAGTGATCGTGGGGCAACCGAATGTTGCCGAACAGAAGCTTGATAACCCGATCACCGTGCCACGCATGTTGAGCTTTCTCACCTACCAGCGCTGGGAAGCAGAGATCAAAGGGTTAAACGAGTTTCCCCGCGACCAGTGGCCCGATAACATCCCGCTGCTTTATTACAGCTATCACATCATGGTCGGGCTGGGGACGATCTTTATTGCCATCTCAGTCGTAGCAACCTTCCTGTTGTGGCGCAAGCGTCTTTTCACGAAGCGATGGATGCTGTGGATTCTGATGCTGGCCTTCCCCTTCCCTTATATCGCCAACACGGCCGGGTGGCTGACGGCGGAGCTGGGCCGCCAGCCCTGGCTCGTCTACGGGTTGATGCGCACCTCAGAAGGCCATTCGCCGACGGTCTCGGCGGGCAACGGGCTGTTCACGCTTATCGGTTTTATGGGAATGTACTTCGTTTTGGGGATTCTCTTTCTTTTTCTCGTCAAGCGCGAGGTAGAACATGGCCCGGCCTTCTTAGGCGCCCCTGATGGCGCAGGCCAGCCGAGCACGAAGATCATCCCGGAATCGGCGGGCGTAAGCAAGGAGGGCTAGAGATGGAGACAGTTTGGTTCACTCTTGTCGGCCTGATGCTCATCGCTTACGTGGTGCTGGACGGGTTCGATATTGGCGCCGGCATCATCCAGCCGCTCGTGGCCAAGACCGACGAAGAGCGACGTTTAGTCCTGCGCAGCATCGGGCCCGTATGGGACGGCAACGAGGTGTGGCTGATCGCCGCAGGCGGCGCGCTCTACTTCGCATTCCCGTTGCTTTATGCGTCGAGCTTCAGCGGTTTCTACCTGCCGCTGATGATGGTCCTGTGGCTGTTGATGCTGCGCGGCATAGGCATCGAGTTGCGCTCGCACGTCGACGACCCGATGTGGCGCTCGTTCTTCGATTTCGTCTTCACGTCTTCGAGCCTGCTGCTGGCAATCTTCTTCGGCGCGGCGATTGGCAACGTCATTCGCGGCGTGCCGCTGGGCGCGGACGGGTATTTCTTCGCCGCCCTCTGGACGAACTTCAGGACGGGCGCCCAGCCCGGCATCCTCGACTGGTACACTGTGCTCACGGGAGTGTTGGCCCTCGCGACTCTGACGGTGCACGGCTCCCACTGGGTCGCGATGAAAACAGAAGGCGACCTCAACCTGCGCGCACGCCGCGTCGCCAGTGTAACCTGGTGGGGGCTCGTGTTGCTTACGATCTTGAGCCTCGTCGCCACTCTTTATGTTCGCCCGCAGGTGCTTGAGAATTTCAGACTGCGCGTGTGGGGGTGGCTCATCCCCGCTGTCGTCGCCGCCTCGCTCGCCCTGATGTTGTACTTTCACGCTAAGAGACGTGATGTAGCCGCATTCCTGGCTTCGACCGCTTACATCTTGGCAATGCTCGGCGGAGCGGCGTTCGCGCTCTACCCATACCTTTTGCCTGCAAGCACCGACCCTGCTCTTAGCCTGACAATTTACAACTCTAGCACGGGGGCCTACAGCCTGCGCGTGGGCCTGGTCTGGTGGATAGTCGGGATGGTGCTGGCGGTGGGCTACTTCATCTTCCTTTACCGCTTTTTCTGGGGGAAGGTCGAGCTTGAAGAGCACGAGAGCTATTAACAGCCGGCGGATAGCGTCGCCTTCAGCAACATCTTAACTTGAGCCGCCGCCTGATTACGGTCTATGATTTTCGAGGAGCACTGAAGCAAACGTTCCGTTGGAGCATGTTTATGAAACTCGCTAACAACCTACAACCGGCATCCCCGGCGATTCTTAATCGAATGCGCCCGGGGCAGAGGAGCTGAGCGGGCCGAATGACGTCCCAGTTTGGGACCTCTCGTGACCCGCATCTTAACAGGCTCAAGAGCAGATCGCCGGTCATCATTTCGCCTTAGAGTGATGAGGCGGCTTGCTTTCTTGGGCCGGAAAGTGAGCCACTCGTCACTATGAAGCGAAACACTTTACCTATAGCCGCTCTCTGTAGCATCCTTTCGATCTTCTTTATCAACGCTCCGGCACAAAAAAACAACTCTGCGCCTCAGATGAATCCCCGCGTGCGGAGATTTCAGTTTGAGTACAAAGCGACGGTCAAAGAGATCCCGACCGGGTCGAAGAAAGTTGACCTCTGGATACCTGTCCCGCACGACACACCTTTCCAGAAGATCACGGACCTTGAGGTTGAAGCCCCGCACCCATACAAGATTCACACGGCCGAGTACGGGAATAAGATCTTGCACATCGGCCTGAACGAACCGCAGCAATCGAGCTTAACGATCACAATGCGCTTCAACGCCATGCGCCAAGAGCATGTGCAAGAAAGGTTACAACAGGCCAAACTCACGCCCGCCAAAGAAGTCCGCGACCCGAACATGGCCCGCTGGCTCAAGCCCGATCAGCTTGTGCCGATAGACGGGAAGATAAGACAGTGGGCCGAGCAAGTGGTGACGGCTGCTCGAGCGAAGACAGACCTGGAGAAGGTCAGGGCCATCTATAACCACATAGTCGCGACCGTGAAATACGATAAGAGCGGGCAAGGCTGGGGGCGCGGCGACATCTACTACGCCTGCGATGCGCGCCGAGGTAACTGCACGGACTTCCATGCCATCTTCATCGGCTACAGCCGCGCGCTCGGCATCCCTGCGCGCTTCGCCATAGGTTTCCCTTTACCCGCCGACAGGGGTGAAGGCAAGATAAGCGGCTATCACTGCTGGGCCGAAGCCTATGTCAAAGGGGTCGGCTGGGTCCCCGTGGATGCGTCGGAGGCGGCAAAGGAACCGGCCAAGCGTGAATACTTCTTCGGAGCGCATGACGAGAACCGCGTCGAGTTCACCATAGGCCGTGACCTGACGCTCAATCCTAAGCAGGCTGCAGGGCCGCTCAACTTCTTCATTTATCCTTACGCGGAGGTCGACGGCAGTCCGCTCAGTTCAATAGATAAGAGCTTCGCTTATCGCGATCTGGCCGCCTCTTCGACGAGCACCGGCCGCTAGAGGGAAGTTGACATTGCATAACGCTGTAAGGCTGCCCGGATTGGCCGAAGGCCAATGACGTACCTTGCCTTATCGATAACTTTGGTTGTTTCGTACCTCGTCATCGAGCTTCACTCGATCCGGGCGGCCCTTGTGGCTGCCCCTACAGGTTTCTTTCAATAGCCTTCTCTTGAAGTAGCCATACGGGAAGCTTTAATGTAAGATGGACGACAATGAATAGCCCCCGACAACATGGACGTGCGAGACTGCGAGCGCTGCTGGCCGTCGCAATACTGTTGTCCGGGTTCGCTTACGCGCCGATCGGCCTTGCGAGTGATTCGCCGGATGTCTGCGCGATGGTCTGCTGCATCGAAGAAGGCCATTGCTGCTGCACGCCCCGCCGCGCTTCTGTTAAAGGGCAGATGCCCAGTGATAACCCTGCCTTAAACGAAGCCGAGATCGTCTCGCCGTGCCCCGAAGGCTGCACGAATTCAACGACCCCATTTAAGCTGGCTACGAAGCAAGCCCTTCGCCCGGCTAACCGCCTGGTCGATCTTTCCGTGCCTGCTGTCGCCGGCCTCGAACGAAGTTTAGTCGCGCACCTTTATATAGGTTTAAGCTCAGCCTCACCCCGCGCTCCTCCATTTGTGTAACCCTCACAACTCGGCGATCGAATACTTGCGCAAGTGACATCCGCTCTCTCCTCACACTCGCGCTGTCCCTTGTGCTAAGCGTTTACGCTCGTAGCAAAAGGAGGAGAATATGGGCTTACTACGTCTTAGGGGAAGGCCCTCGAGAGGATTAATACCCGTTTGCATATTAATACTGCTCGCCGGGATCGCGCTCCCGACGCTGGCTCAACAGTCTGTAACATCTGCGACACTCAGCGGGCACGTTGAAGATAAAGAAGGCGCAGGAATAGCAGGCGCGACCGTCACGGCAACGAACCTAGACCGAAACCAGTCGTGGAAGATGCAAAGCGATGACCAGGGACGATTCCGATTTGCGATACTCCCGGTCGGCGCTTACCGAATTGAGATTGAGCACGCGGGATTCGCCACCTTCAACAAGGAGTTGAACCTGTCTATCGGCCAGGCCCTTGACCTTCCTGTTGCGCTCGCCATCGGCGGCATCACCGAGACCGCCAGCGTCACGGTCGGCGACACGCCTCTGGTCGAAACAGTTCGCACCCAGGTGGCGGGGACAATCGCGCCCCGAGAAGTGAGTGATTTGCCGCTGAACGGTCGCAACTACCTTGACCTCGCTCTGCTCGTACCTGCCGTGTCGCGCACGAACACGGGCAGCAACCAGCGTTTTGCCGAGACCTCTGCGGTGCCGGGCACGGGCATCTCCATAGCCGGGCAGCGTAATCTTTACAACAGCTTTATCGTCGATGGTCTGTCGGCAAACGACGATGCGGCTGACCTGACGGGCACTTTCTTCAGCCAGGAAGTGATACGCGAATTTCAAGTCGTCACCTCTGGCGGCATCGCTGAGTTCGGGCGAGCTTCCGGCGGCGTGGTCAACATCGTGACTCAGTCGGGCACGAACGACTGGCACGGCCGGTTGTACGGGTTCTTACGCAACCAGCGGTTTGACGCCAGGAACCCGCTCGCGCCGACAAAGGACCTGTTGACGCAGGCGCAGTACGGGGCCAGCATCGGCGGCCCCGTCATCAGCGACCGCACGTTCCTGTTCTCGAACTTCGAGCAGACGCGCCGCAACGATTCGCTGATTATCACGATCCCCTCCGCGACCGTGGCGGCGATCAACAACCGTCTCGACCAGACCGGCTTTCGCGGCCCTCGCGTCGAAACAGGGCTCGTGCCTTCCGGCTTCGACGCGTCTAATCTCTTCGCCAGAATAGACCACAGGCTGAACGGCAATAATCAGTTCGCCGCGCGCTATAGCTTTTACGACATCGCGGCGCTCAATTCGCGGACGGTGGGCGGGCTGAACTCCATCAGCCGTGGCACCGGCCTCGACAACCGGGACCATGCGATTGCTCTGAGCAACGTGACGACGCTTTCGAGCAAGTCTGTCAACGAAGCGCGTTTTCAATATACCCGCAGCCGTCTCGCTGCGCCCGTTAACGACGAAACGGGCCCAGCCGTGAACATCTCCGGGATGGCGAGCTTCGGCACAGCCACGTTCTCACCGCTCGCGCGCGACATAGACCTGTATGAAGTCGTTGACAACATCACGGCCGAGCGCGGCAATCACTCTATAAAAGCGGGCGCCGATTTTCTTTACAACCGCGTAGACATTCTCTTCCCCGGCGCGATTCAAGGCGTCTATACGTTCACCAGTCTCGAAAACTTCCTGGCGGGCGCATACGGCAGCTTCCAGCAGGCGTTCGGCGCGCCTTCGCAATTTCAGTCTAACCCGAATATCGGATTGTTCGTCCAAGACGAGTGGCGAGCGCACACGAACCTGACGATCAACGCGGGGCTCAGATACGACGCGCAGTTTCTTCCCGACTCGATCAACACGGACGCGAACAATTTTGCGCCTAGAGTCGGCATAGCCTACGCGCCGGGCGATCACAAGACTGTCATTCGCGCGAGCTACGGAATCTATTTCGATCGCATCCCGCTTCGCGCAACGTCGAACGCGTTGCAGCGCGACGGCTCGAAATACATAGTCGTACAACTGTCGCCCACGCAACCTGGTGCGCCGACTTTCCCAAACGTGCTCGCCGAGCGTCCGGCGAGCCTCATCATCAAGCCGAACATCACTCGCATCGATCCGAACATAGAGAACAGCTACAGCCATCAGGCGAGCCTTCAGATCGAGAGGGAACTGCCGGGCAATGCTTCGATCTCCGTCGGATACATACACCTGCGCGGGCTGCATCTCATTTTGTCGCGCAACGTGAACGTGCCGCGCTTCCCCGCGTCGGCAGGAGTGGCAAACCTGGGGAGGCCCGACCCGGACTGGGGCAACATCAGCCGGTTTGAAAGCTCGGGTGATTCTTACTACAACGGGATGATCGTCTCATTCAACAAGCAATTGAGCCGCTGGGCGTCGACGCGAGTCTCGTACACTCTGTCGAAGACAATCGATAACGCGGGTAATTTCTTTTTCAGCACCCCGCAAGATAACCTCAACCTGCGCGGCGAGCGCGGATTGTCGGACAACGACCAGCGCCATCGCTTGAGCGTGAGCGGCACACTCGAAGCGCCGCGAACAAGCGGAGACTCAATAGCCCGGCGCGCAGTCGAAGGCCTGGGGTTTAGCTACATCTTCACCTACGCCTCGGCGCTGCCGTTCAACATAGTGGCGGGGGCGGATCGCAACTTCGACACGAACTTCAATGACCGCCCCGCCGGGGTCGGTAGGAACACGGGTCGCGGTTTTGACTTCGCGTCGCTCGATTTGAGGCTGAGCAAGCGGTTCCGCGTCACCGAGCGTTTAGCAATCGAGGCGATGGCCGAGAGCTTCAACACGCTCAATCGCTCTAACTTCCAACTGCCGAACAATACGTTCGGGTCTGGTCCCTTGCCGTCGGCGAGCTTTGGGTTGCCGACCGCAGCAGCCGACCCGCGACAGATACAGTTCGGCCTGCGGCTGGATTTTTAGCAATCATGGTAGGGGCAGCCCTTGTGGCTGCCCGGATCGTCCGAAGGACGATGACGACATCGCGCTAACGCGCGATCCGGGCAGGGACAAGCCCTGCCCCTACAGTTGATTTGTTAGAGGTACGACTTTATGTTGCGAGTAGCTACGGCAATACTATTCTTACTGATCTCTTCGGCTGCTGCGGCTGCACAGACGCACCAGCATGGCTCAAGCCCTTCGGGAGACGGAAATTTTAATCCTTATGTGGTGTCAGACGGGCGAGGCGGATTCTACCTGGCTCACATAGACCGCGCGAACGGCTCAAGCAACGTGATGCTCCGCCATTCAACTGACGGCAAGGTGTTCTCCGATGCCGTGCGCGTGAATGATCGCGACGGAGACGGCGCGGTGCGGAATGAGAATCCGCCGAAGGTGGCTGTATCTCCGGGCGGAGAAATCTATGTCTGCTGGGCCAACGAGCGGGCGAAATGGAAAGGCGACATCAGATTTGCGCGCTCGACCGATGGAGGAAAGACTTTTTCTAAAGCTATCACCTTGAATTCAGACGCGGGCGATGAGCCGACAGGCCATGCATTTCAATCTGTCGCCGTCGACAAGCAAGGGCGCATCTATGTCGCATGGATTGACGAGCGAAATAAGAGTGCCGGGGACCGAGGCGCAGAGATTTGGATGAGTACTTCCAATGACGGAGGGAAAACATTTTCGCGCGACCGCAAGATTCTGTCGGACGTGTGCGAATGCTGTCGCACGAATATTCAGATCGACAGCGCGGGGCGTCTGTTCCTGGCATATCGAACAGTGCCCGCGACGGGCCCTATGTACAGGGACATCATCGTGGCGCGCTCTCTCGATGGCGGCAAATCATTTACGCCCGTGCGTGTGAGCGCGGATAACTGGGAGATAAACGCCTGCCCCGTCACGGGCCCCGGTGTATGCGTCGGCAGCGACGGCCGTATCACGGTCATCTGGTTCACAGGCGGGGACCGGCAAGGTCTCTACTACGCCACATCCGGCGACCGGGGCGCTTCGTATTCTCCTTCAGTGCTGCTTGAGACGAGCCAGAACCTGGGAAAGCACGCACAGGCTGTCGCGCTGCCTGATGGGAGGATATTTATCGCCTGGGACGAGAAGGCGGAAAAGTTACAGATCGTCCGGGGGGTGTTGGACCTGGCAAAAGGGATGCTACAGAAGCGATTGGTGCGAGAAGAGAGCTCGTATCCGACAATAGCTTTTGGCGGTCGAACCGTCGTGATTGCCGGAATGCAGAACGCGTCGCGGGCTATTCTGTTGCAGCCGGAGTTCATAGAGGATATAACCAAAACTGGACGCCGTGAATAACCATCCGCGATCAGGCGCTATGCGTAAACCTCAACGCGTGAGCTTGAGAATCTCATTCATCTTCTTTGGGAAATAGAAAAAGGGCGAATGTAATTTGAATCCGGGCGTCAAATTCTGCATCTTTTTCGCCCCGCGATTACGTAGTTACTGGGTAGCCTACTGAAAATGTGCGAAATCAATTAGGAGATGTTTCATATGAAGGGATGGTTGAAACTTATTATCGTTGTGATGATGGCGGCGCCGATCTTCATGGCCTTTACTACAAGCGCCAGCGATAAAGACAAGGCGGGCAATTCCGCAAAGCCCAAGGCCGTTACTTTTAACAAAGACATCGCGCCGATCCTTCACAACAAGTGCGCGGAGTGCCACCGTCCCGGCGAAGCCGCGCGGTTTTCCGTGCTCTCGTACAAGGATGTGCGCCCGTGGGCTCGCTCTATAAAAGAGAAGGTCGTCACGCGCCAGATGCCTCCCTGGCACGCAGACCCGCACGTGGGTCGCTGGGCCAATGACCGGCGGCTGACCGAAGATCAGATACGCACCATTGCCGCGTGGGTCGACCAGGGCGCGAAAGAGGGCGAGCCCGGTGACGCGACAGCCGCGCCCAATTTCACGGGCGGCTGGAGCATCGGAAAGCCTGATGTCATTCTTGAGATGCCCGAAGAGTATGCGCTTGAAGCCACCGGCCCGGATGAATACCAGTACTTCGATATACCTACGAACTTCACCGAAGACAAGTACGTGCAGATGGCCGAAGCCCGCCCGGGCAATCGCACGGTAGTCCATCACATCATCGCGTTCACAGTGCCGCCCGGCGAGCCGAACCTCTCCAAGATGCCGAAGGAGATGCGCAACAAGGCCGTCGAAATGTCTCTGAAGAACACGCCCTTTTACCGCGACGGCTTCTTGATAAGGATGAAAGCAGACCAGCCCGTCTACGATGACGCGAGCGACGTGCCGCAAAACCTTCGCGGGTTCAACCAGGTCGATGACTTCCTCACCGCATACGCCCCCGGCAGCAACTACGGCGTGTGGAAGCCGGGCACAGCTAAGAGGATTCCTGCGGGCGCGACCATACGCTTGCAGGTCCATTATTCTAAAGTCGCGGGATCGGTGCAGAAAGACCGCTCCGTGATCGGGCTGGTCTTTACCAAAGAGCCTCCGGCAGACCTCCTGAGGACGCGCGCGGTCGCGAACGTGTTTTTCCAGATCCCGCCCGGCGCGGACAACCACAAGGTCACGGCTCATTGGGTGCCGAAAACGGACGTCACTTTGTACTCGCTGATGCCGCACATGCACTATCGCGGCAAGGCTATGGAGTTCAATGTTACCTACCCCGACGGCAGGACCCAGAGGCTGCTCAACGTCCCGAATTACAGCTTTGCGTGGCAGACCGCTTACAAGCCCGACCAGCCGATTCGTATTCCGAGCGGGAGCAAGATTACCGTCACGGGCTACTTTGATAACTCTACGAAGAACAGGTTTAACCCCGACGCTACGAAGGCGGTGCGCCACGGCGAGCCTACTTACGACGAGATGATGATGGGGTTTATGGATTACATCGTCGAAAAGCCCGCAGCGGCGATGAAGCTCGACCCGAAAGTCTACGACGCTTACGTGGGCCGCTACGACCTGGGCAATAACCGCATCTACGTCGTCACCAGGGAAGGCGATAGATATTTTGGTCAGGCGACGGCTAACCCAAGGCGCGAGTTGTTCGCCCTGTCGGAATCTAAATTCCTGAACCCCGAAGTTGAATCGATGCTCACCTTCGTTAAGAACGATAAAGGTGAGGTCGTCGAAATGATCTTCGAGCGCGGCGAGGGCAGCGCTCGCTATAAGAGAATGAAAGACGACGCTGCGGAGAAAAAGTAGCGCCGGTGAAGACAGGGCAAAGCGGGGCGGATTCAACTCCGCCTCGCTTTTTTGTTTAAAGGGCTTTTGAGTGAGCCTGCTTACCCACGACAAATCTCTTGTAATGCTCGAAGCGCTCAAGTATTGAGCTTACGTACATGACGGGCTCGACCCCTCGGCAGAATCCGTATTTGACGACGGGGTCCGAAGAGTACTGCACCTTCGATTTTTGCAGCAGCCAGTAGGCTACGTCATCCCATGATTGCGGGTTGCCGCCGTACTTTTCCGCCAGCCGCTGCGCGTCCTCGACGTGCCCCGCGCCGGTGTTATAAGAGGCAAGCACGAACTTCAACCGTTCCCCTTCGTCTTTGATCCTGCCGTCCCAATAATCCTTCAGCCAGTTCAGGAATTTGATAGCGCCCTGAACATTGTCTTGAGGGTCGTTCAGATTTCGCACGCCGAACTCTTTCGCGGTCGAAGGCATTAGTTGAAGCAAGCCTGTCGCCCCCGCCCAGGAGCGGGCCTGCGGCTCAAAGCGCGACTCTTGATACGCCTGTGACGCCAACAGACGCCAGTCCCAGTTCACTTCTACGGCAAACCTTTTCAAAAGCGAATCGTACGGAGAGAGCTTGCCCGTCTGGTGCGTGAGGTATTCGCTCGCGGCGCGCAGGCGGTAGCTCCTGCGGTCGACGAAATACTTTCTGTACATATTGCCGAACAGGGCGCTCTTTCTGTTGAATGCGATCCAGCGATTCAACTCTTTTAAGAGCGCGGCCGCGTTTTTTCTCACGGCCCACACCACCCTGTGCGACGCCCCCACGATCGGGCGTATCTTGATGTTTGTGAAGTGTGTCTCTTTAAGCTGGGCGAGATTGTCCTGTGCGACAGTGTATTCGATATCACCCTTGGCGACCTTATTAATCAGCGCTTCGTCATCCGTCTTGCCGCTCACCTCTACGACCTGTATCTCGCCTGAAATCTCGTCGGCAAGCTCGACGAGCGTCTTATGGTAGGCAGAACCTTTCGGCAATGTGACAGTCTCGCCCGCCAGTTGCGCGGGCTTCATTATAAGCCTCGCGTCGATCTCTACGTCTTCCGTCTTCACTTCCTCGGGCTCGGACTCTATATCGGCTTTCACGGGTTCCGGGAGGTTAGTCTTATCGGGCGGGGCTTTCTGTTGCACGAGGGCCGGCTCGGTCCAATACAGGGTGTCTGTAAACGAAACCTTTTCCTGGTCCTCTTCTTTCGGGATGAGCCTCGCGGCGGCGATGTCCCCTTCGCCGCGATTGAGTTTTTGAAACAGCAGTTGTTGGTTCCTGACTATCTCCATCTGTAGCGTCAGGCCATGCTCTTTCGCAAACGTTTTGAGCAATTCGTACTCGTAGCCCATAGGCTCGCCGCGATAAAGAAAGTATGTCGTAGAGTTGTAAGGGGCTAAAACGACCAGGGTGCCGCGCTGTTTTATCGGCGCGAAGTCGAGATCGACAGGCGGTTCGAGCGAGGCTTCGCCCGCCGCCTCGGCGGGCCCTTCGTCCGCGGCCTGCCCGCCGTGTCTGTTTACGGACCACAGGTAAAAGGCCAATCCTAAAGCGATCAGCAAAGTGAGAGCGATTAAACCGATTCTCTTGAAATCCACTATTTTCACTCCGGTTCGTGACGCGGACCGTATCACTTCCCATCGAGCTTTGACTGGCGGCAAGAGGCAGCACGAAATCAACAACAGCGTGCTTTTGGTTGAGGTATTAGCTTTGAATCGGTCGTGCGCCCGTAACGATTCGATTCAAAATCCTTCACATAATTGATTGATGGCAAAATTCGAGCCAAAGATTAATCCCGGCGCGGAATCGAAAAGCTCCGTCTATCCTTACTTGACATGTCGGGCGGCGAAAAATACGATCTTCAACCGCAAACGAAACAAAAGGGATGCGCGTTATGGAGATAACACTGAGGCCGGCAGGCCCGGATGATGAAGGGTTTCTTTTTAAGCTCTACTCGACGACCCGCACCAGGGAGCTCGAAGCTATGGGTCTTGACGCGGCTCAACAGGAGATGTTTTTGAGAGTTCAGTTTGCCGCCCAGAAGCTCTCTTATCAAGCCGAGTTTCCCGGGGCGGTCCATGACATCATACTTTTCGAGGGCCGCCCCGCAGGCCGCGTGATGACGATGAAGATGGAGAAAATACATCGCTATATCGATCTAGCCCTCTTGCCGGAATATCAAAACCTGGGGATCGGAGCTCGCATAATTGAAGACCTGATAAAAGATTCTGCAAAGGCGGGGCTTACGGCGCGTCTTCACGTGTTGAAAACGAATCGGGCCAGGCTACTCTACGAGCGGCTCGGATTCACGGTGACGGGTGAAGACGATTTCAATTACATTATGGAGATAGCCCCGGACCGATGATCGGAGAATATGACTGATGCTTGAGAAACTGACCCGAACGTTACTGGCCGAACATTTGAATTCGAAGTTTCAGATGTTCATCGAACCCGAGACCGCCGCAGAGATCGAGCTTGTAGAAGTCGAGCAGCGCCGTTCGACGCCCAGGCAAGAGCAGTTCGCCGCCGTATTCCGCGCCCCGGCGAGCGTCCCTGCGCAGCAGGGACTCTACAGGATGAAGCACGACGCACTCGGAGAGTTCGAGATATTATTAGTTCCTTTCAAGCGTGATAATGATTCGGTCTATTTCGAAGCCTACTTTAACCGTTTGATTTGAACCTGAAGAGTGCAGAATGCCTGAGACTCGATCAATAACTCTCCGCCCCGTCTCGCCTGAAGACGAGAGCTTTTTGCTGAAGCTCTACACCTCTACGCGCGCAGACGAGCTGGCGCTCACAAACTGGGACGAGCGGCAGCAGCAAGCATTCGTCGAAATGCAGTTCGCCGCCCAGCAGCAGTATTACCGCACACAGTTTCCCGAAGCCGTGCACAGCATCATACTCAAGGATGACAGACCGGCGGGCCGGCTCTACGTCGCGAGGAGGCCGGAGGAGATCAGAATACTCGACATCACTGTGGCCGTCGAAAATAGGAACGCGGGAGTCGGGAGCTCGATTCTAAATGAGCTTATTCAAGAGGCGGGAAAGAGTGAGACGAGCGTGCGGATATATGTCGAGCGTTTCAACCCCTCGCTCCGCCTTTTCGAGCGGCTGGGGTTTTCAAGCATCCAAGATACGCCTTCACACTTTCTGATGGAGTGGCGGCCCACCCTTAGACGCTCAACTTAAGAGGCCAGTCGGCTGACTACGGCTTCGTAGCACAGCCCCTTGCCTTTCTCATCGCTGCCCATAGGAACAAGAAAAATCAAGAGGGTGCCTAAATTGTGGTGCTGCATCGTATAAGAGTCTTGCTTTAAAGGCTTATCCTTGGGGCCTCGGAATATGAGCGAGAACCGCTCCCTTTTAGCGTTGGCCGGCTCTTTAACCTTAGACGAATGCTTCTTAATATCATTGACGGCCACCAGCTCGACCTCGATTGTGTTCCCATTCCCGAGAGTGACCCAGAATGTTGTGGTCAGGTATTCGGAAAACTGGGCCTTTGTCGGGAAAGAGATGTCGTTTGAGTCTGAATCCGATCCAATGACGCCCCGCCTGGATTGTTGGGCGTTCACCTTGAAAGGGATTGCTGCCGCGAGAGAAACAGCGGCCCCAGTCTTTAAAAATTTCCGTCGCGATATAGCCATTCGTCTTAACCTCATAAGGGGTCTGAAAGATGAGGTACGCAGTCTATTATTTCTTTCGGCAACATGCAACCAGATATTTGCACTTTCGCAGATATGCAACTACTCTTCACGCGCGGTGTTTATTTATGGTAGATTAGAGGAGCTCCCAAATTGCTAGGTTGAGGGCCTATTTTAGTGATCACCACCGCAGGCAAGCTCGAACAACTTCAATCGACAATCGAAAGTGTAATCCATGGCAAGCCCGAAGCCATAGAGCTGGCCCTGGTCACGCTGCTGGCTGGGGGGCACCTTTTGATCGAGGACGTGCCGGGCGTCGGGAAGACGACGCTGGCGCAGGCCATCGCGCGCTCGTTCGATTGCTCGTTCCAGCGCATACAATTTACATCGGACATGCTGCCCTCGGACATACTGGGCCTTGAGGTCTTCAACCAGAAGCAGACGGCCTTCGAGTTCAAGCGCGGCCCGATATTCGCCAACGTCATACTGGCCGACGAGATCAACCGCACGACGCCCAAGACGCAGTCGGCCCTGCTCGAAGCGATGGCCGAAGGCCACGTCACCGTCGAGCAGGTGACTTACCAACTGCCGCGCCCCTTCATAGTGCTCGCGACGCAGAACCCCATAGAGCATCACGGCACTTACCCGCTGCCCGAGTCGCAGTTGGACCGCTTTCTGTTGCGTCTGCGGATGGGCTACCCCGAGCCGGAGTATGAGAAGACAATACTCCGCCAGCAGTCGTTGGCCTCTCAGCTCGATACGATAACGCCCGTGATGCACAGCGACGACGTGTTAGCCTTGCAGCATGAGGTGCGCGAGGTCGCCGTAGACGACTCGCTCGTCGATTACCTGCTGCGGATCGTGCGAGCCACGCGCCAGGCCGACATGCTCGACCTCGGCGTCAGCCCGCGCGGAAGCCTCGCACTTTATCACGCGGCGCAGGCGCTCGCTTATGTCGAAGGGCGGGATTACGCGATCCCGGACGACATCAAGCGATTGGTCGTCCCGGTTTTCGCTCACCGCATAGTGGTCAACTCCCGTTACTCGACGGGGTTTCGCCGCTCCGACGAAGCCGAAGCTGCCCTCCAGGAGATACTCAAAACAATCAGCGTGCCGCTTTAGAGGCAGGTGCTTTAGAGGTAAGCGATGAATCGCGGGGCCTGGCGTGACTTCTTCATAACAGTCTTTTTTCTCGGCATAGCCTTTGTCATAGCCCTGCTCAGCTCCGTCGCCGCCGAGCAGAACGCAAGCCTTCACGCGGCGATTGCCGCAGCCATCTCGCTCGTCTTAGCCCTGATCGGCGCACTCTACATCATCCCGCGGCTGGCGCGAAACGTGAGGATGGAGATACTGCGCTTCGCCGTGAGGACGACGGTCACGGTCGAGGGGTTGTTGTTCATAGTCTTTCTGATGGTCATAGCGTTCGCGGCATGGAACACGGGCAATAACCTGCTCTACCTTGTGCTGTCGGCGATGATGGCTTTCTTAGTCGCCGCAAATCTGATCGCGCGGCTTTCGCTCGGCGACGTAGCGGTTCAGCTTCGTTTCCCCGATCACATATTCGCGGGCGAGCCCGCCAGCCTCAACGTCACGCTGTTGAATCATAAGAAGGTCATGCCGAGCTACAGCCTGATGGTCGAGGCGCTGTCGGACAACGAGCAGGACGCCGAGGCACAGAAAAAAGAGGGCGACCGAGATGAGAAGCGGAAGCTGGACTCTTCGAACAAGAAGGCGCGCGCCGGCGTTTCCGAGTCGCCAAACAGCGGCGCGGCGATTGACGCCCCCGCGCTTTCCATCGGCAAGCTCGCCTACTACGTGCTGGCCCCGGCGCGGGCCAGCGTGCGCCAGCGCGTCCTCTACACGTTCGAGCGGCGCGGGCGTTACCCCATAACCGGGTTTCGCATCTCGACAAAGTTCCCGGCTAGCTTCTTCAAGAAGTGGCGCAGGATCGACGCTTCTGGCGAGATAGTCGTCTACCCGAAGCCTCAGCCGCTGGACGATTTTTATCACGCGCTGCCGATGATGGCGGGCCAGATTCAGAGCCAGGCGCGCGGCTGGGGCGACGACCTCTACGCTATACGCCGTTACCACCCTTCAGATCACATGCGCCACATTGACTGGAAGGCTACGGCCAAATCTTCTCAAATGATGGTGCGCGAGCACGTGCGCGAAGACGAGTGGCGGCTGACGATCGTCTTTGACACCGCGCGGCCGCAGGATGCCGAACCCGCCGCCCAAAAGAAGGAGGCGGCGCACAAGGCGGAAAACAAATCCGAACAGAGCGCCGACGAGCACGAGCAGCCTAAGAGCTTCGAAGAGAGATTCGAGCGCGCTGTAGTGATGGCCGCGTCGCTGGCGAACCATTTCATACTCGAAAGCGCGGACGTTGAGCTGATAACGGCGGACGAGCGGCATAACGTCGATTCGGGAAACGGGTACGAACACCTGTACAAGATACTGCGCTCGCTGGCGACGCTTCAGCCGACCCTGCCCGCCGATAGCCGGCCGTCCGCCGCGAAAGGTAAGATACGCTCTCTGTTCAAGCGCGCGCCGAAGCCTAAAGATGAGAAGCGCGAAGGCGCGATCGAGGCCGAGCAGGCCCGCAAGATTGATGACCGCATGGCGTGGCGGTTGCTCGACGAAGTGCCAGTGCTTGCCGACGAGCGCCGGTTTAAGGTTCTGATCACGTCGGCCGCAAAGCGGACTATACCGGCCAACATCTGGCGCAGTGCGCACGTAGTATTTATGGAAGACCTTTAACGATTTTGGATTTTAGATTTTGGATTTTGGATTAACGGGATGCCACCTTTCGCAGCCGACGATCCGAAACTTGCGATCTAGAATCCAAAATCTAAAATCTAAAATCCAAAATGAACTTTGACGCGCATTTCAGGCTGACATCATACGCGCTGGTCGCGACGGCGTTTGCGGCGCTTGCGCTCACGGGCGAGCTTTACGCCGTCTCTATATTCCTTTACGCGGTTGCGTTCGGAGTCAGCTTTTATAGAGACGCGCGCGGGGCTGCCGGCTTCGAGCTGAAGGATTGGGTGTGGCGTGCGATAGCCGTCGCCTACTTGCCCTTCTTCTTCTTCGACGCGCTGGCGCTTACGTCAAAGGTGTCGGCCATAATCCACCTGACGCTTTTCGCCTCGGCGGTAAAGCTCTATCAAACCAAGCGAGACCGCGACTGGGTCTTCCTCTACCTCATAGCCTTTTTTCAAATGTTGTTGGCTGCGGGGCTCACCTTCAACGCCGTCTTCGTAGTCTCGCTGGCCCTGTTCATATTCTTCTTCGTCTCGACACTGGCTGCATTCGAGATACGGCGCACCCAGCGCGAGATCGACGTTGTCGAAGAGGAGATTATAATGCGCGCGCGCGAGCCTCGCTGGTTCCGGCGGCGCATAAAGATCAGCCCTCCTGCCGATGACTCGAACAAACAAACGGGGCTCTTGCGGACGCGCTATCTGATGGGTGCGTCAGTGGTTCAAGTCGTGATGGTGGCCGCGCTGACTTTGCCGCTCTTCTTTTTGATACCCAGAGTGGGCGGGGGCGGCGTGGCGCGCGGGTTTGGCAACTCTTCGGCAATGACGGGCTTTTCAGAAGTCGTGCGACTCGGCGACGTGGCGGGTATCAAGACCAGCCAGACCGTCGCCATGCGTGTTCAGCTTGACCGCGCGCCTCAAAAGTATCTGCGCTGGCGCGGCATAGCTCTGGATAGATACGATGGCCGCTCCTGGTCGCTGTCGGAATCTCAGAACCGCCGCCGGACAGAGAACCAGAGTCGCAACGCCATGTTCGGGGATCCCTCTACGGATGACGATGATTTCACGCGCCGGTACGCGGTCGGTGAGAGTCCTGCGGACCCTAGCTCTTTGATCGAGCAGAGGATCGTTTTAGAGCCTGTCAGCACGGGGACGCTCTTTTCCGCGCACAGGCTCGTGGAGTTGCGCGGACCGATGCCGAGCCTTACGGTGGTGCGCGACACGACGCTCAAGCAGGGCGAAGATGCGGCCACTGTGACTACCGAAATCTTTCGCCGCCGCATCTCCTACATCACCCGCTCCGACACGCGCGTCCCGACCGAGCAGGAGCTTCGCGCCGACGCGGACCCCGTTTACCCCGAAGAGATCAGAAGGTTTTATATCACCCAACTGCCGCGCAACCTGGACCCTCGCATAGAAGAGTTCGCCCGCGACATCACGCGAAGCGCGGCTACGCCCTACGACAAGGCGCGCGCGGTTGAAACCTATTTCAAGACGCGCTTTGCCTACTCGCTCGATGTCGAGCGCACGAGCGGCGACCCGCTCGCGGAGTTTCTATTCGAGACGCGCGAAGGCCATTGCGAATACTTCGCGACCGCTATGGCAATAACGCTCCGCACGCTCGGCATACCCGCGCGGATCGTCAACGGGTTCCAGATGGGCGAGTACAACGACATCAACAACCTCTACACCGTGCGCGAAGCCGACGCGCATTCGTGGGTCGAGGTCTACTTCCCTAAGGCGGACGCCTGGGTCGAGTTCGACCCCACGCCTGCGGCGGGAATAAACGACTACTCGCAGGGCGGCCTGCTCTCCCGCTTGAGAAAATACATGGAGGCGGCGGAGGTATTCTGGCTCGACTACATTGTCACGCTCGACAGTGACGAGCAGGCCTCGATCATGGTCGAGCTGCAGCAGCGCACGCGCGCCATGAAAGACCAGCTTGTTCGTTACTACATGGATTTCAAGCTGTGGATGAAGCATACGGCGAACCGTCTGCTGGTCGAGCACGAATGGAGCGTAGGCGATTTGCTCCTGGTGGCGGGGCTGGTGCTCGTGCTGGGGCTAACGGTCATAGGGCTAAACATACTGCGCTCGCACAGACGGCAGCGGAAGAAAGAGCGCACGGGTTACGGGCCGTGGTGGCACCGCTTTTTCGTCTTGCCGACCTGGCGCAGGTCGCGGCTGGGCGGGCGCGACCACCGCGCGTCGGCTGTGCTGTTTTACGAGCAGATGCTCCAGATCGCCGCGCGCGGGGGGCTTGTGAAACCGCCCGAACAGACGCCTGCCGAATTCGCCGCCGCGTCGCGCTTCGATCAGATACGCGAGATCACAAATGTTTACAACCGCGTCAGATTCGGCGGGGCCAGGCTCAACGAGAACGAGACGCGGCGGGTTTCAACCTTGCTCGCGACGCTGCGTAAAGCGGTGCGTGAAAAATAACGTCCACCGTCTTGAAATCGGCTGCTGGAGCCGATTTCAGTTGTTTACCTTCAGCCATTATCCGCCCGCAGGCAAAGCCCGCCGGGAGGGCGCTTGCCGCTACGACAGTTTGACAAGTTCGATTGTCCGTCTTAGCATACCTCGCGTACGAGAAAGGCAATCATGAAGATTTTTGATGTAACGGTCCCCATCTCTAAAGAGCTTGTGATCTATCCGGGCGATCCGCATGTCAGGATCGACCGCAGAACCGTAATCAACAAGAAGGATGCTAAATCGAACCTCAGCCGCTATTCGTTCAGCTCGCACGCGGGCACTCACGTCGATCCGCCGTTTCATTTCATAGAAGATGGCCTTACAGTAGACAAGCTCCCGCTCGAACTGTTGATCGGCCGCGCGCGCGTCGTCGAAGTGACCGCGCCCAGAATCGACGAGACGGTGCTCGAAGAGTTCGATTTCACGGCGGATGTGCGCTTGATATTCAAGACGCGCAACTCATACCTCTGGAATAGAAAAGAGTTCGTGGAAGATTTCGTTTACATAACGCCGGGGGCCGCGCGCGCGCTCGTGGAAGAGGGAATCAAAGTCGTCGGAATAGATTATCTGTCCGTGGAGAAGTTCGGCGCTGAAGAGCCGGAAACGCACCTGACTTTTCTCCGTGCGGGCACGCTCATCATCGAGGGGCTCGACCTGCGCGAGGTGGAGCCGGGCGATTATGAGATGATCTGTCTGCCTTTGAAAGTGAAAGACGGCGACGGCGCTCCGGCCCGCGTCGTGCTCAGACAATGACAGGGGTCAGGGGTCGGGGGTCAGGGTTAAGGGATTTGTAAATTCAAATTCCCTTTGCCCCG
>DASUNP010000008.1:0-36331 GCA_036277095.1 Blastocatellia bacterium
CGATTGCGTGCCGCGACGAATGATTCTCGACCGCAGCACGTGGTCGCCCCCCGAAGAGGTGAAGCAGATCGCCCCCCGGCGCATCGTCAGGACGGCGGGCAATCGTGCGCCCGCGCGCCCCGAGCCGAACGGCAAGGCGGGGAACTGGCCCTCCTTCCGGGGGCCGCAGGCTTCGGGCGTGGCCGAGCGGCAGAACCTGCCCGATAAGTGGAACGGCAAGACGGGCGAAAATATTCTCTGGCGCACGCCGATTCCAGGGCTCGCACACTCAAGCCCGGTCGTCTGGGGGAACAGGGTCTTTGTGACGACGGCTTCCAGCAGCGACCCCAACGCTACGTTCCGCCCGGGCCTGTACGGCGACGGCGACGCGTCGAAAGATCAGTCGCCCCACCGCTGGATCATTTACGCGCTTGACAAACGGACGGGTAAGATTATTTGGGAGCGCGTAGCGCACCAGGGAGTCCCTGTCGACAAGCGTCACATCAAATCGACCTACGCCAACTCCACCCCCGCAACCGATGGCCGCATAGTAGTGGCGTGGTTCGGATCGCAAGGCGTCCATGCTTACGACGTGAACGGGCGCTTTCTCTGGAAGGTCGACCTGGGCCGGCTCGACCTGGGCGCTTACGACATACCGACCTACGAATGGGGGCCTGCCAGCTCGCCCATCATCTGGAACAAACTTGTAATTCTCCAGTGCGACACCCAGGCCGATTCATTCATTCTTGCCCTGGACGCCGACACGGGTAAGACCGTGTGGAAGACCGAGCGCGAGGAGATTCCGAGCTGGGGCACGCCGACCGTCGCGACGACCTCGGCGGGCCCTGTGCTGGTCGCCAACGCTTCGAATTACATACGAGGCTATGACCCTCGCACGGGCAAGGAGTTGTGGCGGTTAGGGCGAAGCTCGAAGATCACAGCGCCGACTCCCGTCTTCACCGATGACATGTTTGTCGTAGCAAGCGGTCGCGGGCCTGAACGGCCAATCTTCGTAGTGCGAGCGGGCGCTCGCGGAGACCTCACTCTGCCCGACGGCAAAGCCAGCAGCGAGGCGGTCGTCTGGAGCCGCACAGGTCGCGGGTCATACATGCCTACGCCGCTGGTCTACGACGGCATTCTTTACGTGCTGGCGAACAACGGATTGTTTGACGCCTACGATCTGCGGACGGGCGAGGAGGTCTACCGCCAGCGACTGCCGCTCGTAGGCAGCGGCTTCAGCGCATCGCCCGTAGCCGCAGACGGTAAGATATATCTCTCGAACGAAGACGGGGACATACTTGTCATCGCGGCCGGCAGGAAATTCGCTCACATCGCGACGAACCCGGTAGGGGAGCTGCTGATGGCTACCCCGGCAATGTCTGACGGGGTGATGTACGTGCGCTCATCGGCGAGCCTGTTTGCGATAGGGCGGAAGCAGTAATCATGACGATGTCAGAAAAAGCCCCCGAAGTGGCCGCCGCTTATGACCGCTGGGCCGAAACATACGACACCGATCTGAACCGAACACGCGAGCTGGCGGCTGCTGTCTTACGACATAGCGATCTGCAACTGAACGGCCGCGCCGTGGTCGAGATCGGCTGCGGCACGGGCCGCAACACCGAGTGGCTCGCCGAGCGCGCCGCAAGCGTGCTGGCGGTAGATTTCTCGGAAGGCATGTTGCTTCAGGCAAAATCGCGCGTGCGCTCTCCCCTCGTCCGATTCCAACAGCACGACATTCGTTACGGCTGGCCGGTGGCGGACGCTTCGGCTGATATAGTCATCGCCATGCTGGTGCTGGAGCACATCGAGCACGTGGAGCCGATCTTTGCCGAAGCAGCCCGCGTTTTGCGCCCGGGCGGAGAACTCTTCGTTTGTGAGCTACATCCCATGCGGCAAATGTATGGGAAGCAGGCGCGGTTTACTAACAGGGAGACGGGCGAGTGCGAGCGCATAACAGCATTCCTGCATGACACATCTGATTACGTGAATGGCGCATTACAATCAGGGTTCGAGCTGGCGCACCTGGGCGAGTGGCGCGACCCGGACGCTCAGCGGAGCGACCTGCCGAGGCTGTTGTCGTTGCGCCTGCGGCTGCGCGCTCTATGATTCATTCTCACGTGCATAAAACGCCGCGTAGCGGCGGATTGAATTTAGCCCGGCTTTTCAAAGCCGGGACAAGCCAGGGCCATTTGTGCGGCGTCGCGCCAGCGACGGGTGATTATGCCAGGTTCAATCGTCGCTGACGCGACGCACTGGCTTAACTATCCTTGATCCGTGCGCTAAAGCACACGGCTAAATTCAATCCGCCGCTACGCGGCAGATCGTTTCCCATTTATGCTCAGGCTTCATTTACTTTGCTACAGCCCTGCCCTGAGCCATTAAAGCGTTTCCCCATTATCTCTTCGTATTGTATGATACAACCTTATCTTAACTCCCCCATTTCAGCGTTGTAGAAAGTATGCAGCTTACACCGGAGCAAGAAGCCCGGCTTGCCATAGATCAAGCCCTTGAGAAGGCCGGTTGGATATTGCAGGACCGCAGCGCGGCAAACGTGCGCGCGGGTCGCGGCGTCGCCGTACGCGAGTTTCAGCTTCAACGCGGATACGGCGCAGCCGACTATCTGTTGTTCGTAGACGGCAAGGCCGCAGGCGTTATCGAGGCGAAAAAGCAGGGCGTCACGCTCACGGGCGTCGAGCTTCAAGCCGAGCGCTACAGCGAAGGGCTGCCTCAACTCGTGCCCGCATACACTCGGCCCTTGCCATTTCTTTACCAGTCGACAGGCATAGAGACTCGCTTTACCAACCGGCTCGATCCCTCGCCCCGCAGCCGCGCAGTCTTTCATTTCCATCGCCCGGAGACGCTGGCCGAGTGGGCGGTTAACCCTTCTACGCTACGCAGCCGAATAGAGATGATGCCGCAGCTTGAGGGTGGCTCGCTCTGGCCCGCCCAGCGCAAGGCGGTCGAAAACCTTGAGCTGTCACTCAAGCAGGACCGTCCGCGAGCGCTCATACAGATGGCGACCGGCAGCGGCAAGACCTTTACCGCCGTCACCTCCTCCTACAGGCTCATCAAGCTTGCAGACGCCCGCCGCATCTTGTTCCTAGTCGATAGAGGCAACCTCGGACGCCAGGCGCTCAAAGAGTTCCAGCAGTACGTGACGCCCGATGACGGTCGCCACTTTCACGAGCTGTACAACGTCCAGCACCTGACCTCGAATCGAGTCGATTCCGTCTCGCGCGTCGTCATCACCACGATCCAGCGACTCTATTCGATGCTACAGGGGAAAGAGCTGGCCCCCGAAGACGAAGAGGGATCGCAGTACGACACTGCCGCCGCGCCGCTGGCCGAGCCCGTGCCCGTAAGCTACAACGCGCGGATTCCGATTGAATACTTCGACGTGATCTTTATCGACGAATGCCACCGCTCGATCTACAGCCTCTGGCGGCAGGTGCTCGAATACTTTGACGCTTACTTGATCGGGTTGACGGCCACGCCGTCGAAGCAGACGTTCGGCTTCTTCAAAAAGAATCTGGTGATGGAGTACAACCACGAGCAGGCGGTGGCCGACGGCGTGAACGTAGATTTTGACGTGTACCGCATACGCACGCGAATCACCGAGCAAGGCTCGACCGTCGAAGCAGGCCCTTACGAGGTGATAGGCAGACGCGACCGCGAGACGCGCGCCGTCAGGTGGGAGCGCCTCGACGACGACCTGAGCTACGACGCGGCGGCGCTCGACCGCCAGGTGGTGGCCGAAGACCAGATTCGCACCGTCGTCCGCACATTCAAAGAGCGGCTCTTTACGGAGATATTTCCGGGCCGCAAGGATCTGCCTAAGACGCTCGTCTATGCAAAAGACGACAGCCACGCCGACGACATCGTGAAGGTTGTTCGCGAAGAGTTTGGCAGGGGGAATGATTTCTGCCAGAAGATAACTTACCGCACTACAGGCGAGACGCCGGAAAACCTCATCTCGTCGTTCCGCAACAGCTACAACCCGCGCATAGTCGTGACCGTGGATATGATAGCGACGGGCACGGATATAAAGCCGCTCGAAGTCGTCATATTCATGCGCGCGGTAAAGAGCCGGAACTTCTTTGAGCAGATGAAGGGGCGAGGCGTCCGGGTAATCAATGACACGGACTTTCAATCCGTGACGCCCGACGCAAAGAAGAAGACGCATTTCGTCATCGTCGATTGCGTCGGCGTGTGCGAGCAGAAGCTGAGCGAGACGTATCCGCTTGAACGCAGGCGCAGCGTGCCGTTAGAGAAGCTGTTGAATGCCGTTGGGTACGGCAACACCGCCGCGGAGGTGTTGTCGTCAGTGGCGAGCAGGCTGATCCGGCTCGATCAAAGGCTCGTCGAGTCCGAGCGAAACGCGCTGGCCGAGCTTGCGGGCGGGGCTACGATCAAGAGCATAGCGGCGGGTATAATCCAGGCCCTCGATACCGATAGACAGATTATGGAAGCTCGACGGATCTTTGAATTGCCGGACGATGCGGAGCCTGCGGCAGAGCAGATTGACCGGGCCTCGGTGGTGTTGTTGGAGCAGGCAGCCGAGCCGCTTGTCAGCAACCCGGAGCTTCGCAAGCGCGTGGTCGAGGTGAAGAGGAGCTTCGAGCAGGCGATTGACCACGTGAGCCAGGACGAAGTGATCTCAGCCGGTTTCGCGCAAGAGGCAAGCGAGCGGGCGCGCGGCGTCGTAGACTCTTTCGAGAAGTTCATCGAAGAGAACAAGGACGAGATAACCGCGTTACAGGTTTTATATTCCAGGCCCTACGCTCGACGCTTGCAGAGGGAAGAGGTCAAGGCGCTGGTAGACGTGATAAAGCTGCCGCCGCGCTCGTGGACAAATGATGATTTGTGGCAAGCATACGAGGCGCTCGACCGCAGCAAGGTGCGAGGCGCGAGCAGCGCGAGGCTGATGACCGACATAGTTTCGCTAGTGCGATACGCGCTTGAGCAAGTTCGAGAGCTGGTCCCGTATAAAGTTCGAGTTGACGAGCGATTCCAGTCGTGGCTCGCACAGCAGGAGAACGACGGCCCGCGTTTTACAGCAGAGCAGCGCGAGTGGCTTTACCTGATACGCGATCACATTGCCGCGAACTTACAGATTGAGATGGATGACTTGGATTATGTGCCATTTAATCAGCGCGGCGGCGCGGGCCGAGCATATCAAGTTTTTGGTGAGGATTTGTACGCGATCATAGACGAGCTAAACGAGGTGCTTGCAGCGTGAGCAAGAGTCGAGAGCTTCCGCAAAACTGGGTAGAGGTGAGAATTGTTGAGTTAAGAGTGGATGAGTCCCAAGGAGTTGTTCCTAACAAATACCCGAATGAGCGGTTTGAGCTATACAGCGTTCCGAGTTTTGAAACTGGAAGGCCAGAGTTTCCTTTGGGAAGAGAGATTGGCTCGAACAAACAAATCGTCGAGCCCGGAACCGTACTTCTATGTAAGATCAACCCTCGCATAAATCGGGTCTGGGTTGTTAAGCGCCATACTGGCCTTCGGCTTATCGCTTCTACAGAGTGGATTCCGTTCTTCCGCGTCAGCGGCGTAGACCCGATGTTTCTTTGTTATGGTTTTCAGCGAGACAGCATCAGAGATTATCTCGCGTCCAACGCATCAGGTGTTGGTGGTTCGCTAATGCGGATAAAGCCTTCAACAGTTGATGTACTGCATTTCCCGATTCCCCCTACCTCTGAACAGCATAGGATAGTTGCAGAGATCGATAAGCAGTTCACCCGCCTCGACGCAGCAGTGGCAGCGCTAAAGCGCGTGCAGGCCAATCTGAAACGCCATCGCGCCTCTGTGCTCAAGGCTGCGTGCGAAGGCCGACTTGTTCCCACGGAAGCAGAGCTTGCCCGCGCTGAAGGTCGTGACTACGAGCCTGCTAATGACTCGCTTGAGCGAACACTAGATGAACGCCGCGCCAAATGGGGGGCCGACCAACTCGCCAAGATGAGGGCAGGTGGTAAAGAACCGAAAGACAACAAGTGGAAAGAGAGATTTCAAAATCCCGGCGGGCCTGACACGAGTGAATTGCCGGAATTACCTAAAGGATGGTGCTGGGCAACGGTCGAGCAACTTGCGTCATTTGAATCGAACTCAATTACCGATGGCCCGTTTGGCTCAAACCTAAAAACCGAACACTACCAGCCTACAGGGCCACGCGTTATTCGTTTGCAAAACATCGGAGAGGGAGTATTCAACAATGAGTATGCTCACATCACACGAGAGCATTATGAGAAATTATCCAAGCATCGAATTAAATCGGGAGACATAGTAATTGCGGCTCTCGGTGAGAAACTTCCTCGATCCTGTATCATTCCTTCATTCGTAGGCGATGCAATCGTTAAAGCCGATTGCATTCGTTACAAGCCAAACACAGATATTGCTTTAGCTGGTTACCTCAACATAGCGTTGAACTCAGAGCCGGTTCGCGCTCTGACAGCATCGAAAGTTCATGGAGTTGGCAGGCCGCGACTTAACTTAGGAGAAATCAAATCAGTCGAATTACCTTTGCCGCCGCTTGCGGAACAACATCGCATCGTTGCAGAGGTCGAGCGTCGGCTTTCTGTCATTGATGAGATTGAATCAGTCGTCAGCGCGAATCTGAAACGCGCCGCAGCATTGCGGCAATCGATTCTCAAATGCGCGTTCGAGGGAAAGCTTGTGCCGCAAGACCCTAACGATGAGCCTGCGAGCGTATTGCTCGAACGCATACGCGCTGAACGCGCGATCCGGGAAGCTGAATCCAAGCCCGCAAAGCCGACGCGCAAAAAGAGAACGTCAGGGGCTGATTCTAAGTAAGCGTCTCCGTGTTATAATCCAACCGCCTTCAATCAGAGGTGAGTCTATGACGCAAACGCTTATTCAATTGCTGAATCAAACGGCTTCGCTATCCGCCGACCAACAGCTAGAGCTTGCCGTACTGCTCATCGAGCAGGCGCGGAAAAAGAGCGCCTCGCCTCGCCGCAAATGGCTCGACGTAATCGGAGCGGCTCCCTACCCGCTCGCAGGCGAAGATGCGCAGGAGTGGGTGACGCGCTCTCGTGAAGATGATACGGAGCGTGAGCAATAAAGGGTAATTGTAATTGACGAGTTGGAGCCTGATGACAGTCCAAGCACGGCAAAGCCTTAAATCTCGCCGGTTAGATTCTTTTTTACGCCAAACGAATTATGAGCAATCATTCTCAAGCCATCGTTCAAAAGCTCTGGAATTACTGCAACCTGCTCCGCGATGACGGTCTCTCTTACGGGGACTACGTCGAACAGTTGACCTGCCTGCTCTTTTTGAAGATGGCGCACGAGCAGACGGGACCTCCCTGGCGCAGGCCTTCTCCGATCCCTGCCGGGTACGACTGGCCTTCGCTGCTGGCAAAAGACGGCGATGCGCTCGAAGCTCACTACCGCCACACGCTTGAGCACCTGGGCAAGCTGGGCGGGATGCTCGGGCTGATCTTTCGCAAGGCGCAGAATAAAATCCAGGACCCCGCGAAGCTCCGCCGCCTCATCGCCGACCTCATAGACCGCGAGCAGTGGATGACGCTTGAGGCCGACGTTAAAGGCGATGCTTACGAAGGGCTGCTCGAAAAGAACGCGCAGGACACCAAGAGCGGCGCGGGCCAATACTTCACGCCGCGCGCGTTGATCGAAGCCCTCGTTGAAGTGATTCGCCCCGAACCGGGAGAGATAATCTGCGACCCCGCTTGCGGGACCGGCGGCTTTCTGCTCGCGGCCCACAACTTTATCGCGCGCAACAATCCTAACCTCGATAAAGAGCAGAAGCAGCACCTCAAGCTCGACGCGCTGCGCGGCGTAGAGCTAGTCGACAGCGTCACGCGGCTCTGCGCTATGAACCTTATGCTTCACGGCATAGGCCCGAACGGCGACGAGGCCGCGCCGCCTGTCGCGACAGACGACAGCCTGCGCAGCGACCCCGGAGCGCGCTACGAAGTGGTGATGACCAACCCGCCGTTCGGCAAGAAGTCCAGCGTGCTGGTCGTCAACGAAGAGGGGGACCAGGAGCGGCAGGCTTTGACCGTTGTGCGGGATGATTTCTGGACCTCGACCAGTAACAAGCAACTGAACTTCGTTCAGCACGTAAAGACTATCCTCAAGATAAACGGGCGCGCGGCGGTGGTCGTCCCGGACAACGTGTTGTTCGAAGGCGGCGCGGGCGAAACCATAAGGCGCAAGCTGCTGCACGAATGTGACGTGCATACTCTGCTGCGTCTGCCCACAGGCATATTTTACGCGCAGGGCGTAAAGGCCAACGTGATCTTCTTCAACAAGAAGCCTGCGAGCGAGAAGCCCTGGACTAAAGAGCTTTGGATATACGATCTGCGCACGAACCAGCATTTCACTCTGAAGACGAATCCGTTAAAGCGCTCGGACCTTGACGAGTTCGTTGGCTGCTACAACGCCGAGAACCGCCACCGGCGCACACCCACATGGTCGCAGGAAAATACAGAAGGCCGGTGGCGCGCCTTCAGCTACGACGAGCTGCTCGCGCGCGACAAGGTGAGCCTGGATATATTCTGGCTCAAGGACGAGAGCCTGGAAGATTCCGAGAACTTGCCCGCCCCCGATTTGATAGCTGCCGAGATAGCCGAAGACCTCCGCGCGGCGCTCGAACAATTCGAAGAGATACAGGCCGACCTGGGCGCGCGTGACGTCGAAGCAATAACGTAGATCAAAAAAACTGAACTTGTCATATAATAATCTCTGGACGAACGATCTGAAGGGGGTAGGGGATGGGCGATACAGAGAAGGGTAAGAGCGCCGGAACCCAAGCGCGCTCTGACGATGAAAGCCTTCCGCAACTCATAGGGCGGTTGGGCGAAGACCTCACAAGCCTCATCGACACAAAACTCAGCCTGCTGAAAATCGAGATCAAAGAAGACGTCGATGCATACACTCGTCACGGCGTAACGATGGCGATTGCGGGCGTGATCGCTGTCGTAGGTTTCGCGCTCTTGAATGTGGCGATCGCTTTTCTAGTCTCAACGCTGTTTGAAGGCACTGAGCTTAGCCAGCCGGTACGGTACGCGCTCGGTTTCATCATCACCGCCTCGGCCTATCTGATAGCAGGCGGCGTGATGATAGCGCGAACGAAAAACCGTTTAGCCAAACAAGACCTCGTGCCTAACAGGAGCGTCAAGGAGCTTGAGAGGGATAAAGAGTGGATCGAGAAGGAGCTTTAGAAGATGGATAAGCCGAAGAAGGCGAGCAACACGAAAGAGCCGACTAAAGCCGAGCTACAGCGTCGCATGGAAGAGGCGCGAGAATCGATCTCGGCCACGGTCGCGGAGATCAAAGAGACTGTCGAAGATCAATATGAATCTGTGAAAGAGACTATAGGCGGGGTGGCCGAGTGGCGCGATCAGTTTCAGAAAGAGCCTCTCGTATGGAGCCTCGGCGCGCTCGCGGCCGGGTTCGCGCTCGGCTACACGCTGGGCTACGCACACAAAAACACGGCTAGCTCAGGGCGCAAGCAATCCGAGATAGCCGCGTTCGCAGACAGCCTGGTCGATGAACTGTCTGCGGTCAGCAACAGCCTCATCATGCCTACGCTCAACGACCGCATCAGGCAGTTATTCGGCTTCGATTTCTCGAACGTATTAGAGGAGATAAAGAGCGCCAAAAAGAGCGGGCCGCCGAAGAGGGGCCGAAAGAAGGCCGGCGCGAAAAGTCCCGCCCCGCGTAAAAGGGCGGCGGCGCGCAAGAGCAGGTCGAAGAAAGGGTGAGGCGGCGCAAACAATGATATAACTTCGGATTCGATTTTCGCTTTTTCAAATCTGTATTGTAACTAATATCTATCAGCAGCATCTCAAGCGTGGGCGCGCAAACCGATCAAGGAGAAACAACAAATGGCAGCTAAGAAATCGAGCAAGAAATCCGCGACAAAAAAATCCGGGGGTAAGAAATCCGCGACCAAGAAATCGGGGACCAGGAAAGCTGGAGGCGGCGCCAGGTCTGTGAAGAAGGCGGCGAAGAAGTTAGGGACCAAGGTGCTTGCAGGGGCCGTCGCCGGCGCGGTGAAGGCGGTTATACCTCCGCTTGAGGAGGCAGCGGGGACCGCAGATCAGGTGGCGGGGACGAGCAAGGCGAGCCAGAAAAAAGGCGGGCGCTCACGAAAATAGAACTTCAAAAACAATGATCCGCCATCGAGGCGATTCCAGAAAACAACCGCTCTGGAATCGCCTTCGCCAGTTGGAAGGGAATTCAACCGCGCCCAAGGATCGCTTGCTTTCGTTACACCCGTTTTGTTACTATTTTGCTTCGAGTTTTTTAAGGCGGGCCATCTGTTAGAGCCTGCCATCGTTATTTTACGTCAGCTCCATAAGTCCTTGGGCGATTGTTAAACGGGTGGGTGCATATCAATAAGAGCCTGCCTGTGCCGAAGGCGCTGACGTAAGATCTGACCGGTGTGGCAAGTTTTCGAGAGTCCATCTGCCAGGCGCAATTGTGACGGCCCGCGCGAGCGGGCGGTCGCGAAGGCTTTCTTTTTATTGAAACCGGGTCCACCCGGTTTAGGAGGATAAGCTATTAGCAGCTTTCAAGGACGAAGAGGATTCCGTGACAAGCGTGACCGCGGCCCGTCCGTTCGCATCAACGAGCGCATCCGCGTCCGCGAGATAAGAGTCATCGACGAAGACGGCGCGCAGATAGGTATCATGTCGCCTCAACAGGCGCTCGAAATCGCGCGTGGCAAGGGGCTCGACCTCGTCGAGATCGCGCCCCAGGCTCAGCCGCCCGTCTGCCGCATCATCAACTTTGGGAAGTACCAGTACGAGCAGAAGAAGAAGGCCAAGGAGGCCAAGGCCAAGCAGACCTTTATTACCGTCAAGGAGATAAAGTTCCGTCCCGGCACAGACGAGCACGATTATTTGTTTAAGAAGAATCACGCGGCGCGAATACTTCAGGACGGCGACAAGGTGAAGGCCACGGTCCATTTCCGTGGCCGCGAGATCACGCATAAAGAGCTGGGCATGCAATTGCTCCAGCGGCTTGAGCAAGACCTCACGGAGTTCGGCGCTGTCGAAGTCCGCCCTAAGCTCGAAGGGATGAACATGTTTATTATGCTTGCGCCGAAGAAGAAATAATCTCTTAGCACATGGAGGAATTATGCCGAAACTCAAGACCCACAAGGGCGCACAAAAACGATTCCGCCTCACGGCCACGGGCAAGGTGAAGCGCGGACACTCGCACGCGCGCCACATCTTGACCAAGAAGACAGCGAAGCGCAAACGCGCGCTCGACATCGACGTTATGGTGTCGGAAGCCGACCAGGGCCCTGTGAAGCGTATGCTTCCGTACGGTCGAGATTAAAATAATTCGCCCTTTGTCACTGGTCAATTGCATTTTTATGATTATTAACCGACGACGAAGGACAACGGACTATTCATAGGAGGGAATCATGCCTCGCGCTAAACGTGGAAATAAGCGATTACAGAAACGGAAAGGTATTTTGAAACTGGCCCGCGGCTATCGCGGGACCAAGAGCAAGCTCTATCGCCATGCCAAAGAACAGGTCGAGCGGTCGTTGAACTTCGCCTTCACGGGGCGCAAGCTCAAGAAGCGTGACTTCCGCTCGCTGTGGATCGTGCGCATAGGCGCGGCGGCCCGCGCCAACGGGCTGAGCTACAGCCAGTTCATGCACGGGTTGAAGCTAGCCGAGATCAACCTGGACCGAAAAGTTCTGGCCGACCTCGCGGTCAACGAGCCCGCGACTTTCACCGAAATATCGGGCAAGGTCAAACAGGCCATCGAATCGAACCGCGCGGCTTCACCCGCTTAAGAAACTTGATAACTTTTTGTGAGGACGTAGAGACGCGGCCCGAGTCTGCGTCTCTACGCTTGTATATGGACGAAAAGTTCAGCCAGCTTAAACGACAGTTCGAAGAAGACGCCGAGCGTGTTTCGACAGGCGACGAACTTATCGCGCTGCGCGACAAGTACCTGGGAAGGAAGTCCGGTCTGATCGCTTCCGAGAAGAAGCGCGTGGGCTCGCTTGAGGCGAGCGAGCGGGCGGAGTTCGGCCGCCGGATCAACGAGCTTTCGGCGGAAGTCGAAAGAGAGATCGCTCGCATAAACGAGCGGTTCGCCGCCGAGGCCGAAGGCGCACGCCTTGAGCGCGAGCGGATAGACGTGACTTTGCCGGGCACTCGGTTCAACCAGGGCCACCTGCACCCGATCACGCTCGTGCGGCAGAAGTTCGAAGACGTATTTGTCGCTATGGGTTATTCGGTCGAAGAGGGGCCTGAGATCGAAACCAGCTTTTATAACTTCGACGCGCTGAACATACCGCCGGACCACCCGGCGCGAGACTCCGCCGACACGTTCTACCTCTCTGAAGACCTGGCCTTGAGGAGCCAGACTTCAAACGTGCAGATACACGCCATGCAGCGGCGCAACCCGCCGCTTCGCGTCATAGCGCCGGGCCGCGTCTTTCGCCGCGACACGCCGGACGCGACCCACAACCCGATGTTCTACCAGGTCGAAGGGCTGAACGTAGACCGCAACATAACGCTCGCCGACCTGAAAGGGACTCTCCAGAAGTTTGTCGAGATGATGTTCGGCGCAGGACTACGGACGCGCTTTCGCCCGTCTTACTTCCCGTTCACAGAGCCATCAGCCGAGGTCGATTTCAGTTGTTACGTGTGCGGCGGGAAGGGATGTCGCGTCTGCAAAGGTTCGGGCTGGATAGAGCTTGGCGGCAGCGGAATGGTCCACCCGAACGTGCTCATAAAGGTGGGCGTAGACCCGGAAGAGTTTTCAGGCTTCGCCTTCGGGCTGGGCATAGACCGCATGGCCGGCCTTATGTACGACATCGATGACATCAGGCTGCTGTTTGAAAACGATGTCAGGTTCTTGAATCAGTTCGCATAATTTACTACGTGTTTCTGGTTTCTAGTTTCTGGTTCTCAGATCAATAACCAGAAACCAGAAACCGATAAAAAACGCGATGCATGGCAGTTCACACCACCCCTTAGACAAAACCGTTTTGATCCTCGGCGGCGCGGGGCTGGTCGGCACGCAGATAACGCGCCAGGTGGCGCGCGACCTCAAACCCGAAAAGATCATAATTGCCTCGCTCTACCAGAAAGAGGTGCGCGAGCTTGCCCACGAGATCCGCAGAGAGTTTCCCGCCATCGAGTTCATCGAACTGTGCGGCAATATCTTTGTTCGCGATAAATTCGCTAAAGAAGATCGCAGCGATCTTGTGGCGAGTCCCACGCGGCGGCAGGCGCTTTACGAAGACCTCTTCGGCCCGCTCGACGAGGCGTACGAGCACTCTATGCTAACGCGCGTGCTGCGCGAGCACCGGCCCGACATCATAATCGATTGCGTGAATACCGCGTCGGGGATCAGCTACCAGGACGTTTACACCAACTCGATTGAAGTCCGAAAGACGCTCGACTTTATAGAGGACCGCATACTGAATCGCGACCTCAAGCAGATGTGGGAGAACCGCAAGCCGATCGAGCGCACTCTTGAAACGCTGCTGGTCTCTCAATCGATCCCGCAACTGATCCGCCACACTCAGATGCTCTATCGCGCTATGGTCGAAGTCGGCACGCGAATCTACATCAAGGTGGGGACGACCGGGACGGGCGGGATGGGGCTGAACATCCCTTACACGCACGGCGAGGAGAGGCCGTCGGCCCGCTTGATGTCAAAGACGGCCGTCGCGTTCGCGCACACGGGGCTGATGTTTCTGATGGCGCGAACGCCCGGCGGACCCATCGTCAAAGAGATCAAGCCCGGCGCGATGATCGGCTATAAGAAAGTTACTTACCAGTCGCTGCGCAACCGCCGCGACAACTCGGCGGTCATTATCTACGCCCCGCGCGCTCTAGAGCTTGACGGCGAGCTTGAGCTTTCAATAGCGAAAGAGAGTTTCAAGCGGCTGGGCGAGCTAGAGATGGTGGGCGTCGACACGGGCGAGAACGGGTTTTTCGCGCGCGGCGAGTTCGAGGCCGTCACGGCGATCGACCAGATGGAGTTCGTCACCCCAGAAGAGATTGCGCGCAACGTCGTGCTTGAGATCAAGGGGAGCAACACGGGCGTCGACGTCATCGCCGCAATCGACTCGGCGATCATGGTGCCCAGCTACCGCGCGGGCTATCTGCGCGGATCTGCCATTGAGGCCATGCGTCGGCTTGAGCGCGAGACGGGCTCCTACTCTATCGCCACGGGCGAGCTCGGCCCGCCCAAGCTTACGAAGCTTCTTTACGAAGCTCACCTGCTGAAGCTGAAGTACAAGACGTTGGAAGCGGTCGTCAAAGCCGGCGCTGAAGAAATCTCCAACGCGCTCTGGCGTTACTTGCAGCGCAACCAGACTCTCAGGAATATGATTACTTCGATCGGCATCCCGATACTCCCACCCGACGGGGAGCGGCTGTTGCGCGGGCCGCGCATAAACGTGCCAGAGTACGCGGGCCAGGCGCGGGTGGCGATCAGCGCGCCCCTGGTCGACGAGTGGGCCGAGCGCGGCTGGATCGATCTGAGGCGGAAAAATATCGAGCGATGGCAGCGACGATTCAGCAAAATGCTGCGCTCGGCTCAGGCGATACACCATCACGGCTCAGCCGCGATAACGATGGAGTCCTACCGCAGCGAAGAGATTCGCATAGGCGAAGTGGTCGGCTGGATTTTTAATAACGAAGAAGAAGGCTACCGGATAAAATGAAGATTAGTTACAACTGGCTTAGCGAGCTTGTACAGCTTACGCTCAACCCGAAGGAACTCGCCGAACGAATGACCATGATCGGCTTTGCGGTCGAATCGGTTGAACGACTGGGTGACGATCACATCCTCGACTTTGATCTGACCTCGAACCGCCCGGACGCGCTCTCGCATCGCGGCATAGCGCGCGAAGCGGCGCTCGTGTGCGGCACGACGCTCAAGCAGACCGAAGTTGCGCTCACGGAGAGCGGCGAGCCTGCCGCGAGCCTGGCCGCCGTAGAGATTCTCGACCCCGCGCTCTGCCCTCGGTACGCCGCCCGCGTCATACGCGGTGTGAAGGTAGGCCCATCGCCCAAATGGCTGGTCGACCGGCTGGAATCGATAGGCCAGCGGTCTGTAAACAACATTGCGGACATAACTAACTACGTGATGTTCGAGATGGGCCAGCCCACGCACGCTTTTGATCTGAACCTGTTGCACGGCCGGCGCATCATCGTGCGCCGCGCCCGCGCGGGCGAGCAGCTTACGACGCTCGACGGGTTCGCGCGCGAGCTCTCGCCCGAGATGTTGATGATCGCCGATGAAGATCGAGTCGTCGCAGTCGCGGGAGCGATGGGAGGCGAGGAGACAGAGATCAACGCCGAGACTACGGACGTGCTCCTCGAAAGCGCTTACTTCACGCGCGCCTCTGTCCGAGCGACGGCTCGCGCGCTCGGGCTCGACACCGAAGCTTCGTACCGCTTCTCGCGGGGCGTGGACCCGAACGCGCAGGCTAAGGCGGCAGACCGCGTCGCCCAGTTGATCGCGGAGATAGCCGGGGGCCAGATTGCGCCCGGCGTAATCGACGTGCGCCCCGTCGATGTCATTAACCACCCGGTCGCGCTGCGCGTCGAGCGCGTCGAGCGGCTGACGGGGCTGCGTGTCAGCACGGATGACGCCGTGCGCATACTTCGCGGGCTGGAGTTCGTCGTAGAGGTCCAGGCCGATCAAAAAACGTTGACGGCCATCGCGCCTTCATTTCGCGTAGACATCGCTCGCGAAGAGGACCTTGTCGAAGAGGTCGCGCGCCACACGGGCTACGACCTCGTCGACACGACTCTGCCCGCGTGGAGCGGGACGGGCAACTACCTCGCGAATGATGCGCAACGCCGCCGAGTGCGTCGGGTGCTGATGGACCTGGGGTTTAACGAAGCCATCACGTTCAGCTTTGTCAACGGCGAGCGCGACGCTCAGTTTCGCGCGGGGCAATTGAGCGTCACGCTGGCGAACCCCATCGACGTCGATGAGAGCGAGATGCGCGTGTCGCTTATGACGGGGCTGATGGAATCGTTGCAGAGAAACTTCAACCACGGGAACCGCGACGTGAAGCTGTTTGAGATGGGGCGCGTCTTCACGGTCGAGGCGGCGGGCGAGCGCCCGTTGGAGCGCGAGCTGCTCGGGCTTGTGATGAGCGGGGCCGTGGCATCGGACGACTGGCGCGGCGGGCGGCAGGTCGATTTCTACGACCTGAAAGGCGCGATCGAGGCCGTGCTTTCGAGCTTGAACATATCCGGCTTTACAATTGAGCGCGCCCGTGTAGAATACCTCCATCCTGGACAGTCGGCTGTGCTGATCAGAGAAGGGGAACAGGTGGCAAGGCTTGGTCGCTTGCACCCGCGCGTGGCCTCTCTGTACAAGTTTCGACAGCCGGTTTATGTCGCCGAAATTGAGTTTGAGAAGCTGCTCGCGCTTAAAGCTGACCCTGTGCGCTACAGCGCGCTTCCCAGACTCCCGGCGGCCACGAGGGACGTTTCGGCGCTCGTGCCCGACCAGGTCTTGTGGGCCGAGATTGAACGTGCGATTGCCGACCTCGGCGTAAGCGAAATCTCTTCGGTCCGGGTCTTCGACATGTACAAAGGCAAAGAGATGCAAGAAGGCTTTCGCTCGCTCGCCTTCCGGGTCACCTACAGGGGCGAGGGTCGCACGCTTACTGATGAAGAGGTCGCTACTATGCACGACCGCGTGAAGGAATTGCTTGAACAGCGCTTCGGCGCACAACTCAGATAAGAAGTCCTGAGTCCTGAGTGCTGAGTCCTGAGTAAAACATGAGAAGGTCGCTTTTGATTTTCACTCACGACTCAGGACTCAGCACTCAGCACTCGCAGGGGGGTGTCGGTGAGCGGAATCTACGGACTGGAAAAATTCTCGCACCTTGAAGATAAGATTTATCGCACTATAGAGCAGTTCAAGCGCGAGCGACAGGAGCGCGAATCGCTTGAGCGAGAGGTGTTGAGCCTGCGCCGCGAGCTGAGTCAGCTCACCGACGAAAAGGAGCGGCTTGAGATACAGGTCGAGCGGCTGCTGGGCGAGCGCGACACGATCAAGTTAAAGGTCGAGGCGATGCTCGACGCCATCGCGGTGATCGAGCCCGAGCCTGCTGAGGCGAAGAAGTGATGGAAAACTCACCGAGCCAGTCATACAAGGTCGTGATCTACAATCAGACCTACAGTCTGCGGAGCGAGCACGACCCGGAATACATACACGAGCTCGCCGAGTACGTCGATAAGCGCATGAACGAGATAGCGCGCGCGACCATGACCGTAGACTCGTTGAGGGTTGCGATACTGGCCGCGCTCCAGATAGCCGACGAGCTTTACCAGGCGCGCAAAGACATGCGCGAAACCGAAGACGAGATAGCCGACCGCAGCGCGAAATACATAGACCTGCTCGACCAGTTTCTCCGGACCGACTCCGTAGAGCCGAGCAAATAATTAATGAGAAGCTAAGGGCCGCGCCGGTCCGCTGCTTTTACTTCTTGGACGCAATTATTTTCTCGAAGTCCTGCTTTATTTGCGTCAGTGTCTCGCGCAGCAATGCTGCTCGCCATTTTGGAGTACGCGACTCCTGACGCTGCACAACTCCTGGGAACTGCTTCTTGATCTCGCCGATCGGCGCGAGCGCCCTGTCTCTGGCTTCGTAAAATCCCCCCTTTAAATGTTCATACAGCCTGCCAATCGTCACGTCGTCAATAGAGGGGTACATTGACTTCAATAGCTTTACGGCCGACTGTTTATCTATCGGTTCGGGAATTGCCCGGAGTTGAGCTTCTAATTTCTCAAATGCTTTTTCTAGTTCGGCGTCCTCAACTTGGAGGGCTTCTTCTACCAGCCGCAAGATGTGGGGGGCTTGTTTCCTTTTTCCCTCTGCATTCACCAGGAATTGCGCGGCAAGTTTGATATCGCCTTCAAAGCTCCCGTCATCGAATATGACAACCGGGATCGCTATTCTACCGCTGTCTATGTATTCACTGTTAATAGGCCCCCCGGCTGTCGTGGCGCTTGCTGCGATCAGAGGCCGATCGCCTCCAGAATTACTAGAGCTGTGGCTGCTGTTGTCGGTCGAAAGAGTGTAAGCAACGACATTCTTACTTGATTTGTTCTTTATCCAGATTTGATAACTATCGAGCGACTTCTCAATCCTGACAACTTCCAGCGACTTCGTGCTGTTGATGATTTGAGGCCACTTTCCCGGCTCAATCACGACAGGCCGGGCGTTTATTGCTCTCATCTCGAAAGGCTCTATGCCGAACCGCGCTAGCTCAGCCAGGCGGGCGGATTGGCCTTCGCGAATTAACAAAGTCCCTGCTACCTTCTCTCTATTGTCGTTCCACCAATCTTGAATTGACAGGTCTTTGTAGATGATCGAGAGCCTGACTTTGATTGCGTTGTCCTCGCCATAAGCCGAGATGCCCACGGCAGTGAAGTCGGCGGCTAGTCTCGGATCGATGATTGTGAGCAGTTGGCGCTGGATGGGCATCAAACTGCGCCCGCCTTTAACGATTGGATACTTAAGTGGGGGGAACGAGCTACCGGGAAAGGTAATCTCTAACGCGAGCTCAGGCTGTGGAAACGTTCTCTCTTGAGAAGATGATGCTGTGGTCAGGCTGGCTGAGCCGACGAGCAGTATTACTTGACTGATGAGCCAGGCTGAGAGGGAAACAATCCGCCAGCCCGGATAATGACATTTATTCATCGCCCATAACCTCCTCCGTTTATCGGTGGAGTTTATATTACACCCGCTGGCTCGAAATCGGTTCAGTTTGTGTCGGGCGAGTATCATGTGACGCATAACGCTCCGGTCAAGCCGTTTGTTAGGCGTGTCTCACGTTCTATACATTTATTATCGACCGTAGCTCGGCGAGCCTCGCTTGAAGCGTCTCTTCGTCTTTAGTCCTGATCGTCACATGGCCCAGCTTGCGGTTCGGCCTCGGCGATTTGCCGTACAGGTGAAGGTGAGTTTCCGGCAACCCTAGCACAGCGCGCCTATCCGGCACGTCGCCTATCAGGTTCACCATTGCTGAATGCCCCGTCGCCGCCGTCGAGCCGAGCGGCGCTCCCATAATCGCCCGCAGGTGGTTTTCGAACTGGCTCGTCTCGGCCCCTTCTATCGTCCAATGGCCCGAGTTGTGTACGCGCGGGGCCATCTCGTTAGCAAACAATCGCCCTTCGCGCTGGAAAAACTCTATGGCGAGCACCCCAACATAATTGAGCTTATCAAGCGCGCGCGTCGCATAATCTTCTGCTTCCGTCTGCAACTGCTGATCGAGCTGCGGAGCGGGCGCAAGCGACAGCCTCAACATTCCTTCCGCGTGATGGTTTTCGACCAGCGGATAAAAGGCTGTTTTGCCCGCGTGGTCGCGCACGGCCAGGACAGACAGCTCGCGCTCGAAAGGCACGAAGCCTTCGAGGATCAAAGGAACCCCGCCCAAAGACCGCCACGCGGGCGCAGCATCTTCGGGCCGCTCTATGACGAACTGACCCTTGCCGTCATAACCGAACCGCCGCGACTTGAGCACGGCGGGTAAGCCAATGCGCTTTAGCGCGCTGTCAAAATCTTCCCAGGTGTCTACTGCTACAAAGGGCGGAGTGGGTATGCCGAGAGATTGAAAAAAAGTCTTCTCGGTTATACGGTCTTGCCCCATCTCAAGGGCTTCCGGCGGCGGGTAGACGGGAATACGGCGGGCGAGGAATCGCGCCGAAGCTACCGGAACGTTTTCGAATTCGTATGTGATTATATCTAAGCCGACCGAGAACCGGCGCAGCGCGTCGAGGTCGTTAAAGTCCGCGACCATCAATTCAGTCAGGTGTCCGGCGGGAGCTTCGCTTGATAAATCGAGCGTGCGGAAACGGAGCCCAAGCGTGTAACCCGCGAGCGCAAGCATGCGCCCGAGCTGGCCGCCGCCCAGAAGCCCTACCTTCATTCACCCGCCCTCGGATCGGGGTTGTCGAGCACGGCTTGAGTCTGGCTCGCGCGATAGCGGCGAAGCGCCTCTCGCGCTTCAGGGTGTTTGTTGCCGATAATCGATGCAGCAAGCAGCGCGGCGTTGATGGCTCCGGCACGCCCGATGGCGAGCGTGGCAACGGGAATGCCTGCGGGCATCTGGACGATTGAGAGGAGCGAATCGATGCCTTTGAGTGACTTCGATTCTACAGGGACGCCCAGCACGGGCAGGACTGTCTTTGCCGAAGTCATGCCGGGCAGGTGCGCCGCGCCGCCCGCCCCCGCGATTATGACTTCGAGGCCGCGTTCTTCAGCCGAGCCCGCGTACTCGAAAAGCAGGTCGGGCGTGCGGTGTGCAGATACTACGCGCACCTCGAACGGGATTTCGAGAGTCTCAAGCGTCGCGGCCGCGTGAGACATAGTCTCCCAATCCGACTTAGAGCCCATAATCAAGCCGATCAGCGGTTGCGTCTTCGGTTGCATCCTTGCTCCTAGTGTCAGACTTAGCTTCGGCGGCGGGGCCTAGCTGCTGGAACATGCCCATAAAATCGAAGTTGTTCCAGGCTTCGGCAATCTTCCCATCTTTGACGCGGACAATAACTATCCCAGTGAATTCTACGCGCTTGTTTGTAGCAGCCAGCCCTATGCCCTCGCCCGCGTGCGTGCCCTTGACCGTGCAACGCGCCGCGATCTTGTCGCCTTCGACTACCGTGTCTTCGACCACGACCTGAATGTCAGGGAAGGCATTGCGGAAACTTTGAAAGAAGGGCTTGAAGCCTTCGGGGCCACACAGCTCATTGCCGCTCTCATCCGTCAGGCCGTGAGCTATGCCGTCGCAATCGAACATCTCATCGATGACTTCGGCGCGACCTTTGTTCCAGACCTCTTCAAACCAGCGGTGTATCAGCGTCGGTTCTTTGTCTGTCATGCGCGTTACCTCGCAACTTTAATTTTCAGCCGGACCTGCGCGCCCAGCGATGCTCGACCATCAAGCAACGGTCCTGCACGACTTTGATCCCGGCTTCTGCCAACCGCTTTGCGGCCTCATCATTTCGTATACCCGATTGAAACCAGACGGATTTGGGCTTCTTCGCGAGCAAATCTTCAAGATGCATGTTGATGTCCTCGCTCCTGCGGAAGACATCTACCATGTCGATCTCTCCGGGTATGTCGGATAACTTGCGGTAAACTTTCTGCCCAAGTATCTCTGTCACCTCCGGCTCGTAGACAGGGACCGGAATCACTTCCAACCCCGCCGAGGCCAGGTATTGAGCGACATAAAAAGCGGGCCTGTCTGCATGGCGCTCGCTCCTTATACCCAAGACCGCGACGCGGCGGGTCTTGTCGAGTAAATCTCTTATCCCCTGATTATCTTCTATGACGTTCTCTTGCCAGTTCATATTCTCCCCTGGAGCGTCCCCGACTCATTATAGCAAAAGAAGTGCTGAGTCCTGAGTCCTGAGTGCTGAGTGAAAGAGAATTACTCGGCACTCAGCACTCAGGACTCAGCACTGTAAAATTTACCTGCACATAAACGAAACGGAGGGCCTCAATCAAGTCTCATAGCCTTAAAAAAATCGAAATCTAAAGTCCTCGCTAGAATCTCCCGGTCTGGAATGCTCTTTGCAAATGAGGATAGTGATTTATTATGGATGGTAGTTTTCCGTCTCGGTTTAGTACGTACTTCCCCACAAGATTGGTCGGTAGAGGAGGTATTGTGAACAACAAGGAGATCTCGATCCTCGTGGTCGATGACGACATAAGAACGGCCAAGCTGCTTTGCACGCTCCTGGCTTCGCGTTTGACTATTGATCACAATTGCGCAGCGGCATCAGGCACCGAAGAGGCCAAAAGACTGCTCGAATCAAGTTTCTTTCACCTCGTTCTGACCGACATAAAGATGGTCAATGAGTCGGGCCTGGATTTGTGCGAACACGTTCATAAAAACTACTGGAACACACTCGTCATAGTGATCTCGGGGATGACGGAGATACAGTACGCGATCGATGCTATGCGGAAAGGCGCGTTCGATTATCTTCTCAAGCCCGTCAACGTCGCGCAGTTGTTCGAATCGATCGAGCGCGCGTTGAGCTATCAACAGGTTCTGATGGCGAGGTATTACTGCCAGCAGTCGCTCGAAGAAGAGGTGCAGGATTTAAAATCACTCAATGAAAAGCTGCGGGAGGCTTACCATCCGCCGCAAGAAGTTAAGAAGCTCGCCGCAAAAACGCAGAACGAATGAGTGTCCGGCTGCGGCGCTAATCCGAAGAAAAATTCTTGGCCGCCATCCCTGACAGAGGCATCGCCTCGTTGCCGTTGTTAGTATCGCGAAGCGTCTCTTTTATTATTTCAACAAGGTTATCCAGCTCTTCCGGCTTGTGAAGCGCTGCATTGGCTCCGGCAAGTACCGCTGCGGCCAGGTATGATTTATCATAAGCCGACATCGCTATGATGGGAACATCCGTATAGCCGGCGGTCCTTCTCAGTTGCCTTATGAACTCCAGCCCGGTCATCTCGGGCATCAACAGATCAGTCAGGATAATGTCAGGTTGTTGGCGCGCCATAAATTCGAAAGCCGAACTACAGTCTCTCGCCGAAAAGATGGTGAACCCTTCGTTCTCAAGCATGATCCCTATCGGGATGCGAATGTCGTCATTGTCCTCTATTATCAACACCGACGATTTGCTCATAACAACTCTCCTATAAGGGTTAAGGACTTATATCAAATCAGATGCCATGCCGGAGATGTTTGTTAAATTTTTTAAATAAAAAAGATAGGGTTTAGAATGAATAAATATTTGTATGCTTCTGGTATTAATTCAGGACGCGGGATTGTACTTAGTTCGAACGCACAGCCATCGGGGTGTGGTTGTGAATTGGCAGGCGTTGAAATAGAATGACGGCTCTTCACGGTCAATCAATATCCGGAGGTCCACTGTGATCAAGCGAAGAAATCTAATCGCCTGCCTTGCGACGCTACTATCGTGCGTCTGGGTTGCCCAGGCGCAGCAGCTCGACCAGAAGCTCTATCAAAATCTCAGATGGCGTATGATCGGCCCGTTCCGCGCGGGCCGCACAGTGGGCGCGTCGGGCGTGGCGGATCAGCCGAACGTCTTTTACATCGGCGTGAACAACGGCGGCGTGTGGAAGACAAAAGATTTTGGTCGCACCTGGACGCCCATCTTTGACGACCAGCCGACGGGCTCGATAGGCGACCTGGCCGTCGCGCAGTCAAACCCGAATGTTATCTACGTCGGTAGCGGCGAAGGGTTACAGCGGCCGGACCTGTCGACGGGCGACGGCATTTATAAATCTACTGACGGCGGCGCGACGTGGCGCAACATGGGATTGAGAAGCGCGCAACAGATAGGCTCCATCATCATTGATCCGAAAGACGAGAACCGCATCTTTGTCGCCGCGCTCGGCCATCCTTACGGGCCGAACGAAGAGCGCGGCGTTTACCGCTCGACAGACGGCGGCGCGACGTGGCGGCGTGTCTTATACAAAGACGAGAACACGGGCGCGATTCAAGTTGAATTCGACCCTAATAACTCTCAGATCATCTACGCGGACTTGTGGGCCGCGCGGCAAGGCCCTTGGGAGAACGGCGCGTGGCAAGGCCCTGCGAGCGGTCTCTATAAATCTACGGATGGCGGCGAGACATGGCGTCAGCTCACAAAGGGGCTCCCGACATTCGAGCTAGGGCTGGGGCGCATCGGCATGGGAATATCGGCGAGCAACTCGAATGTTATTTACGCGACCGTAGACGCGAGCCCGCAGATGGGCGGCATCTATCGCTCGGATGACGCGGGCGAAAGCTGGCGAAAGCTCAGCGGCGACGCGCGGCTGTGGGGCAGGGGCTCGGACTTCGCGGAGATCAAAGTTCACCCCAGGGACTCAGAGACGGTCTTTGTCGGCAACATCGCTTCGTATAAATCTACCGACGGAGGAAAGAGCTTTCGCGCGTTCCGTGGCGCGCCTGGAGGTGACGATTATCACCGCATATGGATCAACCCGCGCAACCCGGACATCATGCTTTTTGCGACGGACCAGGGCGCTATCATCACAGTCAACGGCGGAGAGACCTGGAGCAGTTGGTACAATCAACCGACCGCGCAGTTTTATCACGTCTCTACGGACACGCGGTTTCCTTACTGGGTCTACGGCGGGCAGCAAGAGAGCGGCTCGGCTGCTGTGGCGAGCCGAGGCGATTACGGCGCGATAACGTGGCGCGATTGGCGTACAGTGGGGGTCGAAGAATACGGTTATGTCGCGCCGGACCCGCTCAACCCGAACATCATCTACGGCGGCAAGATCACGCGCTACGATTGGGCGACGGGGCAGGTGCAGAACATCGCGCCCGAGGCCGTCCGCTCAGGCAAGTATCGTTTCCTGAGAACCGCGCCCGTCGTCTTTTCGCCCGTAGACCGGCGCACGCTCTACTTCGCGGGGAACGTCTTGTTTAAGACTATAAACGGCGGCGCGAGCTGGGACGTGATAAGCCCGGACCTTTCGCGCGAGCGTTGGGACGTGCCTGAAAACATCGGCGTCTATCGCACTTCGGATATGGCGACCATGCCGCGCCGTGGAGTCATCTACACCGTTGCGCCTTCATTTAAGAACTTGAACACAATCTGGGCGGGCACTGATGACGGCTTGATTCACATCACGCGAGACGGGGGTAGGAACTGGAAAAATATAACGCCGCCCGAGTTGAAGTCGTGGGCCAAAGTCTCTTTGATCGAAGCCTCGCACTTTGACGACGACACGGCTTACGCGGCGATCAACACTTTCAGGTTGGATGACCTGCGGCCACACATCTACCGCACGCACGACGGCGGCAAGACCTGGAAGCAGATAACGAAAGGAATTCCAGACGGGGGCATCGTCAACGCGGTGCGCGAAGACCCCGAGCGTCGAGGGTTGCTATACGCGGGGACCGAGCAGGCCGTCTACGTGTCGTTTGACGACGGCGAAAACTGGCAGCCGTTGCGGCTGAACATGCCCGCGACTTCGATACGCGACCTCGTCATACATAACGACGACATAGTCGTCGGCACGCACGGGCGCAGCTTCTGGATCCTCGACGACATCACGCCGCTCCGACAGATCACCGAAAGCGTGCGCGACCGTGAAGCGCATCTTTTCAAACCGCAGCTTGCGCATCGAGTGCGCCGCAGCGTCAACACAGACACGCCGATTCCGCAAGAAGAGCCGATGGGGCAGAACCCGCCTGACGGCGCGATCATCAACTACTATCTCAAGTCAGAGGTGCGGGAAGTGACGCTTGAAATCCGAGACAGCTCGAACGCGCTGGTGCGAAGCTTTTCGAGCGCGGATAAAGACGAGCAGTTGGATGAAGCGAGGCTTGCCTATCCGAATTACTGGTTTCGACAGCCGCAACGGCTATCGACGAAAGCGGGGATGCAGCGATTCGTCTGGGATTTGCATTACGCGCCGCCCGCAGGCTTTCCGCGCGCCTACCCGATATCCGCAATTTACCGCAACACGCCGACCGTGCCGATGGGGCCGACCGTTCTGCCCGGCCAGTATATTGTCAAGCTTACGGTCAACGGCAAGAGCTACACCGAGCCGATCACCGTAAGGATGGACCCGCGCGTCACCACCCCGCCCGAATCGATTGCGAAGATGTTTGAAATCTCCTTCGGAAGCTCCGAGGCTATTAAGAAGATTCGTGGGCTTCAAGCTGAAGTAAGCAGCCTTCGGGCGCAGCTTCAAAAGCTAAAAGAAAACGCGGGGCAGGGAGCGGTTCGAGACGCCGTCGAATCGCTCGATAAGAAAGCGACCGCGCTCGACGGCGGAACGGGCGGCGCGGCCCGCGCAGGCGGCACCGCCGATCAGTCGCTCGCGCGGCTTGCAACAGAGTTCAACACGATAATGGGGATCGCCGAAGGCGCAGACGCCGCACCGACAGCTCAGGCCATAGCAGCTTACCTCCAGTCGAAGAAATCGCTGGATGAAATGGCAGCGCGTTGGAATGAGACCAAGACCCGCGACCTAAGCGATCTCAATGAAAGGCTGCGCCAGGCGAACCTTCAACCGTTGACCATCCGTTAAGATGAGGAGCCGCAACTTGTTCTACACCCTAGATTGTTCACCCAAACGGGTATAGAATAATCGCGTGGACCTTTGATCTCGAACGAACTGACGGTTTATATCTTTGGTCAAATCGATAATAAATGACAGGTCTTCATACCATATGAAGCAAGAAGATTTTGCGCCCAGCCTCTGCTGGAAAGAGATGAGTGAGGCGGACCATTTCGTCCAGTTTTACGAATCCGACGCATTTCTAGTGAACTCCATAAGCGGTTTCATCGGCGACGGCCTGAGCGCGGGCGACGCGGGCATCGTCGTGGCGACGAAAGACCGCCGCTTTGGTGTTGAAAAACAATTGCAGTCTTATGGCCTGGATACGTCCGCCGCCAGCGCTCGCGGCCAGTACATCTCGCTAGACGCGGCGGAGACTCTGTCTCTGTTCATGATCGATGGGTCGCCCGAGCCCGCGCGCTTTGCCGAGATCATTGGGAGGATCATCGGGCGGGCGGCTGAGGGCCGCAAGCGCGTGCGAATCTTTGGCGAGATGGTCGCGGTTCTTTGCGCGAATGGGAATCACAAAGCGGCCATCGATCTGGAAAAGCTCTGGAACGGTCTGCACGACAGTCATGCCTTCTCGCTCTTTTGCGCTTATCCGATGAACGGCTTTGGCGGCCACAGCATGGCCGAGCCGTTTACGGGCGTCTGCGCCGAACACTCTCGCGTCATCCCGTCCGAAAGTTATACCGCGCTGTCGCACCCCGACGACCGCTCTCGCATCATCGTCGAGTTGCAGCGGAAAGCGAAATCGCTCGAAGCCGAGATTGCTGAACGAAAACTGGTTGAAGAGAATCTCTGCGCGCTCAAGGATGAGCTGGAAGGATTGCTCGTGCGCGAGCAGATGGCGCGCGCCGAAGCCGAAACCGCCAACCGGATGAAAGACGAGTTTCTGGCCACTGTCTCGCACGAGCTTCGCACACCGCTTAACGCCATCATCGGCTGGTCGCACATGCTTCTCAGAACCTCTCTCGACAAAGCCACGACCGTTCGCGCAGTCGAGACTATAGAGCGAAATGCAAAGTCGCAGGCCCAACTGATCGAAGACATCCTCGACGTGTCGCGCGTGATTACGGGCAAGCTCCGGCTCAACATCGGCCCGGTCGACGTGGCGGCGGTCATCAACGCGGCGATCGATTCGGTTCAACTGGCAGCCGATTCAAAAGGCATTCATCTGGAAGTTACGCTTGACCCTTCTGCCCGTCACATCTCGGGCGATTCCAGCCGCCTCCAGCAGGTAGTCTGGAACCTGCTGTCGAACGCGATAAAATTCACACCTTCAGGTGGGCGCGTCGAAGTGAGGCTTGAGCGCGCGGGCCCATGTGTGCAGATCAAAGTGAGCGACACGGGGCAGGGCGTCGATCCCGGTTTCCTGCCTTTCATCTTCGACCGCTTCCGGCAGGCCGACGGCACGACCACTCGCCGCCACGGTGGGCTCGGCCTGGGGCTTGCGATAGTGCGCCATCTGGTAGAGCTTCACGGCGGCACAGTCTCGGCAGACAGCGCCGGAGAAGGCTGCGGCTCAACCTTCACAATCAAGCTTCAGCACTCGGCTACAAACGAACAGCCGAGCGTTAGACGAGCTGCGGAGAGCTTGTGGCCCGCCGAAGATGCCGAAACAGGACTAAAGCCCGCCCCTTCGCTTGATGGACTGCGCGTGTTGCTGGTCGATGACGACCGAGACAGCTTACAGATCCTCGACGTTATGCTGACGGAGTACGGAGCCGACGTACATGCGACTAACTCTGTCGCCGAAGGGCTCGAAGCCTTGCAGTGGTACGAGCCGGACGTAATTGTCTCTGATCTGGCAATGCCGGGCGAAGACGGTTACTCGCTCGTCGCCAAGGTGAAAGCGCTTGAGGCGGAAAACGGCAGGCGGATTCCGGCCGTGGCATTGACTGCATACGTAAGGGTCGAGGACCGCACGCGGGCGCTCGAAGCCGGGTTCAGCATGTTTGTGCCGAAGCCTGTCCAGCCTGACGAGCTGATAAACGCAATCGCGAACCTCGCCGAGAGAACGACGAACAGATATTTTACGGCATAATCATTAGCCAGTAGATAAAAGCCTTTCCTACTGTTACTGCTTCATCGTCCAGCGATATTGATAAAGTGCTGAGTCCTGAGTGAAAGAAAAAGACAGCATGCCGATGCAGGTTCTTACTCAGGACTCTTGTCTATGTGTGAACCGCCTCGCGTTCGGCCCCGCGTACATTGAGACTGTGTGCCCTGCGCCCATGAGTTTGTATCTGTATGTCACCAGTCCTTCCAGCCCGACAGGGCCGCGCGGGTGGAGCTTGCCTGTGCTGATGCCGACCTCTGCCCCGAACCCGTAGCGGTAGCCGTCTGCGAATCGGGTCGAAGCATTCAAGTAAACGCCCGCCGAATCAACTTCCGCAAAGAATTGGTCAAAGGCGACTGTATCCTCTGTTACGATCGCGTCCGTGTGATGAGAGCCATGTGTATTTATGTGCTCGATGGCCTCCTCGATCGTCTCGACCACCTTTATCGACAGGACCAAATCGCAGTACTCGGTCTTCCAATCTTCCTCCGTAGCCGTTTTAATCCCGCCGATCCCAAATCGGCTAATCGCCTTTTCATCCAACCGCACTTCAACCCCGCCGCGCTGAAGCTCGCGCGTGATTCGAGGCAAAAAGCCCTCGGCGACTTTGGTATGAATCAGGACCGTTTCTACCGAGTTGCACGCCGAGGGGTATTGCAGCTTACCGTCCAGAACTACGGCCGCTGCCTTTTCGAGATCCGCCGCCTCGTCGACATAGATGTGACATATGCCTTCGGCATGACCCAGGACAGGGATATTGGTGTTCTCCTGAACATAGCGGACGAGCGCATTTGACCCGCGAGGGATGATCAGGTCGACGAACCCCTCGGCCTTGAGCAAGGCGTTCACCTCTTCGCGGCTCTCCAGAAGCGCGAGCGCGCCTGCGGGAATGCCGGATCGTGAGGCCGCGGTTTGAACGGCGCCGAAAAGCGCGCGGTTCGAGTGTTCGGCTTCGCGCCCCCCTTTGAGCAGCACGGCGTTGCTGCTCTTAATCGCGAGCGACGCTATCTGTGTCAGCGCATCAGGCCGCGATTCGAATACCACTCCGATGACTCCGATCGGGCAATTCACGCGATAGAGGCGAAGCCCCTCGTCAAGCTCTGTGGCGAGCGTGATCTTCCCTACAGGGTCTTCAAGCCCGGCGACCTGCTCGATGCCGGACACGATGTCCCGCACCTTCGCTTCATCCAGCTTGAGGCGGCGATAAGCGGCCTCCGTCATCTCACCCGCTTCGACCATCGCGGCTGCCGTCTCCAGGTCCGTTTTGTTGGCCGCAAGAATCTGCTCTGTTTGCTCGCCGATCTCGCGGGCGATTGCCAAAAGCGACGCGTTCTTCTCTTCCGTCGACAGGCGCGCGAGGGCGCCTAGCGCCCGCTTCGCTCTTCTGGCCGATTCAATCACTTGATTTGCAGAATCAATCGTTGCTTGCATTGTTTTGCCTACGAATAAAAAGAGATGTTGTCGCGCGTGATCAGCGCGTCGTAATTACGATTCTCGATCATTTCGTCAATCCTGTCCGAGCGCAGCCCCGAGATTTTTCTCGCCTCTGCGCTCGAATAATTCACTATGCCGCGCGCGAACTCATGCCCCTGCTCGTCGAGGATGCTCACGGCATCGCCGCGCTCAAAGCTCCCTCGCACCTCTTCGACGCCCGCTGCCAGCAGACTCGCCTTGCGCTCGACCAGGGCGCGTCGGGCGCCGTCGTTCACAACGATGGCCGCTTTCACCGTCGTGGCAAAAGCTATCCAACGCCTGCGCCCTCTGATAGCCGCGCTCGGCAGAAACAGCGTGCCCAGGCTTTCGCCCGAAAAGATGCGATTGATGACATTCTCAATCTTGCCGCCGGCGATCATGACCGCGCAGCCCGACCGCGCAGCGATCCGCGCGGCCTCAAGCTTGGTCTTCATTCCGCCGCGCCCCACGCGGCCCGCGCGACCTTCGGCGGCGAGCGCCTCGATCTCTGTCGTGACTTCTTCGACGACGCGGATGAGCTGTGCGTCGGTCGCGCCGCCGGGGTCTGCCGTGTATAACCCTTCAACGTCTGTAAGCATAATGAGAAGATCAGCTTCGATCTTGCTCGCGACGAGCGCCGACAGCTTGTCGTTGTCGCCGAAGTTTATCTTTACATGCGAAGCCGCGCCTACCGATTCAAGCTCAGCGGTAGAGACTGTGTCGTTCTCGTTGATGATCGGGATCACGCCCAGGTCGAGGAGGCGAGTGATGGTGCTGCGGAGATTCAGGTAGCGGCGGCGGTTCGAGAAATCCTCTTCCGTCAGAAGCACCTGCGCGCTATTAACTCCGAGCCGGTCGAACGCTTCGGAATAGAGCGACATCAAGCGCCCCTGGCCGACCGCTGCGCAAGCCTGCTTGAGCGGGAGCAACTGCGGACGCCGCGTAATGCCCAGCCGCTCGGCGCCCAGCCCAACCGCGCCGGACGAGACGATCAACACCTCGCGCCCCTCGCGCTTAAGGCCGACAATCGCTTCTACGAACGAGTTGAATCGGCTGAACGCGACCCCGCCCTCCTCGTGCATGACTACGGCGGTGCCGAGCTTTATCACTACGCGGCGCGCTTCTTTTACGATTAAACCAGGCTCCATAGCTCTGTGAGTCACCCTACATTATGCGCCGCGCCGCTCGCCGCACGACCTCGGCCGTTAGCCCGTAGACGAGATGCGACGATAGCGCGTAAGCGTGAATTGAGAGCGGGTACTGGTTGGGCGGCTTCGACAGGCTGAGCGCGGGGACTACTGCCTCGTCTGCGACAACCCAGACCGCCGCTCCGAACAGTAGCCCGCTGCAGGCGGTCACAACCGGCGCAACTTCGGCTGCGGCGCCGTAGATTGCGCCGGTCGAAGCGCCGAATCCGTAATGTACAGCCGCGCCCGCCTTCTCCTTCTCGCTTTCTGTCAGCTCGCGGTCGAAAACGGTTTCCGAGATTGCGGAGGCGAGCCTCTCCGTCGCGTTGTCACTCTCTTCATCGTTTCTGGTGGGCGGTTGAGCAGGCGAGCCTTGCTGCATCGATTGCGCGCCGTGCGGCTTTTCAATCCCTTCGGCAAGCCGGCTCCATAGAGACTGAAACTGATTCATAGTCCAGGAGGCGACCAGCCCTGCGGCGACGCCTGCCGCCAGCCCCTTCCAGAGGTTGCTTTCGTGATTCTTACTCATATGCTTTTGCCTCGTTAAACAATCGCCCACTCTCTGTAAAGAATCTGACACATCAAACAGCGACGGGCAACCCGCTGGCCGCCTCATATTGAAAAACGCCCGGCGGCAATAGTATGCTCGAAACATGATTCTTAGACGATTCCCCGGCACGAGAATCGATAGCGGCAAGTCCGAAGATAGCAGGCGCGACTTCTCTTTTTTCGGTCGCCGGAACGTCGTCGTTTACGCCACTTCTCGCGACATCACTTTTGCGAAGCATACGGCTCCGCTCTCGATTAAATCGACTCTAAGAGGGCAAGAAGTTTACGAAGTTAGCGGCGTGCCTATGGCCGTTGACGAAAGCTCTTACCTGGTTTTGAACAGAGATCAGCCTTACGCAAGCTACATCTGCTCGGCGGAAGAGGTCGAATCGTTTTGCATCTTCTTTCGCGACGGCCTGGAGCAGGAAGTCGCGGCCCCGCTCACCCGCTCGCACGAAAAGCTGATCGATCACCCTGATGATAATCCTATTTCTTCAATAAGCTTTTTTCAGCACCTGCGTCGGAATGATGAAATAGTCTCCGGTCAGATGAAGCAGTTACATGCGGGCATTATGCAGGGCATGGCGTCCGAGCTTTGGTTGGACGAGCAGCTTAATTCGCTCATGGAAGCTTTACTCGAAACCCGCAGGCAGGATTTCAGAGAGATCGAAAGCCTGCCTTTCGTTAGGAGCGCAACGAGAATTGAGATATATAAACGGCTGCGCCGCGCAAAAGACTACATCGAATCCTGCTACTGCGAGCCTGTCAGTCTATCCCTGCTAGCAAGAGTCGCCTGTTTATCCAGGCATCACTTCCTGCGACTCTTCAAAGAAGCTTTTCACATGACGCCGCATCGATACTTGACGAGCATTCGCTTGCAGAAGGCGCGCAGTCTCATCGAAGAAGAAGGCCGCCCCGTAGCAGACGCCTGCGCCAGCGTCGGCTTTGAGAACGCAAGCTCGTTCGCCAGACTCTTCAAACAACACTTCGGCCGCTCCCCGCGCTCGGTGCGACCCGCCGGGCGGAAGTAAATAAGCAATTCTCGCACAGTAATCTCTGACGCCCCTGCTTATAATCCCACGCGAACGCTCGGTTAAGAACGGAGGGCAGAATGAAGATGCTTATCTACATCGCGTTAACCTTATTGCTGTCTTGCCCCGCCGGGCAGAGCAATCCAAATGAAGCCGAAACGGCTCCGCTCATCCGCACACACGGCGTAAAGATCAACGTTGACGATATGGAGAAAGCCTTATCGTTTTACGTCGGCAAGCTCGGGTTTGAAGTTGAAGACCGAAGCGGCCACCCCGGTTACGTGGTCTTGAAATCTGACGGCAGAAACAGACTCATGCTCAACCGTGTGAAAAAACTGAGGAAGCCGAACCCGTCCGATACGAGGTTCTCTTTCACTCTGCAAGTCAACGACCTGGATCGGGCAATCGAGAGAATGCGATCGCTCGGGGTTGAGTTTGCTGAAACCGGGAGACGCAAGGAAGGCGTAGGCGACGCCATCTCTATCAAAGACCCGTTCGGCAGAACCATTTCGCTGATGCATCAGACGATCGTCAAAGTAGAGCCTTTCAAAGAGCCGAAGCTTTATAACTTCGGTTTCCTCATCCCGGACATGGAAGCGGGTAGAGTTTTTTACAGCAGGAAGCTGGGCTTTGTCGTGCGCAGCGATAAGTATCTGCCGCTCGATCTGCCGCTGGGGCACAGAGATAAATCTTTCGCTTTCATGCTTCATTACAGGCCCGGCGTGCAGGCGATCAAGAGCAACCATTCGACCGCCGCGCCTTTCAACACACTCGTGTTTGAGACGCACAGCCTGCAAGAAGCCGTAAAAGAGCTGGAAGCGCACGGCGTGAGAATCCTTAGCGGGAGGAAGCCGCAAAGGGGCGCGCGAGGAGTTTACGTTGAGATCGAGGACCCGTTCGGAAACGTCTCGGAGATTTTGGAAGTAGTGAATTGAGTTGCCAATCCTGCTCCTAGAAAAAAGATTTGACCGAATGCCTTAAAAGACTTTCCCACAGGCCTGACCCCTGCACGTTATAATGATCTCTGTATGCAAAAGGGTAGCCGACACACCAGGTCAGAAGGGCAGCGGAGATTCAACAGACTTTACCACAGCGACGCGCTAGTGTACCGCGCTCCGGGGCGCGTCAACCTGATAGGCGAGCACACGGATTATAATGACGGCTTCGTTATGCCTGCCGCCATCGACCTTTACACGCGGGTCGCAATCGCGCCGCGTCTTGACCGCAGAATCCAGATCCACTCAGAGAACTTCGCCGAAAGCGTAGAGTTCGATCTGGACGAACCGGACCCGCGCGCCGCCCGTCACTGGAGCGATTACGTGCGCGGTGTCGCGATGATGATTGACCGCGGCGGCCACCGCCTGCGAGGCGCAAACATTCTGATACAAGGCGAGATTCCGGCGGGGGCGGGCCTCGGCTCTTCGGCCTCGGTCGAGGTGGCCGTAGGTTACGCGCTGATGGAGAATTCAGGGTTGGTCGTCGATCTGGTGGAGTTGGCGAGGCTCGCTCAACGCGCCGAAAACGAATTCGTCGGCCCGCGCTGCGGCATTATGGATCAATTCATCGCGTGCCTGGGCCGCGCAGGCCACGCGCTCCGGCTCGACTGCCGCTCGCTCGACTACAGTTTAGCTCCTATTCCCGAAGATGCGAGTCTGGTCATATGCAACACGATGGTAAAGCACGAGCATGCCCACGGCGAGTACAACCTGCGACGCGCTGAGTGCGAGGAGGGCGTCCGGCTTTTGGCAAGAAAACTTCCGGGCATTACCGCGCTGCGCGACGTAACGCTTGCGGATTTAAACCGGCACGGCGGCTTTCTGCCCAGGATGATTTATAAAAGGTGCCGCCATGTGATCACTGAAAACGCTCGCGTCATCGATGCGGCAGCGGCGCTATCACTAAGCGACCTGATCGAGTTCGGCAGGCTGATGCAGGAATCACACCGCAGCCTTCGCGACGATTACGAGGTCAGCTCGCCCGAGCTGGACACGATGGTGAGGCTGGCCCGCGAGGCGGAGGGCGTTTACGGCGCTCGCATGACCGGCGGCGGATTTGGCGGTTGCACTATCAATCTTGTGAGGGCCGACAGGGTAGCCGGCTTCAAGCGCCTGATAGCGGCGGGCTACGAGCAGGCCACGGGAATCGCGCCGGAGATTTACACTTCGACCGCCGTGAGCGGGGTCGAACAAGCCGGTTCTATCGATTAAACCTCGATTGAATCCAATTGACACAATGCCAAGACAAAGTGCAGGGTGATGAAGATGATTAAGAGTTTACAAATAAGAGGAATGTCAATATGTATGGTCAACCTGACAATCAGGCGCAACAGCAGATACTTCAGTTCATGACGACCGAGCATTTCACACTCCAAACGGCCAGGTCTGCGACAATCGCTGAAGCGAACGGTCGCTGCGCCCTCTTTATGGGCAGTGTTTCCAGCGCGGTTGTCGCCCTTGCATTTATCGGTCAGGCATCGGGTCTGAGCGAAGGTTTCTTCTTGTTCGGGCTCGTCCTGTTCCCATCTTTGCTCTTCATCGGCGTCTTCACTTTCAAGCGAGTTTTACAGACGGCGGTTGAAGATATCATCTACGCTCGTGGAATTAACAGAATCAGGCATTACTATATCGAGTTGGCTCCCGAAGCTCGGCGCTACCTCATCCAATCAATTCACGACGACACGGCAGGAGCATTGCGCGGGATGGGGATTGTACCCACGAACTCAAAATGGGATATGTTCCAAACAAGCTCGGGAATGGTAGCGGTCATCAATAGTGTGATTGGCGGCGTCTTTGCGGGTTTGCTTTGTCGCTTTCTGTTTTCATTACCTATCTACGCAGATTTCGGGCTAGGCATTTTATTCTTTGTGGTAAGCATATATGTTCAACGAAATTACATAGTAAAGAAATTTGCAGATTTGGAGACCAGGCTGGAGGCGCTTTTCCCTAGCAATTCAAGATGACTGTGCGATCTCTTGGGACAAACAAGGCTGAGGGCAAGAGGAATGCCCGACTCAGTTCTCGCTCGCCGCGCAGGACTTCCTGAATGTTCTGCGCGGCGAGCGCTTTGGTTGTATAACGCAGGCGAGTCGGGCGTCTGAACGAGTTGCACGCCTGGCGATGCCTCAATGCTGCCTGCGCCTTCTTTCCGTGATCCCTCTGCGCGACTCAATCGTGCAGGGGCTGTCGGATTTGGCCGTGTGATGGCGACGAGCGCCGCAACAAGCGGTCTATGCTCCAAGCCCCTCCGCCCGCCACAGCCAGGAAAAGAAAGACGAAGCAATAAAGTACAGCCAGCTCTCCCTTATTCTGTAGCGGCCAGAACCCCTGCGGCGCGTGACCCATAAAGTATGCCACCGCCATCATTCCCGACAGGATGAATGCCACCGGGCGAGTAAATAGCCCCAACAGAATAAAGATCCCGCCGAAGAACTCCAGCAGACCTGCGATCCCCACCAACGAAAACAGAGGAGGTGTGGCACCTTGCTCGGTTGCAAGAAAGCCGAAAAGTTTCTGCGCTCCGTGTTGCATGAATAGAAACGCTGTGATGATGCGCAGGACGCTGAGCAGACGCGGCGTCCACCTGGAATAGAATGAACTCAAATCAGCCATAAGGTTCTCCCAAAGGTTAGCTCAGTTTCAGTATCAGGATACAAGAACGGCGCTGTCTGAAGCTATCAGAGCCACATCAACCCTATCCACTTCGTTACCTCCTACTCGATTGCCAAGCGACCGCAACAGGTTGATCTCCGCCCTAAATCTCTTGTAAGGCTCGCTATCAGGATTGCGGGAGTTGAGCACTTTCAAAGCAGCAGCTCTACCATTTTGATTAGCAGCTTTCCATACTTCTGCATTTCCACCTTTGTCAAGAGGCTGGACTGCACCCTTGAATGAGACAAAAAGTTAAGCTTCCATAGCGTAGATGGAGGCTAACCAATGACTCTGAAACACCGCCGCAAGTTCACCAGTCAGTTCAAGCTCCAGGTACTGGCGGAGGTCGCTGCCGGCAAG
>DASUNP010000009.1:0-132899 GCA_036277095.1 Blastocatellia bacterium
CGCCAATCGTCTTGAACGAAAAAAGCAAAATAGTTATTGTCGGCGTCCGGTATCACGAGCGGACGGTCGGGGGTCGCGCTGCGGAGCGTGACGGCAAACAGCAGATCGTTGTCGTTAACGACTCCGTCGCCGTTGTGGTCCAGATCGGGAAAGTCCTGGACCAGCTCGATGCGCCCCTCTTGAAAAACGCCCAGGTCGAAATCCGCGTCTATTCGCTGCATCTCGCCGCCGAAACGAAGCGTGTGAGCGCCGCGAACCAGCGACAAAGTGTCTGAGAATTGCAGCCTGTTTTGTCGCGTCTGCTGCGGCACGCGAAATGACGCTCCGTCCTGCAAGCTCGGAAAAGTGAGTTGCGGGCCCGGAGTAACTGGCCGTATGCGATTAATAAAGTTATTGACGCTGAAGCTGAAGCTGTTGACGGTGCTGGGAGAGATCACCCGTGTCCAGTTAGTTAAGAATGATTGATAATGGTTTCGACTTGCCTGGCGCTGCGTGGCGGAGCCGATCGCGCGTATGAGAGTGCTGGCGGCCACGTCGTCGGTGCGCTCGATCGAGTAACGGAAACTAAATTGATTCGGGGCCGACGGCCACCAGTCGCCCCGCGCGGTCGCAAGCAAATCGTTGAGCGGCGCAAGTGCAAAGCCCCGCCTTATTGCGCGGCTCGCAGGGTCCCGCTCGCCCACCAGCACCGCGCCGTCTTGATTCCTATACTCGAACGATCCGAACCACCATGCGCTGTCTCGTTTGATAGGCCCGCCCACGGCAAAGGCATACTGCTGGCGATCGAAAGGCGGCTCCTCCGCGCTGCGGTCGAATGTGGCGGGGAGCCCTTGAAGGCCGCGATCCCGGAAATAAAATGAAGCCGAGCCATGAAAGTCGTTAGTCCCGGCCTTAGTGACAATGTTGATCACGGATGAGCCGGAGCGGCCTATCTCAGCCGAAAACCGGTTGGTCGCGATCTGAAACTCCTGCACCGCCTCTTGCGAGATGTTTTGCAGAGAGCCGCCCACGACATCATCATTATTGTCTGCGCCGTCAATGGTCACGCTTCCGCCGCGCCCCAATTGCCCGGCAGACGAAATCAGAACCGTATTCGTTTTAGTGGGATCAAAATTCGGAGCGGGCGAGTTGCCGGGGACGAGCAATGCAAGCTCAAGGAAGTTGCGGCCATTGAGCGGCAGCCCTTCTATCGCGCGGCGATTTATCACCCCATCAACTATTGCCGAGGTTCTGTTTATCAGCTCGGGCGGGGGAGGGCTGAAGTCGTCGGCGATGTTGATAGCGCCTACCTCAAGAGCTACATCGAGCGTGACGCTTTGTCCGACTTGCAGCGTCACTGCCGAATAGGTCTTGACGGCGAAACCGGTTGCTGACACTTTCACCTCGTACTCTCCCGGGGGCAGGTTTGTGAGCGCAAACAGTCCCTCTTCATTCGAGGCGGTTTCGCGCCTGACCCCCGTCGCTTTATGTGTGGCCTGCACGTTTACGAGAGCGATGACAGCCCTCTGCGAATCGACAACGCGCCCGGTTAGATTGGCAGTGGCAGGTTGTTGCGCCCGCGCGTCCAGCGCAAGCATGAGAATAAGCGCCAGGCATACAATTCTAGACATTGCTCGCACACTCCTTTTCAGAAAGCCATACATGAATTAATGTCGGATTATTTGATGCCAGAGACAGCGGAATTATAAGGACGGGGTTGTCATATCTCAAGCTACACCTGGGTGTCTTGCTTAATGCTTAGTTTCTTAGCCTCGCAGCCGTTTCCGATATGAGGTTGCGCAGCCAGGTGTGAGCCGGGTCCATATGGCTGCGCTCGTGCCACAGCATTACGAGCCGGAAAGGCGGCAGGACGATGGGCGCTGCCAGGACTTGCAGCTTCAGCTTCTTGCAGAACTCAAGCGCGAGCCGCTCCGGCACCGTCGCTATGAGGTCGGACGCGCCGACCATGAAAGCCACGCTGGCAAAGTGCGGAACCAGGATTACCGAGCGGCGCGCGTGGCCTTTCTGCTGGAGAAGGATGTCGATGACGCCGGGCCCTTCCGATTTATAAAAGACCGCCACGTGCGAAGCCGCCGCGTACTGCCTCAGCGTCAGCCGCCCACGGATCGAAGGGTGTCCCTCGCGCGCGATGCAGACGTTGCGCTCTTCCAATAAAAACTCAGACCTCAGGCTTGCGTCGAGCGAGAGCGCATCGGGGAAAAACCCAATCGCTAAATCGAACGAGTCTGCGAGCGACGACGGAGCGGGCGGTTGGAACAGGTTTCGCGGGCGGTCGATCTTCAGCGTGAGTCCCCCCGCCTTCGAGTGAAGCTCCCCTATCATCGGGGCCAGAAGCGCTATCTCCGCGTAGTCGTTAGCCAGCAGGTGAAACGTGCGGCGCGAGGCCGCCGCGTCGAACGCGGGCCTCTCTTCGAGCGCGGCGCGCAGCCCGTCGAGCGCCGCCGACACGGGGGCCACGAGCGACTCGGCGACGGGCGTCGGCTTCATCCCCTCGGGCGTCCTGACGAGCAGCGGGTCGTCGAATAGGCGTCGCAACCGCGCCAGCGCGTTGCTCATCGCGGGCTGGCTGAGCCCCGAACGCCGCGCCGCGCGCGTAACGTTCCTCTCCGTCATCAGAGACTCGAACGCCAGCAGCAGGTTCAGGTCGAACGATCTGATATTCATAACGTGAATGAAGCATATTACCACAATCCATAAACCGAATCTTGGGTTGTGTCGTTAAATAGTAGAGAAGCGTCAACGCGATCAAAAAGGAGTTGTCATGAACAAGCTAATCAAGAGTTTTCTACTCGTCTGTTCGATCTGTCTAATCTTCGTGTCGGCGGCGGCCGGGCAGGCGGCTCAGTCTGAAAGCCCCGCCGAACGCCGCGCGAAAGAGTTCGCCCGTCTGATTGATTCAGGCAATCGCGCCGAACTCACAAAGTATGCGAAGGAGAACTTCGCGCCGAATTTTCTTAATATCCCTATGGAGCGGCACCTCGGTTTCTTCTCAGGGCTTCACGACTCGACGCGGGGCGTCGAGTTTCACGGCATCCAGGAATCGAAGCCGAACGAAGCGATTGTGTTGCTCAAGGCCAAGCTGACGGGTCAGTGGATTGCCCTGATTGTTCGCACGGAGCCGGAAGCGCCGCACCGGATCGCAGGGCTCGGACTGAGGGAGCCGAAGCCTCCCGCCAGCGCGCAGCCGGCCAGGAAACTGACCAACGAGCAGATCGCGCAAGAGCTCAAAACGTTCGTCGGCAAGCTTGCCGACGCGGACGTGTTTTCGGGCACGGTGCTGCTCGCCAAAGACGGCGTGCCGATCTTCAAAGGCGCGTACGGGGTGGCGAACAAAGATTTTAACGCGCCGAACCGGATCGATACGAAATTCAATCTCGGCTCGATGAACAAGATGTTTACAGCGGTCGCCATCGCTCAGCTCGTCGAGCGCGGCAAGCTCTCTTTTGACGACCCGCTGTCAAAGTTCCTGCCCGATTTCCCCGACAAGGCTTCGGCGGAAAAGATCAAAATTAAACACCTGCTCACGCACACGGCGGGGCTGGGCGGTTACTTCAGCAAGCAATGGGATGAATCGTCGCGCGCGATGTATCGCACGGTGGACGACATGATGAAGCGGGTCGCGGCTGACGAGAAGCTGTTGTTCGAGCCCGGCACGAAGTGGCGGTACAGCAACACGGGGATGCTTGTGCTCGGCAAGGTGATCGAGGTAGCGTCGGGCCAGAGCTATTACGATTACGTGCGCGAAAACATCGCGAAGCCCGCCGGGATGATAAACACCGATTGTTACGAGCTTGATAAGGTCAATCCGAATCTGGCCGTCGGCTATGACAAGCAGTTCACGGAGAACGGAGTCTTCTTCACCAACAATATCTTCGCGCACGTTCTGCGCGGAGGGCCGCAAGGCGGAGGGTATTCGACCGTGGAAGATCTGCTGAAGTTCGACCTCGCGCTGCGGTCAAACAAGCTGGTCGGCGCAGAGTATGTGAAGCAGTTGCTTTCGCCCAAGCCCGAGGTGAATTCTCCGAATTACGGTTATGGTTTTTCAGTTGATCCTGAATCAAAGGTGGCGGGCCACGGCGGCGGATTTACCGGCATCAGCGCCAACCTGGACATGTTCTTGGGGACAGGGTGGACGGCCATAGTGATGTCGAATTACAGTCGCGGCGCGCAGCCGGTCCAGCAAAAGATGTTCGAGCTGGTGCGGGCCGACATGGATGTGCAGGCTTCGAGCCGCTCGAAATAATAGCGCAGGGTTGCGAATAGAATCTATTTAGCCACAGAGGCACAGAGACACAGAGTTTTTTATTATTCTTCTCTCTGGGTCTCCGTGCCTCTGTGGCATGTATTTATTCTTACCAGTACTTCCAGCGCGGGACCACGTGCTCGTCGAAGGAGAAGGGCTGATCCGCGCCGGGGGTCACCACGACGCGGACCCAGCCGACCCGTGGCGATCCGGGCACTTGCAGCCGCGTGACGTTTTCTAAAAGCCTGCCGGTCGTTCGCCGTACAACCGGTTTATCTACTGTGTAATCATGCCCGTCGCCATGCGCCAGCAGCACAGGCCGCGCGAACCGTTCGGCCTCTTCCTCGATTGTCAGGAGGAACGGCTCGAATGCCTGGCGGTAGGGGTCATCGATGGGCGCTTCGAAATCAGGGGTCGCGTGAAAGCTCAACACGACCGCAGAGGCGTTCGAGGTCCTGGCCTCTGCAAACGTCTCACGCAGCCAGGCGACCGCCGCTTCAGTCCTGCGCTTTGCGGCCTGGTCATCGGCATCCGTGCGCGTGGGGAACGGCGCCAGTCCGTTCTTGCTTCCCACGATATGAAAGGTAGCAAAGACTATTCCTTCGTGAACCCATCGGGCGTTCTCGACGAACTCTGAAAACGGCTCGCGGCCCGATTGAGTAACGAGTGAAATTCTGTTGCCGCCCAGGCTGCGCGCCGGGTCGTTGAAAAAGATTTGCCGTAATCGTCCGAGCCGCTCTTGAGGCTGGTATCTGCCCGTCGTCTCTTCCCAGCAATCGACCCACTCGTTATCGCCCGGCGTGTAAATCACCGGGTGGCGCAGGCCGTTGAATCGGTCGAGACACTTGCGGTAGTGCGCGTCACTGCAAGGCCGCCAGAATATGTCGCCCACGTGAATGACCAGGCTCAGATCGTTCTGGTCGAGCGATTCGAGCACGAGGCCAAACTGAAGCTCCTCGTGCGTGTAGTAAGGAGCATCACCGAGGACTGCGAAAGAAAAAGTCCCCGGAGGATTCGGGACCGGCGCTTCCGGGCCGCGCGTGAGAAGATAAAAGACGGCGAGCGCCAGAAGAGCTATCACTACGAGCCAGAATTTCCGGCGCTTAAACATCGAGATTCCTTTAAGAGGTTTCGCGCTTTACGTCTTCATTAAAGCTCGCGCGGTTAAGATCTGAGTCAGCATCTCGGAATCTGTACTCCCGTCGAAACGTCTCGATGATCTCTTCCAGCGGGAGGTCCGAGTAAGTCCCTCTGTGATTGACATACTCCATGTGGCGATTGCCCTCGCGGTCAAAAGGGTGATAGAGCGAATCACTCAAGCCATCGAACTCCAGCGGGAGCAGGCCGAATCTCTCGCACAATTCGATGTTGAATGCCGGTGTCGCTTTCACCCATCTGTCTTCCAATAGTATCTCCGTGTAGCCGTGCCAGTAGAATATGTCCGTCTGCATTCTCTCCCGCATTCTTTCGGTCGACAGGTGATTGCGCACGTCGGCAAAGCCAAGCCTCGCAGGAATGCCGAGCGATCTACAACCCGCAGCCAACAGTATCGCCTTCGACACGCACCAGCCGTGCTTGTTTGAAAGTGTCGTCGTCGCCTTCATCCCGTCGGTAGTCAGATCAATGCGGTAAGGGTCGTAGCGAATCTGGTCGCGCACCGCGTAATAGAGTTTGACTGCCCGCTCGACCTCTGACGGTCGCGCGCCCGCGTGACGGCGCGCGAACTCTACTATGGCCGGAGATGTCGTCTCGATAGTCGCAGTGGCTCCTGTGAACCGATCGTCTTTAACCATATTCATAAGTTTATTAACTGCTCGCGGCAGGTATGAAGGCGACTATTCGCAGAGGGCCGCCGCTCCCTCCTTTGATCTTTATGGGGAGCGCCACTATGCGCGCTCCCGATTTCGGCATGCGACCGAGGTTGGCGACGTTTTCGAATGCCGGGATGTTGTTTGTCATCAATATTACGTGGCTGTCGAAGGTCTGTGTCTGGCCGTAATCTATGCTCGCGGTATCAAGCCCGACGGCGCTTATCTTTCTATTCTCAACCAGCCACCGCGCCCCATCCGGGTGCAGTCCCGGAAAGTGTAGCTCGGCCACGCCCGCAGGGCCTCGCTTGTCCGTGCCTAAGTATTTGATACGGTCGGGCCAGAACTGACCGAAGCCCGTTTCAAAAAGCACTATGCTGCCGTCGGGGATTCGCCCGTTCGCCGATTCCCAGGCGGTGAAGTCTTCCACGTTGATCTGATAATCGCGGTTGGCCGACGCCTTGCTCGAAACGTCGATCTTGATGGCCGGGGCGATGAGCTGAGACAGCGGAATCGCGTCTACAGTATTGCGCCCACGGGCAAAGTGTACGGGAGCATCGATGTGCGTGCCGCCGTGCTCCGCCGCGCAAAAACTGTATGCCGAATAATAATAACCCTTCTCTGTGAACCCTTCGGCGACAGTCTCGCGTTTGAACGGCTCGGCCGTAGGCCAATAAATCGTCTCGGATGAAAGATCATGCGACAGATCAATCCACTGGCCTTCGGGGAAGTCGTTCTGTCCGGCGTTTTGTTTGGCGGTTTCGGTGGCGCACGAAACGGTAAATAAAGAGCACGCGACGAGGGCGAGCATAATCTGTCCGGCCTTCATTGATGCCTCCTACGGTTAGCTTCAATTCAGAGACATTAACAACGAGGCGACAGCTAGATCAACTCCCCTTTTGCTTCACCGAGAAAGTCTGCCCGGCGATGGTTATCTTTCCCTTGCGCGAAGCGCCGCTCGCGTTTGCGGCGACTGAATAAGTGACGACCGTATTGCCCATGCCGACCGGGTTTGAAGTGACGGTAATCCAGCTCGAATGACTCACAGCTTGCCACGCACAGTTGCTGCCCGCCGCCACCTGTATGTTGCCCGTGCCGCCGCCCGCGTTGAGTGTGTTGAATGTCGGAGATAACGTGACGGCGCAATTAGCGCCGCCGCCCTTCTGGACGATTGTGAAAGTCTGCCCTCCGACGGTGATTGAGCCTTGCCGCGCCGCGCCGCTCAGGTTATCTCTAACGGAATAAGTGATGCTCTCGCTGCCCGCCCCGCTCGTGCGCGAAGTGATCACGATCCAGCTCTGATTGCTTGCAGCAGTCCAATCACAATTGCTCGTCGTCGATAGCTGAAAGCTCCCGTCGCCTCCCATCTCGGAAAAAGATTTGTTCGCAGGCGTTATCGAGAAAGAGCAACTGTTCCCGACTCTGAGCCCGTGCCCGAAGCTCGTCACCCAGACTTCACTCGGGTTGTGAGGGTTGTAAAAGACTCTCTCGGGCTGGCGGAAAGGATAAGACGTTACGGCTTCGAATGTCGGGCTTGCGGAGTTGAGGTTGCTCGAATACCAGAGCCCTTCCGTTTCAGTAGTCAGATACATCTCGTCAGGGTTTGTGGGGCTGATGGTGCAAGAGGTGACTCTGTCGAGGCTGTTTATTCGCGTCCACGACGCGCCCCTGTTCGTGCTTTTGTAAAGCCCGCCCAATCCGTTAGGCGGCCCGCCCCACCCGCTCCACACGCCGACGTACCATGTATTCTGTGTTACGTCGTGCGGGTCAAGGACTATGTCTTTGGTCCAGTAGAACATCCCCGTGTGGCTGCGGTCGGCCCACGTCGCGCCGCCGTCCGTGCTTACGAACACGCCCGAGCTTTGAGTGAAAGTGCCGGATGTATTTCTTCGGCCCGAGTAAGTGCAGACAATCGTGCCGTCGTTGAGGACTTTGATGTTGAACGGGTGCCCTTCGGTCCGGGGAGGGTTCGCAAGCTTGCTCCACGTCGAGGCCGAACCGTTCTGAATATCATTTGAAACGAAGATGCCGCCCGTAGTGCTGTGAATCACGCTCGCGTACATGCGATTCGGATTATTCGGGTCTAAGGCCAGCCCTATCACGGGGCGACCGAAGTCGTGTAGCGTCGACCAGCTTGCGCCCGCATTCGTAGAAAACTTGATCTCGCCCGTCCCTACGTTGATCCTTGCGTCAGTCAGGTACGTGCTCTGATACATGTCGTGCACGCTCGATACGGCTACATAGAGGTTTCCGTTCGTTGGGTGTTTCAGCGATTGATAAGTCGAGTTATAGGTCTGGCCCGCGTAGTTGAAAGACCAAGAGGCTCCGCCGTCGGTCGAGCGAGTGCCGCGAATATCCGAGTAAGAGGCGAACATGTTGTTTGCGTCGCTCCAGGTGATCCACCAGCACGTAGTGTCTTCAAGCCCGATGCCGCGATAGCTTTTGCCTTTGGGCGTGGCCGCCGCCATCGGGTTCTGGTCAGCCGGGTTGACGTACATCTGTTTCCAGGTAGCGCCTCCGTCCGTAGTCAAGTGCGCAAACCCCAGATCAGCGAAGGCCGCTTTATTGACGTCGACCGGAGAGACCGCAAAGCCGAGCGCGCCCGCGCCGTACGTCCAGCCCCTGTCGCCTCCGTGCCCCGCCCAGCCGGTGTGGATGTTCTGGTTGTTTGTCGTCGCGAAAACGCTTTGCCAGCTCGCGCCGCCGTTCGTGGTCTTGTAGATGATCGGCAGCTCGCCCGAGGTCTGCCCCGCGACGTAAGCGGTAGAAATATTACCAAGCGCCATCGAGACGAAAAACGGGTATTGATTTGCCGCGATGCCCGTCGTCTTAGCTAGCCACGAGGGCTGGCCCCAGTCGAGCGAATAGATGCTCTGGTAGCCCGCGTAAGAGCCCTCCGCTAAGAGGCCGGGGAAGACATCGCCCGCCGCCAACGTGATGCAAAAGAAACGGGTCACACCATTCTGCTTCGCCCCCGCAAACGAGACCATCGCCTGCGCAGCGGGAATGCCTGTGGCGGCGGCCGTCGTAAAAGTGCTCCCTCCGTTGATAGAGAAGACGAGCCCCGCGTTTGTGCCTACGAAGATGTTTGCGCCGTCGAAGAATGCGCCCGCGACATAACAGCCCGCTGCGTTGGTGAACTTCTGCTGGAAGCTCGCGCCACCGTTGCTGGAAAAATAGATGTTGCTGTAGTCGGAGACGATCAGGTTACTGGCGTTGTTGGGATCGGCGTAGAGGCTATAAGCTTCGCCACCCGTCGGATCACTGCTCATTCGCTGCCACGTCGCGCCGCCGTCCGTGCTTTTCGAAGGCGTGACCAGATCGGCCCCGGCTATATTCGTATAATCGAGAGCGTAACGAATCAATGGGTCGCTTGTGAATCGGACTATCGATTGGCGATTGCCCTGAATCTGGCGGAAGCTCAACATTCGCCACGACTGGCCGAGGTTTGTTGAATGAAACAGCTCGCTCATGTCACACGAGATGTAAAGCTCGTTCGGGTCGTGCGGGCTGAAGCTCGGTGCGAATAACGCGCCTCCTCCTCCCGGCCCTCTCGAAAGCCACTCCGAAGGCGGGGCCGCGCTAGCGCCGGTTGAAAAGAGCGTGGCGATGATGAAAGTGAGAATTGCAAAATGGAGAGATTGCCTCTGCATAAGCCCTGGATTCCTTCGCGAAATCGTTTTGACCCGCCACCCGATCGGGGTAGATGCAAGCTTTCGGGCAAAAACCTGTGTGGCAACACGTATGCCGCAGCAAGTGAATCGATCAAAATGCTTCGTTGTTAAACTTAACCGATGTGAGGAGGGGGCGAGATGTCAAAAAATAGAATAGCAGTGGTTAATTAATGACACAAACTGGCAACCTTCATAGCAGGGTGTTTTCGCAATTGGAAGACGCTGCGTTTAGACCGCCATCGTGGCGCGTGAGCGATTGATCGTTGTCCTCCCCCAGCGCCAACAGGTTCGTCCGAAGCAAGCAGATTGACCTGCGCGAAGTCGCCAGCGAGACCGTCATTATCCCGGCGCGACACGCCACGCCGGGTTATTTTGAGCGCGCGCGGTCCGTGTACTCAGGCGGCGCGCGTGATGCCGGAGCGCATTTATCACACTAGCTTGTTGCAAACCGGCGTGCTGCTGGTGGGCGCGGGGTTAGACATTGCGCCTTTGTCTTCATGGCCGTTGCGCAATCAGGCGTTACCGCAGGTATTTGTTGAAAAATTCGAGTGTGCGCGTCCAGGCCAGTTTAGCGGCGGTTTCGTCATAACGTGGCGTCGTGTCGTTGTGGAAGCCGTGCTGTTTCCCCTCGTACATGTGCACCGTGTACACCTTGTTGTTGGCTTTGAGCGCCGCCTCATAAGCCGCGATGCCGGCGTTGATGCGCTCGTCATTGCCCGCGTACTGGAGCAACAACGGCGCGGAAATCTTGGGAACATCCTCTGCGCCCGCTTGGCGACCATAGAACGCAACCCCTGCATTCAGATCAGACCCCAGTCGCACAGCCAATTGATTCACCATCCCGCCGCCAAAACAGAATCCGACAGCTCCTAGTTTGCCGGTTGAGTCGGAACGCGCCTTGAGCCACTTGGCCGCCGCGACGAAATCTTCGGTCATCTTCTTTCCATCCACTGTGCGAAAGGCGGCGGCGCCTTTCTCATCGCTGCCCGGATAGCCGCCGACCGAAGTCAATCCATCGGGCGCGAAGGCGATGAAATTGGCGAGCGCGAGCCGCCGAGCTACGTCCTCGATATAGGGATTGAGTCCGCGGTTTTCGTGAATGACAAGCACCACAGGCAGCTTTCCATTTTTTGCCGGACGAGCTAGATAACCTTTGATCGAACCGTTCCCTGCTGGCGATTGCACGGTTTCGTAGCCTACTTTGATTCGTTTGTCATCGGGCGGCACCTGCTGCGCCCAGGCGTAGTTGGGTTTCAAGCTCTCGAAAATTGCCGCGACGGTCAGTCCGCCGGTAGCGAACTTGCCAAGACGATCAAGGAAAGTACGGCGGTTGATGTCGCCGTGCTGGTATTCGTGGAACAGGTCTAACAACTCCTGCGGATAATCGGATGCTTTTTTTCGTTCCATTATTTCTCCTTCTTCTGCCGATTGCTCACGCGGCCTGCGCGTCTTTGTGATGAGAGACATCGCCGGCTTTTCTTATGTCGTATGCGGCGCCGGCGAAAGTCTGTATGTACAAAAGCGTGGCTAATGCGAGCAAGGCGTAAGCTAACAGCGAAAGCGTAACCGGACCTTTCAGAATAATCGCCAGAGTGAGCGCAATCAACATCAGCGCGACGATTGCCTGGTAATAAACGGTCTTGTGACGGATGCTGAAGATGACGATGAAGCTGAGCACGGCGACCAGGACTCCGAGCGGGTGCGGCCAGCCGAGCGCGATGGCGAGCGAAAAATAGTAGACCACGACCAAGCCCCGCACGAATCTTTGCAGGGTGAAGTAATCTTCATAAAAATGCGGGAAGAACGCTACGAGCGCCGCCGAGACAAGCAACAGATTCAACTCGCCCGCAGGCAACCCGACAGCCTGTGTCAGCGTGTAATGCCACGCGAGTATCAACCAGATGGGCATCGAGTTGCGAATCCATTTCGCGGTGCGGCCCGGCTTGATAAGCGACAGGTCTACGATCAAATAAAGATAGTACCCCGCGACGGGAATCCATATCTTCATCCAGCTTTCTCTGATAGCGCCGTTCAAGCCTACGACCAGCGTTGCCACGATCGCGGCTATAAGCGGAGCCCACTCGTAGCTGCGAATGTGCGAAGGCGGCTGCTTGTACCATCTCTCAAAGCGTTCAGAGCCGTGGAGCGCGGGCGCGAGCGAGCGATTTATCTTCTCGGCCACAGACTGCATGATCGCTTGTTGAACCTTGCGATCATCGCCTTCGCCTGACGCGGCGCGAAACTGATCAGGGTAGACGGGCTTGTGAAATCGGACCACGATCTTTGCCGGCTTGGGCAGCAGCCGGTGCTTGGGCCATGCGCGAAACGCGCCGCCGATCGTTACGGGCACTATCGGCGCTCCCGTCTCAAGCGCGAGCCGCGCGGTCCCCGCCCGCAGCTCTCCCATCGGGCCACGGTCCGAACGCTTTCCTTCGGGAAATATGCCGAGCGCTTCTCCGCCCTTGAGCACGCGCAAAGCCTCGCGATACGCAGCCTCGCCTTTCCCGCGCGTGATGTCGACGGGAAACGCGCCCATCGCTTTTATGATCTGCCCGAGCAGCGGGACCTTAAAGAGCGCGTCCCAGGCCATGAATCTTATGACTCGCGAGACGGGCAGGGCGACCAGCATCGGGTCGAGGTAAGAAGGGTGATTGCCTGCCAGTATGACCGCGCCCGTCGCGGGCACGTTCTCAAGCCCCGCATACTCTACCGCGAAGAGTATGCGGAACAACGGCCGCCCGATCATTTTTATAAGCTTTAGCATTCAGACCTTCTTATCAAACCGTTTCTCAAAACAGACGCTCAGCGGATTATCGACGTACTGCCCGTAACACGCTATGCGATTGTAGCCGGACATCTCGTACAACCGGATGGCTTCCGGTTGCAGCGTGCCCGTCTCAAGCCACACCGCAGCGTAGCCCGCCCGTTCGGCTATCGTCTCAAGCTCTCGAAGAATCATCCGAGCGATCCCGAGCCCACGCGCGCGCGGCTCGACATACATTCTCTTAATCTCGCCGATCCCTTCGCGAAGCGGGCGCAACGCCCCGCAACCTACAGCCTCGTCGGCGAGCCTCGCGATGACGAAAGCGCCGCCCGGAACTAGAATGTCGTCGGGGCTAAACGAGCCTGAGCCGTCGTCCCCATAGCGAGCGCCAAGGTCTGCCGAAAGATTCTTGATCAGCAACCGAGCTGCGGGGCTGTGCGGATTTTCAACCGCAACCTTTATATCTTTTGTCTCGCCCTCGCTTGCCATCACTGCCCGGTTGCCCACGCTGAGGCAGGGTCGATCCACTCATTCATTGCTTTGTAAAGAAAACCGTGGCCCAGCCCGGTCACGAGCTTAACCTCTTTTCGTTTGTTAAGCCCTTTCGCTTTCTCAAAGAACTTTTGACACGTTCCGCCTATGTCGTCGGCCGCGTCGAATATCGACAAGACATTGCCCCATAAATCTATTTGACGCTGTTGAAGAGTCCCATCATTGCAGTTGCCCATCAAGACGAAATTAACCTCCCTGTTCTTCAACCGCATCGATACGAGCATAGCTATCACAGACCCTTTGGACGCGCCGACGACGGTGATATTTCGCGGGGCGACTCCCGCCTTGAGCAGCGCGTTTATCTGGTTGATGACTTTTGTCGCGTACGCCTCGATCTCCGTTCCCCTGGGCCGCGCCTCGCTGATGACGACCAGCCCTCGCCGCTTTAAGGCTTCGAGTATATCTTCGTACTCGTAGACGCCCCACCGCTCGCTCGTGGGGCGAATGCCCTGTTCTTCGATTATTCTCCCGTGAAGATAAAATAAATATCTTTGGCCGGCGTCAATTCTTTCGGGCACGTCTTTTATTATTTGCCCCTGAGCTTGACAGCCGGTTGCGTTAAGGCTCCAGGCCATAGAAATGAGCAAAAGGATAGCCGCGAGAATCAGAAAGCCGCGTATGTTTATAATCATCACCGGCCATTGTCTCCGTATCCAGGGGGCTAATCAAGGATGGAAACCCGATCGGTCGACTACGGCTCTCTTTTATGTCAATATCTCGCAAACGATCTTCATGTTGAAGAAAGAAGTTATAGAACGCTAAAAAGAGAATCAGCCGTGGACGCAAACGACAACCTATGGCAATGCGGCAATTGCGGCAGACCTTTCGCGAACAGGAATCAAATGCATTCCTGCGGGCGCTACACGGTCGAGGCTTTCTTGAGCAGGAAGCCCCGCAGGGCTGTCGATCTGTACAACCGTTTCTTCGACCTGATGAAGTCGTGCGGGCCGGTCCTCGTCGCCCCGGCAAAGACCAGGGTAGGCTTTCAGGTGAGGATGATATTTGCTGCGGTCAATAAGCTGAGCGAACGCGGCCTTGATGCGCACGTCGTTCTCGCGAGGCGGCTCGGGCATCCGAGGTTCACCAGGATTCAAGAGATGTCGCCCCGTTGCTTTGTGCATCATTTTCGAATCGAGGCGGTCGAAGAGCTTGACGAAGAGGTCGCCGAGTGGCTCAGGGAAGCATACCGCGTAGGAACACAAGAGCAACTGTTAGCGCGCGTGGGCCGAAGTCCCAAATCAAACCTCGCATGATCTATGCAACACAACCGCGAGCATAGTAAAATGAAAAGTTCTTCTGATCGCTTATGAGCAAAGAGAGAGCATTTGATGTCGTTGTGATAGGCGCGGGCCACGCCGGTTGTGAGGCGGCTTATATCGCCGCGCGCCTCGGCGCGCAAACCGCGCTCGTCACTATCGACCGGAACTCCATCGGGCAGATGAGCTGCAATCCCGCGATCGGCGGCATAGCCAAAGGCCACCTGGTCCGCGAAGTCGACGCGCTCGGCGGCATAATGGGCCAGGTCATCGATGCGACAGGAATCCAGTTCCGCTTGCTCAACCGCAGCCGTGGCCCCGCCGTGCAGTCGCCGCGCGCGCAGGCGGACCGAAATCTTTACCGCACAGAGATGAGGCGCAGGCTCGCGCTTACGGAAAACCTCACAGTCATCGAAGGCGAGGTCGCCGAGATAAAGATTACAAACGCGCGCGTGACAGGGGTCGAGCTTGCCGATGGAACGATAATCGAATCTCGCTCGGTCGTGCTTACGACGGGGACTTTTCTCAACGGGTTGATCCACGTTGGGCGCAAGACTTTTCAAGCGGGCCGCAGCGGCGAGCCTGCTTCGATAAGACTCGCCGGCTCGATTCGAGCAATCGGTTTTCGCACGGGGCGGCTGAAGACGGGAACTCCGCCACGCCTCGACGGTCGCACGATCGACTATTCGAAATTCGAGCGCCAGCCCGGAGACGACCGCCCGGTCCCGTTCTCGTTTAGGACCGGTAGGATCGACCGGCAGCAGATAGAGTGCTTCATCGGCTACACCAACGAATCGGTGCACGACGTGATCCGGCGAAACCTCGATAAATCGCCGCTCTACAGCGGCGACATACAGGGCATAGGCCCGCGCTACTGCCCGTCGATCGAAGACAAGGTCGTCAAGTTCAGCGAGAAGCCGCGACATCAAATCTTTCTTGAGCCGGAAGGTTATAAAACTTACGAGATTTATCCGAACGGCATCTCTACGAGCATGGCCGAAGAGGTGCAGTTAGAGTTCGTGCGAGCGATCCCCGGGCTTGAGCGCGTCAAGATGCTGCGGCCCGGTTACGCGGTCGAATACGACTTCGTCGATCCGCGCGAGCTGCACCCGACGCTTGAGACTAAGCTTATCGGCGGGCTTTTCCACGCCGGCCAGATCAACGGGACTTCGGGTTACGAAGAGGCGGCGGGGCAGGGAATAGTCGCCGGTATCAACGCCGCGCTCGGCGCTCTGTCGCGCCCTCAAGTTGTGCTCGATCGCCGCGCCAGCTACATCGCCGTGATGGTAGACGACCTCGTGACGAAGGGGGCGGACGAGCCTTATCGCATGTTCACGTCGCGCGCGGAGATGAGATTGTCTTTGCGCTACGATAACGCCGATCAGCGCCTGACGCCCGTGGCGCGCGAGATCGGCTCGATTGACGAGACGGATTACGAGGCGTTCGTCTCCCGCCAGCGCGACGTAGAGCGAGTCAAAGAATTCCTCGCCGCCACGCGCGTGAGCGAAGTCGCCGCCGAGCTTCTCGAAGGGCTCGAAGGCTCGCCGGAGAGCCTGCACGGCAGGCGACTCGATTATCTGGCTCGGCGTCCCGACTTCAACTCAGAAAACCTGGTCGAGATAGCCCGCGCCGCCAACCCGGATGTGAGCGAAAAAGAGATCGCGGTCGCGCTCAACGACATGCGTTATGCGGGCTACCTGAAAGATCAGGAATCACTAGCCAGGAAGCGCGGTCGCTACGACGATCTGGAGATACCCGCCGGGCTAGATTTTTCCGGCGTGTCGGGTCTATCGACCGAAGTGGTCCAGAAGCTGAGCGCGATCCGACCGCGCACGATAGGCCAGGCCGCTCGCATACCGGGCGTAACGCCCGCCGCCGTCTCGATCCTGCTCGTCGAAACGCTCAGAGGCTAAAGGAGCCGCAGATGAATAAGCATTCAAGATTTATTACCCCCCTGGCTACGGTGTTACTGCTCGCATTCTTCTTCAGCCTGGCCGGGCACACATACGGCCAGAAGGAGAAGCGCTTTAAGCTCGTCATTCACGGGGGCGCGGGGACTATACTCAAATCAAGAATGACGCCTGAGCGCGAAGCGGCTTATCGCGCCACGCTCGCCGAAGCTTTGCAGACGGGTCACGCCGTGCTCAAGCGTGGCGGCAGCAGCCTGGACGCGATCGAAGCTACGATAAAAGTGCTCGAAGACTCGCCGCTGTTTAATGCCGGGAAAGGGGCCGTCTTCACCAGCGAAGGGACCAACGAGCTGGACGCTTCGATCATGGACGGCGCGACTTTGAAGGCGGGCGCTGTGGCCGGGGTCAAGCGCATCAAGAACCCTATCAGCCTCGCGCGACTGGTGATGGAGAAGTCTCCGCACGTAATGATGGTTGGCGAAGGCGCCGAAACCTTCGCGCGTCAAAACGGCATCGAGTGGATCGATCCGAAATATTTTTACACGGAAGAGAGATGGAAGCAGTTAGAAGAGGCCAAGCGAAAAGAGAAGCAGCAAAACGATCCGGCTGTTAAGCCTGACCGCAAGATCAGCTCTTTAGCCGCGAACGACGAAAAGTTCGGGACAGTGGGCGCCGTGGCGTTGGACAAGAATGGGAACCTGGCCGCAGGGACCTCCACGGGCGGCATGACAAACAAGAAGTTCGGGCGGGTGGGCGATGCTCCGATCATAGGCGCGGGGACATACGCCAACAACTCTACCTGCGCAGTCTCTGCGACGGGGCACGGCGAATACTTCATCCGCTCTGTGGTGGCTCACGACATAGCCGCGCTCATGGAGTATCGCGGGCTGTCGCTTCGGGAAGCGGCGGACATTGTGGTGATGAAGAAGCTTGTGAAGCTAGGCGGCGAAGGCGGCATCATCGCGATAGATAAAGATGGAAACCACGCCATGCCTTTTAACAGCGCGGGCATGTATCGCGGCTTCATCGACGCCGACGGCAAAGTGGTCGTAGAGATTTACAAGGAATAATTTGAAATCTCAAATTTGCATGGCGGATAATGCGCTCGCGCGCGCCGCGATTTCAAACCCACGGGGTGGTGATGGGCGTTAGGATTTTGTTAAAATTATATTGGCAGCAAAGCACTGCCGATATCTTCTCCAAGTAAGCGGAATGGTAGAGGGCGAGCCAGGTCTCAAACGGCTGGCCCTCATTTTTCCGGGCGCTTCGGTGAGAACAGTCTAATGGATTTGAGAGCTTTATACTTCGAGGTAGAAAAATGAAATTAAGAAGGATTATGAGCGCGATTCTCGTCGCGCTGTTTGCGGCTCCGGTTCTAAACGCGGTACGCGCAGACGAGGGCATGTGGACTTTTAATAACGTGCCCCGCGCTGAAATCAAGCGCAAGTATGGGTTCGACGTGAATGACGATTGGCTCAAGCGCGTGCAGCTGGCGTCGGTGCGATTCAATAACGGCGGGTCCGGCTCGTTCGTCTCTCCCGACGGGTTAGTGCTGACCAACCATCACATCGCGTCCGAGACACTGTCTCAGCTCAGCTCCGCCGAGAAAGACTACATGAAGGATGGCTTTTACGCGCCGACGCGCGACAAGGAGCTTAAGGCGCCGGAGCTTGAGCTGAACGTGCTGACGAGCTTTGAAGACGTGACCGAGAGGGTCAACCGCGCGGTCAAACCCGATATGTCTGCGGGCGACGCCAACAACGCGCGACGGGCCGAGATAACCGCGATTGAGAAAGAGTCGCTCGCCTCGACCGGGCTGCGCAGCGACATCGTCACGCTTTACCAGGGCGGGCAGTACAACCTTTACCGATACAAAAAATATACGGACGTGCGGCTGGTCTTCGCGCCCGAATCGCAAATAGCATTTTTCGGAGGCGACCCGGACAACTTCACTTACCCGCGCTACAACCTCGACATGGCGCTGTTCCGCGTCTACGAGAATGGCGCGCCGCTCAAGGTGGAGAATTATTTCAAGTGGTCAAAGACGGGCGCGAAAGACGGGGAGCTGGTCTTCGTGTCGGGCCACCCCGGTTCGACTTCGCGGCTCAACACCGTTGCGCACCTTGAGTACCTTCGCGACACGGGCCTCCCGTTCACTATAAAGCTGTTCGAGCGCCGCCTGGCGGCTTTGAAAAAGTACGGCACGCTGGGCGAAGAGCAGTCCCGCCGCGCGCAGGAAGACGTACTGGGAATAGAAAACGCGCTCAAGAGCTGGCGCGGTCAACTCGCCGGGCTTCGCGATAAATCGCTGATCGCGAGGAAGGCCAAAGCCGAAGAGGCGTTGCGCAAGAGCGTGATGGCCGATCCCAAAAAGCAGAAAGAGTACGGCGAGGCGTGGGATACGATTGCAAGAGGGCGCAAGGCGCTGCCCGGCTATCTGGTTGAGTACCAGTTCCTGGAAGGCGCGGCCGGATTCAACACCACGCTTTTCGGCTACGCCCGCGCGCTTGTGCGGCTGGCGGCAGAGAGCGCGAAAGCCGACGCCGACCGCCTGCCCGAATACACGGACGCGCGCCGCGCTTCGTTTGAAATGAGCCTCTATTCGCCCGCGCCGATCTACGACGACCTCGAAAAGATCAAGCTCGCTGAGTCACTCACCTTCATGCGCGACGAGCTGGGCGCAGACCACGCGCTGGTCAAGAAGGCGCTCGCGGACAAGACGCCCGAAGCGCGCGCCGCCGAGCTGATCGATAAGTCGAAGCTCAAAGACGTAGCCTTTCGCAAGCAACTGGTCGCGGGCGGCGCTAAGGCGATCGCCGAATCCGACGACCCGCTCATCCAGCTGGCGCGCGACATAGACGAGCAGTCACTTGCTATGCGCAGGCGTTACGAGGCGGAAGTGACCAGCCACGAGCGAGCCAATTACGCGAAGATCGCGCGCGCGCTGTTCGACACGGAAGGCACGCGGCTTTACCCGGACGCGACCTTCACGCTGCGACTCTCTTACGGCGCGGTAAAGGGCTACGAAGAGATGGGCAAGCAGGTGAAGCCGTTCACCACGTTTGCGGGTCTGTACGAGCGCGCGGCGAAGTTCAACCAGAAGCCGCCTTACGACCTGCCCCAGCGATGGGTGGAGAAAAAATCGGCGATCAACCTCGACGTGCCTTTCAACTTCGTGTCGACGAACGACATCATAGGCGGCAACAGCGGCTCGCCCGTGATTAATAAGAACGCCGAGCTTGTCGGTCTGATATTCGACGGGAATATTCAATCGCTCGTCGGCAACTTCATTTACGACGAATCGGTGAATCGCGCAGTATCGGTTGACGCGCGCGGAATGATCGAGGCTTTGCGCAAGGTCTACGGCGCGAACGCGGTCGCCGACGAGTTGGTGAAGTAGATCGCTCTTCGGAAACATCTCACCGCAGAGAGCACAGGGGCACAGAGTTTTTCTCTGTGCCCCTGTGCTCTCTGCGGTGAATCTTATCTTGATCCTTACGCGGGATTGTTAATAGTTAGTCTTGTTTGCTTTAACCTTCTGGATGGTTTGTTCGAGCATTTCAGCTTGTCGATGTCGCCCGGCATTTTTCAGTGCTTTTATTTTGTCCTGCAGGAGGTCAAATTGCATAGGTAAATTAGGCGGAGCCTGTACCTCACCTTCAGAGACTTCTTTGAACTCGACATCTATAGCTTCTATAACAGATATGGGTGTGAGATCTCCGGGATTTGCGCGGATTACCGTTTTAAGAGGGATTGCTCCTGTGCGTAGCGAATTACTGACCTCTATCGTTGATTGCTCATTCTTCGTTACGTATGCTTTTAGCCCAGCTACCTCTTCAGTCCTTACTAAGCCCGGACGATTATCCCAATCCTTTTCTCGTGCCTCACTCCAGCCCATTGAATCTTTCATAAACTGTATATTGCTCTCGCCAACGAGTTGCCGAGAGTCTTCATTCACAAGATATAACCCATCTTGCGTACTGACAAGCGATGAAATCCTGCCATCAAATGAATAGCGGGTTTCTTTCCATTCTCCGGTATGTCTAACCACTCTTTTATAATATCCAGTTGGGATAAGGGGGCCTCCATTCTGAGAAGAAGACACTATATAATGCACCACAAAGCTTTCTGATTTCATATATGCTTGCCCTGGCGAGTCAGGCGAACTGGTTATTGATCTAACAAACAATACGCCTCCGAGCAAGAGAGAAATTGTGGCAATAACCTTGAGCTTCATGGTCAAATCTCCTTAATTAGTTAAATCAATCACAAATTGAGGAGCAGAAGATATATGCACAGGGATCTCCCAAAATGTAGGGATTTCCTGTGTCACAGTATCCGACCTCCGCTATACATTTTGATCCAAACTGACTGACGCAGTTACCAGCACAATAAAAACCTCCAGTCCAGCAAGAGCAATTTGCAAATGAATTGCAGGCAGCCAGGGTTCGCCTATCCGTCAAGGAAAAGCTGGATACCATCATTATTAAGCCAGCAACCAGCATCACTACAAATAATGAGTTCTGGATTTTCTTCAAGATGCTACTCCTTTTTAAAAGAAGCTGACCTTTATGGGGTTGTGGTAAATAACGCTAACAGCATCCTGCTTATATCACGCACCCATATACCTGTCAAGAAAATAATATAATTCGCATTACCAGGTTCATTATCTATATTTAGGAAAGCATCTAACGGCCCACATCACCGGGCGGCGATGAGCCCACTGAGAGTAACATGCGAACTCCGCTATCGCCGCTCCGGTGCATGTGACTGTTAGACAGCTTTGGGGTTACCGCCGAGAGTGCGTTAGTTGCCTCTCAGAGATTTCCATCAGTAACCGCAATGCTCTGTTGACTGATTCATCATCCGGGAAAGCCTCTGCCACGTCAGGCTCTAGCAAGACTAGATTAGTTCCCTCTTTATAACGCTGCGCGTACTTTCCACGTACCCCGCCCTTAAGCTTTGATAAGTCATATTCGGGGCGAAGTTCATCTTCCTCCTCTATTTTAACTTTCCTCTTCATAAAACTGTCTCTCCTGTCGTGTTACCTCACGTGCGCTTATGAGACGAATATTATCGCCTCTTTCAGTGTGGGCTACCATAAGCAAACGCCCTCGACCTGACTCTCCTATTGTAATAAAGCGGTGTTCATCTATCGAGTGATCAGGATCAGGATAGGTTATTGATAACGGGTTTCCGAATACAGTGGCAGCCTCCTTGAATGAGACTTTGTGCCTCTTGAGGTTCTTTACGGCTTTCGCTATATCCCATTCAAAATCCACATTGCGATTATAGCATTCATATGGGGTATTGGCTTCTGCGCGACTGACATAAAGCTGTCTAACTAAATCTTAAACCGCCTAAATCGATTCCGAAATGCTCCCGCAGTGCCGCTGCGTAGTCGTCGTCGCTTTCAAGCAACCGCTCTTCTTGGTGGCTGCCCCTCGTTATGATAAGCCGCTTGTCGCTTAGAGTGATTCGGCCATCATCGGTCGCGCGAGTGCATACGCGGCGGCGCGTGAAAGGCGATTCGGCAGAGGTCTGATGATAATGGCACATCTCCAGGTAGTCCGCATACTCGTGAGGCCGGAGCGTGAAACGGTACTGGTCTTCCCATAACCCGTCACGTCCGCGCCGCCGGAGCGTTAAACTCTCGCCGTCGTCATCTATGCGATAAGCGAATCCGTCTTGCCTCTGCTCGTTTCTCTCATCCAATAGCAGAGGCTCGCGGAAAGAGTCGCCAAAGCCTACGTCGGCCAGCCACCTCTTGTCGAGATGAACGAGCAGAGCCATGTGGTCAAAGGGCGGGCCGAAGCCCCCGTCTTCGCGCGTCACGCCCGCCGAAAGCATCTCCACGCGAAAGCCTAACGCCTTTAGCAGCGCCGCGAAAAGCCCGTTCATCTCGTAGCAGAAACCGCCCCGCCGGCTTCCGACTATCTTTGAAAATAGCGAGCCGTCTTCGAGCGTAATCCGCCGGTCGAGGTGAATGTCGAGGTTCTCGAAAGGGACGGCGAGCATGTGCGCTCGGTGCAACCCGCGCAGCGTCTCCGCCGTAGGCTCAAGCGGCCCGTCGTAATCGATTCGTTCCAGATATGCTTTGATCTCCACGATAGATCGATTTTGCAACCAGCGCGCGCGCCTGTCAAAGATTTGCCGCCGCCGAGAGACTTTCGCGCCTGCTCTATGGCAGAATAAGAGTGTGACGGCTGAGTGGAAATCAGTTTCTCGAAAGGATGTCAGCAATGGCAAGCGCAAGCTCGGAAGCTCGCGAAGCGAGCGACGTAGAGATTCGCGAATGGCTCGATTCACTCGATTATGTGATAAAACACGGCGGGGCTGAGCGCGTACATGCTCTGCTCGAACGTCTCCAGATCCACGCGCGACAATCGGGCGTTGAGATTCCCTTCACGGCGAACACGCCTTACATAAACACCATCCCCGCCGACCGCCAGCCGGTCTACCCCGGAAGCCGCGACCTGGAGAGGCGAATAAAAAGCCTCGTTCGGTGGAACGCGCTGGCTATGGTCGTGCGCGCCAACCGCGAGGAGAGCGGCATCGGGGGACATATATCGACCTTCGCATCTGCGGCGACCTTATACGAAGTGGGCTATAACCATTTCTTCCGAGGCAAGGGCGAAGGCCATGACGGCGACATCATCTACTTTCAAGGCCACGCCTCGCCGGGCATCTACGCGCGGGCCTTCCTCGAAGGGCGATTGACTAACGAGAACCTCTCGTGTTTTCGCCGCGAGATACAGTCGGAATCCGGGCTCTCTTCGTACCCGCACCCGTGGCTGATGCCTGACTTCTGGGAATTCCCCACGGTCTCGATGGGGCTCGGGCCGCTGATGGCGATCTATCAGGCGCGGTTCAACCGCTATCTCGAAGACCGCGGGCTGAAGAAACATAGTGATTCAAAGGTGTGGGCTTTCTTAGGCGACGGCGAGACTGATGAGCCTGAGACTCTTGGCGCGATAACGCTTGCGTCGCGCGAGAAGATAGACAATTTGATCTTCGTCATCAACTGCAACCTGCAACGGCTCGACGGCCCAGTGCGCGGCAACGGCAACATAGTTCAGGAGCTTGAATCCATCTTTCGCGGCGCGGGGTGGAACGTAATCAAAGTCATCTGGGGCGGCGACTGGGACCCGCTTCTTGCAGCCGACCACGAAGGGTTGCTCGTCAAGCGCATGGGCGAGATCGTAGACGGCCAGTGGCAGAAGTATTCAACCGAATCGGGCGCTTATTTCCGCGAGAATTTCTTCGGCGTCGACCCGCGCCTCGCCGATCTGGCGAAGCAACTGTCCGACGAGCAGTTGAGAAAGATGCGCTTGGGCGGGCACGACCCGCAAAAGGTCTACGCCGCGTATAAAGCTGCGGTCGAGAATGAAGGCTCGCCTACTGTGATACTGGCGAGGACCATCAAAGGCTACGGCCTGGGCGAAAGCGGCGAAGGCAAGAACATCACTCACCAGCAGAAGAAGATGAACGAGGATGAGCTGCGCCAGTTCCGCGCGCGGTTCGGCATACCGATCTCCGACGAAGACATAGCCGAAGCTCCTTTCTACCGCCCGCCAGACGACAGCCAGGAGATTCAATACATTCGCAAGCAGCGCGAGCGACTGCGCGGCTACGTCCCTACGCGAGTGATCGCGGTCGAATCTCTAAAAGCCCCGGGCGAAGAGTTGTTCGAAGAGTTTTATGGCGGGACCGACGGGCGCGAGGCTTCGACTACGATGGTCTTTGTAAGGATACTTGCAAAGCTTCTGCGCGACGAGCAGATAGGCGACCTGATCGTGCCGATAGTGCCGGACGAGGCGAGGACTTTCGGCATGGAGCCGTTGTTCCGCCAGGTCGGGATATACTCTCACGTCGGCCAGCTTTACGAGCCCGTAGACGCGGCGAACTTGCTCTACTACAAGGAGGCGACCGACGGGCAGATACTCGAAGAGGGAATAACCGAAGCCGGGTCGATGTCCGACTTCATAGCTGCGGGGACCGCCTACGCCACGCACGGCGTGAACACAATTCCTTTCTTCATCTTCTATTCGATGTTCGGGTTCCAGCGCATAGGCGATTTGATCTGGGCTGCGGGCGATATGCGCACGAAAGGGTTCCTACTGGGCGGGACCGCCGGTCGCACGACGCTTGCGGGCGAAGGCTTGCAACATCAGGATGGCAACAGCCACCTGCTCGCCTACCCCGTGCCGAATCTTTTGTCATACGACCCGGCTTACGCTTACGAGCTGGCGGTGATCATTCAAGACGGCATACGCCGGATGTATGAGAAGCAGGAAGACGTTTTCTATTACCTCACGCTTATGAACGAGAACTACCCGCACCCGCCGATGGTGGACGGCGATGGCGTGAAAGAAGGCATCCTGCGCGGCATGTATCGGCTCAAGGCTTCAGAGAATCAGAACGCCAAGCTGCGCGCTCAGCTTTTCGGCAGCGGCGCCATACTCAACGAAGTGCTCGAAGCCAGCCGCATTCTTGCCGAGCAGTACAACGTCGCGGCTGACGTGTGGAGCGTGACCAGCTACAAGGAGCTTTACCGGGACGGGCACGAAGTCGAGCGGTGGAACATGCTGCACCCGTCGGAAAAACCTAGGACGACTTACGTCACCTCGTGCGTGGCCGACGCGCCGGGCGTATTCGTAGCGGCTTCCGATTATGTCAAGGCGTTGCCCGATTCTATATCGCAATGGCTGCCCCGCCAGCTTGTCTCTTTGGGGACGGATGGGTTTGGCCGCTCGGATGCCCGCGCCGCGCTGCGAGAGTTTTTTGAAGTCGACCGGAGGTTTATCACGCTCGCCACGCTGGTCGCGCTCGCGCGCGAAGAGAAGATCAAGACGGACGTTGTTCAAAAGGCGATAAAAGACCTGGGCATCGACCCTGAGAAGGCGAACCCGTTCACTTCGTAAAGGAAGGATTAGAAAATGGCAACCGAATTAAAGCTCCCTCAGCTCGGGGAGAACATAGAGTCGGGCGTGCTGTCGAAGCTGCTGGTGTCGGTGGGAGATAAGCTCGAAAAAGATCAGCCTGTGATCGAGCTTGAGACAGACAAGGCGACGGTCGAAGTGCCCGCCTTTGAAAGCGGAGTCGTAAAAGAGATACGCGTTAAAGAAGGCGACACGATAAAAGTCGGCCAGACGATCTTAACGCTCGAAGACGGGGCGGCGGCCAAACAGGAAAAAGGTGAGGCAGAGGCCACACCAGAGGAGCGCCTCGAAGAGAAGGCCGAAGCGCAAGACGCCAAACCGCAAGAGGTCGAACAACAACAAGAGTCTGAACCACAAGAGGCCTCGCAGGCCGCGCCCGCGAAAGCAGAGCAGAAGGCCGAGCCCGCAAAGAAAGCTGAAGAAGTAGCGCCTGAGCCGAAGCCTGATGAGGTGGCAGCCGCCGCTCCTGCTCCTTCTACTGCCGCTGCCGAACCCGAACAGAAGCGAGGGCCGGTCCCCGCATCGCCTTCTGTGCGCCGCATGGCGCGCGAGCTTGGCGTCGACATCTACGAAGTGCAAGGGACAGGGCCGGGCGCGCGAATCACAGCCGAAGATGTGAGCCAACACGCGCGCTCGTTGATAACGGGATTGAAAAGCACTGCCGCCGCCGCACCGGGCGGAATGCCCGCGCCCGCAGTTCAACTTCCCGATTTTTCGCGATGGGGCGAGGTCGAGCGCAAACCCATGAGCGGCATACGTCGCAAGACTGCCGAGACCATGCGCAACGCGTGGCTGACGGTCCCGCACGTCACTCAACACGACCTGGCGGACATCACCGAGCTTGAAGCGCTCAGAAAACGATTCGGGAAGATCGCGGAAGAGGCCGGCGGAAAGCTCACGGTCACGGCCATCGCGCTCAAAGTGGTCGCCGCCGCGCTAAAAGTATTCCCCCAGTTCAACGCGAGCATAGACGTGGCGGCCAACGAGGTCGTTCATAAAAAGTATTACCACATCGGAGTGGCTGTCGATACGGATCGCGGGTTGCTCGTCCCCGTCATACGCGACGTTGACAGGAAGAACATCCGAGATTTGTCCGCAGAGTTAAACCAGATGGCTGAAAAAGCGCGCAACAAAAAGATCAGCCTGGAGGAGATGCAAGGCGCTTCGATTACGATCACAAATCTCGGAGGCATAGGCGGCACGAGCTTCACGCCGATTGTGAACTGGCCGGAAGTGGCTATCCTGGGCCTGTCGCGGGCAAGCCACCAGCCCGTTTACAGAGACGGCAACTTCGAGCCTCGGCTGATGCTGCCGCTTTCTCTCTCTTACGACCACCGCCTGATCGACGGCGCGGACGCCGCGCGCTTTGTGCGCTGGGTGGCCGAAGCGCTTGAGCAGCCTTTCGTTCTCGCATTGCAGGGATGAGGAGATAATTGATGAGCGAGCAGATCGATTCTACGCAAGTTGTTGTCGTAGGCGGCGGCCCAGGCGGGTATGCCGCAGCATTTATGGCCGCAGATCTCGGCCTCGAAGTCGCGCTCGTCGACATTGAGCGAAACCCAGGAGGCGTCTGTCTGTATCGCGGCTGCATTCCGTCGAAGGCATTGCTGCACGTGGCAAAGCTCATCAATGAGTCGCGCGAGGCGGCGAGCTGGGGGATCGAATTCGCCGAGCCGAAGATCGACGTGGATAAGCTGCGCGCCTGGAAAGAGAGCGTCGTCGAACGGCTGACCGGCGGGCTCGGGCAGTTGGGCAAACAGCGCAAGGTCAGATTCATTCAAGGCCGAGCCATGTTTATCGATGCGAACACTCTCAAGATTCAAACCGGCAATAATGGCGAGAGCCGTTTAAGATTCGAGCACGCGATACTCGCCACGGGCTCGCGCCCGGCCAAGGTCCCGGGCCTCGCGCTCGAAAGCCACCGCCTATTAGATTCGACCACGGCGCTTGATATCAAAACCATTCCAAAAAACATGCTCGTCATCGGAGGCGGCTACATCGGGCTTGAGCTTGGCACTGTCTATGCGGCTTTAGGCGCGGAAGTATCAGTCGTAGAGATGACTCCGGGATTGCTGCCGGGGGCCGACCGCGATCTGGTATCGATCCTTGCCAAGCGAGTCGATAAGATATTCAAAGCGGTGATGCTCAATTCCAAAGTCGTCGAGATGAAAGAAGAGCCCGGCGGCATCCGCGTCCGCTTTGAAGGCGAAGGCGTCAAGGAAGCCGAACAGGTCTACGAGAACGTGCTCGTTTCCGTAGGCCGCAAGCCGAACTCCGAGGGCCTCGGGCTTGAGAATACTAAAGTCGAGATCGACCCTCGCGGGTTCGTAAAAGTCGACGCGCAGCGCCGCACTGCTGAAGCCTCGATCTTTGCGATAGGCGATGTCGTGGGCGACCCTATGCTTGCGCACAAGGCCACGCATGAGGGTCGCACGGCGGCCGAGGTGATAGCCGGGCACAAGGTCGCTTTCGAGCCGAACGCGATACCGGCCGTCGTGTTCACTGACCCCGAGATCGCGTGGTGCGGCCTGACCGAAACCGACGCGAAGAAAGAGAATCGCGCCGTCACCGTAGCGCGCTACCCTTGGGGCGCGTCGGGCCGGGCCATGACTTTAGACAGAACGGAGGGGGTGACGAAGCTCATCATAGAGACTGACACGGGGCGCGTGTTAGGCGTCGGCATTGTCGGCGCGGGGGCTGGCGAGTTGATCGCGGAAGGCGTGCTCGCTATTGAGATGGGCGCGCTCGCGTCAGATGTCGGGATGAGCATTCACCCGCACCCGACGCTGTCGGAGACGTTGATGGAAGCCGCAGATGTGTTCTACGGCCACAGCACACACCTGTACCGTCCGAAGAGAGAGGCGCGGGCGAAATCTTCTCGCCAATGATTAAGCCGTAGAACCTCTGGGCGGGTGGGGCAGCACGTCAGAGTATTCTATAGTTGTAAACTCGGCCTCGCCCGCGCGACGTACGCCTTCGGGCGTCAGCTCGATTCTGTCCTCGCCTTCCTCGGTGTAGCGCATTAGCAATCGCTGTCGCTTCTCCAGGTCTTCAAATGCCCTGACGAGGTCGGCGTTCGCGTATTGGGGACTGGAATCGAAAAGCTCTTTCGTGAACAGCTTATTGCTCCTCCGGTTGCGAAACGCCTCAAGGATGTAGTTCTCTATTCCGATCAGTCGTCGTTTATCCATACTGCCTCACCTCTATCGCGCCCTCGCAAACGCCCCTTCAAAGTAGAGCGGCTCAAGACCCGAAGCCCAGTAAGCGAGCGCCGCGCGGTTGGGCTGCGTCGTTTCGCGCGCGGTGCGCAGCACTCGCCCGTCGGCGGAATGAAACTCTATCCAACCCTCCCAGTTACCTTCGGGGCGGCGCTCTCCGTAGGCGAACACGTCATAACTTGTGCCGCTCGGGTCTACCATCTTTTCTACATATTGCTGGATCATCTCAGCCATAGCTTTATGCCTCAGTGCTTTTGATTTCTGGTCTGTCAAGCATCGCTACACTTCACGAGCGAATTGTGTACAGACATCGGCCATTGGTGAGGTCCTAACGGGCAAGTAAGAGTTGGTAAAGCAACTAACGAACCGCTGGCGGGCCAGACGTTGGCTCAACTTGAAATGGCCCTCTGTTTGCACTGAACAGATGAATGGTCTATTGTCAGGAGGACGCTTGGAGCGGGAAATTAAATGGAAAGAGAGATGCACAGATGGGAATATTTGACAAAATGTTCGGGCGCGGCGCGTCGGAAGACGAGAAGTCGCAGAAGCGCTTTGAGGAGTTAAGGAGCAAATACCAGTCGGTGCTGAACCTCGCCGATCAGCAGCACGTGCAATTCCAGAACCTCCACGTCGAGAATGACAAGCTGTTCATTCGCGCAATCGCCCCTTCGCAGGACGTAGCCAACAAGCTTTGGGACCAGATCAAGCTGGCTAATCCGAACCTGGACGACATCACGGCTGACATCACCGTCAGCCCGAGCGCGGCGCAGAGCGCCGTAACGACTGGCGGTCAGACGGCGCCGCAGGGCGGTGTGAGCCGAGGAGTGGAAACCCAGCAAGGGCAGTCCTACACGGTCAAATCGGGCGACACCTTGTCGAAGATCAGCCGCCAGTTCTACGGTGACGCGAATGAGTATATGCGCATATTCTATGCTAACCGTGACAAGCTAAAAGACCCGGACAGGATACAAGTAGGCCAACAGCTCGTGATCCCGCCCGACACAGACGCATAGTAGATCATATGAGATGGTTAAACGAAATCGGAGGACTCCTGCAGCGGTTAAAGACGCTGGGCGGGGCATAGCGCCCGCTTGCCGTAACAGGCAATCGCAACATGGTTCGGGTGATGCGATTGCCTGTTACGAAAGCAGTTCAGCCGGCAATGACACAGATGACTATGACGGGGCATTTAGTTGACGAGCGGCTGCGGCAGATTATCGAGTCGCAAAAAGAGCAGATATCTCTACTGCACGCCCTGGCCGCTGCGGGCGAGCACACGGAAGACGCGCGGCGGCTCAGCGAGACGCTCGCCAACATAGACGAATTGTTTTTGCTGGTGATCGCAGGCGAGTTTAATTCCGGCAAATCGTCGTTCATCAACGCACTGTTCGGCGAGAAGGTCCGGGTCGAGGGGCCCGTGCCGGTCGATGACCGCATAACCATAATGCGCCACTCAGACGAGGCGCAGGAAAGAACGCTCGGCTCGTTTGTGACAGAGCAGCGCTTGCCCGTAGAGTTCTTGCGCAACATTGCCATCGTAGACACGCCCGGCACTAACTCTGTCATCAGACAGCATCAGGAGATCACGGAGGATTTCATCCCCCGTGCCGACCTGGTGCTTTTCGTAACTTCGATAGACCGCCCGCTCACCGAAAGCGAGCGGCAGTTTCTTTCCTACATACAGCGCTGGGGGAAGAAGGTCTTAATCATACTGAATAAGATTGACACGAAAGACGACGAAGAGATCAACCAGGTGGTCGAATTCGTCGACGACAAATGCCGGGAGCTGCTCGGGTTCAAGCCGCTGATATTCGCCATATCCGCCAAGCTCGCGCTCGCGGCCAAGCTCGGCAGCCACCCGCGCGACTGGTCGCGCAGCCGGTTCGAGCCGCTGGAGGATTACATATTCCAGACACTCAACGAGCAGGAGCGGCTGAGGCTGAAGCTGCTCAGCCCCGTAGACACGGCTGACACCGTGGCCGGCAAGTTAGAAGATGAGTACGCGGCAAAGGTTCAACTGCTTTCCGAAGACACGGCAAAGATATCTCGCATCGAAACCCAGCTCGAAGCGGCCCGCGCCGAGATGCGGTCGAACTTTGAGAAATTCATACTGCGGGTCGATAAGCTGGTGACGGAGCTGCGCGACAGGGGCGTCGATTTCCTCGACAGCCGCGTGCGGTTGCGCCATGTGAACCTGCTCAGAGACGAGACGAGATTTCGTGATGAGTTCGAGCGCAGCGTCCTCACAGAATGGCGGCGCGAGCTCGCACGTGTCATGGACGAGTCGGTCGACTGGCTGGTCGTCAGCAACATGAAGCTGTGGAACGACACGCTGGATTACTTCAACGCGCAGGTGCGCAAGAGCGTGTACGACTCAAGGGTCGTGGGTCGTGTAGGGGGGCAGTTCGTCTACGAGCGAGAGCAGGTCCACAGCCGCATCCGGCGCGAGGCCGAGGAGCGAATTAACTCGCTCGACCACCGCGAAGAGTGCAGGCGAGTCATAGACGGCGCGATGAGCGCCATCCAGCAGTCGGTCGGTCTCGGGGCAGGCGCCGTTGGTCTCGGCTACGTCCTGGCGACGGCCTTTACGACGGTCGCGCTCGACGTGACGGGAGTTGCGGCGGCGGCGGTTCTGTTTTCAGCCAGCTTCTTTATACTGCCATACAAACGCAAGCGCGCCATTGAAGAGTTTCGCTCGAAGACTGAAAAGCTGCGCGCCGAATTGCGGCAGTCGTTTGAGGCCGAATCGAATCGCGAGATCGACCGCGCGGTGGAGAATGTCGAGAGCGCCATAGAGCCTTACACTCGATTCGTGCGCAGCGAGCGCTCGAAGGTCGAAGAGGGCGCGAGGTCTCTGACCGATGTCCGGGAACGGCTGGCGATGATAAGGCGCGATGTGCAGAGATTGATCCAGACAACTTAGGGGTGCAATCGACTATGAGCTTGAAAGAGAGTTTTAGCGCAGAAGAATGGAACACGCTGGTAAAGGCGCCGATGATGGTGAGCTATGGCGTGGCAGGGGCCGCGCCCAGCGGTGGGATCGGGTTTGTGAAGGAGATGAAGGCCGTAGCCGACGCCATCTTTGACGCGGGCGAGCAATATCCCGAATCATCATTAGTTGGAGCCGTCACGAGACAGATAAAAGCGAACGCGACCGACGGATCCGAAGGGCCTGAAGAGACTCTATCGGCGGGAGAGATAAAAGAGAGGGCGCTTGAAGTCTGCCGGCAGGTCAACCTGATCTTGCAGTCGAAGGCGAGCGCTGAAGAGGCCGACAGTTACAGAGGGTGGCTGATGACCGTCGCGCAGAAGGTTGCCGAAGCCTCAAAAGAAGGCGGCTTCCTTGGCTTCGGCGGCGCGCGTGTAAGCGACAGCGAGACGGCGGCTTTAAGTGAGATAGAGGCCGCCCTGGGTGTGAGTGATCGATAGAGTTATTTGCCTCCGAGCAGATGATAAGGGTTAATCGGCGTCCCGCCGTACCACTTGCGCGGGGCGGCCAGCTTGGAGACTTCGAAGTGGAGGTGGTAATTCCCCTTGCCCGCGTTGCCCGTGTCGCCCACGTAGCCCAGCACCTCACCCCGCTTTAGCTGCTTGCCCTCGGCCATATTGTCCGCATAGCGCTCAAGGTGTGCGTAGTAGTAAGCGTACCTGCCCGACGGGTCCAGCTGGTAGAGCGTTATGCCTCCCTTATCGCTCTGAAAGAGCTTGATTACTACTCCTTCGTCAACGGCGAGGACGGGCGTCCCTTTCGGGGCGATTATATCTATTGCGTTGTGCTGGCGGCCCTGCGAGCGAGCGTCGTCATAAGTATTATGCAGTTGCTGTCGCGAAACCCCCGCCACTGGTATTAATAGGGCTCTGCCGCGCAGGTATGTCAGGTCGTCTTCCGTAATCACAGCCTGCTCGGTAGCGGCGGACTGAGCAGGCTTGGGTCGCGGAGTCTGTTTCGATTGAGCGAAAAGCAACGCCCAGGTAAAGAGAAGCACGCACACCACGCGAACGGCCATAATACTACCCTTCCTTTCACAATCGAGTTTTGCAATCGCCGTTCCGCAAGGAAAGGTCTATCGTCGCCCGGAATGAATCGGTCGATGCGCATTTCCAAAAACACATGGCTTGTGCTATCCTCGCCGGAAATTCTTATGAGAAAAAGATAGTGCGAGGTGACCTTTCATGCCTCAGGCGGAACTTATCGTAAAGCCGCGCCGGTTCGGCGAAACCTTGCGTCGTGACAGGTGGTGGGGGCAGCCGTTAGTGGTTTTCTTAGCCCTGGGCGCTTTCATTGTCTACTCGACCTGGGCGGCTTTTCAGAACGATCATTTCGAGTACGGGCCATACCTGTCGCCCTTCTATTCGCCTCTGTTGTTCGGCGATTCGCATCACGCGTGGTTCGGGCCTAAGCCGGGGTGGTGGCCCGGGGCGTTGCCGTTTTCGGCGGCGCTGCTGATCTTGTGGGCGCCTGGCGGCTTCCGCGTCACCTGCTACTACTACCGTGGGGCGTATTACAAAGCATTTTGGGCCGACCCGCCCGCCTGCGCCGTGGGCGAGCCGCGCAAGAGCTATCTAGGTGAACGCTCATTCCCGCTCATCATTCAGAACATACACAGATACTTTCTCTACATCGCGCTTCTATTCATTATGATCCTCGCTTACGATGTCTACCTTGCGATGTGGTTCAAGGACGCCGCGACGGGGCGGGAAGAATTCGGGATCGGGTTGGGCACGATCGTGCTTGCGGTCAATGTCATTATGCTCGGCGGCTACACGCTGGGGTGCCACTCGATGCGCCACCTGGTAGGGGGCTACCTCGACCGGCTCTCGCTCTCTCCTGTTCGCAAAAAAGCATACGACTGCTCAAGCTGTCTCAATCGCAGGCACATGCGCTGGGCGTGGATGAGCCTCTTTTCGGTGGCGTTCGCGGACATCTACGTCAGGCTCTGCTCTATGGGCATCTGGCACGATATGAGGATCTTCTGATGGCGGAGCACCAGAAGTACGAATACGACGTGCTGGTCATAGGCGCGGGTGGGGCCGGTCTTCGCGCCGCGATTGAAGCTGCCTCTACGGGGGCCAGGGTCGGGATGGTCTGCAAGTCGCTGCTCGGCAAGGCGCACACAGTGATGGCGGAAGGCGGCATCGCGGCGGCCCTCGCCAACACGGACGACCGCGATAATTGGAGGGTCCATTTCGCCGACACGATGCGCGGGGGCCAGTATTTGAATAACTGGCGCATGGCCGAGCTTCATGCGCGCGAGGCTCCCGACGCAGTCCGCGAGCTCGAAGCCTGGGGGGCGCTGTTTGACCGCACCAAAGATGGGCGCATCCTCCAGCGAAATTTCGGGGGGCACAAGTACCCGCGCCTCGCGCACGTGGGCGACCGCACGGGCCTTGAGATGATCCGCACGCTACAGGACCACGGCATACACTGCGGGATAGACGTGCACATGGAATGCACCATACTCACGCTGCTCAAGGACGGCGACCGCATCGCGGGCGCGTTCGGATACGAGCGCGAGCGGGGGCGGTTTCGTCTCTTTCAAGCAAACGCAGTCGTGTTAGCCACGGGCGGCATAGGCCGCGCATTCAAGATCAATAGCAATAGCTGGGAGTATACGGGCGACGGCCACTCGCTCGCCTATCACGCGGGGGCCGCGCTGATGGACATGGAGTTCGTTCAATTCCACCCGACAGGCATGGTATGGCCTCCGAGCGTTTGCGGCATCCTCGTCACCGAAGGCGTTCGCGGCGAAGGGGGAATTCTGCTCAACAAGGATGGCCGCCGCTTTATGTTCGACGACATACCGGAAAACTACCGCAGCTCGACCGCGGATTCGGAAGAAGAAGGCTGGCGCTACACTCAAGGCGATAAGAACGCCCGCCGCCCTCCCGAATTATTGACGCGCGATCACGTCGCCCGCTGCATCGTTCGCGAAGTCAAGGAAGGGCGCGGGAGCCCGCACGGCGGCGTCTATCTCGACATACGCTGGATCAAGAAGAAGCTCCCCGATGCCACCGAGCGCATTAAGAAAAAGCTCCCGAGCATGTATCACCAGTTCAAACAACTGGCGGACGTAGACATTACAGAGGTCCCTATGGAAGTCGGCCCGACCACGCATTATATGATGGGAGGCGTCCGCGTCGACGGAGACACGCAGATGTCTACCGTGCCGGGCCTGTTCGCAGCCGGAGAGTGCGCAGCGGGGCTGCACGGCGCGAACCGCCTGGGGGGCAACTCGCTTTCAGACCTGCTCGTTTTCGGCAAGCGCGCGGGCCGCTACGCCGCCGAGTTTGCCAAAGAGCACAGCGCCGCTCACATAGACGAGGATCAGGTCGAGCGTACGGCGCGGCTCGCGCTTGAGCCTTTTGATCGCGGGGCCGCAGCCGGCGAAAACCCTTACCAGATTCAGCACGACTTACAGGAAGTCATGCAGGACAAAGTAGGCATAGTGCGCAGAGAAGAGGAGATGGGTGAGGCGCTCGAAGAGCTCACCCGCTTGCGCGAGCGCGCCGAGCGCGCAGGCATAGGAGGTAACCGCGAATACAACCCGGGCTGGCACACCGCGCTCGACCTTGAAAGCTTGCTTACAGTCTCCGAAGCGATCACCCGCGCGGGGATTGAGCGCAAAGAGAGCCGTGGCGCGCAGTTTAGAGATGATTATCCTAAGAAGGACGACCAGCTGGGCAAGATCAACATCATCATCCGAAAGGGGCCGGACGGCGGGATGCTGGTCGAGCGCACAATGATTCCGGAAATGCCCGCAGAGCTTAAACAGATCATCGAGGAGATGGGATGACACGAGCGACATTCAGAATCTGGCGCGGGGGCGCGACGGACGGCGCATTCAAAGACTACTCGACGGAAGTGTCGGAGGGCATGGTGGTCCTGGACGCCGTTCACCGGATTCAGGCCGAATCGGCAAATGATCTGGCGGTGCGGTGGAATTGCAAGGCGGGCAAGTGCGGTTCGTGCTCGGCTGAGATCAACGGCCTGCCGCGCCTCATGTGCATGGCGCGGTTAAGCGACATCAATCTGGACGAGCCCGTGACTATAGAGCCGATGAAGGCGTTCCCGCCGATTAAAGACCTGGTGACAGACGTTACATGGAATTATCGTGTGAAAAAGCAGATCAAGAAATTCAAGCCCCGCCCGCCCGACGCTCCCGACGGCACCTGGAGGATGGCGCAGGAGGACGTCGACCGCGTCCAGGAGTTCCGCAAATGTATAGAGTGCTTTCTGTGCCAGGACGTTTGTCACGTGCTCCGCGATCACGTCAAGCATGAAGAGTTCATCGGGCCAAGGTACTTCGTTTACGCGGCGGCGCTTGAGATGCATCCGCTCGACGTTGAAGACCGGGTCGGAGAGTTGAAGAAGTCACAAGGCATAGGCTACTGCAACATCACAAAATGCTGCACGAAAGTTTGCCCTGAAAACATTACGATTACAGATAACGCAATCATTCCTCTCAAGGAGAGGGTGGTCGACCAGTTCTACGATCCGATAAAGAGACTGTTTCGCCGAAAGTGAAGATCGATCTCGCTTATGCGGGCGGGGAGGAGTTATGTTGAAACTCAAGTCCATATCTCGTGAAGGTATCCCGAGAGCGCTCGAAAAAGTAGAGCGGTACAGGCTCCTGAACGAGCCGGAAGAGGCCGAGAGCATCTGTCTTGACATTCTGCAGATTGAGCCTGAAAACCAGCCGGCGCTGATCGCGCTGCTGTTGTCGCTGACCGACCAGTTCGACAGAAAAATACCTGACGCCAGTATCCAGGAACTGCTCGGTCGTCTCAGAGGCGAGTACGAGCAAGCCTATTACACGGGGATCATTTGCGAGAGGAAGGCCAAGGTTTACCTCAAACGCCATTCACGGGGGACAGGATTGGTTACGAACTGGTTGCGCGAGGCGATGAAATGGTTTGAGAAAGCCGAGGCGGTCCGCCCTCCCGGAAACGATGACGCGGTGCTGCGCTGGAACTCCTGCGCGCGCATCATCATGGAGAGAAATATCACAGCCGATGCGGAAGCCAGCTTCGAACCTATGTTGGAATAGGCCGTGCCGCGACATAGAGCGGTTTTCGATTGAGAGAGCAGAATTGAACAGCCATCTCACCGCCGCAGACGCAGAGTACACAGAGTTCACGCAGAGAAAAGATAATTCTGCTCTGCGTCAACTCTGCGTCCGCTGTGGTGAATCTTCTCGTATCCCCATTTGTCCGAGCCTGATTTACCCAAGCTCGACTCCCGAACGGCGTTCTTCAAGCATCCGTTTTGTGTACGCCGCGATCTCTTCCGTTGCTGTCGAAGGATGCTTGCCGCGCGGATGAATGCCGCAAACGGCAGTAGTGTTTGAATGATCCATCGCAGTATTCCATCGCGACTGCCCCGCTTTGTCCCGGCCATAAGTCAGATAGGCCGACAGCGTGTTCAATCCTGTGCCGGGCCGCTCGCCTATCAAATGCAATATCACATCGACATCGATCAGCGCGCCCGCGTGATAGCCTGCGCGCACGCGACCATTCTTAATAATGATGTCGATATCGCCAACGTGCAGCCCGGCTTGGCCTAGCGTTCGCCTGAGCGCGGGGAGCACGGCCCGCAAGTTCTCGTTTACAGCGTTCGCATTAAGCCCATCCGAAATTACTACCTGAACCTGCGGTCGCGCCCCCGTATAAAGCGCGAGCAATCGTCGCGCATCTTCTTCGTGAATCGTCTCGCCCGAAGGCGGGTGCATCAAGTAATCGTCTCGACTGGAAGCCGCAGTCCGCACGCGCAAGTATCGCGGGGATGCGTCTCTGATGACCGCCGCGTCGATCGCGGCGTATAGAGCCTGCCTCGCGTTACTGTAAAGAGCGTTCATTCGCGCCTCGACTTCCGATGGGGCTGCGTAATCCGCGCCGCATCCGTACCCGAGATCGAAACCGCTTTCGGCCATGCGCGTGATTTTTCTCCTGCCTTCTTCGGCGAGCGCTTCGAGCGAGCGCGTCTCTCCGCCCGCTTTCATATAGATTGCATAAAGCGACTGGGCGCCGGGCCTGTTTCCGGCCAGATCGCCTGACCCGCTCATAACGCCCATCTCAACAAACCTTCTCTGCATCTGGGTCGAGACTTGTTTTCCCGCGCGGCTGCGCAAGCGTGGATGCTCGCGAAACGAAGTCGTGAGGTAGCCCAGCATCGGGTCGGCGTTGCCCGCTACGGCCATCAGGTAAGCGGGCGCGGCGCGCTCGACTATCTGCTGTGTGAGATGCTGCAAAACCTGCGGCTCTATGCCCATGTGAAAAGTCGAGCAGACATCAAGCCCCATCGTGATGCCGTGCAGCTTCGCCATCACACTGTCTTCGAGGCACGCGCGGCGCAGTTGATCGGGCGTGCGAAAAACTTCGGGGCCGATGAATCCCGCAACGTCATTGACGATCATCCACGAGCGTGTGCGCCCGCGAATCAAACGCGCCAACCCATAAGCGCGAGATTCGAGCGTCACCATATCGACGCCTTCGGCCGCGCCGTTTGTCACGGCTGATCCCTGCCCCGTCTCGAAATAGAGACCGTCGAAGCCGCGCGCCAGATCGATCAACCCGTCAACCGTTAGCCCGACAATGCCAGACATCGCCGTCGAAGTGCCCGCCAGGCTCTGGAACCCTACCTCGACCCGCGTGCGCGCGCGCGCCGCGCTCTGTTTGACGATGTCTGAAAGCACGCAGTAGCGCGTGGGCAACCGGAGCCGCTCCTTCACGCTGCGGAGCAGTTCTTCAAGACGCATGATCGTCTCTACGCTGTCACTCGCCGGATTCAATCCAAGTATCACATCGCCGCAGCCGTACGAGAGGCCTTCGAGGATGGAGAAGAGAATCTCTTCATCGGCATCGCCCGGGCTGTTAGGTTGTATGCGCGAGCCGAAATGGTTGGGCGAGCCGATTGCAACGCCTTCGCCCGGCAGCGGATTGAAGATCGCGTGAGCTACCGTCGACAGCTCGTCTTCGGTCATCACCTTTGCGATTGCCGCGATCACTTCGCTCGAAAGCCCGTCGCGGTAAAGACGCGCAAAGCCTGCGCAGTCCGAACCTAAGAGAGCGCGCTTCAATTCGTCCACGGTCAGGTGGGATATCTCACCGGCAATCCGCGCATCGAGCGAGCGCGATAGGGCAACGCTTAACTCATCTTCTACGAGCGAGGTGCGTGTTATATCTCCCACACGTAGAGAAGAAAGCTCCGCGCGCGCGGCGCGTCGTTCAAGCTCGTCGCGCGTTCCGCCTACCTGGAGGTCGCCCTCTTTGAACTCGTTGGCGCGCACCAGTATTTGCCGAAGCTCTTTGCCGTTCATCGCCGTAATCAATCGCCTTCCGCTTTATCCGACAGAAAGGCGGGGCCGGGAAAACGCTTTCGCTCGCGCGCTACGTACAAGACGACGAGCAGGACCGCGAGCGTCGCTATTGCCTTTCCCGCGCGCATGTCGTCGGGAAGGCTGAGAATGATGCTGATAAACCCCACCCACGCCAGCGCCACAATGCCGACAGGCTTGCTGTAGCGGCCAAGATGCCAGGGACCTCTTCGCTCAATGAAGCCTTTACGCCCCCGACGCAGCGAAAGGAAGATGGGTATCACGTATGAGACGTAGAGCCCTATGACACTGATGGAAGTCACCACTGGATATGCATCGCTGTAAACGGCTGCGAGGAACGCCGCCGTTACCGAAAGCCAGATTGCAGGCGCGGGCGTGAGATGCTTTTTGTCTACGCGCTTCCACAACCCCGACGCGGGCAGCCCGTTGTCGCGTGCGAAGGCATAGACGACGCGCGAGCTCCAGGTGACGGCTGACAGCCCGCAGAACCACATCGCCACGGCGGCGAGCGCCACGAATGCGGTCCCGGCTCTTTCGCCTAATGCGGTCTGCAAGATCACTATGACCGCGGGGATCGAGTTGCCGCTCGCGTCTTTCGCATTCAAGACGGCGGAAATGTCTTGGATCGAAAGCGTCAGCGCTATGAGCAGCAAGTATCCGATTACGCTAGAGACGGCGACAGCCATAATCATCCCCCACGGCGCGCGGCGGCGCGGGTCGATAGTCTCTTCCGACACCGCCGCCGAAGCGTCGTAACCCGTGAAGGTCCACTGCGCCTGGAGCAGCCCTAAGATGAACGCCCACCAGTACGGCCACCCCGAAGGGTTATTGGTGATCGGCTCGAAGAAAAAGCTCGCGGGCTGTTTCGGCGCGAACAGGAGAAGCGCGCCGACTATGGCGGCGACGCCTATGATGTGAATCACGACGCTCAGGTCGTTGAGCCGAGCGATGAGGCGAATGCCGTATTGATTCAAGAGCGCGTGCGAAATCAATAGGCCCGCATAGACTATCAAAAGATTCTTCGGGCTGGCGTCGAGCCCGACGAGCGGCGTGACGAATTGAGCGCAGCCGTAATCGACGCCCGCAAGCATGGCGACGTTTCCTGCCAGGTTGAACCACGCGGTGAACCAGCCCCAGCCCTTCCCGCCCAGCATAGAGGACCAGTGATACATCGCGCCCGAAGTCGGGAGCGCCGAAGCAAGCTCGGCCATGCTCATCGCGACCATGAGCGTGAAAAATGTTACCAGCGGCCAGCCGAAAGCCATCTCGGCCGGGCCGCCCATCGTCAGGCCATAACCGTATAGCGTGACCGCGCCCGTGAGGATCGAGATTATCGAGAAGGACAACGCGAAGTTTGAAAAGCCGCCCATCGTGCGGAATAGCTCCTGCGCGTAACCGAGGCGAGAGAGCTCCTGTTCATCTTCGGCCCTGTCGCGGGCGTGCTGTGCCGGTGCTTCTTTCATAGCCGAGCCAGTATAACGGATGACCGGCGCTTTATTTGAGGGCTTTCTTGATTTATTATGTAACCTCACCGAATGGACCGCGTATTCGTAACCAGCGCCAGCACCTCCGGCGCTCGTTACCTAATCAAATCAGGAGAACATCATGAAACGAAGCAGCGCTTTTTGCCTTCTATTGGCCGTCACGCTCGCGGGCTTCTTCCTGGCGCAGGGAGTAGGCAGCGCCAGCGAAAAGACCTCTCCGTCTTTGACTTTTTCAAAGGACGTTGCGCCGATAATATTTAAGAACTGTGTTGTGTGTCATCAGCCGGGCGAGACAGCGCCGATGGCATTCCTCAACTATAAACAGGTGAGGCCGTGGGCTAAATCGATTCGCGAAGTCGTCATCAACAGGCAGATGCCGCCCTGGCACGCGGACCCCAAACACGGGGAGTTTATAAATGACCGCCGATTGTCTCAGAAGGATATCGATACGCTGGTCGAGTGGGTGAATCAGGGAGCAAAGGAGGGCGACCCCAAAGATTTGCCTCCATCGCCGAAGCTCCGCGAAGAAGGCTGGTCGATCGGCAAGCCCGACATGATCTTCCCGTTGACGGAAGAGTACAGCGTGCCGGCCGACGGCACGGTCGATTATCAGCACTTCGTCGTCCACACGAAATTCACCGAAGACAAATACATTCAAGCCGCTGAGGTCAAGCGAGGCAATCCCGCGCTGGTGCATCACGTGATCGTAAACGTGATCGAGCCGGGCCGGGGGCCGATGCCGCCCGAAGGGCTGCTGCGCACGGACGGCAGGGGGCTCGGCGAAAATCAAGGCGGCAATCGCGAAGGCGCTGCGGGCCGAGGGCGCGCGGGCAACCCCGACGGCATGCTCGTTGGCTGGGCTCCCGGCATGAGCCCGCTCGTGCTGAGGCCTGGCCTGGCCAAGCTGATAAAGAAAGGCTCGGCGCTCGTATTCCAGATGCATTACACGACGAACGGGACGGCGGGCAAGGACCGGACGAGCCTCGGCATCGTCTTTGCCAAGACTCCGGTTGAGAAGCGCTTTATTACTTCGGGCGCGTTCTCGCGCGGGATTGTCATACCGCCCAACGATCCGCATTTTGAATCGCGCGCGTCGTTCACTTTCGCCGAAGACAGCCACATCTGGGGGTTCATGCCGCACATGCACCTGCGCGGCAAAGATTTCGAGTACAAGCTGACCTACCCCGACGGCACATCCAAGGTGCTGTTGGCCGTGCCGAGGTATGATTTCAACTGGCAGTTGAACTACTGGTTGAAAGAACCGGTCGCTGCGCCTAAAGGGAGCAAGCTGGAATGCGTGGCCCACCACGACAACTCGACCAGGAATAAATATAACCCCGACCCGACGAAAGAGGTGCGCTGGGGACCGCAGACCTGGGAAGAGATGATGATCGGCTGGTTCGATTACACGCTCGACGCGCAGAACCTGCGAGAGACAGCCGCCAACAAGTAGCGGCCAAAAAGTAAACGCGCTTTACTTCTAATGAGGCCGGGCAGGCGATTAACTTTATATCGCCCGCTCGGCCTCTCTCATTTGAAACAGGAGCGATCCACGGCTCGTACCCACTTTACAAGACTAATCAGGGAGAGCAAATCATGAGTAAATCTCTTCTGCTTATCATCGTTCTGTTCGGACTGGGTATGACTGTGACGGCGCAGCAGCCGTCGCGCACGGTTAAAGGTCAGGTGTTGACTTCGACTGAGACGCCCGCCGTCCGCCTCGAATTCGACAAAGCCTTTAAGTACGCGGGCGGCCATGACTTTATCCTTTATAACGTCGCGCGCGCCGAGCAGCACTTCTTCGTAGACGCCGACAAGCAGGGGCGAATCAAGCGACTCTACTGGGTGCAGTTCGAAGGATACTTGCCTGACAATACTCACACGTACCAGTACAAGGTCAATAAATCGGTCAACATCGGCGGGTTCGATTTTATCGCGGACGCCTACGCCAGAAACATAAAGGCAAATCCGGGTCGCGCGGATTCTGACGGCAGCCGCGCCCGCGCATTTCTCGAAAGCAAGGGGTTTCGCTGGGGGAGCGATGAAATCTTGTCGCAGCGCCTGGTTCATCTCATCGATGAAGCAAAACGCAACGAGTTGATGATCATCTACGCTGAAGATCTGACCGCTCTAGGGTTGACCGCCACGGACCTTGCGACGGGCGGGAGCGCCGCCTCGCGTTGGGGTGAGATATCAAACGAGCTTCTTAACCGCGCGATGAAGGGGATGAAAGTCTTGCGATAAGACCACTGACATCTAAACCATGTTAGACGCTTGCGGGCTACAAGCAATACTTGCCTGAGAATCTGAGGGCTGAAATAATCAAGCGAGAGTGCAATAGAAGATGGACCAAGTGAGGTTAGGCTTTATCAAAATGGAAGACTTACCAGTTAGAGCAAATTGTTTTGATGCTTCCGCGCTAGTAAAAGTGTTTTCAGACGAAGAAGGCTCTGAATTCATTAGAGAATTCTTCCATAATCACGCATCGACACGTTACACAACCCCGTTTTGCTTTTACGAAGCTCTTAGTGTCTTAAAGGTGAAGTGGCTCTATAGGAAGGAGATAACCGAAAGCAGATATAGAGAGTCCGCCTTTCAATTGACAGCTTGGTATGCGTCGTCATTAACATCAACCAAGGATATAGACTTTTATGACCCAATTGTTTTCAATAGAGTTCGAATGCTTGCTGAGAAATTTCTGATTGACCTGTCAGATGCATTCCAAATTGAAAGCGTAATGAACGGCTACTTTTCACATCTTATAGATGAGTCCAGTACTTTACTTGTTACTGCCGATAAGAATCTAGCAGAGGTGGCAAGAAAGGAAGGAATAAAGGCATGGTATTTCCTTACCGAAGCCATCCCTATTTAGTAATGCAAGTGGTCTAAAGATAAGAAGAAGTAGTAAAAGGCAACCGCGTCTAACAACGGGATTGACCGGAGCGCGCGAAGCGAGTTTCTCAACATTCTGTTAGTACCGCTCGCGCGCCCGGTCATCCCAATCGTTAGACCCACGAAGGCACGTCTCCCGATACTTAAACAACAATGATTTGCAGCCTTATGCATGCTATCATTCGGCTGTGAGGATTAGTTATGACTACAAAGGCGAGAGCGACTATAGAAGACCTTTACAAAGTTCCTGAAAACCGAAAGGCCGAAATAGTCAATGGAGAGTTAATACTAATGAGTCCAACGGGCGCAAGACCTGGCCGAGCAGCGAGTGAAATATACATAAGCCTACGCGAGTACGAGCGCCGTAAGAAAATAGGTTATGCCATACCAGATAACGTTGGCTTCCTAGTTGATCTACCTAACAGGGATTCATTCAGCCCTGATGCAGCCTTCTACATAGGCCGAGTTCCAGATATGCAATTTCTTCAAGGCGCGCCTGTTTTTGCTATTGAGGTCAGGAGCGAGAATGACTATGGCCCTAAGGCTGAACAAGCAATGGCAGACAAACGAAAGGACTACTTTGCGGCTGGCACATTGATTGTCTGGGATGTTGATCTACAGAGTCCTGATGTAATCAAATCATATAATGCAGATGACCCAAGTAATCCCAAGATATATCGGCGTGAAGATAAAGCTAAGGCTGAGCCTGCACTTCCAGACTGGGAGTTTGCGGTTGATATGCTATTCGAGTAGCGAATAGCCTCCCATTGCTCAACCTGCCCGAACATGGGTCTAACAAACGCATTCAGCGGAGCGCGCGAAGCGGTTTTCTCAGGTTTCCCTGAGCGCAGTGCGACTCGCCCGGTTTTGCAAAATGATATGTCGTTGCTCGCTCAGCTTTCCTCGACGATCTCTTTGACTCTTCCCACCTCGCCTGTCTCAAGCCGCACCTTTATGCCGTGCTGGTGGTTGGCTGATTTCGTAAGAATATCTTTTACGACGCCGCGAGTCCTTTCCCCGCTTCGCTGGTTCTGCTTCAGGACTATATCGACCTTCATCCCTGGCTTTATATCTTTTCGATTATTACCGCTCATTTTGTGTCTTTACATACGCCACGACGAACAGAGCGCCGAGGACTAAATCGATCATCGCAAAGCCGAGCATTACCGGCGCGACTCGGCCCTGTGAGAAAAGGACTATCACGGCAATCGCGAAGCTTGCTTTCTCCAGGATTGCCGGGATCATCATCACACGATAACGAGCCGGATCCCTGGCTAGAAAAAGAAAGAGAACTTGCCAGGCCACCACCACGCCGATGAAGCCATAATAATACTCAGGGTGAGTGATGGGCGGCGGGAAGTCGCGGCCCGTCTTCTCTTCCAGGAAATACTGCGGCAACATAACGACCAGACCATATATGCCCGCGATCAGGAATACCAGCTTTGCGAATCTCATATCGAGTCTTTGTTCCCCTTCGGAGAATCTGTGATAATTTGATCCTATTATTTGCGAACGCAATCTACAATACCTGATTCGAAGGAGATGAGCACTATGAGCGCGAATGAGAACAAACAACTCCTGCAACACATCTACTCCGAGCTGTCGAAAGGCAACTCCGCGCCTTTCCTTGAGAGCCTTTCTGATGACGTGCGCTGGACTATTATGGGCACGACCCGCTGGTCGAAGACTTATGAAGGGAAGCAGGCCATCCTCACAGAGCTGCTGGGGCCGCTGTTCGCTCAGTTCGCCGATCAGTACACGGCGACCGCGCACCGCTTCATCGCTGAAGACGACCTGGTAGTCGCCGAGGTCAGCGGCAGCGTCACCACAAAATCGGGTAAGCCATATAACAACTCTTACTGTTATATCTTCCGCCTCGACGGCGGCAAGATTCAAGAGGTGAAGGAGTACCTGGACACACAACTGGCCGTGTCGGCGTTGGGCGGTTAGCGGCGCAATCTTAAGATCGGGTTTCAATGACAATTCGTATCGACCAGATGCTGAATTGAATAGAGAACTCGGATTGTGGACGAGGTAGGCATATGACTACAAAAGTGCAGAATTATCTCGAAGAGGAAGTTAATTGGACTAAAGGTGCAGATCCTAATTACCCTTACGAGGCAAAGATCAATGGAGATCAACTTGTGGTACGCCTCAACGACTTTCCCGACGAGAGCCTTTATACACTGATAGTGAATGACAAAGAAGTTGCGAGTTTCGATGACTGGCCGGAACAGTGGGGCCGAGGATAAGCCTCTCTTTTTTGCAAACCGCGCATAACAAGCGAATACAGCGCAGGCCGCGTGCGCGAGTCTCGCATCAAATATCAGTGCTGCTCGCGGCCTCGATCAACACGGGCGTCAGGCCCCTCTTCAGCAGCGTAACTCAATTAGTCCCTGAAATTAACAACCTGGAGCGTTGAGCAATAAAACAGATTGACAAATTGTTTGTTTAGTAATATTGTAGGCGCGCATTAAGGTTGTATAGCACCAGCTTGCTGGATCGATCATCACAAGGCTATTCTTCGGATCAATCTATTTCCAGCCTCAAAGTCTGGTCCCTTTTTGAAATGCAATCTTAGAAGAATGAGCTGATTGTTCATCGGGAATCAGGGAATCTGAACAATAAGTTGGCCGGTCAGGGTATTACTCTCTATCAGAATCAGAGACAAGATTCTGAGCACACTGAATCTCATTTCCAAGTCGGGCTGTTCAGTCGTATTTGTCCAGCTCACGCACAAACAGCTAACTTGGTAATGCCCTACACATAAAGGATTAGGAGAAGCTTATGCGAATCCTTACCTGGGGCTTGTTATCAATTCTCATAATTGATGCTACGAGTATTCAATCTCAGACTTCAAAATCTTCAACAACCTATTTCGCTCGGGCCAAAGAGCGCTATGCTAAAGGGCTGTTAGATGATGCAATAGCCGATTATACGACAGCCATTGCTTTTGAGCCGAGCTATGCGCCTTTCTATAACAGTCGAGGCATAGTTCTATTTACGAAAGGAGAGGCAGATAAAGCCGTTGCAGACTATGATAAAGCAATTGAGATCGATCCGGAGTTCGCTGAAGCTTACAACAACCGTGGCACTGCGCGATTCTCTCAAGGTAAAGTTGAGGAAGCAATTATAGATTACAACAGAGCGATTGAGATCGATCCGGATTATGCAGAAGCATATTATAATCGAGGTAATGCTCGTTTTATGCAGCGGGATTTAACTGCATCTATCGCCGATTATGATAGAGCTGTTGAGATCAAGCCACGCTATGTTTTCGCTTATAATAATCGAGGAATTGCATATTTTACTCTGCGGGATACAAAGGCGGCGATACTCAATTATAATAGGGCTATACAGATTGACCCGATGTACGCAGAAGCATATGCCAATAGAGGTTTGGCTCATCTGTTCCTGGGCAAAGCAGCCGCGGCGGACAAAGATTTTGAGCAATGTTTTAAATTGAATCCGGTATTACGGCCATCAGTACAAAAGCGAGTCGATGAAATCAATCGCCTTCGTTTATTAAAGCAATAAAGGCTCAACTTTGGAGAGCCAGACAATATGAGCAGAGAAGGCTTCGATAAATACGTTATTCGTATTCTAAAGGATAAGGGGCTAACCCCCACTGATGTTGAACGTCGTTCAGCGGGCGGCATCAGTGATAGTTACGTCGCGCTCATTACTGCTGGTAAGGTCAAGAACATATCAGTTGACAAGTTGAAGGCGCTAGCGCGAGGTCTCGGTGTATCTGAAGATGAGGTGTTTACATCTGCGTGCGGTGTGACGATTCCAAAGAATGAAGAGTTCCATGAGAGCGAGTTTGTAGGGCTCTTTTACAAGTACAGTCGCCTTGCTGACGTAGACAAGAGGGAGGTGCGGGCGATTTTAGAGATAGTAGATCGTGAAATAGACCGACGACTTGTAAAGAATGATACTATCGGCGTGATAGATACGAATACATAGTAAGCATGTTGATCTCAGGCACTTCCGTAAGCTGGCTCATCGGCTGAAGGCTGATTCCGAGCGAGGCCCCCTTACCCGTCATCCCTGTTGCGTCCTTAGACTGTTTGCCACCCGCGCGATAAAGTATGAGAATTGATTGCTCGGTTCAAGCTAAGAAACCGTTAGCAGGGTCTATGTCGAAAGCAAACAACCAGACGGCGCAGCCTTTCTATCAGGAAGGCGATGTAGTCCTCAAAGACGGCTCGACCATACACGTTCGCCCCATACGGCCCGACGACGAAAGCAGGTTGCTAGACCTGCTCCGCTCGCTTTCGCAGCAGTCCCGATGGCTGCGCTTTTTCGCCCCCGTGTCGGACGCCTCTTTGACGGCGGAGGCGCACAGGGAAGTCAACGTCGATTACACCAGCCGCTTTGGCGTCGTCGCAACGAAAGGCTCGGATGAGCGGATCGTAGGCCATGCTTTTTACATCGCTTCGGGCAAAGAGCGCGCGGAGGTCGCCTTCACCATATCGGACGAGTTTCAAGGGCGCGGGCTCGGCACGATCCTGCTCGGCCAGCTCGCGGCGATCGCTTCCGCAAACGGGATTCATCTGTTTGAAGCCGACGTGCTATCGGCGAACCACAAGATGATAGGCGTGTTCCGCGAGTCGGGCTTCCCGCTGGAGACGGCGGTCGAAACGGGCCAGTTGCGCGTCACATTTCCTACAGAGCTGACACCGGAGGCGATCGAGCGGTTCGAGCGGCGAGAGCGGATCGCCGCCGCGAGCGCGCTCACGGCTTTCTTCCGCCCGCGCTCGGTCGCCGTCATCGGCGCATCGCGGCAGCGCGACAGCATCGGCGGCAAAGTCTTTCACAACCTCTTGATCTACGGCTTCAACGGGCCCGTCTACCCTGTCAACCCGACGGCCGACGTAGTCCAGAGCGTTCCGACTTATGCGACGGTCGAGGCCATACCAGGCCCTGTGGACCTGGCGGTGATCGTCGTCCCGGCAGATCACGTCGTAGAGGTGGCCGAGGCTTGCGGCCGCAAAGGCGTGCGGGCGCTGGTAGTGATCTCGGCAGGGTTTGCGGAGACGGGCGAAGAAGGGCGCGCCCGCCAGCAGGAATTGCTCCGGGTCTGTCGCGCCACGGGCATGCGATTGATAGGGCCTAACTGCATGGGCATACTCAACACCGCGCCGGAGGTGAGTCTCGTGGCGACCTTCGTGCCGGTAGTCCCTCCGACTGGCCGCGTGGGCTTCTCTTCTCAAAGCGGCGCGCTCGGGCTCGCGATCATTCAATACGCAAAGTCGCTCGGACTTGGCATATCGACATTCGTGTCGGTCGGCAACAAAGCAGACATCTCCGGAAACGACCTTCTGCGTTACTGGGAGGAGGACGAAGGGACCGACGTCATATTGCTTTACCTGGAATCGTTCGGCAACCCGAAGAGGTTCTCTGAGATCGCCAGGCGCGTTGGGCGCAAGAAGCCCATCGTCGTGGTGAAGAGCGGGCGCTCCACCGCCGGCGCGCGCGCGACCTCTTCGCATACGGGCGCGCTCATAGCTGCGTCAGACATTACAGTCGATGCGCTGTTCCGGCAGGCGGGAGTGATTCGCACGGACACGCTCGAAGAATTATTCGACGTGACTTCGCTGCTCGCGAACCAGCCTTTCCCGAAGGGCCGCCGCGTAGGCATCATCACCAACGGGGGCGGCCCGGCGGTCCTGTGCGCGGATGCGTGCGAAGCCGAAGGGCTTGAAGTCCCTCTGCTCGACCAAGCCACGCAGAGCAAGCTGCGCGCGGTGCTGGCCGCTGAGGCTAGCGTCAACAATCCTGTTGACTTGATAGCTTCGGCGACGCCCGACCTCTACCGCGAGGCCATCGATGCCGTCGCCGCGGACCCGAACGTCGATGCGCTGATAATCATATTCATTCCGCCATTGCTTACCCGCGCCAAAGATGTCGCGCGCGCGATTATGGAAAGCGCGCGGAAGATCAACCGCAGTAAACCCATCATCACGGTCTTCATGTCTGCCGAAGGCGTGCCCGAAGAGTTGCGATCTGAGGATCTGAGAGTGCCTTCGTACTCTTTCCCGGAAGCCGCTGCGATTGCGCTCGGCAGGGCGGCGCGCTACGGCGAGTGGCGCGAGCGACCGGCAACTTCGCCGCCGCGCTTTGAAGACCTACGCAGGGATGAGGCTGCTGCCATCGTGGCGACAGCCCTTGAGCGCGGGGACGGCTGGCTCACTGCGGAAGAAACGGCTGAGCTTTTCTCCTGCTACGGGCTCCCGCTCGTCGAGCAAAAGATCGCCTCCAGTGCTGACGAAGCTGCTCAGATTGCAAACAGCATGGAAGGCGAAGTCGTGCTCAAGGCGATCGCGCCCGGAATAGTTCACAAGACCGAAGCGGGGGCCGTGCGTCTGAATCTGTCTGGCGGCGAGCAAGTTCGTGAAGCGGCAGAGAAGATGGCTGCGACCGTAGAAGCGAGCGGCAATGCCGTAAGCGGATTCGTAGTCCAGCGCATGATTGCAGGCGGCGTGGAGATGATCGTTGGGACCGTGAGCGACCCGCAGTTCGGACCCGTCGTCGCTTGCGGCGCAGGAGGGATTTTAGTGGAGCTGCTACGGGACGTATCTGTGCGCCTGACCCCGCTCACTGGCGAAGATGCTTCAGAGATGGTCCGAAGTCTAAAGACTTATCCGCTGCTGACGGGTTTCCGCGGGAGCCCGCCGTGCGACACTGCCGCGCTTGAAGAGGGACTTTTGAGGGTGAGCGCAATGGTCGAGGACATCCCGCAGATCGCCGAGCTTGACTGCACCCCGTTCGTCGTTCAGGAGAGCGGCGCGGTGATCCTTGACGCGCGCGTCCGCGTGGCGGCTTCGGAGCCCGCCCGGCTGTTCGGCGTTCGCTGGTGATCAGTTTTAAGTTTTTAGTTTTCAGTTCAAATTCTGCAATGCGCGTATGGTCGCGGGACCGTTCATATGAAGCATAGCCCAGGAGCGCAGGGCTTCCGTGAATGTCCACCGGATCAATTGCTCATCGTCCACGATGAGTATCTTTTCCTTGGCCATTATTCCTAACTCAAATCAACTATCGTCGGTTCAACAGAGCAGGGAAGAGACATTTCGTCTCCGCCTGAAACTCGGATCGGCAATCGATTACCTTGTGGTATACTTCACGCCCGGTTTATACCTTATTGGCCTTGCACTCACTATTTCGAATTCTTAGCCGAAAGGAGAAAGAGCATGAGGCGTGTAAGCCCGCTTACGTATGTTGCTAACATAGGAGAACAGATCACCATCAGAATAATTCAATCGACAGGGATAGCAACCCTGGTCAACTACAGCATCGGCGGCGCACCCAACCCGGGGAGCGTGCCCAAGAATTCCCCCTGTACTTTCACCGTTACCCAGTCGGTTCTGGTCGGACAAACGGCCTTTTTTACAGACCCATCGGGTGGGAGCTACACGACTCAGGTTTCGGGCGAGGCGGGAGGCGACCCCCCGGATCACGTCCCTTATGAGAGGGCCGGGACGGAGGCGTTCCACACGCTGGTCTACACTTTCCTTACAAACACGGAGTTCGCCAACCTCGGGCCGGACCTGGCGGCGCTGCCGAATGTCCCTGCCGATGCGGCTGAGGCTCCGGCATCGACGCCAAAGTCGAGAGGCGCTAAGCCGAAGGCAAAAAGGGGAGGGCGGAAAAGATGAAAACAATAGCAATCAAAACAAGAGCGATGAAAACAAGAGCGATCAAAATATTTGCCTTGCTCGGCTTGTTGCTGATGATTCCGGTAGACGGCATCTGCCAGGAGCCTCCCATAGGGATAGATGAGGCCAAGCAGAAAGTCGATAATTTCATCGACCGGCTTAAGACCACTAAGGCCACAGGCGGCGCGCAGGTAGATAATGCCGTGAAGACCGTTTTCGCGACGATGATGCCGGATTTGATACCCTTCGTCCTCATCGGGAAAACGAGGCAAGATTATGTAAAGGCAATCGAGGAGGCGCGGGTCGATAAGCAGGTAGGCGCGGGCGATACGAACTCCGGCAGCACGTCGCTGGTTTCAAAAGGCAGCGTGCCCGCGATTCTCGGGTTCGCGGTCGAGAACGGGGCGTTGAAGCGCGAGGAGAGCGGCACGAGCTTTACTTTCCGCGCGAACCCCGTCGGCATCGTCAAGGCGCTCGGCGACAAGGGCTTCATCGAAAGTTATGATGATGACTCTCCGCCCCTCAGAGAACTGAGGAGGCTCTCTTTCGCTTTCACGTTCGACGCCGACAGGGGCGACATGCCCGGAACATTCGTCGGCGATCTTGAGCAACTCTCTTCGTATTCGGCGCGTTTTGACATACTCAACAGCCGGGACCCGAGGCATTCGGATTACCGAAGCAAGTGGGAAACGCTGATAAGAAATCAAGGGTTGGTTATCACGACCTCCACTGTGGGTCTTGCCAAATACTTTCTCCTGCCCGTCACCGCAGGCGGAGACCCTGTGCTTCGCAAATGGTATATGGACACGGAGAATGCTGTGGTCCAGGCATCCCAAACCGAAGTCGAGAAGGTGGTCAGAGGAAAGTTGGCTGAATTAATTACTTTGCCTCTGCCCCAGGAGGCCATCCCGTTGGTCCAATCGTTTCAAGCGAACATGGAATCGTTCTTGACCGACAGGTCTACGCTGCTCAACGAGGTCGCCAACGGGTCGATCCTCACGTTCGAATACACCAACACTCGCCAGGTAGACCTGCCTGACCTGTCGAACTTCAGGCTGATTTACGAGAACGCATTGGGCGGCAGGGCGGACTTCACCGCCAACACCTCTCTCACGATCTTCAACAGAAAGCAGACCGGGCCTGATAGCGACAGGCTCCGTGATCTCCAGTTGTCCGGCCAGCTCGACATCCCGCTGAGCAACCCTTTGAAGGCGGGCAACTTCGTCCTCTCTTTTTCCGGCAAGTTTCAAAGGATGGTTGAAAACATAACGACCGATTCGGGAATGATGATGGACACAAAGGGGAATATCGGGATAGGTCAGATCAAGCTCATCATCCCGATAAAAGGCAGCGGCGTCAAAGTCCCCATCTCGATAACATTTGCCAACCGCACGGAGCTTATCAAGGAGAAAGAGGTTCGGGGAAATTTTGGATTCACACTCGACCTGGATTCGATATTCGCATCGCGCAACCCCTGAGCGAATCCTAATCATAAAGACGATCAAGGCCGAGTCGCTTTCTGCACAGGTGGCAATGAAAGCGACTCGGCCTGCGAAATAATCTTACGCTACTAACCGTGCGCCGCAGCGACCTGCGGCTGCTCGCCGTGGTCAGGCTGCTCGCCGGGGTCAGGCTCGCTCTGCTCGACATTGTCCCATTTGATAAGCTTCAAATCTAAGACGAAGATCGAGTAGATCACCGGCACCAGCAACAGCGTGATAAACGTCGCAGCGATCAGCCCGCCGATCTGCGCGTAGCACATCGGCTCCCACAGCGGCCCCCCGTGCATCGCGAGCGGGACCAGCGCGATCACGGTCGCCCCGACCGTGATCAACACGGGCCTCAAGCGCACTATGCCTGCGTCCAACAACGCCTCCTGCAACGGTTCGCCCTCGGCGTGTTTCTCCTCGATGAAGTCGAACAGCACGATGATGTGGCTCACAATCACTCCAACCAGGCTGATGATTCCAAGGAAAGCCATGAAGCCGAACGGCGAGCCCATCAGCCACAAGACTGCCAGCGCCCCTACCGTGCCGTATGGCACTGCGGCGAAGACGATAATTGGCTTTATGGCGTTTCTGAACTGCAAGACCAGCGTCAGGAAGATTGCGGCCACAGAGATTCCAAGGACGATCACGAGGTCGCGGAAGCTTTCAACCTGCGTCTCTTCCTCGCCGCCGATCTCCATACGATAGCCGGGCGGCAGACTCTTTGCGAACTCATCGAGCCTGGGCCGCGCCGCCGCCATCACTTCGCTCGGCAGCACGCCTTCGACCGGCGAGGCCGAAACGGTGATAGTGCGAAACTGGTTCCGGCGTCGCAGCTTCTCGTTCTGCATCTGGTATGACACGGTCGAGACCTGCCTGAGCGGCACGCGCTGGGTGCCGGACGACGAATAGACGTAAAGGTTGTTGATGTCGTCGAGCCGTGCGCGCTCCTCCATTCGCAACTTCGCGACGACTGGAATCTGCTTATCGCCCTCGCGCAGCGTGGTGACCGAGTAGCCGCTCAAGGCAGTGGCCGAGGCCGCCGCCACATCCAGGTTCGTGATGCCTGTAAGGTTCGCCCGGTCCGAATCGGTCTGCAATTTCACAGAGAAACTCTCGTCGCCCCAATCGTCGCGGGGCCGCGCGGCTTCGGGGATCGCGCGAAAGATATTCATCACCTGTTCGGCCTTCGCCCTGAGCGTCGCCGCGTCGTCGCCGGAAATCCGTATCGCCACAGGCAGCCCGACGGCCTTGCCCGACTCAAGCTGTCGCACGTCTATGCGCGCTTCGGGGATCTTCGCCGACAGCGCTTCCTGTAGCGGCGCGACCAGATGGCCCGTCTCGTGTTTGTCAGTCACCTCTACGATGATCTGCGCGTAGTTCAGTTGTTGCTGTTCTGGCGAAACCGAGAACCAGAAGCGAGGCCCCCCGCCGCCGACGAACGTGGTCAGCGAACGCAGCAGCTCGCGCGGCTTGCCGTCCTCCGGGTGATGCTCGCCATACTCTTTGAACACGTCGCGGATCACAGCCTCCGCGCGAATCGTGGCACGGTTAGTGGCTTCAAGCGGCGCATCCTCCGGCAGCCACACGTCTACGTAGGAAAGATAAGAGAGGTCCTTCGGAAAGAACTGCGTCTTGAGCTGGCTCATGAAGAAGACGCCGAGCGCGAGGAAAACTGCGGAGCCGGCCAGCACCTTCCAGCGGTGATTGATCGCCGCAGACCCTACGCGGTAGTACCACGCGGCGAAGCCTTTCTTCCGGCGCTCGTGCATCGGCAGTTCCTTCTTGGGCTTGATCATGTAATAGCCGAGCAGCGGTATGAAAGTCATAGACGCGAGCCGCGACGCCACCAGCGAACACGTGATGACCACGGGCATGCTGTAGAGGAACGCTCCCGTGTCGCCGCCCACGCTGAGGAACGGCAAGTAAGCGACTATGTTAGTTATCGTCGCAAACAGTATCGCGCCCGCGAGCTTCGTCGGCCCGAGCCACGCCGCGATCAGCGATGTGTGCCCCGCGCCAAGCTCGCGCTTGATCGAATCGCCCGCAACCACCGGGTCGTCCACAAGCAGCCCGAGCGCGATGATCAGCGTCGCTATAGAAATCTGCTGGAGGTCAATGTTGAGCATGTGCATCATCCCGAAGGTCATCGCCAGCGTGATCGGGATCGCCAGCGCCATCAGCAACGCCGACCGCCACTCCCAGAAACCGACCAGCGAGACGATCACGACCAGAATGATCGCCTCGTACAGGCTGACCATAAACAGGTCCACGCTCTCTTCAACCTGCCGGGGCTGGTCGCTCGTTCGCGCCAGGTGGAGGTCTTCCGGCAATTGCGAGCTCATCGCGGCCAGCGCCTCGTCGACCGCCTTGCCGAACTCGCCTATGATCTCGCCCGACCTCATCTGCACCGATAGCGTGATGGCGCGTGTGCGATGCCAGTTGCCCTCGGCGTCTTTCCAGTCGTAGAAATTCAGGTATCGAGCGGGGCTTTCGTAACCGCGCGAGATGTCGAACAGATCGCGCAGGTAGACGGGCGCGCCTGAGTTCGAGAAGCTCACAACGACGTCGCCAATCTCTTTCTCAGACTTGAACTCGCCCGACGGATCAATAGTCAGGTTCTTGCCTTGCACGTCTATCTGGCCGCCCGGGACTGTGATGTTGCGCCCCTTCAGAATGTCAGGAAGTTGCGAAAGCGTTAAACCGTAAGACGCCAGCCGCTCTTGCGAGTAGACCAGATAGACCTTCTCGTCGAGCATTCCCTTACGCTCGACCTTCGAGACCAGCGGCAGCGTCTTGAGCGTCTTCGATATCAGGTCTGTGAACTCGTCAAGCTCCCGGTATGTGTATTTGTCGCCGGCCACCGCCCTGATGCGATCGAGCGTATCTTTTGGATCACGAATGACGGCGGGCTCCCAGGTGTCCGGGTGAAGCCCCGACGCCTGCATGCGTTCGCTGACGAACTCGCGCATGTAGCCGAGCAGCCGTTGGTCGTCGTCGCCGGTCACGCCGTCCAGGCCCAGAAACTCCGCGCCTTCGATCAGCCGGACGTCGCGAGCGTAACCTTTCTCTCGTGTGAAATCGGCGAACGCCACAAGACCCGGGTGGACGATGCGCGCACCCAGCGATTGTGGGAAGTTGACGACGATAGTGAAACGCGACGAACGCTCTGATGCCGGCGCCTGCGCGCGAGTGCTCTCAATCGCACGCTGAATGGCGCTTGCGCGCAGCGCGATGTCTGTTTCATCGGCCTTCGGGCTCGCGACCGTGAGCATCAAGGCCGCCGTGTCGCCGAAATCGCGTATGAAGTTTATAGGGCCCGCGCCCTCCGGCAGGTCGTTGATGTTGTTTAGCCTGAAGGCTACGTCGTCAAGCTGTTTGCCCCTGTCGCTCGCCTCAGAATCCTCGTCGAGTTCGAGGTAGACGACCGAGACGCTCGTGCGCGAGATCGATTCGATCTTTGTCACCATCGCATTAGCGGCCATCTGCTCTTCGACTTTCTTGGTGACCAGTTGTTCTACCTTCTCGGCGCTGGCGCCCGGCCACGGCGTGATGGCCACGGCTTGCCGCACAGCAATCTCCGGGTCCTTGCGCTGTGGCATACTGAAGTACGCGTATACGCCCCACAACAAAACCCCGGCCAGCAGCACCCAGGAGATGTGCCGAACCTCGACGAAGAACCTCGCCGTGTTGTGTGTCTTACTGATTATTTCATCGTCTGACTTTCCGTGTGCCATCGCGCTCACCTCGTTATCTTTAATAGAAGTTCAATCCGTTCTGTTGAGCAGGAGCCCTCGATCAAGGGATCACCTGCACTATTTCGCCATCGACGAGACGTGTGCCGCCGGAAGTGATTACCCGGTCGCCCACACCCACGCCCGCCGTCACCGCGACGCGATTGCCGAATGCCTCGCCGAGAGTCACGCTTCGCAGGCGCGCACGCTCGACGCCGCCTTCGCCTTCAATCACGAACAGGGAGTACTGGTCGGGCCGGTCTTTAGACCTGACGATCGCGCTCAAAGGGACCGCCGCGACCGCCTCTGACGGCGAAGCCGTAGCCAGCGTGAGCGACGCGATCATGCCTACCTTAATCTGATGACCCGGATTCGGTATCGACACTTCGATCACGAACAGCCGCGTCTTCTGGTCCGCCGAGGGTGAAATGGAAGTGATCTGACCCGTGAACTCTCTCCCGGGCAGCGCGTCAAGCCCTACGGCGAGCGTGCTCCCGGCCTTGAGATTCTGCACGTCGAGGTCCGGCACGCCGAACTGCGCCTTGACGACAGAGATGTCCGCCAGCACGAACGCGGGGCTGCCGGGCGAGATCATCTCCCCGACCTCGACCCTGCGCTCTAACAGCAGCCCGTCGAGCGGCGCTCTGAGAAGCGTGTCGTCCCTGGAAATCGCGGTCGCGGCGTGAGCGGCTTCGGCGGCGGCTATCTGAGCCTCGATGACCGCGAGCTGCGCCCTGGCCGTTTCGACCTTCGCCTTGTAGAGATCGTGCTGCGATTTTGCGGAATCGTATTCCGACTTCGTCATGCTCTGTGTGGCGAACAGCGCCTCTGCGCGCTCGAAGTCGAGCCGGGCTTTCTCCGCGCCGACTTCGGCCTCGGTCACCTGCCTCTTGCTGGTAACGAGGCTGGCGCGGGCTTGCGCGAGCTGGCCGCTGGCCTGGTCAACTTTTACGGTGTAGTCCTTTGAGCGTACTCTGGCCAGCGCCGCCCCGCGCGCTACCGAATCCCCCTGCTGCACGTTGCGCGAGCGGCCGTCGACGCCTCTCACCTGCATAATGTGGTCGATGTAGCCTCCAACGCTGAAGGCCACTTCTACCTGCGAGCTCGGAACGATGCTCGCCGAGTAGCGCGCGCCGCCCGGCGCCGAGTGCGCATTGACGACTTCAACCTTGACCGGCGTCGGCGGTTTGATGGCGGTCTCTGCGGTCTTTGTGCAGCCCTGTAGAAGCGCGCACGCGAAGATGAAAGTAATGATCAGAAATCTTTTGGTGTTCATTTGTCTTCTCCTATCGCGGTCTCGAAATCGGCCTTCGCCGTCCAGAAGCTCAACAGCGCTTGACGGCCCTGGTTGGTGGCTTGTTCGAGCTCTGATTGTGCTTGAAGCACGTCCTTAAGAAGCGACATCTGCGCTTTGTACCGGTTCGTCAGCACGCGGACATTCTCGGCGGCCGCCTCCCGGTCCATCTGCGTGACGGCGAACAACTGCCGCGCCTGTCGCAGCTTGTTGTACTTATCGTTGACTTCGATCAGGACGCCGCTTTCGGCATCCTTGACGGCGTTGCGCGCCTGCTCGATCGCCAAATCCTTTTCGGCAAGCTCATGCTTCTTGCGCCCCCAATCGAAGACTTCCCAGGAAACCGTTATGCCGACATTCATGTAGCTCTTCGGAATGAAGCTGTTGAAGTTGGCCGTAGAGATGTGCTGGAAGCTGGCGCTGACATCGGGGATGAACTCGGACTTCTTTACGCGCCGGTCGCCCTCGGCCTGCTTCACTTTCAACCGCGCCTCTTTCAGCTCGGGGCGTTGCTGTAAAGCTCGCGCCCGCGCCGCCGCCAGGTCCGCCTCGAAGCCTGCGGCGTCGGGCACTGCGGAGACCGTGAACTCTGTGAGCACGTCGCGACCGAGCAACTGGTTGAGCTGCTGCTTCTGTATGCCGGCTTTATCGACGAGCGTCGTCAGGTCGTACTCAGACTTGGCGAGCCTGGACTTCACATCAAGGCTTTCGGTGCGGAGTGCGACTTGTTGAGCGACGTAATCTCCCGTCAGCCGATCCAGCTCCTTGTACATCCTGATGGTTTCCGCGATTGCTTCGATCTCGCTCTCTGTTTGCAGCACGGCGTAGTAGGCGCGCTTCACGTCGCGCACGATCTGTTGCTGCTTCAATCGCAATTCTTCCTGAGCTATCTCGCCCTTCAGCTTCAGCAGCTTCAGGTTCAGCTTTGTCTCGTAAAGCTGCGACAGCGGCTGAGTGATTCGAGTTGTGAAGATCGCTGTCGGCTTCAAAGGGGTGCTGATCTTTGTGTTCTCAGCCGGGATCGGTCCGATCTCGGGAAAAGTCCCGAAGACGCCTTTTTCGAAGGTGAAGTCTATGGGCGTTAGCTGCTGTGAACCGATCGCCTCGAAGCTAAAGTTCGGCAGCCGCCGCGTCTTGAGCGCGGCGAACTCACGGTCGGGCTTGCTCACGTTGAGGGCCGCGTTCTTGATCTGCGGATTGTCCCGGAGCGCAAGCGCGACAGCCTGTTCGAGCGTCAGCACCTCGGCGCTGCGGGTAGATTGCGACTGCGCTCGACCCTCGGCCGCCAGGCAAACCAAAGAGGTGATCATTACCAGAACACGAAGGCGATACTTAAGAGTAAACATAGTCTTATCTCCGGGGCTCGCGGCGCAGGCGCCCAAGCCAGGCTGAGTTAATAGATTGTTTTGAACCGCCCGAGGAGCCTCAGCCCCTGGGCCACGACTGTCAGAGTTTGTTCAGGCCATTCAGCGCAGCGACTTTGTAAGCCTCTGCGAACGTCGGGTAGTTGAAGACGCTGTCTCGGAAGAACTCGATGCCGCCATCGAATGCGAGCACGGTCTGGCCTACGTGAATGATTTCGGTTGCGCCTTCCCCGATTGCGTGGACGCCAAGAAGTTTCAACGAGTCGCGGTTGAACAAAAGCTTCAACATCCCCGTGTCGTCTCCGGCCATCTGGCCCTTCGCGATATCTTCGTATCTCGCGATCCCGACTTCGTAAGGGACCTTCTCTTCGGTCAGCTCACGCTCGGTCTTTCCGACCATCGATATTTCGGGAATCGTGTATATGCCGTAAGGGAAGAGCGATGTCTTCGCCCTCCCATCGCCTTGAAACATATGGCGGACGGCCAGCCGCCCCTGCTCCATCGATGTGGATGCCAGCGACGGAAAACCTATGCAGTCGCCCGCTGCGTAAATGTGAGGCACTGCGGTTTGATAGTGCTCGTTGACCGGCACACGCCCGCGCGAATCGACCGAGATCCCCGCTGCCGCGACGTTGAGCAAATCAGTGTTCGTCTGCCTGCCGACCGCATACAGGAGCCCTTCGGCGTGCACGCGCTTCCCGCTCTCCATCCTTGCGTGCACAAGTCCACGCTCGTCTATCTCGATGCCCGTGACCTTCTCGCCGAGGCGGAAGACGACTCCCTGTCGTCGCAGGTGGAAGGACAAAGCCTCTAGTATTTCCTGGTCCACAAAGTCGAGAAGAGTGGGCCGCTGTTCGATCACCGTCACCTTGACGCCGAGCGCGGCCAGCATAGAAGCGTATTCGATCCCGATCACGCCCGCGCCGACTACGATCAGGTCGCGCGGAATCCTGTCTACGAGCCCCAGTTGATCGGCGTCAAGGATTCGCTTTCCTTCGAAGGGGATGTCGGACCCGCGCGCGGGCCGCGTGCCGCAGGCTATCAAAACATTCTCTGCCGTTACCGGCGTTACATCGCCGTCCCTTTCAACCTCAAGGCGGTTCGGGCCGACGAATCGCGCGGCGCCGTAGACTGTCGCAACATTGTTGCGAGAGAGTTGCTGGTTTATGACTTCCTTCTCGCGCTTTCTCACCACATCGACGCGCGACGCGAGATCAGAGATCGAGATTTCCTGCTTGAGCTTGTAATCACGCCCGTAGAATGTGCGCTGGCGAACGCCCGTAAGATAAAGGATCGCTTCCCGCAGCGTCTTGCTCGGGATCGTGCCCGTGTTAAGGCATACCCCGCCTATCATCACCTCGCGATCTACAACCGCGACTCGCTTGCCGAGTTTGCCGGCGGCTATCGCCCCTTTCTGCCCGGCGGGCCCGCTGCCTATGACGACTAGATCGTAGTGATGTGAAGTCATGATCATATCTCCGTTCGAGTGATCTCTTCGATAATTGCCTTTGTCATTACTCGGGCTGCGCTCAGCTCAGCCCCCTCTTGAAAGAGGCGTTCGAGCAGCAGGCGTCCTTTGTCGTCGATGTAAGTCACCCCGGAAAGCTCGACTCTAACCTTTCCATTGTTCGGCGACGCCTTAGTGTCGAGCCAGCACTTTTCCAGCTCGTCGACCCACGCACCCGAAAGAGTGCCTTCAACGATCAAGCACGATGTTGAGTCCTCGCGAATTCGATTAATTCGAATCACTGTTTCATTCCTCCAGTCGCCCATAGCCTGGGCAATCGGCTTGCCAAACCCTGCCGAAGGCGTGGTCGAATCTTAAGCTAGCGAAAAGAAAAGACTTTGCGGTTGTTAGGAGAATCCCTGGAGGGTAGTGACGACGGAAGTGCCGAACGTGACGTGCCGATAAAAGCCGGTGTGCGCCGAAAAATCGGCACTAGATCGGGCGGACTATTCCCAGCCTGCGCATCTTTGATTGTAGGGTCGAGCGGCGAAGCCCCAGCTTTGCCGCAGCCCCGTGCGAACCACCAATCACCCATTTAGTGTCGCGCAGCGCCCGGAGAATGTGTTCGCGCTCGGCGTCTTCCAGATCGAGCCGGGTCCGGAGGGTAGGCTTGCGCGTCGTGAAAGCGAGCCCGGCGGGTGTGCCTTCGATCGGCACCAACTGGCTTTGCTGGAGGAAGTCGCTATGCTCCGGAAAGTTCAGCGCCCCGACTCGAAACTGATTTGTCTTCGGGTCGTAGAGAGCAAGCGTAGACAACTCGTGCGGCACCAGTTTACCTAAGCAGGCGGAGACAGCGCGCAGCAGGTCGCGCAAGTCTAGGTGTGAGACTACTGCGTTGTTGACATCGAGCAAGAGGCGCAGACGGTCGCGCTCGCGTGTCAGTTGTCGAACGTGGTCGCTCATAGCAGTGCCATGCGCTCCGCAGTTGTCTGAGTGTTCTCGCCTAAAGGGCGACTCGATTATATCTCAGGCGTCTGCTGTAACAAAGTTGTGCCGAAAGTTCGGCTCGCGCTGAAATCTCGGCGCAAAAATCTTCGGCGCGCCTGTTGGCCCTCCCTCTGCTCGTCGACGTAAATCGTATTCCTTTCATTGACTTGATCTGTTTGCCTTCGGCTCGCGTCTTCTGGCAAAGCGATTGCCCTTCATCCTCGGCGTAGCAAGTTCAATCTACGGATAGGAGAAAGAGTATGAAGAGAATTCGCACATTATTTAGTTGCAGCCTTTTGTTGATGGCGTGCGCAATTGCCGCCCAGGCTCAATCGGTGCAGACGGACTATGACCGTTCGTATAACCTCGCCAGGCTCAAGAGCTATGGCTTCTATCAACAGGAACGCGAGCCGGGCGACCCGTTGGCGGCCAGCCCTTTGAACGATCGCCGCATCCACAACGCGCTCGATTCACAATTGAAGGCCAACGGCTTTGCCGCGAGCGCGCAGCCGGACTTCTTGATCGGCTACTTCGTGACCACGCGCAAGGGGCTGAACATTCAGGACAATCGCTTCGGCATCTTGCAGAGGATGGGAAGCGTTAATGTGAACCAGGTGACGGAAGGCACGATAGTAGTGGTCTTTGTCGACAGCGCGACTCGGCAGGAAGTCTGGCGCGGGCTTGTGTCCGGCACGATCGATCCTAAAGACCTTGATAAGGATGTCAACAAGGGCATAGCCAAGCTCGTCGAGAAGTTCTTAAAAGATCGAGCCGGCAAAAAATAGCCCGAAAACATGGAGATCACTATGAGAAAGATTACTGCGCGTCGCGCAATTGGACTGGGGGTGGTGATGATGTTGTTTGCAACCGTCGCCATCTCCTCACAGATGGATCAGAATTTTGCCCGGGCGCAGCAACAGAACGCTCAGGCGCTGAGGCAATACAAATGGAAGTCGCGCACGGAGATTCAAAAGGGGGGCGAAACCAAGAATGTTCAGGTAAACCTGATGCGCTACGCGGCTAATGGGTCGGTCGAGAAGACGCTCGTCTCCAGCACGCTGCAGCAGAACTTGCCGACGCGCGGCATCCGAGGGCTTATCGCGCAGAAGAAGAAAGACGACTTTATGGAGACGCTCGATAGCCTGGCGAAACTTGCTAAATCATATAGCGAGCTTCCGCCCGCCGAGATGCATCGCTTTATGGCTGCGGCGACGGTGACGCCGGAGATGGGAAGCGAGCAAAAGCTCATTCGCATCAGCGGCGGCAACGTGCTCCAGCCGGGCGATTCGATGACTTTGTGGGTCGACGCAGTGACGCGAAAGCTGCGAAGGGTGGAGGTTCAGACGACGCTTGAGAAGAAGCCTGTGAGGGTCGTCTCGGATTTTCAAGACCTGCCTGCTGGCCCGAATTACATGGCTCGCTCCACGGTCGACTACCCGAGCAAGGAGCTGACGTTAATCACGGAGAACTTCGACTACGAGCGGGTGACGCGGTAGCGAAAAGAGGTGAATATGAAATCGATTTGGGCAAAACTGACTCTTCTTATCCTTGTCATTTGCGTGTCCGCAGCGGCAGCTCGAACTACGTTCGCACAGGCCGCCAATCACGGGGCCGCGTTGACTGACAGGGGCTGGCCGCGAAAGTTCACGAGCGGTGCATACTCGTTTTCGGTCTATCAACCGCAGATCGAACAGTGGCAGGGCAACCGGTTCGAAGCGCGAGCGGCGGTCGCCGCCGTTAATTTGTAATGGAGGAGAGCATGAACAGAACTATCAACTCAAGTAGCAGGCCGCTCGATCAGATCACGGCCGACGATGAATCACGCTCGGGCGCGAAGGCTTATAACTGCGCACGATTGAAGCAAGCCGGGTTCAGGGTCCCGGATGGCATGGTAGTGCTGTCGGATGCGACAGACGCTGATCTGGCTACGATCGCAGACCACACGTGGTTTGACGGATTGCCGACCGACGCCCTGTTCGCAGTTCGTTCGTCGGGCATCGGCGAAGACGGCGAAGGGCAGTCGTTTGCCGGGATTCATCAGACGATTCTCAATGTCCGTCGCGCCGATCTAGGCCAGGCAATCGCGGCCTGTCGCGCATCGGCGCGCACCGTGCAAGCGCTCGAATACCGGCGCGCGAAGGGAATCTCGATCGATAAGATCGAGATGGGCGTCCTGATCCAGCGCATGATTGACCCCGTCGTGGCGGGTGTTGCCTTCACGGTCAACCCTGTGACGGGGGCCGACGACGAACTCGTGATCAACTCATCCTGGGGAGTGGGCGAGGCGTTGGTGAGCGGCCAGGTCGAGCCAGACGAATTCGTGATCCGCAAACACGACGGCGAGCTGTTGTGGAGTCGCGTCGGCGAGAAAGGGGCTCCGGGACGTTCGACGATGTTGTCACTCACTGCCGAGCAGGTGCGGGAACTCGCAGTCACATTGACAGATATCGAAGACTACTACGGCGCGCCCCAGGACGTGGAGTGGTGTCACGACGGAACAGATTTCTGGATCGTGCAGTCCCGCCCCGTCACAACCGGCTGCTCCGATACCGGTGAAATCGAATGGACGCGAGCCAACCTCGTGGAGGTGCTGCCGGATGTCACATCGCCACAGGCGCTCTCTGCATTCGAGGACCTGCTCAACCGGGCGGAACGGCAGTACATGGGCAATCTGATAGCTCCGGACGATGAGCTGGGGCCGATGGTGAAGTCATTTTGCGGGCGGCTGTATTTCAACCTCTCGCAAGTGCGCCGCGTCTGCGCGCTGGCGGGCATCGCTCCGGCAGAGATGTTGAGGTCGATGGGCCACGCGGGCACTATTCAGCCGTGCGACGAGAAGCCTGCGCGTCTGGGGATCGGCGAGCGCATGTCATTCGCCTCAGATTTCATTCGCATCATGTGGCGGCACCTCAGAGCGGCCCAACATGTCCGCGCGCACGCAGCGAGGACGCGACGTGATCTGGACGGCCTGACGGACATAGACCCTCGTCGTCTTTCGGATGAGGAGGTGTGGTCTGTCATAGAAGCGTGGGTCAGTGATGGGCCGGACTACATGCAGACTGTGTTACTTCTTACAGGCGTGCTGTTCCACGAGACGCCCGTGCGAAGGCTGTGTGAGAAGGTCGGCTTCGAGTTCGAGCAGCTGGTTTACCCGCAGCTTGCGATCGGCGAGAAGTCTGTAAGCGCCCAGCAAGCGTTCGACCTGGTCGGTCTTGCGAAGACCGCGCGCAGCGAACCGAAGGTGGTCAAGTACCTCTGCGACGAAACGTCGGATCTGTCACGGATCTGCATCGCTCTTCGCGGCACTGCATTCCTTTCGGGCTTCAAACGCTTCCTTAAGACGTATGGCCACCGCGGCCGGTATGAGTATGATTGGTCGCTGCCCCGCTACAACGAGGATGCGACTTCATTGTTGCGTGTGATTCGCGCGCACCTCCAGAACGGTTCGGAAAAAAACGTTTCCGAGACCGTCCTGCGGCAGGAGCGCGACGCCGCGGATGCCTGGACGGCGTTCGCTGGGCGGCTGTCGCGTTGGCAGAGGTTGACGATGTTGCCGCGCGTACGGCGATCGATTCAAAGGATCAAGCAGTACTACGTGTGGCGGGAGCAGGTGCGTTCGGACCTGGTTCGCATTCTCACGGCGATACGGACGTGGAATCTCATTCTCGCCGATCGCTTCGTCCATAGGGGATGGTTGGACACCCCGGAAGACTATTTCTTGATACGTTTCGAGGAGATCGCGGCGGTGATCAATGGAGAGAGCGGCCCCGAGACGCTTCGCGCCCTGGCGAGCGAGCGAGCGCTGGAAACAGCGCGGCACCGCACGATCCAGATGCCGCTTTTGATGCGCGAGTCCGAGCTTGCTGAGTTGATTCGGGCGGCAGGCGGCAATAGCAGAGAGTTCGCCGACGAGAGCCAGCTGAGCGGACTCCCTGTGAGCGGCGGATGTGTCGAAGGCGAGGTGGTCGTCATGCGCGACCCCGCCGATTTTGATCTGATGAAACCGGGTGCGATCCTCGTGGCGCCGGCGACGGACCCGTCGTGGACACCGCTGTTCACTCTCGCATCGGGAGTGATTGTTGAGGTCGGCGGCGTTCTCTCACATGCATCGACGGTCGCCCGCGAGTACGGGCTCCCCGCGCTCGCCAATGTGAAGCACGCTACGAGTTGTCTGAAGACCGGTGAGCGCGTCAGGCTAGACGCCATTCGCGGGCTGGTCTACAGGCTGCAACACGCGCCCTTGACTGTCGAGGCTCACAGTTAAAAGAGCCGCCTGATGAATGACGGCCTGAGAACCACGTGCTACCCCGGCGCGTGATTCTCAGGCCGTTTCGGCGTAGTCTTACGATTCTGCTAGCCGCTATTGATTAAGCGCGATGCGTGCGCCCGATCCCGGTGGCACGCAGGTGTAGGTCACCTCCTGACCGGGAGTCGCCGCGAGCGCGCGCAATGCGACGTCCGTGAGTCGAGCCGAGCCGTCGCTCGGAATGAAGTTCCCGGCAACTGGATCGTACAGGAAGCTTTTGATCGCGCCGCCCTGCACGACGTTAGCCACCAGGTCGCATTCCCTCGTCAGGCCGCCCATCTCCTTCGAGATAAACGGAGTCCCCGCGCGCTGTATCATCAAGTTGATGCGCGGGCCAACGGCCGAGCCGTTGGCGCTGGTCAGCGTCACTTGCTGGCCGACTATCGGGGCGAGGTCGCTGTCGAACGCGAGCATGAATTCCACGACATCGCGCCTGGTCCCGTCAGGGTTGATCAGCGGGAACCCTGAGTTGGGCAGCGGGTCAAAGACTATCGCCGTGAAGAAGCGGAACAGAGTATCGACCGAACCGTCATTGGTGAAGCCGAAGCCGCGGATCTGGTTCCCCACAAAGCCCGTGTCGGGCGCGCGGAAAAAGTTCACCTTTGGCGAGCCGAACATGCCGACTTTCGTGTACATGTTTCGCAGGTGCGGGACCTTGAATATCTGTGTGATCCCCTCGAAGCTGGACTTGCCGTCCGTGCCGAAGAAGCCCTGCGCGGCATCGACCGTGTGGCAGCCATTACAGTTAAATGAGTCTATTCCGAGCGTGCCGCCCACAAGCGGCAAAGTGATGCCGTCTGAAGCGCGAGACCCGAAGTAGAAGTTCTTGCCCCGCTGCTGCGCCGGCGTCAGCGAATTGTCAAGCTTGCGCACGGGGTTGGGCGGAGGCAATACCTGCAACTGGAAGTCAGTGAACTTCTGCATCTCTTCGACCGGCGGAAGACCGGGGTTCCCGATCAGGCCCTCGAATGCGACAATGAAGTTGTTGAACGACAGGTTTGTGTCGAAAGGATCGGCTCCGAAGAACCCGTTCGCGCGGTCGCCCCTCCAGTGCATCGCGCCCGCGTTACGCAGACCGCGCAAGGTCTGCGTCGTCATAGGCCCTTTCATCGGGTGGAAGTCATCGACGATGTCAGTGCCGTTTATCGGGGAACGCACACCGAACAACGCCTTGCCGAGAGTGATCGCCAGCGGGTCGCCGAAAGTGATGGGTATAGGGTCTTTCGTGACTACATCGTCAGGGTTGCCCAGGTCCCAGGCCAGGTCGTCCACGTCGCCGAAGATGTGGCAGCTCGCGCAGGACGCTTCGCCGTTGCCCGAAAAGCGCGTGGTGTCATACAGCATCTGCCGCCCCTCGATCACCGATAGCGGCTCAGGGTTGGGCAGCACTGCGCTTGCGATCTCTTGCTTCGAGCCGAGGTTTATCACTTTCACAGAGTTGTCAAAGCGCGTTAAGACATACATCTGGCCCCTGGCCTCGTCTATCGCCAGGCCGCTCGGGCCTCCGCCGCTCACTGGGATGTAATTCGCGCTGATGGCACGCGGGTCGAATGTGTCGTTCTCCAGCGCCGCCGTGTTGAATACGCCGATCTTGCTCGACCCGAAGGCCGCGATGTAGAGGGTGCTGCCGTCTGCGCTCGTGACCATCTCAAGCGGAGTCGAGAGGCTATGATCCTTCGTCGTCGGGTCGAACCCGGGGTCGCCCGCGAGCTTCGTGTAATCTATGTGCTTATTGAGATGGCGCGGCGTCACGCTTGAGCCATTGATCACGGTTATGCGCGTTTCAGCCAGGTGCCCCTGGACCGTGCTGCCGCCGAACTGGCCGGGCCCCTCGAAGCGGACATGGTTGAAGGCTTCCGTGTTCGACACATAAAGCTTGCCCGTCACGGGGTTGGTAACCATGTTGAACAATGTGGTGCCCACATGCGCGTGCGAGGCCGACTGAGTCAGGTTGCCGGTGTTTATAGCGAAGACGTCCAGGTCCGGCAGGCGGAATCGGACGGCTCCGTTCCAGTTGCGCCCCAGCTCATCTTCCCATCGCTGCCTGCTGTTGTTGAATTTGACGATCAGCCCCGTCTCAGGCGCCTTCTTGCCTTCGAAGTTCGTAGATGGGCCGGGGTTGCCGCCCGGCATCACGGAGCCATTGTCTACGATGCAGGGATGGTCGGGGTCGAAGCCGTCGCACACCATAGGCTCAAGGATGGTCGTCGTCTGATTGCCCGTCTTGAACCCCGCGACGTAGACAGTTCTCTTGTCCGGGCTGACGGCCAGCGCGCGCGGCGTGTCTGTGAAGAAGGTCATGATCTTGACGGGCTTGCCTCCGACGGCAGTCCCCAAATTGGCCGGGTCAAACACCCATACGTCCGCGCGCCCGACGGCGGGCGTTGTGAGCTTTGGATCTCCCGAACCGGGAACGTTGGCGATCGAGGGGTCTGTGCGATGCTGCCCGCGGTGCGCCGTCGTGATAAAGGCGCGGGCCGGATTGCCTGCGAAGACTATGTCTCGCGGCTCGTCGCCGACCAGAAGTGTGCGCGTTACTCGCGGCGTGCCGGTCAAGCTCACTACGCTCACGCTGTCCGACAGGTGATTGACTACCCAGACCTCGTTATCGTTCGGTGCGGCGACGGCCACGGGCTCTACCCCTACAGGGACGCGCGCCTGTAGAGCAAGCCCCCCGGGCATGATATTGAATATCTCCAGTGTGCCGTTGGGCGTATTGACCGCAAACAACTTGCTCGCGTCGCCAGACATCGCGAGCGGGCGCACCTGTCCGCTTTCAAACTCTATAAAGGAAGGTGCAGTCGAAGAAGTAGAGACTCGCGATGAAGATCCGGTTGACGATGGTCCCGGCGATGAAGGTTCTCTTGAAGAGCTGGAAACGTTCAGTGTCACGACCGACGCGGTAACGATCGTCCATAACACAAGGACCCATTTCTTTAGCGCAACCCCTCTTAATTGATTCATGGTGGAGCCCTCCTTAGCTTGGCTGGTAGAGAACGATTCAGCCCAGTTTGATCTGAGCCACTCTATTCGGGAGGGGAGGTTGAGCTTATTTTCCGGTACGGTTTTCGGGACTGAAAGATTTGGTTTTTTGCGTCCGTATCCTTGTTCTGTTCAGTCTGCCGTAATGAGGGAGGTAAGGCGCGTTACTATCGCCCTAAAAAGCTTCAGGCCGCAGAGATGCAGTGCCTCTGCGCCGTTATTAGATAGCAGGCGTATTCACTCGCGCGCTCCTACGCGCCGAGCCCGCCCCCGACGAAGTTCAATAGAAACGCTTTGACCTGTTCGCGTGTGTAACTCTCCTGGTGGTGAAGCCAGTACCCTGCCATGTGCTGTGTCAAACCGACCAAAGTCTGCGCGAGCAGGTCCGGGTCTGCACTCTTGATCTCTCCTCGCGCCATACCCTCTTCTAATAAAGGACGCAGGGCCGTGGCGCTGTGGTCGCAGGCCCAGGATGAGAGCGGCCCCACCGTCGTTTCGACATTGCCGAGATCGTGATAATACAGGAACCCGCGCTCGGACGCTTTAACAAAGTCGAGGTAGGCGTCCAGAGCCCTTGCCAGCCGCTCCATCATCGTGCCTTCGGCGCTTACCGCTTCTTCCAGGCGGCGCTTGAGCCGGTCCGTATAATCGATTACAAGGCTTACGAACAGGTCATCTTTGCTCTGGAAGTAGAGGTAGAAAGTGCCGATGGAGAGCCCCGCCCGCTCGACGATCTCTTCGACTCTGAGGGCTTGAAACCCTTCATCGTGGATCAGTTCAGCCGCCGCGGAAATGAACTGCTGCCGAACCAGCGGGTTTGGGGTGCGTAGCTGGCGCCGCTGGCGCCCGATTGATGGAATAGCTTTTATATGCTTCAATTCGCCATCCCCGATTCAGCGAATATAATTTCATTCGTCAGGGCTTCGAATATAATTTTATTCAAAGGGATTGTCAAGAAAACCGGAGCTTCATGTTTGGCTTCTACTTTTTTTTTGAGATCGTTTTGAATTGCCGTCGCTCGGTTCTTGACCCCCATTGCTTGCCGTTCTTGCGCGACTCTGAGGCTCTTGATACCAGCGGGCCCCCGTCCTGTACTCCTCTTCTTTTCGGCCCAACCGGGCGAGCGCGCGTTTGGGCTGTATGTGAGCGCTCGCGACAATGATGGTATTTATCAGGGCCATCGGCGCCACGTACGAGCCGGTAAATGAAGGGCTGCTGGTCGAAGCGAGCAGGTAGGCGTCACAGTGCATTGCTATTGGTGTGGTGGCGCTGTCGGTAATTCCGAAGGTGGGCACGCCGCGCTCGCGAGCCCGCAGGACGGACTCTACTGTCTCCCTCAGACACCTCCTGAAGCTGATAGCTATGAGCAGATCATTGCCGGTCAAAACATCGATCTTGTGTTGCAGGTTACCCCTGCTCCCGACCGGCGCCTCGGCATCTATGCCGAGCGGCGTCAACCCATATGCTAGAAACCATGCGAGCGAAGCAGCCAGGTCGACTCCGACGACCAGAATTCGCCGCGAGCGTTGGATCATCTTCGCCAGGTCCTCTACGCGAGCAGCGTCGAGGCTTGATCTGAGCACGCTCAGACTCTCTGTATCTCTTTCCACACAATAGTCAATCTGGTCGGACACGCTCCGCTTCGCTCGCGTGGCGGCCTTCAGCACGGCGTAGGGCGTTATCTGCTTGACGAAATGCTGGCGCAGGTCTGCCGCAAAATCCGCGAAGCGCTCGTAGCCCAGCGCCTGGACCGTGCGCACGATCGTAGAGGCGTCAACGTTATAACGCTTCGCCATCTCATGAGATGAGAGATAGAAAGTCTCTTCGTTGTTGTCCAGAATCGCTCTGATCAGTTGGCGGCGGCTGCGACTCAATTGCGATTGTGCGAAGCGGACCTCAAGCGATGTAGATGAGGACATGCTCCGATTCCCGTCTTTATCACTCGGCTTGTTCCTCGTCGTCATGGTTATCTTTGTTACCTCTTACGTTCTATCAGCTCTACAGACTCGGTCCGGTCCTCAATGTAATTCATATCCACATCGAACCCGAGTCCCGCGCCGCCAGGGACTTCTACCGTGCCGTCGGGCGCGACGCTCACCTCCGGCACAATAACATCGCGAGCGAAATAGCGGGAGCTGGCCGATACGTCGCCGGGCAGCGTGAAGCCCGGGAGGCTGGCCAGCGCGATGTTGTGCGCGCGGCCTATGCCCGACTCAAGCATTCCGCCGCACCAGACCGGTATGCCCTTTGAGTAGCACAGATCGTGAATCGCAAGTGCCTGTGAATACCCGCCCACGCGACCGACCTTGATGTTGATCACACGACAGCTCTCCATATCAAGAGCTCTCCCGGCTTGCCGCAGACCCGTGATGCTCTCGTCCAGACATATCGGCGTCGTCATCTCGCGTTGCAGCCGCGAGTGGTCCAGCAGGTCATCATGGTCGAGCGGCTGCTCGATCATCAAGAGGTTGAAATCATCGAGCGCCTTGAGATGATCCTTCTCGCCGATCGTATAAGCCGAATTGGCATCGACTGAAAGCAGGATGTCCGGGTGACGCCGTCGCACCTCTTCCACCACGTCGGCGTCCCATCCCTGCTTGATCTTGAGCTTGATCCGTTGATAGCCCAAAGCCAGATAGCGATCGACCTGGCCCAGAAGCTGAGCGAGCGTGGGCTGTATGCCGAGGCTGACGCCGACGGGGATTCGCGAGCGCGTGCCCCCGAGCAGCGAGGAGAGCGAGCGCATCTTTGACCGCGCGAGCAGGTCCAGGTACGCGAGTTCCAACCCTGCCTTGGCCATGTTGTGCCCGCGAAACTGGGCGAATCGTTCCGCCATCTCGCCGAGGTCCGCTATAGGCTGAGCCATCAACGCGGGCCCGAGGAAATCTCGAATGACATGCATGGCCGTGCCGACGGTCTCGTAGCTGTAGCGAGGCTCTTCGGCGGCCACCACTTCGCCCCACCCCTTCAGCCCATCCGCCCCGACGCTGACCAGGAAGATGAGCCGCGAGTCTATGCTGCCGAAGCTGGTCTCGAAGGGCTCGTTCAAAGGCAAACGGATCAGGCGAAGCTCGACACTGTCGATTCGTATACTCTCTTCAGAAGCGCGAGCGTCGGCGTTGTGTGAGGTGTCTCGCATGGCGGATGACGATAACACACCGCCTTTCAAATTGCAACAATCGTTGTATTCGTGTTGACATCCTGCAACGATGGATGTTATATAACCGCCACGCTCATAAGGGGTGTTTGACCTCTTGGGGATTTTCCGCCGGACGCCTCTTAGAGACCGTGCATCGAGTGATCTTCATGAAAGGAGAAGTTATGAAAAGGATTACCCTGACAACGATCCGGAAACTGACAGGCGAAGACGCGCACACGCTGCTTGGGAGGTATAGTTCCTCACTCATAGTCCTTTCGCTCACTCTTTTCATGCTCCACCCCTTGTCATCGAACGCAACAGCCCAGACCACTACCTCTACCATCGAGGGGACCGTTACTGACGCTAACGGGGCCGTGATCGTCGGCGCGGAGATCAAGGCGATCGGGACTGCGCTTGCGGCCGAGCGCAGCACGAGGACCGACGCGGATGGTTTCTACAGACTCACGGCGTTACCGGCTGGGACCTACACGCTTACCGTCTCGCAGAGCGGGTTTGCTTCGCGCACCTCCAAGATCGAGCTGACGCTCAACCGCGTCGTGACTTTCGATGTCCAGCTCCAGGTCGGAACCGTCGCCGGAGAGGTGGTCGACATCAGGTCGGACGAGCTGCCGCTGCTCGAACCGAATGCGTCTGCCACTGGCTCGACCATCACGCCGCAGCAGATCAGCGATTTGCCCGTCAACGGGCGAGACTACCTGGACCTGTTGCAACTCGTGCCCGGAGTAGCGATCAACCGGCAAGCCGACCCCGGCAGCGACAGGGACGCGCCGGTGCTGGGCGAGCGCAGCGGCAATAACAATTTTTTGATCGACGGGCTGCCGAATAAAGATACGGTCAACGGCGGGCCCGCAGCGCAGTTCAATCAAGAGACGATAGCCGAGTTCCAGGTGCTGACGACCGGCTACAAGGCCGAGTTTGGGCAGGCCTCGGGGGCGGTAGTCAACGTTATCACCAAGAGCGGGGGGAATGATTTTCACGGCGTCGCGTCGCTGTTTCATCGCAACGACGCTTTCGACTCGTCGAACTCTCTGGACGAGACAAGAGATGACGCGCCCACGCTCCGCAGGTTCGATTACAGTTTGGCGCTGGGCGGCCCGGTGATAAAAGATAAAGTCTTCTTCTTCGGCTCGTCAGAGCGGATCACGGAGAAACGCCAACTGGATTTCTTGTTCCCCAGCACCGGAAACGATCAGGTCGATCGACTGCTGCGCGACCAGGAGAGCCGTTTCGATAACCCGTCGCGGATATTCGAGACGCGAAACTTTTTGAAGTTCAACGAACAGCTCGGGCGCCATCAACTGACCCAGCAGGTGAATTACACCAACCGCGTAATCCGAGAGTTCCTCCCGCTTTCACAGTCGGGCAGTCTGCCGTCAACTCGAAATGACTCAGGCGCGCGCCATCTGCTGCTGGGCTTCAGCGACACAATGCTTTTGGGCGAGCAGGGCAACCCGTGGGTCATGACGGTGCGCGGCGCGTATCGCGGCGAGCCTTCAGACACTCGCCCCTCTCACCCGGACGCAGGGGCGGCGACCTTCTTCAACGTCTTCAGCTCTAACACGACGGGGACCTTCTTCGGCGATCTGCCGGGCGTCAGTTTCGGCAATGCCGCGACGGCTTCGAACCTGGACCAGAAATACACTTCGCTTTCGGCCCACGCCGCCAGGCTCTTGGGCAATCACGACGTGAAGTTTGGGTGGAACTTCCTGCGGACGAAAGTTGACGGCGTCACGGCGCAGTTATTGGCCAATCAGCTCTTCGCCACAGTCGATGACTTCGAGGAGTTCGGGCCTGTCAACGCGGGCTTCTTTACGGTGACGACGATCGGGGGGCTCACGCCCGAGGATAACGAGATTCACCTGCGGAACAACTACAACGGGCTGTTCGTGCAGGATGACTGGAAGATCCGCAGCAATCTCACTTTGAATCTGGGGCTGCGATGGGACTACGACTCTGAATTCGCGAAGAAGAAGAATTTCTCGCCGCGCCTGGGCGCCGCCTGGGCCGTGACGGATAAGACTGTCGTGCGCGGGCACTTCGGAATCTTTTTCGACCAGTTCCGGCTGGGGCTGGCGAGCAACGTCCCAGGGTTCGGCGGCGCCGATCGAAGGGCGGTCCAGCCCTTCTCATACCCGCGCGGTTTTTATGGCGTGCCGACACTGGTTGTCGCCCTGGTCAACGCATCGCTGTTCCCGCCAAACGGGCTTTGCGTGTCGCCCAGCCTGACCGATGCCCAGATAACGGCCAGCGGAGCGAGGTGCCCGTTCGGGGGGCCGCTGATCGGAATAGACAGGATCAACCGTGTGGTCGCGCCCGGGCGTTCCCCTATCCCGGCCAACTCTGTAATTAACCTCAGCAACGTGGAGTCGTTGTCGGGGTTGTCGCCCGACGAGTTCGCGGCTGCGGCCAGCGCCGCTGTCGGCCGTCCGGCTGGATTCTTTTTCTTCGGCCCGTTCGGTGCGCTCACACATGCAGCCATTCCTCCCCAGCCTTTCCCCACCGCCATCGATGAAAGCTTCGAGACGCCGCATACGCTGAGCTTCAGTGCAGGCTTTCAGCGTGAGCTCACAAAAGATATGGTGATCGAGGCCGATTACTATCACAGGGAGATCCGCAACATTCTCGGCGTCCGGGAAACCAACCTCGCCTTCGAATCGCGCGTGACGGGCCGCACCTTTTTGGAGCCATTCCCTGCAGGACCGATCCGCACATTCGGCCCCTGGTACGAAGGCACTTACGACGCGCTGGTCATCAATTTCAATAAGCGCTTCAACCGTCGCTTCCTCCTGGGCGCGAACTACACCTACGCCCACGCCAGGGACAATAGTCTCGGCGTCGATACGCTGCCTTCCGACAGCTTCGTCGGGGTAGTGCCCGAAGTTACTGACCCCGAGACGGGAGAAACCAACAGTGGCGGCTCATTCATCGCTACGACTGGCGCATTCGTCGCACAGGCCGGAACATTTCTCAACGGCCCCGATCTTGATAAAGGTCCGTCCGATTTAGCCCTGGATCATATCTTTCAGATCAACGGGCTGGTGGAGTTCCCCTATCAGATTCAGGTCAGCAGCATCTTCCGTGCGCAGAGCGGCTTTCACTTCAGCCGCTCGGCAGCGGTCGCCGAAGACCCGGACGGTAACGGGACTTTCAACCTCATCGATCATGGGCCGGGCGCGGGACGGAATTTCTTCACCGCGCCGGCGTTCGTCAATCTCGACATGCGCTTCGCCAAGCGATTCAACATCGGCGAGCGGGTCAAGGCGCAAGTCCTGTTCGAGTTCTTCAACCTGCTGAATCGCCAGAACCCCGCCGCGGTCGAGACGAGCCAGACAACGGCCGCCCCCTTCTTCCGCGAAAGGACGCAGGTGCTGCCCGGACGCGAGGGGCAGATCGGAATAAGGATCGAGTTCTAAAGAATCGAGTTCTAAAAGCAGCGGCGGGTTTGGATGAAGAACGATCGAGAGCGAATTTGAATATGATGCAGAATAAGAATCTGATGACGCGCCGCGAGGTAATCAAGCGCGCGGCGTTTGCGAGCGCGGGCGCGCTGGTCGCGCCGATGATCAACCGGGGGCGGTACCGGATTTTTGCCGGCTCGCCGAACCAGTACTCCGCGCGAGCCGTCGAGCTGGTCGTGCGCTCCACCGTCATAGACATGCTCGGCGTGCTCACGCTCGACTTCGCCAAGGAGGCGAGGTGGCTGGCAGACCCCGAAAGCTTTAAGGCCGACGACCTCAAGCCTTTCAAAGACTCAAGCATCAACGTCTTTCATGTCGCGTTTGGATTTGGCGGGCCGACCGCTTACGAATTCGCACTGAAGTACTTCGCCTCGTGGAATGCGTTTATTGCAAACGGGGATGAACACTTTATGCGCATCGACAGTGCGGCGGACCTCGACCGCGTGAAGAGGTCGGGCAAGACGGGCATTCTGCTCGGCGTGCAGAATTCAGATCACTTCCGCCGCCCCGACGACGTAGACTTCTTTCGAGGATTGGGCCAGCGCGTCTCGCAACTGACCTACAATTCGCGCAACCTCATCGGCAACGGTTCCACTGAGCGGCGCGACGAAGGCATTTCGGATTTCGGCGCGGCGATCATCGAGCGGATGAACAAAGTCGGGATGGCCGTTGACGTGTCGCACTGCGGCGACCGGACTACGCTTGACGCCTTCGAAATCTCCAAGAAGCCCGTTCTGATCACGCACTCCAACTGCCGCGCGCTCGTGCCGGGCCACCCGCGTCTGAAGACCGACGAGGCCATAAAGAAAGTGGGCGCGGCGGGGAGCGTAATGGGGATAACGGGCGTGCGAATGTTCGTCAAGGGCGACGAGCCGACTACGGTCGAGCACGTGCTGGACCATTTCGACCACGTGGCGAAGTTGATCGGCCCCGAACACCTGGGCGTAGGCAGCGACATAGACCTGTACGGGTACGACGCGATGCCGCCGGAGATGAACAAGCGGCTGCGCGCCGGTTACAAAGGCAGCTACGCCTTTCGAGAGAAGATAGACGTAGAAGGGCTCAATCATCCGAAGCGGATGTTCGACCTGACCGAAGGGCTGATACGCCGAAAGTACAGCGACAAGGATATCGAAGCGATACTCGGCGGAAACTTCAAGCGCGTGCTCTCACAGATATGGACGGTCTAGGCCCGAGGAAAGCCATCAACAGAATCGGAGTAATCTGTTATACACAGGAGCCCGAAACGTGAAAAGAACAAAGCCAATTATTTTTATGATGGTCGCATTAATCCTCTCCCCTGTGGTGCAGGGCCAGGGGCCGGATTTGCCTAAGATCGCGCCCAAAAAAGAGAGCGAGCAGCTAGCGCCGGATAAACCCCCATCTGGCACGCACGAGTTAACGGCTCCTGACGTTGAGGCTTTTCTCGATGGAATAGTGCCGCTGCAGCTTCTGCAAAATGATATTGCCGGCGCGACGATCTCCGTCGTCAAGGATGGGAAGCTACTGTTTGCCAAGGGGTACGGTTACGCGGACGTTGCGACGAAAAAGCCCGTCTCGCCGGATGAGACCCTGTTCCGGCCCGGCTCGGTATCAAAGCTTTTCACCTGGACGGCCGTGATGCAGATGGCCGAACAGGGCAAGCTCGACTTGGACCGCGATGTCAACGAGTACCTGGATTTTAAGATTCCTGAAAAGTACGGCCAGCCCATCACGCTCAAGAATATAATGACTCATACTCCGGGGTTTGAGGAGCAGATCAAAGACCTCTTTGTAACCGATGCCGGGAGCCTCAATCTTGGAGAGTACTTAAAGACGCACACCCCCGAGCGGATCTTTCCCCCAGGGACAACGCCGGCCTACTCAAACTACGCGACGGCGCTTGCAGGGTATATCGTAGAGCGGGTGTCCGGCCAGCCGTTCAACGAGTATATAGAGACGAACATTTTCAAACCGCTCGGGATGACTCACTCAACATTCGTGCAACCACTCCCGCCATCTCTTGCCCCGCATATGTCGAACGGCTATCAGCTCGCAAGCGACGCGCCGAAGCCGTTCGAAGTAGTAAACGCTTTTCCGGCCGGGAGCCTCAGCAGCACGGCAAACGATATGTCGCGATTCATGATCGCGCACCTCAAAGAAGGACAACTTGACGGCGCGCGAATACTCCGCCCCGAGACTGTGCGCCTCATGCACAGCAGGCTCTTCGCTTTGGACGACGCGGTAAACGCGATGGCTTATGGCTTCTACGAAGAGTCACGCAACGGTCGCCGCATCATAGGACACGGCGGGGACACTCAGTATTTCCATAGCGATCTGCATCTGATTTTAGACGCAGGCATAGGATTCTTCATCTCTTATAACAGCGCGGGCAAGGGGAGCGATTCGCTAAGAACGCTGCTTTGGGAAGCGCTGCTCGATCGTTATCTCCCATACACACCTCCGCCCTCAACGGCCTCGTCCAGCGCTGCGGAAGATGCCAAAGCGGCGGGCGGCACATACATGTTGAGCCGCCGGAGCGAGACCTCTTTTTTAAAGACGGCGACGCTGCTCGGAGAGTTCACCGTAGTTCCGTCTGATGATGGAGTGATAGAGGTGGCGGAGTTGACCGGCCCTAACGGTAAGCCCAAACGATGGCGGGCCGTCGCGCCTATGACATTTCTCGAAGATAACGGGCAGGATAAACTTGTCTTCAAGCCTGATCAGAATGGTCAGATGATGATGGTCTTGCCCTACCCGTTTTTTGTCGGCCAACGCGTCGGGCTGTTCGAGAACAATAGCCTGCTATTACCCGTGCTCATCATTTCGCTGCTGATAATGATTCTGACGCTTTTGCTGTGGCCGGTCGCATGGTTTGTGAGGAGACATTACGGTCACAAGCTGGAATTGACGCCGACCGAAAGGCGACTGCGCTTAGCCGTGCGGATCGTTTTTGCGCTCGACATAATCTTCATCGCGGCGATGACCGGGCTAGTCATGTACGGGCTCACGAATATCGAAATCTTCAGTGACCGTGGGAACAAATGGTTTTATCTCATTCAGGTGATCGGCATACTAGGAGCAATCGGGACGCTGGTCGTGCTTTACAACGCGATAAAAGCCTGGGCGAACAAACGAAGCAGCATCTGGTATAGGCTCCAGGCAACCGTACTGGTGCTGGCATGTCTGGGATTCATATGGTTCGCCTTAGCCGGAAACCTGTTGCGCTTCAGTTCAACTTACTGAAGCAGCTTTCGGCTCCACCACCAGTCCAGCCTCCTGCCAGGCAGTCCAGCCGCCAATCAGGGCTCGCGCTCTCTTCCATCCGGCTTGTCTGAGTTCCTGCGCCACACGGGCGCTTGTCGCTTCGTTTGTTCAGGCACAGTAGGCAATAAGCCATGCCTCCCTGTTGAGACCAAGTTCCTTCGCACGCTCGGCCACATGGTCGGGCGGCATTCGTATCGCGCCCTTCGCTTGCAAGTTGCTATCTTCAATGCTGCGCTCTGTGCGCACGTCGAGGATCGTGACAGGCTCGTTCGATAGCAATAGACGGCGCAACTCCTCGATGGAGATTCTTTGTGAGCCAACCTGGAGCCGCTCGCCCTCCGCGTCGCGCTGCTTTGATGAGGCGGAAGCAATCATGCAGGTTGCAGTCTCCGACTCGTCTGATGGAGTGCAAGCAGACATCTGCAAAGACGCTGCATCTGCTTGTTCGTCGCGCGATAAATCCTGAGTAGTTCGAGGGACTTCTTCCGGAGTTGCCGGCCCGGGACCTAACGGGCGGGAGACTTCCTGGCTTGCCGCTTCGGCGCTTTGTTTAAGCGCCCGCCTCCGCGCGGCGCGCGCCAACAGCATGGGCGAGCCGCCGTGCAGCACTATCGAAACCAGCACCACGAGAGAGCAGATTGCGAACAGTTGCTCGCTGCCGGGGAGTCCTGCGAAGACAGGTAACAGGACCAGCAATAGCGAGCTGAGGCCCCGTGGCCCGAACCACGCGATCAGCAGGCGCCCGCGCGTGTCCACGCCTGATCCCAACAGTGACAAGAGGTAGATGGGCGTTCTGATCAAAACCGTGATAGCCGTGAACAACAGAGTCGCCACACTAATTATCGTGAGCCCGCTCCAGATCAGGGAGCCTCCCAGCAGCACGAAAGTGAAGAGTAGCAGCATCTCAGCCGTCACCCCGCCGTATTCGACAAAGCAGTCGCAGAGTTCTACGTCGAGCGCCGCGATAGTCATCCCGGCGGCGAAGGCGGCGAGAAACCCACTGCCGTGCACCGCCTCGGCGGCAGCGTAGGCAGTGAAGGCGATGCCGAGCGAGTAGAGTGATTCATAGTCGCGGCGCACGCCGATGCGCTTCCTTATCAGGTCCAGCGCGGCCACGCCGAGCAACCCGACGAGGATTCCCGCGCACGGCCCGAAGATAAAGAGGTTGAGGCCGAGTTTGGCAAAACCGACGCCTCCGGGTAGGGCGCCTGGAGTGAGGAAGACCATCGCGACGAGGACGACCGGCAGCAGCACGACATCGTTAAGCCCGCTCTCCAGTTGCAGCGCATGGCGCGCGTCCGCAGGGATGTCGCGGCGGCGCAAAAGTCCGCGCAGCAGGACGGGATCGGTCGAGGCGAGCGCCGCGCCAAGAATCGCGGCCTGCGCCGCGCCCAGCCCGAGCAGCCACCACCCGGCGAGCGCGATCAGGGCGGCGTTGAGCAGCGTGCCGGGGCCGAGCAAGCGGAACGCCAGCGCGCCGCGACGTTTAACTTCGGCTATGTTGAGCGAGACGGCGTCGGTGAAGAGGACGAGCGCCAGGCTGAGGATCGCGACGACGCGCAACGCGGACGAATCGAGCGAGAGGTTGAGCACGCCGAGGCCGACAGGCCCGAGCGCTGCGCCGAGCGCGAGAAACACCGCGACCTGCGGCAGCCCGCTGCGCTCGATCAGCCCTGACAGTAGCGCGGACACTATGATGACGACGCCGATGATGGCGAGCGCGATGTGGAATGATTCGGCGCTGGGCATATCCATCCTGTCGTATTCCTTCAAAGCTATACTGCTTCAAAGTGACTCGAAGAACAACTCGTCGACGTAGCACCAGCCCCAGTCCTCGCCTGGCTCGAATGATTTAATGATGGGGTGTCTCGTCTTATGAAAATGTTCTGTCGCGTGCTTGTTGAGGGAACTGTCACAGCACCCGACGTGACCGCACCCCAGGCAAAGGCGAAGATGAACCCAGCGGCCGCCGATCCTCAAACAGTCTTCACAGCCCTTCGCGCTCGGCGTGACCTCATTGACCTGATCCAGATGTGTGCAACTCTCCGCCATCCTATCCTCCTTAAATCTTCGATACTCGTCAGGATTATTGAATTATTCATTTTAAACCTTTGCGGCCTTTTCCCGCCTGCTTCCAGGCAATGCTCGCCCCTCTATTAGCAGCCAGGCGAAGAGCGCGCTCATGAATGCAAGCGCAGCGGCGATCAAAATGACGACGCGGAAGCCCCGGACAAATGACTCTTCGATGGCGCGTTTGACTTCTTGTTTCGTCTCAGCCTTTAACTGTTCAGGAATAGAGACAGTGGCCAGACGGCCCGCCTGCGCCTTGAGTTCGGCGCGAGTTTCCGCAGGAAGGTCTAAAGGCTGGAGACTCGCTTCAAGATTTCGAGCGAATACTCCTGTCATAACTATTCCGAATACCGCAATCGAGATCAGCCCCGCAGTCCGAGATACGGCATTGTTGATACCCGACGCGATTCCGGCGTGTCGCTCCTCGACCGAGCCCATAACGGTCGTCGTGAGCGGCGCGACGCTTACTGCCATGCCGAGGCTCATCACCAGGACGGCCGGGAAGAAGCTTGTCCAGTAACTTCCTGCGCTTGCTCCGGGGAGAATGAATAAAGCGAAGCCCGCGCTCGCGACTATGGGGCCAACGATTAGCGGCAGCTTCGCGCCGTAGCGACGGACAAGCCCGCCCGCCCAGCGCGATAAAAAGAACAACGTCAGCACGAACGGCAGGAGCGCCGCCCCTGCTTCGGTCGGCGAATAACCTTGCACCTGAATAAGGTTGAAGGGAAGAAAGAACATTAATCCGCTCATTGCTCCGTAGAGGAAGAACGTTAAGAGGTTTGCCCCTGTGAAAGTCTGGGAACGGAAAAGAGCCAGCGGCATCATCGCCCGCGAGCCGCGTTTTCGCTCGACGATAATGAATAAGACGAGCAGAATAGCCCCCGCTGCAAGACTGCCTACCACACTCGGGGATTTGAAGCCGCGCGTGCCTGATTCGAGCAAGCCGTAGACGATGCCACACAGTCCCAGGGTCGCCGCTGCGGCTCCGAGAATGTCTACGCGCTCTCCTGCGCTCTCATCTCGGCTTTCAGGCACTCGCCACCACGTGATGGCGAGCACCACAGCCGCAAGCGGCAGGTTGATAAAAAAAATCCAGCGCCACGAGACGTGCTCAATGAGCCAGCCGCCCAGTATTGGACCCACGCCTGCCGCTATGGCTGTAAACCCTGACCATGTGCCTATGGCCCGCCCCCTGTCCTCTTTAGAGAACGAAGCGCTGATGATCGCAAGGCTTCCGGGGACGAGCATGGCAGCGCCTACGCCTTGCACGGCTCGCGCGGCGATGAGATGCGTGGAGCTTTCGGCCATTCCGCACCAGGCGGAAGCTATCGCGAACAGCAGGAGGCCCGCCGAGAAGACGCGCTTTCTTCCCATGCGATCACCCAGCGAGCCGCCTACTAGAATCAGGGCGGAGAGCATTAGGGAGTAAGCCTCGACGACCCACTGCGCCCCGACTATGTCAGTGCCCAACTCCTGCTGGAGCACTGGCAGTGCGACGTTGACGACCGTGCCGTCGATGAAGGTAATGCTCGACCCCAGGATGGTCGCGGCAAGCACCCAGGGCGCGGCTGCTTTTGAGCACGGCGCTTTTGCGGCCCCGGCGCGAATCACCGCCTCATCACACGGCGCTTTAACAACCGTCGTCAAGTCTCGCCTCTTTTCCTTCGAGCTTACTCATGAGATTCTACTTTCCGTTTCGGCGGTTATTCCCCACTTGTCGCCTTTGCTACTCCCTACTATCCAGGATCGTAGCAAAGAAGTCATCACGAGATCGAAGGGTTTTTGCTACCACTTCCGACCGCATATCGAAATACCACCTTCTAAAGAATGAACTACCGACCGGACCAAACATCCACAAGATGTTTGTAATATTTGCTCCGGAAATCTACCGTTTTCGCTTGCACCCCGGTTGCCACTGGAGTACATTCTGTGCGCACACAAACGTGCTACGCTACGTGGACGCGGTAGAACGAAACGCGATGCCTGACTATTCCGGACCAGAAAAATTCCCGTTCGGAGCTATTATCAACGCAGAACCCGTTCTGTGACCTACGCTGACCTCATCGGTGTGTAGGCAAGTCGATTGGAGGAAGACCCCGGTTTCCCGGCGTATCTCAGCCCTTGGCCGCCGTGGCCTCAAAATCCTAGGTTGAATATTTGAGAGCATGATGTCGAGGTGGAAGCGCTCCTCTCGACGACTTCCCCTTTGAACTGGTCTCTTCAGTTCAAAGGAAGAGCGCGACCCGAACCAGCACCCTGGTGTGTCGAGATGAAAGAAACTCGCATTCTCCTGGTCGATTTTGGCGCCTCGGGGAGTTTGGGCTCTGAGCTGTGCGGGATTTTGGAGTCCGTTCCCCACTGGACGGTCAAGGTTGAACGCCCGTCTCCTAATGAACCAGCGCCTTTTCCTTTTAATCATAATCTCGCCAACAACCTAAGCATTGTCTTTTTTGTACTGCCCGCAAGCCTGTTGAAGCAAGGCCACCAGCTCTTTCAACACATACGGGAAGCAGCAGAGCCACCGCCTCCGCTGATAGTAGTGCCCGAGGCGGGCGACCCGGACGACCTGCTGAGCTTGCTCGAACACGGCGTGTCGGATTTCATCACTCCGCCTCTGACGCCGCTTGACACCCTCACGCGGGTTCGACGACTGCTCAGCCATTCGAATCAGCAACGCACACCGATAGGCAGACTCAAAGAACAGCTTGGATCGAGAAAACTCATCGGGGAGAGCAAGGTCTTCCGCGACGTGGTCAAGAGCATCCCGCTCATCGCGCGGTGCGACGCCACTGTGTTGATCTCGGGAGAGACAGGTACAGGTAAGGAGTTGTGCGCGCGAGCAATTCACTATCTCAGCCCTCGAGCGCATCAGGCGTTTGTTCCGGTCAATTGCGGCGCAATCCCCGCCGAGCTTGTCGAGAACGAGCTGTTTGGGCACGAGCGCGGCGCCTTTACGACCGCCGTCAGGGCACAGATAGGGCTGGTAGGCGAGGCGGCAGGCGGCACTCTCTTCTTGGATGAGATAGACTGTCTTCCGCTGCTCTCCCAGGTAAAGCTCTTGAGGTTTCTACAGGAGAGAGAGTATCGGCCGCTTGGCGCGGCAAAGACACACCGTGCGGATGTACGTGTCATCACCGCTGCCACAGTAGATCTCGACGCCGCCGTCGAGTCGGGCCGTTTCCGTCAGGACCTCTACTATCGCTTGAATGTTATTCCACTTCGGCTCCCACCATTGCGGGAGCGCTGCGGAGACATTCCCGTTTTAGCAGAACATTTTCTCAACAGGTACGCCGCCGAGTTCAATAAGTCGGCGCTCAGCTTTTCCGCTAAAGCCCTGGAGTTGCTCTCACATTACGAGTGGCCGGGCAACGTGCGCGAGCTGGAGCATCTGGTCGAGCGCACAGTGGCGCTCTCCGAATGTAAGGTCATCGAGATCGACGACCTGAACCTGCCGCGCAGAACAACTGCTCCGCGCCCGACCTCTTTCCGTGAAGCCAAGGCCCAGTTTGAGCGAAATTACGTTGAAGATCTCTTGCTTGCCAATCACGGCAACATCACCAAGGCCGCGCAGGCAGCTCATAAAAACCGGCGGGCGTTTTGGGAGCTTATCCGCAAGCACCATATCGATGTCCAGGATTTTAGAGTTGACGCCAAGTCTCGCTCGACCGAGTAGGATGAAATCGACATACCGGCAAGGACAATTCACCCTACCATAGTTTGTTATTGACTACATCCTTTAGCTCACCGCACCGGCTCTTAAGCTCGCAACCCTAGGACGAACCGAGACTGGTCTAACATTGATCGTCACTCAAAACATTAGGAACTTGCAGTAGCACGGAGATTGCAAGTAGTCGGGAGATTCCGTATTACTCGGAGATTTCGGAGTGCTGCTCAAAGTGATGCCACTTAGGAAGGAGTGAGGTTAGCTTGAAGCGAGACGCGCAGACAGACGAACCGTCAGCCGACGCGGCGCGCGAGATATTGGCTTACCTCTCTTCGCATCCAAACGCGCAGGACACGATTGAAGGGATCATGCATTGGTGGCTCCTGGAGCAAGACATCAAACGGTCGATGGCGCACATCCAGGCTGCGCTCGCAGAGTTGGTAGCGCGGAATCTGGTAGTCGAGCATCGCGGACCTGACGGGAAGGTTCGTTACCGCGTGGCTCAGCCTGAGGATGAAGAGAATCTGCCGCCTGCCGACAACGTTCGACAAAGGACCGACTGAGGAGGGAAAAGATGCCTGTTCAAGTAACTTACCCCGGCGTCTATGTTCAGGAAGTGTCATCCGGTGTCCGCACGATCACGGGCGTTTCCACGTCGATCGCGCTATTTATCGGGATGACCAGACGAGGCCGGTTGAGAGAGCCTACACGCATATCCAGTCTGGGCGATTATGAGCGCACATTCGGCACCGACGTTACTATTAGCGAGATGACTGATCAGGTGCGCCAGTTCTTCATCAACTCAGGGCGTGAGGCGTTCATTATGCGAATCGCCGACGCTAGCGCGACGGCCGCCAGTGTTGATCTGAAGAACGAAGCGGGTGACGTTGTGCTGAAAGTCAGCGCCAGAGACGCAGGGGTTGACGGCAACCTGATCCATGTCGAAGTCGACTACAACACGCCCAGCCCTGACGCCACGTTCAATCTCCGTGCGTTTCGCCTGGCAGTAGACGCCTTTGGCGTGCCCAGGATCGAAACGGACGAGACCTTCTCGAACCTCACTATGGATCCCAACAGCGGCCGCTTTGTTGCAACCATAGTCAACCAACAATCGGCGCTTATCAGCGTGAACGCTTCGGCGGCGCCTGCCGCCGGCGAGGGGTATTCGCGTTCAGGGATACTGGTCGATCCGGCTGACGACGACGTGGCGGCCACGACTCTTAACGGACAGGTGACCGCCGCTGCGAATGCCATCACGATCAGCGTCGATGGACAGACCCCTGTGTTAGTCGTGTTGCCCGCCCTCGCGGTCCCGGCTGCCGCCAATCCCCTGGATGCATGGGAGCAGGCGATCAACACGGCCCTGACACCTGTTGGCGCCAAAATCACCGCTACGCTTGAGCCAGGCCCGACAGGTTCGCGATACGTGGAGTTTCGAAGCGCCAAGCCCGTCGGAGGTTCGGTGGTCATCAGTCAATCACCAATCACTAACGCGACGGCCGCCCTTCAATTGGGCGTAGGACAGGGTGGCATTGAAGTCGGAGGTCATGGCGGGTTGCGCCCGGCGCCCACGGGATTCTTTGCCAAATTTGGGGGGACCAACACCCCCAACTTGACCAACTTCGCGGGAGCTCAGAAGGCCGATTTTGGCGCGTGGACGCTCACAGACGTTAGTGGGGTCGGACCGCACACCGCCACGCCTGTGTTTTCGTTGCCGGCAGGCAGTCGCATGTACGAGGGACCGGCATCGGCGGTTGGCGAAGGCTCGTTGCTAAACGTGCGAGAGAACCTTCAGATTCTCGCTGATTCCATAAACGCCAATACCAATAACCGTTGGAGGGCGTCATTGCAGGGGCTACGCCTGGTGCTGCGTCCTCAATTTGGCGGCGTAAACACCGATACCACCGCAACGTTGACCAGCAACGGCGTGTTCGTTATAGGGGGCGCCAACCAGTTGTTTGTGGGGCCTGCCAACGTAGCGTCGTACAGCCTTGGAACGACCGGCATCGGCTCGTATCAGACTCCCGGACCCACAGGCCAGGACGGCGGCGTGCCCGACACCGCCGCTTACACGAGCGCCTTCCAGATCGTCGATCGCGACGTAGACCTGTTCAACATCATGGTCCTTCCGCGCGCTGCGCTCCAATCCGATACCGACAGGGAGAAGCTGTGGGGACCGGCGAGCGTTTTCTGCCAGTCACGTCGCGCATTCCTGCTTGTCGATCCGCGCAGTAGCTGGGTTACTGTCAACGACGTCGATAGTCAGATACAACAGCTCCGCATAGGTCTGATCAAAGACCACTCCGCGATCTATTGGCCGCGCGTCAGTGTTGCGACAAACGGAAGCTCGAAATTCATCGATCCAAGCGGCTCGCTGGCGGGCCTGATGGCCCGGACCGATTCGAATCGCGGGGTGTGGAAAGCGCCCGCCGGCATCGAAGGCGACATCCGCGGCATTCGCGGCGTCGAGCATACTATGTCGGATCCCGAGAATGGGGTCATCAACCCCGAGGCGGTAAATGCCATTCGCGTGTTCGCCACGGGCATAGTGAGTTGGGGCGCCCGGACCATGGATGGGTTCGACAACTCGGGCAATGACGACTACAAGTACGTCCCCGTCCGTCGATTGGCGCTGTTTATCGAGGAGAGTCTTTTTCGCGGGCTGAAGTTCGCGGTTTTCGAGCCGAATGACGAACCTCTTTGGGCGCAGATCCGGCTGGCCGCAGGCGCGTTTATGAACAACCTGTTTCGTCAGGGCGCGTTCCAGGGCCGGAAAGCCAGCGACGCGTATTTCGTAAAGGTCGATCCCGAAACAACGACTCAGAATGACATCAACCTGGGCATCGTCAATGTCGTCGTCGGTTTTGCCCCACTCAAGCCGGCGGAATTCGTAGTCATCACCATTCAGCAGAAGGCGGGGCAGGTCCAGACCTAACGTCGACCGCCGTGTTCCCCGTCGCGTCACGGAGATGCGAGATGGCACAGTTTACGGTCAACACACAACGAATCGATCCCTACAGCAATTTCAAGTTCCGCGTGAAATGGCAGTCCGAGCCGGGAGGGACATTTGCAGTCGTCGCGGGCGTCAGCAAAGTCGGCGCGTTGAAGCGCACGACCGAAGTCATCAGCCACCGCGAGGGTGGCGACATCAGCACACAGCGACATTCTCCGGGCGCTTCGAAATTCGACGCCATCACGCTGGAACGCGGAATCACGTTCGATCCCGAGTTCGAGAAATGGGCGAACCTGGTCTACAGCACGGAGGGTGACGGCGCCGTGTCGCTTGCGAACTTTCGCAAAGACATCATGGTCGAGTTTCTGAATCTCCAGGGCACAATTGTAAAACGATACCGCGTGTTCCGTTGCTGGGTGTCCGAGTTCACAGCGCTCCCTGAGCTGGATGCGAACGCCAACGCGATTGCCTTCGAGCACATAGTGCTTCAGAACGAAGGCTTCGAGCGCGACGAATCGGTCGTCGAGGTAGCCGAGACTTAAGGCCTTAGCAGTCATCCAACCGGACTTCAAGCAACAGCCAAACAGCCGGATTCAGACGGGCTGAGGGTTATATAGGAAAGATGCTAATGCTCCACGTTGAACTCAACCCGGGGATTCCTGGCGGAAGATGGGCTCGCCTGCGTCCCTTGCGCGGTCACGACGAAGCGTCAATCAACGGCCCCGACGCGGTTGATCTCATAGCGTTTCTCGATAGCCTCCTAACGAATGCACAGGGCACGACCGTTGGGCCGGGCAAGGCGGCGGACCTGGCCGTTTGCGACTGCGACAGGCTCTTTGCCTCCATCTACTTCGACTACTTCGGAGAGCGCATCGAGGGAAGAATGGCTTGTGCCGACTGCCGGGAGTTGTTCGACTTGAGTTTTTTCCTGGCGGAGCTGATGGGAAGATTGGCCCAGACCCCTACGACGGAGGTCAGCGGACCAGACCGTGAAGGCATTTTCACCTTAGCCAACGGATGTCGCTTCCGGCTGCCCACGGCGGGCGACCAGCGGCAGTTGGCCGGGCTCGATTCGGCCGCCGCCGCCGCCGCGCTGTTAAGCCGGTGCATTGTGGAGGGTGAGCCGTCCGAGGATGCGGAGTCTCTTCAGACAATGATGGAGCAAGTGGGCCCGCTACTCGACCTGGACCTTGAAGCCATTTGTCCGCGTTGCGGCACGCACCAGACAGTCAGGTTCGATATCCAGTCCTATCTGTTTCGGGCGTTGGCCTACGAGCGACAGTTTCTCAATTACGAGGTGCATTGCATAGCGATGGCCTACGGCTGGGGCTACGAAGAGATATTGAGCCTGACACGAGAGGACCGCAGAACATTCGTAGGGCTGATACAGTCGAGTCGTCCTCAGAAACGGAGGCTGGAAGCTTGAGCGGTTATCTCAAACGTCTCGCAGCGCGAAGCCTCGGAGACTCGCAATCGGCCACGGTTCTTCCTGTGGTTCGCAGCAGATCCCCGATTGCGGAGGAAGACCAGCGGATTGGGACTCCGGGTTTTGGGCGACCCGGCTTCGGAGACGCCTCCTCGCTCGAATCGACACTGGACTACACCAGCGCTCCGGCCACTATCCCTCCCTTGCCGCTCTCGTCGCCGACTCTCAATGCCGGTGGTGATGTTGTGCAGAGAAAAGCAGCCGGTCCGGCAGTCACAAGTGAATTCGTAACACCAGGGCCTGCTCTTCGCGCCGGGCCGCCGGTCGACACACGCGATGTCGGCAAGCAGGCAACTGATCTCCGCGCATCTGATCTCTCGCCGGGGTCAACGTTGCGGATCGATACGACAGCAATCGGCCGCGATCATGCAACTGCTTCGGAGCGCGCGGGACGGTCGCGCGGTGAGATCGGCGAAATCGCGCCTGACATGCAGACGCCTGCGGCCTGGCCTACGGGAGACTCGTCGCGGGCATCGCGCGCATACGACGTTCGAATCGACGAACGCGAAATGGCTGCGGAAAGATCGGCTGACGACGGCCCGCCCCGCCTGAAACCCTCCCCTCGTGCGATGCCGTCGCCTGCGCTGCGAGAACCGCCGTCATCCGAAATGCTCGAAGCCGCTGACAGGTCCGAGCGAGAGCCTCAATTGGTGATCGGTCGTATCAACGTCGAGGTCGTTCCACCGGCGGGAGAGCCAAAGACTTCAACTCAATCTCGAAACGGTCCTCTCACCGCCGAATCCGTTTCAGTGATTGGCCCGCTCAGGCGACGCGTTCATTCGAGCCTTCGTCTCAGCCTTAAGCATAGGTGATCATGCCGCTGCAGAATCTCTTCAAAGTGACCAGAGCGCTGGCGGATCTGCTTGAGCAGAACATCACCACGAACATCGATAACGGTGTGCCATTGACCGTCACCCCCGTCCCACCGGACAGAGTTGAGCCCAAAACTAACACGTTGAGTATTCACTTGTATCACATTGCCGAAGACGCCTATTACAAAAACGCACTCGGACCAGGAAACGATGTGCCTAACGTTGCCAAGACCCCTATGGCGTTGAGCTTGTTCTACATTCTCACTGCGCACCATGATACGGATACCGAATTTGATGCCGAGACGCAGCAGAAACTGATGGGCTACGCGCTCAAGACCTTCCACGACTTTCCGGTCATTACAAGTCGCACCAGGATCAATGGGACTCCGATCCTTGACCAGGAGTTTGGCACCGATGCGATCCAGATCGTCTTACGGCCAGTCACGCCCGAAGATGCTCTTTCGTTCTGGAATTCGGAGCAGCAAGTGACGGCCCGGCTCTCGGCCTACTACGAAGTGCGAGTCATCATGCTTGAGCCTGAGCCTCCCAAGACAATGCCGGGAATCGTTTTGAACGTGGGTACGTTCGTGTTCCAACTCGGCTCGCCAGTTTTGGAGCGCAGCCAGAGCCAGGTGAGATTTAAGATCCCTGAGAGAAACGGCGGCAACATCCTGGAGATCGAAGCAACACCGGCCAGCGTTACGCTGGACACCTCGGCAACTCCGCCCGCCGCGCATAATCGACTTCTGCTGCTGGGCTCGAACCTGACTAAAGGAAGATCGCGATCGTTGATTCTTAAGAACAGCATCTGGGCACTGCTTCCGCCTCCAGCCGGTCCGGTAAAGGAGACGGTGGTCGATCTGGCGCAAAACCCGGATTGGGGAGTCGAATTCCAGACCGATCGGGTAACGGTCAAGCTCGCGCCGACATTGCGCCACCTGAAGCCCGACGGCACGCCTGTAGATCTACCTGTGCTGCCCGGCTTCTACTCGGCGCTGGTCCGGACGGTGGTGGACGAAAAGGTGATCAGCAACGAGCTGAAGCGAATAGTTGTGTCGAGCAACGAGGTCACCTTTGCGGTGTCGCCGCGCATCGAGGGACACGATGCACCCGACCTCGCGGGCAACATCCAAATCAACCTAGGCTCGGAGTTCGACGTGTTGGATGCGAACCTGGCCGACGATGCTATTCAGGTGATCGTCGCCGGCGAAGTCTACACGCGCCCGCCCGCGCCCGATCGCGTCGATCCGCCGGTAAACGTGAAGGAGTTTTTCTTAACCAACAATCCATCGAATCTGATTCGGATCAAGCCGCATTTTCCCGTGGTTGTAACGCAGTCGGAGGCGCATCCGCTGCAAGTGACTGTCAACGGCGCTTCATCAGCCCCGTTTTGGATCGAGCTGAATCCGTAGATTATGGCTACCGTACAACCTACCAACCGCCCGAACACAAATTGGCCCCAGCCGACGGGGGACCTTGAGCAGGCGTCTGTACTGGAACTGGTATTGATGCGAGTCCGATTGCGAGCGCGACGCAGGGCGGCGTGGCTGGCTCACCTGTGGGGCAGTTCGATCGGCGCAGAGTTCGCTTCGCTTGAAGCAACCGTCCAGGCATGTCTTGACGACCGCGATACTCCGGAGGCCGAGCAGGCCTGGTTTGCGAATGCTGAGGAAGTCGAGGCGTTGAATGTGAGCCTCGGCAATGTCGAGCAGGCGCTGGCCGGTGACGCCGGAGCCGCCCTGACGCAGCTTGCGGAGACGTTTCGACTCAGCCAACCAGAGATGGACCTGCTACAGGCCTGTCTCGCGCCCGCTGTTGATCCGGCCATAGGCACGGTCTACGGATACCTGCAGCATCATCCTGATCGCAACTATGCCACCGAACCGCTTGTTGCCCGGCTCTTCGATCACGGCCGTCAGACGATGTGGACTCCATCCAGTCCGCTTGCAGGATGGGGCTTTATTACAGCCGGCGAGGCTACTGCGGGCGAGCCGGCGGCGCTCGTGGTTGACCCTGTCGCTGTCGCCTGGATTCAAGGCGAGCTGCGAATTGATGGATCGCTCACCGGATTGGTCCGAATGGTTCAACCGCAAAAGCCGCTCGATAGCTGGCCGCTACACGATGCGGTGCGACTGATTCAACGCGGCCTCGCACGCGAATCGAGCGTGCGAGTGGTCGTAGTCGGTCCGCCATCAAGCGGCCGTCAAACTTTCGCAGCGGCGGTTGCCGCGCACTTTGGCATTCAAGCGGTTGCAGTGGAGACAACCGAAGTCGCCGATGCCGAATGGCCTAACCTGTTTATGCGCGCGCAACGCCTCGCGGTGCTGGGAGGCTTTGCTCTCGTCTGGCACGGGAGCGGGCTCAGCCGGAGGTGGCCCGATTACATTGCGCCGGCGCCGATTCAGTTTGTGGCCTGCGACGTGGGCGAAGTTCTCCCGCAGCGCGGGCAAGTGATCGATCACCGCATAGAGCTGCCCGGACCAACCCTGGACGAGCGGCGCGAGCTTTGGAAAGCAAGCATTCCGGAGTCAAGCGCCTGGCCGCGTGCCGGGTTTGAGATGTTGTGCGAACGCTATCGGCTGAGTGCCGGCGAAATAGTGTCGGTGTCGAATCGCAGTCCTGACAGCGCCCGTGAAGCGGGTACTTTCGCGCGAGAGCTCACGCGTCATCGGCTGGGCGAGCTTGCTCGGATGCTCGACTGTCCCTTCACGTGGGACGATCTGGTGTTGACCGAAAAGCTGCGCGCAGCGTTGGAGGATTTCGCCTTCGAGGCGCGGGAGCGCGCGACGTTCTGGGAATCCCCGAGCGCGCGGCGGTTGTTTCCTCGAGGGACGGGGCTGGTGGCGCTGTTCAGCGGACCGCCCGGCACCGGGAAGACGATGGCGACGCAAGTGATCGCGGCGGACCTGGAGCTGGATCTCTTTCGCATCGACCTCGCCTCGGTTGTCAGCAAATACATCGGCGAGACTGCCAAACACCTTGCGCAGATCTTTGCGCGCGCGGCGCGGATGAACGCCGTGTTGTTGTTCGATGAAGCCGATGCGCTTTTCAGCAAACGGACCGAAATTAAAGACGCTCACGATCGCTACGCGAACGCCGACACGAGTTATCTCCTGCAACTGCTTGAGGAGTACAGTGGCATCATCATCCTGTCGAGCAACAAGAAGCAGAACATCGACCCGGCCTTCATTCGCCGGATGCGTTACGTGTTCGAGTTCTCGCGGCCCGAAGCTGTCGAGCGGCGCAGAATCTGGCGACAGGTGATCGGAGAGCTGAGCGGCCCTGAAACACTGAGCCGTTTAGAAGCTACTGTGGAAAAGCTTGCGACCGACCTGGACATGTCCGGCGCGCAAATCAAGAACGCCGTGCTTGGCTCGCTGTTTGTAGCCCGTCGCGGCCGCGAGCCGTTGGCGATGAGCCACTTGTTGCGAGGGGTGGATCGAGAGCTGAGCAAGGAAGGGCGCGCGCTCGGCGCCCGTGAACGAGAGAGGTTGATGCGCGATGGCTAACAAGAACACGAGAATCCATATCGGCCAGGTGAGCCTGCGCATTCCGGGCAACGGCGCCGAGCCCGCTAATCGCGTAGCCAACGGTATTGCCCGGAGCCTGGCGCAGAAAGTCCCCACTGATATGCATCGCGGTATCGGCGCGCTGAATCTTCGCGTTCAAGCGCCCGCAGGTGCGACCGAGGCCGACCTTAGCGACGCTGTTGCCGGGGCGATTGTGAAGGCGCTGCGAAAGGGAGAGAGGCCCGGTTAATACGTTGAGGGTTACGACGCAAATGAACCGACAGCCGGAAAGCCGGCGAGAGTAGGATCAGATTTATGGCCTTCGTGCTAACGCCCAGAAATCAGGGTAAGACGCCTGCATCGGTAAAGCCTCGCCCGGGGCGGAAGCCAGGCTCTGGTCAGCGTGCTGTTGCTTCTCAAAATCGATTTGGAGAATTTCCCCTTCGCCATGTCGCGACGCCGTCGCCGGGACCTCTCATCCAGACCAAGGTCAAGATCGGTCAACCAAACGACAAGCTCGAACAAGAGGCGGATCGAGTTGCCGATCAGGTCATGCGCATGCCGGAGACTCGAACAGCGGAGAAGGGAATTGCCTCCGGTCAAAAGCAGCCTTTTCACATCCAGCGGAAGTGCTCAGGGTGTGAGGAGGAATTGGACAGGAAGCCGATAGAGAACAAAGTCCTCCTTAGGACAGGGAAGAGCGCCGACATCGCTCCCGATATTACGCCAAGCATAGAAGGACAGGTCAATGCGCTCAGAGACGGGGGCCAGCCGCTTTCGCAATCTCTACGGGCCTTCTTTGAACCGCGATTCGGTCACGATTTTAGCCAGGTGCGAATTCATGCACAGCCCAACGTAAATAACCTCAGCAGCGCATTGAACGCTCGGGCATTCACCGTCGGAAGCAATGTGGCATTTGCAGCGGGCGAATACTCACCAGGCACAATCAGCGGAAAGCGATTGATAGCCCACGAGCTGACGCACGTCGTTCAACAGGGTTCAGGGGGGGCGAACTCTTCGAGGACAGCTCCGCGCGCTGGTCAATCGCCCGCCACCCTTCAGCGGTTTTCTCAGACCGCCTGCCAGGCGACAGCCTGCAAAGGCAGCTGTGGGGACCTCGAGGGGGACTTTAAACTTGCCAAGACGTTTATTGAGGCGGCAATTGCGGCGATGAAGCAGAAAGAGCTATCCCCGCAGACTCGCACGGCAATGCGGTGGCTGTTTTATCTCGAAGACGATAGCAAAAACGCTTACATCATAAAGGTCCTTGAAGTGATGCGGGAAGCTCTCATTAGAGCCGATAGTAACTCCGATGTTCAATGCGAGAAAGATTGCGATTCCGCATTTACCGAGACTCCGAAAAACATAACACCCGGTGTCTTGCAGCAATGCACTCAAGAGATTCCTTGCACGATTCACCTGTGCCCACCCTATTTTTTCTTTGGCCCGTCCGAGCGCGCGACCACTTTGCTCCACGAGAGCGGCCACCTCGCCGGATTACCCGGCGACATTTACATTAGCGACTCAGCCTTTCGTTATATGTCTCAGGAGTCGGCGCTTCGCAATGCCGAGCACTTCGCAATGTTTGTTCGTGCGCTCAATGGAACTCTCAAGTCCGACCTCCCGGTTTCCATAGGGGCCGCCAGCGGCATTGCCCGATCCGGTGGTGAGACTGGCTGGTTTGTCAATGTCATGTTTGACGCGACTTTGAATCGCCCGGTAACCCGGATCTTCAATCCAAAACTCCGACTCAGCATTACCGGCTACGGCGTCGAGGGAAGCGGTCGTGATGAAAGGCTCGAAGACCCCTCGAACAACACCTTTATTCTTTCCATGCTGGCCGGTGTCCATCTTGGACGTTCCCGAGGACCGGGCGGCTGGTTCGGCGAGCTCTTGGCGGGAGGAGGAAGAGCATTCCGTGGCGGTGAGTCCAGGACTGTCTTCACCGCCAGCGCCTCATTAGGTTACCACTGGAAACAGACCGAGTTATCCTTTGGAGCTTCATACATTCGAGACACGACCGCAGTCAAAGGTTTCGAGAACGTGCTTCTCTTCGGAGCCAGTGCAAACTTCAACTTCTCTGACTTGATCGGGAAATAAGTGATGGCAGCGAGCTTATGACTTTCGCGCTTTTATCAAGATCTCGAAGTAAAACGCCAGCTCCGGTGAAGCCTGTGCGGGCGCCGACATCGGTTCGAGGGCGACACTCTGCCGATTTGCAATCCGGATTTAATAGACCGGTTGTTCGGTCCCACGCCGCTATGCTGCCGACCGGATCGTTTGCGCCGGTCATCCAACCTCAAATGGCTCCCGGTCACGCTTCTGAACCTACACCAGATCAGCAGGGAAGGTTTGATGTCGTGCCCGGCGGCGGTCAGCCCCTGACCGATTCCGTGCGCGGCTTCTTCGAATCACGCTTTGGCTATGACTTCAGTCAGGTACACGTGCATAGCGATGCCAGGGCGGCGGACTCGGCGCGCTCCGTCAATGCGCTGGCTTACACAACAGGACAGGACATAGTGTTTGGGGCCGGACGATACGCGCCTCAGACGGGGGAAGGCAAGAGATTGCTGGCTCACGAGCTGACCCATGTAATCCAACAAACGGGACAAACGCATTCCTCATCAGGGAAGGGCCATCCGGACGTTCAGCGAAAAGACGATGCTGAGTGCCCAAAGTTGGTCTCCTTCACTGCAAAGGGCAAGGACCCGAGTCTAAGCGACAAGTGCAAAGGTGAATGTCGATTTGAACTGGGTTGTTGCACAACCGAGAGGGGGAAGTGTGGGAGTAGTGATAAATCAGGAATGGTTTTCAAGGCAGTCGTGCGAGCGGAGAAGGATTGCAAAGGGGAGCTTGCGTTCATGCAGAATCTTCTCTCGACCAGCAGGAAGGTGACTTTGAGTGACGGCACCGAAGAGTGCAAAAAGGCAGATAAGCCACACAAGGATGGGGCGATACCCTGGAAGGGATGTAAAGTGTCTGTAAGCGGCCCGGGTGAGTTCACAATAACGTCCGATGATTGCCCGAATCGCGAGCTCACGGATAACCCTTCTAAGGTAAGCATAACTGATTCGTTCAAGACCTTTCTCCTGTGGAAGCCCGAGGGAGCAAAAGAGCGTAAGGCAATCGCAAATGTCGCCTGGGGCTGGAGCGGGTCGATTACAAAAGCAAAGGGCGACAAGTGCGAGTCTCAATTCAAGGTTCTCACCGCGTCTCATACAGACGGCGAGGGGAAAGCCTCAGATGAGGCGCCGGTTAGCACTCCGGAGGTAAAGGACCTCAAGGCGGGTAAATGCAAATAGGACCCTTCGGGTCGTCGAGTTGAGGAAACAACGAATGGCTTTTGCGCTGTTGTCAAAATCCAGAGGCTCACCGCAGCCGGCTCACAAGCTCATCGACAGACGCAAGACTGCTCCCGGTCCGCGCGCCGCTGGCTTCGAGCGAGTTCCTGACCGACGCGGCGCCGAGACGCAGGTAATTCAGGCCAAGCTCAAAGTCAGTGACCCGAACGACAGATTCGAGCAAGAGGCGGATCGCGCCGCCGATGAGGTCATGCGCATGCCCGACCGCGCGGTGGCGGGAACTTGCTCAGGGTGCGGGAATCAGGCGCAACGCTCTGTGCAGTCGACCGGCACGCAGCACGCTCCCATAGTCACACCGGACATTGAATCGCGGATGAGCGCTCTTAGAGGTGGGGGCCAGCCCCTTTCCCAATCGCTTCGCGCTTTCTTCGAGCCACGCTTTGGCTGCGACTTCAGCCAGGTGCGTCTGCATAGCGGCGCACAGGCCGCCGATGCCGCCAACGCGGTGAACGCACGCGCATTTACAATCGGCACAGATCTGGTGTTTGCCCAAGGCCAGCCTTCACTAAGCACGGGCGAGGGAAAGAAGTTGCTCGCGCACGAGTTGACGCATGTCTTGCAGCAAAGCGGCGGGAGAACAGCGCCTTCATCAAATCACATTACAGCGTCGCGGTCGCCCGCAACTGTCCAACGATTCTCAGAGAAAGATTGTCTGAAGACAATATGCGGGCTCAACCAGTGTCAACAAATAGAGGCGTCGCTATCGCTTGCTCGGCAATATGTCGAAACGGCGATTAGCGCTATGGAAGAGAGAGTGCTGTCGCCGCGTGCCCGTGAGGCGATGCGGTGGTTGTTCGACCTCGATGATGACAGCCAGAACGCATACATACTGAACATGCTGAAAACGATAAATGAAGCCCTGACCAGGGCCGATAATACCACCGATGTTCAGTGCGAGAAGAGTTGTTATCCGCCCGGAGCCGGAGCCTACGTTAGGACGCCGGAGACTAAGACGCCCGGTACTCTACAACAATGTACAGTTGACACACCATGCACGATCAACATCTGTGACTCCTTCGGCGGACTGAGCGGACCCGAGAAGGCCATAGCATTAATACACGAAGCCGGACATCTGGCAGGCATGTCAGGAGATGTCTATCGGCGAAAGCCAAGGTTCCGCTTAATGTCGCAGAGCGAGGCGCTTGGTAATGCGGAGCACTTCGCGCTCTTTGTCCGTGCGCTCAACGGAGTACTCAAATCAGACCTCCGGCTTTCTCTGGGTGCGGCGGGAGGTGTTGCCCTGGCAGGGAGTAATGCTGGCTGGTTTCTCAGCGGCATGTTGGACCTGACCTTGAATAGGCCGGCATTCCGGATCTTCAACCCGGTCTTGCGTCTCAGCATAACTGGATACGGTGTGGAGGGAAGCGGCCGCGATGAACGCATGGAAAAGCCGAACAACCGGGTCCTGGTTGAGTCCTTGCTTGCTGGTGTTCGCATCGGAAGCTCACGGGGGCCCGGTGGAGGGTTCGGCGATCTGTTGATTGGGGGAGGGAGAGCGGAACGTGGAGGCGAGGCGAGGTACGTATTCACTGCGAGCGCTTCGCTGGGCTATCGCTGGGACAGGAAGGAGGTTGCTATCGGAGCTAGCTACATCCGCGACACTACAGCGGTAGAGGGATTCCAAAACCTGTTCCTGGTCGGCGCTAGCGCCAACTTCAACCTCCTCGATCTGATCAACAAATAGCAGCCGTAGATGGAGGCGGATGCAGACTAATGGGATTCGCACTCTCGACAAAACCTAAACGCCCGGCATCGAGTTCGCCCGGACCTTCCGTGTCGTTGCGCCGCTGCCGGAGCGGGGTACTACAGCGCAAGTGCGCGTGCGGCGGTTCGGCAGGGACCTGTGAGGAGTGCAGCAAGAAGAAACGGTTTGGTCTGCAAGCCAAACTCAAGGTCAGCGCGCCCGGCGATATCTACGAACAGGAAGCAGACCGGATCGCAAATCAAATTATGAGATCGCCGGGACACTCCGCAGTGACCGGCGCACCCCCGGGTATACAGCGGCTCGCGACACAAACGCGCGGGCGCACGAATACGACGCCCGCCGCCACGAATCACGTTGTTGCCGGGTCGGCCACACCGATGGATCCCGCGTTACGAGGTGACATGGAGCAGCGCTTCGGCTACGACTTTTCGCGAGTGCGCTTGCATTTTGGTAGCGAGGCCGAACAATCGGCGCGGGAGGTGAACGCCAATGCTTACACGGTTGGACAAGACATAGTGTTTGGCGGCGGGCGGTTCGCGCCGCAGACGAGCGAGGGAAAGCGGTTGATTGCTCATGAGCTGACGCATGTGGTCCAGCAGTCAGGCGCGGTGAGCGGCGTCCTACAGCGTCAGCCTGCCAATCAGGCTGCCGCCGAGGAGCTGGTGAAACAAGGCAAGTGGTGTCGCGATACAGAGATGTCAGGAGATCTTCATGCTTCAGATGTGCAATGTTACCGCGAGATTCCCAAGAGTGAGGGCTACGAGGGGGGCGGTCAGGTTTGTTTCGACAAGAAGACAGGTGAGGAAAAAGAGCAAAGCCCGGATCACATCTCAGCCGTGTCCGGACAGAACGCGGATGGCACCTGCAACCTCCCTTTAGGTTCAAGTTATCTCGATCTTCCTCATCCCTTCTCGCAACGTGGCCGCCGCGCGTTGGGACACGGCATCGCAGACGTTTGCACGGAAGATCCCAAATTGTGCGGCACAGTCTTCGGCGCAGCTTCAGGCATAGCGATGGGAGTCGCCTTACCCAAGAGTGGTCTCGACTCTCGTCTGGCAAAGCTGGCTGTTCCTTCAATACTTGGATTCTTTGGCGGGCTGCTCGCCCGGCGGGGCTTGCCCAAGTTGGATAAGCTGGCGCGCAGGCATGGTTTTCTGCCAACGCTCAGTCTCGGTTTCGGCAGCAACATCGGCGCAGCGCTTGGGATGGGATATGAGAAGAGAGATCGCGCTCTGCCGCTTGTGCCGGTAAACACTTATCTAACGTTCAGTTTCGATTCGAGCCTGGCCGCGCGTGAGGAATCGGCGTTCCTGGCAAAAGTTGGTGTTCGCATCGACCCGGGCAAGCAAGGCGGGCTCTTCGCTTTGACCTCGGTCGGGGCCGGGCTGGCGATGCGAGATGACGACGTTTCCGGCGCGCTATCGGCTAACGTAGGCGTCGGTTTCCGTGCGGCAGATTTCTTTGACGTGCAATTCGTGCGCGAGACGGTAAGCGGCGGCGAAAGTGGCGGCACGTATTGGGTGACGATGAAGCTTGTCGCTCCGCAGCGCGTTCTCAAGGGACACCCGTAGAAGGCGCAGGAAAGAAAACGATATGTCTGACACCGGATTAAGACGAAGCCCTAAGTTCGAAAAAGGCGCCCTGGTCCAACTAGTGAAGGACCTGGTGGGTGTCGTTCCCAACATAATTCCATTTCAGTACAACCCGGAAAGGCTCTCGCACACGCTTACTCCGTGGAATCCATTTGAGGTGGATCAGGCGCAGCGTGGCGCGCAAGCACCCACGGTGCAACCCTTCGATCCCAAAGAGAGCTTCAACCTCACACTGGAGATCGACGCCACCAACGATATGGAAGATGACAACGTCGTGGCGAATCGGTTTGGCATCGCCGATCGGCTGGCGGCGCTCAAGAAGTTGACGCTGCCCAGCCAGGGGTTGATTGGCGACGTGGTCGCCAGCGCGAGAGCACTCGTCGGAAAAGCGAGCGAACAAGCCTTTCGCCCAACCGTGCCGGTGGTGCTGTTCGTCTGGGGCCCCGGGCGGATTCTTCCCGTGCGCGTAACGAGCTTCTCGGTCGAGGAGACGCTCTTTTCGCCGTCGCTACATCCGATTCAGGCGACGGTGACGCTCGGACTTGAAGTGCTCACGCCCGATGTCTTCAAGTGCCAGAGCGACGTGACGGCTGACATCGCCGTCGCGGCTTACAACTTCACCAGGCTGCAAGACGACGCCCTGGCGGTCGCGCACATAGCAAACAATCTGGATGCGATTCGCGGGTTGTTGCCGTTTTGATCAAAGGTAAGAGGTGACACATGGCTGTGTTTGATAAAAAGAGCCGTTACGTGAAGAACGCTACCACCTATGAGGCCACCGATCGGCGACGCCGGAAAGTGGTCGCCCTCACTGCGGCTGACAAACCTGTGCAAACCCTGTTGGGCGAGCACCTGCGCAAGGAGGGTCAGCGACTGGATCACCTGGCGAACTTCTACATAGAAGACCCGAACGGATTCTGGCGCGTTTGCGAGCTAAACGACGCAATGCTGCCCGACCAACTGGCCGAAGTCGACATTGTCAAGATTCCAACGGTGCTGTGATGGGTTTTGGCGCAATCATCGCTTCCGGAGAAAACAACCTGCTGTTGCGGGACGACCTGCTCGACTGCATCACAGAGGTGCGCGTCGAACAATCGCTCGACGATCCCACCTACTTTGCCATCCGTTTTCAGGAAGACATCAGCAGCGGCCAACCTCGCATACGGGGAGCGGCTGACTTCCAGTGCGGGCAGATCATAACCATTGCGGTGAAGGTCGCCGACGAAATCAAATGCCTGGTTCGCGGGCCTATCACCGAGCGCGAATGGTCTGTGATGCTCGGCGGCCCCGGCTCATGGTTTGAGATTCGCGGGCAGGATCGACGCATAGAGATGGACCGCGAATGCAAGAGGCGCATTTGGACGGGCCTGGAATCCGACGCTGCTTTAACGGTCCTCAAGGACGAATACAAATTTCGCAAGACGTGCATTCAAGTAACTCAAAAAGTTTATGGGGGAGGCCCAGGCAATGAGGAGCCTACGATTGAGACGCTCAATCAACGAGCAACAGATGAGGATTTCATGAAGCAGATCGCCTGCCGAAATAACATGAGTTTTTGGATCCAATACGAATGCCGGCAAAACGGACTGAACGCCGGTGGAGGGTCGCTCAAGGTAACCGAAATCGCTAATCTGCGGTCATCCCCACTGAGGCCGGACGCCAAGGGGCTGGCCGACTGCCAGCAGCAGGTTGCGCGACACCGCAACGCTGCCGCCACGCTGCGGGTCAACGTCGAAAGCGCCCGGTGCTCGAACGTCACGGCATTCAACATCACAGAGGATTCCGAGCGAGCAAGTCACTTCAAGGGCTTTGCAATAGACGACAGGGCAGGACAGAGCGACCCCACCGAAGCGACTGACCCGCAACCGGCAATAGCGAAGGGCGGCGAACGACTTGAGACCTGCAATCCCCGGCGCGACGTCTGCATCACGACAGCCGGCAACCTGGAGGAGTTGTTTCGCAAGGCCGTAGCGGCGCTGACCGAGGCCGGTTGGCGCATCAACGCGACCGCCAGCACGACCGCGCACATGTTGGGCGCCGTCTTGCTGCCGCACGACGAAGTAAAGGTTGAAGGGCTCGGAACGAAAGACAGCGAGCGTTACCAGGTTAACGCGGTCACTCACGTGATTAATGCTGCGGACCATTTCATGGATCTTCAACTCAGGCGCAATGCTACTGGAGGATGAAAACATGCATGAACACGGCGTGTTGTCGGAGATGCTGGGAATAATGGGAGGCGCCTTCTACGGCAAGTATCGCGGGCTGGTCAAGGACAACAACGACCCGACGGGGCGCGGTCGGGTGAAGGTAATCGTGCCTGCCGTATTGGGCGACCAGCAGGTATGGGCTCTGCCTTGCACCCCATACGCGGGCAACAATATGGGGCTGTATACGATACCTGAGCCTGGCACGGGTGTTTGGGTCGAGTTCGAAGCCGGTGATTCGTCGTACCCGATCTGGGTCGGCTGTTTCTGGGCAGACGGCCAGGCGCCAAAGAACGAGCGCGGCGCAGATGCCGCGCCGCCGCTCAAGATCATTCGCAGCCAGAAGGGCTTGATGGTCACCCTCAACGATAAAGAGCAAGTGGTAACGATGAGCGACAAGGACGGGAACAACTTGATCAAGATCGAAGTGCAGCAAGGGAAGGTGACGGTAAAAGGATCGCTGAAAGTTGTTGTCGAAGCGCCGCAAATCGAGCTGGTCGAGAACTCAACGCATCCTGTGGTATTTGGGGATAGGCTGCTTAGTTATCTCAATCAGGTCGTGCTTGCTTATCAATTCCATACGCACCTGACTCCTACTCTCACGCCGTCAACCCCGCTGCCACCTGCAACCCCGGACTTGATCTCGATCAGAGTGAGGAGCGGATGATAAAGGTCGGAGCAACGGCTGGTTGTTTTTGTCCGTCAAGCCTGTGTTAGTGGAAGAGGGATTTTGTAATGAGCACACCAATCACAAGCGTCCGGTTCCCTTTCGCGATCAACGAGAAACTTGGCCGGCTCGCGCAGGAAAATGATTATGAAGAGTACATCAAGCAGCTTATCCGGCAGGTGCTCTTTACAGCCCAGGGCGAACGGATCAACCGCCCCGATTTCGGCGCAGGCGTCAAGCGGCTGGTCTTCGCGCCCAACAGTCCGGCCACGGCGTCGCTCGCGCAGACGTTGATCTTTCAGGCGCTCACGAGGTGGCTGGGCGCTCTAATCCGCACCGAGTCGGTGGAGGCTGAAGCCGTGGGCGAGCGGCTGAACATCACGATTGGGTACACCATTCTGGCGAAGCAGGTGCGCCGGTTTCTTAACCTGGAGGTTACGTTCTGATGGCGGGTGAAGATCGCCTCACTCTGTTGCTTGAGCAAAATGCCGTCACGGGCATCGACTTCGTTCAAGTTGTCGATCCCGAGGACCAAACCGTCCTGCGCGTCTTCTTCCTGATCGATCCGGACAAATTGAACGACCCCATCGTTAACACTGCGGCTTTGCCTGCCGCCGTGCCGACGACCACTGTGAAGATCGAGAGCATCTCGGGCGGCGAACGCCTTGCCGATGTTCCAGTGGTGCGAACCACCTACAATCAGGTGCTGCTCAACGGCGAGACGCGAACCGTTCTGGAAATAGAGACCGCTGAGCCCGGCAATTTTTCGATCTATCGATTGGCGGTCATCGACGAACCCAAGCGAAGAATCGATCGCTTCTTCAACAACGTAGAGTTTTCTTTCAAACAGGGTTGTCCCAGCCTCCTGGACTGCAAGCGTCCGGGACATGAATGCCCTCCCGAACCGTTCGTGGACTTCCCTGTCGATTATCTGGCGCGCGACTTCGTCAGTATTCGCAACGCGCTGCTTGACTATGCTGCACAGCGGTATCCGCGCTGGATCGAAAAGATCGAAGCGGATGCCGGAGTCATGCTGGCTGAAGTGATGGCCGCGCTCGGCGACGAATTCTCTTACATACAGGACCGCTATGCGCGCGAGGCCTATCTTGAAACTGCGACTCAACGCCGCTCCCTGCGCTATCACACTCAGTTGGTGGACTATCCCATCCACGACGGCTTGTCGGCAGGCACATTCCTGGACCTGACAGTGATAAGCAGCGTCGGCGGCGCATTCGTGAGCGCGGGCAAACGCGTGTGGGCCATCGGGCAGGGCGAATCTCCAATCCCATTCGAGCTGGGCAACGGCCTCGCCGACACGACCGCCGATGACGGAGGGCCGAGGCAGTTCTGGGTGCAGGCGGCGTGGAACACTATGCCGGTCCACCTGCCGGATGATAGCCAACCTTGTCTGGGAGTTGGTGCGACCGAGTTGTTTTTGCGCGGCACATTCCCAGCGGCGGCTCAGATCCCTGCGGGTGAGGACCCCGCGAAGTTCTGGATTGCCAAGTGGCTGCTGCTGAGGACCGACCCCGAAGACCCGTCCATTCCGGTGCGTCGCCACCTGATTAGGGTTGTCGAGGTCGAACATACAACAGACCCGCTGACGGTTGACTTGGCGAACAATCCGATTGCGATCACCCGGATCAAATGGGAGGACGAACAGGCGTTGCCGTTTGAGATGTGCCTGCCCGACATGGTCGTGCATGGAAACCTGGTCTTTGCCACAGCAGGTGAAACGATCGCTGAGTTATTCACCATCCGAACCAACAACAACATCCCGCAGCAGCAGGCCGATAGGGCGTCGCGCGCTGTCGAGCGCCAGGGGCCGCTCGACGACGTGGCCGGTCGGCGCAGCGTGACGTTCCTTTCCAGCCTCGGGCAAACAGAAACTGATGGGCTTGGATGGCTCGGCGCCTTGCGCGACGCGCGACCGGAGGTTGAACTTCAGGAGGTTAATGCGACGAGCCTCCTGCCACTTCAGCCTCCTCGAATCTGGGAGTGGCAACGCTCGCTGCTCGACTCTCGGAACTTCGAAGATCATTTCGCGTTGGACCACGGGACCTGGCGCCGGATCATCGGCTTTCAGCGAATCGGGGAGGTGATCGAGCACCTCGACTACGCCAGCGGCTCGGGCTTCACCATCCGATTCGGCGACGGCGAGTTTGGAAAAATACCCGGTGACGGAACGGTGTTCCAGGTGCGCTACCGGACCGGGCCCGGCACGAGAGCGAACCTGCCAGCCGATACGATCATTCACCTGACGAATCCCGCCAACGAAGCCGAGGCCGATCTGACGGGAGTGCTCGTTGCCGCCACCAACCCCCTGGCAGTGACAAGCGGCGTCGACTCTGAAAGCGCAGAGGCCATCAAGCAACTCGCGCCGGAAGCGTTTCGCGCGATTACCTTTCGTGCAGTCCGCCCGGAAGACTACGCGGAGATCGCCGAGCGGTTGCCATTCGTTCAAAGAGCCGGAGCTCGCTTTCGCTGGACCGGCAGTTGGCTGAGCACCTTCGTCACCGCCGATCCGCTCGGGTCCTTTCAGCTCAGCCCGGAGCAGCGAACTGAATTGACCAACCTCATGGACTGCGTGCGCCAGGCAGGCCGCGAGGTCTTCGTGCGCAACCCGCGCTTTGTCAACATCGATCTTGAGATCAGAATCTGTGTCGAGCCGTTTGCATACGCCGGACAGGTCAAGGGGCGAGTGATCGAGACGCTGCTCGGTCGAAAAGGGGTTCGAGCGACAAAGGGCTTCTTCCACCAGGACAACTTCACGTTCGGGACGCCGTTACGGCGCGCGGCGCTCGAAGCGGTGATTCAGGATGTGCCAGGTGTTCGCGGCGTCGAACAGATGCGCATACGAGCGCGCGGCATCACCGATTGGCGCGCCTTTGACGAGTTGACCTTCCCGGTTCGCCACGATCAGATCATCCGCCTTGCGAACGATCCTCGATTTCCAGAGAGAGGCTCGCTGCGGATCGTCACGCGCGAAGAGGAGCAGCCATGACGGTATGTTGTTTGTGCGATGAGTTCGAGCACCCCGGCAAGCCGGTTATCGCTGCCGGATTGCCGGCGCTGCCCCGTCAATTGGCCGGGCTCCCCGAGTATCGACTGGCGATGCTGCGCGACATCCCGCTGCACCTGCCGCTGTCGGGGTGGCGAGCGCGCGAAGGCGACGACCTGGGAGTCATGCTGCTGGAGATGTGGGCCTACGTGCTGGACATTCTTGGCTTCTACGACGAGCGGATTGCCAACGAAACATACTTGCGCACGGCGGTGCTTCGACCGTCGCTGCGCAAGCTTGTCGAGTTGATCGGCTACCAACCCCGCCCGGCATTGGGCGCCTCGGTAATACTGGCGACAATCGCCGACGGCAAAAAGCCGGTCAAGCTGCCGCCGCGCTCAGCGTTCCGCTCGGGCGCATTCGACGGCGAGCCGCCACAAGTGTTCGAGACCGAAGTTGAGCACACGATACATCCGCTCAAGAACCAGTGGACGCTAGCACCGGTACGAGAGAAAACGGTTGGCGACCGCCTGTTCCTGGAGGCCGACACGGCGCGGCTTGTGCGCGATCAGGTAGCTGTTTTTGTATGGCCTGGGCCTCGAATAACAGTCGCGTCGAGCCTGACGACGGCCTTTCGAGTAGCCGGGCGACAGCCTCTCAAGACAGCGGCGGGTAGAGTAGTCACGGCGAAGGCTGTCGAGGGAAGAGACGGGCAGACGTATATAGAGGTTGCAGTCGAGCCGGCGTTTCAGATCGAGCCCGGCGTCCGACTCGCGGACGTACGGGTATTTTCGCCAAGCCAAAGCGCGCCTGTTACCGCGTTGCCGGTTGCCGGGCCGGGTCTTTTGTCCTCTCTGCCGGCAGCTCAATTGAGCCAGTTCGTCGCGGCGGCCTCACCGCCGACTCAGCTTGGCGCCGTCGTCACGTCTGCTCTCGAGATCGCCAGCGTTCGAGCCCAGCCGTCGTTTGTCGCAGTGACTGGATCGCTGGTGCAGCTCGATACCGTTTACAGGCAGATACAACCGGGAGATTTGATCGTGATTTCGCGCGGCTCAGAGTTCCGAGCCTTCACCGTAGTGAATGCGACGGAGAACCCTGTCGGCCTCGCCGATCAAGTCAAGGTTCCGATGACTCAACTACAGATCTCGCCTTCGCTGCCTGTCAGTTGGCGCACCGTCCCTCGCTCATTGACGGTCCATTTCAATATGCTGGACGCAGGCAGGCTCACCCGCAGCGCTAAGACGCTATTGAACAGAGGCGACTTCTCCCCGCCCGGCGCTCTCATTGACCAGGTCGTCGACCCGTTTCCTGAATCCATCGCAACCCCAAGCAAGCTGTTGCTTCGGGATGCGGTCGACAATGGCGCGCTGGTTGACGGCTCTGTGCGGATCAATGCCGACGGCGAAGGCAGGGTGCAACTCGGCGCCGATACTTCGCCCTTCAAGCCGGGCCTCCGCGCCCCTGTGAACGTCTTCGGCAATCTCGTCGCCGCAACTCGGGGCGAAAGCGTCCTGGGCGAGGTGATTGGTAGCGGCGACGCATCGCAATCATTTCAATCGTTCACGCTCGGCAACAAGCCGCTCACCTACTTCAACGACCCGGCGGCTCTTGCAGGTCGGCGAAGCACGCTCGAAGTGCGCGTCAATGCAATCAAGTGGAAAGAGGTTGCCAGCTTCTTCGGCGCACGCCCACAGGATGAGGTCTACATCGTCCGGCAGAACGACGATGGAGAATCGGTCATTACCTTCGGCGACGGGGTTACAGGTGCGCGGCTACCTACAGGAGTCGACAACGTCACGGCGAGTTATCGCTTCGGCGCCGGAGCGGCGAAGCCGCCGGCGGGCGCGATCAACCAGTTAGCCAGGCCCGTCGAAGGATTGCGTCGAGTCATCAATCCCGTCGGCGCGGGCGGGGGCGCGGACGCCGATCAGCCCAAAGATATTCGCAAGAACGCACCGAACAGCGCCCTGATTCTCGGTCGAGCGGTATCCGTGCCGGACTTCGAGGCGCTCGCCCGCGAGTTTGGAGGCGTCATTAACGCTCACGTGGAATGGGCGTGGGATGAATCGTCTCAGCGCGCCGTGGTAATGGTCTCGTTTATCTCCGACGGCGGCGATATTGCCAAAGGGCTTCGCGCCTTCCTCATAGGGCAAGCTGATCCCAATACTCCCCTCGTTGCCGTTGAGGCAGAGGCGCAGCCCTCACAACTGGTCATAGACCTTGGCATCGACCCGCGCTTCACAGGTGAAACAGTAGTGCCGCAAGTGATCCAGGCGCTGACCAATACGGACTCGGGCATACTCGCCCTTGAGAATATCCCGATCGGCCGTCCGCTTTTCCGCAGCCGGATTTTCGACATCGTGCTTTCAGTTGAAGGGACGCGTTCGGTCCGCGCAATGACGGTCGACGGCCAGCCGGCGCCGTTTGCGATAACCGTCGGCCAGGGTCATTACCGCAACTTCCTGGATGGTCTCGTGGTCGCCAGCTCCAGAGACGACGACTCACTCGTTACGCACTAGGACGGCAGGACCTGCTTACTATGGAAAGCGAAAACGAAAACTTGCTTGCACCCGCCCTCGATGAATTCGAGCGGTATTACACCGAGAAGGTCTGGGAATGGATCCCTGCGGTGTACAAGGATGAAGACGGCCTCCCGCCGAGTCCCGACGTTCTGCGTTCGATCGTGATGATCCTCGCACGTCAGGCCGCGATTGCCCGGCGCAGCATAGACCGGCTGTGGGACGATCAGTTCATCGAGCTGTGCGACGACTGGGCTATCCCGTACATCGGCGAGCTGGTTGGCACGCGGTTGGTGCATGAGCTGAACCGCCGGGGTCGTCGAGTTGATGTCGCGCGGACGATTTTCTACCGGCGACGAAAAGGCACGCCGCACGTCCTCGAAATACTCGTTCGCGACATCACGGGTTGGGAAGGAGTGGTGGTCGAAAGCTTTCGGCGTCTCGCACGCACGCGGCATGGACTCGACCCGGAGCCGGCGGAGTTGGAAGGGTTCGTTACACAGACTTCACCCGGAGGTTGGGCGAAACTCACCTCGACGCGCGGCGCAGAGCTGGTCGATGGGCCGTTCGACGAGATGGCTCACACTCCCGACTTCCGGCAACTGCGCGGAAAGCTGGGCCGCTATAACATCCCCAAGCTGAATTTTCACCTGTTTCGGCTTCTGCCGTTTGAGGTCAACTTTGCAACCGCAGTCGCCTTCGATGACGGGCGCTTTGTCTTCGATCCTTCGGGGCGTGACATTCCACTGTTTGCGCCCGCCCAACGGTCCGACCCGCTTGAATGCGGCGCGGCGCGCGAGTGGGAGCTGCCGGCCCCGATTCCCTGCCGCTTGCTTGGAGCCGCCGGCTATCAAATCACCACCGATGTGATCGACAAGCTTATCGCGCTCGGACTCTCGCCGCTTGCGGCCAATCAATTGTCACACTACATCGGGATACTGTTTCGGGGAGAGGCGCGTTTGCGCGCGACGATTGGAACTCTTAGCCAGTCTGCCGCGATATTGGCGTTGATCGACCCGCTGCTTGCCAATGCGATTACCGAGGACTCGCCGAAGGCGCACTTGATCCCCAACCGAATCCAACAAGACCCAAGTGCTGTGGCGGTCGCGGTAGGGCCTCAAATCGGCGGCCTCACGATTGAGCATCAGCGGATTGCATCGAGCAACCTTGAAGACTGGGGCGCCAGCCTGGGGATGCTGCCACCCGATAAAGTCCTGGTGATCGATCCCGAGCGAGGGCGGTTCTGGTTTCCCACGCCGCCGGTCGACAACGTATGGGTGCCGGTTTATCACTACGGCTTCTCGGGCAACATCGGCGCGGGCGCCTACGATCGCCGCAGCGACATCGCTACCGGCGCCGTGAACCTCATTGCGAACGGCGGACCCGGCTTGCCGGGTCCAGTGCCGTTGGTCGTTCCCTCTTCGCCGGTCTCGGGTGTATTTCAATTCGAGAACAGTAAGACCTATTCGCCCGACCGTGATGTCATAGGGATCAGAGACCTGACCTACCAGGCGGCGAACTTTCGGCGCCCCTATGTCAACCGGGTCGTCGCAGGGGGAACCGAATGGATATTCGAAGCCGACCCTAAAGCGGTCGTGCCCCCAGGTCAGCCTGAACCGGCAACGAATCTGCGGAATCTCACAATCGAAGGTTTATGGATCGGGATCGAACAACAAGGCAGCGGCCCATCGACGGCGCCTTGCTCTCAGGTCCCTGCTTCCCTCGTTCTCCAAGGCGTTTTTGACCGCGTGGTGATACGTCACTGCACACTCGATCCGGGCGGCGAGAAGGCGCGCATCGTTTCGAACGAGTGCGAGCCGATTCCCTACGTTCGGCTCGTGGTGCGGGGCAACGTCGAAGAGTTAGTCATTGAATCGTCCATAGTTGGGCCGGTGATCGAAGATAAAACCGTGGGTAACACGGGAACTGTTCAGAACCTCGTCTTGCGCGATTCGATCGTACAGAGCATAGATCCGGATAATTCCCCAGCCATCGCGACCGAGTTAGGATTCGTCGAGATGCAGCGGGTCACCGTGTTCGGCGACGTGAAGGTGAACAGGCTCGTCGCAAGCGAAGCCCTGATTCAGGGCGTCGTCAAAGTCACCGACAACCAGCACGGTTGCTTTCGCTTTAGCGCTACCAACGACGACCCCGAGAAACGACTGCCGCCGCAATTCGAGTCACATCTTTTCAAGCCGGCAGTTCCAAATCACTTTTTCGTATCTCGCCGCTTCGGCGATCCGGGATACGCACAACAGAGCGAGACGGCGCCCGAGCAGATCGTTCGCGGCGCGGAGAATCGCTCAGAGATCGGCGCCTTTAGTGGCCTGCTCAACCCGATCAAGCTCGATGACCTGAGAGCCAAGGTCAACGAGTTCATGCCGTTTGGTCTGATCACGCAGTTCATCAACGAAACCTAAGGAGCAAGCGATGTCAACCAAGGACATTTCGAGGTTCCTCTTCCAACCTGCCAAACACTACTCCAGCGTGCGCATGCAGCAAGGGCGGGTAATTCTCGACTCGGACTGGAACGAGAGCGAACGCATTGACGACGAACAAGAGCGCCGCACGCTGCTCGACATGATCTGCTCGAAGGGAACTTCAAACAAGGGGTTTCGCGTCGGAACCGTTGAGGATGCGGAAGTCGAGCCGCCGCTGGCCGACCCGGTCGCAACCTACGACTTTGATTTCGAGAACGGAAGCTTCTACATCGGCGGTCTGCGCTTCGAAACCGACGGCGGCCCTGAATCTTTCCTGAAACAGATCGACTGGCTCCAGATCGATGCTTTGGCCGCCAACCTGCCCGAGAGGCCCCTGAATCTTCCGGTCGGAGAGATCAGGCGTGATCTGGTCTACCTCCGTGGCTGGGAGCAGAGCGTAACATCTATAGAGGACAGCGAACTGCGCGAGCGGGCGCTCGGGGGGCCGGACACTTCTGTGCGAATGCGAAGAATGCGGCGCGTCGAGGTGCTCACAAACGTACCCGATGGCTGCGCCGCCGCGTTCAGCGCACTCCAGGCGAAACTTACCGCGCCAATAGCTCCCGATGCCGGGACCGCACATGAGTTCGATCTGGAGAGCTGCGAGCTGAAATCGAAGGCGCGGCTCACCGTGGCGCTAAATCCTGATGCCATCACAGAGGACCCCTGCAAGCCGGCGGTGCCCGGAGGCTATCTCGGCGCTGACAACCAGACTCTTCGTGTCCAACTAACCGCGACCAATCGGTTCATCTGGGGGTATGACAACGCGTCACCGCTCTATCGCGTGCAGGTCGAAAACATACCAAATGCTCCCGGCGGCGTCGACGGCACTCGCCGCAAGATCAGATTTCTTACAGTGCCTCGTGACCAGCTCGCTCAGCCGTTGGCCGGCCAGGCGGTGGAGATCATCCCCTGGGGCGCGCTTCTTCCCAATAAGGAAAAGGTGGCCGAGTTCCAGGGACAGTTCTTCACGGTTGAGACGAGCTTCGATCCCGAGGACGGTAGCCTGACGATCACCGAACCGGTTGCCGAGGAGGCAGTCCAATGGCTGGCTGCCCACTCGCAGTTCTGGAGTGACCTGGATGCGCCTCGACACCAGCAGTATTTCTACTTGCGGTTGTGGACAGGTGGCTCGGGCGATGCAGTCGCCCCTGATCTGCAATTCACGCCTGGCGTCCCCGTAGCGCTTAAAGGTACTGGCCTCAGCGTAGTCTTTAGCGACGAGGGCTTGCCCGGCGACTTCTGGATAATCGCTGCGCGGCCCAGTACGCCAAATCTCGTCGTGCCCTGGGAGCTGTTGAAGACAGCGCCGCCTGCGGGTCCAAGATACTTCTTCGCGCCGCTGGCGTTGATTCAGTGGCGTGCGGATCAGACCGGCGTGCCTCGACCAACGGTGCACGACTGCCGTGAGAGGTTCCGCCCCCTTTGCGACATTCGAGGCTGCTGTACGGTCACGGTCGGAGACGGCGTCTCCAGCCGTGGCGACTTCGACTCCATTGAAGAGGCGATCGCCCATCTGCCTGAACCGGGCGGAGAAATCTGCTTACTCCCCGGGCTACACGAAACAAACGCGGTCCTGCTGGGGCGGCGCAACGTGATTATTAAAGGGTGCGGCAACCAGACCGTGGTGATCCCGCGCAAGGCAAACCGCCAGGGACCTATCTTCCAGGTCGTGGATTCGCAGCGCATCACTCTGCGCGATATGGTGCTGGTCACCCTTACGGGCACAGCAATAGTGTTGGAGAGCTCGAAACCGGGCGCTCTGAAAGAAGTCGATATTTCCTACAACCGAATCCTGGCCTTTACACAGGCGATACAGGTCCGGCGGGGCGTCGACATACACATACACGATAATCGGATTCGCATTTTGGACAGGGAGGGCGCGGATGTCGCAATTCAAATCCTGGCCGAAGACGCTCTCATCGAACGCAATGATATAGGCGTCGTCCCTGCCGCAGAGACACAGCCTCCTGATCCGCCCGAGGGCACTCCCGATCCAACGACGCCGTGCGTCGACCCGGAAGTCATCTTCCTCAACCCGGCCATCCTGAGCGCCGTCATCGACCACGTCTTCAGGCGGTTTCTCGTCTTCATCCCGGTCGCGCCGTTTAGAGCGCTTGGCGGCATTCAGATCGTGGCCGCGTCGGAACGTGTCAAGGTATTGGACAACAAGATTGTTGGGGGCGCAGGCAACGGAATCACGCTGGGTGGAGCCCTGCCCGTTCCCATCATCCTCACCGTGGATGCCTCTCGCAGGCAGCCACAGGTAATCGAAAGCACAGAGGGCAGCATCAGAAGCTTCGTGCAGCAAGACGGCGTCGGCTCAGCCGGTATCGGCCTGGTATTCACGCGTGAAGATGGCAAAACTCAAAATGCCGTCAGCGGCGCCGGTGGATTCTTAAACGTGCCGACTGAGCAGAATCGCCAAACGGTTTTCGTCTCATCACCGGGTCTTGCGATTGATAGCGTCGAAACCGGCCGCGACGAATTCGGGCAATTCCAACGCATCAACGTCATCAAACTACAGGCGGCCGAGCCGGACGACGCCCTGGCATTCCTCTACGAAATACAGATTGACCGCAACGAAATCTCCAACATGGGGCTGTCCGGCATTGGCTTTCCGATCGTACCGGCTACAACCCCCGGCGTCGGGTTGAGCGAGGAGGCCGCAGCGCTTGTCGCTCTGGTCGGCAATCCGGTCGTAACACTCGGGATCGACCGCAACCATATTCATGACTGCCTGCAGAATCCCTTCGACGGGGTTTTGCGAGCCGAAGCAACCCGACGTGGATTCGGAGGCATCTCGCTCGGCTTTTGTGAGAACGTCACTATCAGCAATAACCGAATCGAGCGAAATGGGACGAGCCATATCAACCCGGTGTGCGGCGTCTTTTTCAACTTTGTCGAGAAGCTCGATATTCACCACAACCACATCCTCAACAACGGCCCCCTGATTTCCGGCGCAACTCAGGCGCTGGAGGCCGGCTTGCGAGGTGGAATCTCTTTGTTCGCGGCATCCTTCGGTATCGACGAACTGTTTCTGCGGCGCGATGCCGCGTTTGACATCGGGCTGCATGCAGCCCGCGTCCACGACAATGTCGTTCACCAGCCAGCCGGACCGTCATTGCGTCTGCTCGGCATCGGCCCATGTTCGATCTGCGACAATCTGTTTTCTACGGAATTGACGGGGCTGCAAACATTCGAGCGTCTGGGCGGGACGGTGTTGGTATTGACGTTGGGCGGCACGGGTCGTTTACCCACCGGATTACTCCTATTCAACAGCAACCAGTCGCAACTTGGCGCCGACGCCACTAGCCTCACTTCGCAACTGATCTGGTCGACGGATGACATCGGCTTCGATGGGAACCAGAGCGTGGCGTTAACCGACGGACTGGTATTGAATGATAGGCAGTCTGTGTTCGCAAACACATTTCTGATAAGCCGGACTCTGCGGGCAACCGACAGCCGTTTTAAGGAGACGCCGGGTAGACGACCACTAGCCGTGAAGATATCGCTTATGACCCTGACCAGCCTGCTGAACAATACGAACGACAACCAGGGCGATCATTGCATCTTTGCCACCAATACGGCCCCCGGCAGGCTGCCCGACATAATCGGCAACCAGGTTGTCGATGCGACGTTGTGCCGGGCTTTGAACATCAGCGTTGCTGCGCCGCTGACTGCTTTTTCCGTCAGCACGACGATCCTTGACAGATGATGAAGATGAAATGGCATGTGAGTAATCGAGAGGTGCTCAGAGATACATGCGGAGGTTACAAGCGATGGCGACGACAGGCGACCCCGTTTCCAGCAAATTCGAGAGCGAGCTCGGCGATTTGAAGTTGGAGCGCATAACTGCGACTGGCGAGGCCGCCGCAGCGCAGGTTTCGATCCATTCCTTGCTGCAACACGAAGCACTGCGGATCGAAACCAAGCTTGGCTCGAAGCATCCGCGAACCGTGCAGCTAAAGGCGCGTTTGCAGGCCAACCTGCAAGTGATCCACACACTTGAGGTCGAGCGCCAACTGGCGCGGATCGAAGCTCCGGAGATAGTCCAGAATGGAGCGCTCATTCATGGCCGCATCGTGGACGAAGACGGTTTGGGAATCGACAGGCTATCGGTCGCCTTCGTCGATCGGCACGGCGCGCCGACTCGCGACGCCCATGAGCAGGCCACAGACGCTTCGGGCTACTTTGCCATCTCCATTGATCCTGAAGCAGTAGATCGTCTGCTCAAACAATCCCAGGACGGCATCTTCCTGGCCGTCTTTACTCCGAGGCGGCGTCTCGTACATCAAGAGGCCAAGCCTCTGGCGCTGGTCCGAGGAGTTTCGCTGTTCGTGGAGGTCCGGTTGAGCAGGGGAGATCTGACAGCGACGCCTTCCCAGCCGCGCGATCTAGTCGCCGTGCCTGGCCTGATCGGTCTTGTTGAAGCTGATGCCTTGGCGGCGTTGCAGAGGGTGGGCCTGAAGTTAGGGGAGCGCGAGACCTTGCCGGCGCTGGATCAAGTTGGACGCGTCCTGGCTCAAGCCCCGACGCCTGGCACCAAAGTAGATGTTGGGTCTTCCGTCTCGCTGGTAATCGGCGTTCAGTCCAAAACAGTCAGAGTTCCATCGGTGGTCGCCTTAACATTGAAAGACGCCGGCGAGGCTATCAAGAAATCAGGTTTGATACTTGGCAAGGTTTCGGGCACGTCCTCAGCCGAGAGTATCGTGCGAGACCAGGACCCGAAACCGGATACTGAGGTGCCCGCCGGCACACAGGTCAATGTGACGGTCGCACCTCCGGCCAAGACTGGGATCAAGGAACTGCTCAAACGAATGGTTGAGGAAGAAGGATTTGATGAGATAGGTATCTCTGCCGACGATCTCGAAAAGCGTTTAGAAACTGCGGCTATCAACACTAAAGAGCAGATGGCCTCCCTGCTTGAGCGTGAGGACAGCGATCTCAAGAGTAGCCTCGGTCTACCAAACCAAAAAGCCGCCAAAATACTCAAGCGGGTGCTCCGCAAGGCGCTGAAGGAGGATTAAGCAGCGAAGTTCGGCGCAACCAACGATTGCTGTGAAAGATTCAGGCGACCCTGCTTCCGACTGGCAAAATATGCATGAAGCGGATCGTGATAGCTAAGCGTCTCTTCATTAGCTGGATGCATTATACTTTCGTTACGGTTTATGCATAATTTGAGAAGAGGAGAATGCCATGAAGCCTGACGGAACCCGCATATCGGACTCACAAAAAGGGAGGGCGAGAGTTGCTTTGGAACAGTACGGATACTCTGAAGATGACTTCGAATGGGTTCGTACACAAGATAGTCTCATCAGCGGTGAGAGTCGCCCGCCAGGCGGAGAAACAGTGTACGTTATATACAAGCCTACCGGTTTCAGGCGGATGTATGATGGGGCGAATTGGGAAACAGAGTTTGAGGAAGATCTAAAAAACCAGATATTCAAGCCAGCATCGTAGCCTAAATCGGCCAAAGAGCTTCCACCAATACAAACTTAAACAGATAAGAGTTCACTCTTGAACATCAAAGCCCTGTAGTGCCGGAAGAAAGAGGTAATTATGCCTGTCAAGAAAGCTCTCTCTTTAGCAGTATCACTGGCGGCCCTGATCGTGATTGCCATGATGGTTGTTACTGGGGGCCGCGCCCAGGATGATACCGGTCTTCAAGCCCAAGCGAATAAAAAGAAGGCCAAAGGCTTCGACCGCCAGATAGACGCCAACCTGGAGCAGATGATGGAAGAGGGCCGCGACATCTTCCGCAACGACACGTTCGGCGACGAGGCATTCTGGAGTGACACGCTTCAGCTTCACAAGGCGATAGCGGGCGCAGGACTCGGCGGGGTAGGTCCGGGCCTTCCAGGCGAAACGCTCGCCTGATGAAGCATACCGCACTGCGCCGCTCAAGGGCCTCTGGACTCACCAGAAGGGCGGGTTCTATCACGACGGGCGCTTCGCGACTCTCGGAGATGTTGTCAACCACTACAACGAGTTCTTCAAGCTGTCGCTCACCGAGCAAGAAAAGCTTGTGCTGGTCGAGTACCTGAAGTCGATTTAGTAGGCCGTTGAGGCGGACCTGATTCTTTAAGGATTCAGCTTGATTCTCGCAATTGACTGAAAGCTACTGAAGGGACTACTTTAATAATTGTGGCGGTTTCCATTACGAAACGGGTAGCCGACTCTTGTGTACGGACTGTTACGAATAGTGGGAGGGAGTAGTCATGAGAAGCACTCGGCTTTTAGTCATATTGTTAGTTTCAGTGTTTTCGCAGGCCGCGTACGCAAACGACAGCAACTCGGATTTGATTAAAGCGGCCAAGATGGGTGATGTCGAAGCTGTAAAGAGCTTATTGGTAAAGGCTGATGTGAATGCCAAAGACGGCAACGGCAAAACGGCTTTGATGGAGGCGGCTTACTGGGGCCGCCCGGAGGTGGTCAACCTGCTCCTTAATTCAAGCGTTGACATCAACGCAAAAGACAATCAGGGGAATACAGCATTGATCCTGGCAGCCCAACCGGGCCATATAAAGATCATTCAAGCATTGATGGGCAAAGGTGCTGACACGAAGGCTAAGAATAGCCAGGGTCGCACGGCATTTATAGAAGCTTCGGCGAGAGGCCATGCCGACGCGATGAAGGCGCTGATCGAGGCTGGCGCGAATGTGAACGACGTGACGGAAACGGGTCGCACGGCGTTGATGCTCGCGGCTTACTGGGGTCATGTCGATATAGTCCGGGCGCTGCTGGAGAAAGGCGCTGATGTAAATGTCAAGGATAAGGACGGGTACACGGCGCTCGATTATGCGAGGAGCCAGAAGAAAAAAGAGGTGGAGGAGTTGATATCCAACGCAAAAGCTGGTCAGCAGTAATAGCGCCTCTCTTATAGATCGCTCCATTACTTACTTCGCCGGGGCGAGGCCGAGACATGTTCGGTCTTTTCGACTTTAGTCGCTCGGCATAATTCTCGGCCCTCTGCTCCGGCACGCAACCAATAAAGACGCTTCGCGCCGCTTTGAAATAGCGAAGTAAACAAACCTAAGGATACCGTACGACGACCGGCCTTGACTCGGGCAGCGGGATGAACTCTGTCTCATCCGGCACCGCCGCAAAACGGCCCGCCTTCCAGTCCTCTTTAGCCTGCTCGATTCGATCTTTTGAACTCGATACGAAGTTCCACCATATATGGCGCGGGCCGTCCATCGGCTCGCCGCCCAGCAGCATCACGCGGGCGGGCGATGATCCTACAGCGCGCAGCGAGATGTCCGCCCCCGGCTTGAAGACGAGAAGCTGCCCCTCACCGAAGCTTCCGCTGTCGGTAATGAGTTCTACTGCGCCCTCGACTATGTATACGGCTCTCTCTTCGTGCTCGGCGGGAATGGGCAAAAGTGCTCCGCCTTCAAGCGACACGTCCGCGTAGAACATATCCGAGAGCGTCTCAACCGGCGAGCGCGCGCCGTAGAGCGCCCCGGCGATGAGGCGCACTCGCTTGCCCTCGCCTTCGATAACCGGCAGTTCGCCCGCCGCGTGGTGAGCAAAGTCAGGATCAGCTTCCTCGTCGCGTGCAGGGAGCGCGACCCAGGACTGTATGCCGAAAAGTCGCGAACTCGACTGCCTCAACTCCTGCGGGGTGCGCTCTGAGTGTGCGATGCCGCGAGCGGCAGTCATCCAATTGACCTCGCCGGGGCGTATGGGCTGAATCGTGCCGAGGCTGTCGCGGTGCAAGAGCTCGCCTTCGAAAAGGTAAGTCACCGTGGCGAGACCTATATGAGGGTGCGGAGCCACGTCAAGGCCCGTCTTTTCCCGCAAGACTTCGGGCCCCATCTGGTCTAAGAAGATGAAGGGGCCGACCATCCTCCTCTTCGCAGAGGGCAGCGCGCGCCGGACCTTGAACCCACCTGTGAGGTCTCGCGTGCGCGTAACGATCACAGTCTCGATCGACGCTGTTATGCCGCCTGACTGCTGCTGATCTGTAAGCCCGCCGGTTTGCTCCACTCCTAAAGTCGACCCCGGATGGTCGCTCGCCGGACGCGTCTCTTCGAGAGTTCTGTCAATCTCTGTATCGGTAGGGTGCTGTCGACTGCGATTCGGTTTAAGCGCGTCTTTTTCCACCGGCCTTCCCTCCAAACCATTTTGCCGTCAATTAGCGCGTCACTAATGATAACGTATATTGAGCATCTCGCCCATTAAACGGCTATCAGCAACTCATCATTGAACCTTTATTCGTTGCAGTCATCTTTTCCCTCCTGGGCTATGCAAGATCGAAGAGCAGAATTTCCGCATCGTCGCTTGCTTTGATACTGAGGGACCGCTCCTCGCTTATGGCCGCGCCATCGCCAGCTTCCAGCGGCGTCTCGTTGACGGTAACCGCGCCCTTAATTACTTGCACCCAGGCGTAGCGATCTTCCGCCAGTTGATACGAAACCTCGTTTCCGGTCATAAGGAGGGCGTCGTATACCTTAGCGTTCTGATGTATTCTTACGGAGCCATCACTACCCTCACGAGAGGCGATCAGGCGCAGTCGCCCGCGCTTCTCGCTTTCAGGGAAGGCGCGTTGCTCGTACTCAGGTTTCAACCCTTCCTGGTCCGGCGCTATCCATATCTGGAGGAAGTGCACGGGCTCGGTCTTGGACGAATTAAATTCGCTGTGGCTAACGCCTGTCCCGGCGCTCATGCGCTGAAGTTCGTCAGGGCGTATTACGCCGCTCCCACCGGCTGAGTCGCGATGCTCAAGCGCCCCCTCGACGACGTAGGAGAGTATCTCCATGTCGCTGTGCGAATGCGCGCCGAACCCCTGCCCCGGCGCGACGAAGTCTTCGTTTATGACGAGCAGGTCGCGGAAGCCCGTGTAGCGCGGATCATAATAGCGGTTAAAGGAGAACGTGTGACTGCTGTCGAGCCAGGCAGTCTGCGTCTTACCACGTTCTCCCGCTGGTCTTACTTTAATCATTACATGCCTCCTGTGGTTTCCTCAGAAATAGAAGGATCAAGCCTCCCTTTCTCTCGTTTACCGACTCTATCTCCGCGGACTAGGAACACGCTGTGCTATCGCCCGACGACCTTCATCAGGCGCTTGGCCACACCAACCTGTCCCGACTGACGCACCGCCACCTCAGGGGTCTTGTGCCAGACGGCGCACTCCCGTATCGCCGCAGCCACGTCGCCCAACAGTTCGTCACACACGCCCACGCCCTGCTCAAGATGGATTGATTTCACCTCGAATACGCCTTCCTTCCGGTGAGCCTTCGCGTCCAGCCGCCCGACCAGCTCGCCCCGGCGCAGGATGGGAAGCGTGAAGTATCCGTATCGCCGCTTCGGCCCGGGCGTGTAGCACTCCAGCCTGTAGTCGAAGCCGAAGGCCGCACGCGCACGCGCCCTGTCCCACACCAGCGGGTCGAACGGCGACAGCAGCGTGGTCAACTCCGGCTTGAGCCTGCCCGAAGCTGCCTCCTTGATGAGCCGGCGGTTCTCCGGATGGAAGAGGGCCGCCTCGTCCCACCCCGCCACCTCGGCCACGAGCAGCGTGCCTTCGCGCGCAAGCGCCGACACCGTATCGAGTGTCTCCCGCTTCGCGGTCCGGAAGTAGTCGGCAACCCAACGCGGGGTGGTAATGCCTAAGGCGCGGACTGCCTTGAGCGCCAGCTCGCGCCGCGCCTGCTCGACCGGGGGGAGCGAGCGATCGTGCCAGGAGGGCAGCACGCGCTCGCGCAGGTCGTAAACCCTCTGGAAGTTCTGCCGTCGCGCGACCATCAGCTCACCAGAGGTGAAGAGCATCTCAAGTGCGCGCTTCTCGGTCTTCCACTCCCACCAGCCGCCGGCCTTCCCGTCTGTGCGCGCGAAATCTGCCGAACGCACCGCGCCGCGCTCGCGGATGAAGGCGAGGAGGCGTTCGACTTCCGCGCGGTGCGACTCGACCCAGGAGCGTGAGTAGTGCCAGCCCTGAGAGGAGGCGTCGAGCATGCGGTGGCGGTAGAGTGTGTAGTCTTCTATGGGGAGCAAGCATGCCTCGTGCGACCAGTACTCGAAGAGCTGTCCCTCGGCGAGCAGCTCATCGAGCCAGCGCTGCTGGTAGTCGCCGAGCCGGCTCCAGAGGACGAAGTAAGGGCTACGGGCTACGACGTGGATAGTGTCTATCTGTAGGGCGCCCATTCGGCGGATGGCGCCGAGCACGTCTGGTTTGGCAGCCTTCTTTTGGGGGCGGCGAAGAAGACCTTGAGCGGCGAGCATGGCGGCGCGAGCTTGAGCCTGAGTCAGTTGCATCGAGCAGAGTTTATTAATGGACGGGCGTGATGTCGAGGCAGTTAGCGTATATATTATTACGGTTTGCACTTGCATTGGCACTTAGATAATTGACGCCAAATAAGCGATGCCAGTATCATAGCGGTGCGCACCGCCTCAGGATATGTTGAGCTCATGTTTCGTTGGCGCCGAAAGAACCGATCATGAACCAAACAGTTTCTTCTGATGGCTTCTACGGAGAGATCCTAAGCAGAAGACAGGTCGGCGCATTCACGCTGTCGGAATCGGCCTACCTGCCTGATACTAAGTTACCCCAGCACTCTCACGAGCATTCTTACTTATGCATTCTACTTCAGGGTACCTATACGGAACGGTATGGCAGTAAAGTCCGCGAATGTAAGCCCTCAACGGTCGTCTTTCATCCGCCGGACGAGGTTCATGCAAACCACTTCTTGAAAAAAGGTGGAAAGCTCTTCAGACTCGCGCTGGATCATCAATGGTTAGCGCGGGTCCGAGAACACTCATCGGCGTTGCGTAATCCGGCCGATTTTAACGGCGGCTCTCTAGCGTGGCTTGCGATAAGGCTCCACGAGGAGTTCCTACAAACAGACAGCGTTTCACCGCTCGTGATCGAAGGGCTTGCGCTTGAGATCGTGGGGGAATTGTCGCGGCGGACTACGGACCAGGCCGAACGCCATACGCCGCACTGGCTCAAACTGGCGAGAGAATTACTCCGCGAGCAATTTGAGGAACCCCTGGTTCTTTCATCAATCGCAGATTCAGTTGGTGTGCATCCAGTTCACTTTGCCCGCGTGTTCCGCAAATTTCATGGCTGCACGGTTGGCGAGTACGTCCGCCAACTGCGCGTCGAGTCAGCCTCGCACAAACTCATAGCCTCTGATGCTCCTCTGGCTGAGATTGCAATCAGCAGCGGTTTCTCCGACCAAAGCCACTTCTCAAAAACCTTCAAACACGCGACCGGCATGACCCCCGCACAATACAGAGCAGCTTTTCGCTCCCGCTAAATCGAGACAATGATGTTTCATCCATACAAGACTCGAATAGAATCGCCAAGCTAAAGTGTTAAGGATAGATGTTGTGAATCTGTTCTAGATGGATCGATGAAGTTTACAAAATGCGGCTTCGCTTTCTTATTTTCTTGTTCCTCATAACACCGGCCTTCGCCCAGACGGGCGAGATCGTTCCCGGCGACAATCTGGTAGTAGAGGGAATCCCAAAAATACCAGCTTCACTTGCCGAGGACGTGAGTCGCTACACGAAGGGCCGCGCGGCGGAATTATTAAGTTGGCATCCGGTCAAGCGCGAGATGCTGATTGTTACTTTCTTCGGTAACACACCGCAAGTTCATCAGGTCAAATCTCCGGGCGCAGCCCGGACGCAATTGACCTTTTATGAGGATAGGGTTGGAAGAGGCGTTTCCTACCAGCCCAGGCGAGGTGGTTATTTTGTTTTCAGCAAAGATACCGGTGGGGACCAGAATTACCAGAATTACCGCTACGATTTCTCTAACGGTGCTATCACGCTGCTGACGGACGGGAAATCGAAGAACAGTCCTGGCGTATGGTCTCACGGCGGGGACCGACAGGTTTACGGTTCTACGCGGCGCACAGGCAAGGACGTTGATTTGTATGTCATTGACCCGTCTAACCCGCTGAGCAACCGAATGCTGGCGCAGTTAGAGGGAGGTGGATGGAGCGCCCTCGATTGGTCGCCGGATGATCGCAAGATTCTTGCCGTTGAGCAGATTTCAATTAACGAAAGCTACCTCTGGCTTTTCGATGTGGCCAGTGGGGAGAAGACGCTGCTTACGCCCAAAGGGGGCACAGAAAAAGTCTCCTACAGCAGCGGTCGCTTCACCAAAGACGGCAGTGGCGTTTACGTCATTACGGATAAGGATTCGGAGTTTCGGCGTCTCGCCGTAGTTGATCTAGCCACCAGGCGGCATAGATTTCTAACCTCTCATATCATGTGGGATGTGAATGAATTTGAGCCTTCGCCTGACGGCAAGACCTTTGCACTTGTGACGAATGAAGATGGCATCACTACTCTACATTTGCTCGATGCCATCACAGGAAAGGAAAAGCCTTTGCCAGGCTTTCCTGCCGGCTATGTTCTTGGCCTCCACTGGCACGAGAACAGCAGGGACCTCGGTTTTAGTCTTGACTCAGCGCGCACGACCACAGACGCCTATTCGCTAGACATCAAAACGGGAAAGGTCGAGCGCTGGACATTCAGCGAGACCGGCGGGCTTGATACCCAGGCTTTTGTCGACCCGGAAGTGATTCGCTGGAAAGGCTACGACGGGCGCACAATCTCCGGCGTTCTGTACCGCCCGCCCGCGCGGTTCCAGGGGAAGCGCCCGGTAATTATCGACATACACGGCGGACCCGAAGGGCAATTCCAGCCTTACTTCTTAGGCCCGCAGAACTACTACCTCAACGAGCTGGGGGTCGTTCTATTATTTCCCAACATTCGAGGCTCGTCCGGCTATGGGAAATCCTTTCTCAAGCTCGATAACGGGGTTCTGCGGGAAGACGCCTACAAGGATATCGGGGCGCTTCTGGATTGGATCAAGGCGCAGCCCGGTCTTGACGCCGATCGAATCATGGTCACTGGCGTCAGCTACGGCGGCCACATGGCGCTTGTAACAGCGACCAGATACCCCGAGCGCATTCGTTGCGCAATAGACATCGTCGGTCCTTCTAGCCTTGTAACATTTCTAGAAAACACAGCGGCCTATAGGCGAGATTTGCGACGCGTAGAATATGGCGATGAGCGAGATCCGGAGACTCGCGCATTCTTAGAAAGGACAGCACCTCTTAAGAATGCATCAAGGATCACAAAGCCGCTCTTCGTAATTCAGGGCAAGAACGACCCGATTGTGCCGCCGAGTGAGTCGGAACAAATGATCCAGGCGGTTAGAAAGAACGGGGTGCCTGTCTGGTACTTGATGGCTAAAGACGAAGGTCATGGATTCTTCAAGAAGTCAAACTCCGACTATAAATTTTATGCCACCGTGCTGTTCATTAGAGAGTATCTCCTAAAATAACGATCTGCCTACGCCCATTACATCAGGGACTGTTTCTCGATTGCCACCACACGCAATTGGCGACGGTAACGGGATGAACCGATAAGGTTTTGGCAACTTGATCGAGGGTGTGCCCCCGATGGAGTTCGAGCAATGCCGTTGCGCGACGAAAACAACGAGAGGGTTGATTGCCTTTCGAAAGTAGAGTTGTCAAATAGCGATGATCGGATTCTGTGAGTTTTACATGCGGAGCAAAATACTTGTGGATGATTGGCTACAATATGCTCCGATCCACTTGACTGATTAAAGTGAATATGGGTAAGGTAAGTCTCGTTGCCCATGCGGAAGGGTGACGGGTTGAGCGAATATAAAGATGGAAAGTGTCCCTGTGCGCCGAAGCTAATAGCTACAACGTTGGGTATCCATCCTAGGGGCGGTCGAAATGGCTGCGAATAATGGCTATGAATGGTTTCTGCGAGCCGACCAGTCTTCGGGAACAAAACTTCGGTTATTCTGCTTCCCATACGCTGGCGGCACAGCTTCGATATATCGCAGATGGGCCAGCCTGATTCCGCCAACAGTTGAAATCGTACCGGTTGAACCTCCCGGCAGGGGGAGGCGGTTAGCTGAACCCTCTTTCCGGAGGTTGCCGGTTTTGATCGAAGCGCTGACGCCGAGAATCTCAGCTCTTCTGGATAAAAAGTTCGCCTTATTCGGCCACAGCATGGGGGCGATCATTGCATTCGAACTTGCCCGAGAGTTGCGCCGCAGGACGGGGCTTCAGCCGGAGCATATCTTTATCTCTGGGTCGCGGGCACCGCAACTGCGCGATACAAGTCCGATCACATATGACCTGCCGGACAATGAATTCAGAGCGGAGTTGCGGAAGCTGAATGGGACTCCGGCCGAGGTGCTTGAGAACGCCGAATTGATGAACCTCATGCTGCCGCTTCTGAGGGCGGATTTCGAACTGGTCCAGACCTATCAGTATTGTGATGAACCGCCACTTGATTGTCCCCTCACCATCTATGGCGGGTTGCAGGATCCTGAGATACCTCGCGAGGCACTCTTGCCGTGGGAGCAGCAGACGAAAGCGCAGTTTTCATTGCAGATGCTGCCGGGCGACCACTTTTTCTTGCGCTCGGCAAGCCACCAATTGCTTGATTTATTGCGGCAGGAACTGCTCAGGATAACCGCCAGGCTTATCCAGCCTCGGATATCCGGCGCAGGTCAGGTGTAAGATTTCATACAAGGCCGCGCGGAATCAGGACTTGGCGACCCCGCGCGATTCAGTGAACTGATGGCCGACCCTCATTGTTCTCACGCCCCTGGGCGGCGAGCACTGTGGGCTTACTAAAGGCGTCGGATCAAGAACGCGCTTGCAATATACTTCTAAGGAGGTTGAAAGAAATGAGTTGGAACGATCCAGATAGGGAAGACACGACTATATATAAGGTTGTAGTCAACCACGAGGAACAATATTCGATATGGCCGGAGTACAAAGAGAACGCTTTGGGGTGGAGCGATGTCGGTAAAGCGGGCACCAAGGCCGAATGCCTTGCCTACATCAAAGAAGTCTGGACCGACATGAGGCCGCTTAGCCTTCGGAAGAAGATGGAAGAGATGGCCAACAATCCTCCTCCGCAGCCGCCAACTGATCCCGACAGGCCCAAAGAAAAAAGCCTGGTCGACCGCCTGTGTGAAGGCACGCACCCGGTCGAGGTTGGCCTGCGCCCGGAGAAAACGGTGAAACTGTTCAAAGAGGCGATAGACAGGGATTACGTCCACGTTAAGTTCAAGGATACGAAGGGCGGGACCGAACTGGGCATGAGACTGGACCGCGAGAACTGCGATTTCAGCGAAGCTGATTTCGAGAACGGAAAAGGGTCTGTGCATGTCGAAGGCGGGCTCACGCTGGATTATGTGAAGGTTAAGTGCATCGCCGATATAGATCTTAGCACTCTCGAAGGGCAAGGTCGCCTGGCCAAGGTGGAGGCCAGCGCAGGCAGTTAGTTTAGCCTGCCCGGATCCGATACCACGGGGCACACTTGCGCTTGCCGTCGAGTCCGTTAATGATGCGGCTGTTCGGTCGGTTTTTGTGTCGGCTTTAGCCGCCTTTATAAGCGGCTCGTCGTTCGTGCTGGTCGTGCCCATAGCCCTTTTGCCTGAGCGATTATCGGCCACATCGTATTTACTCCTGGCTCGATTATTTTGGAGTGACTTTGGCAAAACTGTGTGCTAGAATCTGTGAGCAAGATCACAGCGTCTTTAATTTGAACAATCAGGCGTCTCGTTCGTTCTTTCCGATGGATAGGATTCTCCGAGTGGACTCTAATATGGAAAGAAGCGCCGGGCAATTAGCGCGGATTGTTCAATTTGTCTCATAGGTAGTTGTCAGGATCAAATCGGCCAAGAGAAGAGTCGAGGTGAAGTGATAGAAAGGCTCCCCATCATGAATCTCAATGGCTCAATACTGTTCTCGAGCAACCTCTCGGGGGGGCGAAACTCAAAGCCGTGGCTAGGCCGGGATTTTAACCCTGTCCGCAGGACAGACAATCGATCGTATTCCGCCAAGTTTAAGTCATTAGTTCGTAAAATAATAGATAAATTTACTCATATCCGACCTGCTACGGCGATTGGCCCTGGAACGATTCCAGCGTCTCTTGCCGAGAAGTATCTCTTTACCTGAGTGAATTGGCTTGTTTACCCTCACCGTGCACTTAAATTGATTCTCTAGTAGAGGTAGTATGTATCCATAGCTACAGATGGAAATGGCAAGACAGCCTAAACTTGCGAGGTCGAAGTCTGTCTTGCCCCTTACACAAACCCAAAAAAGGGAGTGTGAAGTATGCTCAGTCTACACCTTGACTATACCTGCGCGCAACCAGACAATTTGTACGCCGGGTTAGGGTCTTACTATGAATGCCGGGACCCTGGCTACTTACGCGGCCCACCTTAATTATCTCCTTATTTGCCGGGATCTTGCATCTTATGCTCGCGATGAATTCCATCAGGCAATCAGCCTGGAGCCGGCTATAAAACCGAGAGAACTTAGCGCCTGCATCTTGCGAGGTAAGGGCGTTTCTCTCCTCTCTTGAGATGCAAATCTTCTGCCGCTAAGCGGCTTCCTTCGGGTTTAACATGTATAGGCGGTAGCCTGTTCAAATGGAGGCTGTGGTAAGAGCGGTCGGCCAAATTACTAGGAGGGCGGCTTCTCGTTCGAGATACCGGCCCGTGGAAACCCCTAAAGGTAGTATTAACTGATGGCTCAAGCATATAAGGAAGCGACCTCGGCCATTGCTGTTACAAGCCCGCGTTCGATATGGGCTTTGCTCTCGCTGCTCTTTGTTTTTGTCGTTGCAGCGGTAGCGGTTTACTCGCAGTCCGCGCCTCGCGCTGTGCCCGACACTGCGGCTGCGGATCAGTTCTCGTCGGCCCGCGCTATGCGGCACCTTCAAGTAATTGCCGCGCGGCCGCATCCTTTAGGTTCTCCGGAACATGACAGTGTTCGCGATTACATTGTGAAAGAGCTATCCGCGTTGGGGCTTGCGCCCGAAATTCAAAAAACAACCGCCGTAGCCTCTAATTCACTCCCCCCGTTTATCTCGGGCAGCGTAGAGAACATAATTGCGAGATTAAAGGGGACCGAGGGCGGGAAGGCAGTATTAATCGCGGGGCATTACGATTCGGTGCCGACCGGTCCTGGAGCGAGTGATGATGGGTCGGCTGTGGTTGCGATGCTCGAAAGCTTGCGAGCTTTGAGACAGGGTCCGCAGCTAAGAAATGATGTCATCTTTCTGTTCACCGACGGAGAAGAGGCCGGTCTTCTAGGAGCGAGGGCGTTCGTCGATGAGCATCCCTGGGCGAAAGATGCCGGAGTCGTGCTTAATTTTGAGGCGCGTGGAAAGACTGGTCCGGCGATAATGTTTGAAACGAGTCCCGATAACGGGTGGCTCATCAGCCAGTTTGCTCAAAGCGCTCCCTACCCGATTGCAAACTCGCTCTCTTACGAGATTTATAAACGATTGCCGAATGATACGGATCTGACCGTTCTTAAATCCGCCGGATTGTCAGGGCTGAACTTTGCCTACATTGATGGGCTTAATCATTACCACACGCAGATCGACGACCTGGCAAGCATTGACGAGCAGAGCCTCCAACATCAAGGCTCTTATATGCTGGCGCTGGCCCGGCATTTTGGAAACGTGAGCCTCGACAGCACCAGAGCCAACCAAGCCGTCTATTTTAATCTTCTCGGGTCGTTGCTCGTTCATTATTCGGACGCCGCAATTATTCCTCTCGCCGCCGCAGTGTTCCTATTATTTGCAACGGTACTAGCCATAGGACTTAGAAGGAAGCGCCTGACAATAGGCGGAGTTGTTCTGGCATTCTTGGCGTTCCTCTTTAGCAGCACCATCGCTCTGCTGGTTGTGACGGCAGTCTGGTGGTTAACAAGCGCGTTACACGGCGGCTTTGCATCGTATCCTTGGAATAATCCTTACAATAGCCACCTTTACCTGATAGGCTCTATAACCCTCGCCCTTGCCGTCGCATCGGCGCTCCATATCCTGTACCGCAAAAAGATAGGCCTGCTGGACCTGATGGCAGGGGCAATGGTATGGTGGCTCGCGCTTATGATGGCGGCGAGCCTGTTTTTGCCCGGCGGGAGTTATCTATTCACCTGGCCGCTGCTGGCTAGCAGCATAGCACTCGGGTTTCTGCTGATTTCTAAAGATCAAGACTCTAAACTGTGGGTCCGTCTTGCTGTCATCTCCCTATGCGCCATCCCCGCGATCATATTATTCTCGCCCTTGATTCATCAGCTCTTTTTAGCCCTCACCATACAACTGATCGGGGCAGTGATAGTCTTTCTGATGTTGTTGCTCGGGCTGTTGATCCCGCATATCGATATAGCGACTAGCCGATTCGGATGGCTGTTCCCGGCAGCCGCGGCATTGGCGGGCATAGTCTTTATTGGCATCGGGAGCTTAACGGCCGGTTATGACAACAAGCACCCTATGACCGACAGCATATTCTATGCTCTGAACGCCGACGCCGGAGAATCAATCTGGGCCAGCACGGATCAAAGAGTGGATGAATGGACCTCTCAGTTTCTCTCATCGGGTGTGACGAATACTACGCTGCCGGAATTCTTTCCTTTGAGTTCCAGACAGTTTCTCAAGGCACCCGCGCCTTCGGCCTCTCTTGCGCCGCCCGAGGTCGAATTGCTCGGCGAAAGCAGAAACGCAGAGGTGAGGACGCTGAAGTTTCGCATCACATCGGCCCGGCTATCGCCGACCATATCGGTCTTCCTTGAGACGGACGCAAGGGTCCTGAATGCATACGTCAATGGGAAGCGCATAGGCGACAGCAGCGGTTCCCCCCCGCCCGGGGGCGCGAATCAGTGGGGCCTGCGTTATTATGCTCTACCTAAGGGCGGGGTAGAACTTAACCTGGAAACCACGCCTTCCCAAACGTTGAAGATCAGAGTGATAGATCAATCGTTTGGACTTCCCGAGATACCGGGTGCGAATTTCAACGCTAGACCGGGCCATATTATGCCAACGCCGATCTATTACACGGATTCGACGCTGGTCAGTAAGTCTTTCATGTTTTGAGCAAGGGTCTTTCTAAAATATCCAACTGAAATGAGGAGAAGAAACGATGGCAAGAATGGGCAGGTACTGCAAGGCTTATGCGCTTCAGGATTTACGCGCCTTTGAGGGCTGGACAGAAAACTCTCAAAACGCGAGAAAAGAAAAAAAACAGATGGACGGGAAAGAAGTGGAAATCCAAAGAGAGCTGGCCGACGATTCTTATGTATACCTTCAGGAGAATTTCGTAGTAACAGACGGCATTTTTATAGACGAGAATATCCTATTTGACAACACGAGCCCCGAATGGGTTGACTTCTGCAAAAACTCGCTGAAGTTTGAAGTGCCCCTCTACGATACTGCGCAGGCAGCTGGCGCCGAATAAAACGTCGCCGGTCATCGACTGCGCGCTATCGTCACCTCATAGAAGTCCATCCTAGACGCCGGCATTGCCGAGTGAATTGTGCTCTGGCGAATTCGACATTATTTGCTAGGGCAGAGCCTTGCATTCGGTCGCCCGCGACAGGACTGAATCTTGGGCACATCATCACACATCCACACTGAGGCGTTCTCTATGAAAGGTTCGGAGCCCGGTAGTTTAGTAGATGTCCTCCGTTTGAGAGCGACCGAACAACCTGACAAGCGAGCCTATACCTTCTTGCCGGAGGGGGAGGCGCAAGAGGCTTGCATCACATACAGCGAGTTAGACCAGCGGGCTCGGTCGATTGCCGCCAGCCTTCAGAGCATGGGCGCGAGTGGCAAGCCGGCCTTACTGTTATACCCCCCAGGGGTCGACTATATAGTTGCCTTCCTGGGCTGCCTATACGCGGGCGTAATTGCCGTGCCGACTTATCCCCCACGGCTCAATCGGAGTCTGGCTCGTCTTCATGGCATCGTCGCGGATTCGCAAGCTACGCTGGCGCTCACCAAGTCGTCAGTCTCGCTCAGGCCCGAAATTGTCTTTGTCGAATCTCTCGGGCCGAAATCGCCGAAGCTGCTGGCGACCGATGAGATAGACCCCCAACTGGCGGATCAATGGCAGGAGCCTGATCTGGGGACAGGGACCCTGGCTTTCCTTCAGTACACTTCCGGCTCTACCTCCGCGCCAAAAGGCGTGATGGTCACTCATGGCAATCTTCTGCACAACCAGCGAATGATTCAAAACGTTTTCGGGCAGGATGAGCAATCCGTCATAGTAGGCTGGCTGCCTCTTTATCACGACATGGGTTTGATAGGAAACGTGCTGCAACCGCTTTACATAGGTGCTTCGTGCATACTGATGTCGCCTGTCAGCTTCTTGCAGCGTCCCTTCCGATGGCTCAAGGCCATCTCAAGTTACAGCGCAACCACTAGCGGGGGTCCGAATTTCGCCTACGACCTATGCTCCCACAAGATAGCCGAAGACCAATTAGCAGAGCTTGATCTAAGCAGTTGGAGAGTCGCTTTCAATGGCTCCGAGCCAGTTCGCAGAGAGACGCTCGACAGGTTCGCCGCCAGGTTCGGCCCTTGTGGTTTTCGTCGCGAAGCTTTCTCGCCCTGCTACGGCCTGGCCGAAGCGACGCTGCTGGTTTCCGGCACTCCCAGGGCCGCGCTGCCTGCCGTAAAGTCTATCGACGCCAAACGGCTCGAACTCAACCGTGTCGTTGAGTCTGAATCAATCGGTGAGGGCGACATCACATTGGTCTCTTCCGGCCAACCCCCTGCCGATCTGAAGATAGTCATCGCTCATCCTCAATCTTTGACCCGATGTGAGCCGGGCGAAGTAGGAGAAATTTGGATTTCGGGTCAGAGCATAGCCAAAGGTTATTGGGATCGGCCCGAACAGACGGAGGAGACGTTTCAAGCCAGGCTGGCCGATACAGGTGAAGGCCCGTTTCTGCGCACGGGCGACCTCGGCTTCTTGCATAACGGAGAGTTATTCGTCACGGGTCGGATTAAAGACCTGATAATCATCCGCGGGCTGAACCATTACCCGCAGGACATAGAGGCGACTGTCGAGCGTTGTCACACTGGCCTCAGACCGGGTGGCTCTGCCGTTTTCTGTGTCGAGGACGCGGGCGAAGAGAAACTCGTTGTAGTACAGGAAGTAGGACGTAACAAGCAGATTGATCTGGACGCAGTGATTCAATCAATCCGCCAGGCGGTCGCCCAAGAGCATGAGATACAGGCCCACGCGGTCTTACTGACTAAACCGCATCAAATTCCGAAAACGTCCAGCGGCAAGGTTCAACGACACGCCTGTCGCTCAACATTCCTCGAAGGAAGCTTTGACGTGCTGGCGCAATGGCGGGCCGCCGATGCGCAGGAAGGTGAAGCGACCGGGTCGCCGACAGCGCCCGCTCAAGATGCGGAGTCGATAACTGCCTGGCTGAAGTCACGATTCGCGGCAACGCTCGGCGTCGAGCCTTCAAGCATAAACGCGACCCAGCCGATTAGTCGCCTAGGGTTAGACTCACTCCAAGTCATTCAGCTTACACAGGACATTGAAACTAATATCGGCCTATCGCTCCCGATGGTGACTCTCATGGAGGGCATCACCGTCGCCGAGCTTGCATGTGAAATCTCAGCGCAGATGCAAACGACACGCTCTGCGCCATCTCTGTCTCAGCCGGTCGGTGAAGAGTCTGGTGATTACCCGCTGACTAAAGGGCAAGAGGCGCTCTGGTTCCTACATCAACTTGCGCCGGAAAGTGCGGCTTACAACGTTGCGGTGAGCGCAGAGATACCGGTTGGCGTAGATATAGCCTCGCTTCGCAGAGCATTTCAATCGCTGGTGAATCGCCACGCATCGCTGCGGACTTCGTTTTTTGCTCACCAGGGTAAACCCGTCCAGCGCATTCACGGACAAGCAGGCGTTCACTTCGTCGTAGAAGATGCTTCTCATTTGAGCGATGAGCTCTTTAACGCCCGGCTGGTCGAGATCGCACGGCGCCCGTTCGATTTACAGCAGCATCCTTTGATGCGAGTAACCATGTTGACTCGCGCTCAACAAAGTCACACCCTGTTGATCGTCGTGCATCACATAATATCGGACTACTGGTCGCTGACGGTACTGGCGCGCGAATTGGGAATCCTTTATGAGGCGGAAGCCTTTGGTGCAGGGGGCGCAGCCCTCCCACCTCTTACGACCCGATATACGGACCATGCACGCCAGCAAACAGAGATGCTTGCTGGCCCGGAGGGTGAGCGGTTGAGCGCGTACTGGCGGAATCAACTTGCGGGGGAATTGCCCGTGTTGAATCTACCTACAGATCGTCCACGTCCCGCATCTCAAACTTTTCGAGGCGCGATTGAGCACCTGGAAATTGGAGATGAGCTGGCTGAGAAGCTGAAAGCGCTAGCCCGGTCTAACGACGCCACTCTCTACATGGTTTTACTTGCAGCCTTCCAGGTATTACTTCACCGGTACACGGGCCAAAAAGAGATTCTGATCGGCTCTCCTGTCTCAGGGAGAAACCGGACGGAATTGCGACAGTTAGTAGGTTACTTCGTAAACGTGCTGGCATTGCGAGCGCACTTTTCAAAAGGCCCGAGCTTTGAAGCCTTCTTAGATCAAGTGCGCCGTACAGTCCTCTCTGCTTTTGAGCATCAGGAGTATCCCTTCCTGCGGTTGGTCGAAGAGATAGAGAGTGAAAGAGACTTGAGCAGGAGCCCAATAGTGCAGGCGATGTTCGTGCTGCAGAACCTGCCGCAGGCCCACCTCAGCCTGGGCGGGCTAGAGCTCGGCCTCTTGCAGCTCGACACGGCTGCCTCGATGTTCGACCTGACGATGTTCGTCTCGCAGTCGGGCCAGCGC